>CAWJDC010000001.1:0-422246 GCA_963841575.1 uncultured Alphaproteobacteria bacterium
CCGGCTCGGAAGAAAATCTCTGCAACCTGGTGCGCATGTTGATCGAGCGGTACGCGGCCGGGTCGCGAGCCCATTTGCGCACAAGCATGCGCTCCTTGGCGCCGACACAGTATCCGGATGTCGGTCTCTATCATCCGCGTGCTCGGCAACGTGTATGCGAGCGCCTGGAGCACTTGCCGCGCAAGGCGAGCAACGGCGTTGTCGGTCTTCTGGTGATGCGGTCCTACGTCCTGGCCGGTAATACCGCGCACTACGACGGCGTCATCGCTGCGCTTGAAGCGAAGGGATTGCGTGTCATTCCGGCATTTGCGAGCGGTCTCGATTCACGGCCGGCGATCCGCCGTTATTTCATTAAGGGCAGCCGCCCGATCGTGGATGCGGTCATCTCGTTGACCGGTTTCTCGTTGGTTGGCGGGCCGGCCTACAACGACGCTAAAGCCGCTGAGGAGATGTTGGCGGAACTCGACGTGCCGTACATCGCGGCGCATCCGGTCGAATTCCAGACGCTGCAGCAATGGCAAGTCGATGCGCGGGGCCTGACGCCGGTCGAGGCCACCATGATGGTGGCCATCCCGGAACTCGACGGCGCGGTCTGGCCCATGACCTTCGGCGGCCGCTCGACCGCGACGGATGGAGAACGGCGTCGTGACATGTCGGTTCATCCCGAGCGCGCGGCGATGCTGGCCGCGCGTGTCGCCAAGCTTGTTGCGCTACGTCGCGCCGCGCGTGCTGAGCGCAAGATCGCCATCGTACTTTTCAATTTCCCGCCGAATGCCGGAAGCACAGGTACCGCGGCTTATCTTTCGGTTTACGCCTCGCTTCACCACACGCTTACTGCGTTGAAGGACGCGGGTTATCACGTCGAGGTCCCTGAAACGGTGGACGCGCTACGTGCGCGGCTTCTCGAGGGGAACGCCGCGCGCTTCGGCGCCGACGCCAACGTCGCGGTGCGTATCGCCACAGACGATCACGTGCGGCGCGAGCGCTGGCTGGCTGACATCGAGCGCCAATGGGGTCCGGCGCCCGGCCGGCACAACACCGACGGCGCAGGCCTCTTCGTGCTCGGCGAACGGTTCGGAAATGTCTTCGTCGGTGTGCAGCCGGCCTTCGGCTACGAAGGCGATCCGATGCGCCTTCTGTTCGAGAATGGGTTTGCGCCGACGCACGCCTTTGCCGCTTTCTACCGCTGGATCCGGGACGACTTCGGTGCTCATGCGGTGCTGCATTTCGGCACGCACGGCGCGCTCGAATTCATGCCCGGCAAGCAGGCCGGTCTGTCCGGCGAGTGCTGGCCCGACCGGCTCATCGGCGATCTGCCGAATTTCTATCTCTACGCATCGAACAATCCTTCCGAGGGGACGCTTGCCAAGCGGCGCGCCGGGGCCACCCTCATCAGTTATCTGACGCCTTCGGTCTCTAAGGCCGGGTTATACCGCGGACTAATCGATCTTAAGGCGTCGCTCGACCGGTGGCGTACACTGGAGCCGGATACGGATGTCGAGCAGCGCGGATCGCTCGCGGCTCTTATTCAGGCTCAGGCAGCGGCCGTGGAGCTTGCAGACGCTGAGCCAGTTTGGGATGGCGCCGCGGCAAACGAAGTTGATCGGTTACGCGTTGCGGTACTCGAACTGGAGTACACGCTTATCCCGCACGGGCTGCACGTGATCGGGCAGCCTCCGAGCATCCCCGAACGCGTCGAACTGCTGGATGCAGCCGGTATCACGGATGCCAGCTCTCGCGCGGTCCTCGATGCTCTTCTTGCCAAGGATCACGAGACGCCGTCGATCGTGCACGCGCTTGACGGAGGCTACGTGCGACCGGCGCCCGGTGGCGATCTGATCCGCAACACCGACGTTCTTCCGACCGGCCGCAATCTTCACGGTTTCGATCCGTTCCGCATCCCGAGCGCCTTCGCCGTTCAGGACGGTGCCCGCCAAGCCGATCGGCTGCTGCAGCGGCATCATGTCGAAGGGTTGGGAATTCCCGAAACCGTCGCGATCGTGTTGTGGGGCACCGACAACCTGAAGACCGAGGGCGGCCCCATTGCGCAGGCACTTTGGCTAATGGGCGCCGTGCCGCGCCACGATAGTTACGGCCGGCTGGCCGGCGCGCAGCTTGTACCGCTGGAGCAGCTCGGCCGGCCGCGGGTTGATGCGATCATGACGCTCTCGGGGATTTTCCGCGACCTCCTGCCGCTGCAGACGAAACTGCTCGCCGAGGCGGCGCTTCTTGCCGCGAATGCCGACGAACCCACGGACATGAATTTCGTGCGCAAGCACGCGCTCGCCTACCAGTCAAAACACGGCGGCGATCTCGATCAGGCGGCGCTGCGCGTCTTCGGCAACGCCGACGGCGCTTATGGCGCAAACGTTAATCAACTCGTCGATCATGGCGGCTGGAAAGACGAAGACGAACTGGCCGACGCCTATGTGCGGCGCAAGGGCTTCGCCTATGGCGTCAGCGGCAAGCCTTCGCGACAAGACGCGGTGCTCTCGCATCTGCTCGCGAGCGTCGACATCGCTTATCAGAACCTCGAATTCGATCGAGCTTGGGGTTACGACCGTCGATCATTATTTCGATACGCTCGGCGGTATCAGCCGCGCCGTTCGGCGGGCTCGCGGCACGGCCGCAACCGTCTATATCGGCGATCAGACGCGCGGCGATGGCACAGTGCGCACGCTGTCCGAGCAGGTTGCGCTGGAAACGCGCACGCGTGCGCTCAATCCGAAATGGTACGAGGCGCTGCTCGCTCACGGCTACGAAGGTGTGCGGCAGATCGAGGCCCACGTCACCAATACGCTCGGCTGGTCGGCAACCACGGGGCAGGTGGCGCCGTGGGTATATCAGCAACTGACAGAGACTTACGTGCTCGATCCGCAGATGCGCGAACGGCTCGCTACGCTCAACCCGAAGGCATCGGCGAAAGTCGCTCATCGTCTGATCGAGGCGCATGAGCGTCGCTACTGGTCGCCCGACAAAGCGACGCTCGACGTGCTGCGCCGGGCCGGTGAAGAGCTTGAAGACCGAATCGAAGGCATCGGAGTGGGAGTGGCAGCATGAATATCGCGATCAGAGCGATTTCGCGCCAGAGCCCCCAGCCGACGGCGAAGGCAGCGTCCAGGTCCAGATGGATCCGAGTGTATCGATCGGCAGCGCGAAGGTCTTTTCGGTTTACGGAAAGGGCGGAATCGGGAAGAGCACGACATCGTCAAATTTGTCGGTCGCGTTCTCCAAGCTGGGCAAGCGCGTGTTGCAGATCGGATGCGACCCCAAGCACGATTCCACCTTCACGTTGACGAAGCGCCTGGTGCCGACGGTGATCGACACGCTGGAATCCGTGAACTTTCACACCGAAGAATTACGGCCCGAGGATTTCGTCTACGAAGGCTACAACGGCGTGATGTGCGTGGAGGCAGGGGGGCCGCCGGCCGGTACGGGTTGCGGTGGCTATGTCGTCGGCCAGACCGTCAAACTCCTCAAGGAGCATCACCTGCTCGAAGACACCGACGTCGTGATCTTCGACGTGCTCGGCGACGTGGTCTGTGGCGGCTTTGCTTCGCCGCTGCAACATTCCGATCGCGGTGTCATCGTCGCTGCCAATGATTTCGATTCGATCTTCGCCATGAATCGCATCGTGGCCGCGATCCAGGCAAAGTCGCGTAACTACGCGGTTCGGCTGGGCGGCGTTATTGCCAACCGCAGCGACGCCACCGATCAGCTCGACAAGTACAACAACAAGACCGGCCTCAAGACACTGGCGGTGTTCCCCGATCTCGACGTCTTCCGCAAGAGCCGCCTCAAAAAGGCGACCCTGTTCGAGATGGAAGCGTCACCCGAGGTCGAGAAAGTGCAGAACGAATATCTGCGTCTTGCGGCCTCGCTATGGGCGGGCGGCGAGCCGTTAGCGGCAACGCCCCTTAAGGACCGCGATATTTTTGACCTTCTTGGCTTCGACTGATCCGAGACCGCACTGATGACGAGCATCACATACGTCGAACGTCGCAGCCAGCTCGAGGACTATTTCGACCGCACGGCGGTCGACGCCTGGTCGCGGCTGACATCGGACGCTCCGGTCAATCGCATTCGCGCCACCGTGCGCGCGGGGCGTGACGAGATGCGGCGGACCCTGATCGGTTGGCTGCCGGCCGACCTGCGCGGCAGGCGACTGCTTGACGCGGGCTGTGGCACCGGCGCGTTGGCGGTCGAGGCAGCGCGCCGCGGCGCGAGCGTCGTTGCGGTCGATCTGTCGCCGACGCTCATCGGTCTGGCCCGTTCGCGCGCAACGAGCACGCGGGGTGCCGGTAGCGTCGAGTTTTTGGCGGGTGACATGCTCGCCCCCGCACTTGGCGACTTCGATCACGTGGTCGCTATGGACTCGCTGATCCATTATGGCGCTCCCGATGCAGTAGCGGCCCTCGCGGGGCTTGCCGCCCGAACCCGGCATTCCGTGCTGTTTACCTTTGCGCCGCGAACTCCTGCGCTCGCTGTCATGCACGCCGTCGGACGGTTGTTCCCGCGCGCTAACAGGGCGCCGGCGATCGAGCCGATCGCCGAAGTGTCTATCGGCCGCCTCCTGAGCCGTGAGCAGAAACTCCAGGGGTGGCGCACCAGCCGTACCCGCCGAATCCAAAATGGCTTCTACACATCGCAGGCTCTGGAGCTGAGCAAGTCATGATGCAGGTGGGGACCAAGCTGACACAAGGTTGGATGAAGCTCGGGACACGCTTTCTGCCGTTCGCTGATGCAGCGACGCCGGAACTTCCGCTCGCCCGCCTGCTGCGCTTATCGTTGTTCCAGGTGTCGGTCGGCATTGCCGTGGTGCTGCTCAACGGCACGCTCAATCGCGTGATGATCGTCGAGCTGGGCGTGCCAAGCTGGCTCGTCGCCGTCATGGTGTCGCTGCCACTTGTTTTTGCGCCGCTGCGCGCGCTGATCGGCTTCCGCTCGGACACACATTTTTCGGCGCTGGGCTGGCGCCGGGTGCCGTACATCTGGTTCGGTACGCTGCTGCAGTTTGGCGGCCTGGCGATCATGCCGTTCGCCTTGATCGTTCTGTCCGGTGATGCCAACGGACCGGCTTGGATCGGCGATGCCGGCGCCGGACTGGCTTTCCTCCTTGTCGGCGCGGGGCTGCATACCACCCAGACCGCGGGGCTTGCTCTCGCGACAGATCTCGCTCCCGAAGAGTCGCGCCCGCGGGTCGTCGCGTTTCTCTACGTGATGCTGTTGTTCGGCATGGTTGCGAGCGCGTTTCTGTTCGGCGAGGTTCTCGCGGACTTCCACGAGTTCCGCCTCATCCAGGTTGTCCAGGGAGCGGCCCTCGCGACGATCGTGCTCAACATTATCGCGCTCTGGAAGCAGGAGGCGCGTGATCCCTCGCGCACGTCGAAAGATACGCCGCGGCCGGCGTTCCGCGAATCATGGTCGGAGTTCCGCCGCGACACCAGGTCGACCCGCATCTTCGTGGCCGTCGCGCTCGGCACGGCGGCGTTCACCATGCAGGACATCCTGCTCGAGCCCTATGGCGGCGAAATTCTCCACCTTACGGTTGGACAAACCACGGCGCTCACCGCGTTGTTCGCCGCCGGCACGCTGGCCGGATTTGCCCTTGCGGCGCGGTCGCTCGGTCGCGGCGGCGATGCCTATCGACTGGCGGCATTTGGAGCGCTGGTCGGACTGGCGGCGTTCTCTTGCGTCATCTTTTCTGCACCGCTGACGTCGCCGCTGCTGCTGCGGATCGGAACGATCCTCATCGGGTTCGGCGGCGGGTTGTTCGCGGTCGGCACGTTGACAGCCGCGATGGAGCTCGCGCGTAATGGCCAATGCGGTCTGGCGCTCGGCGCCTGGGGCGCGGTGCAGGCGACCGCGGCAGGAACCGCAATCGCGCTTGGTGGCGGCCTGCGCGATATCGTGTCCAGCATGGCGACGGACGGTCTGCTTGGTCCGGCGCTCAACACGCCGTCGACCGGCTACACCTTCGTCTACCACATCGAAATTGCGTTGTTGTTCGCCACCTTGATCGCGATCGGTCCGCTCGTGCGCTATGCGCGGGAGAACCGCTTGCGGCCGTCTCCAAAATTTGGGCTCGCCGAGTTTCCCGGTTAGCCCAGCAAAGCGCGGAGGTTATCCCATGCCGAGAGGCGCCATCACAGGTTACATCGATGTGGCCCAGATCGTGCTGTATGCGTTCTGGATTTTTTTCGCTGGCCTGATCTTCTATCTGCGTCGAGAAGACAAGCGCGAGGGCTATCCGCTGGAGTCTGATCGCTCGGGTGGCGTGATGGTCCAAGGCTTTCCGGCAATGCCGCCTGCGAAGTCGTTTCTGATGGGCGATGGTTCGACGCGGACGGTCCCGAGCGCAAAGGCAGATCGGCGCGATGCACCGGTGGTGCCGCTCATGCCTTGGCTCGGGTCGCCGATGGAGCCGACCGGCGATCCAATGAAAGATGGCGTCGGGCCGGCCTCGTACGCGGATCGCGACGACGTGCCGGAGCACGCCGGCGACGGTGCGCCGAGCATTGTCCCGATGCGCACGCTTCCCGGATTTTCCCTCGGACCGATTGATCCGGATCCGCGCGGCATGGCTGTGATTGGCGCGGACGGCGTGGCGGCCGGTACCGTGAAGGATGTTTGGATCGATCGAGCCGAATTGCTGATCCGCTACCTTGAGGTCGACGTTGGAACGGCGGCGGGCCCACGCAGCGCGCTCCTGCCGATGACGATGGCGCGCGTCTGGGGCCGCAACCGCACCGTAAAGGTACGTTCGATCCGGGCCGACCAGTTCGCCGATGTGCCGGCGATCGCGAACCCCGAGCAAGTCACCAAGCGCGAGGAAGATCGGATCGTCGGCTATTACGCAGGCGGTACGCTCTACGCCATGCCCAACCGCATGGGGCCGGTGCTGTGAGCGTATTTTCGCCCAAGCTGCCCCTGCCTGGGCCGCTCCCCGCAGGTGAGGCTGTACTCTGGCGGGGACGGCCACAATGGTGCGGGCTGGCGCGGCGTGCATTCCGTGTGCGCCAGGTCGCGATCTATTTTGGCCTCATTGCCATCTGGTGTGTGGCGTCGGACTTGGCGGCTGGCGATAGCGTTGCCACGATAACGACCGCGCTGTTGTGGCTGCTCGTGCCGTTCAGTGCGGCGTGCGGCGTTCTGCTGCTGCTGTCATGGTTCTCCAGCCGGACGACGCAATACACCATCACCAGCCGGCGCGTCATTATGCAGTTCGGTATCGCTTTGCCGATGACGTTGAATGTTCCCTTCCGCATCATGGGCGCCGCGGCGTTGCGGTCTTATGCCGACGGCAGCGGCGACATTCCGATCGCAATCTCCGGCAACGACCGCCTTGCGTACCTGATGCTTTGGCCGCACGTGCGCCCGTGGCGCGCGGCGCGAACTGAGCCGATGTTGCGGGCGGTCGGTGATGCGAAACACGTTTCCGAAATCCTGGCACGCGCCGTCGTTGCGGCCGCGAACGCAGCGGGTTCAGTCGCCCCGATCATCGCCGACGAGGCGATCACGGATAGTGCCGTTATACCGGTGCAAGCGGCCGCGGCGACAGCATGACGGGAGTGCGACCCATGGTGCAGACGAAGCAAGATCGACGGTTCCCGCGCGGCGCGTTGTATGGTGCGGGTGCGCTGGTCGCGCTCAGTCTGCTCGCCACCGGTTTCGCGCGCGTGAGCGGCATCGGAACGACCCACGCGCCGGACGCGATGGCGGTGCAAAGCCGCGAACTGCAGTTTGAGGACCGCGCCGACGGCGCCGTGACGGTCTATGAAGCGGGGACCGATCGGATCGTCGACGTCCTCGCGCCCGGAACCAATGGCTTTGTCCGCGGCGTGCTGCGTGGACTTACGCGCGAACGCCGGCGCGAGGATGTCGGTGAAGCACCACCGTTCCTGCTGACGCGATGGAGCGACGGTCGACTTTCGATCGAAGACGTCGGGACCCATGAGCGCATCGAGCTGGTATCGTTTGGCCAGACGAATTTCGCGGCCTTCGCCCGTCTGCTCCAAGACCGGAGTGCATCGCGATGATGGCAACGTGGTTCGCCGGCCGGCACACGATCGAACTGCCCTGCACGGTCGATCTGGAACAGACCACCGAGAGCCTCCATGCCTACGTGGAGATCGATGGAATCGAGATCCGCTCCGGGGATCAAGTCATCGTCCACGATGCGCCGACGCAAGTGGGCTTCGGCGAACACATTGTCTGCAATCGCCGCGTCACGATCGTAAGGGCGGGCATTCTCGGCAGCGTCCTTGCCCGCTTGAAGGGTTACCTCGAACTGACTGAACTGTATGAAGTCAGTTTTTCAGCTGGGAGAGCGTCATGATTCCCATGGAAGGCGGCGGCGCCAACGCAACGACGAAGGCCGCGCAAACCGACACCATGCTCAGTCCGCGCTTCTATACGACCGACTTCGAGGCGATGGATCGTCTCGACGTCGACCTCGTGCGCTCCGAATGGGACGCCATGATCAGCGAGTTGCGGTGTGACTACAACAAAGCGCACTTCCGCCGCACCGACCCTTTCGACTTCGATCTCGCCAAACTGCCGGATGGATTGCGCACGGAATTCGTCGATTTTCTGGTCAGCTCGTTGACCGCGGAATTCTCCGGCTGCGTGCTGTATTCCGAGATCAAGAAGCAGATAAAAAATCCCGATATTCGCGAGTTGTTCAGCTACATGAGCCGCGACGAATCGCGCCATGCGGGCTTTATCAACGAGGCCTTGAAGGAAATCGGCATCGGCATCGACCTGAGCTTCCTCACGCGGGTCAAGAAATACACCTACTTCAAGCCGAAATTCATTTTCTACGCGACCTATCTCTCCGAGAAAATCGGCTATGCGCGGTACATCACCATTTATCGGCAGCTCGAGCGTCATCCGGAACGGCAGTTTCATCCGATCTTCCGCTGGTTCGAACGATGGTGCAACGATGAGTTCCGACACGGCGAGGCGTTTGCGCTTCTGATGCGCGCCGATCCGACTTTGCTAGCGGGCCGCAACAAGCTCTGGATCAAATTTTTCCTGCTGGCGGTTTTCGCCACGATGTACGTGCGTGATCATATGCGCCCGGCATTCCATAAGGCGATCGGGCTCGAGCCGACCGACTACGACTTCACGGTGTTCCGCATCACGTCGGAAATATCCCAGCAGGTGTTCCCGCTTGTCCTTGATCTCGACAATCCCGCCTTCCGCAGCGGTCTCGACCGGCTATGGCGGATCGCGGAAGCGAGCGCTGCGGCGAAGGCGAGGGGAGGGGTCGCGGGCCGCGTCAAGAGCATCGGTCTCGGCATTGCCGCCGCGGCGACGTTCGCGAGGCTCTTCCTGCTTCCGGCCAAACATAACGTGCTGCCGCAGCACGTCACTCTGGCTCCAGCCTGGTAGGGCCCGGAATGACGCTTCTCTCCCACCCGGCTGTCGCAGCGTTCTGCGCATTGTTCGTGTGGTGGTTCAGCACCGGTGTGGTGCTTTACATTGTCGGCCGGCCCGGTTGGAGTTCGCCGGCGTGGCTGTTTGGCGCCGCTGTGTTGTTTGCGGCATCGCTTTATGGCCTGGCGCGAAGCGGTGCTGATACCAGCGTCACCGGGGCGTATGTCGCTTTCACATGCGCGGTGCTGTTGTGGGGCACGCAGGAGTTCGGGTTCTTAACCGGCGTCGTGACGGGTCCGCGCCGCCAAGCATGCCCCGAAGGCTGCGTCGGATGGCGGCGCGCCGCCTTGGCTTTGGAAGCCATCATTTACCACGAGATCGCCCTCGTCCTATCCGGCGTTGCGGTCGTAGCCGTTACCTGGAAAGCGGACAATCAATTCGGCACCTGGACATTCTTGATCCTGTGGACGATGCGCGTGAGCGCAAAGCTCAATCTGTTTGTCGGTGTTCCTGTGCTCAATCACGAATTTTTGCCGGATCGTCTGAGTTATCTGACGAGCTTCTTCACCCGAAAGCCGATCGGCCTTTTCTTCGCTATCGCGGTCACAACGGCAACGGCGGCAACCACGCTTCTGGTTGCCATAGGACTGACGGGCGATACCAGCGCATTCCAATCGACCGGGACCATGCTCCTGGCGTCTTTAATGGCGCTCGGCGTGCTGGAGCATTGGTTTATGGTCGTGCCGCTGCCGATTGCCGCGCTTTGGAGTTGGGGGATGCGCTCGCGGACTGTTCAAGTCGACAGGCGCTCGGCCACGACCCTGGCCCAAGACCGGCGAGTACCGAGTGTCGTTACCAAAGTACCCGATCCATGAATAGATGACGACCAAACCCCGATCACGGTGATGCCATGCGCGCAAATGCACCCGCCCCGGAACGGACGACAGGCCCGAACACCACCGTTGATGATCCCGCAAAGACAGACCCCGAATGCCTGATGACCGCAAGACGAAGGCTGGAAGATCGATTTAGGCAAGCGTTTGCCGAGCGCGCCCGGCACGACGAAGGAGCACAGCAATGCGGCGGCTTTGCACCGGCAATGCCCGCCGATTGGAGGAAGCAATGAACTACGAGTCTTATTTCCGCAAACAGCTCGATGGTCTACGCAAGGAGGGCCGCTATCGCGTTTTTGCCGACCTTGAGCGCCAGGTTGGTAACTTTCCACGAGCGACGTATCACAGTGCCCGCGGACGTCGGGACGTGACTGTTTGGTGTTCCAACGACTACTTGGGAATGGGACAACACCCGGCCGTACTGGCAGCCATGCACGAGGCCATCGAGCGTTGCGGCGCGGGCGCCGGTGGCACGCGTAACATTTCAGGGACTAACCATTATCACGTTCTGCTTGAGCGGGAGCTCGCCGATCTTCATGGCAAGGAAGACGCGTTGCTGTTCACGTCGGGTTATGTGTCCAATTGGGCAGCGCTGGGAACGCTCGCCGCGCGCATGCCGGGCTGTATCGTGTTGTCCGACGAGTCCAACCACGCTTCCATGATCGAGGGCATCCGCCATAGCCGCGCCCAGACGCGCATCTTCGCTCATAATGATCCGGCCGACCTCGACCGCAAGCTCGCCGATATCGATCCCGCCGCAGCGAAGCTTGTAGCGTTTGAGTCCGTCTACTCCATGGATGGCGATATCGCGCCGATCGCCGAGCTATGTGACGTCGCTGACGCGCACGGCGCGATGACCTACCTCGATGAGGTGCATGCCGTCGGCCTTTATGGCCCGCGCGGCGGCGGCGTCGCCGAGCGTGATGGCCTGACCCATCGGCTCACGGTCATTGAGGGTACGTTGGCGAAGGCGTTCGGGATCGTTGGCGGTTACGTGGCCGCGTCGGCGGCATTGTGCGATTTTGTACGCAGTTTCGCATCCGGTTTCATTTTTACGACGTCGCTGCCGCCGCACGTGGCGGCCGGAGCGCTTGCCAGCGTCCGCTATCTCAAAGAGAGTTCAACAGAGCGCGCGCGCGTTCGGAATCGCGTCACCGCGCTTCGACACCGGCTCGATGAAACTGGAATCCCGTGCTTGAAGAATCCCAGCCATATCGTGCCGGTGATGGTCGGCGATCCGGTGCTATGCAAGCACATCAGCGATCTGCTGCTCGAACAGTATGACATCTACGTGCAGCCGATCAATTACCCCACCGTGGCGCGCGGCACCGAGCGATTGCGAATAACGCCGTCGCCGTTCCACAGCGACGCAGACATCGACCATCTGGTCGAGTCGCTTGTTGCGATCTGGTCGCAGCTCGGCATCGCCCAAGCAGCCTAACGGGCGGCAAACTTAATCCCCGTATCGGTGAGTGAGCCAACGATGCCGGTTACGGTCGTTCTGACCATGGACGATCCGTTGAGCATTATCTTTCCCGAAAGCCTGTGGCCAATATCCGAGATAATATCTTCAGGGTTGCTATTTTAATGTTTGACATTTCGATCGCTTGGATTTGGCCGCCCGGTACGCCGCGGGTCGCTTGGGTCCTTTTCTTCTCCGCTCTCTTCGACCTCTTCCTGAAGCTCGGGCGCGAGCGGAGCATGATTGAGGAATCCGACAAGCGCGACTCCCCCGATGGTATTTCCAAGCAACGTCGGCAGGAGGAAGTGCAAGAGATAATCTGCCACGGTGGCGTGGCCGGAAATAACCGCAAATGCCGTTTCCACAGAGCCGGCGATGACATGCGGCAGGCGCGCTACCGCAACCACATAGGTCAGCAAGAGGATGACAAACAGCCGGGCCGAGCGTGCGCTGGGCAAGGTCCACACCATGAGGGCGATCAACCATCCCGCGAGAACCGCCTTGATAATCTTGAAACCAATCGGGCCCGCGAGCATGTCCTGGCCGATCTGCACCATCGATTGCCGCACCGGATCGCTGAAGAGATGGTCGGGCGAGATAAAAAGGGCGAAAGCGAACGTTCCGATGAGATTGGCTACGAGAACAATGCCCCACATCCGCAATACTGAAAGCAATGTCGCAACGTCGCGTCGCACCATCAAAGGCAGGACAGCCGTGAGGGTGCTCTCGGTGAACAATTGCTGCCGACCCAAGATGGTAATGACGAAGCCGACGCAATAACCCGGGCTGTCGAGCAACCGCCTCCAAGGTTCTTCTGGAAGGGTCGACTGGAGGACGGCCATTGTGAGCAGCGAAAAGCCCATGGATAGGCCGGCGGCCAGTCCGGACCACAGCAACGCCACGTTGCGACGGCGCAGTTCGAGTTCGCCCTCTTCGCGGACGACTTCGTGAATGACCAAGGCCTGCGGCGCGGCGTGCTCGGCGGCCTGGGTCTGCTCACGTTCGTCGAGATGGCGAGAATCGGCGCCGGCGGTTCCCTGGTTCATCGTGACAAGCCCGTCATGGCACGCTTATCCTGTTAGGCCTTGATGGACCGTAACGGCTCGGATCGTGACGTCCCGATATGATAAGTTCTACGAAAGCAATGCCAGACGTCTTCTGGTTTAGTTCGGCTTCTTGCCGTTCTTGAGCTGCCCATAGACGAGCACGCTGAAATTGCCGAGGAGCGAAGCGCGTTCGCCTTGCGGCAGAGTTTTGTCGGTCATGACCACAGGGCAATAGGCAATGGTCAAGGCGTTGACAATATCATCATCCGAGGCGCCGCTCTTCTTGAGTGTTGGCAAGATCGTATCGATGCGGGGAAGCATATTGGCCAGATCGACGCCCTTCAACTGGTCGCCCGCCGCGCCGACCGCCTTGGACAACGCGGGATTGGGAATTGACGGGCAGCCGTTCGGCAGATCGCCCGCTAAAAGCGTGCGGGTCTTGGGCCTGAGACTTGCCACTGTTCCGCTTTCGGCATTCGCCGGAGCCTTATTGCCCCATGACGTGCGAACGTAGTTGACGACCGCGGCGATATCGCCGTCGGATAAACCCATCCCGACGGCTGGCATGGGCGCTTGACCATGCGACGCCTCGAGACCACCGAGCACGACGCGGATCACGTTTTCAGGTCCCTCGGCCGCGACCGCAGGATTTCCGGCCAGCGCAGGAATTGAACCGGCGACACCTTTGCCGTCGACCCCATGACAGAATGCGCACGAGCTGAGGTAAACCTCACCGCCGCCGCGCGTCGGTAGGACAGTTCGCGTCGTCGCCTTCGCGGATTCGTTGGCAGTTGCTGATTTGATATAGGTGGCGATAGCATTGATGTCTTCGTCGGAGAGATGGCTCAGGCTGTTGTCGATCGTCTCGCGCATCGGGCCAAGCGCTACGCCTTTTCCTGGTGCGGCTCCTGTCTTGAGGAATGTCACAAGCTGCTGATTGGTCCAGGACTCGATGCTGTCGTGCCCCGCAGTTGTGAGGTTGGGCGCGTACCATCCTTCGATCTGGCCGCCCTCGAGCTTGCCGCTCCAGTCCGAGGCGCCGAAGAGCTTGTGGCGATTATGGCATTCCCCGCAATGACCAAGCCCCTCCACCAGATAAGCGCCGCGGTTGAGAGCGTCGCTCTTTTGCAGAGTCGGGCGTAAACGTTTCGGGTTTGAAAAAGGCGGTGCGCCACGCCACCAGGCTCTCCCGAACACTGAAGGGGAACGCTAGCTTCAGCGGCTGTCGCGGCGCGTTCTGGGGCGGTAGTGAAAACAAGTAGGCCTTGATCGCCTGCACGTCCTCGCGCGTAACTTTGGTGAACCAAGGAAACGGAAAGACCGGATACAGATATTCTTTGTTACGTCCAATTCCCTCGTGCATCGCGCGGTAGAAATCGTCGTCGCTCCAATTGCCGATGCCGGTCGTCTTATCGGGTGTGATGTTTGGTGTAGAAATTTCACCAAATGGCGTCGGCATGTAGCGACCGCCAGCGAAGGGCTGGCCACCAGGCGCTGTATGGCAGGAAACACAATCGCCAGCCGTTGCAAGATATTCACCCCGCTTGACAAGTTGATCGCCGGTAGCTGCGCTCGCGCGCGAACCCGGGAAAAGGAGGGTCCAAATCCCGATCGCCAGCACCGCACAAATCGGGAAGGCGCGGAATGAAGCAATTTGGGCGGTATCTGGTGAAGAAGTAGGTGCCAACTTGCGCATGAGATTCGCCTACCCAGCCGCACGCGTTAAGGTCGATGCCGCTCACTAACGCGTTGTGAGTGTCAAGGTTCCACTACAGTTTGAAAGTGTCAGCACCAGGGGTGTTGTAAGTAAATGCCGCACTTAGGCGACAACAGAAGTTGACACAACAGCGGGCGGTTCGACGACGCCAGCTCGATCGCCAGGGCGTCACGACCTTGCTGGATTTGCTTGCGCTAATCGCCGGACGATCATCCACGGGAGCCCCGAGGTTAGTGTTTCGGGGCCCATGTCGATGAGAGCGATGCCGAGGTCAGCTTTCTTCCTTCGACGAAGCGTCGAAGACGTTTCAGTCAAAACGACTTCCAGTGTGGGCCCCACATTTCATCGAGAAGATGTCCGTCATCGAGAAGACGTCCGCCACGCGTCGGTCCGTCGGATAGGCCAAGCACGATATGAACGTGCAGGCTTGCGTTGCCATCATCGCCCGTCGCCATGTCGCCGATCGCTCTTAAGACTTCGCATTGCTCGTTGACTTGGCTCTTTTTGTAGGACTTCGTCGCCAAGTCGAATCAGCCTACGGTCGCTTTCTCAAAGACGGCTTCGACCCACGGGCGTTAAGCAGCGCTCCGTTGCTTATGGCGACCTTCCTTGACCTCTTCGATGATTTTGGCGCTGAACGCTTCGAGATCGCCGGGATTGCGAGACGTGATGACGCCGTTGTCAACCACGACTTCCGAGTCTTCCCACTTTCCACCCGCATTCATAATGTCGGTCTTGATGGACTTGTAGGATGTCACCTTGCGCCCCTTTACGATGCCTGTTTCGATCAACAGCCATGGGGCGTGGCAAACCGCGGCGACGATTTTCTTCGCGTCGAACGTGTCCTTGATGAACGCCAGCGCTTTGGGTTCAACCCGGAGCAGATCGGGATTGATCTGTCCGCCCGGCAACACCACTGCATCGTATTCGGCTGCCGACACCTGATCGAGCGTCTTGTCGACCTTCACGGGCCGACCCCAATCCTTCTTGTCCCAGCCCTTGATTTCGCCGGCTGCGAGCGAAACTACATCGACGGTTGCACCTGCCTTCTTGAGGCGATCACGGGGAATCTCAAGTTCCGTCTGTTCAAAACCATTGGCGGCCAAAATCGCGATCTTCTTGCCATTCAAATCCATGAGATGCTCCTTGCGATATGACCCTCTGTTACCAATCGGCAACGATGTACATCGTTCCGTTCACAAACGGGTTCCCCTCCGTGCGCCTGATAATCGGGAGCGCACCCACTAAAAGCCGAGTAGCACCGCAGGGCTAATTGAATTCTGCTTGAGCTGATCCATTGTACATTGCGTTGGTGCCTTATCGGGCCGCCAACGCAAGATTGACGTGCCGTGGCGAAATCGGCCTCCCGTAAAGTGGTCATACGAAACCTCGACCACGAATTTCACTTTGGTCGGTTGCCACTCGGAAGACCGTTTCGTCGACCAGCGGCTCGGACCGCCCGGCGTGTTACCCGTAAAACTCCGATCGGCTCTGATTGCTTCGAGTTTATCGGTGAGAGCGACCTTATCGCCGGCTTTGATTCCAGAGGAGAATCCAACGTGATGGAGATTGCCTTGGGCGTCGTATAAGCCGAGCAACACCGAGCCGACCACTTCTCGGCCGGCATATTTTCGCTCACCATAACGGAATCCACCGATGACGCAGTCGGCACTGCGATATCGCTTGATCTTCTGCATCCCGTCTCGATTGCCGGCTTGGTAGGGAAGGTCGACGCGCTTTGCGATCACGCCGTCGCTTCCGCTGCCGGCCGACCTTAGCCATCGCTTCGCATCGTCGAATTTCCGACTCGACGGCGACAGCCGAAAAGGAGTTCTTGGGGTGAAGCAATGGGTAGCCAATGCCTCGAGCTCCGAACGGCGCTTTGTAAGAGGCGCTCCGGCGAGATCGGCTTTGCCGCGCTTCAGGATGTCGAACGCAAGAAATAACGCCGGATTTTCCACCGACAGGCGTTTTACGCGGGTGGCCGCTGGATGAATTCTCTGCAGCAGATCGTCGAATGAGAACGACTTTCCGATCGGCACAACGATTTCTCCGTCGAGGATGAAGGTCTTCTCGCGTAGCGCTGCAGCCGCGGTCGAAATTTCCGGAAAATACCGGTTGAGATCCTGTCCCGACTTGGACGTCATCCGCACCACCTTGCCGCTGCGTGAAAGCAAGCAGCGAAAACCATCCCACTTTGGTTCGTACTGCCATTCCTTGCCGCGCGGGATTGCATCGACGGAGCGCGCGTCCATGACCTGGCGCGGCAAGGCGTCTTTACGCGTCATTCGGCGGGCCTGAGGATTCGGCGCTTACGGAAAGCAACGACGTCGAATCGACTGTGCCGCTTATGAAAAACTATCGACATTGACTTCTGAAATGTCGACCGAACTTTGCGTTGCGCACGCTCGGGAGACTGCGCAGCATCGCCTATTGGCCGACTGTGATTGAGAAAGACAATCCTGCCCCCAGGAGCCAGCGCCAGCTCCATTTTCTGTAACAATTCACGCAGGGCGGAAGGCCCAAGATAGTATGCCAGCTCCGAGGCAACAATGAGATCGAAGGGGCCGCGAGGAGCTCCGTCGGGAAGCACTGCCTGTCGGAGGGTGACATTGCGAAATCCGCTCAGCCGTCGTTTGGCCTCTTTAAGCGCCGTCGGCGAAGAATCGACGGCAATAAGCCGGAGACAGAGACGCGCCAAACATTTGGTCGTCTCTCCGATCGCGCAAGCGAGTTCAAGACCCCTTCCGTACTTTCGACTTCCACAAGCATGCAGCAGCACGCCGCGCTTGTAGCGTTCGAATGGAGAGGTGGCGTAATCCCACGGATCGATGTTCCCGCGAAATTTTTGTTCGAAGCCGGCGGGATCAATGGGCTTCATCGAATGACCCGCCAGTATCTTTCCAGAGGCCCGGTCAGCCGATCAATCGTCGCGCCCGACAGGCGGAACGCGTTGGGGTCGTCGTCTATAAGGTCACTTGTTTGAGAGAGATGCGCCTCGACAGCATGCCGTTTTATTGCCATTTCGGCCGTAATATCGAAATCAACAGGTTCTGTTTCGCCGGCACGGGGATAGTCATTTGGTGCCCCATACTCGTCGAGCCAAATTGTGTATTCAAGCATTGTGGGTCGTATTGCGTTTTTGCAAATCGCGTCAGTGACGAGACGCCATGAATCCCGGTGGTCACAGTGTGGATCGCGACGCCAGGGCAGTAACACCAGGTCGGGAAGGAATGTTCCAAGTATCTCATCCACCTCGCCCGATGCTGAACGCCAGTTCGCGGACGATACTGATGGCATCTCCGCATCACGCAGCCGAAGGAAAGTGCGCGGCTGGTCAGCGATCCCGAGGCGAGACAGTGCTTCCTCCGCTTCCTGCTCTCTAAGCATTGCGATGCGCTGTCGGGACCACTTATGAGACCCAAGATGCGACGCGCCACCATCGGTAACAAAAACCGTGTGGAAACGTCGTCCCATTGCAGCAAGTTTGGCAATCAGGCCGCCGCAACCAAGCGATTCGTCATCGGGATGAGGCGCAATAACCAAAATATCTGTGGCACTTAAATAGGATTCCGCCGTCAAATCTTTCCGTCCCCTTCGAATGAGCGCCCCGGACGCCAACGGTCGTTGGCAATCGCGGCCCCCAGAGACGTGAGAGCGCCGTCGGGGTTCGGCTGGCGCAGGTAAGTGCGCAAGTCGCGAACAAGCCGCTCCAGCGGGTGTGGGGCGATCAGCCCAGCGGCGCCGACACTACGTTCAGCGAGCTCCAGCACGCCGAGAGCCAATGACTCGATGGCGAGTCTGGCAGCATTTGCGATCGCCACAATGCCTGCGCCCGGTTGGTCGGCCACAGTCCAGAACATGGCGGCTCGTTCGAGCCACGCGTAACCCGATTCAACGGCGATGCCCATGCGACCAACACGGTGCAGTTGATGAGCATCTCCGATCCGCCGCGTAGCACGCAAATGGTCTACAGCAGCATCGAATACCGCGTGCATTCCGCCGACGTGGACCGCGGCGAATTGGATCGCGCCGCCTGAAAACCACGGCTCCCGCACGTAGTCGTCGTCTCCGCCGAGGATCCAATCGGGTTCGACATTGATGCCGGTAAAGTCGACAACATGACTGCCCGAGGCCCGCATTCCGAGCGGGCGCCACCACGATCGGTCCACCGGCAGCCCCGCGATCGGAATCAGGATCATGAGGCGCTGCCTCTCGGCCGTACCTGCGGTGATGACGGCGTAGCTGATGCCATCGGCACCGCTGGCAAAGTTTTTCTTGCCGGTCAGGCGCATACCGTCGAGCGTAACGGGTTCGCCAGGCATATCGGTATTCCATACCCCAAAAATGTGCCCGCCTGAGGTCAACCCTTGATAGTGTTTGCGCTGCGGCAAGGTCCCATAATGCTCGAGCAAAAACAGGGCGTTGACGTGGCCTTCGAATATTCGGCCCACGCTCAAATCGCCACGACCGACCGCGGCGAGGATACCAAACAAGGCCGCGGCATCCTGGCTCTCAATAGGCGGACGCGCGAGGAGGCCAATATCTCGGAGATTTTGGAAGGCTAATTCGGGAAACCGACCATCTTTATCGCGATCGACGGCGCAACTGCCGACCATGCGCGCAATTGCTTCAAAAGAGGTGTGGCACTGTGGTTCACGCGACACGGGCTTCGCTTTGCGCGTCAGCGATCATTTGTTCGATCTGGTGGATCGCAGCTTCCACCGGAATGCCAGAAGGTGCGTCGGGTTCGTCGGGCACCACGACCTCGATCGAAGCTGGGATGGTCAGCAAGTTTGCGGCGACTTGAGGTGATAATGCGGAGTTGAGATGCGATGATGGCTTTGTCATTACAGGGCGCTCTAAATTCATAGCGCGGTGCTGCCGTCGTTTTCGCAATCTCGCGCTGGTAGAGATCGGGTCTTCAACCAAATGAGGCAGGCCATCCTCCTCGGCCTTCAACCAAGCCTTGATGCAGTCCGCCATACCCCCGGGTGCGCGACCGTCCAGCCTTGCCGAGACCCTGACGCAAACGTCTAACGGATGACGCAGCTGATATCCCGCGCCACGCACGCGACTGACAAGTGCGAGGTCTTCTCGAAACGGCAACGCCGGAATTCCGCCGACCGCGGCATAGACATCCGCCCGAACCGCAAGAGTTGCCCCGGTGTGATCGGAGTGGCGCGGCCATGGGTCGTAGGGCAACGGATCGATCAACGCGGCGAGATGATCAATGAGCTTCGCATATTGCAACTGCCGCGCCGCCCGTCGAAGAAACTGGGGGCCGAGCGAGGCCTCTTCGGCTTCGTCCCCCAGGATATGACCGCCAACAATGGCAGCGCCTGCATTGAGGGCTCGCAAGTTGGCGTCGATCCAATGCTGTGTCGGAGCCGCATCCGCATCGGTTGTCAATAGCACCGATCGTGACGCATGGCGGCACATCTGTAATGCTCGCTCCATTGCAAAACGGCGGGCTGACCCCACATGGGCTTCTGCGACAGCAAAATTGATTTCGAAAAGATGAATGGAGAGATTCGGATAGCGCGCCATACATCGATTGGCGACCGTAGCGGAAGCATCGCTGCAGCCATTCAAAACGAGAACTATGTCCAGCCGCCTGCCGCTCTTATCGAGCCATGACTGACCACTCAGTGCTTCAAAGAGCCTCGGCAGACGTTCCGCTTCGTTGCGCGCCGGAACTGCGACGACTGGATACCACTCACAATTGTCAAAACGACCCATTCTTTTCAACACGCTGGTGAAAAATGCGAAATAATAGATCCGATTTCGTAACTCCGCTTTTCTAAGCCCAACAAGCTCCACTAACCGGCAAAAGTTCCGTACCTTGCTCTCGCCGCCAAAAGGCGTCACGCCGTGTTCAGCAGTAGTTCTTTCAAGTCGCGATGACTTTGCGACCAGAAACGTGAGGAGATTCAGATGCCGAAATACGATAGGGTTGACCGAGACCGCCGCGCAATGCTCGCCGCTAGCGGCGCGCTGATGCTGAGTGCCGCCTTATGGCCGAAAAGCAGCCGAGCGCAGTCCGGGAGCGCCACCGCCAAAATACCCATCGGTACGATTGGCGCAGGCCATATCGGCAGCACCATAGGTGGACTTTGGGTCAAAGACGGCCACAAGGTGTTCTTCTCCAATCGCCATCCCGAGGGACTGAAAGACCTGGTGGCGAGTCTCGGACCGCTCGCCCAGGCCGGAACGACCGATCAAGCGATCGCATTCGGCGATGCGATAATGATTTCCGTGCCGTATGGGGCGCTGCCAAAGATCGGTCAGGATTACGCGGCGTCGCTCAAGGGCAAAATCGTGCTCGACACCTGCAATGCCGTGCCGGCCCGCGATGGCGCAATCGCAGAGGAAGTTGAGCAGAACGGCATCGGCGTGACGTCGCAGAAATATCTTCCAGGAACGCGCCTCGTCCGCGCTTTCAACACGATGGGCTATATGAATTTTGCGCGCGAAGCGAACCGACCTGATCCGAAGCTCGCGGTGCCGATCGCGGGCGACGATGCCGAGGCGGTGCGCGTCGCGGCGGGACTTGTTCGCGACGCCGGTTTCGATCCGGTCGTTGTCGGCGACCTCGCCGCTGCCAAGCTGTTTCAGCGTGGCGGGCCTGGTTACGGCCAGCAGGTGAGCGCGGCCGAACTGAAGCAGAAACTGTCGTTGCCGCAGTGAGTGTCGAGGCGAACAGCAAAAGCGCCGGCGGCTTGGCATCGTTGCGGCGTCGGGGAGCGCGGGTCATACCGGCAACGCCGCAAGAGCGCGCCGCGGCTTTATGGTCCTTCGCCTATTTTTTCACGCTGCTTGCGGGGTATTACGTGCTCCGCCCGCTGCGCGATCAAATGGCCATCGCCGGCGGCGTGCGGAACTTGCCCTGGCTGTTTACCGCGACGTTTGCGACACTCCTTGTGGTCCAGCCGCTTTACGGGGCGCTGGTGGCGAGGCTGTCGCGTGCGCGATTCATACCCATCGTCTATCACTTCTTTGCGGCTAACCTGGTGCTGTTCTGGCTGCTTATGACACTCCACGCCGGTACGGCGATCGTGGCACGCGTGTTCTTACGTGTGGGTTGCCGTCTTCAGCCTGTTCGCCGTTGCGGTGTTCTGGTCGTTCATGGCCGACCTGTTTACTGCCGAGCAGGGCAAGCGCTTGTTCGGCTTTATCGGTGCCGGCGGCACCGCCGGAGCGCTGCTCGGTCCCGTCATGACGATTTGGTTATCGGGGCCGCTCGGCCCGGTGAATTTCCTGCTCGCAGCGGTGCTTTTGTTGGAAGCGGCGGTGTTCTGCGTCTGGCGGCTGGAGCGTGCGGCGACCGCGCGGGCGGGCGCGCAGGCCGAGCCGCAACGTCTGGGCGGCAGTGCCTTCGCGGCGCTGCCCGAGCTCATTGCTTCGCCTTATCTGCTCGGCATCGCCGCTTGGATCAGTTTGCAGTCGTTCTGCGCCACGATCCTTTATATGGAGCAGATCCACATGGTCGCGACCGGGGTGCAAGGCGCTGGCTCGCAAGTCCGCATTTTCGCCGCGATCGATCTTGCCGTGAATGTGCTGACCCTGGCGACGCAGATCGTCGCCACCGGGCAAATGCTCAAGCGCTTCGGCACCGGCTTGACTGCCGCGGCGCTGCCGGCAGTCTACGTGATAGGCTTCCTGGTCGCTTTCGTGGTGCCGACGCTCGCTGTGGTGCTGATCGTTCAGGTGACGCAGCGATGGATGCACTTCTCTTTCGCCGCTCCAGCGCGCCAAGTGTTCTACACGGTGCTCGGCCGCGAAGAAAAATACAAAGCCAAGAATTTGATCGACGTGGTCATCTATCGCGGCTCCGATGCTTTGTATGCTTGGATATTCGACAGCTTGCAAATGCTGGGGCTCAAGCTTGGCGTGATCGCCCTAGTAGCCGCTCCGGTGGCCGGGATCTGGCTGGCCCTTTCGGCCGCTCTGGGGCGGGAGCAGGAAGCGCGCGCCGCGCGCCTGAATGCGGCCGCCGCGCCGGGAGAGTGAAATGAGCGCCATCACGCGACGCGAATTCGCAATGTTGCCGGCGACGGGAGCAGCCGCGGTCGCGCTTGCCCCAGCCGTGATCGCGCAAACATCGGCGCCGCAAATCGGCAGCTCCGGTCCCACGCTCATCGCTCGTCCCATTCCACGGAGTGGGGAACTCCTGCCTGCGGTCGGCGTCGGCACCGCTGAGGTATTTGATACCGACAACGCCGCCACTCGACAGAAAGCGGTCGCGGTCGTGGATGCGCTGCTCGGAAACGGCGGCAGCCTGATCGACACGGCCTCGACCTACGGGGACGCCGAGCACGTCCTCGGCGACGTGATCGCGGCAGGTGGCCTGCGCAACAAACTCTTCATTGCCACGAAGCTCGAGTCACCCGACGATGACGAGCTCAAACGTTCGCTGGCGCGGCTACGGACCGCCAAGGTCGACCTGCTTCAGCTTCACAACGTTGACGACCCGCAACAATCGCTTTCGCGCTTTGCCGAGTGGAAGGCGCAAGGTGTGTGCCGCTATATCGGCATCACTTCGACTTATCACCGCGCCTTTCCGGCGATTGAAGCGGTGCTTACGCGCGAGAAGCCGGACTTCGTACAGATCGACTATTCACTGGACGACCGCGAAGCCGAAAAGCGCATCCTGCCGGCTGCCGCCGAGGTGAAGGCCGCGATATTGATCGCGCTCCCGTTCGGTCACGGCCGGCTGTTCCGCGCCGTGCGCGGCAAGGCGCTGCCCGACTGGGCGGCGACGTTCGCCGGCAGTTGGGCGCAGTTTTTTCTAAAATACCTTTTGGGCGACCCGCGGGTAACCGCGGTCATCCCCGGCACGGCCGACGCCGGGCATATGACCGACAATCTCGGCGCCATGCGCGGCACCTTGCCCGATCCCGACCAGCGTCGGCGCATGGTGCAATACGTCGAAGCGCTTTAGCTGCGGTATTGGCGAGCCGGAGAGCGAATCGCCTTCGCCACGCCGTCTCGTACACGCCTCGAAAGGCGTCGAATGTATCCGTGCCTGATGCGCGTTTGAGCGCGGCCCCACGATCGCAAGCCTCTACCTGATCGGTCGCGACCGCGGGCGACCCGCAAGTGGTTATTTTATGAAGATGAGGAACTCGAAGACACCCAAAATCATTACTTAAATAGAGACAGTGCTGAAGCGTATTGCGATGAACCGTTTGTTCCAAAAGTTGTTAGGTAGGGCGATCAGCAGAGGCAATCTTCGGATCACCACGGCGGGTGGGTCGACCTTTGCGATTGGAGACGGCAGCGGCAGCCCGGTTGCAATTCGCTTCACCACGGATGGCGCCGAATGGGGGGTCTTGATCGATCCTGAACTCAAACTGGGTGAGGCTTACGTGGACGGCGGCCTTGTCGTGGAACAAGGCTCAATTACGGATTTGCTCGCCCTCGTCCTCAGTCAACCAAAAGAAGCAAAGCTGCCTTATTGGGCGCGAGTGCAATGGTTAAGCCGTTACATAGGCCGCCGTTTGCACCAATTTAACTCGCCGCGACGCGCGCAGCGTAATGTTGCCCATCACTACGATCTTGACGATGCGCTCTACCGGCTGTTTCTCGACGCCGATCAGCAATATAGCTGCGCATATTTCGAATCGCCGGACCAATCGCTCGACGACGCTCAACTCGCCAAAAAGCGGCATCTGGCGGCAAAGTTATTGGTAAGGCCCAATCAGCGCGTGCTTGAAATTGGCAGCGGCTGGGGCGGCCTCAGCCTCTACCTGTCCGGGATCTGCAAAGCGCGCGTCACCGGTATTACCCTGTCGAAAAATCAACTCGCAGTCGCACGCCAGCGGGCGGAAGAGCAAGGATTGTCCGGACAGGCCGAATTCCGGCTTCAAGATTATCGCAGTGTAGTGGAACACTTCGATCGTATCGTCACCGTTGGCATGTTCGAACATGTCGGCGTCGGTTTTTACGACGTTTTCTTCCGTAAGTGCGCGGCGCTGCTCGATGAGGACGGCGTCATCGTCCTTTCCGCCATAGGGCGCTCGGAAGGGCCTAACATTACCAATCCGTGGATTGCAAAATACATTTTCCCTGGCGGTCACATTCCGGCGCTGTCCGAGGTGTTGCCCGCTATTGAACGCGCGGGACTGTTGCTCGACGACGTCGAAATCCTACGCTTGCACTATGCCGAAACGCTCCAAGCCTGGCGGGATCGTTTCAACGCTCATCGCGATGCCATAGAACAAATTTACGATTTGCGATTTGTGCGGATGTGGGAATTCTACTTGGCGGCCTCGGAAATGGCTTTCCGCAAACAGGCGATGATGGTGTTTCACCTGCAGCTCACGAAGCGGCAGGACGTCGTGCCAAGGAACTCTGTGACTATATTGCCCGTGAAACGGCCCGGTTGCGCGCGCTCGAAGGCAAGGAGCGTCCCCCGTTACGGCTGGCTGGCGAATAATATCTGAGTTCAGACTCATCAGCCGAGTGCGTCATTTGCTGCGGAAGATGGAACTCGACGGCATTCCGGCGATTAGAACATGGCGTGTGCAGAGGGAGCAGCATTGGCAAGCGCCAAGCGTAAGCCAGTGAGTGCCTTTCTCAGCAGACGCCTCCTTCGCAACTCGGGGAAGACTTCCGCATGGCCGCGATCTTCCGGCCTAATGCCAACCTGATAGCGACGGTGACGTTGCTCGTCGTCGCCGCAGCGTGCGGGGTCGCGATGTTCTTGTGGTGGGAATGGCCTCGCGTCGACTGGGCACGCCATGTCGGTTGGCATGTCGAGCAGCCCGTCCCATTCAGCCATCAGCATCACGTGGCGGGTCTAGGGATCGATTGCCGATTCTGCCACACGTCAGTTGAAGTGTCGTGGAACGCCGGCTTGCCGCCGACCTATACTTGCATGACCTGCCATTCCCAGATTTGGACCAACGCGGATCTGCTGGCTCCGGTGCGGCAAAGTTTGGCCGATGACAAGCCGATCGTCTGGCATCGGATCACCAATCTGCCGGGTTACGTCTATTTCAACCACAGCATTCACATCGCCAAGGGAGTCGGCTGCTCGAGTTGTCACGGCGAAGTGGACCGGATGCCGCTCACCGAAAAGGCGAAGACCCTCACGATGGGATTTTGTCTGGACTGCCATCGCGATCCGGGGCCGCATCTTCGGCCGAAAGACCAAATCTACAACACACAATGGGAGCGGACCGACAACACTCCTTCGCCGCAGACTTTGTTGGCGCAATATCATGTCGGTGGCCGCACATTGACGGACTGTTCGATATGTCACCGATAAATCGGCAATGGCGCAGTCTGGAAGAACTGGCGGATGATCCGTCTTTCGTTGCGCGCGCAGCACAGGAATTTCCCTTGCTGGCGGATGCGATGGCGGTGCCGTCCGATCGGCGCCGTGTGCTCAAGCTGATGGCCGCCGCCTTGGCGATGAGTGGACTTGGCGGTTGCGATCTCGGCGAACCGAGCGGCCATCTGACTCCGGCCGTGCGTGTGCCGCCGAACATCATTCCAGGGCAACCGAACTATTTCAGCACCGCCAACGTCCTGGATGGCTACGCCGCCGGTGTCATCGTCAAGCATCAGATGGGTCGCCCGATCAAAGTGGAGGGCAATCCGCAACATCCGGCGAGCCTCGGCGCTACCGACGTGTTCGGGCAGGCGCAGTTGCTGGAATTTTACGATCCGGAACGCGCCGCCGAGATCACCAAACACGGGCTTCCGGCAGATTGGCAGCTATTGCAGACCGCAATGTTGAACCAGCGCGCCACGATTGCGGCGAACCATGGCGCTGGATTGCGCATTTTGACCGGCACGATCACGTCGCCGACCCTCGCCGGAGCAATGCGATGCTGCTGCTCAAAAGCTATCCCGCTGCACGCTGGCACCAATGGCAGCCGGTGTCCCGAGACAACGTTCGCAAAGGAGCAACACTCGCTTACGGTGCTGCGGTCGAGAGCGTACCGAACTTGGCAACTGCGGACGTGATCTTGGCAATCGACAGCGACCTCTTGAGTTCCGCGCCTGGCCATTTGCGCTTTGCGCGCGACTTCGCCTCGCGCCGCAATCCGACCCGCACGCAAAAGATGAGCCGGCTCTACGCGGTCGAGCCAACGCCGACACTCATTGGTTCTATGGCGGACCATCGATTCATTGCCGGTCCGCGGGAACTCCATCAAACCGTCATGGCGCTTGCGGCGGCGATCCTAGGGAGCACGCCGCAATCCGGAGCGCCCAACTGGGTCGACAAAGTAGCGAAGGACCTCATCGCAAATCACGGTCGTGCGCTTGTGCATGTCGGGCCCGACCAACCGGTGGAAATGCACGCGCTGGTGCATGCGATCAACGAAAAACTAGGCGCGCCCGGATCGACGCTCGATCTCATAGAGCCGGTCGCGCACAGATCCCTCCAACCGGGTACCTCGCTCAACGAACTCGTCGCCGACATGCAGGCCGGAAAGGTGGCCAGTCTTCTGATCATCGATAGCAATCCGGTGTATGCCGCGCCCGCGACGCTGGGCTTCGCCGAGGCGCTTAACAAGGTGGCGTTCAGCGCGGCGTTGACGCCGACGCCGAACGAGACCAGCCAGGCGGCGGTCTGGGCGGTGCCCATGGCGCATGCGTGGGAAACCTGGAGTGACGCCCGCGCCTATGACGGCACAGCGACGATCCTCCAACCACAAGCGCTGCCGCTCTATGACGGCATCAGTGTTCACACGATGGTCGCCTTGTTCACGGATCCGGAACCGGCTGCTGCCGTCGATCTCGTCCAGGCGACGTGGAAGGAGCAGAATAAGGGCGACTTCGCGCAGTCGTGGCATGACGCGCTGGCGAACGGCGTCGTTCCCAATTCCGCGAGTCCAAAGGCAACCGTGGCGTTGCGCACGGAGGCGGGAAACCTGACACCGTCGGCACCGCCCGATCACCCGCTGACGATCTTGTTTCGGCCGGATCCATCGCTGTGGGACGGACGCTTTGCCAACAATCCGTGGCTGCAGGAGCTGCCACGGCCGCTGACGAAATTGACCTGGGACAACCCGCTTCTGCTTTCGCCGCAGAATGCCCGGCACTTGAATGTGCGCAACGGCGATAAAGTCCGCTTGTCCATGGGCGAAGCGGCCATGACCGTGCCCGTATGGATCGTGCCTGGCCAGGCACCGGACTGCGTCGTTGCACTTTTGGGATTTGGCCGACGGCAGGTCGGCGCGGTCGGCGCAAATGCAGGATTCGACTTTTACCCGCTGACCGGCCGCACCGATGCGCCCTTGCTCCAAAGGGCCGACGGCGCTGTGAAGTTGGCCAGTACCGATCATCACAACCTCATCTTCGACGTCGCCGGCGACATCGTCAGACACGGCACGTTGGCCCGGTACGGCCAGGATCCGCACTTCCTCGGCTCCGGCGAAAAAGAGCCTCATCTCTATCGTTGGAATCCTCCAGGACCAGCAGCCTGGGCCATGAGCGTGGACCTGAACGCGTGCATCGGCTGCAACGCGTGCGTTGTCGCATGTCAGGCCGAAAACAACATTCCGGTCGTCGGCAAGCAGCAGGTGCTGCAGCAGCGCGAGATGCAATGGCTGCGCATCGACCGCTACTACGACGGCGATGCCGACGCGCCCGCCAGTTACTTCCAGCCGATGCTATGCATGCATTGCGAGCAGGCGCCGTGCGAGGTTGTCTGTCCTGTGGGCGCAACGGTCCATGATTCCGAGGGGCTGAACGTGATGGTGTATAACCGTTGCGTCGGCACGCGGTTCTGCTCCAACAACTGTCCCTACAAGGTCAGGCGATTTAATTATTTCGACTTCTCCGGCGAGGAGCAGCGGGCGATCCAGTCACGCAACCCCGACGTCACGGTGCGGGGCCGCGGCGTGATGGAGAAGTGCACCTTCTGCCTGCAGCGCATCGCGGAGGCCCGCATCGCGGCGGATCGCGACAATCATCCGGTCGGTGAAGTCAGGACGGCATGCCAGGCCGCCTGTCCGACACAAGCCTTTACCTTCGGCAACATGGCCGACCCAGAGAGCGATGTCGCCAAGCGCAAGCAAAGCCCGCTCAATTACGCGGTGTTGGCCGATCAAAACACGCACCCGCGGGTGACCTACGAGGCGCGGATCCGCAATCCGAATCCAGACCTCGATGGTGACGTCGGATGACCGATATCACATCCTCCGACACCCTTTTCCCAGAGCGCCCTCACGGTCACGTGCGGCCGCCGCGACTGAGCGACCCGGTCGTTTTGCCGAGTGCCACCAACAAGTCGATGACCGACCACATCTGTGCGATCGCACTCCGCGAACGCGCCTTTCTGTGGTGGTGGATCGCATTCATCCCGGCGTCGCTCCTCAGTGGCCTTCTGATCGTTGCGATTGTCTGGCTGTTCTACGCCGGCGTCGGTATCTGGGGCATAGACTGGCCGGTAGCCTGGGGTTTTGCACTCATCGGCTACGTCTGGTGGATCGCGATTGCATCGGGCGGAACATTCACTTCCGCCTTATTTTATCTGGTGAAGGTGGAGTGGCGGACTTCGATTAACCGCATCGCCGAAACCATGACGCTGTTTGCGGCGGCCTGCGCCGGAATTTATCCCATTCTGCACCTGGGCCGACCCTGGCTGTTCTACTGGCTGTTTCCTTACCCCGACACAATGCTGCTTTGGCCACAGTTCCGCAGTCCACTACTGTGGGATTTCTTCGCCATCCTAACCTACGTCATTTCCTCCATTCTGTTCTGGTATCTCGGCCTGCTTCCCGATCTGGCGACGGTCCGCGATCGCGCCACCACGCGCGGCAAACAAATTTTGTACGGCGCGATGGCGATGGGCTTCCGCGGCTCGGACCGCCAATGGCGGCATTACCATGCGGCATACGGTGTGCTGGCGGCGATTATGGCCCCGCTTGTCGTCTCAGTGCACAGCATCGTCGGCTTGGATTTCGCCGGGGCTGCCACGGTGGGATGGCACTCGACCCAATTCCCGCCGTTCTTCGTCTTCGGCGCATTGTTGTCGGGCTTCGCCATGGTGCTGCTGCTGATCGTGCCGCTACGCCGGTTCCTGCATCTGCAAGACGTTATCACCGGGCGACATTTTGACGTGCTCTGCCGGCTGATGTTGGTGAGCAGTTTATGCCTCGGTTACGCTTACATGATGGATGCCTTCAGCAGCCTCTACGGCCCCGATCAGGCCGACAAAAGGTTTTTCTTCGACAAGCTGTTCGGATCTTATTCGCCGGTTTACTGGGCCACCATCCTGTTCAACATCCTTATTCCTCAGCTCATGTGGTTTCGAGCGCTGCGCCTGAACCAGGCGCTGGTCCTGCTCGTCAGTTTCGGCGTGATCGTCGGCATGTGGTGCGAACGCTACACGATCGTCATCATGGCGCTGCGCCGCACGCAACTGCCGTCCGCGTGGGGTGATTTCCACGGCACTTTCTGGGATTGGTCGACATTGTTCGGCACTGTCGGCTTGTTCCTGACCGGCATTTTGCTGGCCGTCAGATTCATGCCGGTGATTTCGATGTTTGAAATGCGCGCGCTGATCCAATCGCGGCCGTCCGGCGGAGAGCGGCCATGAAACGGGATCTTGTGGCAGCGTTTGCAACAGAGTCGGCACTGCAAGACGCACTGCAGCGACTGCGCGCTGAACGACTTGACGGCATGCGAACCTACACGCCGAGCGTTTTGAAGGGCGCGCCGGAAAATTCGCCGCTGCCGCTCGTCATCTTCGCCGCCGGAATGATCGGCGCCGCCGCCGGGTTCGCCATGGAGGTGTATGCAAACACCATTAGCTATCCCCTCGACATCGGCGGCCGCCCTGAATTTTCGTGGCCGTCCTTCGTGCCGATCGCGTTCGAGATCGGCGTGCTGTTCGCAGTGCTCGCCGGCGTGGCCGGCTATTTCGTCGTCAATCGCATGCCGCGGCTTTACGAGCGGATCGACGAATGCGACTTCATGCGAGGGGCGACCAGCGACCGCTGGGTCGTCGCCATTCGTTCGGACGATCACCATAAACTTGCCAACGCGCGCGCAGTTTTGGATGCCCTCCACCCCGCAGCGATCGAGGAGGTGCCGGTATGAGGCGCGCGGTCCTGCTTGCCAGCCTGGTGCTGCTCACCGCCTGCGATGACATGGCGACGCAGCCGAAGGAGAGAGGTTATTCGCCCGATGTCGGGCCAACGCAGGAACCCGCCGGCGCGGTCGAATACTTGGATAGACCCGTACAGGCGCCTCCCGTGACCCTGGCATTGTTGAAACGCGGCCAGGAGCGCTTCCGCATCTACTGCACACCCTGCCATTCCGAGTTGGGCGATGGGCAGGGCATGGTCGTGCAACGCGGCTTTCCGCCGCCGCCGTCCTATCACATCGAGCGGCTGCGCCAGGCGCCCGTGCAGCATTTCTACGACGTCATCACCAATGGTCACGGGGCGATGTATTCGTTCGCCGAGCGCGTGCAGCCGGCGGATCGCTGGGCGATCGCGGCTTACATCCGTGCCCTGCAACGCAGCCAGGACGCCACCGTCGCCGACGTGCCGCCCGATCAGCAAGGCAACCTGCAATGACGCGGCGCCAAGCAGAGCGGGCAGCGTGGGTAGTCGGCGGCGTTGGCCTCGCCGGAACGGTGGTCGGCTGGATTTTCTTTCCGGCGGCTTTCCCACATGCATGGCTTGCTGCCGTGGCCGTATGGATGGGCTGGCCGCTCGGTTGCATGGGATTGCTTCTGATCCATGCGCTGACCGGCGGTCGTTGGGGCTACGCCATACGGCCGCTGCTGGTTTGCGGCATGGCCACGCTGCCCCTGCTGATTCCGGTGCTGATCCCGTTGATGACCATGCTGGCCGCTCTTTACCCTTGGGCCCGATCGGGTACGGCATTGCACTTGGACAATCGGCTTTATCTCAACCTGCCGTTCTTCGCCGGCCGTATCATCGTCTATCTGATCGTCTGGTTTGGGCTTGCCGGCTTGATCCTGCGGGCGCTCCGACGACCGGCGCCCGAATTGGCGCTGGCTCGGCTCGCGCCGGCAGGCCTCATTGTGCTGGCGTTGACCGTAACCTATGCGGCGGTCGACATGACAATGTCACTCGATCCGCGTTTCGTATCCAGCGTCTACGGTATGATCGAGATTTCCGAAATGGGGCTGTTGGCCCTGTCGGTGTCGGTTTTTGCCGCCGCACTCGGATTGCCGCCCGACGATGAAACAGTGCACAGTCTTGGCCGGCTGCTGTTGGGGCTCGTGGTGCTGTGGGCCTACCTCGATTTCATGCAGGTCTTGATCGTCTGGCAGTCGGATCTGGCGGACGAGGCACCGTGGTACGTTATTCGTTCGACGGGGGGATGGGGCATCGCTGCGGCGGTGATCGCTGCTGGCCATTTCGTCCTCCCCTTCTTCACCTTGATTTGGCCTCAGGTGCAACGTTCTCGGCGCGGGATTGCTGCCGTGGCTGCGTTGCTGGTGCTGACCGCGATCATCCATGGTTGGTGGCTGGTGGTGCCAGCGTCGGGGAGCGGCTTTGGACTGCTCGATGTGCTGGCCATGCTCGGACTGCTTGGTATCGCTGCGGCGTTCGCGTTACGCGCGCCGTTGTTGCCGGTGATGCGGAACGCGGTGCGCTCCCATGCCTGAAAAGCTGCTGGCACCCGCGCGACATGAGACGAGCGACGTCGGCACGCCATTCATCTGGATTGGCGCACCGCTGCTTTTTGTTTCAGTGCTCGCTCTGGCGCTGCTTGTCCTATGGCTGTTCCCGCGGTCCACGGTTGATCAAGCCAAGCAATTGACGCTGCCGCCGTTTCCCAGTCCGCAATTGCAGCCGAGCCCTCGCGAGGCAATGGCGCGCTTCTACGCTGCGGAAATGCAACGGCTGAACGGCACGGGGTGGGTGGATAAGGCCAAGGGTACGGTGCACATCCCGATCGAAGATGCGATGCGCAAGGTAGCGGCTGAGGGCATTCCAGGCTGGCCGACGCCGCAGGACAGACAGCCATGAAGTTCCGCTTCGTAATCCTGCTGCCGTGGTTGGCGCTCGCTTTGACGGCAGCGGCGCCCCCGCCCGACCTCGACGGCTTCGCCTACCGGCAGAGGCTGGGCAACCAGCTCCCCCTCGACACCGTCTTTAGCGACGAGACCGGCCGCAAGGCGCCGTTTCGCGATCTGCTCGGCGGCAAGCCGGCAGTCTTGGCCCTGGTTTATTTCCATTGCCCGAACCTGTGCGGCATCGTGCGTACCGATTTGTTCGACGCGCTCGCCAAGACCGGCATGATAGCGGGTCGAGACTATACACTGATCGTATTGAGCATCGATCCATCGGAAACAGTCGCCGATGCAAAGACGGCGAAGGCTGACGACCTGTCACGTTACCCGCTGCCGGGAGGGCAACAGGCCTCTCATTTCCTGACCGGCTCGGCAGACAGCGTGCGGGCTATTACCGACGCCGTCGGCTTCCGCGACCGCTTCGATCCCAAGCTGAAACAGTTCCTGCATCCCGCCGGCATCATCTTCACGACTGCCAAAGGCATCGTTTCGAGCTATCTGCTCGGCGTCGGGTACCAGGCCGGCGATGTGCGGCTCGGCGTGACGCGGGCCAATCTTGGCAGCATCGCCACTGCGGCTTTGCCGGTACTCCTACTTTGTTTTCACTACGATCCACAGACCGGGCGTTACACGCTCGCCATCATGAAACTGCTGCGGCTTGCCGGCTTGATCACGGTCGTGACGATCGCCGGAACTCTGTTTCTCGCCTTCCGCCGTGACGGGAGGCGCGCATGACTCTCTGGCTGCCGGAGGCGACGACCACTGCGCCGGAGGTCGATTATCTGATCCTGGCAATGCTGCTGATCTCTTGTGCGGTCCTGGCGCTGGTCTTCGGCCTTATGCTGCTTTACGTGATCAAATACCGCGCCGGCAGCGGCATCGATCGCGGCGCAGTGGCAAAAAAGACCTGGCGCCTCGAGACCAGTTGGACCGCCGCGACGCTGATAGCGTTTTTCGGGCTCTTCATCTGGGGTGCGGATTTATATTTGCGCCTGTTCCAGCCGCCGCCGGACGCGATGAAAATCTATGTCATCGGCAAACAGTGGATGTGGAAGATCGAGCATCCCGGCGGTCAGAGTGAAATCAACGCACTGCATCTGCCGATCGGGCGCCCGATCGAGTTGGTGATGACGTCGGAGGACGTCATCCACGATTTCTCCGTCCCGGCTTTCCGGATCAAGCACGATGTGCTGCCGGGGCGATACGAGTCGCTGTGGTTTCAGGCCAAAAGACCCGGAACCTATCATCTGTTCTGTACGCAGCTCTGCGGCACCGGGCACGCACAAATGACCGGTGAGATCGTGGCGTTGACTGCGCCTGAATTCCAGAAATGGCTGCAGCAGAACGGTGCCGGCGAAACATTGGCCGCGGCGGGAAAGACATTATTCATGCGCAACGGTTGCAGCGGTTGCCACGGCGGCAACGGCGTCGGCGGCAACCAAGCTGGCAGCACCGTGCGCGCTCCGGCGCTCGCCGGCCTTTACGGGAGCGCTGTGACGCTCACGGACGGCACCGTGGTCACGGCCGACGACCGCTACATCCGGGACTGCATTCTGTTGCCCGCGACCCAGCGCGTTGCCGGCTATCCCCCCGTCATGCCGAGTTTTGCCGGACAGATCAACGAGGACGATCTCCTCAAGATCATCGCCTACATCAAGTCGCTAGCGACGGAGAAGTCCTCATGAGCGCCACGGCCATCGAGACTTCGGAGTTCGCCACCTCGTACCTGACCGACGGGTTTACGCTGCGCAGTTGGCTTCTGACGACGGACCACAAGAGGATCGCGCTGCTTTATCTCGGCAGCATCACTTTTTTCTTTTTCATCGGCGGCATCGCGGCGGCGCTCATTCGCTACAACTTGATCGTGCCGGAGGGCATGATCGCGTCCGCCGAGACCTACAACAGAATATTCACCATGCACGGCGTGGTGATGGTGTGGTTTTTCCTCATCCCGGCCGTCCCTGTGACGTTGGGTAATTTCGTTGTGCCGCTGATGTTGGGCGCGCGCGATCTGGCGTTTCCGAAACTCAATCTCATTAGCTGGTATCTCTTCATCATTGCCGGGGCCGTCGTGGTCTATTCATTGTTTACAGGCGGCGTCGATACCGGCTGGACCTTTTATACGCCGCTTTCTTCCAGCTACTCCCAAGGCCATGTCGTGGTGACGGTCGTCGCGATTTTCATCGCGGGCTTTTCTTCGATTGCCACCGGGCTGAATTTCATCGTCACGATCCATCGCCTGCGCGCCCCGGGAATGACCTGGCACAAGATGCCGGTGTTCCTGTGGTCGCTTTATGCCACCAGCGTCATTCTCGTGCTGGCGACGCCGGTGCTGGCGATGACGCTGATATTGTTGGCGTTCGAGCGCATCTTTCATGTCGGCGTATTCGACCCGGCGCTGGGCGGCGATCCGCTGCTGTTCCAGCACTTGTTCTGGTTCTATTCGCATCCCGCCGTCTACGTCATGATTCTTCCCGGCTTCGGTGTCGTCAGTGAAATCGTCCCTGCTTTTCGCGCAAAGAAATCTTCGGTTACAATTTCATTGTTTGGTGCAGCATTTCGATCGCGGTGATCAGTTTTCTGGTCTGGGGCCATCACATGTTCGTGGCCGGCACGTCGGTCTACTCCGCGTTGGTGTTTTCCATCTTGAGCTACATGGTCGCCGTGCCGTCCGCGATCAAAGTGTTCAACTGGATCGGCACCATGCACAAAGGCTATATCCGGTTCGATGCGCCGATGTTGTATGCGCTGGGCTTCATCGGTCTTTTCACCATTGGCGGCCTGACCGGTCTGTTCCTCGCCGCTCTTGGCGCCGACGTCCACTTGACGCAGACGTATTTCGTGGTGGCGCATTTTCACTATGTGATGGTGGGCGGCATGGTCTCGGCTTTCTTTGCCGGGCTGCATTTTTGGTGGCCGAAGATCACCGGCCGCATGTATCCGGAAATGTGGGGACGCCTCGGCGCGATGATCATATTCATCGGCTTCAACCTAACCTTTTTCCCGCAATTCATCCTCGGTTATCTGGGCATGCCTCGCCGCTACCATTCATATCCGCCCGAGTTCCAGGTGCTTAACGTGCTGTCATCCGCCGGCGCCACTATCCTGGCAGCCGCGTACTTGCTGCCGCTCGGGTACCTGACCTGGTCGCTGTTCTACGGCGCGCGCGCGCCGGCCAATCCCTGGGGCGCAACCGGGCTCGAATGGCGGACGCAGTCGCCGCCCCTCACCGAGAATTTCGACGCGACTCCGGTCGTAACCGAACGTCCTTACAATTATCCGCCGCCGGAGGTCGTCCCGGATCATGCCTGAAACCTCTCTCCCGCACGAGTTCCAATATTCAAGCGCCGCGCATCAGGCCGAGACCGCGGTCTCCGGCATGTGGCTATTCCTTGCGACCGAAATGCTGTTCTTCGGCGCGATTTTTCTCGCTTGGATTTATTGCCGACATTGGGACCAGGCTGGCTTCGACGCCGGCGCGCGGCACACCCAACTTGCAATCGGCACGATCAACACCGTGATCCTGTTGACCAGCAGCCTCGTCTATAGCGCCGGCGTTGCCTTCATCGAGGCCGGAAACAGCCGGCGCCTGATCCAGTGTTGTGCGATCGTCTGGGGCCTGGGTTTTTCGTTTTTGATCCTCAAATTCGGGCTCGAATACTACAAGGATTTTTCCGATCATCTTTTTCCAGGTCCGGATTTCTCCATCAATGGGACGCTTGGCGGGGGGGCGCGGCTGTTCTTCGTGTTTTATTTCGTAAGCACGGCGCTCCACGGCGTTCACATGATCGGCGGCCTCGTGCTGGTTGGATGGATCATTTTGCGCGCCAGACGCAATGAATTTTCGGCTGTGTACTACACGCCGGTGACGGTCGTCGGCCTCTACTGGAGCTTCGTCGACATCGTGTGGATCGTGCTCTACGCACTCATCTACCTTGTGGGACGAGGGCCATGAACGCACGTTTTCGCTGGCTCCTCGGAACCTGGGTCTTACTGCTGGTCCTTTTGGCGGCTGAGTTTGGTGTGGGGTTCCTGCCGCTGAAGCCATCGGTCCGACCGCTGATATTGATTGCCCCCGTTATCATGGTCGCAGCCGTCGGCATCATGTTTATGCAGGTCAAGAAGGGGCCTGTCATCGTGCGCTTGTTCGTCGTGGCGGGGCTCGTCTGGCTATGCATCTTGCTGGGCTTGGGCAGCTTGGATCCGATGACTTCGAACCGACGTTTATGTCCAAAGCAACGGAATTAAGTGATGCATTTTCAGAGAGCGATTAAGGAGTTGCGGCGCTATTTTCCGCGTAACGGCCTCAACGGACATAGATTGGCCGCGCCCGGCCGGTGAAACCGGTGCGTACCCGAAAGATGCCGCCTTCGTGAGGTTTTCCTGGTTTGCCGTGCGTCGCGCTGGTCACGTAGAGGTCGCGCAAGTCGGGACCACCAAAGGCCATCATGGTCGGGTTCTGGATTGGGAGTTCGACCACCCGATCCAGGCGTCCGTCCGGCGTGTACCGGTGCAGACAAGCGCCACGATGAATTGCGCTCCAGTAGCCGCCGTCCGCGTCGAAGGCGCCACCGTCTGGAATTCCAAGCTCTTTCGGTATTTCGGCAAAGATCCGTCTGCGGCCGACTTTGCCTTGGTCGACATTGAATTCACAGGCATAGATACGGCCTTCGTAGGAATGCGCAATGAAGAATTCCCCGTCTCGAACTCCAGGCGAAACCGTTATGAAGCAGGCTGAGGTCGTTTTGCTCAATAAGACCCCCCGCGGTGGTGAATGAATACAGGTGTCCCTCGATCGGCACGGAATCCGCATGCGGCTCGGGGTCAAACATCGTGCCTAGCCAGAGTCGCCCGCTGGGATCGCAATCGACTTCATTGAAACGATGGATGCGAGGGTCGAACGGCGGATCGCACAGCTTGGCCAATTCACCGCTGGAGAAATCCAGAGTGAATATTCCGCTTCGTAGCGCGACGACCGCGCCGCCGGACGTCAAAGCGTAGCCGCCAATGTCGGCAGGCAAAGGCCACGATGTGGTTTCGAGTGTGGTGATCTTAGTCCGATAGAGCGCAGGCGCTTTGATGTCCATCCAATAAAGTGCGTTTTGATGATCCGCCCACAACGGTGATTCACCAATCACAGCCCGCGCATCAATGACGAGTTCGATCTCTTCGGTCTCCGCCATGGGCATTCCGCTCGATTATCGTAATTTTTTCTGGACTAAAGATCGGGTTGGCTGCGGACTGCCTGACTGATCGCATCCGCCCCGGTCGCAAACGGAGAAGTATTGCTACGGGAACGCCTGAGGCCGCAAATACGAACGCACCAGCCACAAGGCAAAGCGTCGCACTACGTTCCGGCCCTGTTGTTGCCCCCACAATCGTCGACTTTTCGCGCGCTGCTACGCAACATTTTTGATGGTTCCACGTTGTTGATATGTCAGTACGTTTTTGCGTGGGTTATCGATTGCCAGCGCCCGCCGAATTGGAAAAACCATGAGCATGAATGTCAGCGAATTCATTTGGCACCGGCTGTCGGAATGGGGGCTCAAGCGCGTCTACGGCTATCCCGGCGACGGCGTCGGCGGCCTGGACGTGGCCTTGGAAAAGGCCAAGGATTTCATGGAATACGTGCAGGTCCGCCACGAGGAGATGGCGGCCTTCATGGCCTCGGCCCATGCCAAATTCACCGGCCAGGTGGGCCTTTGCTATGCGACCTCGGGTCCGGGCGCCATCCATCTGCTCAACGGACTTTACGACGCCAAGCTCGATCATGTGCCGGTCGTGGCGCTCGTCGGCCAGCAGGCGCGTCACGGCGCTCGGCGCGTCGCTATCAGCAGGAAGTCGATCTGCAGAACCTGTTCAAGGACGTCGCCAGCGAATTCGTCGGCCTGGCCAGCGTCCCCGAGCAGGTGCGCCATCTGATCGACCGCGCCGTTCGCATCGCTCACACCAAGCGCACGGTCACCTGCGTCATCCTGCCGAACGACCTGCAGCTCTTGCCCTACGAAGACCCGCCGCTGGCCCACGGCGCGACGCATACCGGCATCGGCTACGCCGGCCCGGCCAAATTGCCGGATGAAGCGATCCTTCGGGCTGCCGCCGACGTTCTCAACAGCGGCAAGAAAGTCGCGATGCTGGTCGGCGCGGGCGCGCTCGAGGCCACCGACGAGGTGATCGCGGTCGCGGAGCGCCTCAATGCCGGCGTCGCCAAGGCGCTGCTCGGCAAGGCCGCGCTGCCCGATGATCTTCCCTTCGTCACCGGCTCGATCGGCCTTCTCGGCACCAAACCGAGCTGGGACTTGATGAAGGGCTGCGACACGTTCCTGATGGTGGGCTCGTCCTTTCCGTACAGCGAATTTCTTCCGAAGCCGGGCGCGGCGCGCGGCGTGCAGATCGACATCGATGGCAGCAGGCTCAGCCTGCGCTATCCCATGGAAGTCAACATGGTGGGCGACAGCGCGACGACGTTGCGCGCGCTGCTGCCGATGTTGAAGCAGAAGACCGACACGTCCTGGACGCGCGAGATCGAAAGCGGACATGAAATCCTGGTGGAAGCTGCTCGAAGAGCGGGCGATGAATTCGGCCGAGCCGCTCAATCCGCAGCGCGTGTTCTGGGAGTTGTCGCCGCGCCTGCCCGACAACGCGATCATCACCGCGGATTCCGGCTCGGTCGCCAATTGGTATGCGCGCGACCTCAAGATGCGCCGCGGCATGAAGGCATCGCTTTCCGGCGGCCTCGCCTCGCTCGGCGCCGGCACGCCCTATGCTGTTGCCGGCAAAATGGCTTTTCCGGATCGCACCGTCATCGCCTGCATGGGCGACGGCGCCATGCAGATGAACGGCCTCAACGTCATGATCACGATCTCGAAATATTGGAAGCAGTGGTCCAATCCGCGCCTCATCGTCCTCGTGCTGAACAATCGCGACCTCAACCAGGTGACCTGGGAAGAGCGCGTGCAACTCGGCGAAGGCAAGACGGAATTGACGCAAAGCATTCCGGATTTTCCGTATCACAAATATGCCGAGCTGATCGGCCTCAAGGGCATCTTCGTCGATCGATCCCGACAAGGTGGGCGCCGCCTGGGACGAGGCGCTGTCGGCCGATCGTCCGGTGATCCTCGAGGCCTATACGGATCCGAATGTTCCGCCGCTGCCGCCGCATATCACGCTCAAGGATGCCAAGAACTTCATGTTCATGATGCGCGACGAGCCCGAACTCGGCAGCGTCCTGAAGAACAGCGCGAAGGAGCTCTTGACCAGCATCCTGCCCGGAAAAGACTAGGCTATGAAAGTGGACGTTCCGATCGGCAAGGTGCGCGCCGCGCGTTCACGATACCGACCGACAAGCCGGAGGCTGACGGGACGATCGCCTGGGACTCGACCACGCTCGTGGTGGTCGAGATCTCCGGCGGCGATATGGTCGGCCTCGGCTACACCTATTCGGGCGCTTCGATCGTCGAGCTGATCGAAGCCAAGCTGGCAAAGACCATCGCCGGGCTCGACGCGTTGGACCCGCAGGCAGCTTGGCGCGCAATGCAGCGCGCCGTGCGCAATCTCGGCCGTGAAGGACTTGCCGCGACCGCGATCTCCGCGGTCGATGCCGCGTTGCACGATCTGAAAGCGCGCATTCTCGGCTTGCCGCTGGCAACGTTGCTCGGCGGCTATCGCGACGCGATCCCGATCTACGGCAGCGGCGGCTTCACCAGTTATTCGCGACGACGAACTTGAGAGCCAGCTCGGCGGCTGGGTGGCCGCGACGGCTGCGCCTTCGTCAAGATGAAGGTCGGCACCGATCCTGAAGATGATCCCCGGCGCGTCGCGGTCGCGAAAGCAGCGATCGGCGACGCGACGCTGTTCGTGGATGCGAATGGCGCCTACACGGTCAAGCAGGCGCTGGCGCTTGCGGCCCATTTCGCGGATAAGGATGTCGGCTGGTTCGAGGAGCCGGTGTCGTCGGATGATTTGCGCGGGTTGCGCGCAGTTCGGGAGCGCGCTCCCGGCCGGAATGGACATCGCCGCCGGCGAATACGCCTACACGATCTCGTATGTCCGCGCGATGCTCGAAGCTGATGCCGTCGACGTGCAGCAAGCCGACGTGACCCGCTGCGGCGGCGTCACCGCGTTCCTGCAGATTGCCGCCGTTGTGCGAGGCCTTTCACATCGATCTGTCCGGCCATTGCGCGCCGGCGTCTGCATCTGCATGTCGCCTGCGCGGTCCCGCGGTTGCGTCACCTCGAGTGGTTTCATGATCACGTCCGCATCGAGCACATGCTGTTCGACGGCGCGCCGATTCCGAAGGACGGCGTGATCCGCCCGGATCTCATCGCGGCCGGGCAATGGTCTGGTTTTCAAACACCAGGATGCCGCGCGCTACGCCGCCTAGGAGATGCGATGGACTTACCGCGACATGACAGTTCGATCCCGATGCCTTGGGCTTGATCGCGCTTGGCGTCGCCGGGCTCGCACTTGGATCGGACCTGATCGCGGCAGCCGAACGTCCGCGCCAGCATCGCGGGCGGTATCGCCTCGATCCCGCCGGCCTCGCGGCCCGCCGTCTGCCGATCGCGCGACCGTGATTGCCGCCCGCCGTCTCAATCGCGCGGCCGGCACGCTCGCAGTTTCGGTGCTGGCCGACAGCGCGATCGAGCATTATCGCGGCTCGTTCAAAAACAAGGCGATGTTCACGCCGCTCGTCGTTTCGGCCCTGACGCTCGCAACCAGCATCCACGGCACCTCGGATACTCGTCCGGCCGCGCACCTGTATGCGCGATACGATCTACGCCGCTGGCGGCCGCCACCGGCCTCATCGGCACCGGCTTTCATATTTATAACGTTGGCAAGAAGACCGGCGGCTTCTAGCTGGCAGAACCTGTTCTACGCGCGCGCCGCTTGGCGCGCCTTTGGCGATTCTGCTGTCAGGCCTCATCGGTTTTTGCTCGGAGCGCGTGCGCGATACGCCGCGCTGGCGGACGCCGACGATCTTCGGTCTTCCGGCCGGCCGAGCCATGGCCGCGGTGATGAGCGCGGGGCTTCTGGGCACGACCGGCGAGGCCGGGCTGATGCATTTCCGCGGCGCCTTCCACAATCCGTTCATGACGTTGCCGGTCACGCTGCCGCCCGTCGGCGCGCTGCTGTTGGCGATCGGCGGCGGCTGGGCCGCCAGGCCGCAATCTCTGGTTCACGCGCTGGTGGATGCGGCTGTTGACGGCGATGGGTTTTGTCGGCGTGGCATTCCATGCTTATGGCGTGTCCCGCAATATGGGCGGTTGGCGCAATTGGAGCCAGAACATCCTCAACGGACCGCCGCTTCCCGCACCGCCGAGCTTCGCCGGCTTGGCTCTCGCCAGTCTGGCGGCACTCGGACTTGATGGATGATCATCCCGATGCATGAGCAAAAACCTGTCCGCCTGACCGAAAACCGCTTTCCGGATTACGACGTCCTGTCGAAGCGTTTGACGCCTTCATGGAACGAGAAAACGCGCGAGGTCATCACGCGTCGGCTTGCGATCGGCTCGGAGCCGAAGTTTTTTACTCCGGACGAGTTTCAAACTGTCCGCGCCGTAGCCGATCGGATTGTGCCGCAGCCCACAACACGGCCGCCGATCCCCGTCGCCGCCCTCGTCGACGAGAAACTGCATCGACGCAAGGAGGACGGCTACCGGCATTCGGGCATGCCGCGCGAAGCCGAGGCCTGGCGCCGCGGACTAAAAGCGCTCGACGTGGACGCGAAGCAAGCATTTGGCGCGCGGTTCCGGGACCTGTCTGATCGGGATCAAGACGAAATGCTCGCCCGCATGGAAAAGGGCGCTGCTGAAAGGGCCGGCGTGGGGAGCCATGCCCTCGAATACCTTCTTCAAGATGCGCATGGCGCATGACCTCGTCCTTGCGTATTACGCGCACCCTACGGCGTGGAGCGAAGTCGGCTGGGGCGGGCCTGCCAGCCCGCGCGGCTATGTCCGCATGGACTTCAACGAACGCGATCCTTGGGAAGCAGCCGAAGTCAAGGATGGCGATCGTGAATCGGCGCGGCGGAAGAATCGCCGTGTCGGTTGATCCCTTAGAAAGCCCGCGCGCTACCGGCGGCCGGGCGCCCGATGTTTTTCGCCCCGGCGCATGGGTGCCGATGCGTCAACATCGCGACAGCGATCCGGTCGATTTCGTCATCGTCGGCACCGGCGCGGGTGGCGGGACGCTGGCGTGCAAGCTGGCCGAATACGGCTTCTCCGTCGTGGCGCTGGATGCCGGGCCTTACTTCCGGCCATTGGAAGATTTCGCTTCCGACGAGTCCGAGCAGACAAAGCTCTATTGGACGGATGACCGCATCGTCGATGGCGACAACCCGTTGCAGATGGGAAGCAACAACAGCGGCAAAGCGGTCGGCGGGTCCACCGTGCACTTCGCGATGGTCTCGCTGCGCTTCCGGCCCGAATGGTTCAAGTCGCGCAGCGTTCTTGGATACGGCGCTGATTGGCCGCTCGATTGGCGCGAGATGTGGACCTATTATGCCGAGGTCGAAGAGGCGTTGAAGATTGCGGGGCCGATCAATTATCCCTGGGGTCCGCACCGTCCGCGCTATCCCTATCGCGCCCACGAACTCAATGCCGCCGCTCGCGCGCTCGCCCAGGGCTGCGAGGCGCTTGGCGTCAAATGGACTGAAACACCGCTGGCCACTCTCTCTGCCCCACGCGGATTGGCGCACCCTTGCGTCTATCGCGGCTTCTGTGTGACAGGCTGTTCGACGAACGCCAAACAGAGCGCGTTGGTTACTTGGATACCGCGTGCGATTGCCGCCGGCGCCGAAATCCGCGATCTCGCGATGGTCGGTAAGATCGAGGTCGGTGCTGCCAACGCGGCGACTGGCGTGCACTATTACCGTGAGGGCCGCTGGCGTTTTCAACACGCGCGCAACGTCGTCGTTGCCGGCTACGCGATCGAGACGCCGCGATTGCTGTTGAACTCTGCGACTGATCGATTTCGCGATGGGCTCGCCAACAGCTCCGGTCTCGTCGGAAAGAACCTGATGGCGCAATCCAATCAGGCGGTCTGGGGCGTCATGGATGACGAAGTTCGCTCTTACAAAGGGCCGCCGTCGCTCGCCATCACCGAGCACTGGAACTACGAGGACAAGGGTAAGGATTTCTTCGGCGGCTACAGCTACATGAGCCAAGGACCGTTGCCGCAGCTTTGGGCCAACACGCAGTTGGGCGCGCACGGGCTATGGGGTGCTCGACTCATCAGCGAAATGGAAAAATACAATCACGTTGTCGGCCTGAAAATCGTGGGTGAAATGCTGCCGCAAGAATCGAATCGAGTCACCCTCGCGGACGACGTCGATCAATACGGTCTTCGCATCCCGCGTATCACCTATTCATGGTGCGATAACGACAAGAGTTTGATCGACCACTCTCTGAAATTCATGACCCAGGCGATGCAGGCGATCGACGCCAGAGATATCTGGACGCAGGACGACGACACCTGTCATCTGAATGGCACCGCGCGTATGGGTGACGATCCGCGTACCAGCGTTGTCGACACGAATTGCCGGAGCTGGGACATTCGCAACCTTTGGATTTGTGACGGCTCGGTATTTCCGACAGTTGGCGGCGTCAATCCCTCTCTGACCATCCAGGCGATCGCCTGCCGGACCGCTGATCGTATCAAGGCCATGGCGGGCAACGGCGAGCTATGATCGGCCGAGACCGCTCGCGGGGCGTTGCCGTGGCGCAGGGCGAACTGTGATCAAGTCACCGGCTCTCGGCTTAGAATCAGTCCCCGCGATTGGTATCCCGCGGCCAGCCGCACCGCGCTCATGAGCAAGCTAATCGAAGATTACGGGATGATCGGCGACGGCGAGACCGCTGCGCTCGTGTCCTGTGACGGCTCTATCGATTGGCTGTGCTGGCCGCGGTTCGACTCGCCTGCCTGCTTGGCGGCGTTGCTCGGCGACGGACGTCATGGTTTTTGGCGAATATCACCGATCGCCAAGCCATTGCATCAATCGCGCCGTTACAAGCACGATACGCTCATCCTCGAACAGCAATGGGAGACATCCGACGGCGCAATTGCGATTGTCGATTTCATGCCGGTCGGGCCCGGTCCCTCTTCTGTTGTGCGGATCGTCAAGGGCCTTCGGGGTTGCGTAAGAATGCAGATGGCACTCAGTCTGCGCTTCGAACATGGCGCGATACCGCCTTGGTTATCGAGCGAAGGCAACGTGATCAGCGCCGAGCTTGGCCCCCACAGGATCGCGCTGCGCGGTTCCGCTCCGATGGCGATCAGCACCGGCATTATTCAGGCATCTTTCGACGCGAAAGAGGGCGATCAAACGACTTTCGTGCTCAGCTACGGAGCATCAAACGATCCACCGCAGCCAGCGAGCGATGGTGCGCAGGCTCTCGAAGCGACCGAGAAATACTGGCTCGCGTGGCTTGGGCAGTTCAAAGGCGCCGAGATTCACCCGGCAGCGGTTCGGCGCTCTCTGATCGTACTCAAGAGCTTGATCTACCAGCCCACGGGCGGCATCGTCGCCGCGCCCACGACATCGTTGCCGGAACAGTCTGGCGGCGACCTCAACTGGGATTATCGCTACAGCTGGATTCGAGATGCAACCTTCACCCTTTGTGCCCTGCTGAACTCCGGCTATCAGAAAGAGGCAGAATCCTGGCTCGCTTGGTTGACGCGGGCGATCGGACCCGACCCGGTCGACATGCGCATCATGTATCGCATCGACGGTACTCGGCGCATTAGCGAATACGAGCTGACGCACCTACCGGGCTATCGCAATGCGCGTCCCGTCCGGGTGGGAAACGCGGCATCGACCCAGCGGCAGCTCGACGTCTTCGGCGAATTGTTGGATGCCTTCAGTATTGCGAGACGCGCCGGCATTGCGCCAAGCCCGAAACAGCGTTCGATCGAACGCGCGCTCGTCGAATATATCGGCAAAGTTTGGCGCGATCCTGATCAAGGCATGTGGGAATCGCGAGGTGAGCCGCGTCACTACGTTTATTCCAAAGTCATGTGCTGGGTCGGCGTGGACCGTTTCATCCGCCATGTCGATTCGAACCTCGATGAGGAATTCCTGGCCGAACTCGAAACGCTCCGCAGCGCGATCCATAACGAGATATGCAACGAGGGCTACCATTCCGGTCTTGGCACTTTTGTTGACTATTTCGGAGGTCAGTCCGTCGACGCCTCGTTGTTGATGTTGCCGCTGTTGGGATTTCTGCCGATCGAGGACGAACGGATTTCACAAACGATCGCGCGAATAGAGCGCGAGCTGATCGAAGGCGGATTGGTGCGTCGTCATTCTGCGCGGAAAGAGCCGCCTGAAGGTGCGTTTCTCGCCTGCAGCTTGTGGCTCGTCGACTGCCGGCGCATGCAAGGCCGCCGCGATGAAGCCCTCGCCTTATTCGACCATGTACTGGCGCTTGCTAACGATCTCGGTCTCCTCTCGGAGGAGTACGACGTTATCGGCCGCCACCTCGCGGGTAATTTCCCGCAGGCGCTCAGTCATCTCTCTTTGATTAATAGCGCCCTCGGCTTCTCCGGAAATGTTTTGCAGCGTGCGGGCGGCTGATAGGAGATGGCCAACCGACAATGGCGGATGCTTTGAAATCGCACGCTTGTGCATAATTATTCTTCACGCGCGTAGCGGGATTTAGGCTTTGAGCAAATCTTCGATCCTGAGCGGCAGGTCACGGATACGCACGCCGGTAGCGTGATAGACCGCGTTGGTGATCGCCGCCGCGGCGCCTGCCAATCCGATCTCGCCGACGCCACGTGCTCCAAGCGTGTTGAGGTTCAGGTCGGGGACCTCGACAAAGTGGACCTCCAGCGCCGGTACGTCGGCATTTGTGGCGACCATATAGTCGGCCAGACTGGCATTTAGCGGCGCGCCGTTCCGAGGATCGTATTCGGTGCCCTCGAGGAGCGCCATTCCGATCCCCATGACGACCGCCCCTTCAATCTGGTTGCGGGCGGCTAATGGGTTGAGAATGCGGCCGGCGTCGATGACCGAGACAACGCGCGATACGCGCAATCGCGCAATCTCCGGTCGCCACGTCACCTCGACAAAGTGCGCGCCGAAGGAATGGCTGGACAGCGTCGGCTTCGCCTTCGAGAGAAAGGTGCCTTCGCCGGCGCCCTGTCCGCTAACCGCTGCGACCTTCAGCGCCCGCAGCACCTCGTCAAACGCCATTGAGCGGCTATCAGCCTTCGTCACAATCCGACCATGCTCAAACCGGAGATCGCCGGCGTCACTGCCGCTAAACGGGTTGTTTTTGCTCGTGGCGGCGATCAGTTTCTGACCAGCCGACGCAATCGCATCGCTGATCGGCGCGACGAGCGATGCCGTCAGCATCGACCCGCCGGACAGTGCCCCGGGCGGCAGGCTGCTGTCGCCAAGCACGACTTCGACGCGCTCGACGGCGATGCCGAGCATTTCGGCCGCCATCTGCGCCATCACCGTATAGGTGCCGGTCCCAATATCTTGGGCTGCGGACGCTACGCGCACCGTCCCGTCGTCACGAAGCTCGACCGAGGCGGCGCAGTCCCATCGTGCGGCGACCCAGGAGCAGGCCGCCATTCCCCAGCCAAGCGTTGCGCCGTTTCGCTGCATTGAGCCGATTTTGCTCGTGCGCTCGGACCAGCCGAATTTCTCGGCGCCGACCGCCATGCATTCCTTGAAGTGCCGTGACGAAAACGGCAGACCTAGACCCTCGTCGCGTTCCGGCTCGTTGATCAGACGAAGCGCGACGGGATCGATGTCAAGCGCGACCGCCAGTTCGTCCATGGCGGACTCGGTGGCAAAAAGCCCCGGCACCGCGCCCGGTCCGCGCATCGAGGTCGGCGTGCCGATGTTGCGTTTTGCGGTCCCCGACGTGACGCGGAGGTTGGGGACGCTGTACATGTGCGGGGTGGCTTCGCCGCAGTTCTCCTCGTACTCGTCGAGGATCGATGTCGCATTGACATAATCGTGCTGCAGCGAAACCAGCTTGCCGTTCGCGCGCGCGCCGAGGCGGACGCGCTGCTCGGTGCGCGGTCGATGACCCACGGTGTGAAACATCATCGGCCGGCTCAGGACGATCTTGACGGGTTGCCGGAGCGCCATTGCGGCAGCCGCCGCAAGAGGAGATTGCGACCACGGCCACAGCTTGCCGCCGAATCCGGAGCCGATGAACTTGCTGATCACCCGCACCTTGTCGCGCGGCAAGCCAAGCATATCGGCAAGCACATTGCGATGGTTGAGAACACCTTGGGAGGTTTCGTAGAGCGTCAGCGTGTCGCCATCCCATGTGGCGACGGTCGCGTGGGTCTCGATCGGATTGTGGGTCTCGGGGGCGATCGTGTAACGCGCATCGATCGTGACCGCCGCACTGGCGTAACCGGCGTCGGCGTCGCCGCGCTCGCTGGCGACCTTGGACTCTTCGCCCACCAGATGCGGATCAACATTGGGTGTATTGGCCTGGTACGACACCTTGACCGCGTCAGCGGCCGCTTTGGCCTGCTCAAACGTATCGGCGACCACAAGGCTGACATACTGGCCATAGTATCTGACGATATCGTCGTCGAGCGGCGGCCGCGGCTCATCCATATAAAGAGCGTCGGCGAAACTAGGCGTAATGCGAGACATTTTGCCTAACTCGCCGCGCTTGAAGACGGCGCGGACCCCGGGCATCTGCCGGGCGCGATCCGAGTCGATCGCTGTCACCGCGCCGCTGGCAATCGTCGCCCCGACGGGCACGGCGTAAAGCAGGTCTGGGAGATTGAAGTCGGACGCGTACTGCGCCGTCCCGGTGACCTTGAGGGGCCCGTCGATGCGGGGCCGCGGTTTGCCGATCACGGTCATGGCGGCTTGGGACTGGGACATCAATCAATCTCCGAAATGATCAGCGCGCGGCCTGCCTGAAAGCTTGAACGATGCAGCGCTTTGCCAGCTCAACCTTGAAGCCGTTCTGGCTTTGCGGCCGCGCACCGGTGAGCGCGATGTCGGCGGCTTTGCGGAAAGCCGCCTCGCTTGGCGCCTGTCCAACAAGGCGACGTTCGGCTTCGGGTGTGCGCCAGGGACGCGTCCCGACGCCGCCCAATGCGAAACGCGCGTGCGTGATGGCGCCGTTCGCAACCGTGATGGCAACCGCGGCGGAGACCAGCGCGAATTCATAGGATGCGCGGTCGCGCAGCTTAAGGTAGGCCGAGCGCTCGCCTGGCGGTGGCGGCGGCAATGTGACGTGCGTTATGAGATCGCCAGGCTGCAGGACGTTCTCCCGGTCCGGCCGATCTTGCGGAAGCAGATAAAAGTCGTCGAGCGCGACGTGCCGGTCACCCGAGGCACCCTTGATATGGACGACCGCATCATAGGCCATCATCGCGACCGCCATATCGGACGGGTGGGTCGCGATGCAGGCTTCGCTCGTGCCGAGGATCGCCAGCATCCGGTTGGCGCCGTTCATCGCCGGGCAGCCGGAATTGGGCGCACGTTTGTTGCAGGGGCTTGCGACGTCGCGAAAATAAACGCAGCGCGTGCGCTGCAGGAGGTTTCCGGCGGTGGTCGCCGCATTGCGAAGCTGGGCCGATGCACCGGACGCGATCGCCTCCGAGAGAGCGGCGTAGTCGGCGCGGACGACGGGATGGTGTGCGAGATCGCTATTCCGGGCGGTCGCGCCAATGACCAAGGCGCCGTCCGTTTGCCTTTGGATGGTATCGAGACCGAGGCGGGTGATGTCGATCACGTGTTCGGGGTGCTCCACACCGAGCTTCATCAGGTCGATCAGCGTGGTTCCGCCAGCGAGAAAACGCACGCTGGCGCCTTGCTGCGCCGTGGGTGACGCTGCGCCGGCGGCGATGGCGGCCGCGGAGTTGGTCGCGCGGGCGAGATCGAAGGAATTCATGATCGGCGCTCTTGCGCGCTGGAGCGCCGCGCCTGTTGAATTGCCGCGACAATGTTCGGATAAGCGCCGCAGCGACAGATATTACCACTCATGAATTCGCGGACATCGTCGTCCGATAAGCCGCATGGCTCGCGCAGCAACGCGACCGCCGACATGATCTGGCCCGAGGTGCAATAGCCGCATTGATAGGCATCATGCTCCAGAAATGCCGCTTGCATGGGATGGAGGTGCCCCGGTCGGCCGATCCCCTCGATCGTCACGATCTCGTCGCCGCCATGGACGGCCGCCAAAGCAAGGCAACTGTTCACGCGGCGACCTGCGACGTGGACGGTGCAGGCGCCACACTGGCCATGATCGCAGCCCTTCTTGGTGCCGGTCAGGCGGAGTTCTTCGCGCAGACAATCGAGCAAGGTCATGCGCGGATCGATGCGCACCGCGTGCTCCTGGCCGTTCACCTTCAGGGTGACGGCTATGCGCCTATCGTCTGGATCGTCGGCCATTCCTGTGCTTTGTCCAACTTGCGTCATTGGCCTGCATTCTCCATCTGGTCGTTAAGCTTGAATGCTCGAAGATGCGGAAATTAATGACTAAATCGGCCCGTGCGCCCGCCGGAGCCTTCGAAGAGCTGTGAGATTGCGGAGGGCCTATGACCGCACGCCCAAAATGGCTTGAACTAACGCTGAAGGAGGTCCGGGCGTTCCGCGATCTTTGTCACCTTCAATAAAGGGCGCGGATCGGTAAAACTGCGCCGGGAAAGCATAATAAGGAGACGTTTATGACGGCGGACTTGGTATTGAAAAACGGTTGGGTCGTTACGCCCCAAGATACCGTACGGGGCGGCGTTGCGATCGCGGATGGAAAGTTCGTCGCCGTCGGAACCGATGAGTCCCTGCCGGCCGGCAAGGAGGTCATTGACGTCAAAGGCAAGCACATTCTGCCGGGCCTGATCGACGCGCATGTGCACTTCCGCGACCCGGGCGTGACCCATAAAGAGGACTTCGGCACCGGCTCGACGGCGGCCGTCTGCGGCGGCATCACCACCGTCATCGATATGCCCAACCAGTATCCCGCCGACCGAGAACGCCGAGCAGGTCGCCGCCAAGAAGAGCATCGCGGAATCGAAGTCGCTGTGCGACTTCGCCATCCTGGGCGTCGTGCACCAGACCAACGCCGATGACATCCTGCCGATGGCGAAGGCCGGCGCCATCGGCTACAAGATTTTTTTCGGCGAGACGATCGGCAATCTGCCGTTCCCCGACGACGGGATGTGCATCGAAGTCTTTCCCAACATCACCCAATCCAAGATTCCGCTCTGCGTGCATGCGGAAAACCGCCAAATCCAGCATTACTGGACCACCAAGCTGAAGGCCGAGGGCAAGAACGATCCGATCTACTGGGAACAGTCCCGGCCGTGGCTATGCGAGGCGGAGTTGATCGCCCATATCATGTTCTTTGCCGAAAACTTTGGCACCAAACTTCACATCGTTCACGCCAGCACCAAGCAGGCGGCAGATGGTCAGGAGTGCCAAGGCGCGCGGGCTGCGGTTCACCGCCGAAACCCAGCCGCATTATTTGCTTCGGGTGTCGCAGGACATGGCCGAGGTCGGTCCGCTGCTGAAGATGAACCCGCCGGTGCGCGCGAAGGAGCACGCAGGACGTGCTGTGGGAAGGCCTGACGACGGCGCCATCGACATGATCGCGACCGACCATTCGCCGCACACGCTGGAGGAAAAGGGCTGCGACATCAACGGCAAGATGCTCAAGCCGGCGATCTGGGAGTGCATCTCCGGCTTCTGTGGCGTCGAGACCGCCGTTCCCCTGATGCTGACCCAGGTGAACAAAGGGCGGCTGAGCCTCAACCATTACGCCAAGGTGGCCAGCGAAAATCCCGCCAAGGTGTGGCAGATGTACCCGAAAAAGGGTCGATCCGCATCGGCTCCGATGGCGACGTCACGATCGTCGACATGGATAAGGAAATGACGATCGATCCCAACAAGCTCCACAGCAAGAACAGTGCCGACGCCGTGGGGCGGCTGGAAGGTCAAGGGCGTTCCGATCTACACCATCGTTCGCGGCAAGGTGCAGATGAAGGACGGCGAGCCGACCGGCGGCGTCATCGGCCAGATGCAGACCCCGATCCTGAAGTGAGGCGCAAGTCGTGGACAGTGCCGTTCGTCCGAACAAGGCCTCCGTCATCATCATCACGGGCTTCCTGGGCGCCGGCAAGACGACTTTGCTCAATCGCATATTGACGGCGGATCACGGCCGCCGCATTGCGGTCGTCGTCAACGAGTTTGGCGAGGTCGGCATCGACCACGACTTGTTGATCGCGGCGGATCAGCACGTGGTTCAGATGAACAACGGCTGTATCTGCTGCACGGTGCGCGGCGATCTGCTGCGCAGCTTCTTCGAGCTTGCGGAGCACCGCTCGGAGTTCGACACCGTCATCATCGAAACCACGGGCTTGGCCGAGCCGGCCCCCGTTGCGCAGACCTTGTACGCCGACGAGCGCATCCGCAGCGAATTCAGCCTGGAGGGCGTCGTCACCGTTGTGGACGCGAAGCACATCGCGGCGCAGTTGGAGGAGTTGGCCGAAGCCTGCGAGCAGATCGCCTTCGCGGACGCCATCATCCTCAACAAGATGGATCTCGCCACGGCCGACGAGCTGGATCAAATCGAACAGCAAATCGGACAGTTGAATAAGGTCGCGAAAGTGTTTCGGACCAGGAATTCCGAACTCGATCTGAATATCGTGTTCGGCGTCGAAAGCGCCGATCTTCCGTTGAAGATCGACGCCGCTCTGGATGGTCACGACCACCAGCCGGACGGGGCTGAGCACGGCCATGGCCCCGGCGATCATTGCCATCACGAGAACGGCCATCATCGGCATCACAATCATCTTCAGGATGTCATGACCGTTTCCGTCACCGACACCGGCGCGCTCGACGGCGCCAAGCTGAGCGTCTGGTTCCGCTCGCTCATCGCCGAATTGGGCGCCCATCTCCTCCGCATGAAGGGCATTCTGAACCTGCGCGGCGATCCGGACCAATTCCTGTTTCAAGGCGTGCGGATGGAGTTCGAAGGTCGTCCGGGACGGCCCTGGCAACCCGGCGAAACGCGGTTCAACAGGCTGGTCTTTATCGGCCGCCAACTCGATCAGGACGCGATCACGCGCGGCTTCAAGACCTGCTTTTATACCGGCGGCGACGACACGCCGGTGCGGCCCGATCCGTTCAGCCAGTCATCGGAGATTTCGCCGCTGACGCTCGATCAAATCCGCTATTGGATGCGGCAGAACTTCGGCTTCGCCAAAGACGTGCCGATTGTCGTCAAGGAAGTTCCCTGCGTCAAACCCGCTTGCCCGCCCGTCGAAACCGCGATCGTGGCGATCCTCAAAAGCGAACCGCCGCGTTATTTCAAGATTTAGCGGACCATCAATGAGATCACGTTCGATCACGTCTACGACTTGATTGAAAATCCCATGCCGTGTTGCTGAGGATTGCGGCGTCCGCCGTTAAGCAGCGGATGCGATGAGCGCGCGATTTATTCCTGCACTTGCGCGTCGCAGAAAGCATCGGCCAACCGCTCGGCGACTATTGGTTCCTCGCACGCACCGCACGGCTGATAAAGTGCTATGCTCGACCCAACGCGGGTCAAAAGACAATTAAATGCACTGTCACCGTAATTCCCGATGGCCGAGACAGACGTTCCGCATTTCGCGGCGATCGGCTGGCTTGGCGAGCGAAGCGAGTAGAGCCCGATCCATTAGGACGCGCCCGCTTGGCGCGCGGCGATCGACGAGGATTCGTCGCTTTGGACGTCCACGGCTATCATTTCACTCGAAAGAAACCGAAAACCCATTATGATTTGAGCATGGCAAAAAAAGCTTCAAACAGTCCAACGGTTGACTCTGTTGGCGTGGTGAGCGCGTCTCGCGCGGGACATACGTTCCATGAGCGCTGGGCAGCGCGGCGAGCCATGCAATTGGTCTTCCCCCGTGACCGCTTAAAAGCGATTGCCATTGAAGGACTATCGAAGACCGAAACTGCGGACCCCGGCGCAGAAGCCGAAGATGTGGCCGATCTCGTTCTCTACTACGGAGATGGCGACAATTTTGCCGCGTCGGACGCTGTTCAGACGGCACAATTCAAATACAGAACAACAGCCGGTGCGGTGACTGCCTCGTATCTTCGTAAAACAATCGAAAAGTTTGCAGGCACGATTGTTGGCTATGAAAAGACAATACCGTCGGCTGACATCGACAGAAAGCTTACCTTTGCGTTTGTCACTAACGCGGACTTTTCGCCAGATCTATGGGCAGCGATTAGCGGGCTGAAATCGGGTGTATCGCCTGCTAAGGGCGAAGCCCTAAACCAATATGACTATCTGAAGGGCCTTTGCACAAAGATAAAAGTAGATGCGCAACGGCTATTTAGCCGGTGCGAATTTCGCGCGTCCGAAGACACGCTTCCGGTTTTGAATAGTAACTTGAGACGTACCATGGCTGACTGGTCGTCCGGAAATGAGGCGCGCAGCAAGTCTCGGCTTTTTGAACTGGTCGAAGTCGTTCGCGAAAAAGCCGGTCTAAAAAACAAGAGTAACAACTTAGTCAAACGAGAAGATGTCCTCGTCGCCCTGGGCTGTGAAGAAGAAGATCTATTCCCGGCTGAGACCCGTTTCATCAATGTAGGCGAAATTGTTCCACGTGAACAGTTGGACGATGCGAGCCATTTGATCGCAACAGCCAGCGAACCAGTCTTCATTCATGCCGACGGGGGCGTTGGTAAAACAGTTTTTATTAACAGCCTCGCTGCCGCGCAATCGGACGCCTACGAAGTCGTCGTATTCGATTGCTTCGGTGGGGGTGCTTATCGATCGCAGGATCAAGAGCGACATCTGCCGCGAGTGGGATACGTACAAATTACCAATGAGTTTGCATCCAGAGGGCTGTGCGATCCGCTGCTGCCTGGCGACGCAGAATCAGTTGCGTTGATCACGGCGTTACGCCGCCGCCTTAGTCAGGCCGTTGAAACGCTAAAAGCACAATCAAAGCGAAAGGGGGTAATGATAATTATTGATGGGGCGGACAACGCACAGATTGAGGCTGACGACCGCAAGGACGATTTATTTCCAAAGCTTCTTTTAGCATCGCTCAGCGAAAACAGTGTCGATGGGGTGAAGCTTGTTCTGACAGCTCGGACGCATCGAATGGATCGCGTTGTCGATCGATCAAAAATCGCGGCGTTTGCGCTCCACCCGTTTACGCAGAAAGAGGCCGAAGCCTATTTGTCTTCTCGTCGTGCAAACATCACAAGCGGGGAATTCGCGACAGCATTTTCGCGGTCAAGTGGCAATGCTAGGGTGTTGGCCTATCTGGTGGACACTTGGGATTTAAACGTAGCTGGAAATCCAGATCAATCAAAGATTACAGTCGACCAACTCATCTCAGAGAAGTGTCACAAGATTTTCTCCGATCTTCGGGTCGCTGGATGGCCAGATTTCAGATGTTCGAGAATTTTTCTCCGCTATCTCTTTGTTGCCTCCGCCCATGCCTTTGGAGGAGCTTGCGACCGCTCTTGGGTGGCCGATATCGCAGGTCGTGAGTGCGGCATCGGACCTGGCTCCGATGCTCGAAATCGTTCCTACGCACGGCGCGATTTTCCGCGATGAACCAACGGAAACATATGTTCGCGATACGTATTCGAACGACATGGTTTCTCAGCAAGCCATAGCTCAGCGTCTCAACGATGCGCAGGTGTCATCGCAATACGCAGCAGAGGCTCTGCCCGGGTTTTTGGTGGCAATCAAGGATGGTGCCCGGGCTTATGCGCTAGCGGATTCGACCCAGTTTCCGTCCTCAATTCAGTCGGACTTCGGACGTCGTCGTTTGACACTGGCGCGGCTCAATGCAGCGTTTAAGTTAGCAGTCAAAGACGATGATCTCGATCGTGTACTTGGCGTCACCATGCGGCTTGCTCAAGTGGTCGCAGCGAATAGTCGTGGCGACCAGTTCATACGAAGGTCACCAGCATTGGCTGCTACTCTGGGCGATCGGGATGCCTATCGACGCTTATTCAGCGACCGATCTGGATGGCGCGGAGCGCGCGACGCGCGGCTAACCGTAGCCCACGCTTTCTCGAACGAGATGGACGAAGCTGAAATTCACTGTGGGCGTGCCATCGACTGGATAAATTGGAACGCGCGCCGAGAAAGGGACGAGCGCGAACTTCCTCACGAAAGGAGCGGCCCAGCCCATGAAGATTATGCTGCTATCCTATTTCTGAAAATCGTTCAGAAGGAGTTTCAGCATGTCGATCGAATCCTACATCAATGGGATCGTGGTTTAGCAATTCCGGTTGCCCGGCAAGCGGTCAAGCTTGCCGGGCAGTACGAGCGTGCGACGGGATCGAGCGTGTTGCCGACGCTTGCGGCATTTGCAGCGAGCTCGAAGAGCAAGTCGTTTGTGCTCAAATCGACACTTTTGAGCAGTAACGCTGCGCTGAATTCTAAAGAAAAAAAGTTACTGGCGCGATCAGTAGCGGAAGCAAAACTGAAGCCTGAAAAACCCGTTACGATAAGCGATGATGCGGGTCGCGACTTCGTATCAGCGGCTTTCGCAGCGCTAGTACACGATGGCCCGAGCTCTGCAAAAAAGTTGCTAGATGCTGACGTTCAAGTCAGGCCAACGGCTTACGATTACGGGGAACGTTATGGTCCATCAAGAGCATGGATTCCATTTCTCCAGGCATGTGTAATGGCTTGGTCAAAAAAGCGCCCCGTCGCGATTTATGACTTGCTTCCTCAAGGCGTCAAGATCACGGCTGTCGCACGGGCTCTTAAAACACGAGAAGAAATTAAGACGTTTCTGGCCGCTTTGCCCGCTGCTCGCCGTAAAGGTCAACGAAAAACAAAAGGCGAGGCAAAACCGGCAGGCCGCTTTGATAGTCGCGAGTGTCAGGAAATTGCTATCGGAATCGAGGCGGTACTGAAAATTATAGAGCCGATTCAGACAAGCATGTGTGCTCGCAGCGCTGATAAGGGCGTGAGCGCGTTTCTTGCTAATTGGAGCTCTCATGTGGCGAAGGTAGCGCACCGTGTATTTGAAGATCCAGAAAAGATGCTTGGCAAAACTGTCGGGCTAGGATTTGCAAGAGCGCTTCTTCAACACGCACCTGCTATTTCGGATAGCGAAGCGGTCGAAGTTATCGATGTGATATCTCGACCTCGTTTTCTGCTTAGAGAAAAAGCTTACGTGCTTTCGTTGTTGGCGGGAAAAGCTCATCTCCACTCGCGCGCGGGCGCGTTTGCGCAATCGATGGTAAATGAGATTCGTAAAGACGATCAGACCGATCAGCGCGGTGATGATTACGCTTCTTTAGCCGAAGCGCTGCTGGAAATGAGCGTTCCCGAAGCACGGCTATATTATCGCAGCGGCTTGGCGGAACTCGATAAGCTCGGCAGCGGCGACGACGATTTGATTTACGCGATACTGCATTACGCAGCTGTGCAACCTGGCGGGTGCATCCGGCCCGAGTTGGGCCAGAGGCTAATGAACTTGTCGCAGACTATTATCGCTCACGATTCACATAAGTTTGGATGGAATCTTTTCGGCATAGCTTGTGCAAAATCTATCGGTACAACAGCCGCTACCAAACTGATGCGATGGAATGACGAAGAAGTAGCCAGCTATACTCTTGGTCTGCCGCAGCTCGCTTCATATCTTTCTGCTGAGAAACATCTTTCGCCGTTACGCGCTGGGGTGCTGCTGAGTATTTGTAAAGACCATGGCTGGCACGAATGGAGCGTTGGAGATGGTCTGTCATCGATACTCCCACAAGCGCGCACGGCCAGTGAGCAAAGAACAATATTTGAGGCTGTATTCGGAAAACTGATTGCCGAACACGCGAGCGGCGGCTGGTCGTCTGTCTGGCAAGGCATATTAAACGTAGCCGAAAAAAGTCCAGGCGCTGTGAGTGACGGTGCTGCCAGTGCGGCAAAGCAATTGCTTGAGGAGGCCGAACGGAAGAGACACGAGTTTAATTCGCGCTCATCATCACATCTGAGTTCGCCTGCGGTCATCGAGAGCAAGAAGGAAGAACAAGATCCGGACGCATTTCTGAAGGCCTTGGTTTCAAAATGTGACCCGGGTTCGGCAACGTCTATTGACGAAGCGCTGAACGAAATTGAAGCCGCTCAGTTACTTCCGTATTACGTGAGACGTGATTTCGTTTCTGCAATTCGTGCGTCTTGCCCCTACGGGAAGCGACTTGACCACTTGCTTGCTTTGGCTGAGGCCGACAGCGTCTCGTTCGACCACGCTATTGATCACATTCAAGACTGCGTTTCGGAATGGTCTGCTTCATCTGCGCACATTTCGGCAGAGTTGAAAAACGTTATTTCACAATTATTCAGATCGAAAGGATCTGAACTCTTCAATATTTCTTATGGCAATGTGAGCCGTGAGATGAAGCAACTCAGCGATCTCTGCGGGGACGAAAAATTTGTCTTGATGCAGGTGCTAGATACAATTGCCACTGAACGAGTGGAATTGAATGGCGAGCAGTGGTTGCAGCTTGCCACAGTACTGTCTCATCACACGTCGCATAGGTGCTTCGCGCGATGCTCTCGAAAACTTTCTGTCTGGGCCAGCCGCTAGGCTTGGCCGATCAGATTGGAGAAGGTGCGTACAAGTCCGATTTCAAAAATGCAGAAGAGCGAGAACTTCTCGTTGGAATAATCTGGCACCTTTTGGGAGATGACGATGCTTACATAAAGTGGAGTACTGCGCGCGCGTTGCCGCTCTTTGTTTCACTGGGTTTAATCGACGATTTGGATGTACTTCTCGCGCAGTTCGATCGCAGAGAAGTGCCGGCACTCAAAACAGAAAGCTATAACCTATCGTTTCAAAATTCACAGCAATGGCTCCTGATGGGTCTTGCCCGCGCTGCGTTGATTCACGGAGTGAAGCTTGCCCCATTGAAACCTCGTCTTTTCGAGCTGGCTGCTCGAGATGACGTTCACATCCTGAATAAGCGACACATCCTGCGCTGCTTGCGAAATATGGGCTGCACGTCAGCCGAAATCGCAAAGTTGGCGCGAGAAGTTGAAGTCGATCCAAAGGGAATCGTGGTTGTTAAAGGCTCTTGGCCGAAGCACGTTCCCGCCAGATCTGGGTTTCAGTTTCGATTACGAATTCAACAAGATTAGAGATTTCGCGATCTTGCGAGCAGTATTTCACATTTCAGACGGTCGATGCGTTGATGCTATTGCTCGATGAAATCCAACGGCTTTGGCCGAGCGCTACAAATATGGATGCGTTCCCTGGGCATGATCGTTATCGAAAAGAACGAACGGATAGATACGAATACTATCGCGATCATGTTCAAAAGCACGCAATGCTAAGCGCAGCAACGACGTTGCGGCAATCACATCCGGTGGCGCGTCAAAGCTATGATGAGATCCTTCGTCACCCTTTGAACTGTGGCTCAACGACTATGACGTTACGTTTAAAGATGGTTCTTGGCTCAGCGATCACAAAGATCAAGAGCCGGAGGTTTGCGGGAAGAGCTTGCTGGGACCACGGGTCAAAAATGTCGAAATTACTGATTCCACCTCCGGCGATTTTCGAGAGCTTAGGAATTTCCAAGATTGCGGAAATCCGGCGATGTTGCCGATTTATGGACAGTGGAGGTTCCCCGACGGAGTTTATGTTCGTATTGAAACGGCGTTAGGAAAGCGCCGTGGGATGGTGGGGTTTGCCAGAAATTCGTTAGAAGAGCGGACCACGATCTCTGGCTACCGCTGTTTCTTCATGACGGCTTTGACGACCGGCACAGACAGGCATCGCCTTTTGAGCCATTTGTTTGGGTGCCTGAAAACCACAACATTGGGGTAGATTCACGCGAGCAGATCGCCACCGATGGCGTCGCGTCGCGACCACGTCTTGGTGTCAAACTTCTCAAGGCGTTTGCGCTCACACCAGACATTGATTTTCGAGAGTGGAAAACGTCACAGAACGAACTGGCTATGCGGAGTCAGGTGTGGGGGGTATGGATGCCTGACCCGCACGACAATCGAGGTAGTCATCGAAACGATAATGGTGAGATTTTATGGGCGTCGCGAGACTGGCTGGATCGGGCATTACCTCTGATCGATCGCCAGCTTGTGTTCCATGTTACGTTGAACAAGTACAAAGAGCGCCGCTTCGGCGACGGTTCAGGTGTGAAAGCCGTTTATGTAGGCACCAGACCGCCTGGGGATGAAGTTCGTTTCTGGTACGCCAAAAGTCTCAAACACGACGTACTAGTATCCATCGTTCGCTAAATCTATGAAGCCCAGACGTTGCGGCATTTCCTCACGAGCGCTGGAGCGCAATTGCGGGCAATTACGGTGCAGTCCAGTCATTTAATTCGCGCTCTGCACCCGCAGATCACTACTTGATGTCGTCGCGCTATGAACTGCGCGCGAATGCGCGCTTTCGTTCGTGATGACCTTTCGCATCCAGGCGCGCACTTTACGCCGCAACCGACCGGTCGGCTCGACTATTCGAGGTCTTCGAGCTCGACCCCACGTCCTGCGCGCAGGCTGTTCCGGGCTTGCTCGATACGGCGCAGAAACCGCGGATCGTGTTCAAGACGGTACTCGAACCAATCCTCTTCGGACTCGAAGCCGATCAGCACGCCGGCTGGCTTGCCGTGACGCGTGATTACGATTTCCTGCGCCTCTGCCTCTCGTAGAAACCGAGACAGATCATCCTTGATTTCCGACAGTGGAACTTCCTTCATGCCAAACTTCCGAATTGTGTGAGCCATGTGTCGGCCTCCGCAGGCAGCCGCGCGCAAATGATGCCTCGAAGGGGCCACCGCGTGCTCTGCCGTAAATGGACAATTGGCGCGCCCGGAGAGATTCGAACTCCCGACCCCCAGATTCGTAGTCTGGTGCTCTATCCAGCTGAGCTACGGGCGCGTGCGCGTGGTAGCTCATAGTCGCCGATGGCGAAGCGCGGCGCGCGCCATAGCTATAGCTTTGGCCATGGCGTGATGGCAACCGGTGCCCGTCCCGTTGCGGATCGCGTCAGGCTCAGCCGTGCGCGCGGGCGCCGCGATGGGCGGAGAGCTCCACCGCGCGGTCGGGGATGGTGAGGCGCAAGGTCGCGCCGATGGTGCCTTCGACCAGGCGGATTTCGCCGCCATGGGCGCGCACCAGCTCGGCCGCGATGGCGAGGCCGAGGCCGGTGCCGCCGGTGCGGGTCGAGCCCTGGAACGCCTCGAACAGGTGCGCGCGCGCCTTCTCGGAAAAGCCCGGCCCGGTGTCGGACACTTCGATCACCACCACGGCGCCTTCGCGGCGGCCGGTGATGCGGATCTGGTCGCGGCCGGGATCGCGCGCGGCGCGGCTCTCCAGCGCCTGCACGGCGTTGCGGGCGAGATTGAGCAGGATGCGGAACAGCTGGTCGTAATCGGCCTCGACCGATGAGGCCGCGCTCGACCGCGCTGATCCAGCGGATCGGCGCATCGGCGGCCGAGCCCGAGCGTCTCGTGCACCTCCTCGACCAGCGGCTCGAGCAGGATCGGCCGGCGGTCCGGCGGCGGCTCCTGCAGCGCGGCCGTAGGACAGCGTCGACTGGCAGAACGCGATGGCGCGCTCGAGCGCGCGCATCAGCTTCGGCGCAAAGCGCTGCACGCCGGGATCGGGCAGGCTCGCCAGCCGATCGGAGAACAGCTGCGCCGAGGCCAGCAGGTTGCGCAGGTCGTGGTTGATCTTGGAGACCGCGAGGCCGAGCGCGGCGAGCCGGTTCTTCTGATGCAGCATCGAGGCGAGTTCGGTCTGCATGGTCGGCGAGCTCGCGCTCGGCGGTGCCGATCTCGTCGGCGCGCGCCGGACGGCACGATGATGCGGTCGGCATTTTCCGGATCGGCGCGGAACGCCATCATGTTGGCGGTGATGCGGCGCATCGGCCGCACGAACATGTAGTGCAGCGCCAGATAGACCAGCGCCGCGGTGATGCCGGAGATCACCAGCGACAGCAGCAGAATGTCGACCGAGTAGCGCAGCATCGCCTTGCGCAGCGGCGGCTCGTCCATGACGAGCTCGATGTATTCGCCGCCCATCGGCGCCGGCCCGACGACCCGCATCACGTCGTTGCGGCGGTCGAGCATCATCCCGAACGCGTCGACGATGGCGTCGAACGTCGGTGACGTTGCGCATGTCGAAGTCGTGGGTGATCGGCGGCGGCATGTCGCCGACCGCGAGCAGGCGGCGGCTGCGTGCCCATCTTCATCGCCACCGCGCGCGCGCCGATGCTGTCGAGGATCTGCTTGGCGAGGCTGTCCGAGCACCATGCCGTTCGGCGCGGCGTCGAGCACCAGCGCCGCGGTATAGGCGGCGGCCAGGCGGTCGCTTCAGCCAGTTCACGCCGGAAATTGGCGACCGAGCGGCACATAGATCAGCACTTCCGCGATCATCACGAACAGGATCGTGAGGACGAGGAGCTTGCCGGAAAGCCCAAAGCGCGGCGGCGCCGGACCGTCGCTACGCGGCCGCGCCGGCGATCTCATCGCGTCATTCGGCTGAAGCCTCGCTGCGCAGCTCGGCTATCGACAATCTCAACCCAGGCGGCGCAGCCACCCTATGATGCGACGCACCCGTGGACTCGTCAAACCGCGGCATGAAATAGGTCATCGCGGCGCGTTTTCCCACCTCCGCATAGCTCGGATACGGCACGATCAGGCCGGCAAAGGCGCGAATATTGAGCTTCTGGTTGATCGCGAGGTCCAGGCGGCGATCGCTTCGCCGGCGCGGCGCCGACGATGGTGGCGCCCAGGATCTCGCCCGTTGCGGTCGGTCACGACCTTGATGTGGCCGCTGGGTCGCGTTCCGGCCTGGGCGCGGTCGTTGTCGCGATAGGGCCAGCGCAGCACCCGGATGGCGCCGCGCGTGCGCGCGCCTGCGTCCTCGGTCAGGCCGACCTGGGCCAGTTCCGGATCGGTATAGGTGACGCGCGGGATGGCGTGCTGGTCAAGCGCTGACCGGCATGCCGGAACAGCGCATGCCGGACCACCAGCCCGGCGTGATGGGTCGGCGGCATGGGCGAACGTCGGCGCCGCCGGTCACGTCGCCGATGGCATAGACGCGCTTGTTGCTGGTGCGCAGGCGCTTGTCGACCACGATGCCGCCCGGCTCATGGCGGATGCCGGCGGCGTCGAGGTCAAGCTCGTCGACGTTCGGCCGCCGCCCGGCGGCGACCAGGAGATGGCGTGCCTTCGATGGTCTCCTCGCCTGGCCGCGCGTGCCGTGATGCACGACCTCGACGCGCGGCCAGAGCGCGGCGCACCCGCACGATCTCGACGCCGCTGCGCACCGTGATGCCCTCGCGCGCGAGCGCATCGAGCACGATGGCGGCGCATTCGGGATCCTCGCCGGCGAGCGGCGTCGCGGCTTCGAGCACCGTGACCTCGGCGCCGAGCCGGCGAAACGCCTGCGCCAACTCGAGACCGACCGCGCCGGCGCCGAGGACGATCAGATGCCGCGGACAATCGGTGAGCTCGAAGACGGTCTCGTTGGTGAGATGCGGCGTCTCGGCGAGACCCGGGACGGCGGGACGCCGGCGACGAGCCGGTGGCGATGACAAAGCGGCGCGCCCTGATCGCGATGTCGCCGACCGCGACGGTGCGCCGGTCCGTAAAGCGTGCCGCGCCGTCGATCACGCGCACGCCGAGCCCGCGCAAGCGCTCGCGCGCGACCGTTGCGGCGCAACGGCATCGATCGACGTCGCGCACGTAGGCGCTGACGCCGGCGAAATCGACGCCGGAGCGCGCGGCTCTCACGCCCGAAGCGTGCGCCGTTGCGCAGCACGTCAGCGGCGCGCTGGCGGCAGCGATCGACAGCGCCTGCGACGGGCACGCAGCCGTCGTCGAGGTGCTCGCCGCCCTTGCGGTCCGTTCTCGATCAGCACCACCGGCACGCCGAAGGCGGCGGCGGCGGCCGCAACGGTGCAGGCCGCCCGCGCCCGCGCCGATCACGCAGATGTCCGGGTCTGAGGAGCTGCGCCATCAGCCTGCCGTATACCTCGCCCGGCGGTGGAGATCGCGACGCTTCGCGATCAGGAGAATCGCCGCAAAGTCGCATGGCTCGGCATGGCACAGAGGTCCGGGGATTCTGCAGTCCCGTCGCATCGAAGCTCGATCGTCTATACTGGGAACTTGGCGCTTGGGCAAATCGCGGCAGCGGCGTGCATGCCGAGCGCCAATCGGTCGCATGTTGTGCGGCAAGATGGTGGCACGCGGAAGGTCGCGTTCCGTTGACGAGCGCAGAGCGGTCCCGTATAAGCCGCGCCAATTGCGCGCCTGCGTTGGCATGCCGCGCGCAGCGGAGACAAATCCCGTGAAACGGACCTATCAGCCCAGCAAATTGGTGCGCAAGCGCCGCCATGGCTTTCGCGCCCGCATGGCGACCAAAGGCGGCCGCAAGGTGCTGGCGGCGCGTCGCGCGCACGGGCGCAAGCGGCTGAGTGCGTGAGCGGCCGGCCGGCCCGGCCTCGGCGCGGTTGCCCATGGAGCGGTTGAGGCGCCGGGCCGACTTTCGGGCTGCCGCGACCGGCACGCGGGCTCCGGCCAGCGGCCTTCGTGCTGCAGGCGCGTGCGGCGCGCGCGACGACGGCCGGTGCGGGTCGGCTTCACGGTGTCGCGGCAGGTCGGCAATGCGGTGGAGCGCAACCGCGTGCGGCGGCGGCTGCGCGAGATCGTGCGGCTTTCGGCAGCGGCGGCGGCATGCGGCGCGGCCACGATTACGTGCTGATCGGGCGGCGCGCCGCGCTGGCGGCTGCCGTTCGGCGACATGATCGGGAACTCGATGCGGCGCTCAGCCGAATCCACGGTACCGAGCGCGCGACTGGTGGCGCCGTCAGCGGCCCCACTGAGGCGGGTTCACCGCACGCGCCGCCCGCAAACCGGACGCCGCAGCCAGTCGTCAGAGCCTGCACGTCATGAGCCGGTCCAGAGCATTGAATGAGCGACCACAAGAACACCATCCTCGCCATCGTGCTGTCGCTGCTGGTGCTGGTCGGCTGGCAATATTTCTTCGGCTACCCGCAGATGGAGAAGCAGCGCCAGGAAGCGGAGCTGAAGCAGCAGGAGCAGGCGCAGCCCAGCGCCAGACGCCGGCGCGCCGGCAGCCGGGCAGCAGCCGGCGCCGGCGCAACCGGGACGCCGCCGGGCGGCGCCGTCCGGCAGTGCCCGACGCGCCGCGGCGCCGCGCCAGACGCCGACGCGTCGCACGCGCGACGCTGTGCTGCGCGCTTCGCCGCGGGTCGCGATCGAGACGCCGCGGCTGAGCGGCGCATCGACCTGAAGGGCGGCCGCGATCGACGACCTGTCGCTCGACGCAATACCGCGAGACCGTCGATCCGAACTCGCCGCCGATCGTGCTGCTGTCGCCGTCCGGGCAGCCCGACGCCTTCTACGCCGAGTTCGGCTGGGTGCCGGCGTCCGGCACGACCGACCAAGCTGCCGGGCGCCGATACGGTGTGGAAGCAGGACGGCAGCGGCACGCTCGAGCGTCGACCATCCGGTGACGCTGACCTACGACAACGGCGAGGGCCTGATCTTCCGCCGCACCATCGCGGTCGACGACCAATATCTGTTCACCATCAAGGACGAGGTGCAGAACAAGGGCACCAGCCCGGTCACGCTGTTTCCCTACGGGCTGATCTCGCGCCACGGCACGCCGGAGGTGCTGGGCTATTACATCCTGCACGAAGGCCTGATCGGCGTGATCGGCGACAAGGGCCTGCAGGAAGAGACCTACAAGAAGATCGACGACAAGAAGAACGAGAGCTGGGACGTCACCAACGCCTGGCTCGGCTTCACCGACAAATACTGGGCGGCGGCGCTGCTGCCCGACACCGACGCCCAGCGTGCAGCGCGCGCTTCTCCGCCGCCGAGATCGGCACGCAGAAGACCTACCAGACCGATTATCTCGCGCGAGCCGCAGACCATCGCGCCGGGCGCCACCGGCTCGCGCCGACGCGCGGCTGTTCGCCGGCGCCAAGGAAGTGTCGGTCGTCGGCATCAATTCCGTTCTCGACCGACGGCGGCTACAACGAGGCGCTGCACCTCAACCACTTCGATCTGCTGATCGACTGGGGCTGGTTCTACTTCATCACCAAGCCGATGTTCCTCGCCATCGACTTCTTCTTCCACCTGGTCGGCAATTTCGGCATCGCCATCCTGATCGTCACGGTGCTGGTCAAGCTGCTGTTCTTCCCGCTCGCCAACAAGTCCTACGCCTCGATGGCGAAGATGAAGGCGGTGCAGCCGCAGATGGCGATGATCAAGGAGCGCTATCGCCGACGACAAGATGAAGCAGCAGCAGGCGATGATGGAGCTCTACAAGAAGGAGAAGATCAATCCGGTCGCCGGCTGCCTGCCGATCGCGATCCAGATTCCGGTGTTCTTCTCGCTCTACAAGGTGCTGTTCATCACCATCGAGATGCGGCACGCGCCGTTCTACGGCTGGATCCACGACCTGTCGGCGCCCGATCCGACCAACATCTTCACGCTGTTCGGGCTGATCCCGTTCGATCCGACCATGCTGCCGGTGTTCGGCCACTTCCTGCATCTCGGCGTCTGGCCGGCGATCATGGGCGTCACCATGTTGGTGCAGATGAAGCTCAATCCGGCGCCGCCCGATCCGACCCAGCAGATGATCTTCAACTGGATGCCGCTGATCTTCACCTTCATGCTGGCGAATTTCCCGGCCGGCCTGGTGATCTACTGGGCCTGGAACAACACGCTGTCGGTGCTGCAGCAGAGCGTCATCATGCACAGCAACGGCGCCAAGATCGAGCTGTGGGATAATCTCAAACGCACGTTCGTGAGGACGAAACCGAAGCAGCCGGCGGAATAGCCGGCGCTTTCACGGCCGCACGCCATCCGCTACGCTGAACCGGGATCGCCGGATATCGCGCCGCGCTACGCGATTTCGGATCGCGTGGGCGGGGCGGAAACGTGAGCGACATCGTCAATACATTTCTTCTCGTGTTTGCGGCGCTGTTTCCCATCGTCAACCCCTTGGGCTCGGCGCCGATTTTCCTCAGCCTCACCGCCGATCGCACGCCACAGGAGCGCGAGCGCCTGGCGTGGGGCGTCGCGCTCAACGGCTTTTTCCTGCTGCTGGGTTCGTTGCTGCTGGGATCGAAGATTTTGGAGTTCTTCGGTCTTACCGTGCCGGTGGTCCGAGTCGCCGGCGGCTTTTTGGTCGCCGCGATGGGTTGGAAGCTCTTGAATGAAGGCAGCGAACCACCGGAACGCGAGGCCGTGAAGACCGAAGGGCAATTGACCGGCATCGGCGACAGTTTCTATCCGCTGACGTTGCCATTGACCGTCGGACCGGGGTCGATCTCGGTCGCGCTGACGATCGGCAGCCGCCGCCCGGAGGGAGATTCCTCGGCGCATCTCTTGTTGCTGGCGGCGGCGGCCATCGCCGGGATCGCCGCCATCGCGGTGACGATCTATCTGTCTTATCGTTTTGCGTCACCGCTGGCGCGCTTTCTCGGCAAGGGCGGCATTAATGTCCTGGTCCGGCTGTCCGCTTTCATTCTGACTTGCATCGGCATCCAGATCGCCTGGAGCGGAATTAGCGCCCTCGTTGCGGAACTGGGACACTAAGCCAGCGGCGAGGCGTCAATCCAGATAGTGTCCGCCGAACAGCATCGCCAGCGTCCCGGCGCCGAGCGCCCAGAGCGGATTGCGATCGCTCAAGACTATGAAGGCCGCCGTCGCCGCGGTGATCGCGATTGTTAAAGTGCCATGATCTGCCGCGCGCGCCATGACGGCGCCGCTTGCCAGGATTAAGCCGATCGTGACCGGGACCAGCGCGGCCTTGAGCGTTGAGAGCCACGCCGCGTCTCCGATCCGCGATATTGCGCGTCCTGTTCCGTAAGTCAGCAGACAATGCGGCACGTTGATCGCAACGGTCGCCGCCAGCAGTCCCGGCAGGCCGGCAACTTGCCAGCCGACCAAGCTGACGATGAGAATATTCGGCCCCGGCGCAACTTGAGCGATTGCAAACAACGTCGCGAATTCGTCGTTGCTCATCCAGCCGCGCACTTCGACGGCTTGGTGCTGAATTTCGGGAATGATGGCATTGGCGCCCCCGAACATCACCAGCGATAGCGGCGCGAACGCCGCCACGATCGGCCAGAGGAGCCGTTCGTTCATGGTCGGCGCTCCCACAACAAGCCGCCGATGCTGAGCGGAACGACGATGATGACCGTAAGCGCAAGCGGCAATCGCAGAACGCCGACCGCGACAAACGCGGTGGCGCAGCCGACGAGGCCGGCCGGCGACGGCCGCAGCTTCAACGCCATCTTGAGCGCTGTGCCGATCACCATTCCGGCGGCGGCCGCGGCAGCGCCGCCAAGGCCCAAGCGTACTGCGGCTAGTCCGGCAAAGCGGTCGTAGAGCACCGCGAGGCCGATCAGCACGACAAGCGGCATGGTCAAGAGCGCCACGACCGAGATGACCGCGCCAGAAACGCCTTGAAACCGCTCGCCAATCAGGACCGACGCGTTGATTGTGTTGGAGCCCGGCAGGATCTGCCCCAAGCCGATGGTGGTTGCGTAATCGTGCTCATTCAGCCATCGCCGCCGCTCGACGATGATGTGCCGCGCCCAAGGTGCGATGCCGCCGAAACCGAGCAGCCCAAGGCTCAAGAAGCCCAGGAACAATGCCGTCCGGCTAACGGTCTGCCGATCCTGCCGCGGCCGCTGTGACGCAGTCTCCAAGACTCCGCTCCTCTTTGCGTATTGCGCAACGGGAGCATAGATAGTCGCCGGTTGGCCCGCTTATCGTGAAAGGCCAATCAATTGCATAGGTGGGCCATCGTCCGAGACGCAAAAGCCAATGAGTATGACGCGCATCCCAGTCCGGTGATTGCGGTCGGTAATCGCTATCCGGCCGGTCACCTTCACCCCGCGCACCGGCATCGGCGTGTCCAGCTTCTTCATGCGCTGACCGGCATCATGATTGTTGGAACCGAGCAAGGCGCTTGGGTGGTGCCGCCGCAGCGCGCGATCTGGATACCGGCCGGCGTGCGCCACCACATCCGCATGGTGGGGCAGGTCTCGACGCGCAGCATCTATATTGAACCCGCAGCGCTCGCGGCGCCGCCATCGCGTTGCCAGGTTGTCGATGTTCCGCAACTGCTGCGCAGTCTGCTGGCTGAGGCGGTCGATCTTCCGCTTGCCGCCGATCCCGACGCCCGGGCCCGCCACATCATCGCGCTGATCCTTCACGAGACGGCATCGCTGGTGGAGCTGCCGCTTTGCGTTCCGTTTCCAAGTCACGCGCGGCTGGCGGAACGATGCAGCCGGTTTCTGGATAAGCCAAGCGCGCAGGACACGATTGATCGCTGGGCGGTGGAGCTTCACATGAGCCGCCGAACTTTTACGCGTCTATTCCGGCGCGAAACTGGACTGAGCTTCGCGGCCTGGCGGCAACAGGCTTGCATTGTTGCTGCATTGCCGCGGCTCGTCGCCGGCGAGGCGGTCACCATTGTGGCGCTCGATTTGGATTATGCGTCGCCCGCCGCATTTACTGGCTTGTTCAAGCGCGTCCTCGGTGCATCGCCGACCCAATACGTTGCGGCCGGCGCAGAGCGATAACGCGCACGCTGCCGGACTCGCCCCATGGCAGGCACAGAGCACCAACAAACGCCACAACGCTTTATTTCGGCAGATAGCTCGTGTCGACGATCTTGGCTGTTTCAACTTCGGCCGGCTTGATGTCGCCGATTTCGACTAGCACTTTCACAGTGCTGTCGACGACGCCGCTCGGAATGGCGAGATTGCGGCTGAACGGCCTGAGCTCCTTGATGTAGTAGTCGTAGGTCTGCGCTGCGTATTCGGGCGCCAACTTGGTGTGGGCGGCGAGGATTTTGATCGCGGCGTCGCAATTCTTTTCGTCGTAGAGCCAATCAACGCCATCCGAAAGGGCCTGGAGAAAGCCGCGGGCCTCTTTGCCGTGATTCGTCAACCAAGACGGCTTGGCGAGAATGACGAGGAAGCCGTAATTCTTGCCGTATGCTCCGATGTCGAGCAGCTTGTGATAGCCGCCCGCGGCGGCGCGGAAATCAAATGGCTGCGTCAGAAGCGCCGCCTGGGCCTGATGGGCGACCAACGCCGCGTAACGGTTCGGCGTCGCGCCGTCGTAGATTTGATCGATCGACTGCGGCTCGACGCCATTCGATCTCGCCCACTGGTTCCAGACGAACGTCAGCAAGTCTTTGGGAAATGGCAGGACGATGCGCTTGCCCTTCATATCGGCCGCGGTCTTGATGTCGGCGTCGGCCATGATCGAGTACGGGTATTTGAAGACCAGGCTGCCGATCATCACCGCATCGCCGCCTTTGGCGATGGCGCGGATGGCGGTGTCGAACGTCGAGATCGCGACGCCGAATGAGCCGCCGATCAACTGCTGAACGGTATTGGCGACGTTGCCCACATAGGTCACCTCGGCGTCAATCCCGGTTTTTTTATAAAAGCCTTGGTCCTCCGCGACATAACTCGGCCAATCTGGTGCGGTCGGCGAGACGTCGCCGATTTCCAGTGGTGTTGTATCGGCGGCGCGTGCCACCGCGGTCGCGCTCAAGATCGCGAGCCCGGCGGCCGCCAGTATGCTGCAAGTTCTCGCGTAAGGTTTTTTATAAGATTTCTTGCGGCTCATTTTTTCCTCGCTGTCGTTTCAGCTCCCGAAATTCGCGGCGAGATAATCGCTGATCGTTTTGGCTTCCTCAGGCGTTGCCGTCGCGCCCTGCAGGACCATGTTGGCGACGATCGCCGGCCAGTCCTGTTTGCTCCGTTTGACGCTCGCAACTCGTTCGAGGTCGTGACACAGGCCGCAGCGGGTCTCGACCAATTGCTTGCCCTGGCCGTCGGGCAGCGTGACGGGTTTCGCCGGCGGCAGATTGGCACCCGGGCCGAGATTGAGCGCGAGATAATTGACGACGGTGTCGACCTCGGGCGCGGTCAATTGCGCCCCGCGCAGCACCATGTTGCTGACATAGAGGCGCCAGCCGGCAGCGCCATCGCGAATCTTCGCGATCGTGCCGAGGGTGTGGCACTGCGAGCACGCGACGGCGACGAGGTCGCGTCCGTCGCCGGGCGGCAACGGGTTGGCGGTCTGCGCCCGGCTTGGCGTGGCGGATGCGACGAGCGCGAGGCATAAAGCGAAAATGCCACACTGTGGGATGCGCATGATCACACCTTCCGCGTTCGCAGATCGGCGAGCGAGTAGGGCGGATGCCATTGCGACACCGCGCCCAAACCCTCGCGCTTGATGTGGATATCGAGCAGATAAGGCCGCCCTTCGATCGTCGCGGTCTTGGCGCGATCGAAGGCGCCCTTGAGCGCGGCTGGCTCCTTCACGGTCTCGCCCTCGACGCCGAACGCGTCGGCCGCTTTGGCATAATCGACATCGGGATCGCCGTTGTAACACGTCATGTCGCGCGCGGCCTCGAATTGGCGTCCGGCACCGTTCCAGATACGGTTGCGCTCGTTGTTGTAGCTGTGATTGTTGAGCACCATGACGGTGACCGGCGCCTTGTAGCGCGCCATGCTCCAGAGCGGCTGCGGTCCTGAGAAGCAGAAGCTGCCGTCGCCGACCACCGACACCACCGGCACATCGGGTCGCGCCAATTTGACGCCGAACGCCGCCGCCATGCCCCAGCCCAAGACATTTGGTCCGGTGCCGAAATATTGCTTGTCGTCGCCGCCGAACGTCATCAGCGGGTCCATCGTCTTTCCGGAATCGACATCGGCGACGTAACAGGTGTCGCGGTCGAGATTGGCTTCGAGCTCGAGCCCCAGGCGTTCCATGCTGATCGGCGTCGAGTCGGCAAGCCCGCGTGCGATGGCTTCGCGTTCCGCGGCCATCTGCGCCGAATAGGCGCGCGTGCGCGCGGTCCGCTCGTCGGCGATGTCCTTGAGCCGCGATGCGGTCGCCATGCTGCGGATTGCCGCCGTGAGGTCGGTGATGGCAAGCCTCAAGTCTGCCACCATGGCGAGATCCACCGGCGCCTGACGCGCGAGGCTGGTTGGATCGAGCCGGATCGAGATCAGCGTGGTGCCGGGCGACGCCAGCTCGCCGAAGCGATTGCCGAGATTAAGCAACACGTCGGGTTTGCCAGGGTAGCGCATCGTCCGCAGTAGCGTGCCGATGTAGAGCGGATGCCGGGTGGGGAACGGTTTCGACCAAAAGCCAAGCGAACCCGCTTCGCCGGCGACCGGCAGGCCGAGCAGCTCGGCAAGTTCGAGGAGTTCCTTATCGGCGCGGCACCACGTTATCTCGTCGCCGACGCTCAGCAGTGGATTCTTCGCCTCGATCAACAGCCGTGCCGCCTTCTCGACATCCGCCTTGTCGGGGCGGATGTGCATCGGCACGTCGAACTTGCTGCGATCCCAAACCTGCGACTTCGCCGTCTGCGCGAGTGTATTGGTCGGCATCGACAGGAACACCGGCCCGCACGGCGGCGTCGAAGCGAATTTCAAGGCGCGGCGGGTGGTCTCGGTCATCGCCGCCGTCGACTGCACCTGCCAGAACCATTTGGTGATCGGCTCCGTCATCAGTTCGTGATGATCGGTCTCCTGGAATTGGTCGCGTCCCAGCGCGTTCTGGTCGATCGATGCGACCACGACCAGGAGCGGAATCTGGTCCTTCCAGGAGTTGACCATCTGCGTCATGGCGTTGGGCAAGCCGATATTGGCAACGACGATGACGCCGGTGCGGCCCGACGCGCGGGCATAACCGTCCGCCATCGCCACGACGGCGCCTTCCTGAACGCCTTTGATCAGATGGATGTCCGGCACATCGACCAGCGCATCGAAGATCGGATGGTCGCCGGTCGAGGGGTTGAAAAAAATGTGCTCGACGCCGGCCGCCTTGAGCTGCTCCACGAACAGCTTGCCGCCGTTGCCCTCGACCTCGCGGATCGCGGCGGGAGCGGCGGCCGCGGCGGCTGGCCCGGCGCCCTGGCCGAGTGGGCCGAGATTTTGCGCCATGGCCTTCGCCGCGACCGTGCTCATGCCGAGCGCGCTCAGTCCGGAGACCAATTGACGACGGGATAGGCCTTGATCGAGATATTGTTTGATCAGCTCCTTCATGAAATTCCTCCCTTGACGGCTCAGCGGTCCAAGCGTCGGTGGTGAAGGACGCTTTGGCCGGTCGGATTTTGCAAAAGACTATCACCGCTGCCTCGCCCTGCAAGGGAGAGGCCGGCCGCGTAGCGGCCAGGTGAGGGTCCGCCGTTGCCGCCACCGCAGACGGACCCTCACCTGGCGCCTTCGGCGCCGTCCTCCCACTTGCAGGGGGAGGACTAAGAGCGGCGAATGGGGCCGGGCAGCCGGGAAAGGATTGACCTGCGAACGTCGGCGCGGGAAGAAAGCCCTCAACGGCGCAAGGAGAATAATGAATGGCCGACGGCGAAGACAACAAACCAGGGGGCCACACACTCACTGACCATCTTTACGGTCAGGACCTCGTCCATATTCACGGCGACGACGCCGACCACGACCACGATCATGATTTCGACGATGACGACGGCCCGCTCGAGGACAATCCGCTCTGGCGCCAGGACAACGTCTCGCTGATGACCGTTGGTATCGATATCGGGTCCTCGGGCACGCAGGTGATCTTCTCGCGCGTGAACCTGCGCCGCTTGGCGGAGGATCTGACCAGCCGCTATTACGTGGTCTCCCGCGAAACCTTGTTTCAATCGCCGGTCGCGCTCACGCCCTATCAGAGCGAGGAGCGCATCGACGATGCCAAGCTCGGCGCCATCATTGACGATGCCTATTCGGCCGCCGCGCTCACCCCCGATAAGATCGACACCGGCGTCGTCATTCTCACCGGCGAGGCGTTGCGCCGCGACAACGCGCAAGGCATCGCTGCGATCCTCGCCGAACAGGGCGGCGAGTTCGTCACCGCGACCGCCGGCCATCATATGGAGTCGATGCTGGCCGCCTACGGTTCCGGTGCGGCGCGCGTCTCCAGCGACGACAACAAACGCATCCTCAACATCGACATCGGCGGCGGCACCACCAAGCTCGCGCTGGTCGAGAAGGGCAAGGTGATCGCGACTGCCGCCGTCCACATCGGTGGGCGCTTGCAGGTCGTGGAGAACGGCAAGATCGTGCGGCTCGATCCGGCCGGCAAGCATCACGCCAAACGCGCGGGCTTCTCCTGGAACCGCGGTGACGCCATCGATCCAGCCGACATGCAGAAGGTCGCCAACGTAATGGCCGATACGCTGATCGCGGCCGTCGCCACGCGGCCGATGCCGCACGACGTCGAGCATCTCTATCTCACCGATCCGATCGCCGATCTCGGCCGGATCGACGGCATCATGTTCTCCGGCGGCGTTGCCGAATATATCTACCAGCGTGAAGATCGCGACTTCGGCGACATGGGACCGCGGCTCGGCCACGCAATCCGCGCGAGGATCGATCAGGGCGCATTCCCGTGGCCGGTGCTGCCGGCCGGTGAATGCATCCGCGCCACAGCGCTCGGCGCTTCCGAGTACAGCGTGCAGCTTTCCGGCAATACCAGCTACATCTCGGCGCCGGGCGCGCTCTTGCCGCGCCGCAATCTCCAGGTCCTGCTGCCGCCCTTCGTCTGCGAAGACACGATCGATCCGGACCAGCTCGCCAAGGCCATCCGGGGCCACATGACGGCATTCGACGTGCTGGAAACCGACCGCGAAATTGCGCTCGCGCTGCGCTGGACCGGCTTGCCGTCCTATCAGCGGCTCGCCGCTTTTGCCGAAGGCATCAAGCGCGGGCTCAGTGACCGCATCGCCAAAAAGCAGCCGCTCTTCATCATGCTCGACGGCGACGTGGCGCAGACGCTCGGCGCCATCCTGCGCGAAGAGCTCGATATCACGAGCGAACTCTTGGTCATCGATGGCGTGGTGCTGTGGGATTTCGACTACATCGATCTCGGCCGCATCCGCATGCCGTCCTACACCGTGCCGGTCACCATCAAGTCGCTGGTGTTCAGCGAGGATCCGCGCGGCCCGCGCCCGCATCAGCGGTTGCACCATCATGATCACGATGACGACCACCACCATGAGCATGGCCATCACCATCATCATGACCACGATCACGACCATGACCACGACCACGACCACGACCACGACCACGATCATGACCACGGACATCATCACGACGATCGCGTAACATCGACGTAACGGTAGCCTCGTGATGGGAGAGTAGCGTGCTGAGCGTCAAGTCGCTGCACACGGAATATGCCGACGCCAATGGTCGGGTCGTGAAGGCGGCGCAGGACGTGTCCTTCGACGTGCCGGACGGCGCGCTGTTCACGCTGCTCGGGCCCAGCGGCTGCGGCAAGACCACGACGTTGCGCTCCATCGCCGGGCTTGAACGTCCGCGGGCCGGTGAGATCGTCGCCCGTGGCAGTGTGGTGTTCTCTTCCGAAAAGCGTGTCTTTGTCGCCCCCAACCGGCGCAATTTCGGCATGGTGTTCCAGTCTTACGCCATCTGGCCGCACATGAACGTGTTCAAGAACGTCGCGTTCCCGCTCGAGGTGCGCAAACCGCGGCCGAGCCGAAAGGTGATCGAGGAGAAGGTCATGCGCGTGCTGTCGGCGGTGCAGCTCGCCGACCTCGTCGATCGCGATGCCACCAAGCTATCCGGCGGCCAGCAGCAGCGCCTCGCACTCGCGCGGGCTCTCGTCATGGAGCCGCAACTGCTGCTGCTCGACGAGCCGCTATCGAATCTCGACGCCAAGCTGCGTGAGCGCATGCGTTTCGAGCTCAAGCGCATGCAGCGCGATTTCGGGCTCACCACGATCTATGTCACGCACGACCAGAGCGAGGCGCTGGCGCTGTCCCACGAGATCGCCGTCATGAATGAGGGCCGCATCGTCCAGATCGGTTCGCCGCGCGACATCTACGAGCGGCCGCGTAACAAATTCGTCGCCGATTTCGTCGGCAGCACGAACTTCATCGACGGCACGATGATCTCGGCGGTCGCCGGGAACGGCCGCTGCCGGGTCGCGACCGCGCTCGGCGAGCTTGACGTGCAGTGCGTCGACGATCTCGCCAACGGCGCGCCCGTCGTGGTGTCGGTACGGCCTGAGGACGTGGAGTTGTCGGAAGCCGAACCGGCGCGGGGTGACGGCGACAATCTCTGCCGCGGCATCGTCGAAGCCAAGGTCTTCCTCGGCGACTATCTGGATTTCCAGGTCAAAGTGGGCGATTCTGTCCTGCTGGCCCGGGTCCATCCGTCGTTGCGAACCCCGGCCGGAGACCCTATTAACGTGCGCATGCGGGCGGAGAAGTGCGTAGCCATCGCCGACGCGGGTGCGCCGCGGGCGGCGGCCTGGAGCTGAGACCAAGGAGAGCCAAATGGCCAAGAACGCCGTCGTTTCCGACGAACTGGCAAGCAAGTTCAAGACCGAGAAGGAAACGCCCTATACCCGCTGGGTCAAGGCCGAGGGTCTCGACATCATCGGCGCCCACTACGTGCAGAACCTGCGCACCGTGGCGCTCAAGCCATGGGCGCGGCGCGGCGGCAACGCGCTCTTCCTCAACCACGAGGCCTCGCGCACCTCGAACGACTGCTACGTCATGGAAATTCCGCCGGGCAAGAGCCTCGCCCCGCATCGGCAGCTCTATGAGGAGATGATCCTGGTGCTGAGCGGCCGCGGCTCGACCACGGTGTGGAACGATGCCGGCGCCCGCATCACCTTCGAGTGGAAGGAGGGCGCGCTGTTCGCCATTCCGCTCAATTGCCATCACCAGCACTTTCAACGGCTCCGGCCGGGAGCCGGCGCGCTATGTCGCGGTCACCAATGCGCCGCCGGTCATCAATCTCTACGAGGACATCGATTTCATCTTCAACACCAAATACGACTTCAAGGACCGCTTCTCCGGCGAGCCCGATTATTTCAGCTCCAAGGGCGAGCAGAAGGGCTTCCTGCTGCGCACCAATTTCGTGCCCGATGCGGTCAATCTGCCGCTGATCACCGCGAAGGAGCGCGGCGCCGGCGGCGGCCATATCCGCTTCAACATGGCCAAGGGCTCGATGAACAGCCACATCTCGCAGTTTCCGATCGGCACCTACAAGAAGGGGCACGCCCACGGTCCCGGCGCGCATGTCATCATCCTGTCGGGCGACGGCTTTTCGCTGATGTGGCCGGAAGGCGAGGAGCCGCAGCGCTACAAGTGGGAGATCGGCACCATGATCGTGCCGCCCAACATGTGGTTCCACCAGCACTTCAATTCCGGCACGACGCCGGCGCGCTATCTCGCCTTCAAGCACGAGGGCGTCGCGATCCGCAACGCGCAGGGCGTGCCGAAGGCGTGGATCAGCCGGCGCGTCGGCGGCGATCAGATCGATTACATCGACGAGAAGCCGGAAGTCCGCCGCATGTTCGCCGAAGAGCTCGCCAAGCACGGCCTCACGCCGCGCATGGAGCAAGCCTACGAGAGCGAGCTGGCGAACCTGCCGCCGTTGCCCGCGGAGGGCGAGCGCTTGAGCGCCGCCGAGTAACGGGCGTCACAAGGTTGCAGATTGAAGGGCTGTGGCACACCGCCCGCAGTGTGCCACAGCGCCGCAACGCACTGATCGACCGTGCTTCAGGCGCACACGCGGCTGGGCGCGCCATGGGTGTCTTTCGCGCCGCAATTGCCGTAGTGTTGAAGACACTGTGCCAGAACCGCTCGATCATCCGCTTACATCACGAAGTCTTTCGGTGACCTCAGGGACATGAAGCCAGCCCCTTTCGACTATCACGCGCCGCGGCAGCTCAAGGAAGCCGCCGAGCTGCTGGCGACGTTGCCCAACGCCAAAATTCTCGCCGGCGGGCAGTCGCTCGTGCCGATGATGAATTTCCGTTACGTCATCGTCGATCATCTCGTCGATCTCGGCGGCGTCGAGGAATTGCGCGGCATCGCGGTGGGCGACGGCGCGTCTGCGCATCGGCGCCATGATGCGGCAGCGCGAACTGGAAACGTCGCCCGAAATCGCCAAGCATTGCCCGCTTGATGGCCGAGGCGCTGCGCCATGTCGGCCATCGCCAGACCCGCAATCGCGGCACCATCGGCGGCAGCCTGGCGCATGCCGATCCGGCCGCCGAATTGCCGGCGGTCTGCGCGGCCTATGATGCGGTCGATTCATCTGGCGAGCGTCCGCGGCATCCGGCAACTGCCGTTCCGGGAGTTCACCGCCGGCTTCATGACGACCGCGCTGGCGCCGACGAGATGATCGCCGCCATCGACCTGCCGCTCTGGCGCGCAAGGCCACGGCTACGGCTTCCACGAATTTGCCCGCCGGCATGGCGATTTCGCGCTGGCCGGCGCCGCGGCGCTGCTCGATGTCGGTGCCGGCAACGTGGTGCGGCAAGCGGCGCTGGCGCTGTGCGGCGTTGCGGCGTCGCCGCATGCGGGTCGAAGCCGCCGAAGCGCGGCTGATCGGCCAGCCGCTCGATGTCGACATTGATCCGCTCGGCCGCGGCGGCGCGCATGGCTGATCGAGCCGATTTCCGATATCCACGCCGGCGCCGATTATCGCCGCCATCTGGCGCAAGTGTTGAGCGTGCGCGCGCTCACCGATGCGGCGCGGCGCGCCGGCGTCGAGTGTGCCGAAGCGTCGTGCCGATAGTTTGACAGTGCGAGAGTTGCGTATGGGCAAGCAGGCGACGCGGGTGACGGTCAACGGCAAGTCCTACGCGCGCGTCGTCGAAGCGCGGCTGACGCTCGCCGATTTCCTGCGCCACGAGCTCGGTCTCACCGGCACCCATCTCGGCTGCGAGCACGGCGTCTGCGGCGCCTGCACGGTGCTGGTCGATGGCCGCACGGCGCGCTCCTGCCTGATGTTCGCGGTGCAGGCGAACGGCTGCGAGGTCACGACCGTCGAGGGGCTGGCGCCCGACGGCAAGCTCTCGGTGCTGCAGCAGGCCTTCATCGACAATCACGGCCTGCAATGCGGCTTCTGCACGCCGGGCATGCTGATGACGCTGACCGAACTGTTGCGCGAAAAGCCCGATCCGACGCGAGCAGGAGGTGCGCGAGGCGCTGACCGGCAATCTCTGCCGCTGCACCGGCTATGCCGGCATCGTCGCGGCGGCGCTCGACGCGGCGCAACGCTGCGCGGCGACCGCGCGGGAGCTGAGGCGATGGGCGCAAAGCATTTCGGCGCGCGCGTCACGCGGCTCGAAGATCCGGCGCTGCTCGCCGGCCGCGGCCGCTTCGTCGACGACGTGAAGCTGCCGGGCATGCTGCACGCCTGCTTCGTGCGCTCGCCGCATGCCCATGCCAAGCTGCGAGTCGATCGACGCCAAGGCGGCGCTGGCGATGCCGGGCGTCCATGCCGTCATCACCGCGGACGATCTGCCGGAGCCGATGCGCAGCGAACCGATGCCGATGCTGCTGCCCAATCCGGCGCTCTCGGCGGCGCGCACCCAGCACGTGCTGGCGCGCGACGAAGTCTGCTATGTCGGCCAGCCGGTCGCGGTCGTGATCGCCGACACGCGCTACATCGCCGAGGACGCGGCCGCCGCGGTCGTCGTCCATTACGACGTGCTCGCCGGCGGTCAGCGATTGCCGCGACGCGCGTCGAAGGACGGCGCGCCGCGCGCGCACGCGACGCTCGACTCCAACATCGCCTCGACGTTCCAGCTGGCCTATGGCGACGTCGATGCCGCCTTCGCGGACGCCGCGCACGTGTTCGAAGAGGAGATCTGGCAGCATCGCGGCGGCGGCATGGCGATGGAGACGCGCGCGGTGCTGGCCAGTCACGATCCGGCGTCCGATCTGCTCACCGTGTGGTCGGGCACGCAGACGCCGCATATCGGCCGCCGCATGCTGGCCGATCTGCTCGGCCGCGAGCTGGAATCGATCCGCATGATCGCGCCCGATGTCGGCGGCGGCTTCGGCCCGAAGGCGATCTTCTATCCCGAGGAAGCGGTGATCCCGGCGGCGGCGCTGAAGCTCGGCCGGCCGGTGAAATGGATCGAGGACCGGCGCGAGCATTTCCTGTGCGCCACCCAGGAGCGCGACCAGTATTGGGACGTCGCCATCGCGGTCGATGCCGAGGGCAAGATTCTCGGCGTGCGCGGCCGGATGCTGCACGACACCGGCGCCTTCGTGCCGTGGGGCATCATCATGCCCTATATCGCCGCGGCGACCGTGCCCGGGCCCTTATGTCGGTGCCGGCCTATCAGCTCGACACCATGGTCGTGCTCACCAACAAGGTGCCGACCACGCCGGTGCGCGGCGCCGGCCGGCCGCAGGCGGTGTTCGCGATGGAGCGGCTGATGGACCGCGTCGCGCGCGAACTGCAGCTCGATCGCGCCGAGGTGCGCCGGCGCAATTTCATCCAGCCCGAGCAGATGCCCTACGAGGTCGGCCTGATCTTCCGCGACGGCAAGCCGCTGGTCTACGACAGCGGCGATTATCCGAGCGGCCAGGCAACCGCGCTGGCGCTCGCCGATTACGACAGCTTCCGCGAGCGGCAGCGCGCCGCGCTCGACGCAAGGCCGCTTCATCGGCATCGGCCTCGGCAATTATGTCGAGGGCACCGGCCTCGGCCCGTTCGAGGGCGTCACCGTGCGGGTGCTGCCGAGCGGCAAGGTCGCGGTCGCGACCGGCGCCACCAACCAGGGCCAGGGCACCCGCACCACGCTGTCGCAGATCGTCGCCGAACAGGTCGGCTGCCGCATCGAGGACATCGTCATGACGATCGGCGACACCGGCGCCATCGCCCAGGGCGTCGGCGCCTTCGCCAGCCGCCAGGCGGTCAATGCCGGCTCCTCGGCGCTGCTCGCCGGCGCAGGCGGTGCGCACGCAGATCGATCGCGCTCGCCGCGCGCACGCTCGGCGTCGACGAAAGCGACATCGATCTCGAAGACGGCACAGGCGATCGCCGCGGCGCGGCAACCGGCCGATCGATCGGCTTCGGCGATCTGGCGCGGCTGGCGCAGGGCATTCCCGGCGTTTCGCTGCCGGTCGGGCAAGCGGCGGGCCTCGAGCACACCGCCTATTACACGCCGCCGCAGGCCGCCTATTGCTCCGGCACCCATGTCGCCGAGGTCGAGGTCGACGCCGATGACCGGCGGCGTCAAGATCCTGCGCTACACCGTCGCCCACGACAGCGGCCGCGTCATCAATCCGCTGATCGTCGACGGCCAGGTGCAGGGCGGCGTCGCCCACGGCATCGGCAACGCGCTGCTCGAATGGATGCAGTACGACGAGAACGCCCAGCCGCTGACCACCTCGTTCGCCGATTACCTGCTGCCGATGGCGACCGACGTGCCGACCTGCGCCATCGCCCATGTCGAGACCGTCAATCCGCTCAATCCGCTCGGCGTCAAGGGCGCCGGCGAGGGCGGCACCATTCCGGCGGCGGCGGCGATCATCGCGCGCGATCGAGGACGCGCTGTCGCCGTTCGGCGTGCATTTTGCCGAGACGCCGCTGACGCCGGAGCGCATCGTCGCGGCGCTGCGCGCGGCCGGCGCCTACGAGAGAGCTTGTTCGCCGCATGAGCGACGTTCTGGAGTAGAGAACGATCCGCAGACCCAAACCGAGACCACGCCGTTCTGGCGCTTCTCGCTGCATTTTTATCGGCAAGCCGGCGTTTCCGACGCCTGCATCGCGCTGCAGGACGATTGCGGCGTCGACGTCAATCTGCTGCTGTTTCTGTTCTGGCTCGCGTCCGACGGGCGGCAGCTTGCGGCCGACGACGTGAAAAGCTCGACGACGAGGTGCGCGAGCTGGCGCGAGCTGACCATCATTCCGATCCGCGATACGCGCCGCAAACTCAAGGGCGCGGCGACCTGCGTCGATCCGGCGCAAGCAGGAAGCGTTCCGCAACAAGGTCAAGGCGGTCGAGCTCGATGCCGAGCGCTTGCAGCAGGAAGCGCTCTACGCGTTCACGCAATCCGGTCCGCTCGGCACGCAGGCCGCGCCGGCCGCGGCGGCGCGCGGGCAATATCGCCGCCTACGAACGCGCGATGGGCACGAGCTTTCCCGAAAAGGCCGTCGATGTTCTGATCGGCGCCTTCGATGGCATCGACTGTACGGCAGCCTGACCGGCTGGTATGCCAGCCGTCTCATGGCAAAAAGCGCGAGCTGAAGGGCATGAGGGCAGATGGCCAAGACTGCGGCGCGGCTGATCGTCGGCATATCCGGCGCATCCGGCACGGTCTACGGCGTGCGGATCCTGGAAATGCTGCGCGACGCCGAGATCGAGACCCATCTGGTCATGAGCAAGTCGGCCGAGATGACGCTGGCCTACGAGACCGACCTCAAGGCCAAGGACGTGCGCGCGCTCGCGATCGGTGCATTATCCGGTCTCCGACATCGGCGCGGCGATCTCGTCCGGCTCGTTTCCGACCATGGGCATGGTGATCGCGCCGTGCTCGATCCGCACCATGAGCGAGATCGCGACCGGCGTCACCGCGTCGCTGCTGTCGCGCGCCGCCGACGTGGTGCTCAAGGAGAAGCGCCGGCTGGTGCTGGCGGTGCGCGAGACGCCGCTGCATGGCGGCCATCTGCGCACCATGACGACGCTCGCCGAAATCGGCGCCGTGATCGCGCCGATCGTGCCGGCGTTCTACAATCGGCCGAAATCGGTCGACGACATCATCAATCACACCTGCGGCCGGCTGCTCGACCTGTTCGGCATCGATACCGGCATGGTCAAACGCTGGAAGGGCGGCCCGGCGGATGCACGTAGACGACAGCACACTGTTCGTCATGCCGACAAGCCGCCATGACGAATTGACATAGAAAGGAAACGCCATGGATCAGAAACGCTACGATCTCGGCCTCGCCAAGCGCCGCAAGGTGCTGGGCGAGGCCTATGTCGACCGCGCGCTCGCAGAACGTCGACGATTTCAATCGCGATTTTCAGCGCATCGCTCACCGAATATTGCTGGGGCGAGACCTGGGGCGACGAAACGCTCAAGCCGCGCGAGCGCTCGATCCTCAATCTCGGCATGATCGCCGCGCTCGGCAAGATGGAGGAATTCGCGACCCACGTGCGCGGCGCGCTCAACAACGGGCTGACGCCGAACGAAATCCGCGCCGCGCTGACGCAGATCACGATCTATTGCGGCGCGCCGATCGGCGTCGATTGCTTCCGCGTGGCCACGCCGATCATCGCCGAGCACGAGAAGAACAAGAAATAACAGTGCGTCATGGCCGGGCTTGTCCCGGCCATGCTCGATACCGGAAGGCCCGTGCCATGCTCGACAAACCTGCCGCCGGCGAAACCAAGGCCGACGCCTCCGCGCCGCCGCTCGATTTTCAGGAGCATCTGGCGCGGCTCGAAGCGCAGGGCCTGCTGGTGCGCGTCGAGCGGCCGATCAACAAGGACACCGAGCTGCATCCGCTGGTGCGCTGGCAATTTCAGGGCGGGCTCGCCGAAGACGAGCGCCGCGCGTTTCTGTTCACCAACGTGATCGACGGCGACGGCCGCCGCTACGACATGCCGGTCGCGATCGGCGCGCTCGCCGCGTCGGCGCGCATCTATGCGGTCGGCATGGGCGGCCGGTCGAGGAGATCGGGACGGCGTGGATGCACGCCATCGCCCATCCGATCGCGCCGGTCAAGGTGACAGCGGCGCCGTGCCAGGAGGTCGTCATCAAGGGCGATGCGCTGCGCGCGCCCGACGGCGGGCTGCAAGACGCTGCCGGTGCCGATCTCGACGCCCGGCTACGATGCCGCGCCGTATCTCACCGCGACGCTGTGCATCACGCAGGATCCGGAAACCGGCGTCCGCAACATGGGCACCTATCGCGCCGCGCTCAAAGCGACCGATCGGCTCGGCGTGCGCATGGCGGCGCGCATCGGCGGCGCCGGCGGCTATCTGCACTGGCAGAAATACCGCAAGCTGAAAAAGCCGATGCCGATCGCGATCGTCGTCGGCTGCGCGCCGGTGGTGATGTTCACCGGACCGCAGAAGCTGCCGATCGATCAGGACGAGATGGCGGTCGCCGGCGGGCTTGCCGGCGCGCCGATCCGCATCGTCAAGGCCGTCACCGTCGATCTCGACGTGCCGGCCGACGCCGAGATCGTGGTCGAGGGCTTGATCGATCCCGAACTGCTCGAGCCGGAAGGCCCGTTCGGCGAAAGCCACGGCCATGTCGCGCTCGAAGACTTCAACATGTCGATGCAGGTCACCGCGATCACGCACAAGCGCGCGCCGGTCTATGTTTCGGTCCTCAGCGAAGTGACGCCGAGCGAATCGAGCGTGATGAAGCGCGTCGCCTACGAGCCGCGCTTTCTGGCGCATCTGCGCGACACGCTGTCGATCAAGGGCGTGCGGCGCGTGGTCATGCACGAGCCGCTGACCAACTTGCGCAAGGTCATGTTCGTGCAATTTGCGCACGGGCGTGCCGCGCACGGAAGTCTGGCGCGCGCTGCACGGCGCGGCGACATTGCAGGCCGACATGCGGCAAATACGTCATCGCGGTGAGCGAAGACATCGATCCGGAAAATGCCGATGCGGTGTTCTGGTCGCTCGCCTATCGGGCCAATCCGGTCGACGACGTGCACATCGCGCCGCATCGCGCCGCCGGCCACGGCCCGAAGTCGGGACCGCGCGGCGAAGAGTCGACGCTGCTGATCGACGCCACGCTGAAAGAATCGCGCCGCCGCTGGCGCTGCCGAAGCGCGAGTTCATGGAACGCGCGCGGCAGATCTGGGACGAGCTCGGCCTGCCGGCGCTCACGCCGCAGCCGCCGTGGCACGGCTATTCGCTCGGCGACTGGGATGCGGCCTGGGATACTTACGCGAGCCGCGCCGTCGCGGGCACAATGGGAAGAGACCGGCAAGGAAACGTTCGCGCGCCGCCGCGGCGGTCTGACGCCGGAGACGCCGGTGCGCAGCGTGAAGTGATTGTCATGCCCGTGCAGGCGGGCATCCAGTAGTCGCAGGTCTTTCCGCGAGGATAAGGATTACTGGATCATCCGCTTCCGCGGATGATGACGTTGGCTGACGGTGAAGAGGGCACGTTCATGAAAGACATCCGCAGTGTCGGCATCATCGGGCTCGGCAAGATGGGTCTGCCGATGGCGCGGCTGTTGCGGGAGCGCGGCTTCTCCGTGACCGGCACCGATATGGCGCTGCCGGCCATCAAGGCGGCGTCCGGCATGGGCGTCACGGTCGTCAATTCGCCAAAGGCCGTGGCGGCGGCGAGCGAACTCGTCATCATCGCGGTGGGCTTCGACTCGGAGGCTGAAGCCGTTTTGCTGGGCGACAACGGCGCGCTTGCCGGCGCGGCTGATGGCTGCGTGATCGCCATCGCTTCGACGGTCGCGCCCGCCACCATGCGTAAGCTGGCGCGACGCTGCGCGCATCGTCCGGCGGTCAAGCTCCTCGACATTCCGCTCTGCCGCGGCGAGCAGGCGGCGGAACGCGGCAAGCTGTTGATCATGGGGGGCGGTGACAAAGACGCCTTCGATGCCTGCCGGCCGGCGTTCGCGGCGTTTGCCGACTCTATTTTTCATCTCGGCCCGCTCGGCTCCGGCCAGGTCGGCAAGATGGTCAACAATTTGATCCTGTGGGCCTGCATTTCGGCGAACGACGAAGGCCTCAAGCTCGGCAACAAGCTTGGCGTCGAGCGCGACACGTTGCGCGAGGCGCTGGTTGCATCGAGTGCCAGCAACTGGGCGCTCGCGTCACGCATCGAGGAGCAGCCGATGCCATGGGCCGAGAAGGACATGACCATCGTGCTCAAGGAAGCCGACCGCCTGCGCATGAGCATGCCGCTCTGCGGCGTCGTCAAGGAAGTCGTGAAGACCGTGAAGTTCGAGCACAACTGGCCAACGCCAAGCGAGCCGGAGGAGTGAGCACTTCACCTCTCTCCGCTGCGCGGGGAGAGGTCGTCGCGCGAAGCGCGGCGGGTGAGGGGGCCTCTCCGCGATTCTGAGCCCAGCGGATAGGCCCCCTCATCCCAACCTTCTCCCCGCACGCGGGGAGAAGGAGGAGCGAGCCTCACCGCGGCCGCACTACCGTATCGACCAGCGCTGGCTTGCCGGCTTTCACCTGGGCGATGGCGCGGCGCAGCGCCGGCGCGATGTCCTCGGGCTTTTCGATCGGGCCTTCGGCATACCAGCCCATGCTCTTGGCCATGGTGGCGAAATCGGGATCGGGGCCAGTGATGTCCTGCGCGATGTAAGCGCGCTCGACCGGCGTACCGCGCTGATGCGCGACGCGGATTTGGTGCTCCCAGTCGTTGTAGTAGGCGCGATTGTTGTACATGACGATCAGCATCGGAATGTTGTTCTTGGCCGCGCTCCATAACGCGCCGGCATCGAACATGAGGTCGCCGTCGGGCTGGATGTCGACGACGAGCCGGCCCTTGTCGCGATGGGCCAGCGCGACGCCGAGCGAGACACCGATCTGGGTGCCGGTGCCGAGCGCCTGGCCGGGGTGGCGGTACGCCTTGTCGAAATCCCAGAGTTTGTAGACCCAGTCCTGCAGGTTGCACGCCGTGAGCACCCAATCCTCGTCCTTGATCACGTCCCACATCTCGCTCGCGAGCCGCGGCAATGTGATCGGCAGGCCGTCCCAATCCTTCTTGGCTTCCTCCGACCATCGTTTGAACAGCTCGTCATGCTTTCTCGTAACCGCTTTGGTGCGTTCGGCAACGGTCTTGGCCAGCGCCGGATTTTTGGCGATGCGCTCGCGGCAGATGCGCGTGAGAGCGGGGATAGCCGTCAATGTATCGCCCAGCACCCGAAGGCTGCACGTCGGCATGCGAGCGTAATCCATCGACCATTTGCTGAGATTGATCTCACCAAAGCCGATCTCGATCATTTCACAATGCGGCGGATAGTGCGGCCCGACCTGGCGCTTGGTGCGGTCGTTGAAGTGCGTCGACTTCTCCCAGTCGCGCGTATCGAGCGACAGGATGAGATCGGCGTCGCGGAAAATTTCTTTTTCGCAGCTCAAATTCAGCGGATGGCGGTTGGGAAAGTTGAGCCGCGCGTGGACGTCGAAGACGGCGGCGCCGACCGTTTCGGCGAGTGCGACGAGGTTGTCGAAGCCGCCTTCGCTGCGCGCGACGTATTCGGCCATCAGCACCGGATATTTCGCGGCGAGCAGGCGGTCGGCGACCTCCTCGAGCGCCTTGGTGTCGGCCGCCATCGGCACCGGGACTTTGTTGACGGACGGCTTGGGCAGCTTGACGTCTTTTTCTAACGGCTGCTCCTGCAGCCACGCGTCGTAGCACATGTAGATCGGGCCCTGCGGCTCGGTCATCATCGCCGCATAGGCGCGCGCAAACGAGTCCGGCACGCCCTCGATGCTGGCCGGCTGGTAGTCCCACTTGACGTAATGACGAAGCTGCTCGCCGTTGACGTTGGCGGTGTGAATCCAATCGATGAACGGTCGCCGCCGGCTTTCGTCCATCGGCCCCGTCGCGCCGATGACGAAGACCGGGCAGCGATCGATATAGGCGTAGTAGATGCCCATCGTCGCGTGCAGCATGCCGACCACGTCATGCACGATCGCCACCATCGGCTTGCCGGTCGCCTTGGCGTAACCATGCGCGATCTGCACGGCGATCTTCTCGTGCTGGCACAGCAACAGCGGCGGCTGATTGCCGCCGTAATTGACCAGCGAGTTATGTAGCCCGCGATAACTCGCGCCCGGATTGAGCGCGATGTAGGGGAAGCCGTAGTGCTTGATCAGATCGACGATGATATCCGACTGCCAAGCTTTCTCTGCGTAGCTTACTTGTACGTTCGATTTAGCGGCGACGTCGTCCATCGATGCGATCCTTCTGGATTTTTGTTGCGAGAGGATAGGCAGCTTACGGCCGCACCGCCGGCGTTTCCATCGCCATGCCGCGCGAGCGCCACATCAGATAAAATTCGAGATCGACAAGTTCGGGCGCGCCGTAAGCATAAGGCTCCGCGCGCGTTGCGCCCATGCACTCGCGCAACCGGCGCTGCAGCGAACCGAGTTCCTGCCATTCCAGGCGATAGATCGGGTAGCCCGTCGGGTGTGCCTGCGGCACCAGATTGCCCGAGAGCCGTTTGCCCCAATTATCGTCGTGGCACTGCGCGCAAGAGAGGTCGAGCTGGCCCTCGCGCCGTTCGAAAAGAACCCGGCCGGCATCGATAAACGGCTTGGATTGCGCATTGTCCTTGACCGCGACCGGCATGCCGCGCGATTGCCGTCCGATGTAAACGGTGAGCGCGAGCAAATCCTTGCTCTCGAATGGCAGCGCTTCCGACTTCTGGTCGGCAACGCGGCTCATGTTGATCCGCTGTTCGAGATCGACTGGGCGGCCGAGCGCCGGCACGAAGGCCGGATAGCGCGCCGCGACGCCTTTCATGCTGGTTTCGGCATCGCCGTGGCAATCGGCGCACGATTGACGCGAGGCGCCGGCCTTCTCGTTCCACAGTGTCTCGCCGTCGAGAACCGAGAGCATGCCGGGATTGGCGCTGTCGTCGCTCTGCATCGCACGGGTGTCGGCGCTCATGAATGCGCTGTCGGAGCGCCGTTGATCCAGAGGGATTCCGGCGGCGAATGCCGTGGCGCAGCGCATGAAGGCAAGTGAAGCAAAAAGCAAAGAGGCGACGCCCGCGCGTGACGAGAGACAAGGCATCCGCTATTCCACTTCGATCGCGGCGGTCTGCACCTGAGTCGCACCGTGCTGATCGGTCCATGAAAATGCCAGCGTGCCGCTTTCGGTCGCGACGGTGAAGAACGTGATGTAGGGGTTGGCAGCGACAGCCGGAAAAAGCTCCGCGCGAAAAACCTCTTCGCCGTTGTAGGTGCACACGAATTGATTGATGATGTCGCGCGGGATCGGCGCGCCGGTGACGCCGACCCGGTAGCCGGTTTCCATGGGGTGGGAAATCAGCGTCTTGATCTCGATGACGTCGCCGCGCTTGGCTGTCGGCGGAACATGGATGAGCGCGTGTGCCATCACGTCGGCTCCGCGACGCAGGCCGCCATCGTGACAATGACGAAGACATCGTCCGACCAGCAGGTGCCGTCGGACAATTCGGCGATGGCGGTGACGGTCTGGGTATCGGCGAGCCGGATGCGGGTCGAGAAATCGGCGCGTCCGGCGCGCGGGCCGAGGTGCACGCTGATGACGTTCGGCAGCGGATTTTTCTCGTTGAAAATGTAGATGGCTTTGACGTGGTCGGTCGCCGTCATCGGGCTTTCCACCGATACGGTGCAGGGGACGGAGTTGCCGTTCTCGACCAGCGGCGGCAAGTCGAGCTTGACTTTGCCCTTCTGGACGGGCGTCTCGCCGATGACCTTGCGCACCGCGTCCTGCATCGTCTCGGGCGTGGCCGCGGCGGGCCGGGTTGCCAGTTGCGCGAGGCCGATGCCGCCGGCGAGGACGCCGGCGGCCCGCAAAATTTCGCGCCGTGAACGATGACCGTGCGTCATGGGTTGCGTTTCATTTCAATGTCTTCAGATAGGCTACGACATCCTCGACTTCCACCGCCGTGAGCACCGGCTTGTCGCGATAGGCCGGCGGCACGCGCGTCAGGCGATCGACGCGATAAAACGGCGGCATGATCGTATCCGGATTGAGCCTGCTCGCATCGACGATCCGCAGCCGCAACTGTCCCTCGCTCCAGCGGGCGCCGGCGCCGCTCAGGTCCGGCGCGAGGTTGCCCTGGAAGCGGTCTTCCGGGAACGGTCCCGCGTGACACAGCAGGCAAAGTCCCACATTGCGGTTGGCCACGATCGCCCGGCCGCGCACCGCATCGCCCTTGGCGCCGGTCAATGATGCCGGAATGGCGTCGCCGACGATGGTGTAGGGGACGAGCTGCGCGTTGGCTGGAGCGGTGAAGATAGTGGAGAGCGCAATCCCGAGGATTGCGACAAACCCTCTCCCGCTTGCGGGGGAGGGTAGGGTGGGGGCCTGCGGCCGCGTCGCTGGCGCAAGCCACGAAGACTTACCCCCACCGGCTCGCTGCGCTCGCCACCTCCCCCGCGAGCGGGGGAGGAATAAAAGTGGGCTAGCCGAAAATTTCTGCGGTGTTGGTGCGGAACCAGGCATCGGCGAATTTCGCTTCCTCGGCACGGAAGGCCGGCGGTGCGTCCAGCGGACTGATGCCGCTCGAGTCGTTCACTTCCGTGTATTGGCCGTCGACCGGTTGATAGACGCCGGCGATCGAGATCGCGTACCCCGGCGCAACCAAGCTGTAGCACGTGCTGACGAGCTTGGGGGTCACCGGTGCGTCGCCTGCCAGCATGCGCACGATGGCGGCGGCGCACAATTTTCCTTCGATCGAACCCGCAAAGGCCGATTTCGGCATGGCGCCGGCAATCGCGGCGTCGCCGATGATGTGGATGTTCTTCTGCTGCAGCGATTCGAACGTGATGGGATCGACCGGACACCACCCGGTGCGGTCGGCGACGCCGGCCTTTACGGTAATCTCTCCGGCGATCTGGGGCGGGATCACATTGGCCACTGCGAACTGATAGCTGTCGAAGTCGGTCTCGATGGTTTTCTTGGCGATGTCGATCGACGCGGCATTGCCGCCCGATGACAACGACTTCCATTCAATAATACCGGGATAAAGGTGTTTCCATGCCTCGAGAAAGAGCGGCTGCATAGTGAAGCTATCTTTGGAGTCGAGGATGACGACCTTGGATCGCGGCTTATTGGTTTTCAGATAATGAGCGATCATGCTAGCGCGCTCGTACGGTCCGGGTGGACAGCGCGCCGGATTGACCGGCGCGACGATCGCCACGACGCCGCCGTCCGCCATGGTCTCGAGCTGATGCCGCAGCAATTCGATCTGTGCGCCGTCGGTCGTCCAGGCATGCGGCACCTGCGCGGCGGCGGCTTCGCTGTAGCCGGGGAGCGCATCCCAGCGCAATGCGATCCCGGGTGCCAGCACCAGCTTGTCATAGGAAAGCTTGTCGCCGGTCGAAAGCGTCACGGTGCGCGCCTGCGGATCGACCGCCGTCGCGGTGGCGATCGCGACCGTAATCCCCGCGGCGGCGATCTTGTCATAGCTGAATTGCTGGGTCGCGAGATCGCGCAAGCCACCGAGGACGCCGTTGCTCAGCGGCGGGGCGGTGTAGGTGCGTCGCGCCTCGACCAGCGTGATGGCAACGCGCGGATCAATCTCACGCAGAGCGCGCGCACAGCTCGCACCCGCAAAGCCGCCGCCGACGATCACGACGCGGGGTGCGGCTTGCGCCCGAACCGCGCGCGGCCACAGCGCTACCGCGGCGCCGGCACCCGCGACATGAGTGAGTATCTGACGGCGACTGATTTTATTCCTCCCCCTGAAAGGGGGAGGAGCGATCCGAGCATCGCGAGGATCAGGCTGGGGGTCCGTGTGCACGCTTTCCACTGACCCCCACCAGGCTCGCTTCGCTCGCCCTCCTCCCCCTTTCAGGGGGAGGAGTTTGCCATCAGGCTTGGTCAGCTTTCGTTTCATTGTTGCGCCGCATACCACGCGGCAATCGCCGCGACGTCGTCGTCGGTAAAGCCCTTGGCGATGCGTTCCATCACGGTGGACGGCCGCTGACCGGAGCGAAACGCGCTCATGGCCGCGACGATGTCATTCGCGTTGCGGCCGGCGAGCGGCGGCAGGGCCCCATCGCTGGCGTTCCGGGGGTGGCAATTCGAACAGGCGGCGACGCCGGGAGGCGCCAGCGTGGCCGCATGCGCACCCATTGACGGTAGCGCTAACGCGAGGACGAGAAGCGCACTTTTTGTTTTCATCATCGCCGAGATTGTTTCCCTCCCCGCAACGGGGAGGGAGCAGCTAAGCCGCATGCAGATCGTTGTCCTTGAGCGGAAAGTTGCGGATCCGCTTGCCGGTTGCCGCCGCGATGGCGTTGAGCACGGCAGGCGCCGCGACCGCGATCGTCGGCTCGCCGACGCCGCCCCAGAACTCGCCATCCGGCATGACGACGGCTTCGACCTTCGGCATCTCGTCCATGCGCATCACCTGATAGGTATCGAAGTTTTTCTGCTCGATGTGGCCGCCGCGCACGGTGCATTCGCCGTACAGCATCGCCGAAAGGCCGAACACGAACGAACCTTCGACCTGGCGCGCGATCTGCTCCGGATTGACGGCGTGGCCCGAATTGGTGCCACCGACGATACGATGGATTTTCACGACGCCATCGTCGACCGAGACCTCCGCGCAAGCCGCCACATAGCTGCCGAAGCCCATGATCTGCGACAGCCCGCGGTAGACGCCTTGCGGCGCCGGTTTGTCGTACCCGGCTTTCTCCGCTACCGCCTTGAGCACGGCGGCGTGCTTTGGGTTTGAGGTATTTGAGCCGGAACGCCAGCGGGTCCTCGCCGATCTCATGGGCCAACTGGTCCATGAAGGTCTCGACATAGATCGCGTTGTGGTTGGTGTTGACGCCGCGCCAGAAACCGGCCGGCACCGAAGGATTGCGCATGGCGTGGTCGATCAGGATGTTCGGAATGGTGTAGCCGAAGGCGCCCTCCGCGCCGCCCGGATTGAGGCCCTGGAAGGTCACCGGGTCCTTGCCGTTCTCCAAGCGCGCCGGCAGCACCGTCGCCAGGATCGACTGACCTGAAATGCGCATATGTAGCGCGATCAGGTTGTTGTTGGCGTCGAAGCCCGCCGTCATCTTGCACTGGGTGATCGGGTGATAGAAGCAGTGCGTCATGTCTTCTTCGCGCGACCACAACAGTTTTACGGGTGTGCCCGGCATCTCCTTGGCGATGGCGACAGCCTGGCGCACGTAATCGGTCTGGCCGCGCCGGCCGAAGCCGCCGCCCAGGAAGGTCTTGTGAACGTCGCACTTGACGACCGGCAGGCCGGACGCTTCGGCGGTTGCCGCCAGCGCGGCTTCACCGTTCTGGGTCGAGCACCACACTTCGCAACGGTCGGCCGTATAGAGCGCGGTGGCGTTCATCGGCTCCATCGGCGCGTGGTTCTGATACGGATAGGAGTAGACCGCTTCGACGATCTTTGCGGCGCCGGCGAGCGCCGACTTCACGTCACCCGACTGATTGCCGACGAACGCCTGCTCGGCGTCGAGGCCTTCCTTGAGAAACTGCGCGATCGTGGCGCTGGTGACTTTGGCATTCGCGCCGTTGTCCCAAACAATGGGCAGCGCATCGAGCGCTTTTTTCGCCCGCCACCAGGAATTGGCGACCACCGCCACCGCGTTGTCGCTGACTTTCATGACATGTTTGACGCCCGGCATGTCCGAGACGCTCGCTTCGTCGTAGCTCTTGCAGCTTGCCGCCGAACACCGGGCAGGCGCTGATCGCCGCATAAACCATCCCGGGCAGGCGGGTATCGATGCCGAACACCGTCTTGCCGATGAGCTTGTCGGCGGTGTCGAGCCGCTTGAGCGGTTTGCCCGCGATCGTCCAGGTTTTCGGATCCTTGAGCGGCACATTTTTGGGCGGATCGAGTTTGGCGGCGGCTTCCGCCACATGGCCGTAGCTGATCGTGCGGCCGGAGCCCGCGTGGGTTATCACGCTATTTGACGCGCTGCATTCGGCGGCTGGGACATTCCAGCCGTTTGCGGCGGCCTGGATCAGCATCGTGCGCGCGGTCGCGCCGCCCTGGCGGACATACACGTTCGATTCGCGAATGCCGCGGCTGCCGCCGGTGGAGAAATCGCCCCATACGCGTTTGCGCGCAACATTTTGTCCGGGTGTCGGAAATTCGGTTGTGACCTTGGACCAGTCGCAGTCGAGCTCTTCGGCAACGAGCTGGGCGAGCCCCGTCAGCGTGCCTTGTCCCATTTCCGAGCGCGCGATGCGGATGACGACGGTGTCGTCGGGCCGGATCACCACCCAGGCGTCAACCTCGGGCGAGCCATCAGCGGCGCGGATGACCTCCGCCGCGTCGGCTGCGTCAGGTCCAAACGGCAATGTGAAGCCGAGCGCGAGGCCGGCGCCGGCCGCGGTCGTGCCGACGACAAAGCAACGGCGATTGAGCGGTGCGATGGGTGTCATGTTGCGCATCCCTTAGGCGTTGTCGGCCACGGCGTGGATCGCGGCGCGGATACGCTGATAGGTGCCGCAACGGCAGATATTGGTCATTGCGGCATCGATATCGGCGTCGGTCGGTTTGGGTGTCTGCTTGAGGAGCGAAACGGCGGCCATCATCATGCCGCTCTGGCAATAGCCGCATTGCGGCACGTCGAGGTCGAGCCAGGCTTGCTGCACCGGGTGCAGCTTGCCGTTCTGCGCCAGCGACTCGATCGTCGCGATTTTCTTGGCGCCCACGGTGCCGACGGGGACTTGGCAGGAGCGTGTGGCGACGCCGTCGATATGCACCGTGCAGGCGCCGCATTGCGCAATGCCGCAGCCGTATTTGGTGCCGGTCAGACCGATCGTGTCACGGATCACCCACAGCAGGGGGGTGTCGGATTCGACATCGACGTCGTAGGATTTGCCGTTGATGGAAAGAGCAATCATGCTCGTCCTCCCACTGTGAGTGCTGCAAATGCCGATCGCATGCGCCCAGGAGATCGGCCAAGAGATGCCGACCAGGCTCCAAGCTTACCCTGTTCTCATTCGAACGTGAAATCGCAATTCCGCGAGCAGGCGCGTGCCGCGATGGGCGATGTGCTGTCGCAACGCCGAACAAATCGCCTGCTTTTGCGTAAACTGCTCGGTTATGTGGCGATCACAGGGTATGTGCAACCCTTTGGCGGCTTCTGGCTCCACGTAAATGTCTATATCGTGCCGCTGGCAAGCCGTGATGGGCTTTGCGCGGCATGGAACGAGGCATTGGGAGCGCAGGCATGAGCGACGATTTCGAAGACCATTGCTGGAAGGACATCGTCACGCCGGATATTCTCGAGGTTTATTCCTGTTACCGGCGCAAGACCTTTGTCGGGCCGGCGGCCGCGCTGCTGGCGATCGACCTCTACGAATTGGTCTATCGCGGCGGCGCGCACCCGCCCCACACGATTGCCAAGGACTATCCGAACGCCTGCGGGCACTATGCCTACGAGGCGATCGAGCCGACCAAGCGCCTGTTCGCGGCGGCGCGCGCGGCCGGCCTGCCGATTTTCTATTCGACCGGCGATGTGCGCAGCGAAAGCCGTCCGGCCTTCGTCAGCGCCACCAAACGGGTGAAGCCGTCGATCGATGCGTCCGATTACGCGATCCGGCCGGAATTCAAGCCGCAGCCGGGCGACGTCGTCATCACCAAGCAGCGCGCCAGCGCGTTTTACGGCACGCCGCTCGCGGCGCATCTCACCCAGCTCGGCATCCAGACGCTGATCGTCTGCGGCGAGAGCACGTCGGGCTGCGTGCGCGCCAGCGCGGTCGATGCCTATTCGCACGGTTATCACGTCGTGCTGGCGGAGGAATGCTGCTTCGACCGCAGCGCGCTTTCGCACAAGGTGAATCTGTTCGACCTGCATCACAAATATGCCGACGTGATGCATGTCGACGAGGTGACCGCCCACCTCGCGAAAAATCCCGCAGTCAAAAAAGCGAGCTGACATGAAACCTGCGCGCTACGGTCCGTTTCCCTATTCGCCGATCATCGATCGTCCGCCGCTCAAATGGCCGGACGGCGCGCACGTCGCGCTGTGGGTCATTCCCGAACATCGAGTTCTTCGCGCTCGATGAGAAAGTGCCGCCGGGCTCGGGCGGCAGCGGCGTTCCGGTGCCCGACGTTCCGACCTGGTCGGCGCGCGATTACGGCAACCGCGTCGGCGTGTTCCGGCTGATGGAGGTGCTCGATCGTCACGGCATCCGCGCCACGGTCGCGCTCAACAGCGAACTGTGCACCGAGCATCCGCAGATCATTCAAGGCGGCAACACGCTCGATTGGGAATGGATGGGCCATTGCGAGAGCAATACACGCCGCCTCAATGCTGCGCCGCCGGGCGATGAGCCGCGCATCATCAAGACAGCGCTGGCCACCATCGCGCGGGAGACCGGCGAGCGCCCGCGCGGCTGGCTCGGCTCCGGGCTGCAGGAGACCTGGGACACGCTCGATCTTCTCGCCGCCGAAGGCTGCGATTACGTCTGCGATTGGACCAATGACGACCAGCCCTACATCATGACGCTCGATGGCGGCCGCACGCTGGTCAGCGTGCCCTACAGCCACGAGATCAACGACAAGCCGGCGTTCGAGAAGTTTCACCGCACCGCCGATGAATTTCGCGAGATGATTTGCCGGCAGTTCGATGTGCTCTATCGCGAAGGCGCGCAATCCGGCCGCGTGATGGCGATCGCGATCCATCCTTATCTCACCGGCGTGCCGCATCGCATCGACGCGTTCGATGCGGCCTTGCGCTACATCAGCCAGCACGGCCGCGTGTGGAAGACGACCGGCGCGGAAATTGCCCGGCACTTTCGCGAGCAGGCCGGCAAAGCGATAATGGGGATGGATCATGCGAAGTGAAGCGAAACGGCGATGCGTTTGCAGCGCTGCGTCGCATCTTGCGATCGCCGGCCTTTCGGCAGTGCCCGCTCGCGCCGTGGAGAACGGTGACGCTCGGCACCGTCGGCCAGGCCTCGGCCAATCTTTGGCCCGCCCTGATCGGCGATCGAGAAAGGCTTCTTTGCCGCCGAGGATTTGAAAGTCGATATCGTCTACGTGCAATCGAGCGCCGCCTTGGTGCAGCAGGTCACGGCCGGGTCGCTCGGCGTCAGCATCTCGACCGGGCTTGCCGATCCGTTGCGCGCCGTCGGCATGGGCGCGCCGATCTCCATCGTGCGCATCGAAGTGCAGGCGCCGCCTTACGATCTCGTCGCCAAGCCGAGCATCAAGAGCATGACGGACCTCAAGGGCAAGGTGATATCGCTCGGCGGTCCGAAGGACATCACGCGCATCTATGTCGAGCGCATGCTGGAGCCGAACGGCGTCAAGCCCGGCGAGTTCGACATGGTGTTCGCCGGCGCAACGGCGGCGCGCGCCTCGGCGCTGCTGGCCGGCGCCGTCGATGCCGCCATTCTGCTGCCGGCGTTCAATTTCCAGGCGGAGGCCGAAGGGTTCCGCAGCCTCGGCCTGACCGTCGACTACGTGAAAGACCTGCCGTTCTCCGGGACGGCGGTCAATAATGCCTGGGCCAAGGCGCACAAGGCCACGTTGGAGAAACTGCTGCGGGCGCAAAACCAAAGCGTCGCCTGGTTCGAGGACGAGAAAAACCGCGCCGAGGCGGTCCAGATCCTCAAGGCGGCCAGCGGTCTGACGCAGGAGGACGTCGAGAAGTCATACGACTTCTTCCGCAACGGCCATTTTTTCGAACTCGACCGGCAAGGTGTCGCGCTCCAAGCTCGATAATCTGGCGAAGGCGATGGAGAGCCTCGGCGATCTGCCGGGTGCGCTCGACGTCGACAAGGTCGTGCTGCCGGGAATCACGCAGATGACGGATTGATCGGCCATGGCCGGCGTTCACGATACGCACCGCCGTCCTCGCCGCGCTGCTGGCGGTTGCGGCGCCCGTGCTCGCGCCGGCCGCGCAAGCCGCCGACACCGTCTCGGTCGGTTCGGTCGATGCCACCTCCGCCAATCTCTGGCCGCTGCATATCGCCGATCAAGAACGGCTATTTCGACGCCGCGAACATCAAGATCGATCTGGTCTTCGCGCAGTCGAACGCGTCGGTGATCCAGCAGCTGGCGGCCGGCTCCTACAACGTCGCGCCCAGCGCCGGCATGGTCGATCCGATCCGCGCCATCGACAAAGGCGCGCCGGTCGCGCTGGTGCGCATCGTCATCCAGGCGCCGCCTTATGCGCTGCTCGCCAAGCCCGAGATCAAGACGATCGAAGGATCTCAAGGGCAAGACCATCATCATCGGCGGCGCCAAGGACATCACCCGCATCTTCACCGAACGCATGCTGGCGCCGCACGGGCTGAAATCCGGCGACTACGATTACGTATTTGCCGGCGCCACCAGCGCGCGATTCGCGGCGCTGAAATCCGGCGCGGTCGATGCTGCGCTGCTCACGATGCCGTTCAATTTTTTCGCCGAGACCGCCGGCTACACCAATCTCGGCTTCACCTTCGACGTTCTGCCCGACATGCCGTTCGCCGGCATGGCGGTCAACCGGCCCTGGGCCGAGGCCCATACCGACGTGCTGAAGCGTTTCCTCGCCGCCTACAACAAGGGCGTCGCCTGGTTCTACGATCCGAAGAACCGCGAAGCCGCGGTCAAGTTGCAGATGGCGACCAGCAAGATCGAGCAGGACGACGTCGAAAAGGCCTACGCGTTTCTCCACGACAAGAAACTGTTCGAGCCCACCGGCGAGATATCCAAGAGAAAGGTCGGCACCGTGATCGACGCGCTGCGCGATCTCGGCGATCTGCCCGCCGATTTCAAGGTCGACCGCCTGCTGTTGCCTGGCGTGACGCAGATTTCCGACTGACGGTCGGGCGGCCATGAGCGTGTCGAGCGAAGGCATCAAGACCGCGGCTCCGCCGCTGGCGCTGGATAAGACGGCGCAGCCGGCTTCCTCGCCATCATTCGCTTCCGAGCACGCCGGCAAAGAGAGGGTCGGTGCTTCGCCGCCGCTATCTCGCCGCAACGCTGTCGGTCGTCGGCGGCCTCGTGCTCTGGGAACTGGTGAGCCGCTACTGTGGTCGCCAACGCGCTGTTTCTCGCCGCGCCCTCGCAGATCGCCGTCGCCATCTACAATCTCGGCGGCGACGGGGCAGCTTTGGCACCATATCAGCGTCAGCGCCGCCGAATTCGCGCTCGGCTATGTCATCGCCTGTGTGCTCGGCATCGCGCTCGGTCTCGGCATGGCGTCGAGCGTCACCGATCAAACAGGCGATGCAGCCTTGGGTCTCCGGCCTTTATGCGACGCCGACCATCGCGCTGGCGCCGTTGTTCATTCTCTGGTTCGGCATCGGCATCTGGTCGAAAGTGATCGTCGTGATCACGCTGGTGCTGTTTCCGGTCACCATCAACACCGAGGCGGGACTGCGCACGACCAGCGAACGGCTGATCGAGATGCTGCGCTCGTTCGGCGCCACGCGCCGGCAGATCTTCTTCAAGGTATCGCTGCCTTCGGCGGTGCCGTTCATTCTCGCCGGGCTCAAGCTCGGCATCGGCCGCGGCCTGATCGGGGTCGTGGTGGCGGAACTGTTCGGCTCGCGCGCCGGCCTCGGCCGGCTCATCAGCCAATCGGCCGACGCCTTCAACATGCCCGAACTGTTTGCCGGCGTCGTCATCCTGGCCTTCGCCGGCATCGTCATGACGGCGGGCTTCGGCTGGCTCGAAGGCAGGCTCGTGCCGTGGACGCGGGACTGAAGCGAGAGGCTGACCATGGCGCCCAAGCTTGCGGTCTCGCAGTTGAGCAAGTGGTTCGGCGATCTCGAGGCGCTGCGCGGCATCGATCTGACGATCGAACGCGGCGAATTCATCTCGGTGGTCGGACCGAGCGGCTGCGGCAAGACGACGTTCCTGCGCATCGTCGCCGGCCTCGAAGCCGCGACGGCGGGCGACGTGCTGCTCGACGGCCGCATCGTGCGCGAGCCCGGCACCGACCGCGGTTTCGTGTTCCAGAACGACAGCCTGTTGCCGTGGCGCACGGTCTTCGCCAACGCGATTATCGGCCGCGAGGTGGCCGGCGCGATCGGCCCGGCCGACCGCAAGCGCACCATGGAGCTCTTGAAGCTCGTCGGCCTCGAAGGCTTCGAGCACTATCATCCGCGCCAGCTTTCCGGCGGCATGCGCCAGCGCGTCAACCTCGCCCGCGCGCTCGCCATCGATCCCGAAATCCTGCTGATGGACGAGCCGTTCGCGGCGCTCGATGCGCAGACGCGCGAGATCATGCAGGCCGAATTGCTGCGCATCTGGGAGCGCGGCCAGAAGACCGTGCTGTTCGTCACCCATCAGATCGACGAGGCGGTGTTTCTGTCCGACCGCGTGCTGGTGTTCGCGCGCCGGCCCGGCCGGCTGCAGGCGGAGGTCGAGATCGCGCTGCCGCGGCCGCGCAACCTGGCGCATCAAGCGCACGCCGGAATTCGTCGCTCTGGTCGACCGCATCTGGCGGATGATCGAGGACGACGTGCGGGCGGCTGCGCTTTACGAGAATGCGTGAAGATTATGTCCGCCCCAGCACGCAGTGCGGGGGAGGGGGGCCGCCCCAACGGGTCCGGCCCGAAGTGGCCGGCCCGATGACAGGCTCCGGGCGGTGGAGGGGGCCGCGGCCTCAGAGCTTCGCCGCCGCTATTTGAACGATGGCGTTGGCCGCTTCTGTGCCGATAACTTGCAAGGCGGGCGCTGAACGTTGATGGTTTTCCTCGACGCTCTCGCGAGAGTGCGCTCAGAAGCCCCCTCCACCACGCTTCGCGTGGTCCCCCTCCCCCGCTTCGCGGGGGCGGATGAATGTTTGCTTAGAGCCTCACACTGTTGCCGGACGAATGGAGTTCAGCGAACTCACTTCACCCGCGCGATGTAATAGGCCAGATCCAGAATCTGCGCGTCGGTGATCGGCGCGATGACGTCCGCCATGGCGGCGTCGTAGCCGCGGCGGGAATTGTCCTTGTAGCCGCGCAGCGCCTTGACCAGATAATCCTCGCGCTGGTCGGCGATGCGGGGAACGTTGTCCTGGCCGGCGAAGGTCGCGGTGTGGCAGAAGTTGCAATGATTCTTGCTCGACCAGCGCGCGGGCGCGCTCCATGCGGGCGTCGTCGACCGGTCCGTCCGGCGGCTGCGGCGCCGGCAGCTTCGAGATGATGTCGGCAAAGCTGCGCAGATCGTCGTCGCTCAGGCCCTTCGCCATATCGTTCATCGGGTCGACGACGCGCATGCGCTCGCGGAACATCAGAAGCTGAACCGTGACGTAGAACGCCTGCTGGGCGCCGAGCGAGGGCACTTCGGGATTCTGCGACTGTCCGTTCTCGCCGTGGCAGGCGAGGCAAGTGGGCAGCCGCTCCTTCACCGTCTGCGCCGATGCGGCAGGCCGGAACACGCGCAGGCGGACCGACATCGCACAGCGTCCCAGTCTGTCACAGGCGAGATGGTGCGCACTCGACGTCGTTCAAGCTCCCTGATTGTGGACGAGATAATCGAACGCTCGTCGCGAAAGCGGCCAGGCGCGAGTGGACCGCCCTCGGCCGAATGCGAGTTGTTTCGACGACAATCACGCTCTAGCGTGCCGGCGTCTTCTTCGAGCCGTAGCTGACGCGATAGACCGCGCCATTCCAGTCGTCGGAGATCAGCATCGAGCCGTCCGGCATGTTCATCACATCGACCGGCCGCGCCGACGTAGTTGTTGTCCGGCTGCAGGAAGCCGGTGATGAACGGCTCGACCGATTTCACGCGTGCCGTCCTTGTTGAGCTTGACCAGCGCGATGTCGCCGCCGAATTTTTTGGTCTTGTTCCACGAGCCGTGGCGCGCGACCAAAATCTGATCGCGGTATTCCGCCGGGAACATGTGCCCGGTGTAGAACTTCATGCCCAGCGCCGCGGCGTGCGGACCCATCAGGGCGACCGGCGGCACGTAGTCCTTGCAGCCGTGGCCCCAGCCGAAGTCGGTGATCGGGGATGTTGCCCTGGTGGCAATACGGCTCGCCGAAATCCTCGCCGAGCTTGGTGATGCGATTGAGCTCGTCGTTGGGCAGATCCTCCGACATCCAATCGCGGCCGTTGTCGGTGAAGTAGAGTTCCTTGTTCTTCGGATTCCAGTCGAAGCCGACCGTGTTGCGGATGCCGTAGGCGATGACTTCGGCGCCGCTGCCGTCGAGATTGATGCGGCGAAGCTGGCCGTGATCTTTGTCATGCAGCACGTTGTTGCCCGGCTGGCCGACTTCGAAATAGAGCTTGTTGTCCGGGCCGATGGCGAGGTACTTCCAGCCGTGGGCCTCGTCCTTCGGCAGATCGTTGTAGATGACGGTCGGCTTCGGCGAGCTGTCGAGCTTGTCTTCGACGTTCTCGATCTTGGAAATCTGCGACAGCTCGGCGATGTAGAGCGTGCCGTTCTTGAGGCGACGCCGTTCGGCCGATAGAGGCCCGAGACCAGGACCTTCGACCTCGCGCTTGCCGTCCTTGTTGGTGATGGCATAGACCTTGTCCTGCAGGCGCGAGCCGACGAAGACCGTGCCTTTGTCGCTCGAGCGCCATCGAGCGCGCATTGGGCATGCCGCTGGCATAGAGTTCGATATTGAAACCCTTCGGCGCCTTGAGCTTGTCGAGCGGCAGCTTGTCGGCGGCGGTCGCGAGCGGCGGCGACGGCACCGGCGCGAGCTTATCGGCGGCCGGGTTGTTGTCGGGGCGCCCGATCAGCGGCGAGCCGGGCGGCAGCGGCGCTGCTTGCGGCGCGGCCGGCTGTTGTGTAGGTGCCGCGGGCTGCTGTGCCGGTGTCGCGGGCTGCTGCGCCACAGCTGTCGTGGCGAGCAAGCTTAAGGCGCCGGCCAAGATCGGGCCGGCCGACTTGCAATCGACATCATGACATTACCTCCCAGATGCGGAAGTCCGGGCCTGCCGGCTTCCTTGCGACTAGTGTCGGCTATTTCGCCCCCGCGTGCAATCGGGTCTCGACCAGGACACGGCGGCATGAGATCGACGGGGCCAGCCCGGGCCGGCGGTGTGTTCAGCGCCCGGCGACTTTGCCGTTGCCGTAGCTGATGCGATAGACCGCGCCGTCGTAGTCGTCGGAAACGAGCAGCGAACCGTCCTTCATCGGCTGCACGTCGACCGGGCGGCCGATGTAATTGTTGTTCTGCAGGAAGCCGGTCATGAACGGTTCCTGCGATTTCACCGTGCCGTCCTTGTTGAGATAGACGACAAAGATGTCGCCGCCGATCTTGTTGGTCTTATTCCAGGAGCCGTGCCGCGCGATGAAGATGGCGTCGTGGTACTTCGCCGGAAACATGGTGCCGGTATAGAACCGCATGCCGAGCGCTGCGGCATGCGGCCCGAGCAGGGCGACCGGCGGCGTGAAATCGCTGCAGCGAATGGCCCCAGCCGATAGGTCGGATCTGAGAAAGTTGCCCTGGTGGCAATACGGGAAGCCGAAATTCTCGCCCATCTTGGTGACGCGGTTGAGCTCGTCTTGGGCAGTTCCTCCGACAGCCAGTCGCGGCCGTTGTCGGTGAAGTACAGCTGCGTGGGTTATCGGGATTCCAATCGAAGCCGACGGAGTTGCGGATGCCGCGGACGTACGGGCTCGGCGCCGGTGCCGTCGAGATTGAGCGGCGGATCTGGCAGTTCGCGTCGGGCGGGATGCAGATGTTGCACGGCGCGCCGACGTTGCACATAGAGCTTGTTGTCGGGGCCGAGCGCCATGAATTTCCAGCCGTGCGCTTGATGGTTCGGGAAAGTCGCTGTAGATCACGACCGGCTTCGGCGGATTGTCGAGATTGTCCTCGATGTTGTCCAGCTTCGAGATTTGCGTGACCTTCGGCGATGTAGAGCGTGCCGTCCTTGAAGGCGAGCCCGTTCGGCCGATCCAGCCCCGACGCGATGACCTTGACCTCGCGTTTGCCGTCCTTGTCGACGATCGCATAGACCTTGTCGCTGCACGCGATTGCCGACGAACACGGTGCCCTTGTCGCCGATGCGCAGCGAGCGCGCATCCGGGATGCCGCTGGCATAGACTTCGATCTTGAAGCCCGGCGGCAGCTTGAGCTGCGCCAGCGGCAGCTTGTCGGCGGCCGCCGCGAATGGCGGCGACGGCGATCGCCCTTGAGCTTGGCCGCTCGTGTCGACTGTCCGAGCGTCGGCATGTGCGGCGTCGGCCGGCGGCGGCGTCGAGCCGGGCCGGCGCCGGGCAACTGAGCGGCGGCCGGCGCGACCGCAGCCATGCGGCCGAATCGCTGATCGCCAGCGATCAGGCCCGATACGGATGCTGCTGATCGGTTCATGTACGTCCTCCCTCGAGCTTTGTGCTTGGGGATTGTCCGCCATTTCGCGTCCCACGCGCAATCGCCGAGTCGGGCGTCGGAATTCGGCGCCGATCCGAGCGTCTACATGGCGCCGGTAGGCGTAAGGCGCGTCGTCCTGCACGGCTGCAAGCGCCGCGACCTCGTCGTGGTGCGGCGACAAGATGACAGACCGGATCGGTCGCGCGGGCGTCGCCGGTCAGCGCGAAGGCCTGGCAGCGGCAGCCGCCGAAATCGATGTCGCGCCGCGCGCAGCTTGCGCACGGCTCCTGCATCCACTCGGTGCCGCGGAAGGCGTTGAAGGCCGGCGAATTGTCCCAGATGTCGGCGAGCGAATGCTCGCGCACCGACCAGAATTCGAGACCCGGGATGGATTCCGCGGCGTGGCACGGCAGCACCTTGCCGGCGGGCGTCACGTTGAGCGAGCGCCGGCCCCAGCCGCCGACGCAGGGCTTTGGCAGCCGCGCGTAATAGTCCGGCACCACCGCGTCGATGACGATCTCGCCGTGGTGGCGCCGGCGCAAGTCCTCGACCGCCGCGGCGGCGCGCGCGACCTGCTCGGCGCTCGGCATCAGCGCGGCGCGGTTCTGCAGCGCCCAGCCATAATACTGCACATGCGCGATCTCGACCCGGCTGGCGCCGAGCGCCAGCGCCAGCGTCGACCATCTCGTCGATGCGCTCGATGTTGGCGCGATGCACCACGACATTGACGGTGAGCGGAATTTTCAGAGCCGTCACCTCGGCGGCCAGCGCGCGCTTGCGCGCGAAGGCGCCCGTCATAGCCGGCGATGTGGTCGGCGCTCGCGGCGTCGCTGTCCTGGATCGAAATCTGCACGTGATCGAGCCCGGCGTCGGCAAGCTTGCCGCAGCGTCGCGTCGGTGATGCCGACCGCCGAGGTGATGAGGTTGGTGTAGAGGCCGGCGGCGTGCGCCGCCGCCGTGATCTCGACGAGATCGCGCCGCGCGCCCGGCTCGCCGCCGGAGAGATGCACTTGCAGCACGCCGAGCGCGGCGGCCTCGCCGAACACCCGCGCCCAGGTGCGCGTGTCGAGCTCGTCGGCGCGCGGATCGAGCGCCAGCGGATTGGAGCAATACGGACAGCCGAGCGGACAGCGATGCGTCAGCTCGGCCAGCAGGCCGAGCGGGGTATACAAGGCCGTCGTTTCCCTCTCCCCGCGTGCGGGGAGAGTGTAGCCTCTCCGCAGATCGATTGCGGGCTGAATCGCGGAGAGCCCCCTCACCCTCGCTGCCCGCTCGCTCGACCTCTCCCGCGCGCGGGGAAGTGATGCGGCGTCGGCGAGTCATCGGTCACAGTTCCAAGAGCTTCTTGTCGGCAAGCCCGCGCAGCATCGCGGTGACATCGGCGAGGATGCGCTCGCGCGGCGCGTTGAAGGTCTTGGCCAGATCGTCGACGATGGCCTCGAGCGTCGCCTCGCCGGTGCAGCGCTTGACGATCTCGGCCGCGATGGCGTCGGCCTTGAAGATGCGCTCGGGCGCCAGCAGCACCCAGCCGCCCTGCGCCTCGTTGTGCACGAGCCGCACGCCGCGCGGCAGCCGCGGGCGGGCATCGGGCGCGATGGCCGGCGTCGTCACTCACTGGCCACTCCTAACCTTTCGGCACGAAGGCGCCGGGCGGGACATGCCCGGGCGCGACATAGGCGTGATAGAGCGCGTCGAGCATCGCCCACAGCACGTCGCATTTGAATTCGAGCGCGGCGAGCACCTGCTGCTGCTCGCTCGGGCGTGCGCGCATGGCGCTTGACGTAATCGAGCGCAAAGCGCGAGTCGCGCTCGGCGAGCGGCGGCCGCTGCGAGAAATAGGCCAGCGTCTCGGCGGTGACGAAATCGTAGCTCTTGAGCATGCCGTCGATCCGCTCGCTGATGATACGCGGCGAGAACAATTCGGTGAGCGACGAGGCGATCGCTTCGAGCAGCGATCTTCTCGCGCACGAAATGCACATAGGCCTCGACCGCAAAGCGCGTCGCCGGCAGCAGGCCGCGCAGCGACGTCACGTAGTCGCGGTCGAGGCCGAGCCCGTCGGTGAGCTTGAGCCAGCGCGCGATGCCGCCTTCGCCTTCGCGCTCGCCGTCGTGATCGACGAGGCGGCTGCGCCATTCGCGGCGCGTCGCCTGGTCGTCGCAGCGCGCGATCAGGCTCGCGTCCTTGATGCGGGATCATGGCCTGGTAATAGTAGCGGTTGAGCGCCCAGGCCTGGACCTGGCCCTTGGTGCATTTGCCGCCGTGCAGCAGCTCGTGGAACGGATGCAGGCGGTGATAGCGCCGCGCGCCGATGTCGCGCAGCGCGGCTTCCAGTTCGTCGCGCGCGTCAGACAGATTCACAGCACGATCTCCATGCCGTCCTCCGCGACCTCGAAGCCGGCCGCCTCGACCTTGCGCCGTTCCGGCGAGCCGTCGATCAGGATCGGATTGGTGTTGTTGATGTGAAGTAAGATGCGCCGGCCCTGGAGAGCCGGCGAGCGCCGCGAGCGTGCCGCCCTCGCCGTCGATCGGCATGTGGCCCATGCGCCGGCCGGTCTTGGCGCCGGTGCCGGTGGCGATCATCTCGTCGTCGGTGAACAGCGTGCCGTCGAACAGCACGACGTCGGCGCGGGCGAGGCGCTCGCAGCAACGCCGGCGTGACGCCGGCCGCGCCGGGCACATAGGCGAGCCGCTCGGCGCCCGCCGACGAGCTCGACGCCGACATTGGCCCCGGTCTCGGCGTCCAGCGCCGGGATCGTCGCCTTCGAGATAGAGCGGCACCTTGCCGGGCACGGTGAAGAGCTCGGCGCTGAGACCGCCCGGCAGGGCGAACGGCTCGCCCGAGCGCAACGGCATTGCGCGTGCACCGACGCCGGCGCGAGCACGCCGAACATCGGATTGGCGTCGAGCGCCGCGAGCGTCTCGGCGGTGGCGATCAAGCGTGAAGTCTTGCCGTTCGCGCAGCGTCGAGCAGACCCGGCGGTCTGGTCGATCTCGGCGCCGGTCAGGACGACCGCCGCGATCGGGCTGCCGCGCAGTCCGCTTCGCGGCTGCAGCGCGGCGTCGCTTGAAGTTGCGCGCGCAGGTCGGGCGAGGCGTTGAGCAAGATCCAGTGCTCGCCGTCAGCCGAAACCGCGAGGCTCGCTTGGGTGCGTGGCTTGACGCGCGGGTCGCCGGCCCAGGCGAGCCGGCACACGGCGCAACGGCAATTCCATTGCGGAAAGCCGCCACCCGCCGCGGCACCGAGGACGATGGCGGTCAGGCGCCCCATTCACGGGGATCGCGGCGAAAAGCGTGGCGGATCAGAACTCGGCCGGCAGATAGCCGTTGATCTCGAGGCCGATGCAGATTTCGACGAGGGTCGGGGTGGTCCAAGCCATGGTCGTTCCCTTTCAATGCGCCCGGCGGTCCCGGATCGTCTCCGGCCAGCCCGGTGTTCGAATAAAAGCACCATAGAGTAAATCGAAGCGGCCACTCCGACAAGAGCCTTGCGGCGGGTTTGTCACGACGTGCTGCGCCGCCGCACCGCCAAAATCGCCGCAATACGCAGTTTCGAGCCCGCGGGTTGCCGGCGCAGCCGTCGTCGTGGGGCAGTCCGGTCGGCAACGAACATTCGGCACGACGCCGGGCAGATTGCCACGCTCCCTGTCACTCTCTTTCCACGAGCGCCAAAGCGGGCATTCTGCCACCGACACTGTCGCGTCATGACCGACCGGGGCAGCCCGCCAACGCGCCATGACCAGGTGCCACGAATAAAAACCGCTTTCTGGAGGAAGACCATGAGTCATCACGTAACGCGGCGCGGCGTTGCCTACGGCTTCGGCGCCGCACTGCTTGCGACCGGACTTGTCGCGACAGCCGCTCCTGCCGTCGGCGCAGAGCGGCGAGCCGATCAAGATCGGCTTCAGCATGTCGCTGACCGGCCCGCTCGCCGCCAACGGCAAGCAGGCGCTGCTCGGCCAGAAGATTTGGGAAGAGGAAATCAACGCCAAGGGCGGCCTGCTCGGCCGGCCGGTCAAGCTCGTCTATTACGACGACCAGTCCAATCCCGTCGACCGTGCCGGGCATCTACACCAAGCTGCTCGACGTCGATAAGGTCGATCTCGTCGTCGGCGGCTATGCGACCAACATGAATGCGCCGGCCATTCCGGTCATCATGCAGAAGCAGAAGACCTACATCAGCCTGTTCGCGCTCGACGTGAACAGCGAGTTCCACTATCCGAAATACTTCTCGATGCTGCCGACCGGCCCCGACACCAAGCAGTCGTTCACCGAAGGCTTCTTCCAGGTCGCGGCCGCACAGAATCCGAAACCGAAAACCATCGCGCTCGCCGCCGAGGACGCCGAGTTCTCGCGCAATGCCTGCGAAGGCGCCCGCGACAACGCCAAGAAATATGGCTTCAACATCGTCTACGACAAGACCTATCCGCCGAGCACGACGGACTTCTCGCCGATCGTGCGCGCGCTGCAGGCCGCCAATCCCGATCTCGTGGTCATCTGCTCGTATCCGCTGAGCTCGGTCGGCATGCTGCTTTCCGCCAACGAAATCGGACTTCAAGCCCAAGATGATGGGCGGCGCCATGGTCGGCCTGCAGGCGACCGTGTTCAAGGAGAAGCTCAAGTCCAAGCTCAACGGCATCGTGAACTACGAGACCTGGGTGCCGTCGCCGAAGTTGATGGCTCCGGCCGCCGACTTCTTCAAGAAGTACCAGGAGCGTGCCAAGGCCGAAGGCGTCGATCCGCTCGGCTACTATCTCGGCGGCTGGGGCTACGCCTATATGCAGGTGCTGGCCGATGCCGTCACCGGTGCGAAGAGCATCAACGACGACAAGATCGCCGATTACCTGCGCAGCCACGAGTTCAAGACCATCATGGCGCGACGTCAAGTTCGGCAAGAATGGCGAGTGGACCAAATCGGGGATGATGCAGGTGCAGTATCACGACATCACCGATGCGGCGAACCTCGATACCTGGCGGGGCATGAGCTATCAGACCGTGCTCACGCCCGCCGACGAAAAGACCGGCAACGTGATCTATCCCTACGGGAATGCCGTGAAGTAGCTTGTTTGTCCTCGCCCTCCCCCGCCAGCGGGGGAGGGCAACAACCAGCGCCAGCCAGAGGAGAGGATTTTCATGCTGCTGCCCACCTCCCTCGTCGGCTCCTACCCGCAACCCGAATGGCTGATCGACCGCGACAAGCTGTCGAAGCAGGTGCCGCGGGTGCGGGTCGACGATCTTTGGCTGGTGGCGGGCGACCACCTCGAAGCGGCGCAGGACGACGCCACGCTGCTCGCGATCCGCGACCAGGAGCGCGCCGGGCTCGACATCATCACCGACGGCGAGCAGCGCCGCGAAAGCTATTCCAACCGCTTCGCCACCGCGCTCGACGGCATCGACGTCGAGAAGCCCGGCACCACGATCAACCGCAGCGGCAAAGCCATTCCGGTGCCGCGGGTGGTCGGCCCGATCCGGCGCACGCGGCCGATCGAGCTGCGCGATCTTCAGGTGCTGCGCGCCAACACCGATCGCCCTATCAAGGCGACGGTGCCGGGCCCGTTCACCATGGGCAAGCAGGCGCAGGACGATTACTACAATGACGAGGAGGCGGTGGCGCTGGACTATGCGGCCGCCGTCAACGCCGAGATCAAGGATCTGTTCGCCGCCGGCGCCGACGTGGTGCAGATCGACGAGCCGTGGATGCAGCAGCATCCCGACAAGGCGCGGCAATACGGCCTGAAGGCGCTCGACCGCGCGCTGGACGGTGTCACCGGCACGGTCGCGGTGCACCTGTGCTTCGGCTATGCGGCCGTCGTGCACGACAAGCCGTCGGGTTATTCGTTCCTGCCCGAGCTTGAGGGCTCGAAGGCGCAGCAGATTTCCATCGAGGCGGCGCAGCCCAAGCTCGACCTCGCGGTCTTGCGGGAGCTGCCGTCGAAAACCATTATTCTGGGCGTGATCGATCTGTCCGATATGACGGTCGAGACGCCGCAGACCGTTGCGGAGCGCATCCGGCGGGCGCTGGCCCACGTGCCGCCAAATCGGGTGGTGGTGGCACCGGATTGCGGTATGAAATACCTGCCGCGCGCGGTGGCCTTTGGTAAGATGAAGGCGATGGCCGAGGGTGCCGCCCTGGTGCGGCGCGAACTCAATGGCGCATGACCTTGTGGCGCATGATTTGGCGCATGATTTTGATCGGATGAATGCGAGGAGGCGACGATGCCCTACGTGACCGAAAAGACTCTGACGGACATCGCGCTCGAGCGATGGAGCGATATCCCGGATCCGCGCCTCAAGCAGGTGATGAACGCCCTGGTGAAGCACATCCACGCCTTCGTGCGAGACGTCGAACCAACCCAGGCCGAATGGGCGACGGCCATCGATTTCCTCACCCGCACCGGCCAATTGTGCGACGACAAGCGTCAGGAATTCATCCTGATGTCGGACGTGCTCGGCGTGAGCATGCTGGTGGACGCGATCAACCACCGGCGGCCGAGCGGCGCGACGCCGAGCACGGTCGAGGGGCCGTTCCACGTTCCCGACGCGCCGCCGGTCGCGAACGGCGGCAACATGGCGGCCAATGCGCCTGGCATCGCCTGCTTCGTCAGCGGTGTGGTGCGCGGCCTCAAGGGCGAGCCGGTTTCAGGCGCCACGCTTGATCTGTGGCAGACTGACGGCGAGGGCTTTTACGAAGCCCAGCGCGACGGCATCGAGGGCCCGTGGATGCGCGGCCTCTATCGCGCGCAGCCCGACGGTTCGTACCTGATCCGCACCGTCGCGCCGATCTCCTACACGATCCCGATGGACGGCACGATCGGCGAGCTGATGAACCGCACCGACATGAGCCACATGCGGCCGGCGCATATTCATTTCGCCATCAGCGCGCCCGGCTACCATGGCCTGGTGACCCATCTGTTTCAGGACGGTGACGAGTTCATCGACAACGACGTCGTGTACGGCGTGAAAGAGCCGTTGATTGTCGATTTCAAAAAGATGCCGGCCGGCAGCAAGGCGCCGAGCGGCGAGCTCATGAACGAGCCGTTCTACCTCGTGCACTACGACTTCGTGCTGGAAAAAATGGCCCAAGCCGCCGCGGCCTAAGTCGCAGCGCGTCGTTGTGGTCCTTCATCCGCCCCCGCGAAGCGGGGGAGGGGGACCACGCGAAGCGTGGTGGAGGGGGCCTCTGAGCACACGATCATGAGAGCCCCGCGGAAAACCATCAACAACGCCCAACGGCTGCGTCGCGCGTTGTCGGTACCAGAAGCAAAGCTATGGAGCCGCTTGCGCGCACGTGCGCCAGGGCAACCGGTTTTCCGCCGACAGCATCCAATCGGGCCATACGCGCTCGATTTCTATTGCGCCAAGGCGCGGCTTGCGATCGAGATCGATGGTGTGAGCCACGATATGGCTGATCGCCCGCAACGCGATAACCGTCGCGACGTGTGGCTCGAAGCGCATGGCGTGCGGGTGATGCGCCTTGCCGCGAGCGAATTGACGGGTAGGATCGATGAAGCGGCTGACGCCATCGTTCGCATGGCGGCGGAAAAGCGGTGAGGCCGAAGCCCCCTCCACCACGCTTCGCGTGGTCCCCCTCCCCCGCACTGCGTGCGGGGGCGGATGAGCAAGCGGCATCATTTGCGCAACGCGCGTCCTTCATCCACCCCCGCGAAGCGGGGGAGGGGGACCGCGCTGCGCAGCAGCGTGGTGGGAAGGGGCCTCGGCCGCGACGCTGCGCAAGAGTTTTAAATTCGTGTTGGCGTTTGAAATGTTCTGCGACGATAACGCATCGTCCTCTCAGAAGCCCCCCCACCACGCTTCGCGTGGTCCCCCTCCCCCGCACTGTGTGTGCGGGGGAGGATGAGCAAGCGGCTTCATTTGCGCATGCTTGCGACGATCATTCGCGATAATGTTTGCGCGGCGCGCGATAGTGTCTGACCGGGCCTCCGGCGTATCCATTGTCGGGCCCGGTGTAGAATTGATTCAGCACACATGCGCCGCCGATGCCGCTGACCGTCATGCGGCACTGTTCGAGCGTGAGAAAGTAGCAATTTCGTCCGCCGGCGCGTCCATATTCGGCGCACCATCGATAGGGGTCGGCGTGAGCGGGTTGGGCGAAGGCAAGCGGCGCCAGAACGATGCCGAGCGCTGCCAGAGGAAGCAGGATTTTGCGCATTGGTTATCTCCCGGTAGCTTATGGCTGATTGAATAACACCGCCGCCGCGCTTTTAATGCGTGCCCGGGTCGCTCCGCTCCAAAGCTTTGCGGTCCCATTTCGCCAAGCCGGCGGCGGCCTCATAGGTTTCCTGAAGAAATCCCAGCAAGAGCGCTTCGGGGTCGCGCGCCTGCCGCACCGCGTCATAGGGCAGGATGAACTGGCCGACATTTTTGTCGTAGAACGCTTCCGCTGTGTGCAGCACTGTGTCGCCATAGCGGGCCGGTTCCGGATACGCATAGACGTAGAACGCCGCCCGGCCGTAGCCGCCGTTGCCGGGCCAGAAGCCGCAGCTTGAAACCTCGTGCGAATAGGCTTCCGTCATCACCCAGTTCGCCACATTGGGGGTGACGCTCTTCGGCGGCGGCGCGGTACGGCCGGAAAAGCGCGTCACCGCAAGGTCGAAGCTGCCCCAGAAGAAATGCACCGGGCTGACTTTCCCGATGAAGCGGGCGCGAAATTCACCCATCACCCGATCGGCTTGCACCAGCGCCTGCCGAAAGCGTGCAACGTAATCGCGATCGTACTGCGCGTGCGTGCGATCCTGGTCGAACGGCACGGCGTTCTCGATTTCGCTCGGCATCGTCCAAATCGGCACGTCGATACCGAGGCGGTGCAGGCTTTGCATGAAGGCGGCGTAAAAGTCCGCGACCGGCATCGGCGCGAGTGCAAAACTCTCGACACGTCCATCGCTGGTCGCGACCCGGAGCTGATGGTCCACGAAGTCGAAGACAATATCGAACGTCCGCCCCTGGTACGGATTCGCCGGTGCGACCAAGCCGCGCGCGGCGACATGGAATGTGACGTTCCACCAATGATTGACGAGGGGCGTCGTCGCGAGCCGCACCTTGCCGGCGATCTGCGTCCAGCGATAAAGCGTTTCGCAGGTTTCACTCCACGCCGTGAACGGCAAGTCCGGCCACTGTGGGGTTTGATTCATGGTTCGGTCCTCGCATCAATCCGCCCCCGCGGAGCGAAGCGTAGCGGGGGAGGCGGACCATGCAAAGCATGGTGGAGGGGGCGTGCTGCAGCGAGGCGATCCTCAGGCCTGAGTGCAAGCCTCGCGGCCGAGGCCCCTTCCACCACCCTGCTGCGCAAGGTGGTCCGCCTTCCCGCTTTGCGGGGCAGGATAAGAAAAGAGTTCAGCTCTTCATCAAGTGCCCAAATTTTTCCATCGCGATGCGGCGCTCTTCCGGCGACGGCATGTTGACGGCGGGAAACTGGTCGCGCCAATGCCACGGCCGGCAGGCGTCGATGACGGCGCGGCTGTTGGTGAAGTCGCCGGCCGCCTTGCGCTCCGGCTCGATGCGCGGATCGAGCGGCGTCGACCAGGCGCCGCGGATGACGTCGATCGACGTCGCCGGATCGGAACGCGTGATCAGCGCCCAGATCACCTCTTCCAGATTCGACACATCGATATCGTCGTCGACCACGATCACGTAGCGGCCGCAGTAGGCGCCGACGTGGCACTGCGCGGCGATGTGGCCGGCCTGCTTGGCATGCCCCGGATAACGCTGCTTGACGGCGACGGCGACGAACAGCCGCGCGTTGCCGACCTCGTGCGCCCATGCGGCCGTGACACCGGGAACGCCGGCTTTCTCGATGTTCTCGCGCAACAGCGCCGAGCGAACGATGGCGCGGTAGCGGCAGATCTCGTCCGGCGGCCGCTGCGGCACGCAGCCGAGCAGGATCGGCGCGTTGCGATAGTAGATTGCCTTGATGTCGATCACCGGCTCGGGCCGCAACTCGCTGGCGTAATAGCCGGTCCATTCGCCGAACGGCCCCTCGGTGCGCACGTTGCCGGGCTCGACGAAACCTTCGATCACGATCTCGGCGTTGGCGGGGATCGGCAGGCCGGTGATCGGCCCCTTGATAACCTCGACCGGCTGGCCGCGCATGCCGCCGATGATGTCGAGCTCGCACACCCCCTGCGGCACTTCGCTCGAGCCCATCAGGAAGCTCATGGGATCGCCGCCGCACACGATCGCGACCGGCATGCGCTCGCCGCGCGCCATATATTTGTCGCGCATCACGCGGCCGTGCTTGCCGGGCGAGATGTAGAAGCCGAGGGATTTCTCGTCATGGATCATGACGCGGTAGGTGCCGCAATTGATCCAGCCGTCGTCGGGATCGCGCATGATGTTGTAGCAGCCGGTGCCGATGTAACGGCCGCCGTCCTGCGGATGCCATTGCGGCGCCGGGAATTTGGTGACGTCGATGGCGTCGCCCGTCATGACGTTCTGCATCACCGGGCCCGTCTCGACGAATTTCGGCGGGATGCGCTTGAGCATCGTGGCGTGATTGACGCGGAAGCTTTCGCTGAGCTCGAGCTTGGAAAGCTCGGTGGAAAATCCAAGCGTCATATTTTTGCGCTTGCCGGCGAAGAAGTTCACCAGGAGACGGCTGCCCTCGAGCGTGCCCGGCACATTCTCGAACACGATGCACGGCGCGTCTTCGGCGTGCGCCGATAGCTCGGCGACCATGCCGATATCCTGCTGGTAGGACAATCCGCCCGCTTCCCGCACTTCGCCGAGTTTCTTCGCCTCTTCGAGCCATTGCCGCAGATCGTGGTAGGGCAGAAACGGCGCGGCGTTGGAGCCGGCGGCTGCCGCAGGGGAGCCCCCGTTGGTTGTCTCATTCTGCTTTGCCGCTTGCTGCTTTGCCATGCGTTGTACCGCGCCTTTGCTGGACATTCCGGCAGCTTTGCGTTACCGGCGAAATGCTTATAATGCTAAGGAATTCGATCTCGGCCATTCTATCATGCACAACGACGCCGGCTCAAACCTGTTGCAAAGTTGGATCGTGCGGGCCGCGCGGCGTGCGCCGGACCATCCATGGGTGGTCGCGGCCGACGGCGGGCGAAGCGTGAGCTATGGCCAACTGCGCGAGACCGTCGGGCGCTTTGCGGCCTTGCTGCGCGCGCGCGGCCTGGGTCCGAATGACCGGGTGGCCCTCCTCGCCAACAACTCGATCGAGCATTTGCTGTGCTACTTCGGCGTGATGGCCGCCGGTGCCACAGTCTGCACAATTCATGTCGAGATGAACCGCAACCAGCTCGGCAATATTTTCGAGCGGCTCAAGCCGCGGCTCATTCTGTATCAGGACGGCTTGCAACTCGAAGATCTGCTTGCCGATACCGATGTGCCGCGCATGCGCTTGGGCCAGTGGGACAAGCCCGAGCCGGATACACTGTACGCGGCGCTGGCGTGCCATGCGCCCAGCGAACCGCAGCGTGCTGCTGGTCCGGACGACGATGCCGTCATCCTGTTCACGTCGGGCACCAGCGATCGGCCCAAAGGCGTCGTTTTGAACTTCCGCGAATATCTGATGAATATCGACGCTGTGGCCGAGGGGTTCGGCATCACCGCGGCGGATCGGCTTTACGATTTCCGCCCCTTCAGTTGGGCCTCGGCGCAGCTTTTGGGCGCGCTGGCGGTCGTCAATCGCGGCGCCACCCTGATCCTCGGCGAAAAGTTTTCGGCAAGCCGGTTTTTCGCCCATGTGCGCGACCACGGCGTGACGATCGCCGCCGGCAATCCCACGACCATCAACATCCTGCTCAACCGCGAAGACACAGCGCATCGCGACAACCTGCCGACGCTGCGTTTCATTACTTCGAGTTCGGCGCCGCTCCTGCTCGAAGAATGGAAACGGTTCGAACAGCGGTTCGGCATCCCGATCGCGCAGGGTTGCGGCGCCAGCGAGGTGAGCTGGATCGCCGCTGTTGCGGGCGAACAGCGGCGCCTCGGCACGGTCGGACGGCCATTTGCCTATCACGATCTCGCCATCGTCGACGCCGAGGGCCGGCGCCTGCCGCCCGGCGAAATCGGCTATGTCGAACTCGGCGGCATTGCCGACCATCCGTTCCGCTATCTCGGCGAGGACGGCGGCATCAAAGTGCATTGCCGCGGCCGCCTGCGCACCGGCGATCTCGGCTGTCTCGATGCCGACGGCTTTCTGACGCTGACCGGCCGCGAGAAAGAATTGATCATTCGTGGCGGCGCGAAAATCTCGCCGGTCGAGATCGATAGCTGCCTGATGCAGCACGCCGATGTCATCGAGGCGGCGACGATCGGCGTGCCGGATGCGGTCTACGGCGAGGAGGTCGTCAGCTACGTGGTCGCCCGGCCTGGCGTCTCTCTCGATGCCGGCGAATTGCTGCGCTACTGCGCCACGATCCTCCCTGCCTTCAAGGCGCCAAAGCAGATCGTGCTCAGCACATCGCTGCCGAAGACCGAGCGGGGCAAGCTCGATCGCCGCGCGCTGGCGCAGCGATGGCAAGACCGCCGACCAGAGTAGGTGAAAACAAGCGGCGGCTAGCGTCCTTGCTGTCGCGACTTTCACTTGACATTTGTCACTGATAGGATTATATTCAGCAAATCTCGCTCACCAAGGGACGCCTTCCGGAGGCAAGCCTGAAAGCGGAGCGAGTGCGGTGCCCGCGGGCGGACTTGCACTCCGCACCCGGGCGGCTCGGACATCAAGCCTGCCGGCACTACGACCGGCACGCGGGGTGCTCGCTGTAACCAAAGGCGGTACTGGCGGGGGTAACCCGCCGCGTACCAGTGCCGTCTGCGGGAAGCCTTGGCCCGAGCTGAGCCTTGGGGATGAATAGTCCCTCTGGCAAGAACCGCGGTGGAACGCCGACAGGCGAGCGCGCTCCGCTGAGCGCGCGCCGCACCCGCTGGTGCGGTAGCTGGAGTCCGCGTCTGTCGGCGTTCCGCTTCCCCTTCTTTCTTAGCTTCGTAGCCCGGATGGAGCGCAGCGTAATCCGGGAACGATCGTGAAGCGTCACTGCCGCCCCCGGATTACGCTGCGCTCCATCCGGGCTACAGACCATTGGCAAAACTCGGGCGCAAAACGCGTCGCGAGAACGAGAGCGCATGGTCATCCTCCCCCGCGATAGCGGCGGGAGGGGGACCGCGCTGCGCAGCAGCGTGGTGGAGGGGGCGACGACCCCACCGCGACGCAGGCGAATAAAGGAGATGGCAGCCGTGACGTCAGCAACTTCCATCACCGGCAACGAAGCTGAGCGTCAGTCGCCCCGCCCACCGCACGGAGCCTGTCATCGGGCCGGCCACTTCGGGCCGGACCCGTTGGTGCGGTCCTTGCCCCGCTGTTCGCGGGACGGGATGAGGCGGGCGCAGCAACTTGATGGAGGGGGCGACGACCCCAACGCGACGCAGGCTAACAAAGGCGATGGCAGCGATGACGTCAGCACCTTCCATCACCGGCAACGAAGCCGCGCGTCAGTCGCCCCGCCCACCGCACGGAGCCTGTCATCGGGCCGGCCACTTCGGGCCGGACCCGTTGGTGCGGTCCCCGCCCCGCTGTTCGCGGGGTGGGATGAAGGGCGCGAATCACGGCTCGGCATCGCGAGAATGCGTGTATCAGCGCCCCGAGCGCGCCAGCGAATGGACCCAGCCCTGCATGCGCTTCTTGGCGTTCGCGATGTCGTCCTTGGAGAAGAAATCTTCCGGCCGCACTTTGTCGACCGGATAGACCGGGCGCAGAAAGTCGCTCTCATAACCAAAGGGAACCGTGGCGTCGATGCCCATGCCGCCTTCGAACTGCGTGTTCGACGCCGTCCATTGCCGCTCGCCCGCGGTCATGCGTTCGGCCGGCATGAAGGTTTGGCCGCGGCCGCCGGGGATGGGGTTGAGAATGTCGGTGCGCGGGTTCACGCGCGTGGTCATGCACCACATGATGTCGTCCATCGAATACGGATCGACATCTTCGCTCACCGCGATCGCGAGCCGCATGCCTTGCGAGCACGACAGCGCGGCGGCCAGGAAATTGCGCTGCCAGCCCTCGTCGATCTGATGGCGCTTTTTGACCTGGATGACGCAGCCGCCCCAATCGGTCATGCAATACGGGACCACCACGTTTTGCACGATGCCGGGCTGCAGCCGGTTGCACAGCTCGAAGATGGCGGCTTCGCGCACGGTGGTGTCGATGTTGTGATCGTCGAGCGTGTGGACGCCGAGCGCGAAGATGATCGGCTTGGTCTCCGGCTTGCGCATGGTGACAGCGGTGACGTGAAACGTCGGCGCCTTGTAGGATTTGCCCATGTAGCCGGCCCATTCGGGGTGGAAATGGAAACGGCCCTGCACGCCGGCGTCCTCGGCTTCTTTGGTTTCGAAGCGGCGGTCGCGCGGATGCACGTAGCCTTCGAGCACCAGTTCGGCAGTCGGCCAGCGTATAGGCATCGACGGTGCGGCACTTCACCATGCGGATCGGCGCGCCCTGCACCGCGCGCCGCAATGCCGATCTCGTCGCAGCCCATCGGCAGAACCGCGTAGTCGAAGCCTGCGCCGGCCATCAGCGTGCAGGCCGGCGGCACGCCGAAGCACATGATGATCGGAATCGGCTGATCTTCCTTGTAGTATTTGTTGGCGACCTGCCACATGTGCGAGCCGGGCGAAATCTGGAACGTGCCGACATTGCCCCAGCGGAAATTCATGCGGTTGTAGCCGAGGTCGGTGCCGCCATCGAACTGGTCGAAGCTGATGCAGCGGATGCCCGAGCCGACGGTCAGCTCGGGCTCATACGTGGTGTGCCGGATCGGCACCATGTATTCGTTGACGTCCTTGGGGTTCATGACGACGTGCTGCTGAACCGGGGCTTCGCTCTGGTCGATGATTTCCGGCTTGAGCGGATGCGACAACGCGTAGGCGAGCTTGCGCACGCGCTCGGGATCGTCCTTCCAGCCGAACATCTTGTTGATCACCTTGATATCGCCGAACAGGTTGGTGATGACGCGATGATGGGGCTTGCCCTTGACGGTGTTGAACAATGCCGGGCAGCCGCCGTCGAGATGCTTCTGCAGGCCGGTAACCTGGAGGTCGGGATCGACCTCCCGGGTGGTCTCGATCAGATCGCCCTGCGGCGCGCAGCCATTCCAGCGTGCTGCGCAGATCGAAGGCCTGATTCGGCGTCGCGGTCGTTTGTTGTTCCTTGTGCAGCGGCTTTGGCATGGCGCTCGATCTCCGGGTAAGGTGCAACAAGGAAAAGGGTGCAATACCGAAACAGCAAGGCACCCGTTCACATTGCATAGATTTCTAAGTATTATTCGCATTGGAAACTGGGGCCTGTCAACGCCGATGCCGCCACGACACGTATCGAAAGCAACCCCGCCGGCACGCCGCCGCGCCGTCGAGTTCCCGCCGCGGCTGAGCTCCGGCTATCTGGTGCGCGACGCGCACCGCGCCTTTCAGCGGCTCTTGGAACGGCGCATCACGGCCTACGGCGTGACGCGGGGCCAGTGGTATTTTTTGCGGGTGCTGTGGATCACCGACGGTCTGTCGCAACGCGAGTTGTCGGCGCGGGTCGGTATGATGGAGCCGACCACCGTGATCGCGCTGCGCAGCATGGAACGGTCAGGCCTGATCTATCGTGTGCGCAGCGGCGACGACCGCCGCAAGGTGAGGGTTTCGCTGAGCGCGAAAGCGAAGCGCCTGCGTAACGAACTTCTCACCGTCGCGCGGACTATTACGGACGAGGCAGAGCAAGGGATTCCGGAGCGCGATCTCGCCTCGTTCCGGCGTACCGTGGCGCGCATGACGGCAAATCTCGATCGGATCGAGCGCTGATGATCTCAAGATCGCGGCGGAGAATGCTGCGGATGCAGCCGCGATCCAACCGCGGCGCGGACGCGGCAGACGAACCGCCACACCGCTGGCGTCTGCTTGATGAAGCGTTTGATCCGCCGTCTTGGAATCGAAACCGCATTCGCCGGCGCGCCGCGCCACGTCGCCGCCGTGGAATAATCGCAGATCTTCAGGTGTATATCGGACCATTCCATTTTGTATGGTTCGTCTCCGATCGTGAAATCGAAGCGGCGCAGGCCTCGCGCGATGGCGTAGGCCAGAAGCTCGCGCAGATGACGCGCGCCTGGCCCGTAGTGAGCGGCTTCGCCTTCGCCGTAGCTCGCCAGGACGTGATAGTAGCAGTCGCCGAACACCACCCCGAGGTTCGTTGCTACCCAGCTTGCCCCAACCTCGACCCGGCTCACGTGAACGAGAGACTGGGTATCCGGATTGGCGGCGAGAGCGAGGAAAAATTCTCGGCAACCGGGCCGCGCAAACATGTCTGGAATGCCTTTCCGGGCGAACGCTCGGGCTTTCTGTTCCATCAGCGTTTCAATGGTGAGCCTCACGTCGTCACGATCCGTAACGGTCGTGAAGCGAACTTCGCCGATCGCCGACATGTGTCTGTGCTTGGCACGGTCGTGTCGGCGCGTCGCCGAGGAACGCTTCGCTCTGTAGAATGTCTGCCAGTCGCTGCCGAGTTGCGTGACGTAGGCGCCGCTGGCGTTGGGTGTGACGCCGAGATGGGTAAAAGGATTGATCTGGCCGCCGATTTTTTCCGGCATCTTTTCCAGTTCGATCCAGTCGTGGCGCAACCGGGCATCGCGCTGCATGCGCGCGCGCAGTTCCTGCCAAATCACGAGGAAACGATCCGGCGCGACACGCTGCGAATAGTCGCGCGCCAGCAGCGGTGCGTTATAGTCGGCGAGGTCCTGACCCAGCCAGCAAAGCCGTCGCGCCAAACGCCGCGGTTCGACGGCGAACGGCAGGATGAATGCAGTGTTGCCATCCGCGAAGGTGCCGACGACGATTGCCGGCTGGACGCCTTCACGCGCGCCGACATGGCGCTGCCACGTCGCCAGCCAGTCGAACGCCTGGAATGCAGTGCAATCGGCGATTGGCTCGAACCGGCGCCATTCGGCTTCAACCGCGTCGAGATCGTGATGGATCGTAAGCGTGAGATTCGAGGGCAATTCGTGGAGAGAATCCGTTCCATGCGCCGCCGTACGCTGCCTGACGTCCGGCGCCACGACCTCGTTCTTGAATGCGTTTAATATCGTCGCGCGTGCCACGAAATTCACTGAAATTGGTTCGTCCCCTCACCTGCGCGTGATAGTCGAGAATCACTAAGGGCGTCTCGCCAACCGGCTGCCGTGTCGTGTTAAGGTAAAGCGTGCCTAAATCGGATAATTTCCGAAGGGTAAACGCCTGGATCGCCCCTCGGGGCGAGTCGTGCGTCGCCAACTTGCGACGTTTTAACCGCTCGCTTCAAAGCCGGCCGCAGCGTTCAATCGAGCAAATTAAGGTCATTGAGGAGAACGACATGAACGCCAGCCGTTATCGGTTCAGTATTGCGGGCCTGTGTCTGCTGACGTTGCCGGCGCTTTCCGCCGCACATGCGCAGGGCACCTATCCGAACAAGCCGGTTACGATCATCGCCGACGCGGCGCCAGGCGCCACTCCGGACGTCGATGCGCGCTTTGTCGCCGAGGGCTTGAGCAAAGCTTGGGGTCAGCAGGTCGTGGTGGTCAATCGTCCTGGCGCCAATGGCAGCGTCGCCGCGCGCGCGGCGAGCGAGGCCGTGCCCGACGGCTACACGCTTGTTCATGCCCGCGTTGTCGACGTTTGTGGCGCTGCGGACGGTCGCGCCCAATCTGCCGTTGAAGCTGCCGCGCGATTTCGTGCCGATCGGATATACGGCCGAAAACCCCATGTTCTTTGCGGTCAATCCGTCGCTCGGCGTGACAACGCTGCCGCAACTGATCGCGCTCGCCAAAAAAGAGCCTGGAAAAATCTCGATTGCGGTGACCGGTGTCGGCCGGCTTACGGATCTCACCGGTTTGGAGTTTCAGGAGCGGGCCGACATCAAGCTCTTGCCGGTTCCCTATAATGGCGGCCCTGCGGCCGCGCTGGCCGATGTCGCCGGTGGCCGCGTCTCGATGATCATCGAGGGTTATTCGGGGATCGTCGGCTCGGTCAAAGCCGGTCAGGTCAAGCTGATCGCGGTCGCCGTCGCCTGAGCGCCTGCCGCAGTTTCCCGATCTGCCGACCGTGGCGGAGACAATTCCGGGCTTTGCCGCGACCGGCTGGCAGGTGCTGGTGGCGCCGCACGGCACACCCGCGCCGATCATCAGCAAGGTCAGCGCCGACTTGGCCAAGGTCGTCAGCGACCCGGACTTCAAGAAGCGGCTTGCCAATATCGGCAGCTATTCGCGCGCAATGACGCCGGAGCAAGTGCTCGCTTTCGTCGACACGGAGCAGAAAACCTGGCTGCCGGCTTCTGGACAAAATCGCCGCCAAATGACCGAGTTGCGGGCGGCAGGCGGGCGCGTGTTTGGTACAGCTGGGTGGATTCGAACCACCGACCTCTTGATCCACAGTCAAGCGCTCTAACCAACTGAGCTACAGCTGCACGGGCTCGCGGTCGGCAAGCGCGCGGAACCTATGAGTAACGGCTCAGTTTGGCAAGACCGGCGCGTGGCATAGCAGGCAAGCCCGAGCACGACAAAGCAAAAGCCCGGGCCGAGACCCGGGCTTTCCTCACGTCACGCGAAGCGCGCGATGCGCTCAGCAGTGCCGTCAGGCGACCTTGCTGAACGCCTTGTTCATGCCGCTCTTGATCGGCTCGGCGGTCTCGGTCGCGACCTTCTGGGCCAGCGCGCCGAGTTCCTTGCTCTGCTGCGTCAGCGCCTCGAACTGCTTGCGCGCATGGGTGCTCGACAGCTCGATGACTTCCGACAGCGACTTCGCGGTGATCAGCTCGCCGAAGAAATCGAACGCCGCATTGGTGTTCACGCGCGCCGCCTCGATCATCTTGAGGCCGTAGTCGGACGCGCCCTTGCTGGCGGTCGAATAGGTGGTCTCGAGCACGTCGGTCGCCTCTTCGGCGGCGGCCTTCATCTTCTCGTAGGTGTCCTTGCCTGAGCGACGCCGCGCTCCGCGAATTCGCGGAAAGCTGCCGGCATTTCGACCTTCGGGATGTCGAACTTCGGCATTTCGAATTTCGGCATATCGAACGGGCCGGTCGCGGGCTTGCTGGTCTTCATTTTCGGGGCAGTCGAAGTTGTGGCGTCCGCCATGACACGTGTCCTTGTCTTCTGGTGCTTGTGCTCTTGGGCTGTCTCAGAGGAGATTTTCTGATGGCCTCGCCGCCCGTTGCGCGAGGCCTGGCACTTCATCGTCGACCCGAGGCCGAACGCGCTCACTCGCAGGCCCGGGCCTATCCTGAGCCTCATATAGCAGCTATATTGGTGCATTGCAATAGAAAATATTGCATTGCACAAAATTAGTTAAGCTATTGAAATGCATATAGATTTTCGATGCCGCGGCAGACTAGCCGCGCCGGAATCAGGTTTTAGGCTTGGCGGCGTCGACCACGATCTTGGCGGCGCTTTGGCCGAGATCCTGCACCTGCGCCGACAGCGTCTGCATCTGGCGGCTGAGATATTCGGACTGCAGCGCCCATCACCTCCGTGCGCGTCCTTGGCGTGCATCAGCTTTTGGGCGAAATCGAAGGTACGCGGCCACATTCTGCTCGGCATAAGTCATCGACTTGTGGGCGATTTCGCTGGCGCCGCTGTGCGCGGCCTGCGCCTGTCCTTGCATCTGGCCCATGGCTTGGTTGGCGGCCTGGATGAAGCCGTCGAAGGCCTGGCGCGCCTGAGCCACGCTTTGCTCGGCGAAGGCGCGCAACTCGTTCGGGATTGCAAACTGCTCGAACGGATCTTTGGCCATCGTCTGCTCCTGTCAGCCTGCCGACTCGATGCAATCCTACCGCGAAATCACGGTCAATGTGCAAGTTCAAAAGACGCCACATGCCGTGCGCGGTCCGCGGCGATTAAGGTTATCGCGCCATGCCTGCAGCGAAGCGGCTGCGCGCCATGGACGCCGCACACCGCCCGCATTATTAAGAATTCCTTAGGCAACGAGTTCCGTGCGCATGCCGATTGTGGAGTCAGAGCTCGCGCCGTTGCGCAATCCGCGACTTGCGGCGCTGGCGACGAGCGCATGGCCGGCTTGGCTATGGAGCGCCGACGCGTCGCGGATGTTGTGGGCGAACGCGGTCGGCGCGGCGATGTTCGGCGCCGCGAACACGCGATGCTTGCCAGAATCTGCGGTTCGCTCCTGGCGACGCTGTCCGCCAGCCAAGTCGTCCGGCTGGCCGCCACTCTGCCGTCGCGGCGCCAGGCGCGGCTCGAACGGCTGCGCGGTTTTGGCGCGGGCTTCGGACGCGGATTGATATGTGCGTGCTCGCGCATCGCGCTTCCCGGGGGCGCGACTGCAGTGCTGATCGCCGCGACCGAGCCGGCCGGGCCAGCGCTGACGCTCGCGAACGTGTCCGCCGCCTTTATGCCGACGGCGAGCGAGCGGTCGCGGTATTTGCGCCGGACGGCACGCTCATTCATGCCACGCGACGCGGCGCGAACTCGTTGCAATGGCGGCGACCGCTCTGTCGGCGCTCGGCATCGGAGCGGCCGCCGCGCAAGCGCTCGAAACCGGCGCTGGAAGCGCGGCCTCGAGCCTCAGGTCCGAGTCGATCTCGTGCGGCTCGGCAAGGACGCGTCGCGTGTGCTGGTGGTCTCGTCCTGCCGCCCAGCCCGACGAAGCGCCGGCCGCGCGGGCCGCTCCGGAGACGACCACGCCGACGTCCGCAGGACCGCAACCCCGCAAAGCCGGTTGCGGCAGCATCATCCGCGCCGCTCACCGAACCGTCTTCGCCGTCGCCTCAAGTCGCTGCGCGAAGATGAGCCGATGCAGTGAACGGCGCCATCCCTTGCGCTTCGTCTGGAAAATGGACGCGGACGGTCGCTTCGTCGTCGGCTCGGACGAATTCATCGAACTGGTAGGGCCGCGGACCATGGCCGCGTTCGGCCGACAATGGAGCGAGATTGCCGCGGAACTGAAACTCGATCCCGACGACCAGGTCACGCGCGCGGTTGCCACCCACGAAACCTGGAGCGGCATTGTCATTCACTGGCCGGTGGACGGATCTGAGCGAACGGCTGCCGGTCGAGTTGTCCGGGCTTCCGGTGTTCGATCGCGATCGCAGCTTTCGCGGTTATCGCGGCTTCGGCGTCTGTCGCGACATCGACCGCATCAATCAGTTGGTGCGTGTGCGCCGCGAGCGGCCGATCGGCTTCATGCCGGTGCCGGAAACGCCGCGTCAGGATAGCGACGATGCGACGGCAGCGCTCCCGATCGATGCCGCAGCCGACATCGCGCCCGAAGTTGCTTCGCTGCCGCAGCCGCCGAGCGCCGCCATAGCGGCGGCCGAGGCCGCGCCGCGTCGTCGAGCGGCCCGCACTGGCCGTCGCCGCCCGGCTCCGCCAACGTGGTGCCGTTCCGCCCGAGCGCGCCAGCCGAAGCGAAGGCGCCCAAGCTTGAGCCTGGTGGAACGCAAGGCGTTCCGTGAATTGGCGCAGGAGCTGACGTCGCGCCTGCGCGGAACACCACAGGCTGGCGCTGCCGCCGAGAGCGCGCTGCAAGGCATTCCAGACGAGCGGTCGAACGCTTGCGATGAGACTGTCGCTTCCGTCGACGAAACCACGGCGGCTGCTTCATCCAATGTGCCTGCCGAAGCACCCGCGCCGTCCGGCGATGCCGCAGCGGAGCTGCGGCCGCACCGGGCGCCGCCGCCGAACAAATACTGCTCGAGCGCATCCCCGTCGGCCTGCTGGTCTATCGCCATGACGTGTTGCTCTACGCCAATCGCCGCTTCCTGGAATGGAGTGGCTACGAGAATCTCGATGCGCTTGCCGCCGCAGGCGGCCTCAACAATCTGTTCGTCGAGCCTGGCGCCGACGCACTGGCCGAACGCGGCGGAACACAGCCACTGTCGATCATGACCCAGTGCGGCGAATACCTTGCGGTCGATGGCCGTTTGTTCACGGTGCCCTGGAACGGCGCCTCGGCGCTCGCACTGATCCTCACCAGCGGGCCCGCCGATCAGGCGGCAGAGCATGCTTTCGGCGCCGCCGACAGCGAAAACAGAATACTCAGGTCGATCCTCGACTTGGCAACGGACGGTATCGTTGTGCTCGGCCGTGACGGTCGCGTCATTCACGCCAACGCCAGCGCCGGCATGCTGTTCGGCAAGGCCAAGGGCGAACTCGCAGGCAACGCTCTCACCGAGATCCTCGTGCCGGCGAGCCAAGGTGCGGCCCGCGACTATTTCGACCAGATCGCGCGCAGCCCAAACAGGCTTCACGATGCTATCGAGGTTGAGGCGCCCGGCCGCGACGGGCGGCCGCTTCCGCTTGCGATGACGCTTGCCCGCAGCAGCGGCGATCGATTCTGTGCCATCTTCCGTGACGACACAGCCCGCAGGAAAGTCGACGAGGAACTGCGGATCGCCAAGCGCGAGACGCAGAAGGCCGCGGCCGCGAAGGCTGATTTCCTCGCCAAAGTCAGTCACGAAATCCGCACTCCGCTCAACGCCATGACGGGGTTCGCCGAGGTGATCATGGCAGAGCGCTTCGGTCCGATCGGCAACGAACGTTATCGTGAATACCTCAAGGACATCCATGCGGCCGGAACGCATCTGGTTTCGATGCTGAATGATTTGCTCGATCTTTCCAAGATCGAAACCGGTCAACTCGATCTCACATTCGCCAACGTCAATCTCAACGATCTTACCCAGCAATGCGTCGGCATCATGCAGCCGCAGGCCAATCGCGCGCGCATCATTATCCGCAGCTCACTCATTCACGGTTTGCCGCAGGTTGTGGCCGACGAGCGCTCGCTGCGCCAGATCGTCCTCAATCTGTTGGCGAACGCGATCAAGTTCACCGGACCAGGCGGCCAAGTCATTGTATCGACAGCGTTCGCCGACAATGGCGAGGCAGTGTTGCGGGTGCGCGATACCGGTATCGGCATGAGCGAGAAAGACGTCGAGGCCGCGATGACACCGTTTCGCCAGACCGCAACCGCCGGCGGCTGGGGCTCGGGCAACACCGGCCTGGGCCTGCCGCTCACCAAAGCGCTCGCCGAAGCAAACCGTGCGAACTTCAGCATCAAGAGCGCGCCGAACGCCGGCACCCTTGTGGAGATTGCATTCCCGCCGAACTCGCGTCCTCGGCGATTAACGCCTTGCACAGTTCCGCCGGGCTGGTCGCGAGCCGCTTCGTAGTTTATTCTCAGACAGTCATCGCGGCGGTGCTTGCCTCAACTTGCGCCAAAGGATGGCGCCGATTCGTGAAAACGATCCACTTTGAGGTGGAGCGATGCGCACGATCAGATTTCTCCTGCTGGCGATCTTCGTCGGCATCGTCTTGCTTCCCGTTGCCGCGGCGGCCGCCGATGACGTCGATTTGCTCTTGGTTCTGGCCGCCGACGTGTCACGCAGTGTCAATTCAGAAAAATTTCAATTGCAACGCGACGGCTACGCTGCCGCCATCTCCGAACCGCGGGTGCTCGACGCTATTCACTCGGGCCATTCGGGTCGCATCGGTGTGATGTTCGTCGAGTGGTCCGGTGTCGGCGCGCAGCGCGTGGTGATCGACTGGACGGCAATCGGTGACGCGGATTCGGCAAAGAGCTTTGGCGATCGTCTCTTGGAGGCGCCGCGCTCCTTCGCCGATCGCACCTCGATCAGCGGCGCGATCGAGTTTTCGCTGGCGCAGTTCGACAAGGCGCCATTCGCGTCCGCCCGCCACACCATCGATGTTTCCGGCGACGGCACCAATAATGCAGGACGTGACGTGGCGGCGCTACGCGACGAGGCGGTCGCCAAGGGTGTGACCATCAACGGGCTCGTCATCCTCAGCGATAATCCGATGTCGTGGAATCCCGACCATACCAATCCGCCCGGCGGCCTTGCCAATTATTACCGTAATAACGTGATCGGCGGCGCCGGGGCGTTTGTGATGGTCGCCCAAGATTTCAACTCGTTCGGCAAGGCCATCGTCGGCAAGATGATCGCCGAGGTTGCGCAGGGCCGCGCGGTGGTCCCCCGCCAAGCCTTGGTCCGCTGAGTACCAAGCTTTGGCCCGCTGAGTACAATGGTCGTTTGCGCAGGCTAGGCGCACCGCCCCAACTGCGGCGGAGAAGGGCCGGCAAAAAGTACCAATTTGCAGCGCTTTCCTTCGTCCGGGGAGCGACATCCCGGCCACGAAAGCGACACAGATACCCAGCATGTTTGCAGCCTGCCTGCCGCTCGGTATAGTCGACCGGCCCCAGCAACATCGGAAACAGCGTCCTTTGACCGCGGCCACCGGCTTGAAACGCCTTGTCGATTGCCGTTGCCGCTATGGTTGCGGCGGCATTTGTCACGCTGGTCGGGTTGTCGTTTCTCATTCCCGCGACCGCGGTGCGTGATGCCGTCAAGAAGGAAATCCACGCCGTCACCGGGCTCGACCCCATGCTGCGCGGCGACATCGCCGTGTCGTTGTTTCCGTCCGGCAAGGTGAGCTTTCGTAATGTGCTGCTCGGCGACGACCGTACCGGCGAGCCGGCTGTCGTTGCCGACGAGTTGACCGCGCGGCTGCGCTATTTCCCGTTGCTCGCCGGGCGCGTCGAAATCGCGGACGTGACGCTGGTGCGGCCGACGATCACCGTCACTTATTCGCCTGAAGGTCAATCGAACTGGTCGGGCTTGATCGACTCGCTCGCCGCACGCGCTCGAGCCTAATCCCGGCCGCACCGGCATCGTTCTCTGAGATCGGCATCCATGACGGATCAATCATCGTACGCGACGCCGCAAAAGGCGTCACCGAACGACTGGATGACGTGGATTTTCAGGTCGCGTGGCCATCGATTTCACGCAGCTTCGGCGCCAACGGCCACTTCGTCTGGCATGACGAGCCGATCGACGCGAGCTTGACGCTCACCGATTTTCTGGCGGCTCTGACCGGCGAGCGCTCCGGCGTGAAATTGCGGCTCTCCGGGGCGCCGCTCAAGCTCGCCTTCGACGGCGCGACAAGCGATCAGCCGACGCTTAAGGTCGAAGGCACGCTCGGTGTCGAGTCGCCTTCGCTGCGCGAAGCCATGCGCTGGAGCGGCGATAGCGAGGTGCCGTTCGGCGGCTTCGGGCGCTTCGCATTGCGCGCGCAGAGCAGCATTGCGGGCGGCGTGGTTTCGCTCTCAAACGTCAATGTAGAGCTCGATGGCAATTCGGCCGAAGGCGTGCTCACGTTGTCGACCGACGGCCATCGCATGGTCCAAGGCACGCTGGCCGCCGATGCGCTGGATCTGACGCCCTATGTATCCGGGGTTCATCTGTTGGCGACGAATGAGCGCAATTGGGATCAGTTGCCGATCGCGCTCGACGGGCTTGCCGACTTCAACCTCGATCTGCGGCTCTCAGCCGCAAGCATCAAGATCAAAACCGCCCGCCTGGGCCGCACCGCGGTCGCGGCGAACATGCGCGGCGGCAAGCTCGACGTCACGATCGGCGAGTCCCAGGCTTTCGGCGGCGTCGCCAAGGGCTCGATCGGGTTTGCCAGCTGCCAATAGCGGCGTCGCGGTCAATTCGCATCTGCAGTTCCTCGACGTCGATCTGGAAAGCTGTCTCGGTCAGATCTTCGGCCTGCACAAGCTCGAAGGCCGGGGCAATCTCGCGCTCAATATCGACGGCGCCGGCGCGTCTGTGCTCGGCGTGACCCACACGCTCAATGGCACGGCAAGCCTGACGGCGCATGACGGCGCGATCTGCCGGCCTCAACGTCGAGCAGCTGCTGCGCCGGCTCGAACGCCGGCCGCTGTCCGGCAACGGCGATTTCCGCTCCGGGCGCACGCCGTTCGACCAGCTCGCGCTGAATCTCAAGATCCAGCAGGGCGTGGTGTCGGTCGATGATATGCATATCAACGGCCCGGCGGTGCGGCTTGCGGTGGCCGGCCAGGCTTCGGTGCCGACGCGCGATCTCGATCTCAAGGGCGTGGCGACCCTGGTCTCGACCGCGACCGCCGACGAGTTCGAGCTGCCGTTCGTGGTGCAAGGCCAGTGGGACGATCCGATCATGCTGCCGGACCCGCAGAGCCTGATCCGCCGTTCGGGCGCGGCTGCGCCGCTGCTCAACGCGGTCAAGAGCCATGCCGCCGGCGACGCGGTGCGCTCCGTGATCGACCAGCTGTTTGCGTCGCCGTCCGGGTCCGCCGCGACCACGCAGACCGCGCCGGACAGTCCCAAGTGAGCCCGGATAACTGCCGCGGGCGTCTCGCAACACCATGACACTCCGGCGTCTCGCAACGCCATAGCGCTCGGGCGTCTCGCAACGCCATGGCGCTGTTCGATGGAGCGCGATTTTTCCCCGAAAAACAGGCTCATTTTTCGGGATCATGCTCTATGATTCGCGCGGCACGAATCAGCGCGGGTTTTTTGCCCGCGACGGGGGCCGGATGCTCAGCCGCCTCACTCGCACTGTGGTCAAGGTGTTGGTCGCTTCGTTGATCGTCGGGACGATCCTCGCCCATTTCGGCGTCACCACGGACGAGCTCATCAAGGCATCAGGCCTTTCGCCCGATCGCATCCAGGAATTGGCGCGCGAGGGTTTCGCCTGGGCGTTGCCTAATGTGCTGCTTGGCGCGCTGGTGATCGTTCCCGTGTGGTTCGTGCTCTACCTGTTTCGACCGCCGGGCGAGAGCAGGGATTAAAGGGTTGGGGTATCCATTGGCGCGCGTCGCGGCGCACTCAGTTTCGCGAGGAGCGACGCCGCGAGGACCGCGACGCCGACGACGCCGATCATGATGCTGCAGACCGCATTCATCTCCGGCTTCACGCCGAGACGGACCGCCGAATAGATGCGGATCGGCAGCGTGGTTGCGCCCGGCCCGGTGGTGAAGCTCGCGATGACGAGATCGTCGAGCGACAGCGCGAAGGCGAGCATCCAGGCGGCCGCGATGGCCGGCAGGATCAGCGGCAAGGTGACGGTCAGGAATGTGCGCAGCGGCGAGGCGCCGAGATCCATCGCCGCCTCTTCGAGGCTGCATATCGAAATCGACGAGCCGCGACTGCACGATCACGGTGACAAAACACATCGCCATGGTGGTGTGCGCGATCGCGACGGTCCAAAAGCCGCGATCGACCGCGAGCGCGACGAACAGCAGCAGCATCGACAAGCCGGTGATGACCTCCGGCATGACCAGCGGCGCATAGATCATCGACGCGAACACAAGCCGGCCGCGGAAGCGGCCGAACCGCACCAGCGCCACCGCCGCCAGCGTCCCCAGCATCGTCGCCGCGGTCGCGGCGACGAGGCCGACACGAATGCTGATGAATGCCGAGTCGATCAGCGGGCCGTCGTCGAGGAGTTCGGCGTACCAATGGGTCGACCAGCCGCCCCAAACCGCCACCAGCCGCGAGGCGTTGAACGAGTAGATCACCAGAACGACGATCGGCAGATAGAGAAAGGCGATGCCGAGCACGATGGCGAAGAGGTTGAACGCGGAGAGCTTGCGCATCGTCAGCCGCGCTCCACGCCGCGCATCGCCTGATACTGGAATGCGACGATCGGCGTGACCAGCAGGCACACCAGCGCAACCGCGACCGCCGATGCGGTCGGCCAATCCTTGTTGCCGAAGAATTCCGTCCAGATGGTCTGCCCGATCATCGGCGTCTGCGAGCCGCCGAGCAGATCGGGAATGACGAATTCGCCGACGATCGGAATGAAGCAAAGCAGCGCGCCGGCGAGCAAGCCGGACGACGACAGCGGCAAAGTCACCAGCCAGAATGTCTTCCAGCGCGGGCAGCCGAGATCGGCGGCCGCTTCCAGCAGCGACTCGTCCATTTTCTCGAGCGTCGCATAGAGCGGCAGCACCATGAACGGCAGATAGGAATAGACGATGCCGATATAGACGGCCGTATCGGTGGAGAGCCAGGTCGGCGGCGCGCTGACGATGTGCAGCGCCATGAGCAGCTGATTGAGCGGCCCGTCGTGCTGCAGGATGTTCATCCAGGCATAGATGCGGATAAGAAACGAGGTCCAGAACGGCAGCACGACCAGCAGCACCAGCACGGCTTGCAACCGCCGCGGCGTGCGCGCGATCCCATAGGCGATCGGATAGCCGATGATGAGCAGGAGCAGCGTCGAGAACGCGGCGATCTCCAGGCTCTTCACGTAGGACAGCACGTAGAGCGGGTCGGAGCCGAGCAGGACGTAATTGTCGAACGAGAGGCCGGCGAAGAAAGTTCTGAATGCCCTGCCAGCCGGCGGCAAGATCGAGCACCGGCGTGTAGGGCGGCAGCGCGATGGCCGAATTGCGAGAGGCTGATCTTGAGCACGATCAGAAACGGCACGAGAAAGAAAGCGAGCAGCCACAGCGTACGGGATTCGGAGAACGAGCTTGGTGCGCAAAAGATCGTTTCTGCGGTGCTTTCATCGATGTCCACGCTCCGCTTCGCTGCTCGGTCACCGCGGCAATACCGTGGCGGCTTCCGGCGCAAAGCTCAGCCATACCCGCTCGATCCCAGTCGATCGCGCGCTCACGGCAGCCGGCCGGTATTGGCGATCGCCGCTTTGACGCAACGAGCCGTCGGCGATGCGCAATTTGTAGATCGACAGATCGCCCAGATAGCCGATTTCGACAACCGTGGCGGCGACGCAGTTCTCCGGACCGGCGTTTTGGCTCGGCAACGGCTGCTCATGGCTGATGCGCATCTTTTCCGGCCGCACCGCCACCCAAACCGTGGTGTGCGGCTCGGCATCGATCTTCGCGGCGACGCGCAGCCGGCCGGCCGCGGTGCCTTCGACGCTCTCGCCATCGTCGCCGACACGGCCCTCGAACAGATTGACGTCGCCGATGAAGTCCGCGACCCAGCGCGAGTTCGGCCGCTCGTAGATTTCCACAGGCGGGCGCCACCTGCATCAGCCGGCCGCGGTCCATCACCCCGATGCGGTCGGCGACGATCATGGCTTCGCCCTGGTCGTGGGTGACGATGACGAATGTCAGTCCGAGGCGGCGCTGCAAGTCCATCAGCTCGAAGCGCGTCTCGTCGCGCAGCTTCTTGTCGAGCGCCGCCAGCGGTTCGTCGAGCAGCAGCACGCGCGGCCGCTTGACCAGCGAACGGGCCAGCGCCACGCGCTGGCGCTGGCCGCCGGACAGCTCATGCGGCTTGCGCAGGCCGAAGCTCCTCGAGCTTGACCAGGGCCAGCATGTCGGCGACGCGCTGGGCGATTTCCTGCTTGGGCAGACCCTCCTGCTTGAGACCGAATGCGATATTGGCCTCGACGGTGAGGTGCGGAAACAGCGCATAGTTCTGGAACATCATGTTGACCGGGCGCCGATAGGGCGGCACGGACGCCAGATCGACGCCGTCAAGCAGGATGCGGCCGGCGCTCGGCCGCTCGAAGCCCGCGATCAGGCGCAAAAGCGTGGTCTTGCCGCAGCCGGAGGGTCCGAGCAGAGCAAAGAATTCGCCCTGGTAGATGTCGAGCGAAAGATGATCGACCGCGGCGAAACCGCCGAACCGCTTGCTCAGTCCTTCGATGCGCAGGAGCGGGCGCAGATTGGGATCGGCCCAGTACTGATCGGCCAATGGCGCGAAAGCCGCGTTTCGAACCGATTGTCGGCATCGACACTCCAGCCGCAACGGCACGCGCCCCACGCGCTCGCGGTTCGGCATCACGCTAGTCGATTTTCAAGCGTTTCGGAATTGGCGCGACGAAGTGACTTAGCTTAATTCACAGCCGCTGCGGCGATCGTGGTGGCAATTGTCGCCGCGAGGGCGTCGTCGTTGGCGGCTTCCGTCAACAGCTTGCGCGGCTCCGGGCCGTAATAGTCGCCGAGCTGAACGACCGGCCGCGGCTGTGTCATGATCGAGACCAAGCGATCATAGAGCGCCTTGGCGGAAACCGGCTTGGTCAGATATTCGTTGACCCCGAGCCGTATCGCTTCGATCACCCGCCAGCGTTCGCAGTGGCCGGTGAGCATGATGATCGGGATGTCGGGCATCGGAAATACGCCGGGCGAACGCACGATGCGAACGAGTTCGGCGCCGCTGAGCAGCGGCATCTCCCAGTCGAGCACCACAACGTCGGGAGCGACGGTCCGGATGATGTCAAGGGCCGCGATGCCGTCGGCGGCCTCGTAGATGTCCTTGACGCCGCAATTGACCAGGAGGTTGCGGATCATCTTCCGCATATACTGGTTGTCGTCGACCACCAGCACCCAGAGCGACTGGATGAGATCCTCGACTTCTTTTTTCGACAGGTTTGATGTCATGGCGCCCCGGCAATGCCGCATCAAACCATGAGCGCCTTGCGGGTTGGTAAAGGCCGGACTGGCAACTTGCGTCAATCTCGGCGCCAGGAACGTCCGCACCTGCCAATGTGGTGAGTGGAAGGTTAATGTCGGCAAGCGGCCGGCCGCACCCAACCTGGACGTCGTTTGATAAAACTTGGAGGATCGCGAGCGAACTAGCCGTTTGCCTGTGTCATGAACCGGTCAAGGTCGGCGCGCTGCGCATCGGAGAAGCGCAGCCCGAGCTTGGAGCGGCGCCACAGCACGTCGTCGGCGGTCTGCGCCCATTCCTTGGCCATCAGGTAGCGGACCTCGGCCGCGGTCAGATCGGCGCCGAAGCACGGGCCGAGGTCGTTCGTGCCTGGTCACATTGTGCAGCACGTTCTCGACGCGCGTGCCGTAGGCGCGGACCAGGCGCAGCGCATGGCTCTCGGTCAGGAACGGCCAAGTCCGCCTGCGTGCGCTCGACCAGCGTATCCACGCCGTCATAGACGAAATCGCCGCCCGGCAACGCGCTGTTCGCGGTCCACGGCTGTGAGCGCGGAAAGAAGTGCGAAAGCCGGCCGAGCGCGTCTTCGGCAAGCCGGCGATAGGTCGTGATCTTGCCGCCATAGACGGTTAGCAACGGCGCCTCGCCGAAGCGCTCGTCGAGCAGGAGCGCATACTCGCGCCCGATGTCCTGCGGCTTGCCGGCGCCGTCATCGTAGAGCGCCCGCACGCCGGCATAGGCCCACACCACATCGGCGGCATTGATCGAAGCGCGGAAATATTCGCTCACGACGCCGCAGAGATACTCGATCTCCTCGCCCGACGGCGCCACGGTGGCGGGGTCGCCGGCAAAGCTCTGGTCGGTGGTGCCGATCAGTGTGAAGTCGCGCTCGAAGGGGATGGTGAACACGACCCGGCCATCGGCTGCTTGCAGGATATAGGCGCGGTCGTGATCGTAGAGACGCCGCACCACGATGTGGCTGCCTTTGTCGAGCCGCAGACGATGCTGCTGCGGCTCTTGCCGCAGCAAGGCCTCGGCGAATGACTCGACCCAGGCGCCCGCCGCATTGACCAATATGCGCGCGCTCATCACCTCGCGCTGGCCCCGTGCGTTGAGGACGAGCCGCCACGTGTCGGCCGCGCTCGGCGCGGACGCAGCGCGTCCGCGTGCGGATCACGGCGCCGCGCTCGGCGGCATCCACGGCATTGAGCACGACGAGCCGCGCATCGTCGGCAAAGCAGTCGGAATATTCGTAGGCATGCTGGAAACTGCGCTTGAGCGGCAGGCCGGCGTCATCGGTGATCAGATCGAGCACCTGCGTTCCCGGCAAGATTTTGCGCCGACCGCCGATCCAGTCATAGAGCAGAAGGCCGAGCCGCAGCACCAGCGACGAACGTCGCGCCTCGTTGATCGGCAGCACGAAGCGCAGCGGCCGGATCAGATGCGGCGCCGAGCGCAACAGCACCTCGCGCTCGCTCAGCGCCTCGCGCACCAGCCGGAACTCGCCCTGCTCCAGGTAGCGCAGGCCGCCATGGATCAGCTTCGAGGATGCCGACGAGGTGCCGGACGCAAGGTCGTTCTGCTCGATGAGCACGACCTTGAGGCCGCGGCCGGCGGCATCGCGCGCGATGCCGGTGCCATTGATGCCGCCGCCGATGATGGCGAGGTCGAAGTCAGCCACTGATTCTCCTCATCGTAACAGGATAACCAAATCGTCCTCGTGGCGCGCGGCAGAACAGTCAATTGCGGCCTTGCCTCGCGCCACGGATCGGCGATGATGCGACCATGGATTTTCGCGATCGCCATGTGGTCGTTACCGGCGGCGCCGGCGCGCTGGGCACTGCGGTCGTCGAGGCGCTGGTCGCCGCCGGCGCGTTCTGCCACGTGCCCGTGTTTCGATGAGGCGGAGGCGCAGCGCTTCCGCCTGCGCGACCACAAGCAGGTCGCAGCTCGTCGTCACCGGCAGTCTGGCCGACGAGGCGGCCGTCAAACGGCTGTACGAAACGGTTAAGCCGCTATGGGCGTCGATCCACATCGCCGGCGGGTTTGCCGCTGGCCCGCTGCGCGAGACCGGCATGGCGGCGCTCCGGCAGCAGATCGACATGAATTTCTTGAGCTGCGCTCTGTGTTGCCGCGCCGCGGTCACCGCTATGTCAGGCTCCGGCGGCCGCATCGTCAACATTGCCGCCCGCGCCGCCCTCGAATGGCGCAGCGGCGCCGGCATGGTTGCCTATACGGCGAGCAAGGCGGCAGTCGCGGCCCTCACCGTCGCGCTCGCCGAGGAAGTCGCCAGGGACGGCATTCTGGTCAACGCGGTAGCGCCCTCGATCATGGATACGCCCGCCAACCGTCGCGCCATGCCGAAGGCCGATTACGATCTCTGGCCGAAAGTCGAGGAAGTGGCGGCGACGATCGTGTTCCTCGCCTCGCCGGAAAACCGCGTCACCCGCGGCGCCGTGGTCGCGGTCTACGGACGATCGTAAATGTGGCGTCGGCGACGCGGATGCCAAGCGTGAAGCGCGGTCGACAAATCTCGGCTTAAGCGAGACAGGATTTAATAACCCGGCCACAATCCAGGCGTCGCCAGCTCGAGCAGATGGCCGTCGGGATCGCGGAAATAAATGCTGACGCCGCCGCGCGGCCATTGGGTGCGGCCTTCGACCGCGACGCCGGCGTCCGTCAGGCGCGTCTCCCACGCTTCGAGCTGATCCGCGGCGATCGAGAACGCGATATGCACAGGGCCGTGACCGTCGTGAGGCGGAATCGTGCCTCCGGGCAGCTTGACGGTTTCCAGCGAGTGGCCGCGCAGGAACAACAGCAGCACGCCGCGCGAGCCGACGTCGTAGGCGCAGAGCCGCGTATCGCGATACATGCTGTCGAGGCCGAGCACCCGCTCGTAGAACGGGCAAGCGCGCTCGAACGCGTCGACATAGAGCACGGTTTCGAGCACGCCGAGTAAGGAGGTCATTTGTATCGTCACCAAGCTGGGAAGCAGAGCTTAGCCCGAAACCGGAACGATTTCGCGCATCGGCGTCGTGCACGAGCCGCGTCACGGCGCTCGACGGCGACGATGGCGTGCTGCTGCGCGTAGGCCTCGTGATTCTTCTCGATATAATCGAGATCGTAGCGATAGTTCACCATCAGACCATAAGACTGCTGCAATGCGCGCTCGGAGGTGTCGCCGAGCCAATCGAGCCGCTCGAGCCGCGCGCCATTGCCGAGATGGAAGCGTGCGACCGCGTCGACCGGCAAGCCGCGGGCATTGCGCGCGCGCACATAATACCAGGCAGCGGCGCGCAGCAGCGGCTCGCGGATGCTTTCGGCGAGCTGCCGGCTCTTGCCACCAATCCGTGCGGTCAAGCGCGGCGAGCGCTTCGCGATCGTCCTCGATCAAGCGCGAGCGAGGTCTCGTTGGCGCGCTCGCGCTTGAGCCATGCGGCGAAATTCGGCGCCGGCGACAGCGTGACGAAGGTGGAGACGCGCGGCACCTCGCGCGAAACTTCCTCGACCACCTGCTTGATCAGAAAATGCCCGAAGCTCACGCCGGCTAAGTCCGCGCTGGCAATTGGTGATCGAATAGAATACCGCCGTCGTCGCGCGCTGCGGCTCGACCGGGTCGCGCTTGTCCGAGAGGATCGGCGCGATCGCCCCGGCAATCTCGCGCGTCAGCGCCACCTCGACGAAGATCAACGGCTCGTCGACCAGCGCCGGATGGAAAAAGGCGTAGCAGCGGCGGTCGGGCGGATCGATGCGTCGGCGCAGATCGTCCCAGTCGCGGATTTCGTGGACGGCCTCGTAGCGGATGATCTTGTCCAGGATCGCAGCCGACGTCGACCAGTCGATCCGCCGCAGCACCAGAAAGCCACGGTTGAACCACGACGAAAACAAATGGACGAAGTCGTTGTCGATCACTTCGAGATCGTCGCGGCGATCCAGCGCATCGAGGAGTTGCTCGCGCATGTGCACCAGCGCCGCCGTGCCGCCGGGTGCGAGATTGAGGCGGCGGAATAGCTCCAGCCGCCGCGGTTCGGCGGCGTCATGGAGCTTGGCTGCGGTCTCGTCGGAGGGCGCCTGGCGCCAGTCCGCGATCGCGGCGTCGATCTCCGGCACTGTCGTGGCCGAACGTGGTGGCGAGCGCCTCGAAGAAAGCGATGCGCGGCCCGATGGTCAGCTCCGCATATCGCTCCAGGATTTCCTGGGCCAGCGCGACGCCCGAGGCCTCGCCGCGACCCGAGACCAGCGCCTCGCAGAGATCGACGATGCCGGCCGAGCGCTCATGCGCCGGCTCGCGGCGCTCGCGCAGGATGAGCGCGCGGCTGCGCTCCGCAATGCTTTGCAGCATGTCACTGAAGAAGGAAGTGGCCACAGTTGGTCCCCGTCCGCTCGGCCTGAATTAGCTAATGATTGGCCGCGGCGATGACAAGCTTAACCCACTCCCACCATGCGCGCATGCGGGGAGGGTGGAGGAAGCTCTGTGGACAAAATCGCACGGCTGAGTCACTTAGGCGCTGCGTGGCGGCTTTGCCGCGTTGTTTCGGGAGTCGTTGATGCCGGGTCCATTTGAGCCAGGTCGATCTGAGCCAAGTCCGCTGAAGCCAAATCCAGCTCAGGCAGGTCCGTTGGCCGGGTTGAAGGTGCTGGAGCTTGCGCGGATTTTGGCGGGGCCGTGGGCGGGACAGATCCTCGCCGACCTCGGCGCCGATGTCATCAAAGTCGAGCGTAAAGGCGCGGGCGATGACACGCGCGCTTGGGGACCGCCTTTCGTCGCGGCCGCCGATGGCGGTCACCTCGACTCGGCGTATTTTCACGGTGCCAATCGCGGCAAGCGATCGATCGAACTCGATTTCCAAACCGCGGAGGGCCAGCGTCTGGTAAAAAAGCTCGCGGCGCGCTCCGACGTGCTGATCGAAAATTTCAAGGTCGGCGGCCTGGCCAAATTCGGCCTGGACTATGAGAGCCTCCGGCCCCTCAATCCCCGTCTCATCTATTGTTCGGTGACCGGGTTCGGCCAGAGCGGCCCCTATGCGGCACGCGCCGGCTACGACTTGATGGCCCAGGGCATCGGCGGCGTCATGGGGGTGACCGGTAGCCCCGACAGCGAGCCGATGCGTGTCGGCGTGCCGATCTCCGATATTTTCTCGGGCGTTTATTCGGCGGTCGGTATTCTGGCGGCGCTGGCGCGGCGGGAGAAGACCGGCGAGGGCGGCTATGTCGATGCTGCTCTTGTCGATTCAACCGTTGGCGTGCTGTCGTTATCAGGCGCTCAATTATCTGGTCTCCGGCAAAATTCCGCAGCGCATCGGTAACGTCCATCCCAATCTCGTGCCCTATCAGGTGTTTCCGGTTGCTGACGGAAACATCATCATCGCGACGGGCAACGACGCCCAATTCGTCAAGCTATGTGGCATTTTGGGCGCGCCGGAACTTGCGAAGGAGCCCGCTTACCAGGACAACAAAGGCAGGCTTGGCCATCGCGCCGAACTCGTCGATCGGCTCTGCACGCTCTCGTCGCAGATGCAGCGTGCCGAACTGTTGAACAAACTCGAAGCCGCCGGCGTGCCCGCTGGCCCGATTAACGACCTTGAGCAGGTCTTTACCGATCCGCAGGTGATCCACCGCGGCATGCGTCTCGAACTTGAAAGTGCAGCGGCCAAAGATGGGAAAATTCCTGGCGTGCGCACCCCGATCGTTCTCGACGGTGCGCCGATGGCTTCAGATCGCCCGGCTCCGCGCCTCGGCGAGCACACCGCCGAGATTTTGCGAGAAATTGGCGAGAGTTGACGGCCTATGAATGCCCGAGCGCACTTGCGCGAGCACTCAAAGCATCCTAGCGCTCACCGTACCGGCTTGTCCTTCACGATATTACCTGTGAAGCCGTCGCCGATTGCCATGAACCCGTTTTTTATAGACGCCCAAGACCTTCTTTGCGACGTGATGGCTTTGGCCACCCATGACCGCCGAGGCGACTGCGGCGCCTTGTGCCTCTGCCAGCGCTGCGGCCTTTTCACTGATCATGCGGTGGGTCTCGGTTTGGGCCACGGCGCCCCCGGCCGCCAATCGCATCATACGCAGCGCGATGACTTCCTGAGCTTCCCATCCAAGCTGGGCAGCCTGATATGAAAGCGTGAGCCAAGAATTCCACATTTGCATCGGGTTCGCCATTCTTGTTGTCTCCAAACTTCCGGCACACTGCGTATGAGAAGTTTGGATAGCGGCGACTGGTTCCCGATATCATCGGATGTGAACTGCGCGAGTTTCTCCGGCAGCTTTCGTCAGAATGACGTCCGCTGGGCGGAATTTGGCGCTGGAACAGGGCCGGGATGCTGCCGAGGCAGAAACCGAACATCCCTTGGCGCGGCGGCGCGCCGATTTATCGTTGGTTCCTTCATGGCCTGGGAGCTTCGCGCCGGTTGAAATCTATTCGGCCTTGATATCGGCTGCGTGTATCACTTTGCCCCATTTTTCGCTTTCCGCAGCGATGAAACTGCCAAAGCCAGCGGACGAACTTGCGAACAGCAATGCGCCTTGCTCGACGATCCGCGCTTTGATCACGGGGTCGGCTAACGCGGCGTTGACTTCCTTGTTGAGCGTTTCAACGATCGCGGCGGGTGTATTTTTTGGTGCCACGAGACCCTGCCAGCTACTTGCCTCGTAGCCCGGCACGGACTCGGCCACGGTCGGAACGTCCGGCAGCTCATCCAGCCGCTTTGCTGTTGCCACCGCGAGCGCCCGAAGTTCGCCGGCCTTGATATGGGCGATCGACGACGGCAGCAAGGTGAACATCACCTGCAACCGGCCGCCGAGCAGATCGGTGAGCGCAGGCGCCTCGCCGCGGTAGGGGACATGCACCATTTGGGTGCCGGTCATCATCATGAACAGCTCGCCGGCGACATGGTGAAAGGTCCCGATGCCCGGTGAACCCATGTTGATCTTGTCCGGATGGGCTTTGGCGTAGCTGATGAATTCCGGAATGGTCTTCGCTGGAACGGCGGGATTGATCACCACCACGGCCGGCGTGCGAATCATGCTTGCCACTGGAGCGATGTCGCGGCTGAAATCGAAATCGAGGTGATTGAAGAGCGTTGCATTGATGGCGTTCGTCGATGTGCACGCCAGCAGCGCGTAGCCGTCCGGCGCAGCGTGCAAAACATATCCGGCAGCGATGTTGGAGCTTGCTCCCGGCCGGCTCTCGACCACGAACGGTTGACCGAGACGCTCGGAAAGCCGTTGGCCAATCAGGCGCGAGATGAAATCCAGAGTCCCACCGGGCGGGAAGCCGATGACCACGTGTACCGGCCGTGTCGGATAATCGAGTGCCGATGCGGCTTGTGGAAAGGCGGAAGCGGCGGCCGCGGATGCGGCGATCCGCAGGAAAGAGCGACGCGGGCATTCCATGGCGATATCCCAAGTGACGGCCAAGCACAGATGATATATTCCGTGCCTCACTCATTCCAACATATTGAGTACCATGGCCCGTGTCTCCCTGATCGAAGAAAAAGACCACCCCGAGCTTGCGGAGCTGATCGGGAAAGTTCGCGCCGGTCGGCGCGGGACGCTGATCAACGTCTATAAGCTGTTACTGCACAGTCCATCGCTTGCCGCGTGCTGGCTCAATCTGATCAGCGCGGCGCGCCACAAGACCGAGCTCGATGGTCGCTTGCGCGAGATTGTCATTGTCCGCGTCGGGTACCTCAACCGCACCGCTTACGTCGTCAAGCAGCATGTGCCGCAGCTCACGGTTCCGGAAGGTTTGAAGCAGGAGGAGTGCGATGCGCTTGCCGATTGGCGCAACAGTCATTTTTTCAGCGAGCGGGAACGCGCGGCGCTGGCCTATGCGGATGCCATGACCCGCGACATCGCGGTGCCCGACAGCGTCTTCGACGCCCTGCGGCCTCACTTCAACGAGCGCCAGATCGTCGAATTGACGGTGCTGATCGGTACCTACAACATGCATACGCGCGTATTCACGGCTTTGCAGATCGACCCTGAACCCCATCACATCTAAGCGGTGCGTCTTCATATAAAACGACAACAGGCCCATGACGCGGGCGGTGGCGCGACCGTGAACTTCTTCATCCGCTCCGCAACGAGAGCGGAATTGGCCGATCATCCCACCGCCTGTGCGGCGGGCGGAGCCTGCTCTTCTGCCACCTTGCGGGTCTCGCCAAGCGCGCGCTGCAGCGCGGCGATGTCGTAGGGTTTTTGCAAAACCGCAAAGCCCCGGCGTACAGCGTTCTGCGCGCTTGAACTGTAGCCGGTCGTCAACAATACCGGGATACTTGGAAAGCGCTGTCGGACCGCATCCGCCAGATCAAGCCCGGTTATCCCGCCGGGCATCAAGATGTCCGAAAAGACCAGATCGACGTCGTTCTCGCGCTCGAGCAGGTCGAGGCCAGCCTGCGCGCTCGATGCCTGTTTGACCCTGTAGCCAAGCTGCTCGAAATAGGCCGTGCCGACTTCTGCGACTTCTGCATTGTCCTCGACCAGTAAAACCGTGCCGGCCGGCAGTGCCGCGGCGGCGACCGTGGACTGCAGCCGCGGCATCGCCGGTGTCTCCCACGTTTGCGGCAGGAACACTGTGACCGCCGTGCCCCGTCGCGCGGAACTCGCGATGGTGGCCAATCCGCCCGATTGCCGCGCGAAGCCGTAAACCTGACTGAGCCCAAGACCCGTGCCTTTGCCGACCTCTTTTGTGGTGAAGAATGGCTCGAACACCCGCGGCAGGACATCGGGCGGAATGCCGGCTCCGGTGTCCGCGATCCGGATCGCGACAAAGTCGCCGCTAAGTCCTTCTTCGCTGGCCTTGCCCCGCAGCACGACCGGCTTTGCGGTGATGGTTAAGGTGCCCCCGGAGGGCATCGCGTCGCGCGCATTGAAGGCCAAGATTCAGCAGTGCAAGTTCAAGCTCGCTGGGATCGACCTTGACGCAGCACCGACGCTTCGGCACCCCGACGCGGATGTCGATATCGCCGCGCAGCGACCGGCTGAGCATGTCCTTGACCTCCAGCAATCGCTCCGCAAGATCGATGACGCTCGGCTGCAGCGTCTGCCGCCGCGAGAATGTCAGCAATTGTCGGGTCAGACTCTCGCCGCGTTGCGTCGCATTGGTAATCGCGTCGAGCAGCTGCTTCTGCTTCTCGTCGCTGATGGATCGCCGCAGCCGTTGGACGCTCCCGCTCACAACCATGAGCAAATTGTTGAAATCGTGGGCGACTCCGCCGGTCAATTGGCCGATCGCCTGAAGCTGCTGGGCTTGCTGGAGTGCACCTTCCGCGGCTTCGCGGCGCTCGGCCTCCTCGTGCAGCCGGCGGGTCCGCCGCAACGCGACCCACAGCACGGCGAACAGCAGGAGCGTCGCCGGCAAGCCGAATAACAGGTGATCCATCATCGCCGAAAGCCATTCGGCGCGGATCGCAGAGTTATCTGTGCCGGCGAGCGCGTACACCGGGTAACCGGCAAGCTTGCGGAAACCGACGCGCCGCGGAATGCCGTCGATCTCCGAGTTGACGGAGAACAATCCCCGCTCAAGGCCCTGGTCGATCGCATGGCGCAGCGCGCTCTTCGGGCCGAGATGGCGCGCGCTGTTCTTGCGGACGGGATAGCGCGCAAGGAAAGTGCCGTCGGAGCGCACCAGTGCGTAAAAATTGCCCGGCGTCTGATTGATCAGCGCGTAGAAGTCTTGGAAATATTTCGGCCGCACGGCAACCGCGATAACGCCCCTGAAGGATCCGTCGGAAGAATCCAGACGGCGAGAGAGATCGAAGAAATCGGTGCCGACGCCGTTTAATTGCGGTGCGCGCACGTCACTCACGTAGGTGCCGACGTCATGATCGGCTTGCGCCTTGAAATAATCACGGTCGGCGAAACGGGCGTCTGCCGGTACGGATGGAAGCGTGCTCGAGGCCAGCGGCTTGCCGTCACGGCCGATGATGACAATTGTCTGCAACTGCGGCATCACTCCGACGATGCGTTCGAGGCGCGGATGCAGGTTCGATTGTGCAGCGCGGATCTGGTCGTCAGACATGCCGCGCACGACTTCATCGACCTCCGCAAAAGTGCGGTCGACGGTCTCGAAGACCTTGAGCGCCTGTTCCTGCAGCACATCGAGGGAGCGCGTAATGCGCTCATCGGCGACGGCATGAATCTCGCGGTAGTCATTCCACGACGCATAGATGAACAACGCCGCCGGAAAGACCAGCGACGCGACCATCATAAACTGCAGCAGGCGGATTGCCGATTCCCGTTCGGTGTGCATCGAATCCCGATTTTATCGCCGCACCGTGATGAGTGTTCCACACTTATCAGGCGCGAACGAGGCTTCACGCGCTGTTGATGATTGCAAATTCGTGAACAGAATGAACGAACTCGACCCGTGGAAGGGAGGAATTTAGCCGTATTTGGCCTGATTTTGCCGCGGCGCTAAGTCACGGCCGTGGGCGCCAGCGCCTCGATGTCGGTAACGACGTCAATGACGACCGGGCGCTGTGCCGCAAACGCTTGCGCCAGCGCCGCCGGGAATGCCGAGGCCTTCTCGACGCGGATGCCGAGAGCGCCCATGTCTTCGGCGATGCGGGCGAAATTGACCTTGCTGAAGGTCCACAGCTCGCGTGCCTTGTCGGTTTGCTGGCCGCCATAGACGCGGTCGAAGCCGCGTTTTGACTGATTGCCGCCGCCGTTGTTGTTGACGACGATCACCGTGTTGATATTCCAGCGCGCCGCCGTTTCGATCTCGGCGATGTGATACCAAAAGCCGGCGTCGCCTGTAAACACCACGACGGGGCGGTCGGGGCATGCGCATTTGGCACCAAGTCCTGCGGGGAATGCCCAGCCAAGATGGCCGGCACTGCGCAGATAGCTCTGGCGCGGGCTCGTCAGATCGAACATGCCGCCCATCCACATGCCGGCGTGGCCGGTATCGACGACGACGATGGCGTTCTCCGGGACGTGTCGCGTCGAGTTCGTGGCACAACCGCTCGGGCCGGATCGGCACCGCGTCGGATTCGAGCGCGGATTTAAACTTTCCTTGCCACTCGCTACGAAATTTCTGCGCATCGGCGATCCACGCCGCACGTTGTTTGGCGCTGGCGCGGTCGGCATGCGCCAGCATGCGCGTCAGCGTCACCTTGGCGTCGCCGTTGACCGCGGCGGCAAGCGGGTAATTGCGGCCGAGCGCTTCGGGCTCGATGTCAATCTGGATCGCCGGCGTGCCGATCTTGGGAACGGCCCAAAAGTGCGTGGTCATGCCGCCGGTCTCGGTGCCGATGAAGCAAACGAGATCGGCTGCGTTGACGACCCGGTTCGCACTTTCACGCGAATAGGTGCCGACGACGCCGACTGAAAGCGGATGGCTTGCCGGAATCGAATCCTTGCCGTTGAGCGACGTGGCGACCGGGATTTGCAGCGCCTCGGCGAGCGCGACGAGTTCATGCGCTGCGCCCGAAGCGCGCACACCGCCGCCGGCGACGATGACCGGACGTGTGGCAACTTCCAGGATCTTCAACGCGGCGCGCACGCTCGCCTCGTCCGGCTCCGGCCGGAATGCCGGTACACGCGCGAATTGCGGCTCGCAGAGCGGCTCAAGATCGGCCTCTTCGCCGTCGATCTGCCCCTCGTTGCCGCGGAACTGGAGATGCACCGGGCCGGGGCAACCGGTGACGGCCGCGCGGAACGCCTGCCGCAACATGTCGGGAAAGCGGCCGACGTCGTCGACCGTGGCGTTGAACTTGGTCACCGGCTCGAACGCCGGCATATCGTCGATCTCCTGATAGACCTTGCGGAACTTGGTTTTCGGCTCGCGGCCGCCCGTCATGGCGATGACGGGGGAATGTGCGAGCCACGCGTCGCGCAAGCCGGCGGCGAGATTGAGGGCGCCGATCACTTGCGCCATGCAGATACCCGGCTTGCCTGACGCGCGCGCATAGCCGTCCGCCATGTAGGCCGCGGCCTTTTCGCCGTGCACGTGAAGCCGTTTGATGTCGGTGCGGCGCTCCATCTCGGCAAACGTGGTGCGCAGCACAGCCGGCACATGAAAGATATGCGTGACGCCGTAACCCTTGAACATGTCCGCGAGACATTGCGCTCCGGTCATTTTGCGGTTGTGTCCGATTTGCATGGCCGTTTCCTTATTCCGCGTCCTTTTCCAGCCGGACCCTCACGCGTCCGGGCTCAACAATCCACAACTCACCACTCACCCGTCGTGACGCGGCAATCGCAAGAAAGTCGCGCAAGCGTTCACTGAGAAGTTGCGGTGACGCCGATCCGCCCAATTCGAGAATGACGATGCCAGCCGATTGTCGAGGCGGAAACCTGGAGACATGGCCGAAGTCGCGATCAAGGGTGATTAAAGTACGGCCTTCGGCGACGCAGACTTCAAATATTCTGTCATCTGAGAAGCCACTGAGCCCTTGTTCACGAACAGTGGCTACATCATGCCCACTTTTGCGGAGGAGCTCCACGCCGCTGAGGCTGATGTTCTCATCAACCTTGATTTTCACTCGGCCGGCTCCATTGGAACGGGGATAACGCGATCACGAGCAGCTTCAGCGCCATAGGCGAAGGCAGCAAGGATGTCGTCATGGGTCAATCCAGGATACTCAGCCAATAGTTCGCCTTCCGACATACCGCTGGCAAGCAGGTCAAGAATGAGCGAAACCCAAATGCGTGTTCCCCTGATGCAAGGTTTGCCGCCACACACCGCCGGGTCGATGCTGATACGATAAAGGAGGTCGGTCATTTCCAATTCCCTTTCACTATCACATTCTGGGCGACGGTGTGTGAACGCATAATGTCGCTTGTTGGCGGTCCTCGATCTTTGTGTTTGAAACTATCAATGATCAAACACCGCCACGGCGCGGATCGGCGAGCCGGTACCTTCGCGCCATTTGAGCGGCAGACCGATGAACTGGAATTCGCCCTGACCCAATAGCGCTTCGAGATTGCATAGGCTCTCGATGTGGGTGAAGCCGAGTTCGAGGCAGGACTTGTGCACCAGGGAATTCACTTTGCCCTCCGGTCCCGGCCGCATCGAGTCGATCCGAAATGCACGATGCCTTGATGCGCCAGCCATTCGGTGGCCGCAACGTTGACGCCCGGGTTGTCGGTCGCATACGCCGTGGTCGGGAAGGTCCGTTCGTGATGTCCGGTGCACAGCAGCACCGTGCCTTTCTTCGGGATCGGGACGCCTGCCTGCTTGACTGCCGCCTCGAGATCCGCCGGGGTGATTTCGGCGCGCGGGCTTGATGTGGCGCAAATCGATGCAGATACCCTGGACGATGCAATTCTCCAGCGGATACTTGTCGATCGGCGTGCCGCTCTTGCCGAAATGGCGGGGCGCGTCGATGTGAGTGCCGCCGTGATCGGGCATCGAGAAGAACATGACGCTATTGCCCTGGACGTTGCCGGATTCGGCGAGGGCTTCCTCGTGGGTCTTCCAGATGCCGTGGATGATAGGAGGCTGTCCCGGATAGGACGGCGTGCGATGGTAAAGTTCGCGGCTTAGATCGACAATGCGCATGACGCTTTCCTGATTTTCAATCCCAAAGCGGAGCGACACTAACCGCCGAACAAGGCCGGGACAACGGCATGTCTTGCCGGTTACAACGGTCGCCAATAGCAGTTCAGGGGGACACGATGAAGACAAGCACCAGCCGCATTCTCACGACCCATACCGGGAGCCTGCCGCGGCCGAAGTCGTTGGCCGATCTTATCATCAGCCGCGAGCAAGGGCGCCATATCGACAATGGTGTGCTTGAGGCTGAAGCCGTGAGGGCGGTTGAAGATGTCGTCGCCCGGCAAGTCGCTGCCGGCATCGACATTGTCAGCGACGGCGAAATGAGCAAGCCGTCCTACACTACCTATATAAGGCATCGCGTCACCAACATCGAGCCCAGTCACCGCGCCGCCGAGAAGGGCCGCGACATCATGACGGGCCGCGACCTGATGGACCATCCGGATTTCGCCCGGCAGCGCGGCAATTTCTCGAGCGTCCCATTTCCCGGCTGCGTCGGGCCCCTGAAATATAAGGACCACGGCGCACTCGAGCGTGATCTCGCCCATTTGAAAGACGCCACGGCCAAGGCGAAGCCCGGCGAGGTGTTCATGACCGCGCCGTCGCCAGGCATCCTCACGCGCTTCATCATCAATCTGTATTATCCGACCGAAGACGAATATCTGGCGGCGCTGACCGATATCATGAGGGTCGAGTACCGGGCGATCGTGGAAGCCGGCTTCGTTCTGCAGGTCGATGCGCCCGACCTCGGGTCCGCGCGTAACAACCAATACCGCGATCTTACCGACGATGAATTCCGCCAAAACATCGCCGAGCGAAACATCGCTGCGCTCAACGCCGCGACCGAGGGTTTGCCGGCCGACCGTATGCGCTTGCATATCTGCTGGGGCAATTATGAGGGCCCGCACACTCACGATTTGCCGCTGCTGAAAATCATTGACATCGCCTTCAAGGCGCGGCCGCAGGCGCTTAGCATCGAAGGTGCTAATCCGCGCCACGGTCATGAATGGGAAGATTTCAAAGGTCTCAAGATCCCCGACGACAAGATTCTCATCCCCGGGTTCATCGATTCGACGACGAATTTCGTCGAGCATCCGCGGCTGGTGGCGCAACGCATCTGCCGTTACGCGCAGGTGATCGATCGCGAGCGTCTGATCGCGGGGGTCGATTGCGGCTTCGGCACCGCCGTGCGCGCCGAGCCGATGGTGGTCGAGAGTATCGTCTGGGCGAAATTGCGTGCGCTCAGCGAAGGCGCGGCGATCGCCAGCAAGCAACTGTGGGGTTAGCTGCCGCAACGACGACGACGGAGAATCCGCATGCACATCGGCACCGCCATCGCGAGCTTCGCGCTCAATCCGCTCGTCGCCATCGCCGTCTTCGCCGCCACCGTGGTCACCGATGCGGTCTATGTATTTTTTACTGCTGCCGTTACGGCGCGTCACCGCATTCGCGCCGCGAACTGGAGCAGTCTCTGGTATCTGCTGTCTGCGTTCGCGGTGATCAACTACACCGGCAATCCAACCTATGTTGTGTTCGCCGCGTTGGGATCATGGGTGGGTGCCTATTTGTCAGTGACCTGGCTCAATCGCGGTCAACAGGCTGCCGCGCCGATACGCCCGGGGCCGCCTTAGACCGATCTAAGGTCGCCATATCATTGCGGCTTGAGGCCCGCGAATTTGACGACCTTGCCCCATTTCTCGGTTTCGGCCGCTATGAATTCACCGAACGCGGCAGGCGAGAGCGTGAGCGGGGTGAGGCCCAGATTTGTGAGCCGCGCTTTAAACGCGGGATCGGCTTGCATGGCCCGGACCGCGTTGTAGAGCTTGTCGATGATCTCGTTGGATGTGCCCTTGGGAGCGACGATGCCGCTCCAACCGCTCGCTTCGAAGCCCGGCACGGTCTCGCCGATTGTCGGGACATCCGGCAGTTCCTCCATGCGCGCGGTCGTGGTCACGCCCAGCGCGCGAAGCTTGCCGGACTTGATATGTCCCATGCCCGCGGAGATGCCGCCGAAGCCGGCCATGAGCTGACCACCCAGCAGATCCGTCACCATCTGGCTCTCGCCAAAATAAGGAACGTGCACGATAGCGATGCCGGCCATCATCTTGAGCAGTTCGACGGCCAGATAGGGCGGTGTTCCCGCGGAGGGCGAGCCCAAGTTGATCGTGCCCGGATTGGCCTTCGCGGCGGCGATCAACGCGGCAACCGTCTTGGCCTGAAACGAGGGATTGGCTTCCAGCACCAGCGGAATGCGATTGATGGGCGCCACCGGTGCGGTGTCACGAATGAAATCGTAGGGGAGCTTGGCGAACAGCGTCGCGTTGACCGCATTTGATGTCGAGGCGAAGAAAAGCGTATAGCCGTCAGGGGGCGCGTTCACGACCGCTTCGGCGCCCAAATTGCCGCCGGCGCCAGGTCGATTCTCGACGACGACCGTTTGACCCAGATGCTGTCCCAGCCATTGTGCTGCCACACGCGCAATGATGTCGATCTGGCCGCCGGCCGGATAACCAACGATCAGGCGCACAGGCCGCGCCGGATAAGTCTCAGCAATCGCATTGCGCGACGCAAAGGGCAAAGCGAGACTGGCCGCTGCCAGGTGTAAAAGGCGTCGGCGTGGAAGATTTATCGCTGCCTCCCGGATGTTGGCACACGAGATTTTCGTGGTTGTCTCCATATACTACAATGCGCACGAGCGGATTGGTCAAAAGGAATAACTCATGAATCTCCAGGCATTGCCGACGAAGCCGGCGGGATCGCGCGAGCGCTCGCTCGACGAGGTCAAAGCCGAGTTCTGACGCCGCGCCGGGCGGCTCAATCCGTTCGAGGACATCGGCGCGAAGATGCCGAGCGCGTAATGAATGCGCTGCAAAGCCTCGACAAGGATCATTGGGCCCAGGAGTGGGGCAAGATCGGCCTCGCCTATGAGGAGCAGGCGGACGCGCGCGCCAAAGCGGGCGCGCCCAGCGCGGAGCTTGCCGCGCTCTACATGCACGCTTTCGACGCCTGCCGCGTCGGACGTTATCCGACGCCGAATCTCGTCCGGCAAGCTTGAAGGTTTACAAACATTCGCTGCGCATGTTTCGCAAGGCGGCGAAATATTTTCCATCCACCGCTCGAGATCATCGAGATTGCCGTTCCAGGGCGACAAGACGCTCATCGGTTATTTGCAGACGTCCGCCTGGGGTGACGATGCCGCCCGTAGTGCTGCATTGGGGCGGTGTCGACGGCTGGAAGGAAGACCGCCTGCGCATCGCCAAACCGCTCATGGATGCCGGCCTGGCGTCGCTCACCATCGACATGCCGGGCACTGGGGAAAATCCGGTGCTCTACAGCGATCCCTCAGCCGAGACGCACTTTCATCAGCTTGGCTCGACTACCTGCCGCGGCGCTCCGAGATCGACGGCGCCCGCATCGGCGTTTGGGGCGGCAGCTTCGGCGCCTACTGGGCAGCGCGGCTCGCCTTCGTCGCGGCCGACCGGATCAAAGGCGCGGTGTTCCATGGTGGCAGCATTCACTACGGCTTCCAAAGGGAATGGCTCATTCCGGCCTTCACCACCGGCGGCGCCACCTATCTGTTCGGCGCCCAGAGCCTGCTCGAAGCGCGCAGCCGCGCCATGGGGACAAAAACCTTGGAGGAATTTTTGGAAGTCGCGCCGGCTTTCTCGCTCAAGGCCATGGGCCTGCTCGAAAAGCCGTCGGCACCCATCCTCGGTGTCAACGGTAAGCTCGACGACCAGGCTCCAGTCGACGACATCTATCTTCTGACGGAGCACGGCAATCCAAAATCGGCGCGAATATATGCCAGCGGCCACCACATGGGCCGTACGCCCGGCGAACCGTCGGAGCACATTACGGCGATGATCGTCGCGTGGCTGAAAGACCAACTCGTACGATAGTCGGGCCCCGTCACTCCGGCTTGAAATTCATCGCCACGCCGTTGATGCAATAGCGCAGATGCGTCGGCGGCGGGCCGTCTTCGAAGACGTGGCCGAGATGGCTGCCGCAGCGGGCGCAATGCACCTCGGTGCGAACCATGCCGTAGCTGCGGTCGGTCGTGGTCTCGACCGATCCCGGCTCTGGATCGTTGAAGCTCGGCCAGCCGGTACCGCTCTCGAATTTCTTCTTCGAGGCGAACAGCGCCTGTTCGCAGCCGGCGCAATAGAACGTTCCGGCGCGCTTTTCATAATTGAGCGCGCAGCTTCCCGGCCGTTCGGTGCCGTGCTCACGCATGATTTGGAATTGCTCCGGCGAGAGCAGTTTCTTCCACTCCGCCTCGGTGTGCGTGACGGGATACTGTTTGGTGTCCATGGCCAAGCCGCCTGTCTGTGATGGGATGTCTTAAAGGTAATGGGTGCGGCGCAAAGCGCAACCTCCCGCCGCGCCGGCTACGAAGCCGTGATGGTCATTTGATCATTTGCGCTGGTCGGTCAGCAAGGTGCCGAGCTTGAACGGCGCATAAACCGGCTTGTAGCTCTTCTGGTCGATGAATTGCGACAATCCGGTCTTGTAGGACTGCTCCGGATCTGCGGCCGCGATGGCACGGCCCTTCTCCCTCAAATAGTCGTAGGCCTGCCCGAAATCCATCGTCCGCACGTGCCGGACCGCTTGCTTGGTGGCGCGCAGCACGGCAGGACTCTTCGCCATCAGCTTCTCGGCAAGTTTGTTGACCTCGGCTTCGAGTTTGTTTCTCGGGACCGCGATGTTGCACATGCCGATGCGCACCGCTTCCTTGCCGTCGAACGGCTCGCCAAGGCAGCAGTAGTAGAGCGCGTGCCGAGGCAGACAGGAGTTGGCCACCGCCTTGCTTACCAGCGCGCCCGGCAGGATGCCCCAGTTCACTTCCGAAAGTGAGAAGGTCGCATCTTCGGCGCAGACCGCGAAATCGGTGGCCAGAAGTTGCATGAAGGCGCCGCCGACGCAGTAGCCCTCGACCATCGCGATGGTCGGCTTGTCGTAATTGTAGAGGCGCTCCCAGCGCCAGCGGTTGGCGTGTTCGGCGGCGTCCTTGAAGGCGGCGGGGTTTTTCTCATTGTCGCGGAAGAATTCCTTGAGGTCCTGGCCGGCCGAAAAATTGCCGCCGGCGCCGCGGATCACCAGTACTTTGGTGTCCGGATCGGTCTCAAGCTCGGCCAGCGTGCGGTCCATCGCCTCGTGAAGGGCCGGGTTCATGGCGTTTTTCTTTTCCGGGCGATTCAGCCAAACCGTGGTGATGCCATTGTATTTCTCGACCGTGACGACGTCTTTGTGGGCTTGCGCCATTCTTCTGCTCCGTTGACGATATGAATTTTCCTTTTGCCGCCGCCGCAATTGAGGGCCGCTGGCACGCGATTTACTTCGCGGTCATGCGGTCGATATAGTCGATGAGGAAGCTCTTCATCTTGGGCGAAACTTTACCGAGTTGCTCCAGGATTTTCTGGCCGTCGCTGCCCGAGACCAGGATCGGTTCACTCGCTTCAACTCTTGAATAGTCCGCGAGGAATTGGCGGTCCTGCCACAGTTCGCCGAACGCGGACCGCATTGTCGATAACACGTCGTCGGGCGTTTTCGGTGGCATCAGGATCATTCGAAACATCGAAAGCTGCGGCTCGCTGACAACGCGCAAGACCTGGTAGCGGAAATCATCGGCTAGCGGCTTGCCGCCGGTCACGCTCGCGTAAAACTCCTCGAATGTCGGCATGTTGGGCAGAGCGGGGCTGCGCGGGTAGCTGCCGTCCTTGCCGCGCGGCGACAATTGCCACAACGGAATGACGATGTTCCCCATCGACGGCTCGACCGAGCCCGTCCAGCCGGACAGCGATGTATCGGCCATCTGTCCGACATTCTGCAGGATCGCCGTCTCGACTTCCTTCAGAGCCAATGTAGGCCGGTACCGGCTGGTACTTTATCCCCAACAGGTCGAGGGTCAGCGCCAGATTGATGGTGTTGAAGTTTTGCGCATTGAGCGTCAGCGCCTTGAAATCCTTGGTCTTCATCACGTCGGTGGCGACATTGACGCCGGGCGGCGTGTCCTTGCGCATGTAGACGACCAGCGGGCTTTCCACACCGGCAACGAGCGCGAAATCGGAAAGGCGCGTGTGGATCGCAGGGTTTCCTATGACCTGGCTGATCATCTCCATCGTGAAGAAGCCGATCGTGTCGCCATTGGGCGTGGCGTCGCCAAGTTGGTTGGCGCCGATCAGGCCGGCGGCGCCGCCGATGTTCTTGACCACGACGTTGGGGTGGCCGGGAATGTGATCGGGCAGATGCTGCGCGACGATGCGCCCTTCGATATCGGTTGGACCGCCGGGCGGATAGTTGACGATCATGGTGATCGTTTTGCCCTTGTAGAATTGGGCCAATGCACTATTCGGAGCGGCGGCAAACGCTATCAGCGCGGCGGCAATCAGCATCGCCCGTTTCATGGATCGTTCCTCCCTCTAAGATTTTGACCGAACGGATTCCCTGTTCGGTGCAACTAACCCGATCTACAGATCATTTGATGGCCAGCGGGTTGGTCGGCGAGCCGACTGCGCCGGTGATCGGGATGGCGGGCGCGACGAACATGAATTCATAGACGCCGTCGGCGGCGCAATCCTCGGCGAGATCCTTGAGATAGAAGATTTCGCCCATGGTCATGCCCATGATCGGGATGGTGATCCAGTGCCAAGGCTGGTTGATGCCGCCTTCGGTGTTGTTCGGCCGCACCTCGCAGCCCCAGGTGTCGCTGGCGAGCGCCGCAAGTTCGGTGCGCGCCATCCATTCCAGCGTCTCGAACGCAAAGCCGGGCGCGTCGCCGCCCGGATAGCCGTCCCAGCTTCCGGCCTTGAGGCAGCGTTCCATCTGCCCGGTGCGCACGATCACGTAGTCGCCGCGCTTGAGCGTGACGTTGTGCGCCTCGGCGGTGTTGTTGAGGTCCTCGCAGGTGATGCCGTAGCCGTCATCGAGGCAGTCCTTGCCGAGCGCGCGCGCCACGTCGAGGAACACGCCGCGGCCGACCATCTTGTTCTTGGTTTTCTCGATGCCGCACTTCGCCGCGCCGAACGACGATACTTCGCGGCAATCGTAGCCGTTCCACATGTTGTTCTCGTAGAAGACGTGGCCGAGGCCGTCCCATTGCGTGCCGCATTGCAGCGGGATCACCACCATGTCGTCGGCGGCGCGGATGCCGCGCTTGTCGAGCACGCCCGAATAGGCGTCGGTGCCGGTGCGCAGCATGGTGTGCAGCGGATTGATGCGGCCGAGCGCCGGATACGAGGTCTTGCCGCCTTGCGGGCCGTTGTTGTCGAAGTTGAGCGCAAGCGAGATCACCTTGCCCTTTTTCACCAGCTGCGCCGCCGGCGATGATGTCTTCCGGCTGGGTGTAGTTGAGCGTGCCGATTTCGTCGTCGGGCCCCCATTTGCCCCAGTTCTTGTATTTCTCCGCGGCGTCGTGGAGGTCTTGTCGCGTCAATTTGCGCCCGGCCATGGCCTGCCTTTTTGCTAGGTGTGGAAAGTAAAAGCTCGCTCCGCTCTCTGCCGGAAGCGGTTGGACAATGATAGCATCGTCAAAATCGTAGGGAGGTCGTAATGACATGCAATCAATCGCGCCGCGCGCGTCTAGCCGCTTTATGGGTGACACTGTTCGCCGCGGTGTTCTGGCGCTGGCGCCTCGCGGCCGCTGACGACTATCCGAACCACAAGGTGCGGCTGATCGTGCCGTTTGCGGCCGGCGGTCCGACGGATGTCATCGGCCGCATGGTGGCGGAGCGGCTCTCCGACGATGTGGGGCCAGCAAATCTACACCGAGGATCTGCCCGGCGCCGGCGGCAATCTCGGGGTCGAGACGGCGAAGCGCGCCGCGCCCGACGGCTACACGATCCTGGTCGTCTCGACCGGCTTCATCATCAATCCGAGCATGTACACCAAGATCGGCTATGACCCGATCAAGGATTTCGCGCCGATCTCCCTAGTGGCGGCCTCGCCGAATGTGGTGATGGTCCATCCGATCGGTGCCGGCAAAAAACTCTGAAGGAACTGATCGCGCTCATCAAGGCCAATCCCGGCAAATACAGCTTCGCCCAGCCGGCGACCGGCTCGACGCCACATCTTGCCGGCGAATTGTTCAAGCAGAAATTCAATCTCGACCTGGTCATGGTGCCGTTCAACGGCGCGCCGCTCGCGGTCAATTCCACCATGGGCGGCCACACGCCGATCGCGTTCACGGCGCTGCCGCCGGCAATCGGCAGCTATCAAGGACGGCAGCGTGCGCGGCATCGCCATCTTGGCCAAGCAGCGCGTGGTGTCGCTGCCCGGACTTGCCGACCAATATCGAAGAAGGCGTGCCGGGCCTGGAAAGCGATACCTTGACTGGCATTTTGGCGCCGGCCGGGACGCCGCAGGCCATCATCGACAAATGGCACGATGCCATCGTCAAGATGGCGGCGGATCCGGCGATCAAGAAGAAGCTCGACACGCTCGGCTTTAATCCCGTCGCCGACACGCCGGCCGAATTCGGCGAGCGCCTCAAGAGCCGAAATGGCGCGCTGGGGCGCGGTGGTGAAGGCGGCGGGGATTCACGTCGATTGAGCGCGAAGCCAGTTACGTCCGCGTCACACCGGCGGCCTTGAGCGCCGCCGCGATGATCGGGCCGGGAGCCACACCGGTTCGGCCCCATTGATAGGTTGGGAACCGGCAGACCGGCGGCCTTGAAGGCGGCGGCGATTACGAGTGCCGGGTCGGAGGCGCGGTGTGCATTTCGCTCGACATTCGGTTCGGATGCAGCTTCGTCTGAACCACCGCCGACTCTTTCGGCTACGACAACCGCGCGGCCGCCGGATTTGCATTTGATTTGGCTCTGCCGCCATGTCGAGCGCTGGCGATGTTTCAACCAAGCCGTCGTCCAGGTGCCAGAAGCTGGCGATGCGATGCGTCGAGGAAATTCCGGCATCAAGGAAGAATGGGCCGGCCTGCGCCGCAATTCTCCGCGCCCATTGCGGCGGCCAGCGGTACGCCGTGCGCCATACCGCTAATCGAAAATGCCTCGATCAGGGCATTGCCATCGGCATCGTTCCAGACGCGGCGCGAATGGTTGCCAATCGCTTCCTCATACGACGGGGCTGCCGCAAGGCCATGCAGGTCGGTCCACTGTCGAATGATGTTTTCGGAGTTGGATGGCTTCACGATCGGATCGGCGGTGCCGTGCCAGACCGAAATTTTCGGCCACGGCCCGCAATATCTCGACGCTGCCCGGACACGGTCGCCCAACGCGCGCGGGGCAGGTGATTGATCGGTGAACATGGCTTCGAACGCTTCCTGCACCGACCGCGCGGCCCGTAGGGAATGCCCGCAATGATGGCGCCGCCGGCGAACACCTCCGGGTACGTTGCCAGCATCACCGACGCCATCGCGCCGCCGGCCGAGAGGCCGGTGACGAACACCCGGCGTCGGTCGAGGCCGAAGGTCACGATCGCATGCTCGATCATCTGCTGGATCGAAAGCGCCTCGCCGCTGGTCGCGTGCGATGTCACCCGGCAAAAACCACGAGAAGCAATTCTTCGGATTATTGACTGGCTGCTGCTCGGGATAGACAACCGCGAACTCAAAGCGATCGGCGAGCGCCGACCAGCCAGAGCCGCGGTCGTACTCATCGGCGGTCTGGCTGCAGCCGTGCAGTGCGACGACCAAGGGCGCCTTGCTCGGCAAGCGCTCGGGAATATGCACGAACATGCGCAGATTGCCCGGGTTCTGCCCGAATGCCGTCAGTTCCCGCAGTCCTTTCGCTCCAGGAGCGCGGGTCGGTGGAGCGCGATGGGTCTTGTTGCGGGCCGCGTCCAAAAGGCCTTCGAACTTCCGCCCAAGAGCCTGGATTTGGGCAATCGCGTCATTGAGACCGCTCATTTACGCTCCTTTTGCGTCGCAGCAAATTGATTGTGCAATGCAACATGGGACGCGTCGGGGAGCGCGTCAAGAGTCCTCGACGTTATCTCTCCGACGGCGATTGCAATCCGCAGTCTTGAAACAATCCGTCATGACGTCGGACATCTGTGATGCCATTCGATTCCCCGGTCAGACCCCATGCGCATCGTCGACATTCGCGAGACCGCAATCCCGCTGAATTCGACGCTTGCCAATTCGAGCATCGATTTCTCCGAGATGACGACGTCGGTGGTCGCCGTCATCACCGATGTCAAGCGCGACGGCAAGCCGGTCGTGGGCTTCGCGTTCAATTCGACCGGACGCTACGCCTGCGGCGCGCAGATGCGCGCGCGCTTCATCCCGCGCATCCTCAAAGCCGATCCGAAATCGCTGCTCAACGACGCCGGCGACAATTTCGCGCCGGAAAAAATCCTCGCCGTGATGATGCAGAACGAAAAATCCGGCGGCCACAGCGAGCGCTCGATCGGCATCGGCACGATCGAAGTCGCGGTCTGGGACGCGGTCGCCAAGATCGCGGAAAAGCCGCTGCATCGGCTGCTCGCCGAGCGCTACAACGGCGGCAAAATCGCCGACAAGGTGTTTTGCTATGTCGGCGGCGGCTGGTATGCGCCGGGCAAGACCACCACGGATTTGCAGGACGAGATGCGCGGTCATCTCGATGCCGGCTACACCATGGTGAAGATGAAGGTCGGCGGCATGCCGCTGGCCGACGATCTCGCCCGCGTCGAGGCGGTGAAATCGATCCTGCCGCGCGGGCGGCAAACTTGCGGTCGATGCCAATTCGAAATTCGGCCGCGACGAGGCGCTCGCTTATGCGCGCGGGCTTGCAGCCGTTCGGGCTGCGCTGGTTCGAGGAGCCGTGCGATCCGCTCGACTTCGCGCTGCTCGCCGAGATCGCCGGCGTTTATGACGCGCCGCTCTCGACCGGCGAGAATTTGTTCTCCACGCAGGACGTGGAAAACCTGGTGCGCTTCGGCGGCTTGCGGCCGGCGCGCAACGACGTGATCCAGATCGATCCGCCGCAGGCCTATGGCATCGTGCAATATGCCCGCACGCTCGACATGCTGGCGCGGCATCAATGGCCGCGCAGTCTGTTGTTTCCGCATGGCGGCAACCAGATGTCGCTGGCCATCGCCGCCGGCTTCGGTCTCGGCGGCGCCGAATCCTATCCGGGCGTGTTCGGCGATTTCGGCGGCTTCGCCGACGATGCCGAGCTCGATGGACGGCTATCTGACACTGTCCGATCGTCCGGGCATCGGCTTCGAAGGCCAGGCGCGGCTTTACCGCATCATGCGCGAACTCGCGGCGTGACGGCGCGCTACTCGGCTAATAGTCCGCTCGCCTTGTAGGCGGCAAGCGCACCGCCATGCAGCGGGACGCCGCCGAATTCGAGCGCGGCTGCCCCGTCCGATCGCAACGGTTCGAACAAATCGCTGACACCATCGAACAACGGCTCCAATCGCGGCAATTCCTCGCGCGCGGCAAAAATGGCGGACACGACATCACGCACCAAGTCCGCGCTGACGCGCGCGTGGGTCACCAGCACGTTGACGACGGCGGCCTGCGGTACGTCGGCATCGAGGCCGCGGATCGCGCCTCTGTGCATTACCGTGCGGCGATAGAACGGCACTGCGTTCGAGCACCGATTTCCAGATCGCCCGGCGCATAGGGAAGGACGCGCAGTAAAACGCGCTCGGCGAACGCCATCATTACTTTGTTCGGGATCGGGCATTGCAGTTGCGCGTCGACTTCGCCGCGCGCGAGCGCGTCGGCGCCGGCGGCGAAGTCGAGATAGATCGGCGTGAAGTCCGCGAAGCTCAGACCCAGCGTGCCGAGGATGACGCGCGCGTGCTGCGCCATGCCGCTCTTTTCCGGGCCGACGACGAGCCGCCGGCCGCGCGATATCGGCCACCGTGCGCAGGCTCGAATCGGCGCGGGCGATGAAGAACAGCGGCCCGGCATTCATCGGCGCCACCATGCGCAGATCGATCGCGCGCCCGAACGGCGCCTCGCCATTCTTGGCGCGGCCGATCCAGTTGCAAGCCATGAAGCCGAAATCGATCTCACCGGCATCGAGCCGATTGGCGTTTTCAACGCTGGCGTCGCCGGAAGTGCTGACGTCGACCGGCGCCAGCGCGGGCTGGCGTTCGAGCACCGTCTTGAGCGCGTGACCCTGAGCGAGAAACGTGCTGTCGCGCTCCGCGGTGCCGATCCGCACGCCCATGCTATTCGCCCTTGATGCCCTTCTCCCGGATCACCTTGCCCCAGCGCGCAATCTCCTCGCGCAGATAATCGCCGAACTCCTCCGGCGAACTGGGCGCCGGCGCGGTTCCGGCATCATGCAGCCGCTGGCGCAGGCCGGATCTTGAGCGCCGCGACCATCGCGGCGTTGAACTTCGCGATCACCGGCTGCGGCGTGCCGGCCGGCGCCAGCACGCCGGCCCAGTTGTCGCCGACGACGCCGGGAAAACCCTGCTCGACGAAGGTCGGCACGTCGGGAAAAATGTCGGAGCGCTCGGTCGAGGTCGCCGCCAGCGCTTTGAGCTTGCCGGCGCGCACCTGCGCCAACACAGTCGGCACATCGCCGAACAGGCCGTCGAGATGGCCGGCGAGCATGTCGGTGATCGCCTGCGCCGCGCCGCGATAGGGCACCGCCTGCAATTTGATGCCGGCCGCGTCCTCGAACAATTGGCGGCCGAGGTCGGAAATGGCGCCGCGGCCGGTGATGCCGATGGTGATCGCGCCGGGCTTTTTGCGCGCCAGCTCGGCAAGCTCGCGCGCCGAATTGACCTTCATGCCGGCGTTCACGACCAGCATGGTGGAATTGACCGCGGCCTTGCCGACCGGCGCGAAGTCCTTGAGCGGATCGTAGGGCAGGTCGCTGCGGAACGCGGGATTGATGGCGACCGCGCCGACGGTGGTGAAGAACAGCGTGTAGCCGTCGGGGTCGGATTTCGCCACGTATTCGGCGGCGATCGCGCCGTTGGCGCCCGGCTTGTTCTCGACCGCGACGACTCGCCGAGCGTCGACTGCATCTTGTCGGCGATCAGCCGCGCGGTGAAATCGGTGGCGCCGCCGGGCGTGAACGCGACGATCAGGCGCACCGGACGCGTCGGGTAGTCCTGGGCGTAGTCCGATGCCGGCGATCGATGACAGGCAAGACAGCGCGGCGGCGAGCGCGCCGGAAGCAGACGCGACCGCAAAGACACACTGCGAACGAGCTTCATGCGCATGGCCAAGGGCGACAACAACATGGAAGCCGGACTAGCTCGACAGCCGCTCGATGGCCGCGCCGCAGCGGCCGAGCTTTTCTTCCAGCCGCTCGAAGCCGCGATCGAGATGATAGACGCGGTTGACGATGGTCTCGCCTTCGGCGGCGAGCGCCGCGATCACCAGCGACACCGAGGCGCGCAGATCGGTCGCCATCACCGGCGCGCCCTTGAGCCGCTCGACGCCCTCGATCGTGGCGCGCTCGCCGTCGAGCTGGATGCGCGCGCCGAGCCGCGCCAGTTCCTGCACATGCATGAAGCGGTTCTCGAAGATCGTCTCGACGATGTGCGAGGTGCCGCGCGCCCGCGTCATCAGCGCCATGAGCTGGGCCTGCAGATCGGTCGGGAAGTCGGGGAACGGCGCGGTCGTGACCTCGACCGGTTCGAGGTCGCGCGCCGTTGCGCGCGATGCGGATGCCCTGGTTGGTCGGAGGCGACCGTGGCGCCGGTCTGCTCGATCACGTCGAGCGCGGCCTGCAGCAGTTCCGGCCGCGCGTTCTGCAGCAGGATGTCGCCGCCGGCCATGGCGACCGCCATCGCATAGGTGCCGGTCTCGATGCGGTCGGGCAGCACGGCGTGGCGCGCGCCGCTGAGTTTGGCGACGCCTTCGATCACGATGCGCGGCGTGCCGGCGCCGGAAATGCGCGCGCCCATCTTGTTGAGGCAATCGGCGACATCGACGATCTCCGGCTCGCGCGCGGCGTTCTCGATCACGGTCGTGCCGTTGGCGAGCGACGCCGCCATGATCGCGGTATGGGTGCCGCCGACGGTGACCTTGGGGAAGACGATCTCGCCGCCTTTGAGGCCCTTGCGCGCCTGCGCCACCACATAGCCGCCGTCGATCTCGATCGTGGCGCCGAGCTGCTCCATCGCCATGATGAGCAGATCGACCGGCCGCGTGCCGATGGCGCAGCCGCCGGGCAGCGACACCCGCGCTTCGCCCATGCGCGCGACCAGCGGCGCCAGCACCCAGAAGCTCGCCCGCATCTTGGACACGAGCTCATAGGGCGCGGTGGTGTCGACGATGCGGGCGGCGGAAATGTGCAGCGTCTGGCCGTGATCGGCGGTCTCGCCGGGCCGCTTGCCGCCGACCATGATGTCGACGCCGTGATTGCCGAGGATGCGCTGCAGCAGGCCGACATCGGCGAGCCGCGGCACATTGTCGAGGATCAGCGTCTCCTCGGTGAGCAGGCTCGCGATCATCAGCGGCAGCGTGGCGTTCTTGGCGCCCGAGATCGGGATCGTGCCGTTGAGCGCGTCGGCCGCCGACGATGCGAATGCGATCCATCATCACCCCCTTGCGGCCGCCATAATGACCGCAACCTTATGAACCTTGGCGGGACACTGCTGCAAAGCGCAATGCCGGCGACGGTTACCGGCCTGTCCCGTCCGAGCCCACCTTGAGTTCCGTCCCGGATTGCGGCGAAAGTCGGGATGCGGGCGCCCCGATCTCGGAATGTTCCGCCGGCGGTGACGTCAGGGCTCGTCGGCTCATCAGCGGCCCGGCCGCGGGCTTGTGCTTTGCGCCGCTTGAGGTTTTCGCGCAGCGCCGCGGACAGCCGCTCGCTTCGCGCCGCCGATTTCTCCGCTTTGCCGCGTTTGACCATGGCGGCGAATTCAAAGCATGCGTGGCGCGAGGCGCGGCAACCTTCGTGCGCGCTTGCGCCTCACGGCCCCATATGGCAAGGATCGCGCGATTTTTCATCAGTGCGTAGGTCGTGCGTGAGGCCGATCGGCCGCTGCCGTAGCTCAGTGGTAGAGCACTCCCTTGGTAAGGGAGAGGTCCTCAGTTCAATCCTGAGCGGCAGCACCATTTTCGATCAGTGCGCCGTTCGATGCCGGCTCATCGGTTAATTGCATTCTAAGCCAATCGCTTGCGGCGGGAGCCGACACGGGCTCCCGCGGTCAATTCGCGATGTTGGGCAACAAAACACCGGATGCTCCGTCGCCGACACCTCCTCGGATGAGCCCTTAGTAAAAAGCTCCGTAAACCACGTCCGCGACCTGGCCGTTGCTGACGTTGACCAGGAGCAAGTCGGGGCCATACCGCACCCACTGGAAGCCAGGCTGCGGCGGCTCCACTCCGAGCGCGGCCCAATTGGCGTAGTAGTAGCCCGGCGTCAAAAAGATCGGCGGCAAGATTCCGCCAACGACCCAACGCCGGTAGCCGTAGCCGCCCGGATAAACGAAGGGCGCGATACGGACGCGGTTGATCATGTGGCCGCGGTAGCTGAATTGGGCTCCGGGAGGTCCGCCACGGGGCGGGCCTCTGAACGCTCCCGGTGGCGGGCCGCCCGGCCTCATGCCGGGGCCGGGCCCTCCAGGTCCGGGTCTTCCAGGGCCGGGTCTTCCAGGGCCTGGTCTTCCGTGTTCCGGAGGATGCTGACCGTTATCTTGGGCCACGGCCAAGGTTGGCACCGCAAGTGCGAACATCATGGCGACGGCAAGCACGCGTGACATAGCGATACCTCTTCGTGTTCGGTCGCGAAGCCCCCACTGGGGTCGAAGCTATCAAACTGCGATGGTTGTGTAACCTGCGATTTGTTGCAACCCGATATTTCCGTCGTCGTCGGACGCTGTCGGCTTGCGGTTGACGGTTGCCTGCGCGCAACGGTAGCCTCGCTGCATCGCTGAATATGCAAAGGCGCCGCCATGCACCATTATGTCGTTTCCGAGGACGTCAAGAAGCGCCTCATCCGCCGCCAAGGTAAGCTGCTGAGCCACGACACGATCGATGCCGGGCGAACCGCCCTTGTGGTGGTCGACATGCAGAACTTTTTTGTCGCCGAGGGTTTTGCACTCGAGGTTCCTTTGTCGCGCGAGATCGTGCCGAATATCAATCGCATGGCAAAGGCGTTGCGCGCGGCCGGCGGCACCGTTGTGTGGGTGCAGACTTCGGCCAAGGAGGCGCTGACGCATTGGGCCAATCACCACAAACACATGCTGACGCCGGAACGTGTCGAGAAGCGGCTCGCGGGTCTCGACGAGGCCGGCGAAGGTTTCAAGCTTTATTCCAAGCTCGAGCCGCTGCCGGCGGACTTGCGGGTGAAGAAGAAAACCTACAGCGCCTTCATGCCCGGCTCGTCTGATCTCGATGCCGTGCTCAAGAGCCGCGGCATCGATACGGCGCTGATCACCGGCACCGCTACCAATGTCTGCTGCGAGACGACCGCGCGCGACGCTATGGTGCTCGACTATCGCACGATCATGCTGTCGGACGGCAACGCGACGTGGACCGACGAGGAGCACGCCGCCACATTGAACAATTTTTTACTGTTCTTCGGCGACGTGATGACCACCGACGATGCAATTGCGCGGCTGGTCCCGGTTGCATCGCGCAAGAGCGCCTGACTTCGACCTTGCCACGCTGACGGCCATCGCTTCACGAGATATTTTGGATCACCGTGTCGGTGGATGCCACCTCGGCGAAAGTCTGGACCATGTTACCCAACGTCGCATTGTGCTCTTCGTCGGTCCGCGCGGCATTAGCGTCGGAAACGAAGATCGTGCGATAATTCATCATCATCGCATCCCGGGCGGTCGACTCGCAGCAAGTATTGGTGACGGTTCCCGTCACGATGACGGTGTGGATATCGAGGGCGGCAAGTTCGGCATCGAGATTGGATGCACCCCTCGCGAACGGACTGAATCGCGTTTTCAAGCAGCGCATGTCCCGCGCCTGAATCTGCAAATCCTGGAAAAGCTCAAAGCCTGTATCACCCGGCGAAAGGGCGGCGATCATAGACTCGCTGGACTGAGGACCAAGCCGGCCGGAAAACCACACACTCCATTTTTCGCGTTCGTCGCGAAAGTTGGTTTGTATCCAACAGACCTTGCCGCCGGCGGCCCGCAGGCCCTTTGCGATCCGATTAATCGGCGCGACGATCTCGCACGCATAGGCGATTGCCAAAGGCGCTCCCGGTAGGACGAACGCATTCTGCATATCGACGACCAAGAGCGCCGTTCGCGCAGCTTCGATGCGCTCGACGCCGTGCACGGAGCGGCCCCGCTCGCGCAGCAAGCTGATGGCATATGCTGGAATCGAAATCTTATGCATGGAAAGCAGCTTCCGCTGCAGCTCTATCCTGGCCGTCCTTATTCGATGTGGATGCCGGTCTTTTCGATGATGTCCCGGAAGCGCACGGTGTCGCTGCGGATGAGTTGCCGGAACTCCGCAGGACTCATTCCCATCGGGATGATGCCTTGTCCGAGCAGGAAATCGGCCAGCTCCTTTTCTTTCAGAAGCCGATTTATATTGCTATTGAGCTTGCTCACAATCGCCTCCGGCGTCGCGGCGGGCGCGAACAGGCCGAGCCACGAGCCCTGGATCGAATAGCCAGGCAGCGTCTCGGCGACTGTTGGAACCGAGGGCAGAGTGGGCGAGCGGTGTTCTTCAAGCACTGCGAGCGCTTTGAGTTGGCCGCCCTTGAGGAAAGGCAGCGCCGGCGCCATGCCGATGATGCCGACCGGCACATGTCCCGCCACGATGTCGGTCAACTCCGCCGGACCGCCGCCATACGGTACGTGGACGAGATGGATGCCGGCTTGCGCCGCGAGGGCCTCCATCGCGATGTGATGGACTTCGCCGACACCCGCCGATCCGTAGTTGATCTTGCCGGGATTGCTCTTGGCGAGATCGATGAACTCTTGCAGCGTGTTCGGCGCGAATGATGGATTTGCGACCAGGACAAATTCCGTGCGACCCATGACGGTAATTGGAGCAAAATCCTTCTGGGGATCGTAATTGAGATGCCGATAGAGAGTAGGGTTGATGGCCATCATGCTGTCCCAGGCCATCAGCAACGTGTAACCGTCAGGGGCGGCTCGCGCCACGGCATTGGCACCGAGCATGCCGGCCGCGCCCGGCCGATTTTCGACGACGAACGGCTGGCCCACGGTTTTGTTTAATTCCTGTCCGATCTTCCGGACGAGAACGTCCGGTGCGGAGCCGGCACCCGTCGGGACGACGACGGTAATCGGACGTTGCGGGTATTGGTCCGGATCGGACTGGGCGAACGCGGCGGAGCACGCAATCGCCATCGCGAGCACCAGGATGCCGCTCCGAAAGCAGGTGCCGCTCTGAAAATCATTGCGCCCTCCTTATATGTCGATGCGCATGAGGTCGTGCGCGATCTGCAACGGACCGTCATAGGTGCTGCGGATCTGGCGGATGAACTCGTCGATCTGGTGCGGTCCCATGAGATCGACGGGCATATGCTTTCCGGCCGCGCGCTTGAGCACCGGGTTGAGAGAGTCGACATGGCCGATATGCGTGGCGACCACGCTCTTGGCGCTCGCTTCGACAGCCAACTGGCCCAAATCCGCCGGGCTGGTGTGCGCGAATGTTCCGACGGCGGTCTTTTTGCGGTGCTCGATGAAATCGTTCGTGAACGTGCACTCGTGGATCAGCAAATCTGCATTGCGCGCGAGCTTTGCTATCCCCTCGCATGGTTTGGTGTCGCCGCTGAAAACGACGATCTTGTCCTCGGTCTCGATGCGAAAGCCAAAGCAGGGCGAAATATCCGGCGGAATGTGATCGACGGCTGCGGCGATAACCTTGAGGTCCCGGTCCTGGTAAACAACGCCGCTCCCATACTCGGCGACATCGGGTCGGATCGCTTCAATGTTGGCCTGACGCGCCGGGTATGCGGCGCGCGCCCTGATGTCGGCATCGAAAGCGCCGCCCTCGAATAGATGACTGACCATTTGCTTGGTGCCTGCGGGTCCGCGGATCGCCAACGCTCCGACGCGGCCTAGAATCCAGCCGGAGATTACGAAGAACGGCAACTCGCAGACGTGGTCGTGATGTAAGTGGGTCAAGAACAGAGCTTCGATATCGGCAGGGTTGACGTCGATGCGAAGCAACTGCCGGGTCGCGCCGTGCCCGCAGTCGAGCAGGAAATGCCGGCCGCAGTCGAGGGTGAGCAAAATCGATGTGTGGCAGCGGTCGGGGTCTGGAAGTGCCGCGCCCGTGCCGAGAAGAGTAATGCGCATCAGCTGATGGTTCCCGACGCGGCATCAGGCTAACAAGCGTTTTAATATAACGGAAGATTGGTTTTTGCTATAACGTGATTACCGAATGGAATGGAAATCATGCGCACATCCGCGCTTCGAACGCGCCATTTGAGCGTATTCCTTGCCGTCGCGCGGGCCGGCAGCATGCAGCGCGCCGCCCCCGAACTGCATCTGACCCAACCGGCGATCAGCAAATTGATCGTCGAATTGGAGGTGATTTTCGGCAGCCCGATGTTCGAGCGCAGCAAGCGCGGCGTTGTCTTGACTGAATGCGGACGTGCCCTTGCCCAACGTGCTGAAGGTATCCTCAACGATCTGGATCGCGCCGGTACCGAAATCGAGAATGTCGCGCGCGGCCTGGTTGGCGATGTCCGCGTCGGCGTTCTGCCGGTTGCCGAGGCGAGAATTTTGCCGGCAACGCTCTTGGCTTTGCGCAAGCGGGCTCCGCGTCTCGCTGTCAGAATCGATGAAGGGACTCGGCCCTTCCTGCTGACGGCGCTGCGTCGCGGTGAGACAGACTGCGTGATTGGGCGGCTGCACGCGAACGCGGACGAAGATGACTTGCGGCGCGAGCCGCTGGTGCAGATGCCGGTCCGGATTGTTTGCCATCCGTCGCATCCGGTCGCCCGTAGGCGCCGCCTGTCTTGGCCCGACCTGGCGCGCTTCCCTTGGATCATGCCGCATACCGGGGTTCCGATTCGCGCTGTCATCGATCGCCAATTCGCAGAAGCCGGAATGGCCGCGCCGACACCGGCGATCGAGTCGAGTTCCGATCGTCTCAATTGCGCGGTGCTGAACGGCACCGACATGATCGCTGTCATGACCGACGACGGTGCCAGGGCCTATTCTAAGACGGGCGAGATCGCCGTTTTGCAAATCAAGATTGCGGATCGTCTGCCGGCGATCGGCGTGATGACACGTTCGACTCCGATGCCAAGCGCGCTGAAGACGTTTCTTCAAGTGTTGCGCGACGAGGCGCGGTAGCACTTTCGCGACCTGTGGCGGCACGCCCCAAAGGACACACTTGCCCGCCGGTGCGCGCGTCACATAGGGTGCCGGTATCGCGACGAAACGCTGGCGGCGCGGCTGCGCCGTATCGAGCAATGGAGAACGAAGTGTTGGCGCGCACGATATCCATGAAAGACCGGCTTGCCATGTACAACGGCAATACGCTCAAGATCGGACTGTTCGGCGCCAACTGCTCGTCAGGCCGCTCTGCCACCAAGGTGCCGGAACGCTGGTCGGCAAGTTGGGAGGATTGTCTCGCCCTCGCACGCATGGGCGACGAGGCCGGGCTCGACTTCATGCTGCCGATCGCGCGCTGGAAAGGCTACGGCGGCGAGACCGAATTTCACGGCGCTACGCTTGAGACTATCACCTGGGCGGTCGGGCTTTTGTGCGCGACCAAGCAGATGACGGTGTTCGGCACCGTCCACGCGCCGCTATTCCATCCGTTGATCGCGGCCAAGGAATTCGTCACCGCCGACCACATCGGCCAAGGCCGCGTCGGCGTCAACATCGTGGTCGGGTGGAACGAGGGCGAGTTCGACATGTTCGGCGTGAAGCAGCGCGAACATGACGTGCGCTACGACTACGCGCAGGAATGGATCGATGTCGTCAAGCAGGCCTGGACGCGTGACGACACGTTCGACTTCGACGGGCGATTTTTTGCAGATCAAGGCGGCGCGTGCCTATCCAAAACCCTATGGTGAAATGCAGACCTTTGCTCATGAATGCCGGCTCGTCTGCGGTCGGGCAGGCCTTTGCGGTGCGCAATTGCGACGCATTTTTTGTGGCGACCTCGGGGTCGCGAACTTCGCTGGAAGGCAATGCCACCAAGGTGAATGAGGTGAGGGCCGCCGCGCGCGATGTCGGGCGCGAGATCGAAGTCTATACCGTCGGGCAGGTGATCTGCCGCCCGACGCAAAAGGAAGCTGACGATTATTATCAGCATGCCATCATCGAAAACGCCGATTGGGGCGCGATCGACGGTATGCTGGCGAACAAGAGCATCACACCGCAAACCATTCCGCCGGAGGAGTATTATGCCAAACGGCGCTATTTCGCCTCCCACGCCGTCGGCGGCTACCCATTCGTCGGCACGCCCGATCGCGTTGCAGAGGAACTCGAGTCCATCAGCAAAGCCGGCGTGCGCGGTATCGCGCTCTCGTTCGTCAATTATCTCAACGAGGTGCCGTATTTCTGCGACGAAGTGCTGCCGCGCCTGGTGCGCGCCGGCGTGCGGGTGAAGCCCTGAAACAGTAATGTAGGGTGGGCATTGCGCTCGATCCGAGATAGCGCCCAACGCCGGAAGCTCCGGCGCAATGCCCACGCGGTTCGCTCGTGCCGCGTGGGCAAAATCGCCCTGAGATGCAGCATGGGAATCCCGCCGCCGCCGCAGGCGATTTCGCCCACCCTACAAGAGCTTCAAAAGTCCTCAAGCAAACGTCCGAGACCTGAAATCTTGTCCATGATTCCGTTCTGGCGCAGCGCGTGCCAATAGGTCGCCGTGTTGATGGCAATGACGGGTTTGCCCAGCCACATCTCGGCTGCGGCGGCCAGGCGAACCATGCTGAGGTTCGTTCCGGTCTGGACGATCGCGTCGATGTCCCGGCCATCGCCGTTCAATTCGATCAATTTGTCCCGCAGCAGGTCGGGCGTGATTTCGGCAATGCCGGTCCAGCTTTTGCACGCCAGGTAGATATCGCGAACGACCTCGAAACCTGAATCGGTGAAGTAGCGCCGCACCTCCGTGTTGGCGACCGGATAATAGGGAGTGATGAAGGCAATGCGTTTGACGCCGCGATAAGCTTTCAACGCCGCCGTGCACGAATGCGATCCGATGCTGATGCCGACCCCGGCTTCGCGCTCGACCTTGGCCTGGAAGGCATCGGCTCCGGCGCTGCCGCCATAGAACGTCACCGCGGACATGCCCATGACCAGATAATCCGGCGAGCAGGTCATGACGCTGCGCACGGCGTCCAACACGTTTTCGCCGATGAGCTGCGTACCCGCCAGAAAGGTATCGTTGCTGACGGCTTGGGCGTTTGGCGTGAAAATGCCCCTGTAATGATTGGTGACGCCGGGCGGCCGCATCATCTCGAAATCGGGCTGCACGATGGTGTTGGTGGAAGGTCCGATGACGCCGAATTTGCGTCGCCAACCGAGAACGTCTCTCATGGCAGAGTTGCTTTCCAAGGCGTCGTGGTTCGAAAAAGGCGAAACTCGCCTGAGTTTGCGGGGCTGACGCTTGATCCGTCAAGCGCGGGTCGTCTTCCGATGGCTTTGCCTGGAGGCAACCGCCGCCTAGGTTTCAGCTTATCACTTGTGGGGCGGACTTTATGGCGTGGATTATTGAGTGTACGTCGGCGTTCAAAGCAAAACAGCGAACCATGGAAACCGTCGGCGATGAGGGATAATCAAGATCGCGTCATTGTTATCGGGGCGGGGCCGGTCGGATTGACCGCCGCGCTGGCGCTGGCGCGCCGTGACATTCCTGTCGTTCTGCTGGCAGCAGAGACCGAACTCGTGCATGAGTTGCGGGGCTCGACCTTCCACCCGCCGACGCTCGACCTGCTCGACGAGTTCGCCATCGTCCCGCGCATGATCGAAGTCGGCCTGAAGGCGCCGACCTGGCAGTTCAGGGACCGCGAGACCGGGCCGGTGGCGACTTTCGATCTGTCGCTTCTGGCGGGCGATACCAACCATCCATTTCGCGTCCAATGCGAGCAGTGGAAACTGATGCGGTTTCTTGAGGAGGAACTGCGCAAGCGGCCCGGCGCCGACATTCGTTTCGGACACCAGGTCACCGCCGTGCGGCAAAGCGACGATGCTGTGACCGTCACCGCCCGCGTACAATCGGACCAGGTCGCGGTAACGGGACGCTATGTGGTCGCTGCCGACGGCGCTCACAGCGCAGTGCGCCAGGCGCTGGCCGTCGAATTCGAGGGCTTTACCTATCCGGAATTGTTTTTAATCGCATCGACCGACTTTCCGTTCGAAAATACGCTGAGCGACATCGCCTACGTGAACTACATCGCCGACCCGCTCGAATGGCTGGTGCTGCTGCGCGTGCCGGGACTCTGGCGCGTCCTGGTGCCGGCGCCGGAAAACTCCGACCGTGCGCAGCTCCTATCCGACGAATCACTACAGCAGGTGCTGCAACGCGTCGTCAGGCGCCCCGAGCCTTACCGGATCGCACATCGTTCGATCTATCACGTGCATCAAAAAGTGGCGAAAAGCTTTCGGCACGGCCGCGTCTTGCTCGCCGGCGACGCGGCGCATATCAACAACCCATTGGGCGGCATGGGCATGAACGGCGGAATTCAGGACGCCTTCAATCTTGCCGACAAGCTGGCGAAGATTTGGGCTGGGGGCGACGAGAGTTCGCTCGATCGTTACGACAGGCAACGTCGAACCGTTGCGGTCGAGGCCGTCCAGCAGCAGACCCATCGTAACCAAAAAATCATCAGCGAGCGCGATCCGGACATACGCCGGAAATCGCTCGATGACATGCGACGGATCGCGGCTGACAAAGCCTTGGCGCGGGACTACATGTTGAAGTCATCGATGATAGCCAGCGTGCGCCGTGCAGCCGAGATCGCCTAAATGCAAATCGAGGGAGCAATGCGATGAGCCGAGACGAAACGGCAATTTATCGTGCTCAAGGTTTTGGCGGCATGGTCGGCATCGGGGAACGGCCGGCGCTCTGTGTTGTCGATTTCGTCAACGGCTTTATCAATCCAGCGATTTTCGGCGGCGGCAACATTCCCGAGTCGGTCGCCAACACCGTTGGGCTGCTCGCTGCGGCGCGGCGATGTGGGTTGCCGGTCGCATTCTCGCGCGTCGTCTTCGCCGAGGATGGCAGCGACGATTGTGCGTTCGTTCGCAAGGTGCCGGCTCTTGCGACGCTTACCGAACACGCCGCGGTGAGCCAGATCGTTACGGAGCTCAAGCCTGCGCCAGATGAAATGATTTTGCGCAAGACTCAACCGTCCGCTTTCTTCGGCACCGGTTATGCCGAACGCTTGCGCCGACTCGGCGTGGATACGCTCATTGTCGCGGGCTGCACGACGTCGGGATGCGTTCGGGCCACGGTCGTCGATGCCATGAGCCACAACTTCCGCACCATCGTGGCGCGCGACTGCGTCGGCGACCGGTCGCTCGCGGCGCACGACGCCAACCTGTTCGACATGGAACAGAAGTATGCGGACCTCATGGAGTCAGCGGCCATTATCGCGTCGCTGCGTGAAGCCGTGCCCGCCGTCTGAGGCAAATCGGCTCAATCTTTCACCTTATAGCGGCCCTCGCGATCCCAGTAATCGGGAAAGCCGACGATGCGTTGCAACTCGGCAAACGTAACGCTCGGCGGCTGCTGCACGGCGGCATCGGGGCGCAGCGCTGCGAGGGCTGCCTGCATCGCGGCAATCGCCGACGACATCAACATCACCGGATAAAGCGCGAGCTTGTAGCCGATCTCTTGCAATCGCACCGGCGGCAGAACCGGCGTCTTGCCGCCTGACACCATGTTCGCCATGCAGGGCTTGCGCATCGCCTGGCAGAACGTTCGCATTTCATCTTCGCTTTCCGGCGCTTCCATAAAAATGATGTCCGCGCCTTCCGCCTCGAAATCGCGGCAGCGCTCGAGCGCTGCATCGAAGCCGTGGACCGCGCGCGCATCGGTGCGGGCCATGATCAGAATGTCGCCGGCGGCTCTCGCGTCGACGGCGGCGCGGATTTTCACGCGCGCCTCATCACGGGAGATTACGTCCTTGCCGCGGGTATGGCCGCACTTTTTGGGACTGACCTGATCCTCGATCATCACTGCGGCGGCGCCGGCGCGGCCATACTCGATCACGGTGCGTTGCACATTGAGGGCGTTGCCATAGCCGGTGTCGCCGTCGCCGATCAGTGGAATCCCTGCGGCGGCGCTGCAACAATTGCGCAGGCTGTCGAGCATCTCGGCGAACGAGATCAGGCCGGTGTCCGGAAGGCCGAGGCGAGCGGCGGATACCGCGAAGCCGCTCATGAAGGCGACCTTGAATCCCGCATCGGCCACGAGTTTTGCCGAGAGCGCATCATAGCACCCCGGCATGATCTCCACATATGGCGCGGCTAAGATCTCACGCAGTTTTTGGGCAGGCGTCACGATGACTTGCTCTCGGCATTTGGGACAAACCCATTCGTATAGCGTCCCTGTGCCCGGGAACAAGGCGCCAAGGCGTATCGCTAATCGGGTGGAGGAAGCCCCACGACCTTGATCGCGGTCGCATAGGCGTCGTGCTCCTTTCGAAAGGCCAGGTCACTCTCCTCCTGGGTCAAACCGCCGGGAATGATGCCAAGACTGGTCAGGCGCTTGTTTATTGCAGGTGTCTTGACGAAGGCCGTCACCTCCTTGCGGATCGCCTCGAGGATCGGCTCGGGCGTACCTGTTGGCGCCAGGAACCCGTTCCAGGATGCCGCTTCAAAGCCCGGTACGGTCTCGGCGACCGTCGGTATGTCGGGCGTCGCCGCAAGTCGTTGCGGCGTGCTGACGGCGATCAGCCGGATATTGCTGTTGTTGATGAGGGGCAAGAGCGCCGACGCGTTGCCGAAATAGACATCGGCCACGCCACTGAGCAGATCGGAGATGGCCTGCGGCTCGCTGCGAGCCGGTACCATGACAAGATCCACACCCGTAAGCTTGAACAGCCGCACTGGAGAGAAGTGGCTGAGGTTCAATGTGCCGGCGACGGTAAAGTTCAGCTTGCCCGGATGAGCCTTCGCGTAAGCCAGAAACTCGGGCAGGTTCGTGGCCGGCAAGCTTCTCTTAATGCCCATCACGAGGGCGCCGGTTCCCACATTTGTGATAACCGTCAACTGCTTTGCCGGGTCGAATTCCAGCTTCTGCAATTGCGGCGTCAGGGTAATCATCGAGGAGGCGCAAAACAAAAGCGTGTAACCGTCGGGCGCCGCCTCAACGACCGACCGCATCCCGATCACACCGCCCGGGCTGGGGCGATTTTCGACGATGAAGTTTTGACCAAACTTGGCGGACAGGTCTTGTGCCGCCAATCGCGCCATCGTGTCGGTATTCCCTCCGGGCCCGAACGGCACGACGATGGTGACCGGTCGCGTCGGCCAGTCTGCCGCACTGGCCGGTGCGAAGTAAAACCAGAAGCTCAGTAACGCAGACAAAGTCATAAGTAAGCGCAGGCGACGCAGCATTTTGATGTCCTCATGAATGCTTGTAGGCGCGGGTTCGAACGCCTTGGGACTCCCGCGAGAATCCATTGCAATTCCGTTGCAATATTGATGCCGTCTTCGGACTAAGGCCAGCACAAAGTCTGTAGGCTACATGCTCCCCGCGACGCCGCGCCGTTCGACAATGTAGTACCAAAAGCCCGTTGGCTCGTCGCGGAGAGCTTTCGTTTAGGTCTCCAGCGCATCGCGCCCGTGCCGTACGCCAAGAGATGGTTCGGCGATGATTGACGCTCGGATCGTTTTGGTCGAAGAGACACTGCAACGACAACAAATCCTTGTACTCTCGGGGAACGCGCAATGATGATGACGCCTTTTCGCTGGCAGTGCGGCGCAATCGTTGCCGCTCTTATCGCGGCCCTGACGTTGTCGGCTCGCGCGGATCAATGGCCGACCAGACCCATCAGGGTGATCAGTCCATTCCCGGCCGGAAGCGCTTCCGACACGGTCTCGCGTGTGGTGCTTGATGAAGTGTCGCAGTTGCTCGGTCAATCGCTGGTCATCGAGACCCGCACCGGCGCGGGTGGAACCATGGGATTTGCCACCGTCGCGAAATCGGATCCGGACGGCTATACGCTTGTCACCAGTTCGTCTTCGATGGCGACCGAGGCCGTTCTGCACCGGCAACTGCCTTACGATCCAGTGCGCGATTTCATTCCCGTCGTCTTAATTGGGACGTCGCCTAATTTGCTGGTCGCGTCGGCCAAGAGCGGATTCAAGACAGTTGCCGATCTCGTTGCCGCCGCCAAGGCCAAACCCGGAACCTTGACGTTTGCCTCGGCCGGCATCGGCTCGTCGTCGCACATGGGCGGCGAGCGCTTTCGTCTCGCCGCCAAGATCGACGTCCGCCACATTCCGTTTCGCGAAGGCGGCCTCACCGAAGTGATGGCCGGACGGATCGACTACTATTTCATTCCGTTGGCGGCGGCGGCCTCCGCGCTTGGTAATGCGAATCTGTCGTTGTTGGCTGTGAGCTCACCGAAGCGTATCGCGCTTCTGCCGAACGTGCCTTCAATCACCGAAGCAGGATACCCTGATGCCGTCTTCCGGTTCTGGAACGGATTGTCGGCGCCGGCAAAGACGCCGCGCGACATCGTCGACAAACTGCACGACGTAACCGAGCAGGCGCTGACCGTTCCGGCCGTTCGTGAGAAGTTGGCAAAGCTCGGCGTCGATCCGGAACAAATGAGCGTGGAGCAGTTCGGAAAGTTCTTTGTCGACGACCTCCATGCGACGGTGCAACTCGCCAAACAGGCCCATATCGAACCGATCGACTGAGCGGCGTCTGGAGCGACTTACGCTTTCATTCTCTGCCGCGCCGTACCGTGAGGGAAGCTAACAATGAACATCAGACCACCGCGCATTGGCCCGCAGCCTTGGGACGTGGTGCGCGGCAAGCTCGATCAGTCGCTGCCGTTCGCCAACATGCGCGACACGCCGTATTATCGTGACGCGGTGTGGGAGCAATTTTCCGCGACGGAATATGCGCGCCGTTATGCTGCGCTGCGCGCGAAAATGCGCGAGCACAAGCTCGATGCTCTCATCGTCCCCGGCGGTCCAAGCCACTGGAGCTTCGGCGGCGGCATGCTGTGGCTCACCGGGCATTGGGAATGGCACGCGCTGGCGAGCTATGTGCTGGTGCCGCTCGATGGCGAACCGACCATGATCTATTCGATGGGAGGCACCCACGCCGAAGCGGTGCGCCGGCAGGTCGAGATCGCCGTCCAGGATGTGCGCCACAGCCGCAACGGGCGTTACGCCGACGTCATGGTCGAACGCATCCGCGAGCTGAAGCTCGAGCGCGGGCGCATCGGCCTCATGGAGATCGATCCGCGGCATGGCGATTACCTGCCGGTGAACCAATACAATGTGCTGCGCGAAAACCTGCCCGACGCGGAATTGGTTTTCACGCAGGGCTTTCTACATGAGCTGCTTTCGATCCACAGCGCTGAAGAGCTCGACTGCATCCGCAAGGCCGGTGTGTTGTGCCAGAACGCCATGGAGGCGATGGTCGCGCGCGCGCGTCCCGGCGTGAAGGAATACGAGTTGCGGGCCGCCGCGGGCGCGGCCATCCTCGAAGGCGGCGGTGATATCGATTTTCTGATCATTGGATCGACGCCGATGGCCAACCCCGCGCAAATCTTCGGCAATCCGCGCCCGTCCGGCCGCGTGCTGCAAAAGGGCGATATCATCAATATGGAGCTTGCCGCCGGCTTCCGCGGCTACACCGCGCAGATCGGTTCTCCGATCTGCGTCGGCGAGCCAACCGAAATGGTGAAGAAATTCTGGAACGACATTACATTGCCCGGCTACCACCGGATCGTCGCCGAGATCGCCCCCGGCAAGCCCGTCGAGAACATGCGCTTGGCGAGCAAATTCTTCCGCGACAATGGCTATCAATCACGGCCGACCCAAGTCCACGGGATCGATCTCGTCACCGATAAGCCGCACGTGGTCGCGGAGCATGTCGCGGCAGAGACGTTCGAGGAAATCCTCAAGCCCGGCATGGTGATCATGGCCGAGCCCAATCCAATCACGCCGGACGGACTGTTCGGCATTTTTCTCGGACACACGTTTATCGTGACGGAGTCCGGCCACGAGATCGTCGACGATTTTCCGTTGGAGATCGCGGTCGCGCCGGTGTGATTTCGCTGCGAGGTGTCACTCGGCGTTGAGATGAGTCAACTCTTTGGCTTTTGCCATCAAATCGGTGGCGATTTCTTCGAGCCCGTGCGATGTTGGTCGGTCAGGACAGGCGCGGGCAAGGCGTATGCAAGTCTGCGCAATTTCTCGGAGGTAATTGGCGAAATCGGGAATCATGGCTGTCCAAATAGTTGTATCGGAACCGTCTGCTACGGTAATCGCTCGATAAAGACTTGCGATCTCAGGCCAGAAATTTGCTTTGCATTGCCAATACGCGGCAGTTTTGGTGGAAAAGCTAGCGCCTGCCGTGGCGTCTGGCGCGGGCCATGGGCCCCGATCTGCGTTGCCGTGGACGATCCGCGCGCGGCGTGTGCCCCGTCCAACGCCTGAAAGCGTGTGAGAACGCGCTCACCTCGGTGTAGCCGAGCAGCCAGGCGATGCGGGAGATCGAAAGATCCTGTTCCGCGAGATAATGCTGCGCCAGCGCAATTCGCAAATCTTCCAGGATGCGCGCAAAGGTGATGCCTTCAGCGGCGAGCTTCCGTCGCAGCGTTCGTGGCGTGACTCCGAGTTTTTTTGCGACGCCGTCCAATCGCGCACCCGCGTGAGGCAGCAATGCCGCGATAGCGTTTTCCACATTGTTCAACAGGCTGCCCCTCGGGGCCTTATGGCGTTCCAGGGCTGCGTCGCAATACCCCGTCAGCAGGCCATTCAGATACCGGTCGGCGCCGACGACCGGTAATGTTGCGGCTTTGCCAGCAAACGTCACCTCATCTTTGTCTGCGCCGAATTCAGCGGCGTGACCGAGAAAGCTGTCGATTTCGCTCAATTCGAGGATGCGCTGATGCATGATCCGCACGCTCGCGGGTTGAAGTTCGCGGCCCGTCATTTCGCGGCACGCGCGTACAATTCCGGTGATCCAGGCTTCGAGCTGGTGCCGGTCCGAATGCCGCGAGATGCCGGCATATTGGATGCCGATCCGTAACGTTTTGCCGGTTATCGTTTGCAGCTTGAGACCTTCGTTGACAATCACGGAATAGCGCGCCGCACGGTGCAACGCGTCACCGAGAATGTCCGAGGATGCCGCCACGTAATGCAAAAATCCCAACTGCCTCATATCCATGCCTTGGACCAGGTGGAATCCCAAAAGCCGGTCGCCGAGAGCCTCCGCAACCAGGTTGAGGCAATCGATCTGACCCCGCACACTGAGCGCGATGGTCTTGTCGGCAATGTCTCGCGCGGTCAGGCCCGAGCGGCGCAATATCGGGAGCAGATCGATCCCGGCTTGTCGCGCGCGCGCGCAGGCAAGGCGCGTGATCAATCCGGCGCAACTCGGAATCGCGCTCAATCGTCCTGAGGATGGCGACCGGTTACGCAAAGCGCACCGCCTCTGCGATCAACGGACCTGAATCAAAATGGCGACCGGCCGGAGCGGCGCATTGCGAAATATAGCGCGCCGCCCAGCGTCTTTGCCAAGCATAGGCCTTTCACCAGCGTTGCCAATGGGGTAGCGAGGATATCGCTAGCGATCACCGCGGCATGAGAAACTTGAAATCACAACCTTCGTCGGCGCCGAGGATTTGTTCGGCGAAGAGTTTGGCGTAGCCGCGCTCCGGCTTCTTCGCGGGGGGCGGTGCGGCGGCGGCGCGCTGCTTCAGTTCGGCATCGTCGACCAGCAGCTCGATGCGACGCTTTTCCACCGAGAGCCGGATGCGGTCGCCGTCGCGCACCAGGCCGAGCGGACCGCCTGAGGCGGCGTCCGGCGTGATGTGCAGCACGATGGTGCCGAAGGCGGTGCCACTCATGCGTGCGTCGGAGATGCGGATCATGTCCTTGATGCCGCGCTGTGCGAGTTTTTTCGGGATCGGCAGATAGCCGGCTTCCGGCATGCAGGCGGGCGCGTGTGGTCCAGCGTTCTGCAACACCAGAATGTCCTGCGGCTCGACGTCGAGTGCCGGATCGTCAATCCGCGCAGCAAGATCAGCAAGCGAGGAAAACACAACCGCGCGGCCCTCGTGCTCGAATAGCTTGGCGTCCGCCGCCGAGCGTTTGAGGATGGCGCCCTTCGGCGCGAGATTGCCGAACAGCGCGACGAGGCCGCCTAGTGGCTCGAGCGGCTCGGCAAGCGGCGCAACGATCGAACGATCGACATAACCACCGGCATCACCGGCGAGTCGTTCGCCCAGCGTCTCGCCAGTCACCGTCATGCAATCGAGATTGAGCAGCGGCTTGAGTTCGCGCAGCAACGCGCCCATGCCGCCAGCCGCCCAGAAATCTTCCATATAGCCGTTGCCGACCGGCTTGAGATTGACGAGTACCGGCGTCGAATCCGACAGCGCGTTGAGCTGTTCGAGCGACACCTTCACGCCGGCCCGTCCGGCGATGGCGGTGAGGTGGATGACGGCATTGGTCGAGCCGCCGAGCGCCAGCAGCACGCGCAACGCATTCTCGACCGATTGCGCGTTGATGAGCTTCGCGGGCGTGTGCGGCGACCCGATCAGTTTGACCGCTGCGGCGCCGGTTGCCTCGGCGGCGCGCAGGCGATCGGCGTGCACGGCAGGGATCGCAGCGGTGCCGGGCAAACTCATGCCGAGCGCCTCGGCGAGACACGCCATCGTCGAAGCCGTGCCCATCACGGCGCAAGTTCCGGCCGTCACCGCGAGCTGACCTTCAACGGCGGAGATTTCCTCCGCGTCGATGTCGCCGGCGCGATAGCGCGCCCAAAAGCGGCGGCAGTCGGTGCAAGCGCCGAGCCGCTCGCCGCGATGACGACCCGTCATCATCGGGCCGCCGACGAGCGCGATGGCCGGCCGGTCGGCGGAAACCGCGCCCATGAGCTGCGCCGGCACGGTCTTGTCGCAGCCGCCCATCAGCACGACCGCGTCCATCGGCTGCGCCCGGATCATCTCCTCGGTGTCGATCGCCATCAGGTTGCGGAATTTGAGACTTGTCGGCGTCAGGAACACTTCGCCCAGCGAGATGGTCGGGAATTCGAGCGGCAGAGCGCCGGCGGCGAGTACGCCACGCTTCACGGCCGCCAAGAGTTCCGGGAAATGGCGATGGCAATTGTTGAAGTCCGACGCCGTATAGGCGATGCCGATCACCGGCTTGTCCAATAATGCGCGCGAATATCCCATCGATTGCGCGAAGGACCGCCGCAAATATCGCGAGAAATCGCGATCGCCATAGTCGGTGAGACCGTGGTCGAGACCGGCTTCGCGCTGGGTCATCGTTCTTATCCGCTCGTCTCCGCAAAAGCGGAGGGAGAATTGTGTCGGTCGATCTGAACAAGCCTAGACCAAAGCTTGTCGGACAAGACAAGGGAATATTCACCAAAATCCTTCGCCCTGACGCGGCCTTTGCGGCTTCTCAAGACGCCGCGACAAATTTACTCCCAGAAGCGCCTCGACAACTCGCCTGGAACCCCTCTAAAAAGGGTTTCTAGCCGAGAAGGCCGTCTCCGGGATGCGGGGAAGTCCATGGATTACAGTGGTTATTTTACCGACGCGCTAGATCGGCTGCAGACCGAGCGGCGCTACCGTGTGTTCGCCGACCTCGAACGTATCGCCGGCCGCTTCCCCCATGCGATCTGGCACGCACCGGGGGGCCCGCGTAACGTCGTGATCTGGTGCTCCAATGACTACCTCGGTATGGGCCAGCATCCCAAGGTCATCGGCGCCATGGTCGAAACCGCGACACGGGTGGGAACCGGCGCCGGCGGCACCCGCAATATCGCGGGCAATAATCATCCGGTGGTCGAGCTCGAGCGCGAGCTCGCCGACCTGCATCGCAAGGATGCGGCGCTCGTCTTCACGTCGGGCTATGTCTCCAACGAAACCGGAATTTCGACGCTCGCCCGGCTGATGCCAAGTTGCCTGATCCTGTCGGATGCCTGGAACCACAATTCCATGATCGAGGGCGTGCGTCAGGCGTACTGCGAGAAGCAGATTTTCCGCCATAACGACATGGCGCATCTTGAAGAACTGCTGGCCGCCGCGGATCCGGGCCGCCCCAAACTCGTCGTGTTCGAGAGCCTCTATTCGATGGACGGGGACGTCGCGCACGTCAACGAGATCTGCGATCTCGCCGAACGCTATGGCGCCATGACCTATGTGGATGAGGTGCACGCGGTCGGCATGTACGGCCCACGCGGCGCCGGCATTGCCGAGCGCGACGGCGCCATGGCGCGCATCGACGTGATCGAAGGCACGCTCGCCAAAGCGTTCGGCTGCCTGGGCGGCTACATTGCCGGCAGCAAGGCGCTGATCGACGCGGTGCGCTCCTACGCACCCGGTTTCATTTTCACCACGGCGTTGCCGCCGCCGGTCGCCGCCGCGGCGACCGCCGCGATCCGGCACCTCAAGACCTCGCAATGGGAACGTGAGCGCCACCAGGATCGCGCCGCGCGCACCAAGTCCGTGCTCACGGCGGCGCGACTGCCGGTGATGATGAGCCCGACGCACATCGTCCCGGTCTTTGTCGGCGATCCCGAGCGGTGCAAAGCGGCGAGCGATCTGTTGTTGTCGGAGCACAGCATCTACATTCAGCCGATCAACTATCCGACGGTGCCGAAGGGCTCGGAACGGCTGCGCATCACGCCCAGTCCCTATCACGACGATGCTCTTATCGATGGGCTCGCCGAGGCGCTGGTCGACGTCTGGCAACGGCTCGGCTTGCCGCTCAAAGCCAGCGCGCTCGCCGCGGAGTGATGAGAGGGCCTTGGCGCTCGTCGCCGGGCCTCATTCCCTGTTGAATGGCATCCCGCGGTGACCAGCCGCCGATCAGGATTTGCAGCTCCGTCATATTTGCCGACTAACAGGCATGTGGACAAATCCGCAGACCTGTTAAGCTGGGGCCGTTCCGCAGGTCTTTGTCTCGGGAACGATCTCGTTTCCTGGGAAATGAGGCGCGTCCTATCCACTCCACCACGGACACAGCGCAGGGAGTATTTGGCATGACGAAGAAACCGGCATCTCAAAAGTCCAAGAAGCAGGTCAAGGTCGCTCATCCCGGCATGATGGGCGATGGCACCGAAGAGCAAAATCTTGGCGAGCGCGGCAATCCAGCAGCGCGCATCAAAAAGAAAGAAGTCGCTGCCGCCTTCGGCAAAAAGCGCCCCGCAAAATAGTTCTGGTATTGATAACGAGGCTGCCCTTTGTCGATGAGGCCGAGGGTGAGCCTGTCCGTTGCGCGCCGTCGACAGGCAATTGGGAAACCAAGATGTTGAAGACCAACAGTATCGCCGCAGTCACCGTTCGTGCGGCGACAATCGCGTTTGCGGTATTACTGATGGCCTCTTCGATTTCGCCGGGCGTTGCGGCCAGTCCCAGCTTCGCCTGTACCGGCAGCCTACTGCCGACGGAGGCCGTGGTCTGTTCGGACGACACGTTGTCGGCGCTCGATCGCGCATTGACCTCCGCCTATCAAAACAAGCTCGACAGCCTGCCGGCCGGTCAAAAGGGCCAGTTCGAAAGCGCCGAAAAGACATGGCTCGCCAATCGCAACGGTTGCGGGACCGATAAAGCCTGCATCAACAAATCTTATCTCGCGCGCATCTCTGTCGTCAGTGGGGAGCCGTCAGCCGCCGCCGGTGGACCTTCCTGCAAAGATAGCGTCGGCGCCGCGCAGGCGGCGACCTATGTCAAACAGTGCAGTGAAGTCTCGCCGGCCACACACCCGCCCTGTAATGCGGCGAATGCTTGCGCTCTGATCATCTCCGAGATCCGCCGCGGTTGTGCGTTTATTGGCGCCGGCGCTCCGGTTTTTTGCGCCGCCTACAAGTAGCAACGCGCGATCATCGCGGATCAGCGCCGTGCGGCCACGATCCTTGATCGCCCGCTGGGGCGGGTTTTTGCAGCACAATGCGGCGCGCCGCAACCGCCACCGTGAAGGTGACTAAGAGAAACCGTGCGAGATGATGCGCCCCGACATAGATCGGGTCGAGATGCAGCGCGAGCGCCAAAACCATCATCGTGTCCTGCGCGCCCGGCGCAAAGGCGATGACGATGTTGGCGATCGGGAACGGAAAGAAATATTTCACGATCAGCGCGAAGAACGTTGCAACCGCCATCGATACGGCGAATGAGCCGAAGGCGGCGCCGAGAAAGCCGATCAGCATCCGCAAAGTGGTGTTGGCGAAACGCGAGCCCACGACGGCGCCAAGCACGATCACCGCGCTGGAGCCAACCCACCACGGCAGCACGGCCTGGACAAGGCCGCTGCCGTGCAGGATCCCGGATCCCGCCATCGCGCCGAACAGCAGTCCGCCGGGAAACCGCAAACGCAGAAAGGCGAACGCGACGGCGCTCGAGACCGCCGCAAGCAGAATCATTTCGCCCAATACGGCGACGCCGGCAGGCCCGCGCGCCGTCGCGACCGCGGGGACGACCAGCCCGAAGAGGGCGAGCCCGTTCGGCAAGCCGATAACGAGCAGCAACACCCGCACCGTCTGCACGATCGCGATGGCGCGAAGATCGCCGCCGAGCTCGGTCGAAAGCGCAATCACTTGTGCCATCGAGCCGGGACTCGCGCCCATCAAGGCCGAAAGCGAATCCCAGCCGTGCACCACGCGCAGATAGCTCATGGTCGCGAGGATCATGCCGACCGAGGCGAGCATCAGGAGTGCGATGCTCACCGGCCAAGTCACTACGGCGCGCAGCGTCTCGGGCGTCACGACTGCGCCAAGCAGGATGCCGACGACCACATAGCAGACGCGAGCGAACGCCAGCGGCATTCTGACCGGACGGCCCGCCAGCGCTGCCGCTGCCACCGCCAGGACCGACCCGGAAACAAGGCCGGCTGGCAAGTTCAAATATGTGAAGATGAGGCCGCCTGTGAGCGCGACCACGAGCGTCTCCGCAATCTCGAACAGTGCGCGCGGTCGGGGGATGGCGAGGGGCATCAATCTGCCATAAATGCCCGCGCCGCCAGGCGCCGTCAATTGATGGCGGCGCGGACCACGCATGGCCGCCTTTCATAACGGATGCTATTATCGAGCATTTGTGGACCGGCATTACCGGTCGTTTGGCGCCAATGGACAGGCCCTTTGAACTATGGTGACCTGAAGAAAATCCGAGACGCCGCGGGTCAAACAACGCCGCAAGCCGACGCAAGGGAAGGTGATGCTGCAAGGCTGGGTCGTCGTCCTCATTGCGCTCGCCTATATCGGGTTTTTGTTCCTGGTCGCGAGCTACGGCGATCGCATGCGCGCGTTGGCGCGCGGGTCCACCTCGCGGCTGCTGATCTACCCGCTGTCGCTCGCAATCTATTGCACGTCGTGGACGTTCTTTGGTTCGGTCGGTCTCGCCTCGCGCAACGGCTTTGATTTCCTCGCCATCTATATCGGTCCGATGGTGATGGTCGGCCTCGCTTTTCCGCTCGTCATCCGCATCGTACGGCTTGCCAAAGGCCAGAACATCACTTCGATCGCCGATTTCATCGCGGCGCGCTACGGCAAGAGTCCGGCCGTCGCGGCGGTGGTGGCGCTCATCGCGATCGTGGGCATCATCCCCTACATCGCGCTCCAGCTCAAAGCAGTGTCCTCGTCGGTCAGCACGATCCTTGTACAGACCGCGGCGGACGGTGCGCCGCAACCGCTGGTCGGTGACATTGCGCTCTTCGTCGCGTTTTCGATGGCGACTTTCGCGGTCTTGTTCGGCACACGCCACGTCGACGCTACTGAGCATCAGGACGGGTTGATGCTGGCGGTGGCGACGGAGTCGATCGTCAAGCTGGTGGCGTTTCTCGGGGTCGGTATCTTTGTCACTTTCGTGCATGTTTCCCGGGCCTCTGGCTTTGTTCGCGCGCGCACTCGAGCAACCGCAGACCGCGGCGGTGCTGACCCGCATGCCGCCGCTCGCGAATTTCTGCGCCATGACCGTGTTGTCGCTGTTCGCCATCGTGCTGTTGCCGCGGCAGTTCCACGTCACCGTCGTCGAAAACCACAGCGAAGCCGAGATCCGCCGCGCGGCGTGGCTGTTTCCGGCTCTATCTCGTACTGATCAATCTGTTCGTGGTGCCGATCGCGGTGGCAGGCCTGCTGACCTTCCCGGCCGGCCCCGTGGACGGCGACATGTTCGTTTTGGCGCTGCCGCTGAGCGCTCATTCCGAATTCTTCACGCTGCTCGCGTTTGTCGGCGGTCTTTCCGCGGCGACCGCCATGGTGATCGTGGAACGGTGGCGCTCGCCATCATGGTGTCGAACGACATCGTGATACCGCTGGTACTGAAGCGGCGCGCGACTCTCGGCGGCGGCCCGAGCGACGCCGGCGCGCGGCTTCTCAATGTCCGCCGCATCGCGATCTTTGTGATCTTGTTGCTCGCCTACATCTATTATCGCTCGGCGGGCGATGCGCAGCTTGCTTCGATCGGCCTTCTTTCGTTTGCGGCCGTCGCGCAACTTGCGCCGGCCTTTGTCGGCGGCTTTGATCTGGCGGCGCGGCACAGCCCGCGGCGCGATCGCCGGCATGACCGCGGGCATTTTGATCTGGGGCTACACGCTGCTGCTGCCGAGCCTTTCGGACGCCAGCAGCGTCGGTGAACGGATCCTCGCCGACGGGCCGTTGGGCCTCGCGTTCCTGCGCCCGCAAGCGTTGTTCGGCCTCGATCTGCCACCGCTGGTGCACGGCGTGTTGCTCAGCCTTGCGCTCAATATCGCCTGCTATGTCGGTTGCTCGTTTGGCCGCCGGCCGACGTCGATCGAACGCGTGCAGGCGGATGTGTTCGTGCCTTCGACACTTGCGCCGATGCTGTCACCGATGGCGCCGAGCTTCCGGCTGCGGCGCGCATCGGTCACGATCGAAGAGTTGATCGCGACCGTCGCCCGCTACCTCGGCGAGGAGCGCACCCGCGAATCCTTCATGAGCTTCGCCGACTTCACGCCGCATCAGCTTCGATCCGCAGGCCGAAGCCGATTTCCAGTTGCTGCAATACGGCGAGTATCTCTTGGCGTCGGCAATCGGCGCGGCTTCGTCGCGGCTCGTGCTGTCGTTGCTGCTGCGCAAGCGCACGGTATCGACCAAAGCGGCGCTGAAGCTGCTCGACGACGCCAACGCGGCGATCCACTACAACCGCGAGATTTTGCAGACCGCGCTCGACCATGTCCGCCAAGGCATCGCGGTGTTCGACAAGGAACTCAATCTGGTCTGCTGGAACCGGCAGTTCGGCGAGATTTTCGATCTGCCGCACGGCCTCACGCGCATCGGCATCGCGCTCGACGAAATTCTGCGCTACGTCGCCGCAGCACGGCGACGACCAACGACATCGACGCATTCATCGCCGAGCGCCTCGCCAATACACCTCCGCAGTCGAGCCGTTCCTCGAACGCTTCGCCGAGCGCGGACTGGTGATCGAAGTCCGCGCCAACCGCATGCCCGACGGCGGCCTGGTCACGACGTTCACCGACATCACGCCGAGCGTGAAGGCCGCCGAGGCGCTGGAGCGCGCCAATGCGACGCTGGAGCGGCCGCGTGCGCGAGCGCACCGGCGAGTTGACGCGGCTCAACGCCGAGCTGGAGCGCGCCAAGGCCGAAGCCGACGACGCCAACGTCTCCAAGACGCGCTTCGTCGCCGCCGCCAGCCACGACATCCTGCAGCCGCTCAACGCCGCGCGGCTCTATGTGACCAGCCTGATCGAGCGCCAGCGGCAGGGCGAGGACGCCAATCTCGTGCAAAACATCGACGCCTCGCTCGAGGCGGTCGAAGAGATATTCGCGGCGCTGCTCGACATATCGCGGCTCGATACCGGCGCGATGAAGCCGGAGCTGGCCGATTTCCGGATCGACGAATTGTTGCAGCGGCTCGAAGTCGAATTCGCGCCGCTGGCGCGCGAAAAGGGCCTCGATCTCGTTTTCGTGCCATGCTCGCTCACCGTGCGTTCGGACCGGCGGCTGCTGCGGCGGCTGCTGCAGAATCTCGTTTCCAACGCGATCAAATATACGCCCGCGGGCCGCGTGCTGGTCGGCTGCCGGCGCCGCGGCAAGCACTTGCGCATCGACGTCTACGATACCGGCATCGGCATCCCGCACTCGAAACGGCGCGCGGTGTTCAAGGAATTTCACCGGCTCGATCAGGGCGCGCGGGTCGCGCGCGGCGTCGGGCCTCGGTCTCTCGATCGTCGAGCGCATCGCGCGCGTGCTCGATTGCGAGGTCGCGCTGCAATCGAGCGTCGGCCGCGGCTCGCGGTTTTCGGTCGAAGTGCCGCGTGCGACGGCGGCTGCGGGCCGGCCGGTCGTGCGCGCGCTGCCGAAGGCTGCCGCCGGGCGGCTCGCCGGCACGATTGTGCTGTGCATCGACAACGAGCCGGATCATTCTCGACGGCATGGAGACGCTGCTCGGCGGCTGGGGCTGCCGCGTCCTCACGGCGGCGGACCTGGCCGGAGCGCTTGCCGCGATGGATGCAAACAGGTCTCGAACCCGACGGCCTTCTGGTCGACTATCATCTCGATGGCGGCAACGGCATCGTGGCGATCGCCGAACTGCGCCGCGCGCCTTGGCCGTCGACCTGCCGGCGATCCTGATCACCGCCGACCGCTCGCGTGCAGGTGCGCGAGGAAGCGCACGCCGAAGGCGCTCATCTTCTCAACAAGCCGATCAAGCCCGCTTCATTGCGCGCGCTGATGGCGCAATGGCGCATGCAGCGCGTCGCGGCGGAGTAGGCGATGGCGATCGTCGTCCAGGCCAGCGACGCGAATGACGAGCGCGCTTCGCGACCTCGAATCGCGCGCGCGCTCAGTGCGTGCAGCGGCGCACGCTCTGCGGCCATTGGCCGGCTTCGATCTTGGCGGCGGCGATCACCGCCTGGGTGCGGCTGTCGACGCCGAGCTTTTGCAGGATCGCGGAGACGTGCGCCTTCACGGTCGCCTCCGACACGCCGAGCTCGTAGGCGATCTGCTTGTTGAGCAGGCCGCCCGACAGCATCATCAGCACGCGCACCTGCTGCGGCGTCAGCGTCGCGAGCCGCGCGATCAGCGCCGCGGTCTCGGCATCGGATGCCGCGACAGATCGACGTCGGGCGGCGTCCACACTTCGCCGTCGCAGCACGCGCGCGATCGCCTCGCGCATGCGCCTCGATGCCGAGCGTCTTCGGAATGAAGCCGGAGGCGCCGAATTCCATGCAGCGGCGGATCACCGCCGGATCGTCATTGGCCGAGACCACGACGACCGGCAGCGCCGGGATATTGCGCGCGCAGATACATCAGGCCGGAGAAGCCGCGCACGCCGGGCATGCTGAGATCGAGCAGGATCAGATCGACGTCGCCGCCGCTTTCGAGCAGCTCGGTCACCTCTTCGAAGGTGCCGGCCTCGGCGATATCGGCGCGCGCCGAACAGGCCGGACACCGCCTCGCGCAGCGCGCCGCGGAACAGCGGATGATCGTCGGCAATCAGCAGGCGGTAGTGCGGGTTCGCTCAACGGGCAAGTCTCCGAATTGCCGTGCACGCGTCATTCCGGTAGCGTCGCGAGCACTGTCGAGCGATGCCGCGGACGCGACTGCAAGGCTTCGGGCTCATTTCGGCTGCCGACGAATTGCAGCACCACCTCGCGGCGGTGCGGCCGCGCGCGGTGCTCGGCGAGATAGATGCCCTGCCAGGTGCCGAGCGCCAGTTCGCCGCTCGGCGACCGGCACGTGCAGCGATACGCCGTTGAGCATGGACTTGACGTGGGCCGGCATGTCGTCGGGCCCTTCGACGTCGTGCACCCAGCCGGCGTCCGCCGGCGCGAGGCGATCGAGCGCGGTGACCAGATCGGTGCTGCACGTCCGGATCGGCGTTCTCCTGGATCACCAGCGACGCCGAGGTGTGCCGCAGATAAAGCAGCAGCGCGCCGTCGCGCGCTTTGATCTGCTCGAGGAAGCGCGCCGACCTCGCGCGTGATCTCGACGAAGCCCTCGCCCGGCGTCTCGACCGCCAGCGCGGCCGTCGCGATCGTCTCGACGCGCGCGGTGTGGATCGGCGACAGCGGCTCAAGGTCACGGATCAAGGCACGGGTCGGCCGACTCAGCTCTTGTTCAGCATGTGCTGCTGCGCGCGCGCGATCGCGTCGACGCAGCCGATGCCACATGCGTCCGCCATAAGCCGACCGCGCGGTCGATGTCGGCGTCGCTCGGGCAGATCGCAGATCGTGCCATCGCCGTTGCTGAACCGGCGGCGGCTCCGGCATCGCGCCCGGCGGCAACGGCAAGCCGCGTGCACAGCAGGTCCTTCTTCAGCGCCGCATTTTCGGTGCGCAGCCGCGCGATTTCGTTCTCGAGCGCGGCGCGATCCTCCGGCGCGGCCTCGCAGGCCCAGCCCACGGTCCGCTGGCTGCACAGCGCGACCTGCCGGTCTGCGTATCGAGCCGCACGAAGCCGTCGGCCGACCTTGTTGAAGGTATAGCGGCCATCGCCGTTATCGGGTGTCGCATCGTCGTCGGCAAGCGCCGGTACGCGTCAGCACCACGGCGGCGATGGCGAGCATGGCAAATCTTGCTGATCATGGTCATCTCCTCGCATTGCGGGTCAACCGCGTGCGCCGCAAGCGCGGCACATGGAACGGCAAGGCGGCGGAACGCAACGTCCTTACCACGAGGCGCCGTGGACAGGCAACGGCTTCGCAGCGCACAATCCGAGCCTCGTCGACGGCCGACGAAACGCCCATATCTGTCATGGTTTCAATGGATTACGATCCCTGCCGCCGTTTCTTGACTTGCCAAACCCTGTCAGTATGGTCCGCGCGGCTTCAGGGGGCCGGCGTGCTGCGATCGCCGCAAAGCCGCGAGTGTCGAAAGCATGAGCGACGGCGCGCGCGAGAACGGCGACCGCGGCAACCGGCGTACCGACGAGGCCGCTCTCTCCGCGAGACTCCAGCGGCTCGGCGAAGGCTTGGCCACGCACACGGACGTGCCGGCCAGCCTCCGATGACCCTGGTGCGGATCGGGCGACGACTGCATCCGGCTACGCCCGGGGCTTCCGGCTCTCCAGCGAACTGGTCGCAGGCGTGCTGGTCGGTGCCGGCATCGGCTGGCTCATCGACCGCTGGCTCGGCATCTCGCCGTGGGGGCTGATCGTATTTCTCCTGCTCGGCTTTGCCGCGGGCGTGCTCAACGTGATGCGCTCCGCGGGGGTCGTGGCGGGCGGCGTGCCCGATGACGGCGCGCCGACGAACAGAAAGAAGTAGTTTGGCGCTCAGGCGCGATGGCACGAACCATGACGATCGATCCGATCCATCAGTTCCAGATCAACAACCTGATGCCGCTGGTCAACATCGGCGGCCATGAGATCGCGTTCACCAATTCGGCGCTGTTCATGTTGATCATCGTCGCTCTGGTCTCGCATCGCTGCTGATCGGCGGCCACCACGCGCCGCGCGGTCGTGCCCGGCCGGCTGCAGTCGGTCGCCGAGATGTCCTACGAGTTCGTCGCCAACACGGTGCGCAGCTCGGCCGGCAACGAAGGGATGAGGTTCTTCCCCTTCGTGTTCACGCTGTTCATGTTCGTGCTGTTCGCCAACATGATCGGGCTGATCCCGTACTCCTTCACGGTGACCAGCCAGATCATCGTCACCGCCGCTCTGGCGCTGCTGGTGTTCTTCACCGTCGTCGGCTACGGCTTCTGGAGGAACGGCCTGCACTTCCTCAATCTGTTCGTGCCGAAGGGCGTGCCGATCTACATCCTGCCGCTGATCGTCGTCATCGAGGTGCTGTCGTTCCTGTCGCGGCCGGTCTCGCACAGCGTGCGTCTGTTCGCCAACATGCTGGCCGGCCACATCACGCTGCAGGTGTTCGCCGGCTTCATCATCATGCTCGCCGGCGCTCGGCGTGCTCGGCTGGTTCGGCGCGGCGCTGCCGTTCATCATGGTGGTCGTGCTGACCGCGCTGGAACTGCTGGTGGCGTTCCTGCAGGCCTACGTGTTCGCCATCCTCACCTGCATCTATCTCAACGATGCGATCCACCCGGGCCACTGACGGCCCGACTTTGCAACCTCGAAAAGGAGCTTTCTCATGGATCCGACGGCCGCGAAATACATCGGCGCCGGCATTGCCTGCATCGGCATGGGCGGCGCCGGCGTCGGCGTCGGCATCATCTTCGGCAACTATCTGGCGGCGGCGCTGCGCAATCCGTCGGCCGCGCAGGGCCAGTTCGGCAACCTGATCTTCGGCTTCGCCATCACCGAGGCGCTCGGCATCTTCTCGCTGCTGATCGCGCTGCTGCTGCTGTTCGGGCTGTAACGCTGCCGCCGATCATGGCCGAACCGACCGCCCATACCGAAGCACGCCGGCGGGACAGCACGCAGTTTCCGCCGTTCCAGACGGCAGAACTTTCCCGTCGCAGCTCGTCTGGCTGGCGCTGAGCTTCGTCCTGCTCTACGTGCTGATGTCGAAGATCGCGCTGCCGCGCATCGGCGGCGATCCTCGCCGAGCGCAGCGAGCGCATCGCCGACGATCTCGCGGCGGCCAACGCCTCAAGGAGCAGTCGGACGCGGCGCCATGCGGCCTACGAGAAGTCGCTCGCCGACGCCCGCGGCCGCGCGCAGGCGATCGCCAACGAGACGCGCGAGACAGCAGGCGGCCGAGGCCGAAGCGACCCACAAGCGGCTCGAGGCCGAGCTCCATGAGCGGCTCGCCGCGGCGGAGCAATCGATCGCCACGACCGCGACGGCCGCCATGGGCAACGTCGGGACGCATCGCGGCGGACACCGCCTCCGCCATCGTCGAGCGGCTGATCGGCAAGGCGCCCGCCGACCACGAGGTCGCCGCCGCGCGTCGGCGACGCGAAGCCAAGCGCTGAGAACGACCGATGCGAATGCCTCGAAGCCGAAAACTGGGTCGCCATCGCCTTTATCTGCTTCCTCGGCCTGCTCGCCTATCTCGGCGCGCACCGCAAGATCATCGACGCGCTCGATCAGCGCCAGGCGCGCATCAAGGGCGAGCTCGACGAGGCGCGGCGGCTGCGCGAGGAGGCGCAGGCGCTGCTCGCCGAATTCCAGCGCAAGGCGCGCGAGGCCGAGAGCGAGGCCGAGGCGATCATCGCCAGCGCCAAGGCCGAGGCCGAGCGGCTCGCCGCCGAAGCCAAGGTCAAGAATGGAGGAGTTCGTCGCCCGCCGCACCAAGATGGCGGAGGCCAAGATCGCCCAGGCCGAGGCCCAGGCGCTCGCCGACGTGCGCTCCGCCGCGGCCGATGCCGCGGTCAGCCGCGGCAGAGAAAATCCTCACCACCGCCGCCAAGGGCAAGGTCGCAGACGACCTGCTGGCCCGCGGCATCGAAGACGTCAAAAAGAAATTCAATTGATCCCGCAAAAGCCGGCGTCGATTTTCACACCGGCATCGATGGCTATTCAAATCAGATCGATTGCGTCAACTTGGCGTCAGCCGTTGCTGGCTGTCGGCTTGGGCTTTGCCTTGGGCTTGGCTCGCGGCTTCTGTTTTTCCTTGTCCTGCGCGTTGGCCGCCAGAGGATCGAAGCCGATATAGACGGTGTAATCGTCGAGGTCGCCGTCGAGCGGCATCGGAAACGTCAACCCCTCCTCGATATGGGTGAAGGTCGGATTGTCGCGTGCGGACCGCACCGTGACCGGAATGTGGACGAGCTTGGTGACGATCGGTTTCGTGCCGGCCGTGATTCTTCGCACCACCGCGATCCGCAACGGCACATCGACCTGACCCGGGCCGCCCGCCGGACCGACAATGATGCGGCCCTTCGACGCCGACCTTCATCACCATCTGGCCGTTGACCACGGCGCATTCGCGCGCGGCGCGCACGAACGTGCCCTGATATCTCAGCGACATCGCGGCGTTTTCGCCGCCGGGCGGCGCCGACGGTCAGCGTCGAGGCGCCCTGCGCGGATATCGATGTAGCGGACAATTGACTTCGGGCGCCGCGTTGGCGACCGGCTGCGGCGACTTTGCCGACGATCCTGAGAAGAAGTTCGATATCTTCGCACTCAGCGAGGGCGAGCTCGACGGCGGCGGCGGCGCGGCCGCGTCTCCGTCGCGGCAGGCGTTGGTCCGCCCAAGCCCGCTACTGGCCGAGCAACCCGGCGCGAGCAACGCGAGCGACAGCAAAGCCGCGACCGCGCCCGATCGCGCCAGCTCATCTGATGATTGTCCCGCAGCATTCCCCCAACGCTCATCGTCAGACTGGTACGGTGGATTTGCAGTTCCTAGCGTTTGCCGCAACCTCGGGTCGGAACTTCAAAGCCAAAACCATGTTAGAAATATCAGTTTGAGACCCTGAGACGTTATATCCAGGGAACCGTGGCCATCCCAAGGCGACATCGCGCCGCCCTATCCAGCCTCGCGTACCGGCATGGGTGAGGACGGCGCCTTCGGCCCATCCTGCAGCCGCGCATAAAGCAGATGGTCCTGCCAGATGCCGTTGATGCACAGATACTCCCGCGCATAGCCTTCGCGCACGAAGCCGGTGTTTTCCAGCAGCCGGATCGAACCGGCATTGGTCGGGATGCAGGCCGCTTCGAGCCGATGCAGCCGCAGCGTTCCGAAAGCGAACGGAATGATGGCGCGCACCGCCGCCGTCATGTAGCCCTGGCGGACATACGGCAGGCCCATCCAGTAGCCGAGACTGCCGGCTTGGGCGACGCCGCGGCGGATATTGGCCAGCGTCAAGCCGCCGACCAGCGCGCCGTCGGAGCTGCGGTTGATCAGGAACGCGTAGCCCTGGTCGGTCCGCAGATCCTCGGCATAGCGCCTGACCCGGCGCCGGAAGGCGCTGCGGGTGAGGTCGTCGCTCGGCCAGGTCGGCTCCCAGGGCGTGAGGAAGTCGCGGCTCGCCTCGCGCAGCGCCGCCCAATCGCTGTAGTCGGTCATCTGCGGCGTGCGCAGCATGACGCCGTCGCCGTCGATCGCGGCAGCGGCTCGGCAAAATTGATGGTGCGGAAAAACGCCATGGCGCTCGTGATGGGCGTCGTGCTCAACGTCGATCGTCGGTATCGGACTTGACTCGTCATGCGGCCCGGCGCGTCAGAGTTTCGGCAATCGCCGCGGCGCTTTCAAGCCCGGAGCCAAGCCCGATCACGGCGGTCGCCAGCTTGCCGCGGGCAATCAGGGCCCGGCCCGGCGGCGCGCGCGCTCTCGACCGTTACCGCTTCGACCTTCTGCGACCAGTTCATCGAGCGGCACCGGCCGGCCGCGCGTGATCATCTGCCGCGCGAGCTGCCCGATGCGCTCGCCGGAGCTTTCCAGCGCCATCAGCAGGCCGGCCTTCATCTGCGCCTTGGCGCGGGCCACCTCGGGTTCGGAAATGGTCTCGGCCGTGCTGGCGATCTCGTCGACGATCAGGCGCATCAGCTCGGAGGTGTCGGCGGCGTCGGTGCCGGCATAGAGGCCGAACATGCCGACGTCGGAATAGGGCACGTGGAACGAGTAGATCGAGTAGCACAGGCCGCGCCGCTCGCGCGCCTCCTGGAACAGCCGCGACGACATGCCGCCGCCGAGGATATTGGTGAACACCTGCACGCTGTAGAGCGTCGGATCGCTGACGGCGACGCCGGGCAGTGCGAGCGCAATGTGCACCTGCTCGAGCTCGCGCTTCTCGACATGCGTGCCGCCGCCGAATGTCGCCGGCTTCGGGCGACGGACCTGCCGCTCCGTTGAAGCTCGCGAAACGCTTTTCGACCTCGGCCACCACGGCGCGATGATCGACGGCGCCGGCGGCGGCTACCACGATATCGGGCGCGCAATAGTTCCTGGCGAGGTAATCGCGAAGCTTGCCGCCGTCGAACGAGCGCACCGTCTTCGGCGTGCCGAGGATCGAGCGGCCGAGCGGCTGGTCGGGAAAGGCGATGAGCTGCAGGTTCTCGAAAATCAGATCGTCGGGCGTATCGGCGACGGCGCCGATCTCCTGGACGATGACGTTCTGCTCGCGCACCAGCTCGTCGCGGTCGAATGCCGGCTCCGACAGGATGTCGGCCAGCACGTCGAGCGCGAGCGGCACGTCGGCCTTGAGCACGCGCGCATAATAGGCGGTGTTCTCGGCGCCGGTCGCCGCATTGAGATCGCCGCCGACCGCCTCGATCTCCTCGGCGATCTGGCGCGCGGTGCGCCGCCGGGTCCCCTTGAACGCCATGTGTTCGAGAAAATGCGAGATGCCGTGCTCGTCGCGTCGTTCGTCGCGGCTGCCGGAATTCGACCCACACGCCGAGCGAGGCGGTCTCGAGATGCGGCATCGTGTCGGTCACCACATTGATGCCGGATTTCAAGGTCGTCACCTCAACGCTCATGCTGCCGCTCCTTCCTGCGCGGCGCGGCTCGTCGCGAGGACGAAACGCTCGACCGCAGACTGATCCACCGGCAGCACCGTTACGCGCTCCGGACGTTCATCGAGATCGCAAAGCCACTCCGGCAAGGCCGGCCGCGTCGCCGCAGGCGGCTTCGACCGCATCGGGAAACTTGGCCGCGTGCGCGGTCGACAGCACCACCATCGGCACCGCCGGATCGCGCAATTCTTTCTCGGCGACCGCAATGCCGACCGCGGTATGCGGATCGACGAAAATGCCGGTCTCGCGCGCGCACCGTGCGGATGGTGGCCGCGACCTCGTCCTCGTCGGCGCGGTCCGGCCGCGAACACCGCGCGGATTTGCGCCAGCGCCTGCGCCGACAGCGTGAACCGCCGCGATTGCGCGAGCGAGCCCATCAAGCCGCGAACCGCGCCGCCGTCGCGGTTATAGGCATCGAACAGCAGCCGCTCGAAATTCGACGAGACCTGGATGTCCATCGACGGCGAACTCGTCGCCATCACGTCGCGCAACTCATAGGTGCCGGTCGCGAGCGTGCGGGTCAGAATGTCGTTGACGTTGGTGGCGATCACCAGCCGGTCGATCGGCAAGCCCCATGCGCAGCGCGACATATCCGGCATAGACGTCGCCGAAATTGCCGGTCGGCACGGTGAAGGCGACCTTGCGGTGCGGCGCGCCGAGCGCCACCGCGGCGGTGAAGTAATAGACCGTCTGCGCCACGATGCGCGCCCAGTTGATCGAGTTGACGCCGGACAGCCGAACGCGGTCGCGGAAGGCGGCGTGATTGAACATGCCCTTCACGAGCGCCTGGCAGTCGTCGAAGGTGCCCTCGATGGCGACGCGCTGGACGTTGGCGGCGTCGGCCGTCGTCATCATGCGCCGCTGCACGTCGGAAACGCGGCCGTTGCGGAAACAGCACGACGAGGTCGACCTGGTCGCGGTCGCGGAACGCCTCGACGGCGGCGCCGCCGGTGTCGCCCGAGGTCGCCACCACGATGGTGCGGCGCTCGCCGCGCGCCGCCAGCGCATGATCCATCAGCCGCGCCAGAAGCTGCATCGCCAGATCCTTGAAGGCGAGCGTCGGGCCGTGGAACAGCTCGAGCGAAAAGGTGTTCGACGCCGATCTGCACGAGCGGCGCGACGGCGGGATGGCGGAACGTGCCGTAGGCCTCGCGCACCATGCGGGCGAGGTCGGCCTCGGCGATGGAATCGGCGCGAAGGGCCGGATCACCTCGACGGCGACTTCGGCATAGGGCCGGCCGGCGAAAGACAGCGATGGTCTGCGGCTCGAGGCGCGGCCAAGTGTCCGGCACATAAAGACCGCCGTCGCGGGCGAGACCCGCGAGCATCGCCTCGGCAAAGCCGAGCGGCGGGGCTTCGCCCCTGGTCGAGACGTGTTGCACGGACTTTGGTCTCTGAGCCCCGGCGCAATGCCGGGCGTGACTTACTAAAGCGTTGATTTGTCAGTCATTTCTGACCATCGGCGAAAATCGCCGTCGGCCCGAACGGATGCCACAGTTATAGAAAAGCGGGCGCCTTCACAAGGAACGCGAAGGGTCCTGCGATTGCTAGAGACGCGGGCTGCCGGGCGGGCGGTCGCGGGAACTCGACCGCCCAGGCGACGAACACCACAACCAGAACGATCGCCAGGCCGAACCAGGTCATGGCGTATTGCAGGTGGTTGTCGGGCAGTTTGACGACGAGCTTCCCGGCTGCGGCAAGCCGCCGGGGGGCACCGGCGATTCCTGCTCGATATAGAACGGCGCCACCGCGCCCAAACCCTTAGCGGTTGCGATCGACTGCGGGTCGCGGGAAAACCACAGGTTGTTTGCCGTGTCGTCGTTCGGTGTGAACCAATGGCGCTCGTCCGGCCAGCGCATGCGCCGATGATCTCGGTCGGCCCCGATATTTGGCCGTCGGGTCGCGATTTCGGGTCTTTACGGTCCTCCGGGACGAAGCCGCGATTGACGATGACGAGGCTGCCATCGGCGAGCCGGGCGGGCGTCAAGATCCAATACCCGAGCCTGACACATCGGGCCGAAAAGCCGAGGCGGCGCCATAGACCAGCGCTTCCTTGGCATTGTCGAAGGTAGCGTTGAATTTGACGCGGCGGTATTCGTCGCTGGCTCGATCGAGGCTCGGCCATGTCGCCGATGGCGGCAGCGCAACCGGGGGGGCCGCAAGCTGCTCGGTTAGCGATGCGATCAGCCCTTCCTTCCAGGCTTTGCGCTGGAGCTGCCAGATTCCGAGCGCGATCAGGATCGCGAACGCGATCACCGCCGGCGCGAGCAGCCCGAGCCAGGAACGCCGCTTCCGCGTGCCTGCTATGGCGCTTGTTTGTGTCATGGCTCGCCGCCGTTGCCGCTGATGTGCCCCTCCGCGGCCTTGTGATAGCCGCGCTTCCCGCGCCAGGGGGATCCAGGTCTGTGCGTGTCCTGGATTTCCGCTGGCGCGGGAATGAGGAGAGCTGACGGCCCGGCGCCGCTAGCCGCCGTGAACGGTGCCGCCGCCCCAGACGTAGATGCAGGCGAACAGGAACAGCCAGACCACGTCGACGAAGTGCCAATACCAGGCGGCGAATTCGAAGCCGAGGTGCTGCGTCGGCTTGAACTGGCCTGCCAGCGCCCGGAACAGGCAGACGGTCAGGAAGATCGTGCCGATGATGACGTGCGCGCCATGGAATCCCGTCGCCATGAAGAACGTGGCGCCGTATATCGTTGCCCGAATAGTGGAATGCGGCGTGGGCGTACTCCCAGGCCTGGCAGGCTGTGAAGCTGAGGCCCAGCACGATGGTGCAGACCAGCCCCCAGATCAGCCCTTTGCGGTGGTTCTCGAGCAGCGCGTGGTGCGCCCAGGTCACCGTCGTACCCGAGGTGAGCAGGATCAGCGTGTTGAGGAGCGGCAGATGCCAGGGATCGAATGTCTCGATGCCCTTGGGGGGCCACACGCCGCTGGTGAAAGCAATCCGCCCGACATCCTGGATTTGATCGGGAAACAGCGCGGTGTTGAAGTAGGCCCAGAACCAGGCGACGAAGAACATCACCTCGGAGGCGATGAACAGGATCATGCCGTAGCGGTGCGAGATCTGCACCACGCGGGTGTGATCGCCTTCGAACTCGGCTTCGTTGATGACGTCGCGCCACCAGCCGATCATCGTGTAGGCGATGCCGATGGCGCCGACGCCGAGCATGACCGGCGCATAAGCCGCTAGATGGTGCATCCACAGGATGCCGCCGACGGCGGCGATAAAGCCGACGACGGCGCCGATCGCCGGCCACGGGCTGGGATTGACCAGGTGGTAATCGTGGTGCTTGGCGTGCGCGTCGGCCATCGTCATCGTCTCCAATATGGCGCGCCAGCCGTCATTGCACGCGCCGTTGTTGTTGCCTCAATCAGATGGTCCGGATGCCGCCACGCTATCCTCCGCCGCTTGCTGATCGCGGCGGCTTGCGGAGGGGAGGTTTGGTGTCTGCGTGGTCATTCACATTTTCAACGGTTGGGCACTGCACGCTTGCGCATTCACTGGGCCAGCACGCCCGGTCCCTTCACCAGCGTCACGATGTAAAACAGCACCACGAGCACGCCGAGCGACACCGCAATCGCGATCGAGCGGGCGCGCCGTGCACGCTGCTGCTGCTCGGTGAGCTTGATGCCCGCCTTGGGTTCGTACTCATTCATGGTCACACTCATTGTCGTCATGCCGCCAGATGGCTGACCACGTGGCCGAACAGCCCTCCCAGCGCGCGATCGACCAGCAGCATGGCGAACAACAGGAACAGATAGAGGATCGAGAAGCCGAATAATTGTTTGCTGGCGACGTGGCCGTGCCGTTCGGCCTTGACCCGCAGCGCCAGCGCGATCATCGCGACGCCGGTCGCAACCGCGACGACGCCGTAGGTCGGCCCGGCATAGCCGAGGAACCACGGCGCTGCGCCGAGCGGCGCGAGGATCAGCGTGTAGAGCAGGATCTGGCGTCGCGTCTCCTGATCGCCGGCCACCACCGGCAGCATCGGAATGCCGGCGCGCGCATAATCCTCGCAGCGAAACAGCGCCAGCGCCCAGAAGTGCGGCGGCGTCCAGAAGAAGATGATGAGGAACAAAACGATCGGCTCGATCGCGATGCTGCCCGTCGTGGCGGCCCAGCCGATAATCGGCGGCAGCGCGCCCGCAGCGCCCCCGATCACGATATTCTGCGGCGTCGTGCGCTTGAGCCACATCGTGTAGACGACGACGTAGAAGGCGATCGTCACCGCGAGCAATACGGCCGAGATCAGATTGACCAGGAGGCCGAGCACCACCACCGAGCCGACCGCGAGCGTCATGCCGAAGGCCAGCACTTCGCCGGGCGCAAGGCTTCCCGCCGGGATCGGCCGCGCCGCGGTGCGGCCCATGCGCGCGTCGACGTCGGCGTCGTACCACATGTTGAGCGCACCCGCTGCACCGGCACCGACCGCGATGCAGATCAGCGCGGTCAAGCCGATCACCGGATGGATATGGCCGGGCGCCACCAAGAGGCCGACCAAGGCGGTGAAGACCACGAGCGACATCACCCGTGGCTTCATCAGCGCGATGTAATCGCCGACGCCCGCAAGGCTGGGCTCGGCGCGGGTGAGGGTTGCGCTCATCGGATCAACGGCAAGGTCTCGTATTGATGGAAAGGCGGCGGCGACGGCAGCGTCCACTCGAGCGTGGTCGCGCCGGCCCCCCACGGATTGGCGCCCGCCGGCACCTTGCGGACGAAGGCATAGGCCAGGCCAAAGAAGAACACGAGCGTGCCGAAGCCGGAGATGTAGGCGCCGATCGACGAGATGAAATTCCAGTCGGAGAACGCATCGGGATAGTCGGCAATGCGGCGCGGCATGCCGGCGAGCCCGAGGAAGTGCTGCGGAAAAAACGCCACATTGACGCCGATGAAGGTCAGCCAGAAGTGCACCTTGCCGATGGCCTCGCTGTACATGTAGCCGGTCATCTTCGGGAACCAGTAATACCAGCCGCCGAAAATGCCGAACACCGCACCGAGCGACAGCACATAGTGGAAGTGGGCGACGACGTAGTAGGTGCCGTGCAGCTCGCGGTCGACGCCCGCATTGGCCAGCACCACGCCGGTGACGCCGCCGATGGTGAACAGGAAGATGAAGCCGACCGCCCACAGCATCGGGGTCTTGAACTCGACCGAGCCGCCCCACATCGTGGCGATCCACGAGAAGATCTTCACGCCGGTCGGCACCGCGATCACCATGGTGGCGGCGATGAAGTAGGCCTGCACCGTCGCCGACATGCCGACGTTATACATGTGGTGGGCCCACACGATGAAGCCGATGCCGCCGATCGCCACCATGGCGTAGGCCATGCCCAGATAGCCGAACACCGGCTTCTTCGAGAACGTCGACACGATCTGGCTGACCATGCCGAAGGCCGGCAGGATGAGGATGTAGACCTCCGGATGGCCGAAGAACCAGAACAGATGCTGGAACAGCAGCGGATCACCGCCGCCGTGCGGATCGAAGAAGGTGGTGCCGAAGTTGCGGTCCGTGAGCAGCATCGTGATCGCGCCGGCCAGCACCGGCAGCGCCAGCAGCAGCAAAAACACCGTCACCAGTTGCGACCACACGAACAGCGGCATCTTGTGCAGGGTCATGCCGGGGGCGCGCATGTTGAAGATCGTGGTGATGAAATTGATCGCGCCCAGGATCGAGGACGCGCCGGCGAGATGGATCGACAGGATGACGAAATCCATTGCCGGGCCGGGATGGCCGTAAGTGGACAGCGGTGCATACAGCGTCCACCCGGTCCCGGCGCCGTTCGAGCCCGGTTCGCCCTCGAAGAACATCGAAGCAATGAACAGCGCAAACGACGCCGGCAGCAGCCAGAACGAAATGTTGTTCATGCGCGGAAACGCCATGTCGGGCGCCCCGATCATCAGCGGAACCATCCAGTTGCCGAAGCCGCCGATCATCGCCGGCATGATCATGAAGAAGATCATGATCAGCCCATGGGCCGTGACCACCACGTCGTAATTGTGCGTCTCATGGAAGATCTGCAGGCCGGGGTACATCAGTTCGGCCCGGATCAAAATCGAGAAGACGCCGCCGACGATGCCGGCGCAGAGCGCGAACACCAGGTACATCGTGCCGATGTCCTTGTGGTTGGTCGAATAGACGTACCGGCGCCAGCCGTGCGGGATCGCGTGCCCGTCGTCGTCGCCATGTGCCACGTGCGCCATCGTGTCCATTGCCAGGTCCCCTCTTAGCAACCGCTCGTCGTTTTTCGGTTCAGTCTTGCTCGGCTCAGTCTTGGCCTAATCTCATCATCTCATCGGTGCGACGGTCCGAGCGCCGCCGCCAACGTGTTCGGCGGAACACTATCCACGTCGGCGTATTTCTGCTTCGCCGCGCTGGCCCAGGTGTTGAAGTCGTTCTCGTCCACGACCTTCACCGCAATGGGCATGAACGAATGATCCTTGCCGCACAGTTCGGAGCATTGGCCGTAAAACATTCCTTGTTTGGTCGCCTTGAACCAGGTCTCATTGAGACGGCCCGGAACAGCATCGATCCTGATGCCGAACGACGGCACGGTGAACGAGTGGATCACGTCGGCGCCGGTCACCAGCACATGCACGACCTTGTTCACCGGCACCACCATCTCGTTGTCGACCGTCAACAAGCGCGGCTGCCCGGCCTTGAGGTCCTTCTCGGCAACCGCCAGCGAGTCGAATTCGAAATTGCCGTTGTCGGGGTAGCTGTAGCTCCAGAACCACTGCTTGCCGGTCGCCTTCACCGTAAGGTCGGGCTTCGGCACGTCGAGTTCCAGGAACAGCAGGCGAAACGACGGCACCGCGATCAATACCAGGATGATCACCGGAACAATCGTCCAGATGATCTCGAGCGGCGTGTTGTGCGTGGTCCGCGACGGCACCGGATTGCGGCGTGCGTTGAAGCGCACAATGATGATCCCCAGCAGAACAAGAACGAAAACCGCAATCGCGGTGGTGACCCAAATCAGAAAAGTGTTGAAGCTCGTGATGTCGTCCATGATCGGCGACGCCGAATCCTGAAGACCTATCTGCCACGGCGTCGGTTGCCCCAGTCCGGCCAGCGCCGTCCCCGCACTCGCAACGAATATCATGGCTGTCAGCGCAATGCCGGTCATGCGTGAGAAGACCTTCATCTGCCTCTCTGCTCCCTATTTCTGATCTTGGTCATGGCCATCTGCGGGCTGCCCGGCCGTTATGGTTGCCGCGCCGACCGAAACAGTATGACGCCCGCCTGCTTCCGGCGAGACTTGCGCCACGTCTTTGGGATCCTTGGCAGGCATCGGCGGGATGGAGGAATCCCAGTCCCTCAAACCACAAATCGAGGGCTCCCGCAATGCACTCGTCAGCACATCCCGCGAGCCGCGGGTGACAGGACGCCGAGCCGCCATCTCGTGATCGGTAGCCAGAACCTCATTTGACCTTGGCGTAGCCACAATGGCTTGATTTGCATCAACTTGACACGCTGGGCTTACGATGTACGCAGGCTCGCGCGGCGATTGGCCGGCGCGACTGATTCGCGGTGAGCAGCCTGTCGGGGGTGGCTGGTCAGGGGAACGGTTATCATGGCGATATTCGACATCTGGCGGCATTTGCGGCCAGTGGCGCTGGCGTTCGCCGGCACCGCCATCCTGCTTGCGGCCGCAGCGGTATCGGTTGGCCCGGTGTTCGCCCAGGGCGCCGTCAAGTCGATCCACGGCGATTGGCAGATCCGTTGCGATACTCCCCCCGGCGCCCAGGGCGAACAGTGCGCGCTGATGCAGAGCGTGACGGCGGAGGACCGGCCCAATGTCGGGCTGACCGTCATCGTGCTGAAGACGTCCGATCAGAAGAGCCGGCTGATGCGCGTGGTCGCGCCGCTCGGCGTCCTGCTGCCTTCCGGGCTCGGCCTCAAGATCGACAATGCCGACGTCGGCCGCGCCGGCTTTGTGCGCTGTCTGCCGAATGGCTGCGTCGCGGAGGTGGTCATGGACGATGCCCTGATCAGCAAATTGCGCACCGGCCAGACCTCGACCTTCATCATCTTCCAGACGCCCGAAGAAGGCATCGGCTTCCCGATGAGCCTCAAGGGATTTGGCGAGGGCTACGACCAGTTGCCGTGACGCTGTCGTTGTCGTCGGATACGCGAACGCGTTGGCTTGCGCCAATTGACCTCTCGGTTTGGAAGCTTAACCTCTCCGGCAAAGACCGGGAGGATGCTTATGGGTACGAGTGGCAGGGCTATCGCGATGGCCGCCACGCTGCTGGCTGCTGCAATTGCGATGCCGGACCTCGGTCGTGCCGAGAGCCCAGGCGATTATCCCAACCATCCCGTCATGCTGATCGTGCCCTACGGCGCCGGCGGCGTCGCCGACGTGGGTATGCGCATCCTCGGCGAGCAGTTGAGCAATCGCCTGAAGCAGCAATTCGTCATCGAGAACCGCCCCGGCGCCGGTGGCATCGTTGCAGCGCAAGCCGGGGCTGCTGCCGCGCCCGATGGCTACACGCTGCTGATGACCGGCAATAACAACGCCATCGCGGTCCCGCTGTTCAAATCGCTGCCGTACAACATCCTGACCGACTTCGCCTCGGTCTCGACCGCCGCCTTCTTCGACGTGCTGATCGTGACGCGGGCCGGATCGCCATTGAAATCGGTGCAGGATATTGTTGCGGCGGCACGGGCCAATCCCGGCAAGCTCAACATCGGCACGATCACGCCGGGCAGTACGCAGAACCTTGCCGCCGCGCTTTTCAACAGTACGGCCGGCATCAAGACCACCATCGTGCCGTTCCGCGCGTCGCCCGACATGGACGCGGCAGTGATGCGTGGCGATGTCGACGTCGCATTCGAGTTCTATGCCGCGCTGAGCGGCCTGCTGGCCGACCATAAGATCGTGGCGCTGGCGTCCACTGGCGCGAAACGAACGGCGTATTTGCCGGATGTTCCCACCGTGATGGAAAGCGGGATCAAGGATTACGAAGTCGCGAGCTGGAACGGAGTTTCTGTTCCAACCGGCACGCCGAAGAGTGTCGTCACAACGCTCAACCAAGCCATGAAGGAAGTCATCCCCAGCCCCGAAATCCAAAACAAGTCGCGCCAGATGGGCATGGAAATGCGCTGGAGCACCCCCGAGGACATGACGGCGCGCATGAAGGCCGATATCACCAAATGGGGCGCGGTCATCGCGAAGGCCGGCATCCCGAAGCGCGATTAGGTGCGCCCCTCGCACGCAGCCCGCGAAGCGATTATGTAGGGGCTGATCGCACCGGACGCCGCCAGGAAGACAGCCATGACAACCGCCCCCACTTCGCTCGTCGATCGCGCCGGGCTCGATCGGCACCGTTTGGCCAAAATCGTTTCACGCGGGCTCGATGGTGCCGACGACGGCGAGCTTTTTCTCGAATATCGCCAAGCCGAAGTCTTCGTATTCGACAACGGCCGGCTCAAGCAGGCGACCTACGACACCACGCAGGGTTTCGGCCTGCGCGCCGTGAAGGACGAGGCCGTCGGTTATGCGCACGCCTCCGACGTATCGGAGGCGGCGATCGAGCGCGCGGCAGACGCGGTGCACGCCGTCAAAGGCGGCTATTCGGGGCATTATGCCGCGCCGCCAGCGCGGACCAATGCGAAGCTCTACGGCGCGGACAGCCCGCTCGCCAGCCCGGCTTTTGAGACCAAGGCGCAGCTCCTTGAAACCATCGACGCCTATGCGCGCGCCAAGGACCCGCGCGTGCGCCAGGTCTCGGCGAGTCTCGCGGCCACCTGGCAGGCGGTCGAAATCCTGCGCGGCGACGGCGAGACCTATCGGGATGTGCGGCCGCTGGTGCGCGTCAATGTTTCCGTCGTGGTTGGTGATGGCGACCGCCAGGAGACCGGCAGTGCCGGCTATGGCGGCCGCGAGGGCTATGAGCGCTTTATCGCTACTGATGCCTGGCAGGCCGTAGTCGACGATGCGGTGCGCCAGGCACTGGTCAATCTCGATGCGGTGCCGGCGCCGGCCGGCGAGATGGACGTGGTGCTCGGTCCGGGCTGGCCGGGCGTCATGTTGCACGAGGCGGTCGGTCACGGTCTCGAAGGCGACTTCAACCGCAAGAAAACCTCGGCCTTCGCCGGCCTCATGGGCCAGCGCGTCGCCGCGAAGGGCGTCACCGTCGTCGATGATGGCACCATGACGCTGCGTCGCGGCTCGCTCTCGATCGACGACGAAGGCACGCCGACCAATCGCACGGTGTTGATCGAGGATGGCGTCCTGGTCGGTTATATGCAGGATCGACAGAATGCCCGATTGATGGACATGAAACCGACCGGCAACGGCCGGCGCCAGAGTTTTGCGCACGTGCCGATGCCACGCATGACCAACACCTACATGCTTGCCGGCGAACGCGAACCAGCCGAGATTCTCGCCGCGGTGAAGAACGGCATCTACGCGGTGCAGTTCGGCGGCGGTCAGGTTGACATTACGTCGGGTAAATACGTTTTCCAGTGCACCGAGGCTTACCGGATCGAGAACGGCAAGGTTGGTGCGCCGATCAAGGGCGCCATGCTGATCGGCAACGGCCCAACCGATCTGCATCGGGTGTCGATGATCGGTAACGATCTCGCGCTCGACCAGGGCATCGGCACGTGCGGCAAGAACGGTCAGGGCGTCCCCGTCGGCGTCGGCCAGCCCACGCTGCGGATCGACCGTATCACGGTTGGCGGCACGGGCTGATAATGCCACCCGAAATGCCGCGTTCACTGGATCGGATATCTCGGATGCCCCGCTGGCTCAAAAATATCGTCGATGTGGCCGCAATCGTCCTGGTCGTCATTGCCGCGAAGACGGCCATTGCCGAACCGTATTATGTGCCGTCCGGCTCCATGGAGCCGACGTTGCAAATCGGCGATGAGTTGTTGGCGACAAAATATCCTTACGGATACAGTTCGGCCTCTTTGCCGATTTTTGTCACGCTGCCGGACACGCAGCGGATTTTAGGCGCCCTGCCGCGTCGCGGCGATGTTGTGGTTTTTCGCTGGCCCGGCAATCGGTCGCAGATTTGGGTCAAGCGCGTAATCGGTCTGCCCGGCGACCGCATTGCGGTGCGCAACGGCCGGGTATGGATCAATGGCGTTGCGGTCGGTCTCCAACCTGACGGCATGGCCCAGGCCGAATCGGAAGATGGCTCGCGGCAACCCGTCATGCGATACATCGAGACGCTGCCGGGTGATCGCAAACATACGATCTTCATGTTCAATGGCATCAGTCCGGTCGACAATATGGCCGAGATTGTTGTTCCGCCCGGTCGCCTTTTTGTCATGGGTGACAATCGCGATAACTCGGCAGATAGCCGCATACCCCTCGCTTCCGGTGGCGTCGGCTTGTTGCCGGTGAGCGACCTGGTCGGACGCGTCGACGGGTTGGTCGGATCGTGGGACTTGGGCGTGAGAAGCCAGCCGTTTTGGAAATGGCCGGCTGGATTGCGGTTATCACGCTTCTTCAGCGCCGTGCACTAGAGTTCCGCGCTTCTGTCGTACTGATGCGTTGGCAAGTGTTGGCGCGTCGCGGAGCATTGCGATTGTTGTCCGGCGACACAGCATTGCTGTAGCGGGCGGGCCGGTCGGTTCTCGCGCAGTTTACCGCACCACCCCCGAAATGCAGCAGGGCCGGTGGCGCGGCGGCTTAATGGCTTCCTTGAGGAAACAGCGCGCGCCCGACGCGCCGCCATAGCCCGGTCGGCGATAGGTCCAGGCCCGGCAGCGCGACTCGCCCTTGCAGGCGTCGGCGCACACTTTGCCTTTGGGGTCGGGCTTGGTTTCGAACGATCGGTAATCGCCGCCGAGACGATCAATTGAAAACTCGGTTTCGCCGACGCGCGGCTCGATCACCCCCGCGCCACGCACGCCCGACACGCAACAACTCGACTCGACCCGCGGCGTCACTTCGCGCTTGAGGGAGCACACGGCGGGGCCGCCGGATGCCGGCGGATAGGAAAAGCTCCACGACCGGCAGCTTTTGTCGCGTTCGCAGCGGTTGGCGCACACGGTGGGATCACCATTCGCGACCGGAGCGCTGGTGTAGTCGCCGCCGGGCCGATCGTATCCTGATTGCGCTGCGGCGGGCGCGACGCCAAGGGCGACCGCTGTGGATACCAGCGTTGCAAAGCCCAGGATGAGTGCCCGCATCATGCCGCGCCCTCGCAATGTCCGGCGGTGCCCAAGCGATGCCCCCGCTAGAGAAAAGCGCCCTTCCCGGTGAAATGCCACAAAAATCTTGCAATTGTGGGTGCCCAACATTGCCGAGGGGGCACAACCGTCTCGGCCGCCGTCCGCGCCGAATTGTCTCAGACCGGTGCATCTTTCGGTGTTCTTCAAGTCCGCTATGGTATCGGGATGCCTGCCTCGACGAGCGCTCCCACCCGAATCGGCTCCGCCATTTTCGCTACCGTCATCCTGCTTCTGCCGGCGCTGTGGAACCGTTTCCCGATCCTGGAGTACGACACCGGCGGCTATCTGGCGCGGTGGTTCGAAGGTTATCTCGTTCCTAGCCGGTCGACGACTTACGGCCTGCTGCTCGCTGCCGCATGGCCGCTCGATTTCTGGCCGGTCGTGATTATCCAGGCCGCAGTGACGGTCTGGATGGTCGGGTTGGTGCTCAGGGTTCACCGGTTCAATCTCAACCCGATCGGATTATTGGCCATCATCGCGGCGTTGTCGGTGACGACGGCGCTGCCGTGGCTCGCCAGCATTCTCTTGACCGATATCTTTGCCGGCCTTGCGGTTCTCGCATTTCATGTGCTGGTGTGGCATGGCGATCGGGTTTCGCCGCGCGAACGCATCGCACTCGTGGTCTTCATTGCGTTTGCGGTTTCAACACACAGCGGAACCTATGCGGTGTTGCTCGGGCTCACCCTCACGGCACTGTCGCTGTGGCTCATCAACAGCAAGCAAATGACCCGTGGCGCCGTGGCCAACGCCACGACCGCGATGGTGCTTGGCGCCGCCATGCTGCTGGCCGGAAACTACATCGTCGCGAAGCGCATCGCCTGGACGCCGGGCGGTTACGGCATAGCGTTCGGCCGCATGCTGCAGGACGGCATCGTCACGCGGTACTTGAACGACCATTGCCCGGATCCGCGGCTGCGGCTGTGTCCGTACCGCAAGGAACTGCCGTTAGACGCCGACACGTTTTTGTGGGGCGACAGCGTGTTCGACAAGCTCGGCCGTTTCGCCGGGCTGGAAAATGAAATGCGCACCATCGTGCTCGGCAGCCTGCACGACTATCCCGGCATGCAATTGAAAGCCGCGCTCGTCGCCACCGCCAAGCAGCTCGTAACGGTCGGCACCGGCGAGGGCGTCTTGACGACGATCTGGCACACTTACGGCATCATGGAGCATTACACGCCGTCGGTCGTGCCGGCGATGCGTGCGGCGCGCCAGCAGCACGGCGAACTCGGCTTCACGGCGATCAACGACGTTCACGTGCCGGTGGCCTGGGCGGCGATGGTGCTGCTTCCGGTGATGGTCATCTTTGGCTTATGGAATGCCGAGTTTGCCGATCTTGGCTGGCTCGCTGCGACGGTCGCGCTTGCGCTCGTCGGCAACGCCGCGGTTTGCGGGATCATCTCCAACCCGCACGATCGGTACGGCTCGCGCATCGTCTGGATCGCAGCCTTCGCGGTCGCGCTCGGGGCCTGGCGCATGGCCGTCCTCGTGCGCCAACGTCGGAGAATGATGATCAAGCACGAAAGTGCTTCGACAGCTTGAGACCCTGGGCCTGATAGTTCGAGCCGATGCCGGCGCCGTAAAGCTCGGTCGGACGCGCCAGCATTTTCTCGTAGACCAGGCGGCCGACGATCTGGCCATGTTCGAGGATGAACGGCACTTCGCGCGAGCGCACTTCCAGCACCGCGCGCGAGCCCAGGCCGCCGGCTCCGGCATAACCGAAACCGGGATCGAAGAAGCCGGCGTAATGCACGCGGAATTCGCCGACCAGCGGATCGAACGGCACCATCTCGGCCGCATAGTCCGGCGGCACCTGCACCGCCTCGTTCGAGGCCAGGATATAAAACTCGTCGGGATCGAGGATCAGGCTCTTGTCGGCGCGCGCGGTAATCGGCTCCCAGAAATCGGCGATGTCGTAGGCGGCGCGACGCTCGACGTCGATAACGGCGGTGTGCCGTTTGGCGCGATAGCCGACGATGCCCGAAGTGCTGACGCCCGACAGATCGATGCTCACGGCGATGCCGTCGCCCATCACCGCTTCGGTGCGGTCGACCAGCCGCTCGCGCGCATGCAGTGCGCGCAGCGCCTCGGCGGAGAGCACGGCATCGCCGCGGCGCAGGCGCATTTGCGACAGCCGCGAGCCTTCGCGCACCAGAACCGGAAATGTCTTCGGGCTGATCTCGGCGTAGAGCGGACCGCGGTAGCCGCGTGCGACGCGATCGAAGCCGCGCGTCTCGTCGGCGATGACGCGGGTGAAAACGTCAAGCCGGCCGGTCGAGCTTTTCGGGTTGGTCGCCGCCGCGATATCGGCGGGCAGCGCCAGGCTCTCGATCAGCGGCACGATGTAGACGCAGTTGGTCTCCAGCACGGCGCCGTCGGACAGCGCAAATTCATGCAGCTTCAATTCGGCGATGCGCTGGGCGACCGTGATGCCGGGGCCCGGCAAAAAGCTGGCGCGCACGCGATAGGCAATGGCGCCGAGCCGCAGGTCGAGGCTCGCCGGCTGGATCTGGCCGGCCGCGAACGGATAGGCGGCCCGAATGCCGCCGTCCTCTGCCAACGCCGCGATCATGCGGTCGGGCAGGATTCCCTCGTCCGATGGTGCAAATGGAAGCGGCATGACGTTTATCGCCGGCGATCTAACCCCATGCACGGTTTGACGCAAAGATGTGTGCGGCGTATAACGCCGTTATCCCGTGGTCATTTGAGCCGGTCGGCTTGCTAGCCACGTAAAACAAATAGCTAAAAGGCCGGGGATGCGTGAGCCCGGCCTGAGGATTTTCCTCCCGGCCGGGTTTTTGTTTGGCCAATGAGCCAGAGGCAATGGAGGCCCGCATGTCCGCGTCCGCGAATAAAATCTACCGCCCCGAAACCCGCCTGGTGCAGTCCGGCACGCTGCGCTCGCCGTTCGGCGAAACCTCCGAGGCGCTGTTTCTGACCCAGGGCTACGTCTACGACAGCGCCGCCCAGGCGGAGGCGCGCTTCAAGGGCGAAGATCCCGGCTATCAATATTCGCGCTTTGCCAATCCGACCGTCGACATGTTCGAGCGGCGCATGGCGGCGTTCGAAGGCGCCGAAGCGGCGCGCGCGACCGCGACCGGCATGGCCGCGGTCACGCTGTCGCTGGTCGGCCAGCTCAAGGCCGGCGATCACGTCGTCGGATCGAAGGCGATGTTCGGCTCCTGCCGCTATGTCATCGAGGACTATCTGCCGCGCTTCGGCGTCGCCTCGACGCTGGTCGACGGCTGCAATCTCGACGCCTGGCGCAATGCGGTGCGGCCAAACACCAAGACCTTCTTTCTCGAGAGCCCGACCAATCCGGCGCTCGACGTCATCGACATCGCCGAGGTCGCCAAGATCGCCCACGCGGCCGGCGCGACGCTGGTCGTCGACAATGTGTTCGCGACGCCGCTGTTCCAGAGCCCGCTCGCGCTCGGCGCCGACTGCGTCGTCTATTCGGCCACCAAGCACATCGACGGACAGGGCCGCTGCCTCGGCGGCATCGTGCTCGGCTCGCAAAAATTCATCATGGAAAAAATCCACGTCCTGCTCCGCCAGACCGGCCCGTCGATGTCGCCGTTCAACGCCTGGGTGCTGCTCAAGGGCTTGGAGACGCTCGCGGTGCGGGTGCGGCGCCAGACCGACAGCGCCGCCACCCTTGCGGTGGCGCTCGCCGAACATCCCAAGGTCACGCGCCTGATCTATCCGGGCCGGCCCGACCATCCGCAGGCGGCGGTGGCGCAGAAGCAGATGCGCGGCGGCTCGACGCTGGTCGCTTTCGAGGTCGAGGGCGGCAAGAAAGGAGCGTTCCGGTTTCAGGATGCGCTCAAGCTCGTCCGCATCAGCAACAATCTCGGCGACGCCAAGAGCCTCATCACCCATCCGGCGACGACGACGCACCAGCGGCTGACGCCGGCGCAACGCGCGGAACTCGGCATCAGCGACGGCCTGGTGCGCATGTCGGTCGGCCTCGAGCATCCCGACGATATCGTCGAGGACGTGCTCGCCGCCCTCGACGCGGTGTGATGTATGGAGTGGGCGCCGCGCGTGCCGCATCGGCCACCATCGCGACCGTGCCTGATCCGGGCGATGTCGGCGGCACCGGTCTCAGCCCGAATTATCCTGGCGCGTGGCGCTGCTGGTCGGCGGGGCCTGCAACTCAACGCGGCGAATGTGCCGCGGCGGATGCAACGGGGCGCGTCGCCGCTTCGTCGATCGCGGCGGCGAGGAGCTTCGCCACGCAGGCATAGCTCCAGTCGTTCATGTGCAACTGGTCGGGCGATAAGAACGCGTCGAACGACAGGTGCTGCACTTCGTACCAGTTGCGCATGACGCCGAAGCGATGGAACAGGTCGACATTCTCGTCCTTCGCCAAAAGCGCGATCTGATCGACCATGCCGGGCGTTTCCGATTTGGCGAGCACCTTCGGCGCGTATTGCGGATCAATCAGCACGACATCGGCGCGCGTCGTAGCCTTGAGTTCTTCGATGCCTTCACGCAACTGGGCCGAATGCGGCTTGAGCGGGTGATCGCGCAACACCGAATTCGTGCCGACCTGCCAAAGCACGAGTTGCGGGTGTTCGGCGAACACGCCGCTGTCGAAACGCGCCATCATGTCGTGGGTCTCTTCGCCGTTGACGCCGCGGTTGATGACATTGATGACGTGACCGGGAAAGCGCTGCCGCAGCTCGATGGCGAGCTGGCTCGGATAGCTCGCCATCGGCGAACTCGCGCCGGCGCCGGCCGTCGATGAAGAGCCAATGGCGACGATGGTGATCGGCTGACCGGAGGCAAGACGCCGCGCGATATGCACCAGCGGACGGTCGAGGCGAGCGAACTGGGTCGGCGTGCTGCAAGCGATCGGTGCTGTGGGTACGGCGGCGGTCGTGGGGACCGCGGCTGGTTTTGTTTGATCCGGGATAGCGGCCGGCGTCGTGTCAGGTGTGGCTGAGGGTGAGCCGGGGTGCGACACGGTCGGCATCTCCGCGCGCGCCGGAGCAAATACGGCGAGAGCAACTGCCATAACGCCCGCACACACGAGGCGCGTCGTCGACTTCTGGGTGATGAAGCACATGGCGGATGACGGTGTCTGGATTGGCAATTTCTGAGTTGGAGATACATTACGGCGTTGTTTGCGCTTTCACGGCGTCGAGATGAGCGGCATTGATGATCTGAGACGCCAGGACCCGGCCAATGCAATCATGAACACGTCGGGCCATATCATAGTTCTTGGTCGCGGCATAGAGATCGAACGTTCCCTCATCATTCCAATAGCGCATGATAGCGAGCCGATCAAACAGGACTGCGCCCTGCTGCTGCGCCACCCAATGCATGATGTCGGCATAAGTCGAAACGTTCAGCATGGATTCGGTGCGCGGGCTGTACTGCATGTTCATCAGGACGACGTCGGCATTGCCGGCTTGGATGGTTTCGACGCCTTCATCGAGGCTGGTGCGGAAATCCTCGGGTTCGACGCCGCTCAGCGCGTCGACCGTGCCGGCCTGCCAGATCACCAGCGCCGGCTTGTCGTCGGCCAGGATCTTCTTCAATCCCGCGGCCATGTCCGCGGTGAGCTCGTTCGACTGAACATGCGCGGTGACTTTGATATCGCTGCCCGGCAACTGCTGCCGCAGCGCGTCCTCCAGCCGGGCCGGATAGGCAAAGCGCGCGCCATCGGCGCCGGGCAGTGAGGACGATCCCGTGCCGACCACGCTGATGTCGAGCCGATGACGATCCTTGATAGCCGTCGTGACGTGCGTGAGGTCGCTGTCGGTGACCAAGAAGGATTGCGGCACGTCGCACTCGCTCCGCGGCGCCGCGGCGGCGCCGTCGCATCAGCGCAATCGTCGCTAGGACGAGCAATGATCAATCGTCATGCCTCGCCTCCCGCGAGGTCGGCGTCCGGAGGCTTAGCGCGCGCGGTGGGGCTTCGCCCTTCTATCTCCTTGTACCACGATATCAGGCTGCCTGTCGCAATCATGATCAAAATGCCTGACAGGCTAATCGCGATCTGTACCAGCGGGCCGCCCGACCATTCGCTGATGATGAACTGCCCGGCGAAGGCCAGGAACACGCCAAGGCAGAAGATCTCCAGCGAATGCTGCCCGCAGCGGATGGCCGGCTGCAGGATCGGCCACTTCAGGCCGGACCAGTCGCGCGACACGAAGCGCACCGTAACGGCCGCCAGCGCCAGAAAATGCGCAAAACGCAACACGTCCAGATTGGTCTTGTCGATCGGATACATCCATTCGCTCAGCCAGTCCGGCACGAAGCGGGTCGAGCGGCTCGATGTACCAGGTCAGCGTGATGGCGAACGCGAAGGCGAGGTAGGCGATGCAGATCGCGAGCACGATACGCGAGCGCAGCACGCCGGCCAGCCGCTTGGCGCCGCCGAGCGCGCACCAGGCGCCGAACACGAACAGCAATTGCCAGGCGAACGGATTGAAGAACCAGACGCCGTTCGGATAGGCCGGCAAATTCCAGTCGAATTTCCAGGCCAGCACATAGACCAGCGCCGAGCCGACCAGCGCCAAGGCCGGCTGCCACATCAGCAGGACCAGCATCGGCGGGAAGAACAGCAACAGCACGATGTAAAGCGGCAGCACGTCCATGTTGACCGGCTTGAACTTCAGCAGCAGCGCCTGGAAGATCGTGACGTCGGGCTGCTTGAGGAAATCGAGGATATTCATTTCCTCGGCATAGAGCGGATTATCGAATGTCGATGCCACGTAGGCGATCTCGGCCATGAAGATCGTGAACAGAAAGATGTGCGCCACATAGATCTGCCAGGCGCGCCGCAGGATGCGGGCGCTCGCGATCACGAAGCCGCGTTCGCGCATGGCCCGGCCGTAGACGAAAGCGGCGGTATAGCCGGAGATGAAGATGAAGATTTCGGTCGCGTCGCTGAAGCCGTAATTGCGGATGGTGAACCAGTTGACGATGTTCTGCGGGATATGGTCGAGGAAGATCAGCCAAAGCGCCACGCCGCGGAACAGGTCGAGCCGCAGATCGCGCCCGGTCGTGACCGCCGGAGGTGAAGAGACCATCGCCATAGGCTGGGAACCTTAGCTTCTGCAACCATGACTCGCCGCCTCGCGGCGGCAACGGCACTTGCTGCGGGGATCATTGGCGCCGCCCCGCTGCTCACGTCGTTCCATCTAATCCGGCCATTGTGGCTTGAGAAAGCTTGCCCGCACGGTTATTGCAACAAGAGAGGGGACGCTATTCACTAATGCGTGGAGTTACACGAAGTTGCGTCGGCGCGCCCGCCCTGCGCACCGGCCCGGCACGACCAGCGCCGGGAAAGGGTGCCAGGTCAGGCCGCCGCAAGACGCCAGGAACAGCAGCATGTATCGTGCCGTCACCCGTGATATCGAGGTCGTGGTGACCCCGCGCTTCGTCGCCGACCGGTCGTCGCCGGACAACAATTATTTTTTCTGGGCCTATACCATTTCCATCACCAATAACGGCACCGAAACGGTGCAGCTCAAGACCCGCCATTGGCGCATCACCGACGCGCACGGCCGCCGGCAGGAGGTGCGCGGTGCGGGCGTCGTCGGCGAGGAGCCGGTGCTCAAGGCCGGCGAGGCGTTCGAATATACCAGCGGGGTGCCGCTGCAGACGCCGTCCGGCTTCATGGCCGGCACCTACGGCATGGTGAGCGCGGAGCGGCGAGCATTTCGACATCGACGTGCCGGCGTTCTCGCTCGACAGCGTCGAAACCAAGCGGACGCTCAACTAATCAGAGCCAGCTCCGGTATTGGCGGTTGTCGAGCAGATCGCAGGCGGTGAACGAAATCCCTCAGTTCTTGATCGGAGTCCCGAAGGGATTCGCGGACGGCGGCACCGCGCCCGCATAGGCTTCGACGCATCTGAGAAGGTCGGGCAGCAGCTCGGACGTGTTGGTGAGCTTGAAGCTGAAAACTTGCTGGGCCGCTTCCACCTTGAGCATGTTGCCGCCCATGAATTGTTTGAATAGCGCGACCTGCGGCGCCAGTGGGATATCGACCTCATTGGCGCCGATCGCGGTCGCGGTGGCGAAATACGGCGATGATCCGTCGACCGTGAAGGCGACCGGATAGGTCGTCCCGACCGCCAGATTCCAGTCGCCGTCGAAGAGACCGATGCTCCACGTGAAATCGCGAGAAACCGCGAACGCGACCGTGATGCCGCTGGTATAGGTGGCGGCGCCGGCACAATGATCGAGCGCCGTTCCGCCAGGTACCGAATAGGCGCCGCCCGACCAGTTCCCGACGTTGAACGTGGTGAGCGTCGTGATCGTGGAGTTTGACGCAGCGGGCGGCGGCGCGGCGGCAGGCGGCGGGTTTGACACCGTGGGCGGCGATGACGGACCAAGGGGTGATGCCGCAGGTGGCGGATTTGATGTAGTGGGCGGCGGTGACGGCGTCAGGGGCGATGCGGTCGGCGGCGGGCTTGAAGCAACGGGCGGCCGCGATGTTGAGATGCCGGGAGGCGGGCTCGTCGGCGTGAGGGTCTGCGCGGCCAAGCCGCTCGACGCTGCAAGCAAAATCACAGGCGGCATCAAAGCCGCGATCGTGCGCATGGCTTCCGTCCCCCAAGCACAAGCTTCGGTCGGTCTAAAATTGCGACAAACGGACGCGGAAGGCAAGCTAAGCGGCTTGCAAAATTGTCTGCTGTGTTCCGTTCAAACCGAATTGTCGTGGCGGTGGGCGAGGGCGGGCCGCCTATGACAGGGCCTCGTCTTTCACCGTTATCTCATCCGGCGCGAACACATAGGTCGCGCTGCAAAACTCGCAGGTTACCGTAATCCTGCCGTTCTCGACCATGTCGTCGCGGTCTTCCTGAGGAAAACTCTTGAGCATGCTTTCGACACTGCCGCGCGAGCATGAGCACTGCGCTTGCACCGGCGTATCGTTGAAGACGCGGACACCATGCTCGTGGAACAGGCGATACACGAGGCGCTCGCTCGACAGCGCCGGATCGATCAGTTCGATGTCCTCGACGGTGGCAATGAGCGAGCGGCCTTCGACCCAGGCATCGTCCTCGGGTCGGCTGTGCGGCGCAGTGCCGGGCGGCGCGTCGCCGGGATCGAGATCAGGCTGGCGCGCGCGTTCCGCGGATTTGGGCAGAAACTGCAACAGAATGCCGCCGGCGCGCCAGCGCCGCAGCGCGCCGTTTTCTCCTGCGCGAAATTCTTCGGCGACGGCAAGCCGCACGCGGGTCGGGATTTGCTCGGAGCGCGAAAAGTATTCGTGCGCGGCCTGTTCGAGATCGCCGCCTTCGAGCGGCACAAGGCCCTGGTAGCGGCTCATCTCGGGACCCTGGTCGATCGTCATCGCAAGATGGCCGTGACCGAGCAGCTTGCCGGCATCGGCCTCTTTCGCGGCGATCGCAGCGGCGACCCGGCCGGCATCGAAACGGGCGCAGGCGCGCACGGTGCCCGGCGTGGTGAAGTCGACGACCAACATGCGCACCGGACCGTCGGTCTGCGTTTGCAGGATGAAGCGGCCCTCGAATTTCAGCGCCGATCCGAGCATGACGGTCAGCACGATCGCCTCGCCCAAGAGCTTTGCGACGGGCGGCGGATAATCGTGGCTGGTCAGAATGGTATCGACGGCAGCGCCGAGCCGCACCGTGCGGCCGCGCAAGTCGAGCGCCTTGACGGCGAACGGCAGGATCGTGTCGTCGAGGCTGGTTTGCGCGGGCGCGCGAACCGGAATGGCGAGATCGGGATCGTTCATCGCGACTGAATATAGGCGAGGACAGCGAAATTGTGAGGCCCCGATAATAGCCTCGGGGTGCCCGGGAGCTCGGCGTTACCGCGCGTTCGCCTCCAGGCACCAGGCCAAAATGCCCTTCTGCGCGTGCAGCCGGTTCTCGGCCTCATCGAACACCACCGACTGCGGGCCGTCGATCACCTCGTCGGTGACCTCTTCGCCGCGATGAGCGGGCAGGCAATGCATGAAAATCGCATCCGGCTTGGCGCGGGCCATGAGCCGCGCATTGACCTGGTAGCGCTTGAGCAAATTGTGCCGGCGCGCGCCATTGCGGTCGCCCATCGAAACCCAGGTATCGGTGACGACGCAGTCGGCGCCCTTCACGGCGTCTTCCGGGTCGGTGCCGATGCTGAATCGCGGCGCCCGACGCTTTGATCCAGTCGAGCAGCGGTTTCTTCGGCGCAAGCTCCGGCGGGCGTCGCGACGCGCAGCTGGAACTCGAACCGTTCGGCGGCATGCATCCACGAGGTCAGGACATTGTTGGCGTCGCCGGTCCAGGCCACGGTGCGGCCGCGGATCGGTCCGCGCTGCTCCTCGAAGGTCATGACGTCCGCCATCACCTGGCAGGGATGCGAGCGTCGCGTGAGGCCGTTGATCACCGGCACCGTGGCGTGGCGCGCAAGGTCGGCAACAGCCTCGGCATCGAGCGAGCGGATCATGATGGCGTCGATGTAGCGCGAAAGCACGCGCGCGGTATCGGCGATCGTCTCGCCGCGGCCAAGCTGCATCTCTTCGGCGGTCAGCAAGATGGCGTCGCCGCCGAGCTGGCGCATGGCGACTTCGAAAGAAACGCGAGTGCGCGTGGAAGGCCGCTCGAAGATCATCGCCAGCGTTTTGCCGGCGAGCGGCCGATCGGTGGGCGGCATGTTTGGCTTTCATCGTGCGCGCAGCCTCGATGATCCGGCGCAGCTCCGCGGCCGGAATATCGATGAGATCAAGGAAATGCCGGACTCCGCTCATCCGGCGGCCTCCTGCTTCCCTGCGCGGCTAAGCCGGGCGCAAGCGCGGTCGAGGCGAAGGATCGCCTCGGCGATTTCCGGTTCGCTGACGATCAGCGGCGGCAATAGCCTCACGACGTTGTCGCCGGCCGAAACCGTGATCATCTTCTCGGCGCGCAAGGCGTCGACGACTTCGCCGGCCGGGATGAGGGCGCGCAAGCCGATCAGGAGTCCTTCGCCGCGCACTTCGGCGATGAGCGACGGATAGCGGTCTTTGATTTCGGCCAGCCGCTGCTTGAACAGGAGCGCGGTATGCTTGACGCGATCGAAGAAGCCCAGGCGCAAGCATCACGTCGAGCACCGCATTGGCGGCGCTCATCGCCAGCGGATTGCCGCCGAAGGTCGAGCCGTGGGTGCCGGCGGTCATGCCCTTGGCGGCTTCGCGTGTCGCCAGGCAGGCGCCGACCGGAAAGCCGCCGCCCAGCGCCTTGGCAAGCGCCATGATATCGGGCGTGACGCCGGTGCGCTGATAGGCGAACAGCTCGCCGGTGCGGCCCATGCCGGTCTGCACTTCGTCGAAGACAAGCAGCAGGCCGTGCTGATCGGCAAGCTCGCGCAACGCGCGCAGGAATGACGGCTCGACGAGCCGCACGCCGCCTTCGCCCATGATCGGCTCGATCAGGATCGCCGCGGTCTCCTCGCCGATCGCGCGCTTGACCGCATCGAGATCGGCGAACGGCACCTGGTCGAAACCGCTGACGACCGGACCGAAACCCTCGAGATATTTTTTCTGGCCGCCGGCGGCGAGTGTCGCCAGCGTGCGGCCATGGAAGGCGCCCTCGAAGGTGATGATGCGGTAGCGCTCGGGGTGGCCGTTCGCGGACTGATATTTGCGCGCCGTCTTGATCGAGCATTCCATCGCCTCGGCGCCGGAATTGCAGAAGAAGACGACGTCGGCAAAGCTCGCCTCGCACAATCGCTCCGCAACACGCTCGGCTTCGGGAATTTGGTAGAGATTGGAGACGTGCCATAGCTTCTGCGCCTGCTCGGTGAGAGCGGCGACGAGATGCGGATGGGCGTGGCCCAGCGCGTTCACCGCGACGCCGGAGGTAAAATCGAGATAGCGCTCGCCGTTCGTCGCCACGAGCCATGCGCCTTCGCCCCGCTCGAAGGCGAGGTTGACGCGCGCATAGGTCGGCAGCAGATGCGATGTCATGTGTGGGCCCGCGTTCGCTGCGCAGCAAAAAAACAACGCAGTCGAAACGAAATGTGCCGCCTCTCCGGGCGGCACGGATGGTATTTTATTTCGGTGGGGCTGGGTGTCAACACGAGATAAGTGCGTGCGCTGCCCCGGTTTTCACCGAAGTCATCCACACCGAGCAGGAACATGTGGACGCAACAGGCGCCGACTCTTGCGCCCAACTCCCGCCATATTGTAGCCTTTTGATTGTCAAGTACGACATCTCGTGCGGCGAACAGTCATCTGAAGCGTTGGGTTACGTGTGCGTGTCGGGCGGCTGCGCGCTTCCTGGCCCGATGCGGGATTCCGCAGCGCTATGCGTGCACCCATTGAGGAGGATTTGAGCATGTCGTGGACAGACGAGCGGGTCGCGCTGTTGAAAAAGCTGTGGTCCGACGGTCTTTCGGCGAGTCAAATCGCCGCAGAGCTTGGCGGCATCACGCGCAATGCCGTGATCGGCAAGGTCCATCGTCTGGGCTTGTCTGGTCGTGCCAAGAGCACGTCGAGTGCCTCGCCGAGACCGCGCAAGGCGCGTTCGCCCTCGCATATGCTGCGCATCGGGCGGCCTGCGATCCGCGGCAATACCGCGCTGGCGCATGCCTATGAGATCGAGACCGAAGCGGAACCGGAACTGATCGATAATATTATCCCGATCGGTCAGCGTCGCACGATCCTGGAACTCAACGAACAGACTTGCCATTGGCCCGTCGGCGATCCGGGCAGCAGCGACTTTTTCTTCTGCGGCGGTAATACGGTGGCGGGGTACGCCGTACTGTGCCTACCACTCGCGGGTCGCCTATCAGCCGCTTGCCGACCGTCGCCGCGACAGACGCCCGATGCGGTGAGTTACGCTTCCGCTCGTTCCCGCGCCAAGCGAGAGTCCAGACGAAGTTTACTGTCGCGATGAGGTACACGCTCGGAGCCGCGTTGGCGGGGACGAGCGCCTAACCGTCAGCCCACCTTGCCGAACCGATCGTCGAGCGAATAGCCGGTGCCGCGCACAGTGCGGATCGGATCGGTTCCATGGCCGTGGTTGAGCGCCTTGCGGAGCCGCCCGACATGCACGTCGACCGTTCGCTCGTCGATGTAGACGTCGTTGCCCCACACACCGTCGAGGAGTTGCTCGCGGGAAAAGACCCGGCCGGGGCGTTCCATCAAGAATTCGAGCAGGCGGTATTCCGTCGGTCCGAGTTCGACCGGGTGGCTGCCGCGCGACACCCGTTTCTTTTCGCGATCGAGTTCGAGATCGCCGATGCTCAGCACGATGGCGACGCGTTCGGGACTTGCCCGGCGCAGCAGCGCGCGAATGCGCGCCAGCAATTCGGGCACCGAAAACGGCTTGACGATGTAATCGTCGGCGCCGGTCGCGAGCCCGCGCACGCGCTCGCTCTCCTCGCCCCGGGCGGTAAGCATGATGATCGGCAGCGACTGCGTCTGCGGCCGTGCCCGCAGCCGGCGGCACAGCTCGATGCCGGACAAGCCGGGCAGCATCCAGTCGAGCACGACCAGATCCGGCGTCGTTTCCTTCAGTCGGGTGTCAGCCTCATCGCCGCGTGCGACCGCGTCAACCTCGTAGCCTTCGGCTTCGAGGTTGTAGCGCAGCAGCGTCGTCAGCGGCTCCTCGTCTTCGACAATCAGGATGTTGGCTCCCATCCCGGTCTCCTATTTCTGCAATAACGTCGTCGGAAAACTCGTGGTGTCGCCCTTCGGACGCTGGTCCGTGATCTGGCGGCCCTCGATCATGTAATAAACGGTCTCGGCGATGTTGGTGGCGTGATCGCCCATGCGCTCGATGTCCTTGGCGCAGAACATCAGATGCATGCAGAACGTAATGTTGCGCGGATCTTCCATCATGTAAGTGAGCAGCTCGCGGAACAGCGACGTACAGATGGCGTCGACTTCCTCGTCGCCCTTCCAGACCGCGAGCGCGACTGCAAGGTCGCGGCTCGCATACGCGTCGAGCACTTGCTTGAGCAGCGCCAACACCAGCTCGGACATGTGCTCCACGCCGCGAATGAGCTTTTGCGGGTAGAAGTCGCCGTCGAGGGCGACGACGCGCTTGCCGATATGCTTGGCATGATCGCCGATGCGCTCGAGGTCGTTGCACACGCGCATCGCGCCGATAATCTCGCGCAGATCGACGGCCATCGGTTGCCGGCGCGCGATGGTGAGGACCGCTTTTTCTTCGACCTCGCGCTGCAGGGTGTCGATGGTGGGGTCCGTGGCGATGACCCGTTCGCCGAGCTCGGTGTCGCGATCCACCAGAGCCTGGACGGCATCGGCGATCTGGCGCTCCGCGAGGCCGCCCATTTCGGCGACCTTGCGGGTGATCTCCTGCAGATCGGTGTCGAACGCCTTAGCGGTGTGGTCGACCCTGGTGGTGGTGTACTCGGTCATGGTGCGTACCCTGGCGGTTATCCAAAGCGGCCGGTGATGTAATCCTGTGTCCGCTGGTCGTGCGGCGCGGTGAACATTTTGCTCGTCGAGCCGAACTCGATCAGCTCGCCGAGGTACATGAACGCGGTGAACTCTGACACCCGCGCGGCCTGTTGCATGTTGTGGGTGACGATCACGATCGTGTAGTCGTCGGTCAATTCGTCGATCAGTTCTTCGATCTTGGCGGTCGAGATCGGATCGAGCGCGGAGCAGGGCTCGTCGAACAAGATCACCTCGGGGCGCACCGCGACGGTGCGGGCGATGCACAGCCGCTGTTGCTGGCCGCCCGACAGGCTTTGTCCGTTGGCGTTGAGCTTGTCCTTCACTTCCTCCCACAGCGCCGCGCGCCGCAACGATGTTTCGACGCGCGCGTCGAGCTCGGATTTCGGCAGGCGCTCATACAGCCTGATGCCGAAAGCGATATTCTCATAGATCGACATCGGGAATGGCGTCGGCTTCTGGAACACCATTCCGATGCGCGCCCGCAGCAGATTGAGGTCTTGTTTGGGTGACAGAATATTGGCGCCGTCGAACAGGACTTCGCCGGTGGCGCGCTGGTGCGGGTAGAGGTCGTACATCCGATTGAGGACCCGCAACAACGTCGATTTGCCGCAACCCGAAGGGCCGATGAAGGCAATGACCTTATTCTGGTAAAGCGGCAGGCTGATTGATTTCAAAGCCCTGGTGTCGCCGTAGTAGAAATTCAGGTCGCGAATCGTAACCTTCTCGGCAAGCCCGATTTGATCCGTGTGCGCATGAGCCACGGATGGAACAGCAACCGAAGTGGATGCGACGTTCATGACTGTCTTCCCGGTGCAACGACGGCTCGCGCGGTGATGCTCAAGGCGAGCACGGCGAGGGTGATGATGAGAGCGCCGGTCCAGGCCAGCGACTGCCAGTCCTTATAGGGACTGAGCGCGAACTGGAAGATGATGACTGGCAGGCTGGCCATCGGCGCGTTCAGATTGGTGCTCCAGAATTGGTTGTTCAGCGAGGTGAACAGCAGCGGTGCGGTTTCGCCCGTGATCCGGGCGACCGCCAACAGCACTCCCGTCACCATTCCGGCGCGCGCCGCGCGATAACAGATGCGCGTGATCGACATCGAGCGCGGCAGGCCGATCGAAGTGGCGGCCTCGCGTAGCGCGTTCGGCACCAGCGTCAGCATGTCCTCGGTCGTCCGTACGACGACCGGGATGACCAGAACCGCGAGCGCGACGCCACCCGCCCAACCGGAGAAGTGCCCCATTGGGGCGACCATGACCTGGTAGATGAACAGGCCTATGACGATCGAGGGTGCGCTGAGAAGAATGTCGTTGATGAAGCGTACCACGCTGGAAAGCCGGTCGTAGCGGCCGTATTCCGCCATATAGGTGCCGGCCAGAACGCCGATCGGCGTGCCGATCACGACCGCCAGGGTCGTCAGGACCAAGCTGCCGAAGATGGGATTGAGCAGTCCGCCGCTCGAACCCGGCGGCGGCGTCATTTCGGTAAACACCGCGAGCGATAACCCGCCGAAGCCCTTCCACAGCAAGGCACCCAGGATCAGCACCAGCCAGCCGAGGCCGAAGGCCGTAGCGGCGAACGCCAGCACCGTCGCCACAGCATTGCTGCGGCGGCGGCCGGAATAGCGAGAGGCCAAGGGTGTGTCCGTCATGGCTTCACCCGATCCGGCGTTCGATGCGCATCAGCATGTAGCGTGCCGCCGCAAGGACGATGAAAGTAATGACAAAAAGGATCAACCCAAGCGCGACCAGCGCGGAGGTGTACAGGTCTCCCACCGCTTCGGTGAATTCGTTGGCGATGGTTGCGGAGATCGTGGTGCCGGGTGCCAGCACCGAGGCGGAGATCCGGTGCGCGTTGCCGATGACGAAGGTCACCGCCATGGTCTCGCCCAGCGCCCGGCCGAGGCCGAGCATGATCCCGCCGATGACGCCGACGCGCGTGTAGGGCAGCACCACGCTGCGCACCACCTCCCACCGTGTGCAGCCGAGACCATAGGCCGCCTCTTTGAGCACGGGGGGCACCGCGTCGAAGACGTCACGCGAGATCGACGTGACGAACGGTAAGACCATGATGGCGAGGATCAGTCCCGCGGTCAGCATGCCGATACCGTAGGGTGGTCCGGCAAACAGCGACCCAATCCCCGGCACATTGCCGAGCGTATCGATGAGGAAGGGCTGCACCGTCACTTGGAGAAACGGGGCGAATATGAACAACCCCCAGATGCCATAGATGATGCTTGGGATACCGGCGAGCAGCTCGATCGCAATCCCGATCGGGCGCCGCAGCCATTGCGGGCAAAGCTCGGTGAGGAAGAAGGCGATCATCAGGCCGACGGGGACTGCGATCAGCATCGCGATGAACGACGTGACGATCGTGCCGTAGATCGCGGGCAGCGCGCCAAACGTATTGGTAACCGGATTCCAGCGCTCGCTGAACAGGAAGCCCAAGCCGAAAGCCTTGAGCGCCGGGAGCGAGCCCTGTACGAGCGAGACGATGACGCCGCTCAGCAGTAACAAGACCCCGATCGCGGCGGCCCGCGTCAGATGACGGAAGATGGTGTCGCCCAGCCGCAAACGGTCGAGGGCCTTGGTGCGTGTGACGCTCGCCGCCGGAAACGCTACTCGGTCTGGCAACGCAAGATCGGCCACGGGCCGCCTCCTCGCAGTCTGCATGGGCTCTCCTTTTGCCACCGCCGTCGGAGAGCTAATCAATCGGCCTCTCGGCCGCTAGACAAGACGCATCATGACGTAAAAGGAAAAGGCGCCGTGGCGGCGCCTTTTCCCGCACCAATCGATCCTAGTAAACCGGCTTGCCGTCGGGCGCCTTGATCTTATCTTTCCAGGTTTTCTCGATCATCGTAACGACGCTGTCGGGCATCGGAACGTAGTCAAGATCCTCCGCCATCTGCTTGCCATTCTTGTAGCCCCAATCGAAGAACTTAAGGGCCGCATTCGAGGCGGCTGCGTCGGTCGGAACCGATTGCATCAGGATGAATGTAGAGCCCGCAACCGGCCAGGACTTTTCGCCGGCCGCATCCGTCATGATCACGTGGAAATCCGGAGCGCTCGTCCAATCGGCGCCGGCGGCGGCGGCTTGGAACGCCTCCATTGTCGGCGCGACGGTCTTGCCGGCATGATTGATCATCTTGGCGTAAGTCAAGTTGTTCTGCTTGGCATAGGCATATTCGACGTAGCCGAGCGCGCCCACGGTCTGCGCCGCATTTTGGGACACGCCTTCGCTGCCCTTGGCGCCGATGCCGACCGGCCATTCGACCGCGGTATTCTCGCCAACTTTTTCTTTCCACTCGGGGCTCACCTTGGACAGATAGTTGGTCCAGATGAAGGTGGTGCCGGAGCCGTCCGAACGGTGTACAACGGCGATTGCCGTGCTGGGCAACTTGACATCCGGATTGAGCTTCACGATCGCGGGGTCGTTCCACTTCGTGATCTCGCCCAGGAAAATCTTGGCAATCGTCGGGCCGTCGAGGGTGATTTCGCCCGGCTTGATGCCGGGCAAGTTCAAGAGCGGAACGACGGAACCATTGATGACCGGAAACTGGACGAAGTGGTTCTTATCGACATCCGCCGGCGTCAGCGGCATGTCGGAGGCGCCGAAGGTGACGGTCTTGTTGGTGATCTGCTTGATGCCGCCGCCGGAGCCGATCGACTGGTAGTTGAGGCCGATGCCGGTCTGCTTCTTGTAGGCGTCGGCCCATTTGGCGAGGACCGGATAGACGAATGTCGAGCCGGCGCCGGTCAGTTCGTCGGCGGCGGCCGGAAATATCGTCGCGGCGAGGATGCCGGCGACGGCAATGGTTCTGAGGTGTTTCACGCTTTCTCTCCTGTCAGCGGAATTTTGAGCGGCACGGATGATCGACCCGCGCCGGCTTGTCGCCCCTATGGGGTTGCTTTCGTCTGTTTGACGTCTGTCAGAAACGTCCTGCGGGCAGCGTTGTCTGTCGAAGCCGTCTCGCAGCGCACAAAGGCTTAGGTAACCCACATCAACCTTCTATGATGGTGGGATGACAATTGGATGACAGTGCAACCTATTGAAAATAGGTAATTAATGGGCCGCGCCGGCAAACGGCAGGTGGATTGTGAAGGTCGCGCCCGCGCCCGCCACGCTCTCGATTGAAAGCCGACCCCGATGCCGATTGAGGATGTGCTTGACCAGCGCCAACCCTAGCCCGGTTCCACCCTGGGCGCGGCTCTCGCGCACATCAACCCGATAGAACCGCTCGGTCAGCCGCGGCAGATGTTCCGGCCCGATGCCCGGACCGTAGTCGCGGACGCCCACCTGCGCTTCCGGCGTGCCGTCGGCGGACAGGCCGGTCGCGAGCGTGACATCGACGCGTTTGCCGGCGGCGCCATATTTGAGCGCGTTCTCGATCAGGTTCTCGAAGATGCGGACCAACTCGTCGCGGTCGCCGAGAACCGGCAGCGTATTGGCCGCCGTGACGCTGACGGTCACCCCGCGGTCGTGAGCCAATGTTTGCAGACTATCGATCACCTGCCGGACGATCGGCACCAGATCGAGCGGCGTGTCGGGACGGCGATGCGCGTTGAGCTCGATGCGCGACAGCGACAGCAGGTCGTCGATAAGCCGCGCCATCCGCCGCGCCTGCTCCTGCATGATGGCCAGGAAGCGTTCGCGCGCTTTCACGTCATCGCGCGCCGAACCCTGCAAGGTCTCGATGAAGCCGGACAGCGCCGCCAGCGGCGTGCGCAACTCGTGGCTGGCGTTGGCCACGAAGTCGGCGCGCATTTCTTCGACGCGGCGCAGCGGCGTGAGGTCGTGAAATGTCATCAGCACCACATCGGGTTTGTTCAAGCCGGGCTCGCGTTTGATCGGAATCACGATCGTTTCAAACCAGCGTTCGACCGTCGCGCGCTCGGAGTATTCGGTTCGCTGCTCCTCGCCGCTCGCGATCGCGCGGCTGATGGCGTCGTTCAGACTGGGCATCCGCAGCGCCAGCGACACCGGTTCGCCCTGGCGCAGCGCGGGTCCCAGCGCATGCGCGCGCTCGTTCAACGCCAGCACGCGGCCATCCCGGTCGAGCGCGATGACCGCATCGGGCAGGCCGGCGACGACGGCCTGGAGCGGATCGCTCACGCGCGCCGCGACCGCGACCGGCTGGACCCGACGATCGACTGTCTTGCCGCCGCGCGCACCGATCAGGGCAGCCGCCGCGAGGATTGCGAAGCCCGCGATCGCATAGATGGCCGCAAGAACGCCAGCCGCTGCCAGACCGGCGAATATGATCGCCGCCACCACGATGACGAGCCGCGCGCCGCGCCAGCGGCTGGTGCCAAACGCCGCGCGATCGTCATTCAAACTCATCGGGCAAGCTCATGGTGCCGATCTCCGCGCAGTCGCTTTGACTCCGGATCAGGACACGTCCGACTTTTCCCGAACGCATTCGTCCAATGTGCTCGGTGGCGGCGTTGGCACTGCCGCGGTTCGACGTCGCGCGGCACGGCTGAGCAAAAGTTCACGGATGCCGAGAATGATCAGCGAGATTATGAAGGGAGTAATGTAATAGAGCAGACGGAACAGCAGCAGGCCCGCCAGCAGGTCCTCTTTATCGAACTGCCACAGCGCAATCATCATGGCGGCATCGAATACGCCGAGGCCGCCGGGGGCGTGACTGGCAAAGCCGAGCAGCGTTGCGGCAACGAAAATCACCGCCACTGTGACGAAGCCGAGATTGGGCTCGTCGGGCACCAGCATGTACATGGCGGCGGCGCAGCACGACAGATCGACGATGCCGATCGCGATCTGAAGCAGCGTAAATCGGCCTCCGGGCAACGTGACTTGCCAGCCATCCCGGCCGATCACGCGCGTTTTGGCCGAGACCCACGCGACATAGCCGCCGAGCATGGCGAGAACCAGGATCGCGAACGCACGGTTCAGCCCCAGCGGCAGTTGGTCAATCGCGCGGGCGGCCTGCGGCGCATAAAGAACGCCCAGACCCAGCACCGTGGCATTGCCAAGCCAGAAGGTGAGCCCGGCGACGAAGCAAATCTTGGTCACCTCGATCACGCTCAGGCCGGAACTGGAGTAGATGCGGTAACGCACCGCGCCGCCGGAGAAGACACTGGCGCCGACATTGTGACCGAACGCGTAGCTGGTGAAGCCCGCCAGCGCCGCGGTGCGGTACGGTATTTCCCAGCGTCCGATCGTGCGCAAGGCAAACAAATCATAGAACGTGAGCGTCAGGTAGCCCGCGGCGACGAACAGCCCGGCAAAGCCCAGCGTGCGCCAATCGGTCGCCTCCAGCGCATCGACGAGCGCGTCGGGATCAATGTCGCGCAGGATGTGGAAAAGCACCACCGCGGCGACGGTGATCATTGCGAGGCTCAGCATAAAGCCGATTCGGCTCAGGCCGATCTTGCGATCGAAGAAGCGTGCGGCCCCGCGCAGTCTCTTCAGCATCCCGCGCTCCGGACCGGCTCAATGCGCATCAATCGACTGTCTCGTTCCGCCACCCAGCGCGAACCCGACCCAAGTAGCAGATGTGGTGTGCCCGCGCGAGTGCAGCCGGAGGCGTTTGGCCGCATCCCATCTGCCGCGTGGCGGGTCGACCTGCTATCGTTGCGCCACCAACCGCGGCGGCGATCTGCTTCAAGACAGCCGTGGAACGCACCGGGAGCTTACAATGGATCACCATCAACTCGCACGACGGACGCTGATCGCCAGCGCCGGGCTCGGTATCGGCGCCGGGCTTGCTTCCGGACTCGCACCTGCGCACGCCCAGGTTGCCGGTGCGGCGACCGCGCCCTCCGATATCTGGAGCAGCGCATATTGGGCCCACAAGGGCGATGTCAAACTCTCCATGTTCCGCAAGCGGGTCGGGGCGCCCGCAGCCGGCGAGCCGCCGCGGCCGGTGCTGTTCCTGGTGCACGGCTCGACCAATGCGTCGCGCAGCAGTTACGACCTTACGGTTCCCGGCAAGGGCGAATATTCGATGATGAATGTGTTCGCCGGCTACGGTTATGACGTCTGGACCATGGACCACGATGGCTACGGCAACTCCGGCAGTTCGGGCAACAATTCCGATATCGCGAGCGGTGTCGAGGATCTCAAGGCGGCGATGCCGGTCGTCGTGCAGGAGACCGGGCAGCAGAAGGCGCATTTCTACGGCACCTCGTCCGGCGGCATCCGCGCCGCCGCCTTCGCGCAGGCGCACCCTGAACGGGTCGATCGGCTGGTGATCAGCGCGTTCACCTACAAAGGCAACGGCGCGGCGGAGATCGAACGGCGCCGCAAGCGCATCGATGAACTGCGGGCCAACCCGCGGCGCAAACGCGATGCCGCCATGATCCGCTCGATCTTTACCCGCGATGGTCATCCTTCGGCCTATGACCCGGCGGTGGCGGAGGCGATCGTCGCCATGGAAATGAAATTCGGCGACACCATCCCGAGCGGCACCTATCTGGATATGGCGGCAAACCTGCCGATCGTCGATCCCACCAAGGTGGTTTCGCCGGTGCAGATGCTGCGCGGCGAATGGGACGGCAACTCGACCACCGACGATCTGCTCGACTTCTATCGTCAGTTGCCGAACGGCGACCGCCAGTTCGCCATCCTGCCACAGGTCGCGCACAGCGCCGGCTGGAGCAAAAATCGGGGCTTGTTGTGGTACGCGGTGAAGAACTTTCTCGCCGAGCCAGCGCCAGTCGCGACGTGACGAGCGCCTGTCTGCCGTCATGGCCGGGATGGCGCGGGCAAAGTCCGCGCATGACGCCGGAGCATCAGCCCAGTTCTCCCGCCGCAAAAAATTCGCGCAGCTCCTTGTAGGTTTCCTCCGGCGCTTCTTCCGACAAATAATGGCCGCACGGCAGCGCCTTGGCGCCGCGGATGTCGGCGGCGTAGCGCTGCCAGATTTCGCCGGGGCCCGGATTGGAATTGCGGCCGACGCCGCCGGTCGCGCCCCACAGCAGCAGCACCGGACATTGGACCTTGCGCCCGGCCTCGAAATCCTTGGTGTCCATCGCGAGATCGACGCCGTGGGTGGCGCGATAATCCTCGCACATGGCGTGGATGGTCTCGGGGTTGCGGAAATGACGTTTGTATTCGGCGAGCGCCGCCGGATCGAAGAAGCTCAGGCCTTGGCTGGTTTTGGCGAGTTTTTTCTCGATGAAAAAGTCCGGCTCGGCGTTCATCAGGCGTTCCGGGAAATCGTACGGCTGGATCATGAAAAACCAGTGCCAGGAAAACGTGCCCCAAGCGCGGGTGACATTGTTGAGCAGATGATGCTGCGGGATGATGTCGAGGATAGCGGCGCGTGCGATCGCGTCGGGATGATCGAGGCACATGCGGTGCAGCACGCGCCCACCGCGATCATGGCCGGCCGCATAAAAACGCTTGTGGCCGAGCGCCGCCATCACCTCGACCTGGTCCTGCGCCATGGCCCGGAACGAATAGCCGGAATGATCGTCGCCGCCCGGCGGTTTTTCCAAATCGCCATAGCCGCGCAGGTCGGTGGCGACCACGCTGAAATCCTGCGCCAGCCGCGGCGCAAACTTCTGCCACGACAGGTGGCTGAACGGATTGCCGTGCAGCAGCAGCAGCGGCGGTCCCTTGCCGCCCGCGAGCGTCACGATGCGGGCGCCGCTGGTTTGGATTTCGCTGCGCGTGAATCCTTCGAACATCCGTCCCACTCCTGTTGTCGTCCGCGACCAGGACGATCCACTAGATGGTTTGCACCGGCCGCGGAAGAGCCGTGGTTCAGCTTTGCGGTCAGCCGCTGTATGCTCGGCGGCGACGACAACACGAGGAGTCACAATGCCATCGGATATCGACCCGCAATCTGGTTTTCGCCTGCCGCTGCCGAAGCGTGAGGATTTGGACGAAGCCGGCAAGCGCGCCTACGACCTCGCCAACACGCCGGGAAAATCCATCGTCGGCTTGCGCGGGCCGGCGGGCATCGGACTCTACAGCACGAAGTCGGTCGAAGCGCGCAATCAGCTGAATCGCTATCTGCGCTTTCAGGCGGGCTTCGACGCTAAAGTTCGTGAGGTCGCGATCCTCACGGTGGCGCGCGAGATGGACAGTCAATTCGAATGGGCGGCCCACGAACCGGAAGCGTTGAAGGAAGGGGTCGCGCCGCACGTCATTGATGTGATCAAGCGCCGCTCGAGCACGCAGGGCCTGGCCGAGATCGACGCGGCTATCATCGAGTTTGGCCGCCAGACTTTGGGCGCCCATAAAGTGACCGCCGCGGCCTTTGCCCGGCTGAAGGCCCTGTTTGAACCCACGCAACTTGTCGACCTCGTCTTGCTGATGGGTAACTACGCCGGCACCGCTGTCCTGCTCACCGCGTTCGACATGCAATTGCCCGACGGACAGAAGCCGCTCTTGCCGTGATCTTCCTCTCCCGGAACGGGAGAGGGAAAGAAGAAAGAAGTCACGACTTCGGTTTGTCGAGCCCCAACTCGCTCCAGCGCGCCTTGGCGGCGTCGATGTCTTCCTGCGCCGGCCACACCGTGGGCGGGAAGCGCGCGCCGCCGAGATCGGGATCGGGGTCGTAGTCGAGATTGACGGTGGCGTCGATCAGCACCCGATTCCATTTGCCGGTGCCGAATTGCGTCACGTTGCGATCGCGTCGGCGCGTCGAGGGATCGAGTCCGGCGCCGAATGTTGCCGGCATGATGACGATATCGTTCTCGCCGGCATTGACCCGATAGGCAATGGCCCAATCGACCGCGGCGTAATCGTGGATGTCGATGTCGTCGTCGACCACCGTGACGTGCTTGTAGCGCACATGCGCGGCGGACGAGCCCCACAGCGCGTTAGCGACCTGCTTGGCCTGGCCGCGATAGCTCTGTTTGATCTGCACCACGGTGTTGACGCCGGCCTGCACCGGCGGGCACCACACGTCGGTGATGCCCGGCACGCCGGCGCGGTCGAGCACATTCCAGGCGGTGGCGGCGCGCATGATCGAGGAGCACATGCCGTTCTCAGAAAAGCTGCCGGGCATCGAGCCCTCGATGGTGCCGCGCAGGATCGGATCGGTGCGGTGGGTGATGCAGGTGACGCGGATCGAGGGTTTGGGCGACGCGTCGCCGGCGACATAGCCGGTGAATTCGGCGTAAGGACCTTCCATCAAATAGGTTGATGGATCGAGACCGAGATAGCCTTCGATCACGATCTCGGCGCTGGCCGGCACATGCAGGTCGACGGTCTCGCATTTGACGAGCTCGACCGGCGCGCCGCGGATCGCGCCCATGACGTCGTATTCGCAAATGCCTTTTGGCACTGGCGCGCCGCCGACGAAATCCGAGCGACGGCTCCCATCCGATCGCGACCGCGATCGGCATTTCCTTGTGGCCGGCCTCCTGCCACGCGGTGGCGTGCTGCCCGATATGCTGCGCGCGCCACATCAGGATCGGGATTTGGTCCTTGCCGCCCACCATGCCGCGATAGACGCCGACGTTCATGACGTCGGTCTCGGGATCTTTGGTGACGACGCCGCCGTAGGTGAGGATGTAGCGGCCGCCGTCGGCTCTGTTCCACTGTGGCACCGGGAATTCATAAAGATCGATATCTTTGCCGGTGATGATGTTCTCTTTGACCGGACCGGTCTTGACGATTTTCGGCGCGACGTTGCCGGACAAAACGGTGCGGCCGAGCTTGACCAATTCGCGCGGATGGGTGTCGGGTGGCAGGCCGAGCATCATGGCGACGCGGCGCGGGTTCGACAGGCCGCCGGTGAAGACCTGGTGGCAGCGGCTGTTGGCGCCGTAGTCGCGGATATTGTTGAACAGCACCGCAGGCCCGGTGCCGGGACCTTGCGCCAGGCGCGCGATGGTGCCGAGTTCGATGTTCCAATCGACCTCGGCATCGATCGCGTCTGATCTCGCCGGCCGCATCGAGCGCTTTCATCCAGCCGCGCAAATCGCCGAAGGCTGCCGGCTTTCGTTCTGTCGTCATGAATGGGTCCGATGGAGGTGGGAGGGTGGTTTTGCGCTTTCGCGTCCTGCCGTGTCAATCGCGCCGCGCTGCTCGCCACGGCAAGCATAATCAGTCTCGCGACGCGTTTTTGCGCCCGAGTTTTTGCGAACGGTTTGTAGCCTGGGTTGAGCGGAGCGAAACCCAGGGACGATCGCGCAATCTCAAACGCTGCTCCCGGGTTTCGCTCCGCTCAACCCAGGCTACGAAGCTAAGAAAAAAGGGGAAGCGGAACGCCGACAGACGCGGACTCCAGCTACCGCACCAGCGGGTGCGGCGCGCGCTCAGCGGAGCGCGCTCGCCTGTCGGCGTTCCACCGCGGTTCTCGCCAAAGGGACTACTCATCCCAAAGGCTCAGCTCGGGCCAAGGCTTCCCGCAACACGGCGCCTGGAAGCGGCGGGTTACCCCCGCCGGCGCTGGTCCGGTTAAAGCGAGCACCTCGCGTGCCGGTCATAATGCCGGCAGGCTTGATGCCCGAGCCGCCCGGGTGCGGAGTGCAAGTCCGCCCGCGGGCACCGCACTCGCTCCATGTTCAGGTATGCCTCGAGAACACATCCCTCGGGAGCGAGATTCGTCGCTTATGTAGCGCAAAAAAGGACGTATGTCAAGTTCTTTCGTCATTGTAGCGGAGACGGCGATGCTAGGTGCAATTGTCGCGGTGAGTAGCGACGCTCGACATCGGTTCAGCAAATCAGATCGGGCAAGCATCAAGTTAATTGCCGATTTTGGGATCGAAGGCGATGCCCACGGCGGACCGATGGTCAAACATCGGCACCTTGCAAAACGAAATCCCCGCGCTCCCAATCTGCGTCAGGTGCATTTGATCCAGGCGGAGTTGCTCGACGAATTGCGCGACGCGGGCTTTGCGGTTGAGCCCGGCGAGCTCGGCGAAAATATCACAACGCGCGGCATCGACCTCGTCGACCTCCCGGTGGGAAGCCGCCTGCATTTGGACGCGACGGCGGTTGTGGAGATCACCGGATTACGAACGCCCTGCGTTCTGATCGACAGATTCAAACCGGGGTTGACGCGCTTGCTGGTCGTCGAACGCAGTGACAAGACTCTGACGTATAGAGCCGGCGTGATGGGCATCGTCCGCAGCGGCGGCGTCGTGAGCCGCGGCGACACCATAAGCGTGGCGTTGCCCGACAAGCCGTGGCGACCGCTGCCGGCGATTTAGCTTTGTTTCTTTTCGGAGAGTTGCGGAATGACGCGACGCTGCACGCGATTGGAGCCCGGAAAGATCGAATCGCGACGGCGGCTCAATTCCGCAGTAAAAATGTCGCGAACGGCCAACGGTGTTGACTATATCCGCAACGGATATAGTATCGCGTTATGCGCAAAGTCGGCCCTGAACTCGGCTCCAAGTCCGCCCCCAGATCCGACCCCAGATCCGGCCCCAAACCCGGCCCAATGGCGCCGCTGACGCCGGCAGTCTTTCACATCCTTCTGGCGCTCTTCGGCAAGGAGCGTCACGGCTATGACATCATGCAGCAGGTCAGGACGGATTCGCAGGACGCCGTGACCATGGGGCCGGGCACGCTTTACGGCTCGCTCGACCGCATGATCGAAGCCGGGCTTGTTGCCAAAAGCAGCACCCTCGACCCGCGCCGCATCTACTACAAGCTCACCGCGCTGGGACAGACCACGCTCAGAACAGAGACGGAGCGGTTGTCGTCTCTGGCGGTGGTCGCGCGGCGCCATCTGGGGACCGCGTAAACGTCATGGGACGCACGGAGCAAAACGAAGGCTCGCCGTCGTCAAGGCTGTACGCGCGGCTGTTGGCGCTCTATCCGCCGATGTTCTTGCGGCAGCATCGCGCCGAGATGCTGCAAAACTTCGAGGACCTTGAAGGCGAGGCCTCGTCGACGGCGGCCCTTTGGCTCCTTATAGGAAAGGACCTCATCATGAGCCTCATGTCTCAGTTGGTCGGCTCGCGGCTTGGCAGATACGTGATCGGCGTTCTTGTCGCCTGGGCTTTGCTCTTCACGGTCGGGTATTTCCGCTCCGGCAGCACGCCCGGGCATCCGGTTCTGCATGTCTTCGGCGGTTTTTTGCTCGGCATGCTGTCGATGTACATCGCGACGCGGTTTTATGCGCCAAAGCACAATGGTACGAACGCCTAGCGCGTGTTTGGCGAAAATGGAATCGCGGCGTGTGCCCTGCCATCCAATTGTTTTGAAGCCGTCGCGGGAATCGTCGCCGCAAGTCCTGTCTATCCCCGGCGCGGAACGACCTTCGGGTTGCCCAATCGCAACGGCTTGCCTTGCTCGAACAGCACGATCTGTTCAAAGGCCTCGCGGAAATAGAGTTCGAAATTCGTCCACTCGGCCCAGCCGAGATGCGGCGTGCATAAGACGTTCGGCATCGCGAGGAACGGGTGGTCGCCGTTGACGATCGGTTCCTGCTCATAAACGTCGACGGCGGCGTAGCCGGGCCGGCCGTTGCGCAGCGCGGCCAGCAGAGCACCCGGCGCGATCAAGTCGGCGCGCGAGGTGTTGACCAGGAGCGCCGTCGGCTTCATGCGCGCGAGATCGTTAGCCGTGACCAGCCCGATGGTCTCGGGCCGCCGCCGCACATGCAGTGAGATCACGTCGGCGCGCGAGAACAACTCAGTTTTGTCGCGCGCGACCGCGTAGCCCGCCGCTTGCGCCTTTGCCGCGGACGCGCTTTGGCCGAGCACCAGGATGTCCATGCCGAGGCCGCGCCCGGCTTGCGCGACAAGCGCGCCGATGGTGCCGAGACCGTAAATGCCCAATGTCGAACCGCGCAGCCGGTGCGAGAGCGTGCACGGCCATTCGCCGCGTTTCATCCGCTCCGCCTCGAAGGCGATATTGCGGCGCGCCGCGAGGATCAGCGCGACGGTCAATTCGGCCGGCGCGACGGGAGAATTGCTCTGGCCTGTCGCCACCGGAATTCCGAGCGCCGTGCAGGCCTCGAAGTCGATGGCTTGCGAGTTGCGGCCCACCAGCGCGATCAGCTTCAGCTTCGGCAGGCGCTCGAGCAACGCGCGGGAAAATGCGACCCGTTCGCGGATCGAGACCACGATGTCGGCGCCGGCAAGCCGTTCGACGAGTTGGTCGAGATCGCGGGCCGGTTCGCGATAGCGCGTGATGTCGTGATGCTGGATGAGCTCATAGCAATCGAGGCGGTCAACCAGATTCTGATAATCGTCCGGGATCGCGATCTTCATGGGCTTCAGCGCCGCACCACAACCAAGCCCCGCAGGGCTACCGCGACCGCGGCATAAAAAAACTTGGCCCGGACGCGCCGGGCCAAGCTTGCGTTGAAGGCCGGCTCAGTCGTGGCGGCAGTGGCCGTACCGGCCGCGGTGCATGAAACGACCGCAGCCGCCGGAAACGTGAATCACCTGGCTGGAGTTGGACGCGCCTTTGATCGGCGCGGCGGCCGGCATGGCCTGCGCGCTGACTGCGACAAACGTGAACAGCGTGGTGATCGTGGCAAACAAGGCAAGCTCTTTGCGCATGGACGATTCTCTCCTTGGGTTGCAGAGACGGAAAATTGACCACATCGCGCTGGCGATATCAACGGCATGGCAGCCTTGCGGGTGAACAGACGACGCGGGCTCAGCTTCGGCCCGCCACCACGACCAGCCGCTTCACCTGATGATTCATGTAGGCCTGCAGGAAGGCGTCGTAGTTCCGAAACGACACGCAGCCGTTCGAATCGCCATGGGGGCCGAGCATGAAGGTGTGGGCGAGCAGCCCGGTGCGGCCGAATACTTTGGTGTCGTCCACAGGAATCAGTCTGAGCGCGCGCACGCCATGGAACGGCCGCTCCCGCAGTTCGAGATCGTAGACATCGGGAGGCGTGACGCCGCAATTCTTTGCGCTGGCGTAGCGCGGATCGTCGAGCATGCTGCCGAGACCCGAATGCGCTTCGAGCCGGGTTCCATCGGGCATATAAACCGCGTGTGCAGAGATATCGTAGACGGCGGTTTGCCCGTCGTAGCGCGCCGCCGGGTTGCTCAGGCCGCCGCCCAGGCCGCCGTCATCGGGAGCCGCGTAGGCCAGCACGGCCCCGAGCGGCTTGCCGAACAGCTTCTCGAAAAATGTCGGCTTGGCCTCAGGGTTTGCGGCAACGTGATCCGCCTGAGTGTTATCGTGCAGCAAGGCATTGTGGATCGGCGGCAATCGAAGCTGCGGCGTCGGCACTGCCGCACTCCGCGTCACGTCATGACCTGCCGGCGGCGTTAAGCGCAGGCCTTGTGCTTGAACGCCTTGCGCTTGACTGTTCTGCGCTTGACTGTTCTGCGCTTGCTCGACGGCGGATGCGGACGCCGCGCGCGCCACCGATTGGTCTTGCGATTGAAGCAAGGCGCTCTTGGTAAACGAGGTCTGGGCAAACGTCCTGTCGGCGAATGGTTCTGGAGCACGGCCCAGCAAATAGCGCGGATCGAACAGCGAGGCGTAAAGCCGCGAAGCCGCCGCGCTCACGGCGGCTGCGGTGCGCGAGCCGGCGGACAGCATCGGTTTTGCCGCGACGAGCTTATCGCCACGGCCCTCGGCGGCATCGAGTTTATCACCACGCGTGCCGGCAAACGCGCTTTGATCGGTGCTTCGGCTATCGGCAAAATCGAGCTTGTCGCCACGGCCGTCCGCCAGATTGATCTGGTCGGCGCCGCTATCGGCAATATTGAAGTAAAGCGTCCAGGCACACGCAAACGCCAAGCACGCCAGCGTCGCGCTGCCTAATATCCTTTGCGGGAGCGGATTCCGTGCTGAACGTTCATGATCGTATCCCCCCGATTCATGACGCCATTCGCTGTCGAACGTCATCCCCCTCCCGTCCAGAATGAATTAGCGCTCCCCGACAGAGCGCTCCCCGACAGAATGCGACAGCCAAGCGGGCGGCTGGTCGCAATGGAAAAGCGCGCAACGCGCTCCCCACCCCACAGAACTGCCGGGACATTGAGGCGATTTTTAGTTAATCCCAAGTAAATTCCGTGGTTTGGGCGGCCGAGCCCGCCCCGCCCCGCCCCGCATGTTCACGGCTGCCGATCTGCGGTACTTTTGCCAAAGGCTTTTTGTGGCAAAGCTTTTTTGTGCCAAGGCCTTCTTGTGCCAAAGCCTTCTTGTGCCATGCCATCCCGCGCCTGGCGGCGCTGCGGGCTTCACCAAGGGAAACCACGATGACCGACGACAGCTCGATTTCGCTCTCCGCACTCGAGGAGCGCATCGCCATTGTTCGGGACAACGTCCGCCAGTTGATCGAGCAGGCGGCCGCCGAGTCCGGCGCCGCGGATGAAGACCGCAACGCCGGCCGCCTCGCGCAACAGAATGAAGAGCTTGAAAAGCTGACCAAACAAAGAGACGCGCTGCTGAAGAAATAACATCACGACAGTTTCGTCATTGCCGGACTTGATCCGGCAATTCATGCATCATCGTTGTCGCGCGTTCAGCTCACTCCGCCTTCAGTCCGGCGTCCTTGATCACCTTGGACCACTTGGCCATTTCGGACTTTAAGAACGCCGTGGTTTCTTCCGGCGAACTGCCGACCGGCACATAGGCCATCGCGGCCAGTTTCGTCTTGACGTCGGGTTGCGCGAGGCCGCTGACGATCAGGTCATGAAGCTTGGCGATGATGTCCTTCGGCGTGCCCGCCGGCGCCACCACGGCGGTCCAGGTGCTGCCCTCGACCTCGGGGAAGCCCGCCTCCGCCATGGTGGGGGTGTCCGGCAAGGTCGGCGCACGGGTCTTGCCGGTGACCGCCAGCGCCCGCAGGCCGCCGTCTTTGATCAACGGCACCGCCGGTGCCAGCGCGCCGAACGAGATCGGGGTATGGCCCCCGACAGTCGCTTCGACGGCCGGCTCGCCGCCGCCGAACGGCACATGGACGAGGTCCAGGTTCAACGAATGCGCAAACAGCGCGCCGACAAGTTGCGGCGGCGTGCCGGTGCCCGGCGACGCGTAACTGTATTTGCCGGTGTTGGCCCGGATCAGCGCGACCAGTTCCTTGACGGTGTGCGCCGGCACCGCGGGATTGACCGCCAGCACCACCGGCGTCGCGGCGCCAACCGTGACCGCCTCAAAGTCCTTCAGCGGATCGTAGCCGGCATTGCGGAACAGATAGGGATTGTTGGTGATGTTACCGCCCGTCACCAGCAGCGTGTAACCGTCCGGCGCCGACTGGGCCGCCCGCGTGGCGCCGACATTGCCGCCGGCGCCCGGAACGTTCTCGATGTAGAAATTCTTGCCGGTCTGTTCGGTGAGTTTTTGCGCGATCAGCCTAGCGAACAGATCGGTCGGCCCACCGGGCGCAAATCCGACGATCATCTTCACCGGGCGCACCGGCCAAATCTTGGCGGCATCCGTCTGCGCGGCAGCGGCACTCGCGAGGCTCGCCGCAATCAAGACAATCGGCAAAGCAAGAAACCTTTTCACGTCGACCTCCAGCTCTTCACGGACCGCTCCGACAATGGTGCGATCGCGATGACACGTTTCCTCGGAAGTTTGTTATTCGTCTTAGTCGGCAGCGGCTTCGGCGTCTTGTCACGCGGCGGCCGGCGTAAGCATAGACCATCTTTGCCGCGACGCCCCATCATACATGTCTCGATGATATCTTGCCGGCATTGGGGTGGATCCGGGCGCGAGCCCCGCGCGTCGCCCCAGACCGGTTGAATTCGTTCACCATCAATCACAGCCACGGCCAGGACACGAGCCTGCCGCCGCCCGCCCATTTACAGCCGCTTAACAGTCGGCACGGCATTGTCGTCCCATCGTCACTGGGGAGTGAGGCGGGGATGTCCAGACCGAGTTCCGTGTCCGTTCGGCAATCAAAACCGGTCGATGCGCCGCCGCGCAAGCGGCCGGCCTTGGCTTTCGTTTAAGTACTCCCCACAAGCAGCGCGTATCATGACGTATGCGGCCGCGACGTTTCCGGGCGTCACTGCTTTCGACCGGCGTGCTGGCGCCCGCGTGGCGTATCGCCGAACCGGCTGGAGCGGCGCCGCCGTTGGTTTGGGAACAGTCAGCGCCGCAGGGCTTCTGGCCGCCTCCGTCATGGCGACCGCCGCGTGGATGATGGCGGCGTCCTTCACCACCAATGCGAGGCTTGAGGCGAGCACGCCCATGGCGCTGGAAACGGGCGCGCTCACCAGGCGGTATAGCATGCTGGCGCGTGCGACCGATTTCTCCAAGTGGGCCGGGGTTTTTGCGCCTTCGCCCGATGCCTCCGATCGCCCGCATGCCGCGGAGCGCAGGGAACGGGTTGCAGCCGTCCCGGCACCGACCCCTGATGCCGACCCGGCCACCACCGGGTCACTCGCTGCTGCGTCTATCAGAATCCCGGATGCGGTGTTCGACGCCGAGCCGATGTCTGCCGTGGCGCTGACATTTGCGCCCGTCGGCAGCGTGCCGGCCGCGCCGGCGCGGCCCGCCAGGCTCGCGAAGGCGTTGCCGTTACCGCCACCGCGTCCGCTCGACGCTCCGCAAAGTCTGGGCCCCCGCGACACCAACGGCCGCCCGGTGAGCCCGATGCTGGAGGTCGCGGACGCCGATCCCGCGTCCCTGCACCTCAATATGGCGCAGAAGCGCGTCCTCCCGCGGCCGGCGCCCATGGCTTCGCCGTGGTTGCCGGGTCTCGACAGCCACACGGCGATCTATGACATCGAAGCGCATACCGTCTATCTGCCCGGCGGCCAGAAGTTGGAGGCGCATTCGGGGCTCGGCGCCAGGTTGGACGATCCTCGTTTCATCAGCGTCAAGGATCGCGGTCCGACGCCGCCCAATGTCTATGATCTGACGTTGCGCGGCGAGCTGTTTCACGGCGTTCGGGCGCTTCGCCTCAATCCGGTCGGCGACAACAAGATGTACGGTCGCGACGGCATCCTGGCGCACACTTACATGCTTGGCCCATCGGGTCAGTCGTTCGGATGTGTGTCCTTTAAAAACTATCCGGAGTTTCTCGACGCCTTTTTGAAGGGCAAGGTCGAGCGCCTCGTCGTCGTTCCGCATATCGAGACCAAGACGTCAAGCAACGACCCCGCCCGCCGCACAAATGCTGATCGGTACGCCGCCAATAATCGATAAGCGCGGCGCGTTGCGTTATCGTGTGACGGTGAGCGCAGCATCACCCCGGCGGGAGAAACCGACATGGCCAATTCTCATGGCCGTTTCGTCTGGTACGAGTTGACGACGACGGACATGGACGCCGCGAAGGCCTTCTACGCGGAGGTCATCGGGTGGAGTACGCGGGACGCGTCGATGCCCGGCATGGCCTATACGCTGTTCACCGCCGGAGAAGCTTCGGTGAGCGGGGTGACGGAGCTGCCGGACGACGCCACGACAACGGGCGCGATGCCGCGGTGGATCGGATATGTCGGGGCCGATGACGTCGCGGCGACCGCCAACCGTATCAAGCGCCTTGGCGGCGCGGTGCATATCCCGCCGACCGATGTCCCAAACATCAGCCGCTTTGCGGTCGTCGCCGATCCGCAAATGGCGACGTTTGCGTTGTTCAAGTGGCTGACACCCGGACAACAGCAGCCCGCCGCGCCGGGCGTACCGGGCGGGGTGGGCTGGCACGAGCTTCTCGCCACCGACTGGGCCAAGGCGTTTGCGTTCTACGCGGAGCTTTTCGGCTGGCAAAAGGTTGCAGCCGACGTCGACGCGACGGACACCTATCAGTTGTTCTCCGCCGGCGGGCAGACGATCGGCGGCATGTTCACCAAACCGCCGATGGTGCCGATGCCATTCTGGCTCTACTACTTCAACGTCGCCGACATCGGCGCGGCGGCGGAGCGCGTGAAGGCGGGCGGCGGCCGGATTCTCGAGGGCCCGGTCGAAGTGTCGGGCGGCAGACGCATCGCCCGATGCACGGACCCGCAAGGCGCCATGTTCGCGTTGACGGCGACGCGCAGCGACAAGGCGATCGGATATTTCGAGGGCGCCACGACCGGTCCCGCGCCAGGCGGCCGGTTCTTTGTTCGTAACGAAGGCCGTTCGTGATCTTCTATCGGCCGGCAGCAACCGGCTCCGCGCCGCGACCAAGCGCGAATTGACCGACCGGACCCTCGACGTGGAAATCGATCCCCGTCATTTTTGCGAATAGATCGATGTTTGCGATCCCGATCGCACAGCCGCCCAGGCCCATGTCGGTCGCCATCACGTAAAAGGTCTGAGTCAAGACACCGACGTCTTTGAGAATGAGCGCATAGGCGATCGAACTGTATTTCCATGACATTCTGCCGAACCGCGCGGCGATCGTTATCAGGATCTGGGGCGCCCCCGGGGCGTCCATGGCAAATTCGGCCGCTTTCAGCGACGCCTCGAACTCACGCGCGCCGGCGCCGATTGGCACCAGCGCGTGTCCGCCGGCGTCGTAATGATAAAATCCGCGCGGCAGCCCTTCGCATTTGTCGACGGCGAGATAGAGCTCGAGCTCGTAGCCGCTGCCGCCCGAAGGATACGGCCTGACCGTATAGGTGAGCAGCGGACCGCCGCCGCCGGGATCGAGCGGCGCCGTCGAGCTTGACTGGACGCGGGCCGTGCTGTCGAGAAATCGCGACAGCTCGGCGAGCGTGATCGGTTGCCGGTCATCGAAGCTGCGTGTCGAATGACGGTCGCGCAGGAGCCGCGCGGCCGGCGAGATTGCCTCGGGGGTCGCGGTCGAGACCGCGCTGAGATCGATGGCCTTGCCGGGCCAGCGCGGCCGCACCGCCGGCGGCGGATCAATGCCGCCCACGTATGGATAAACGCCGCCCAGCGGGTTGGCGTGCCGGCCCTCGGTGCTGCGCGCGTGGAACAGCAGATCGTGAAAGTCCCAAAGCACGAGGTTGTCGCCGCCCTCGGCTGGCCGCAGACCATCGGGCCTGGCCGCGTCGACCTTGAAAAGGATTTGGCAGTCGACCAGCACGGCGAAAAGCTCGAGCCCCGGAAAACCGTCCTGCCGACGAAGTCGTTTGATCGGTTGCGGCTTGGATAGCATGGCCAAGACGGCGGCGATTTTCGGATCGCAGATTTTGAACAGCGCGCCGGCGCGCGGTGATTCAAGAACCATGTCGTTGGCGCGCCGCCGCAGGTAGGCGAAGCGCGACAGGACGAGAACGTCGTCCTTGTTCAGCGCCGGCGTCTGCGGCCAATAATGGCGCACCTGGGGTTCGATGACGACCTGATCGGCGCCGTTTTGCGGGCCGCCTAGGCGATACTCCAAGAGACCATGCGCGGCGAGCCGCCGGACCAGGAGATGGATTTCTTTGTCGACGTCCGGCTCGCTCGCTTCGCGTCCGCGCTTGCGGGTTGGCGTGGTGGGCGCGAACGCGCTGAGCGGCAGACCGATGCGCAGGTCGCCAGCGCGGTCTGCCGCACTCTTGCTGAATTGTCCCAAGCCGACCGAAAGACCATCAAAGCAGGCGGCGATCTCGCCGCTCGCCTGAGCTTCGAGCGCGACGTGAGCGCCGAGCCGGGCCGCCAGAATAGCCGGTCCTCCCCGTCGCCCACTCTTTGTTCCGGGAGCGCGCAAGCCCGTGAGACCTCAGGTATGGGGGTGTTCCGGATTGAGTTCGCTTTCCAACAGCGGCCGGTCTCGCCAGCCGAGCTTGACCGGGACGTCGTACAGCCGGCCGGGCGCGAAGCGGCGATAGAAATGCCGCAACCCCGGCACGATCACGCGCACCACCGGGACCTCGATGTCGGGACGCGTCTGATCGAGGACCAGGAAATCGAGGCCCTCGCGCTTGGCGAGGTCGACGCAGGCCATCACCTGATCACGCTTGTCGAGCCGGCCAAAATTTCGGCCGAAGTCCGGCCGTACCGCGGGATTGGGGCTCGGCGTCAGAAAGGGATGGTCGTGCAAATGAAATGGAGCGGCGCCGTCATGGTCCGCGTGCTCGTCCGGGCGGCCTCCCATGAGACCGATGGACAGGAACTGGTTCAGCTCGGTCAGCGCACGCAGCAACGCTATCCGTGCGTCGAAGTGCGAGCCGGAGCCGTATTCGACGAAATCATGCGCGTTTTCCGTCGCGTGCGACAGCGCCACAAAGCTTGGAATCCCGAGATCGCTGGTGATGTCGAGCACCGAAAGCCGGCGTCCGGTTTCGCCAAGCTGGGTTTGCAGGTCGCGGACGTAGGAATCGTCGAACCGGCCAAGGTCCAAAGCCGGCCGCTGCACGCGGTTATACCACCAGATGGCGTATGAATCGCGTTCCACCAGCTCCAGGAAGCCCTGGACGATGGCTTCCTCGAGCGTGTTGCCGGCCGCGCAGCCGTTGGAATCCGCGTGGATGTGGCCGACGCCAGAGCCGCCGCTATAGAAGAAATACAACAAGCTGGTCGGCAGATATTTGAAGCGTTCGTCGCGCAGAGACCATACCGGCGACCATTCGATCTCGGCCGACGGATCGAACCGGGCGGGCGTCGGCGTCTCGTCCTGATCCGGCATTCCTGGCCGCGCTGGATATTGCGCGTCACTGAACAGCAGGACGTCATTGGGCGCAATCGCGTCACCGGGAGCAAAATCCGTGAACCGTCGGGTTGTCCTGATCTCGTCGCCCTGGAAAATTCCCGAGTAGCGCTCGATCGCCTCCATGAGCGCGCTGGCTTCGCCCTGTTCGGCCGTGCTGCCTTTGCCGAAGCTGCCGCCGTTTAGTCCCGCCCTGAGCTCGTCGACCGTCTCGGCCGGCCCGGAAAAATTATGCGCAGCATAAAAGTTGGTGTTCAGCGGCAAATCGACTTCGATCCGCTCCAGCCGCGACACCACGCCGGTCAGCGGGCTTACGTGCTTGCGGAAACGCGCGACCGTGGCGCGCGACGAAACGGTCCGGTAGCCGCCGCTGGTCATGACCAGCTTGGCGCCGGCGGCAAGCGTGATCGGCGCCGGCGCGCGGCGCGGGTCGCGCAGCTTCTTGCGGCCGCAGCTTGGGCACTGCGGGCGGCGGGTCGCGTAATGCCGCGCGACGGTCGAGCCCAACAGGTCGAGGCTGATGATGTGATCGCTCAAGTCGGTGCGAAAGTCGGTGGCGATCGCTTTCGCGATCTCGACGGCCGCAAGCGCAACGGCACTCTGTCCAAGCATGTTCCGAGCGAGCGGCGAGACGGCGACGCAGCGCGCCTGCTTGCGGTCGAGAAACGATTTGATCTCGCGGTTGCGGATCATCCGGTCGGTGAGACACGTCCAACAGGCGCTCTTGCCTGGGCTGAACACCGGCCCGACCAGGGGAAAGATGCCGGAGGTTTGGACGAGCAGCCAGGGCGTGCGGTCCGCGAGGTGCTGCCGGTTCAATTCGGCGAGGCGCGCGTCGAGATAATCGTTGACCAGCGTGACCGTCAGGTCGGCTGGGCCTTTCACCACGCGAACGCCCAGCTTGCCGAGAGCGGCGCCAAGTTCTTTCGCGCCCTTCACGTCGATCGATTGAATGCGCACGCGGCACTTCTGGAGATTTTTCTCCGCGGTTTCGGGCGGCAGGCCGAGGCTCGCCCAATAGGCGGCGCCGCCGTCGGACCGCCGCTTTGGGCCGATATAATGGCGGTCGACCAGCCGCTTCAGAGCTTCGTGAATTTTGTCGAATGGAAAATGTTTGCCCAGGCTGCGAACGATTTCCCCAACGCTCTTCTGGGCGCCAATGGCCGCCGCGAGCGCACAATAGAGCTCGCCGTGCAGAAAGAACTTCCGATCCTCGGAATAGAGGCACACCACATCGGGTGGCAGCACATAGACGGAAAAATTCTGCGCGAACTGCGGAACGTCCTTGCTGTTGAATTGCGTAAGGTCCCGACCTCGATCGCCCGTGGCGAGATCGGCGCGCGCGCCGCGGCGTTTATGACCACCGGTATGGATCACCATTGCAAGATAGGCATTGTTCGGGTTGCGAGGGCGCTATCGGTCAGAGTGCAATCGTTTCATCGTTCGAAGCGCCGATCCGTGCCAGCGCGGGACGGCACTGCAAAAAGGACAGAGCGTATTACGGAGAGCCTATTAAGACGAGCATCGCCGGGTCAAGCAAGACCCGGCGATGTAACTGCGTTTATCAATGTCGTCGGAAGAGCGTAGCCGCCTAACAGTAGTGGCAGCCGCCTCGGGATACACACCACGCCGGACCGCAGCCGCCGCAGCCTGCGCAGCCTCGCCAGCCGCATCGGCAGCCTCTGCAACCCCGACAGCCCCGGCAACCGCCGCAACCGCGGTAGGCAAGTTTCTCGGCGCCCACTTCGTTTGTTCCGGCGCCTTCCTTGTCGAAGACGTAGAATGTCGACAAGCTGACGTCGGAGATTTCTTCCTCGCCGAGGAAGACCTGGTGACCCGGTACGGCCTTCTGCGGCGATACATCTGCCGCCGACCCGGTGGCGGTTGCCGCGGAGGCTCCGCCCGCCATCGCTAAAGACACTCCGGCGATTCCCAATGCCGGTACGGCTTTGCTCCGCTTTCGCTTCGAACCTTGCTTCGTGTTCGACATAGTTGAATCCTCCATGCCTTAGTACAGTATTAGAATAACACATTCGGTAGCACTTTTTCGGCGCGCTAGATAGGCCAATGCAATGCCGATTAATATTTAACCTACACCATCGCTACAAACCCATGTGCCGCCATGGTTTTGTCGCCATGGTTCGCTTCATGTCGTGAACCATCCCGACAGCCCCTGATTCGCGAACGTAAACGGCCTGGAGTTGACTCTGCTCGTGGGGTGCACCGGGCCCGAAACGGGCAGGAGTAGTGCTGTACCATCCACCGGCTTGCTCGACGCCTTGGGGTGGGCTGGTCCGGCGTCTGGCGCCCCCGCAGACGGGAGAAGACGCTATTCAATCCGAAACCGCTCGGACGGCGGCGCGATTTCGGTGACGAGATCGCGCACCAGCTTCTTGTTCGGCAGCGGCGTCAGCGTCATTTCGCGCGGCTCGAGCCGCGCGGTGCAGGCATAGACGGTCTCGCCGTCGAGCTGGATCATGCATTCCTTGCAGGCATTGGCGTTGATGCAGGAGAAGCGCATCGCCAGCGACGGGTCCTTGTTGATGCGCAGCCAGCGCAGGCCGTCGAGCACCGATTGGCCCGGCTCGAACGGGACCTCGTAGCTCTCCCAGCGGCCGGCGTCGCGTGCGCTGCCGCGCCAGATTTTGAGCGTGGCGACGTCGCTCATGACGCCAGCGCCGCTGCGGAGCCGGCGCGCCGGCAATCTGCAGCTCGCCGTCGCGCCAAGCGCACGCTCTGATGCACGCTGCCAATGCGGCAGCATGTCCGGAAAATCCTCGCGCTGGTGCGCGCCGCGGCTCTCGGTGCGCGCGAGCGCCGTCGCGGCGACGGCGTGCGCGACCAGCAGCATGTTGCGCAGATCGAACCATTCGAGCCGCTCGCAGGTCGAACGCCGCCGGCGCCGCCGGCGGGACGTTCGCCGAGCTCGCGCGCCGAGCGCCGTCAATCTCGTCGAGCGCGCGCTCGAGCTTCGCTGCCGGTGCGGAACGGCCCGACGCCGTCGGCCATGGTCGCTTGCAGATGCGCGATCATCGCGGCGGTATTGGCGCCGATCGCGGCTGCCGCCGTCAGCGCGCGACGAGATCGAGCGCGGCGGCGGCGTCTTGCGGACGCAGCGCCGGCGCGTCGTCCGCTTGCGCGCGTCGCGCGGCGCTGCGGCCGGCGCGGCGGCCGAACACCAGCGCCTCGGTGATGGCGTTGCCGGACAGCCGGTTGGCGCCGTTGGCGCCGCCGACCACTTCGCCGGCGACGAACAGGCCGGGCACGCTCGGTCGCCATGCGCGCGTCGGCCTTCACGCCGCCCATGTGGTAATGCGCGATCGGCGCGACCTCGACCGGCATCGTGGTGAGATCGATGCCGTTGGCCGCCAGCCGGTCGATCACCGGCCCGAACGCGTCGCGCAACGCCGCCGCCGTGCAATGCTCGAAGCTCAGATAGGCGCCGCCATGCGGCGAGCCGCGGCCGGCCTCGACTTCCTTGAGGATCGCGTAGGTCGCGAGATCGCGCGTCAGCACGTATTTGCCGTCCTCGTCGGAGCCGTAGCGCGACGGTGAACTCCTCCATGCGGCCGTTGAGCAGCCGGCCGCCGAGCTTGTAGCGGAACGGATCCCACATGATCGGGTCCATGCCGATCAGCCGCGGCGCCAGATGGCCGATCGGGAAGAACTGCACGAATTCCATGTCGATCAGCGTCGGCGCCGGCGCGCAGCGCCAGCGCATAGCCGTCGCCGCCCATGTTGGTCGAGGCGCTGTTGCGGCGATAAAGCCGCGTCAGGCCGCCGGTCGCCAGGATCGTCGCCTTGGCGGCGATCGTGACCGGCGCGCCGGTGCCGAGATGATAGGCCGACCGCGCCGGCGGCTTCGCCGTCGCTGCGTCACGAGATCGACGATGCAGAGATCGCCGGCTTTGCGGATGCCGCGGATTGCGCGCCATCGCGGTGCGCAGCGTCTTCGACACCGCCGGGCCGGTGTTGATGAAATCGACATAGACGCAGCGCGGCCGGTCATGGCCCGGCGCCATGGTCGCGGTGATGTGGCCGTCCTTGCGCGCCCAGCCGACGCCCCATTCGTCCAGCTCGCGGATGCAGTCCGGCCCCTCCTCGCAGAGCAGGCGCGCCAGCGGCTCGTCGCACAGGCCGCGGCCGGCGGCGAGCGTGTCGTCGTAGATGGTGATGCCAGTCGTCCGGCGTTTCTTCGCCGAGCGCGGCCGCGACCGTCATCTGCGCCATCACGGTGGCGCCGCCGCGCCCGATCAGGCTGCGGTCGGCCAGCAGCACGCTGCGCGCCGCCGCGCGCCGCCTCGATCGCCGCATACATGCCGGCGGCGCCGGCGCCGATGACCAGCACGTCGGTTTCGATAGCTATGTGTTCGGGCGGCATTTCGGACTCCTCGTCCAGGAAAATAGAGTGCCGCTCGTCCCCGCGAAAGCGGGGACCCAGGACTTTGTGTTTTCGCGCATGCAAGCTGGATTCCCGCTTTCGCGGGAATGAGCGGAAAAAACCAGCAGTCCTCAGGCCGGCAGCGGCTTGCCCTTGGTCTCCGGCAGGAACGGCACGACGCAGAAGCCGAGAATGTAGATCAACGAAATGATCATGGCGGCGCGGCTGAAGCCGCCGAAATGCACGATCAATGTGCCGGCGAACAGCGGGCCGAGAAAGGCGATGAACCGCGGCGCGTTGAAGGCGAACGCGATCCCGGTCGCGCGCAGAGCGCGTCGGGAACAGTTCCGGCAGCCACACCGACATCCAGGAATATTGACCCAGCGTGAAGAACGCATTGGCGGCCGCCGCCACCAGCAACAGGTCCAAATCCTGCGTCCACAAGAACAGCACCGGGGTCAGCAGAAGCGATGCCGCGAAAAACAGCATCACGATCGGCTTGCGGCCGAACGGTCGGCGAGAAAGCCGAGGCCGATATAACCGAGGATGGCGCCGAAATTGTAGGCCATGCCGGCGTAGCTCGCCCATTGCTGCGGCGGCAGATGCGCTTTCGCCGCCACCGAGGCGACGTAAGGCGGCACCCAGGACGAGATGCCCCACCAGGCGAGAGTCGTCGTCAGCGACATCAGGAACACCAGGATCGTGCGCCGCCGCAACTCGGGCTCGGCGAACAGATCGGTGACCGTGAAGCGCGTGAGCGCCTGATCCTCCGCCGAGAGCGCGGCGCCGCTCTGTCTTGCGCGCGTCTGCGCGCGCGCCGTTTGGCATCGGTCTGTTGCCAGGCTTGCGATTCGTCGATCGATGTCCTCATCCACAGCGTCAACAAGGCCGGCAGGATGCCGATGCAGGAACATGTAGCGCCAAGCCTCCGGCCCATAGCCGCTGATGAACAGCCAAAGCAAAGACGCCAGGAAGAAACCGATGCCGAGGCCGCATTGCATGAGGCCGGCGCCTCTGCCGCGCGCGTCCTTCGGGCCACAGCTCGGCCATCATGGATGTTCCGGTCGCCCATTCCGAGCCGATGGCGATGCCGACCAGGAAGCGCAGCAGCGCAAACGAAATCCAACTGAACGACAGGGCGGTCAGCCCGGTCAGGAGCGAATAGGCGAGGATGGCGTAGATCATCGTCCGCTTGCGGCCGATGTAATCGGCCAGGATGCCGCCGCAGAAACCGCCGATGCCCCAGCCGAGCAGCGTGATCGCCACGACCACGCGCCGATATAGGCGGGAATCCGCGGATATTGCGACGGGCGCGAGCAGGGAATGCATGCGCCGGCCCGACGGTGAGGAGCAGCGCGTAGGTTTCGTAGCCGTCGAACAGCCAGCCGAGATTGGTGGCAAACAGCGCGCGCCATTGCAGCGGCGTGAGCGTCCGATACCAGGGCACCGTCGTGCTCGCGGCGATATCCGTCATGTCATTCTCCCCCTGGTCGACATCCGGCGGGGTGGCCGCCGCGCGTCGCTCTCTTGTTTCAAACTAGCCGAAAGACCGCCGCCGGTCACGCCACCGAATTGGCGGTCCGCTGCGAAAGCCGCGGCGAGCCGCGCGGCAAATTGCCGTTCCATCTCCTTGGCCTTGGAGCGCAGCACCGGCTGGCCGAGGCTGCCGAGCTTGCCGGTCAAGGCGGCGTCGACCACGTAGTCGATCTTGGTCTCGTCGCCGGCTTCGGTCAGCGTCGTCAGCGACGTCGCGGTCAGCCGGCCGACGATGCCGAGCGGCGTGCCTTCGACCTTGGCCTCGATCTCGCGCGGCTCGTCGGCGCGCACGACCTCGACCGTGACCTTGAAGCTGAATTTCATGTAGGCGACCTTGGTCTCGAACACCGCCGCATAGGTGTCGGGCGCGGTCTCGTCGAGATCGCGCACGCCATCGACGCAGGACGCGAAGAACCGCGCGTCGCGGATCGCTCTTGTAGACCTGCGGCGCGCGGCGCCTTGACCGTCAGCTCTCCGGAAAATTTCATCGGATCTCCATCTGATTCATCAGGCGCGCAGCGCCGTGAGCATGTCCTTGATGTATTCGTCGGCGCTCGAAATCACGAGCATCATGACGTGCGGCCGCAACTGCGCGAGCATCTTCGACAGCGTGTCGTCGCTCGATCGATGCGCCGCCGAGGATCAGCGCCGTCGTCATCACGTGCTTGACGCTGCAGGCTTCGCCGATGATGGCCGCCGCGGCGGCGTTCTCGCCGGCGGTCGCCACCATGACCACGAGATCGGCGTTGTTCACCTCGTCGACCAGATCCTTGGTGCGGCCGGCGAGATCGTTGAGCCAGCCGCCCATGGAGAAACGGCTCGCCCTGGCGCGGCGCGCCGGAAAACGCCGACGCGGTGAGAAAGGTCGCGCGCTGCCATTGCGACTGCGCCAGCTCCTTGACGATGCGCTCGCTGCGGGCGTCGAGCGCGATCACCTTGACGGCGCGCGGCTGCGAGTTCGGGCGTGTCGATGCGGAATTTCGCTTCCGCCGCCGAGCTCATCCGGGCCGATTCACTGTCCATGGTGCGGTCTCCTGGCGCCTCGTGCCTTCATATAGCGGATGAGCGAGGATATTTCATTATGCGCGGCGTCTTGTATAACGGCCGGTAACACGCGAGACGATCGCTCGCGAGAGGGTAAGACGAGGCCGCCGCACATGCCCGCAAAGCGCATCGAGCTCTGCAGCACCGACGAGGTCGCGCCCGGCGCGGCGCTCAAGGTCGAGATCGAGGATTTGAGCGCTCGCGGTGTTCAATGTCGGCGGCGAATTCTACGTCACCGACGACTGCTGCACGCACGGGCCGGGGTCGCTGTCGGAAGGCTATATCGAGGACGACGTCGTCGAGTGCAACTTCCACAACGGCCAGTTCAATATCCGCACCGGCGAAGTGGTCTCGCCGCCCTGCATGGTGCCGGTCAAGACCTATCCGGTGACGGTCGTCGAAGGGAAGGTGACGATCGAGGTGTGAGATGGACGGGTCCGAAGAACCAGGCTGGAATGTGATCATGCTGCCAAAAGGCGAACGTGGAATTTGCTGCCCGTCGCCTTGGCGAAGCGCAAGATCGTCTTGGTGCTCGGCAGCGTCTGTCCACTTTCCAGTCGGGCGATGGTGGACTGGCTGGTGCCCATCCGTGCGGCCAATTCGGTTTGCGACAATCCGGCACGCAAACGAGCCTTCACAAGTTCGGCTGAAATCTCGAACTCCGGCGCCAGCGCATCGTATTCGGCCCTGACTTTCCGGTTTGCCAGAAGGCGCGCCTTGAGCTTTTCGAGTGGAATAGTCATGCGATCTCCTTCGCCCGCTGCAACGCGAGTTCGATTTCTGCCGCGCGGCGTCTTCTGCGTCTTTTTGACGAATGCTCGAACGATGATCACCCTTCGGCCGATCGCGGTGACGTAGAGCGCGCGGGCTATTCCGTCGCGGCCTGTCAGACGCAGCTCCCATAGCTTCCCTTCCAAGTGCCTCACATGCGGTTCGCTCAGACTGTTCAGTCCCGTAGAGACAATGCGTTCAGCAAGCCGCAGGAACAAACCACAACCCTCGTATATCTCATTTTTAAGATAAATGAAAAGGCTATTGGGATGCGGCCCATCTCGCATCGCAGCGATGCAGTTTTGCAGTTGACGAAGCACCTCGTCCCGGCTTGTTTCCCTGCAAAGCATTGCAGGAGGATCGCCCGATGATGAGAAACAAGCCGCCGTTCCGCGCCGACGTGGTCGGCAGCATTTTGCGCACCGCACCGCTCAAGGAAGCGCGCGCGAAGCGCGAGAAGGGCGAGATCAGCGCGGCGCAGCTAACCGAGGTCGAGGACCGCGAGATCGAGAAGATCATCAAGAAGCAGGAGGAGGTCGGGCTCAAGGTCGCGACCGACGGCGAATTCCGCCGCTCGTGGTGGCATTTCGATTTCTACGGCATGCTCGACGGCGTGGAAATCTACGAGCTCGATCACGGCATCCAGTTCCAAGGCGTGCAGACCAAGGCGCAAAGCATCCGCGTCAATGGCAAGCTCGGCTTCTCCAATCATCCGATGCTGGAGCACTTCAAGTTTCTCAAGGCGCACACCCGCGTGATGCCGAAAATGTGCATCCCGAGCCCGGCGACGCTGCATTTCCGCCTCGAGCCGAACGCCGTCGATCACCAAGGAATACGCCGATCGCGACGCCATCTTCGACGATCTCGGCGAAGACCTATCGGCAGGCGATCCGCGCGCTTCTACGACGCCGGCTGCCGCTATCTGCAATTCGACGACACGGCCTGGGCCTATCTGTGCTCGCAGGCCGAGCTGAAAAAGGCGCGCGACCGCGGGCTCGAATGCCGAGCGGCTGCAGCAGGATTATGCGCCGCGTCATCAATGCAGGCGCTCGAAGGCAAGCCGGCCGACATGGTGATCACGACGCATGTCTGCCGCGGCAATTTCCGCTCGACCTGGATTTCCGAAGGCGGCTACGAGCCGGTCGCCGAGATCGATGCTCGGCAATTGAATTACGACGGCTATTTCCTCGAATACGACACCGCGCGCGCCGGCGGCTTCGAGCCGCTGCGGTTTTTGCCGAAGGGCAACAAGATCGTCGTGCTCGGTCTCGTCACCACCAAGAGCGGCAAGCTCGAGAAGAAAGACGACGTCAAGCGCCGCATCGAGGAGGCGACCAAATACGCCGCGCTCGATCAACTCGCCTGTCGCCGCAGTGCGGCTTCGCCTCGACCGAGGAAGGCAATGTGCTCGCCGAGGACGAGCAATGGGCGAAGCTGCGGATGATCGTGGAACTGGCGGACGAGGTGTGGCGCTGACCGGGCAGCGAGTTCCCCACCATGGTCGATGCGGTTCAATCGGTTCGTGGTCCGGATTTGCTACGCCGCCCGCACGCCGGCAATGAATTTGTCGAACTGGACGTTGAGGTCGTCCGATTGGCGAGAGAGCTGGCCAGCCGCGTCGAGAACCTGATTGGCTTCGGCCTTGGTGACTCCCGAGGCCTCTTCCACGCCGGTGATCGCGTGCATCACTTCCAGCGCGCTCGCTGACGCTTGCTGAGCGCTCTGCGCGATCGCGCGCGTTGCGGCTCTTTGTTGCCCCACGGCGGCGGCGACTTCGGTGGCGATTTGGTTCATTTCACCGATCGTCACAACGATGTCTTGGATCGCGGCGACGACGTTTTCCGTCACCAATTGAATTTTCGCGATCTGAGTTCCAACCTCTTCCGTAGCCCTGCCGGTTTGCGCCGCAAGCGACTTGACCTCTCCGGCGACCACGGCAAAGCCCCGGCCGGCCTGACCAGCGCGAGCCGCCTCGATGGTCGCATTGAGCGCGAGAAGATTTGTCTGCTCGGCGATCTGTTGAATCAAGACAAGGACCTTGCCGATCTCCTGCGCGCCGCCGGCCAGGGTTTGCACGGCCTCGTTGGTACGATTGGCATCCGCCGCCACTTTCGTCGCAATCGACGATGAACGAACGGCCCGGTCGCCGATCTCGTCGATCGAAATCGAAAGTTCGTCAGTCGCGCTCGCGACGATCTCGACGTTTGCGGAGGCCTGCTGGGCCGCAGTTTTAACCGTAATGGATTTTTGGCCAGCCTGCTCGGTCGTCGTGAACATGGCCTCGGCGCTCTCCTTCAAGTTGGCGGCGGCAGACCCAAGGGTCGCCGTGAGCGCGCTGGCGGCGGCTTCAAACTCGAGATTCAACGCCTTCAAGGCCGTTGCTCGCCGCTCATTGGCTTGACCGTTGGTCTGCTTTTCCACGGCGAGGTTATCGGCCAGGATCTTATTCTCCTTGAATACCTGCACGGCCGCTGCCATCGCGCCTATTTCGTCGCGGCGCTGAACGTGCGGGATCACGATGTCGGTCCTGCCGTCGGCGAGTTCACGCATGATGGCTGTCGTCTGGACGATCGGACGAGCGATGCCCTCGCCGATAAGCAGTGCCAAAACCAGACCGGCGATGATCGCCAACGCGGATGTGACGAATACAAGCTGCCGGGCCGAGGTCACGGTAATGAGCATTCCTCCGACCGTGCCAAGCTGAACTTCAGCGCTCGCGGAACGAATCTGATCGGTCGCGTCCATCAAGGCGGCGGCAGCGGTATTGCGATCGGCGGCGACGGTCGCAAATCGTTTCGTGAAATTGATCAGCCCCTCCAAAGATGCCGTATACCGTCCGAACGGTTCCGCCATGGCCTTGAGAAAACGTTGCACGCGACTATTGTCGATTTTGCGGGCCGTCAGAGCGTCGAGGACCCGGCGCATGGCCAGGATATCCGTCCGCGTCGTGTCGGAATCGGCCGGATTGCGTGAGGCCAGGAAGCGGGTCGCGCTCGCATCGCTGCTGTGAAATTCCTCCATCAACCGGATAGCATCGTCCAGCGCATCGGCGTTGTTGGGGTCGTGGGCGAGAGTCTCGACGATCGCCGCAACCGTCGTGCTCAGTTCGGTCGCACTTTTGACGAGTTCGGCGGCGCTGCCACGCCGGCTGTTAATGGCGTCGATTGTTGCGGTTACCGAGTCGCGATATCGGTCAGTGAGAGCTTGGAGTTTGTCGAGCGTCGAATCGTGATGCACGCCCGCCAACGCGTAAGCCTCCGCTACCAAACGCGCATCATCCTTGAGTTGCTCCAGCGCGTGCTCGGCTGCCTGCAGATCGCCATCGTTCTCCGAAAGTGCGTACTGGGTCACGAGCGAATGGGTATTGCCGACTCCCGTAGCAAATTGGGCGACCGCCGCGGCTTCCGCTACGCTGGCGTTGACATCGTTCGCCTGGGTCTCGACCACACCGATGGTTCGCCACGCAATGATGGAGAGCACCACCAACAACAGCAGGATGATCCCCATCCCGCTCGACACGCGTTGCAGGACCGATAGCCGATCGAGGCCGAGCGGCGACAAGAGCGTCCTCATCCCGCGATCGAACAGCAAGGTGAAAGGCCTCGATCCCTTCGGCGAATAGGGTCTCACCGGTACTCTCTTATTTTGCCGATGAGTTCGCTGCCGAAGCGGCGGTCAAAATCGGCATTGGCCGACGCCATCGCGACGGCAAACTTGGTGCGGTCCACGTCCTTGACGACCTGCATTCCCGCCTGCGCGAGCTCGGAGACACCCTTTGCCTCCGCGGCTGCCGCAAATTGCCGTGACGCCTCGCCGGCGAGTCTTGCCGCTTCGACAAACGATTTCTTGTCATCGGCCGACAGCGCATCGAAATCGTCGATCGACATGAATAGAATGGCGGGGTCATAGACGTGACCGGTCAGGGTCAGATATTTCTGCACCTGATAGAATTTCGAGGATTGGATGGTCGCGATGGGATTTTCCTGTCCGTCGAACTCGCCGGACTGTAGCGCTCCGTAGAGTTGCGGAAATGCCAAAGGACTGACGTTGGCGCCGAGCGCCTTAAATCCGGCAAGCATCACGTCCGATTGCGGCAGGCGCAGTTTCAGGCCTTTGAGATCCTCGGGGGTGCGAATCTCGTGTTTGGAGTTGGTGATGTGCCGCATGCCATTTTCGCCCCACGCCAAAGCGACGAGGTCCTTCGCTCGAAACTTTTCCAAATAGGACTGCCCGATCGGACCGTCGAGCACCGCGTGGGCGTGAGCGACGTCACGGAATAGGAATGGAATGTTGAACACGCCGACATCCGGCACGAAGTTCGGCAGCGGTGCGCCCGTGATGAAAGCCAGATTGACCGTGCCGAGTTGCACGGCCTTGAGCATTTCAACTTCGCCACCCAGCGCGGAGTTCGGATATTGCGCGATCTTGTAGCGTCCTTGCGTCCGCTTCGCGATTTCGTCGGCGAATACGGCGCCGCCGGTGCCGAGTTGCGAATTCGCCGACAGGATGTAGCCGAGCTTCAAGGTTCTGGAGGTTTGCGCGGAGGCCGGCGCGAGCAGGCAAATCAATGCAATCGCGACGCCAGCCGGCACACGAGAGAATTTTCTCAGAAAAGACGAAACGGAGCCGAGCGCGCGCATGGCTGTTCCCCCAAAGTTCATAAGAAGGGAAATTGCCAGCGAACTATTTAGAGTTCGTTAACCACTGCGCGGAGAATTTCGTTGCGGGTCGCCGTCGCGGAGCGCTCCGACACGATGCGGCCAAGCGGAGACGGTCGCGCTATTGCTCCTCACGCAACGCGGGAAGACCGCCGCTGCCGATCCAACTTGTTGTGCGGCATTGGTCAGGAGTCATCGGACGTCCCGCGCGATCTTCTGCGATCCGCTCAGCCGCTTGTGCACGTGCACCATCAGCGCCATGGCGAACAGCGGCGTCGCCAGATTGACGATCGGGATCGACACGAAGGCCGCGATCAGCAAGCCGCCGACATAGACTGTCGCGGCGTTGCGCTTGCGCAACGCTTTTGCCTCGGCCGGCGGCCGAAACCGCATAGCGGCAAGCTCGAAGTATTCGCGGCCGAGCAGCCACGCGGTGGCGAGGAAGAAGACGACGGCGCCCAAGCCGGCGATCAGCAGCAACGGCGCGGCGCAGACGTAGATGAGAATTGCGAGCAGCGCCGTCTTGCTGCCTTCGAGCATGGCGCGCCACAGCGGCAGCGGCCGCCCGGGGGGGTCGGCCGGGTAGTGCTCGCGCTCGACCTCGTCGGCAATTTGGTCGGCGAAAAAGCTGGCCACAAAGGACGTCACCGCCGGCATCAACATGACGCTGCCGACCAGGACGCCCAAACCGGCCGCGATGGTCAGCAGCCAGGCGAGCGCGGTGACCGGAAGATGGGCGTGCGGTCCGAGTGCGGTCTCGACCGAAGCGCTGCCGGCGCCGACCAGCCACATCAGGATGCGATCGAGCGCAATGCCGACGACGACGATGAGCGCTAGCGCGAGCGCGATCGATTTCCACAGCACCGCGCGCAGCGGTGGCGAAAACATCTGCGTCAGCGCTTTGATCGCGGCGTCGAACACGTTGCCCCTGCCAAAACGCACAGGTGGCGACGCTGTTCGGCGAGCACAAGGGACCGCAGCGGGTTATGTCCGGGTTTGACTCTATGGGCCGCTCATCAGCCGGCTGTGCTTGCGGCAAGATTGCGGCTGATAGCCGGGTTATATCCGAGCAACAGCACGATCAGCATGCCGACGAAGGCGCATCCGGCCAGGAAGATCAGGCCGGCAACGTCGCTGCCAGTTTGATCCCGCAACAGGCCGAAGGCCTGCGGGCCGAAATAGCCGCCAAGATTGCCGATCGAATTGACGGCCGCGATTCCGGCCGCCGCGCCGGCGCCGCTTAGAAACGCCGTCGGCAGTGTCCAGAAGATCGGCAGCACCGCGAAGAATCCAAATCCGGCAATGCAGAGGAACAGCATCTTGATCGTCGGATCGCCGGTCACGGACGCAAGGCTGAGACCCACGATGATAAACAAGAACGCGATCACCGCGTGCCATTTGCGCTCACCGGCACGGTCGGAGTGCAATCCCCAGACGATCATGCCGATGGCGCCGACGAGATACGGCACCGCTGTAATGAAGCCGGCCATCACATTAGACACGCCGAAAGCCTTGACGATTTGCGGCAGGAAGAAGCTCAGCCCGTATTGGGGAATATTGCAGCCCATATAGACCAGGCCGAGAGCAATAACGCGCCAGTCCATCATCGCGCGAAACCACGACAGATCCAGGATGCGTTGGCGGTCTGCGCGTTCGCGGTCGAGCCTGTCCTGCAGCCACTGGCGCTCCTGCGGCTCGAGCCAATGGGCGTCGATCGGTCTGTCGGTGAGGTAATAGAGGACCGCGAAGGTCATAATCAGGGACGGGAAGGCTTCGATCAGGAACATCCATTGCCAGCCGTGGAGCCCGGCTACGCCTTCGAGGCCGAGGACAGCGCCGGAGATCGGCGCCCCGATGACGGTCGATATCGGAATGGCGAACATGAACCAGCCGACAATGCGGCCGCGATAGGCGGTCGGAAACCAAAGCGTCAGAAAGAAAATGATGCCCGGAAAGAATCCCGCTTCGGCAACGCCGAGCAACAGCCGGACGATATTGAAGCTGAGTTCTCCCGCCACGAAAGCCTGAGCGCCGGAAATCAGCCCCCAGGTGAACATGATCCGGGCGATCCAGCGGCGCGCCCCGAAGGCATTCAAGGCAAGATTACTCGGCACTTCGAAAAAGAAGTAGGCGAGGAAGAAAATGCCAGCGGCGCCGCCGAAAGCAGCGGCCGAGAGGTTAAGATCGGCGCGCATCGTCGTGCCGGCGAAGCCGACATTGACCCTGTCGAGATAGGCGATGAAATAGCAAAACATCAGAAACGGAACGAGGCGCCAGGTCACCTTGCGCATGGTCGCGGACTCGATATCGCTAGGCTTCACCGCCTGGATGTCGACCATCGGCATGTCCTCGATGTCGGTCTTGCTTGGCAGCTAGGCTAGCCGACGTCATCTGGTGCCGCAACACGGCAACGACAACGCCGCTCGGCAGCCACGAGGGCCCGTCAGGCCGCCATCGCTCCGGCATCCTCAGCCACGGCCGCGTCCTGCGGAACCAGCGGAACCTGGATCGGGTCCGACGAAGCGGGCCCATCGGCCCAATGCAGTGTCTTGTAATCGAAACCGCGCGCGATCGTCGGCTTGACGACGTGGAAGTAGGGCGAGATGTCGAAGTCGCGCGGGCAGTACAGCGACGAGTGGCGGATTTCCAGTATCTGTTCGCGCGCCAACTGGCTGTCGGTGAGCGTGATCTTGGGCAGGATCGGATAGCGCACGGCCGAAAACGCGTCCGCGATCAGCGCCGAGCAGATGAGCCGCGTCGGATCGCCCGAGCCAAGCGCGATCATCCGGCGGCGCCAGCGCTGCGGCACCGGGAGCGGCAACAGATAACGCAACAGATCGATGATGTTCTTGAGGTCATAGGCGAAACCGATGCGCGCGACCGCGTAGGCGCACACCGTGGCGCCGTCCGCCTCGGTCAACCCGGCCGCCCGGCAGATGCGGGTGTGGAACCGGACATACTTCGACAGCGGGGCCGGAATCGACGCCTTCGCCGAGATTGGCTTCGATCAGCACGTGCGGTTCGCCGTTTGCGGTCACACGGCCGTCGATCGGTCCGACGTAAAGCGCTGCGTGCGACCACGTCGATTGCGTCATATATTTGATAACACCCGCAATGTGGGTGTTGCCCTCGACCAGCAGCACGTCGCCGGGCTGCAGCGATTGCCGCAACGCATCGGGATCGCTCGGCGTGAACGGCTCATAGCCGTACACCGGTTCCTGAAGATAGCGGGCGATCAGCCGCCCGATGCCATCGAGCATTTTGCTCATAGGGCCTCCCAACGGATCGCGCGATTGGGTCGCGGCTTCTTTGTCCCGACTTTATTTGAAGTCTGTTGCAATTTCGTTCACGCGAACGTCGGCGTTATTGACGAAATCTCAACCGTAGCGTTTGCTCGCCCCGCGTTATCGGGCAACTCCGCACCAGGCCGCAAAGCTTTGGAAACCATGCCGCGATTAAGCCGCCGCTCGTTCCTCGCCGCCTCGGCCGCATTTGCGGCAGGTCCGGCGGTCGCCGCGACCGCACCGGCCGCGGGCCTGGTCGATGTGGTCATCGTCGGCGCCGGCGCGGCCGGGCTCGCCGCCGCGCGCCGCATCGCCGCGGCCGGACGGCACTACGTGCTGCTCGAAGCGGCGGATCACATCGGCGGCCGCTGCGTCACCGATACGCGCACTTTCGGCGTGCCGTTCGACCGCGGCGCACATTGGATCCATACGCCCGACCTCAACCCGGTGATGAAACTCGGACCGCACCGCGGCATCGAAGTCTATCCGGCGCCGTCGAGCCAGAAGGTGCGCATCGGGCGGCGCTATGCGCGCGAAGGCGAGCTTGAGGATTTCCTGACCGTGCAGGTGCGCGCCACCCGCGCGATCGCCGAAGCGGCGCGCAAGGGGGATTTTCCCTGCGAGCAGATCTTGCCGAACGATCTCGGCGATTGGCGTTCAACCGTTGAATTCGTGCTCGGGCCGTATGCCTGCGGCAAGGATTTGGCACAGGTCTCCACCGTCGATTTGGCCCGATCGGCCGAGCGCGACGTCGATGCGTTCTGCCGGCAGGGTTTTGGCGCGTTGCTGGCCGCGTTGGGCGACGGCATCACGGTCGAACTCTCGACGCCGGTGAACACGATCGACACGAGCCGCAATGTGGCGGTGACGACCGCAAAGGGTACGATCAATGCCCGCGCCGCCATCGTCACCGTTTCGACCAACGTGATCGCGTCCGGCGGCATCAAATTCACGCCCGAACTGCCGCACCGTCAGGTCGACACCTTCGGCCGGTTATCGTTGGGCAGTTACGACCACATCGCGCTCGAACTTGTCGGCAATCCGCTCGGACTGGAGAGCGACGATCTGGTGTTTGAGAAATCGACCGACACGCACACCGCCGCGCTACTCGCTAATGTGTCCGGCACGTCGCTCTGTCTGGTTGAAGTTGCCGGTTCTTTCGGTCGCGATCTCTCCGCGCAAGGCGAGGCTGCGATGGTCGATTTCGCTGGCGAATGGCTGGCGGGGCTTTACGGCGCGGAGGTGAAGAAGGCGATCGGGCGCACCACCGCCACGCGTTGGAACAAAGATCCGCTGACGCGCGGTGCTGCCTCGGCCGCGGTGCCGGGCGGCCAGAGCGCGCGCCGCGTCATCATGGAGCCGGTCCGCGACGTGCTCTGGTTCGCCGGCGAAGCCGCGCACGAGACCTTGTGGGGCACGGTCGGTGGCGCTTGGGAGTCTGGCGAGCGCGCCGCCGATGCGGTGCTGCGCCGGCTGGGTGGCTTCAAGGAGCCCGCGCCGGAGGTGACCGAAGCCAAGCCGTCGCGCAAGCGCAAGTCGCGGCGCGCCCGCGCCGAGCCGCAAGAGCCGCTGAGCTTCGACGGCACGCCGAACATCATGCGCGAGGAACGGCGTTGATTCCGCGGCGCGAGGCCGACGAGGACGTGGGTACCGCTCGCTTGGTAGCGCGCGGGCGCGCCGCGGTTGCGTCGGGTGCTCCAATCCTGCCAAAGCTGGTGGTTGATCGCTTGGCCAATGGGGAGAACCCGGTACGGGTGCTTCGCGAATGGCGCGACGTGTCGCAGCTTTATTTGTCCTTCAAGACTAATCTCAGTCAGGGCTACATATCGGACGTCGAAACCGGTCGCCGGAAGGGAACGGCGGCATCCCTTCGCCTCATCGCCGATGTCCTTGAGGTCCCGCTCGATCTCCTCGCTTAAGTGTAAGCACGCCAGCTCACGCTCGCAGCACGCCGCCGGTGCGCTTGCCGACCTCGGCGACGATTTTTGCCGCGAGCGCCTCGATCTCGGCGTCGGTCATGGTCTTGTCGCGCGGCTGCAACGTGACCGCGATGGCGATCGACTTCTTGCCCGCCTCGATGCCGGCGCCTTCGTAGACGTCGAACACGCTGACGCCGGTGATCAGTTTGCGGTCGACGCCGATGCGCGGCGCGCACGATGTCGGCGCCTTCACGTTGCGCTCGACCACAAAGGCGAAATCGCGCTCGACCGGCTGGAACGGCGAGAGTTCGAGCGCCGGTTTGGCGCGCGTCGCCGCAGCCTTCGGCTCGGGAATGCGCTCCAGGATCACCTCGAAAGCGACCAGCGGGCCTTCGGCATCGAGCGCTTCAGCGCGCTCGGATGCAGCTCGCCGAAATGGCCGAGCACGTTCTGCGGGCCGATCTGGATCGTTCCGGAACGTCCGGGATGAAACCACGGCCGGGCCGCCCGGCACGACTTGCAGCGCTTGCGGTGGCGCGCCGGCCGCCGTCAGCACGGCGAGCGCGTCGGCCTTGGCGTCGAACGCATCGACCTCGCCGTCGTGCTTCGCCCAGTTGCGGCCGATGCCGGCGGGTTTGGCCAGCGCGCGCCTGATCGCAGCCGTGGCGGTGAGTTGATCCTGCGGCGCGTCGCCGCGAAAGATTTGTCCGACTTCGAACAGGCCGACATCGGGGCAGCCGCGGTCGGCATTTTTCTGCGCCGCTGCCACCAGGCCCGGAATCAGGCTCGGCCGCATGTCGGACAGTTCGGCCGCGATCGGATTGGCCAGAGCCAGCTCCGGCTTGCCGCCGCCGAACAGTTCGGCGTGCGCTTTGGCTATGAAGGACCACGTCACGGCCTCGACCAGGTTGCGCGCGGCGAGCGCGCGCTTGGCCTTACGCGTGCGCGCCTGGATCGTGGTGAGCACCGGCTTGCGCGGCGCCTCGCCGCGGTCGAACGGCGTCGACGGCACACGGTCGACGCCGACGATGCGCACCACTTCCTCGACCATGTCGGCCTTGCCTTGCACGTCGGCCCGCCATGACGGCACCGCCGCCTTCACCCGGTCGCCCTGGCCGGCGATGAAGAAGCCGAGATGGCCGAGCACGCGCCGCACGTCCGGCAGCGGCACCGCGAGGCCGGCGAGGCGTTTGATCTCGGACAGCGGAAAATCGATGACGCGCTCCGGCGCCTCGGCGTTGCCCGCGATCACGATTTCGGACGGCGTGCCGCCGCACAAATCGAGCACGATGTGCGTCGCAAGCTCCAGGCCCGGCACCATGAAGGCCGGATCGACGCCGCGCTCGAAGCGATAGCGCGCATCGGAATTAATGCCGAGCTTGCGGCCGGTCCGTGCGATGGCGATCGCTTCCCACAGCGCGGACTCGATGAGCACGTCGGTGGTGGCCTCGGAACAGCCGGTGTTTTCGCCGCCCATGATGCCGGCGAGCGATTCGACGCCGTCGTCGTCGGCAATGACGCACATCGTGTCGTCGAGCGTATAGGTTTTGCCATCGAGCGCGAGGACCGTCTCGCCGGCGCGGGCGCGCCGCACCACGAGATTGCCGCGCACTTTCGCGGCGTCGAAAACGTGCAGCGGCCGGCCGCGGTCGTAGGTCATGAAGTTGGTGATGTCGACCAGTGCATTGATCGGCCGCAGCCCGATCGCCGTCAGCCGCCGCTGCAGCCATTCCGGCGACGGGCCGTTCTTCACGCCGCGCACCAGGCGCAGCGCGAACGCCGGACACAGCGAAGGCGTCGCGCCGAAATCGAGCGTCACACCGACCGGGCAGGGGAATTTCGCCGCGACCGGCTTGATGGACGGATTTTTGAATTCGCCCATATCGGCGGCGGCAAGATCGCGCGCGATGCCGTGCACGCCGGTGCAGTCGGCGCGGTTCGGCGTCAAGTTGATCTCGATCACCGGGTCATCGAGCCCGGCATATTGGGCGTAGCTCGTTCCGACCGGGGCGTCGTCGGGCAGATCGATAATGCCGTCGTGGTCGTCGGAGATTTGCAATTCGGCTTCGGAGACCAGCATGCCGTGGCTTTCGACGTCGCGGATTTTGCCGACGCCGAGCGTGATGGCTTTGCCGGGAATGAAGGCGCCGACCGGCGCGAATACGCCCATCATGCCGCTGCGCGCGTTCGGCGCGCCGCACACCACCTGGATCGGCTTGCCGTCGCCGGTGTCGACCATGCAGACGCGCAACCGGTCCGCATTGGGATGCTGCTTCGCCTCGACGACGCGCGCGATGACAAACGGCGCCAAGAGCTTCGCCTTGTCCTCGATGCGTTCGACCTCGAGCCCGATCATGGTCAGCTTGTCGGCGATCTCGCCGAGCGCATGATCGGTGTTGAGATGCTCCTTGAGCCAGTCGAGGGTGAATTTCATCACGGGCGCGGGCCTTTGCCGTCTCCGCTTCCCCGCTCGTCATGCCCGGGCTTGACCCGGGCATCCATGCGGCGCTGGGAAGTGCCGCGAGTCAGCATGGATCGCCGGGTCGAGCCCGGCGATGACGACTGTTGGCGGGGCGCGCTCACGAACTCAATCCCCCCGCCAGCGTCGGGAAATCCAGCGGGCGAAAGCCGTAGTGGGTGAGCCAGCGGACGTCGGCCTCGAAGAAGGCGCGCAGGTCGGGCATGCCGTATTTGAGCATGGCGAGGCGGTCGATCCCCATGCCCCAGGCAAAGCCTTGGTATTCGTCGGGGTCGAGCCCGCAGTTCTTCAGCACGTTCGGGTGCACCATGCCGCAGCCGAGGATTTCCAGCCAATCGTCGCCTTCGCCGAAGCGGATTTCGCCCTTGTCGCGCCGGCACTGGATGTCGACTTCAAGAGAGGGTTCAGTGAACGGAAAGAAGGAGGGGCGAAAGCGCATCCCGACGCGATCGACCTCGAAGAACGCCTTGAAGAATTCTTCCAGAATCCATTTCAGGTGGCCGAGATGCGAGCCCTTGTCGATCACCAAACCCTCGACCTGGTGGAACATCGGCGTATGCGTCTGGTCGGAGTCGCAGCGATAGGTGCGGCCGGGAATGATGACGCGGATCGGCGGCTTCTGGCTCAGCATGGTGCGCACCTGCACCGGCGAGGTGTGGGTGCGCAGCAACAGCCGCGAGCCATCCGGCTTCGGATTGAAGAAGAACGTGTCGTGCATGGCGCGCGCCGGATGGTCTTCCGGAAAATTGAGCCTGGTGAAATTGTAGTCGTCGGTCTCGATGTCGGGGCCCTCGGCGACTGCAAAGCCCATGTCGGCGAAGATCGCCGTCAGTTCGTCGACCACCTGGGTGATCGGATGGACGCGGCCGATCTCGAACGGCGCTTCGCGCACCGGCAGTGTGACGTCGATGCTTTCGGTGTTGAGCCGCGCCTCGAGCGCAGCATGTTTGAAACTGTCGCGGCGCGCGGCGAGCGCGGCATTGACGCGGTCTTTGAGGCCGTTGATCCGCGGCCCCTGGAGCTTGCGCTCATCAGGCGGCAGCGTGCCGAGCGTCTTGAGCAACGCGGTGAGTGAGCCGCTTTTGCCCAGAGCCGCCACGCGCACGGCCTCGAGCGCCGCTTCGTCGGTTGCGGCGGCGGTATCGGCGAGGATTTGCTGTTCGAGTTCCGCGGTGTCGGGCATCGGCATTCTCTGCTTCGTCCTGCCCGGGCTTGACCCAGGCATCCATGCGGCAGTGTTACAATTTGAAGCGCCGCATGGATTGCCGGGTCAAGCCCGGCAATAACGATCAAAAAGCGCCGTTAGCGGCTTGCCGCCTTACGCGAGCGCGGATTTGACCTGTCCGACAACCGCTTCGAAGGCGGCCGGCTCGTGGATGGCGAGGTCCGAAAGCACCTTGCGGTCCATCGTCACCCCGGCCTTGTCCAAGCCGGCAATGAATCGGCTGTAGTTGAGGCCAAACGGGCGCACCGCTGCATTGAGGCGCTGAATCCACAGCGCCCGGAACGTGCGCTTCTTCCGCTTGCGGTCGCGGAAGGCGTATTGGTTTGCCTTCTCGACCGCCTCCTTGGCGATGCGGATCGTGTTCTTGCGCCGGCCGTAATAGCCCTTGGCGGCTTTGAGCACCTTCTTGTGCTTGGCATGAGATGTGACGCCGCGCTTGACGCGTGCCATGGCTGATCTCCTCTGAAAAATCGCGAAACGGTGAAACGGAAAGCCGCCGCAAGCGGCCGTCAGCCGTTCGGCAAAAAGTACTTTTTGATGTTGTCGCCGTCGGTCTTGAACAGCACATTGGTACCGCGCAACTGTCGGATCTGCTTTTTGGTGCGCTTGATCATGCCGTGCCGCTTGCGCGACTGGGTATAGAGGACCTTTCCGGACCCCGTCACCTTGAAGCGCTTTTTAGCGCCCGACTTGGTCTTGATCTTGGGCATTTGGCTCTCCTTTGGCCGCGGACCCTGAAGTCCAACCGGCCGAAAATGCTCGGAAATGAGCGATTTGTGCGTGAGCACTTCGCCGCCGCCACGGCAGCCCTGTATCAGCCGGGCGACGGGAGGGCGCGGTTATGGCAGAGGCGGCCGCTTTACGCAATTGCCGCGAGCGGCGGTGCCGGGGGGCGTCGGACGCTTTAGCGCGGCGCCAGCACCATAACGACTTGGCGGCCCTCGAAGCGCGGTTCCTGCTCGATCTTGGCGAACTTCGACGTATCGCCCTTGACGCGGTCGAGCAGCTTGTAGCCGAGCTCCTGGTGCGCCATTTCGCGGCCGCGGAACCGCAGCGTCACCTTGACCTTGTCGCCTTCCTCGAAAAACCGCTCCATCGAGCGCATCTTCACGTCATAGTCGTGATCGTCGATCATCGGCCGCAGCTTGATCTCCTTGATCTCGACGACTTTCTGCTTCTTGCGCGCCTCGGCGGCTTTCTTCTGCGCCTGGTATTTGTATTTGCCGTAATCGAGGATCTTGCAGACCGGCGGCACCGAATTCGGCGCGATCTCGACTAGATCGAGCCCGGCCTCCTGCGCCATGGCGATTGCGGCGGTGATTTCCGTGGCGCCGTGGTTGACGCCATCCTTGTCGATGAGTTGGACCTCGCGAACGCGGATCTCCTCGTTGATGCGTGGACCCTCCTTGGCGGCGGGTTGCATGCTTCTGTTCGGGCGACGAATGGGTCTTCTCTCCTATGCTGTTGCGACGAAATTCTGCGACGATTTCGACATATCCGGCGCGAACACGAACCGTGCATCCGCGCTGTTGATCGACAAGACTGAGAAGATCGTGAGTTTCCGTGCATAAGTCAACGCAAATGCACATTAAAGGACGGGGCGGATGGGGAAGAATGAATGCCGTTCTACTGCGGCGGATAAAGTGAAGAATGAGTATTCGCTGACGCCAACTCAAGACGCCACGGTCTCTTGCGCGCGATCGCCGTTTGCCCCGAAAGCTGTTCGCGGCCAAATAGGGCGCGGCGGATCGCGTGTTCGGCACGCGACAATGATCCAGGCGGAATGCGCGTATGGACGATAACAGCCTGAAATTCTTGCAAATTGGCGATGCGGCCGACCGGCGCGCACTCGCGGTGCGCCAGCGCCCGGGTGCGATGCCGGGGCTGTTTTGGCTGTCCGGCTACAAGTCCGACATGAAGGGCACCAAGGCCGCGGCGCTCGCGCAGTGGGCCGAAACCGCCGGCCGCGCCTGCGTCCGCTTCGATTATTCCGGTCATGGCGAGTTGGATGGCGTGTTCACCGAGGGCACCATCGGCCGCTGGCTCGCCGACAGCCTTGCGGTGTTCGAGGCCTGCTGCCGCGGCCCGCAGATTTTGATCGGGTCGTCGATGGGCGGCTGGCTCGCCTTGCTCATGGTGCGGGCGTTGAAGGCGCGGTCCTTTCCGGCAACCGTGGCCGGCTTGGTCCTGGTGGCGCCGGCGATCGACTTCACCGAGGAATTGATGTGGAAGCGCTTTACCCCGGCGATCAAACGGGAGCTCGAGGACAGCGGCGTCTGGCAGCGGCCTTCCGCGTATGCGTCCGAGCCCTATACGGTGACCCGGCAACTCATCGAGGAGGGCCGCAACCATCTTCTTCTTGGCGGGATGATCGAGACCGGGTGTCCGGTGCGGATTCTGCAGGGTGTCGACGATCCGGACGTGCCCTGGACGCACGCGGTCGAACTCACCTCCCGGCTCGCTTGCGATGATGTGGTTCTGACCCTGGTCAAGGATGGCGATCACCGGCTGTCGCGGCCGGAAGACATCGAGCGCCTGATCGGCGCGGTGGCGGAGTTTTAATCCGCAAGCGGCCCGCACCGCGGCGTTAAAAATGCGGGAGGCCGAAGCCTCCCGCGTTCTTAAGAAATTCCCCTCAAACTGGTCTGTCTCAGCCTCGTCCTGATCGTCCAATGACGGTCAGCGTGACGTGCGCGAGGCCATTGGAGCCGATGGCGCGCGCGCCAGCCGGCGTGAGGTCGATCACCCGGCCGCGAACGAACGGGCCGCGATCGTTGATCCGCACCACAACCGAGCGGCCATTGTGTTCGTTGGTCACCCGCACCAGGGTGCCGAACGGCAGCGAGCGATGAGCCGCAGTCAGGCCCGAGGCCCGCGCGTATTCCCCATTCGCGGTGCGCTCGCCGGAATAAACCGAAGCTATTCCGGATTGTGCCGATGCAGTCATCGGAATTGCAATGATAGAAACAACAAGAGTTGAGGCACACACAAGCCTCTTTAGGCTATTGCCAGCCATGATTTGCCTTTTCAGTTGTTAACAGGACGTCTGAATTGGCTCTCTCACCCGGAGCCAAGTGCGCTATGACCGACACAATGTGTTCATTGTGCGACGCAGCACTGGCGTAAATCTTTTGGGCGATAATGTGATACTGGAACTGCTCAATTAGATTCAAAAAATGTTGATTTTTCAGTGAATTAGGGATTGTCAAGCGCGCGGTGTGAAAATTTGATCACGCGCCGCCTGCGGCAACCTGTCGCCGAAAAAAATTTGAACCTGCGCCAGATAGGCCCGCCTCGAAGCCTCACCGGGAGGCAGTGGCGGTGGGTAGTGCGTAGTCCTTGAAGCGCTCGCGCAGCGCGATTTTTTGGATTTTGCCGGTCGCGGTATGCGGAATGTCGGCGACGAAAACCACGTCGTCGGGCATCCACCATTTTGCGACTTTGCCTTCGAGGAAGCTCAGGAGTTCGGTCCGGGTTGCCGACTGCCCGTCCTTGAGCACGATGACAAGCAGCGGCCGCTCGTCCCACTTGGGGTGCCGTATGCCAATCACCGCTGCCTCGGCCACCTTGGGATGACCGACTGCGAGGTTTTCCAGCTCGATCGAGGAGATCCATTCGCCGCCGGATTTGATCACGTCCTTGGACCGGTCGGTGATGTTCAGGTAGCCGTAGCGATCGAGGGTGCCGACATCGCCGGTATCGAAATAGCCCTCGGCATCGAGCAGGCCGGCGTCCTCCTTGAAATAGGCACGCGCGACGGATGGTCCGCGCACCTTGAGGCGGCCGAAGGTTTTGCCGTCGCGCGGCAGTTCCCGCTCGTTGTCGTCGGTGATCTTCATGTCCACCGCGAACGGCGGATGACCCTGCTTCACCTGAACATCGAGCTTCGCCTCGCCGGACAATGCGGCGTATTCCGGCTTGAGCGATCCGAGCGTGCCGAGCGGGCTCATCTCGGTCATGCCCCAGGCGTGGCAGACCTCGACGCCGTACACATCTTGGAATTTCTGCGTCATGGCGCGCGGGCAGGCCGAGCCGCCGATCACCACTTTTTTCAAGTGCGGCAGCTTCAGATTGTTGGCTTCGAGATGCTGCAGCAACATCAGCCACACGGTGGGGACCGCCGCCGTAAAGGTCACGCGGTAGCCGTCGAGCAGTTCGTAGATCGAGGCGCCGTCGAGTTTGGCACCGGGCATCACCATGGTTGCGCCGACCATCGGCGAGGTCAAAGCGAGGCCCCAGCAATTGGCGTGGAACATCGGCACGACCGGCAGGATCACATCCCGCGAGGCGACCCCCATGGCGTCTTGCTGCGCCGCCATCATCGAGTGCAGCACGTTCGAGCGGTGCGAATAGAGCACGCCCTTGGGATTGCCGGTGGTGCCGGAGGTGTAGCACATGCCGGCAGCCGTGTTCTCGTCGAACGATTTCCAGGCGAAGTCGCCGTCGACCTCGGCGATCCACGCTTCATAGGGCACGGCGTTCTTCAGTGTGGTCGCCGGCATATGGGCGGCATCCGTCAAGACCACGGTGCGTTCGATCGGCTTGAGCTTGTCGGCGAGCTTTTCGAGGATCGGCAGGAAGGTGAGGTCGACCAGCATCACGCGATCTTCGGCGTGATTGACGATCCAGACGATCTGCTCGGGAAACAGGCGCGGATTGACGGTGTGATAGACCGCGCCGATGCCCATGATGCCGTACCAGGCCTCGAGGTGCCGCCAAGTATTCCAGGCCAGCGTTGCCACGCGATCGCCGAGCTTGATGCCGTCTTTTTCGAGCCGCTGCGCCACTTTGAGGGCGCGCTTGCGCACATCGGCGTAGGTCGTGGTGTGGAATGGGCCCTCGATCGAGCGCGTGATGACGGGGCGCTCGGCGTGATAGATCGCGGCGTGGTCGAGGATGCGATTGCACAGCAGCGGCCAATCCTGCATCAGCCCGAGCATGATGCTCCTCCCTGTCCGGCTTTTGTTGGAAGCTTAGCCGCACTCGGCGGCGAGGCAAACACCCGTTCGCCGATCAAGCGAAGCGGGCGAGCCGAAACCGTGAGATATCGTGCGGCGTGGCCCCGATGGTCGCGAGGTCGGCAAGGATTTCGCCAACGACCGGCGCGAACTTGAAGCCATGGCCGGAGCAGGGCGAGGCGACGACGATCTGCGGCGTGCCCGGCAGATGGTCGATGATGAAGTCGCCATCGGGCGTCATGGTGTAGAGGCAGGTCTTGGCCGCGGCGAGTCTGCCATTGGCAGCGGGCAGATGCTCGGCGAGAGCCGAGCGAAGCAACGCCTCATCGCCGGCCGAAACGGTCCGGTCGTAGGTCTCGGGATCGACAGCCTGGTCGGCATGGTGGTGCTTGGCGATTTTGACGGTCGAGCCGAGACCGCGCGGAAAGTCGCAGCTTGGGAAGCCATAATGGATGCCGTATCGGCTTTCGAGCAGGAACACCGGAAACGCATTGGCGGCAAATGATGCCGGGGCGAGCGGCTCGAACCAGCCGAGCACTTGACGCGTCACGCGCAGCGGTGCGGGCAACGCCGGCAACAGCGTCTTTACCCACGGCCCGGCGGTGACGATGGCGGCGCCGGCGTCGATGGCATGCCGATCGGTGACGACGCGGACACCGCCCGCGCGCGGCTCAATGGCCAGCACCGTCTCGCCGCTGCGGAGCTCGGCGCCGGCCTTGCTCGCCAGCGCCGCGAAGGCATGAACCGCCGGCTCCGCGAGCAGAAAGCCGCCGTCCGGCTGCAGGACGGCACGGTAATCGGACGGCAGTTTGAAGACCGGGTACCGTCGCATGGCGGCTGCCGCGTCGAGGGTCTCATGCGGCAGGTCATGCGCCCGCGCGGCCTCGAGCGTGCCCGGAATCACGATGCCATCGGGCGGCCCGATTTCGATGATGCCAGTGCGGTGGAGAAGATTTTCGCCGGCCGCGGCATCGAGGTCGCGCCATAAGCCGTAGGCGTGCCGCAGCAGTGGGACATAGGACGGATGCTCGAAATAGCCGAGCCGGATGATCCGCGTCGCGCCGTGCGAGGAGCCGCGATCATGACCGGCATCGAACCGCTCGATGCCGACGACGCGGCGGCCGCGCCGGGCCAGCGCAAGCGCCGTGGCGGCGCCCATCACGCCAAGCCCAATGACGATGACATCGATCGGCATTCGCCGCCTGCGTGGATTAACGCGACGCTTGATGCCCGCTATAAGTTACGAGCCATCATGCCGGTCAAAGTATCAGCCTCGTGAGCGATATCGTAACGAAATGCGCCACGGTTTTTATAGCGGCTGCCGTGCTCGTGGGTGCGGGCCGGATCGCCGTAGCGCAAAATCGCAACGCGCGGCCTGCTAAACCAACCAGGGCCGCGCATGGCTCGCCGCGCCCGGCGCCGCTCGTCATACCCCAGGAATTATCGCCGCCGCAGGAAGCCTATGCGTCGTTCCCGGAAAAGGATGCCGCGGCGGCGCCGGCTGCACCCTCGGTGTGCCAGGCGCAATTGGCGACCATCGCGGTGTTCAGGCCGCTGCCTGTCTTGATCGGGCCGGGCGAATGCGGCGCCACCGACGCCGTGCTGCTGCAGGCGGTGATCCTGTCCGACCAAACCAAGGTCCCGCTCGCGCCGGCTGCGACGTTGCGCTGCACGATGGCGACAGAGATCGCGAATTGGGTGCGCGACGATGTTGCGCCGGTGGCGTTGAAACTCGGAGCACCGCTGCGTGGCCTCGACAACTACGATTCGTACGAATGCCGTGGCCGCAACCGGGTGCGCGGCGCGACGCTGAGCGAGCATGGCCGCGCCAACGCGCTCGATGTCCGCGGCTTCAAGCTCGCCAATGGCCATCAGATTACGCTGACCGATGTGAATGTCGCAAAAGACTTGCGCGACGAGCTTCGCGCCAGCGCTTGCGCGCGGTTTCACACCGTGCTCGGGCCGGGCTCCGACGGGTCGCATGAGGAGCACATCCATCTCGACCTCGCTCCGCGGCACAACAATTACAAGATTTGCGAGTGGGACGTCCGAACGCCGGCTGCACCGGTGGCGGACAAGACGCCAGCGCTGGACAAACCCGGTGTGGACAAACCCGGTGTGGACAAACCCGGTGCGGATAAGCCCGCTGTGGACAAACCCGCCGTGGCAAAGGCCACCGTGGATAAACCGTCCGCGGCGACGGGACCGATCGAGCCGATACCTCTGCCGCGGCCGCGCCCGCGGTTGCGCCGGCACCACGCGTACGGCGGCTTCCGTATCGAAGATTACTTTTGGCGCTGAAAGAGAGGGCCCGGCACAAGCGCCGGGCCCCTGAAATGTCATTGGCCCCGATCATCATCGGAGCCAACCTACGCGCGTTACATGTGATGATCGTGATCGTGCTTGATGATGACCACGTTGTGGTGATGATGATGCGGCATCATCATCATGTGATGGCGATGATGAATCACAACCGTCTCAGCGCTCGCCGGCGCGGCAACGAACCCCAGCGCGGCCAGGGCGGCGAGAGACAGAATCAACTTTCGCATAGTCGTCCTCCGAATGTTTTGTGGATGCAGCGATAATCCGCGGAAAGAAAATCGGTTCCAGAAAGTCTTCTGAACGGATATTCAGGTTGCGGTTATCTGTGACGCTTGGTGAAGCTCGACGATTGTTTCCACTTCACTCCGCTGATTGCACTTCACTCCGCGGCGCGGATGGTTTGACTGCGTTGCGGCCGCCGTGCTCGCAACCGCATCGGTTTATGATCGACATCCGGCAGGAGTGCCGCCAGGAGACCGATGAGCGGCAGGAAAGAACAGACTTCGTAAACGAAGCCGATGCTGGTCCAGTCCGCCAGTTCGCCGAGCAGCGCCGCGCCAAGGCCGCCCATGCCGAACGACAGGCCGAAGAACAGGCCGGAGACCATTCCGACGCGTCCGGGCATCAGGTCTTGCGCATAGACCACGATGGCCGAAAACGCCGAGGCCAGCACCAAGCCGATGATGACGCTGAGAGCGACCGTCGCCGTCAAGTTCACGTGCGGCAACGCGAGGGTGAACGGCAGGATGCCGAGGATCGAACCCCAAATGACTTTCTTGCGGCCGATCCTGTCGCCGACCGGACCGCCGATCAAAGTGCCGATCGCGACGGCGGCGAGAAACACGAACAGATAAAGCTGACCGGTCTGCGCCGACAAGCCGGAGTGCTGCATCAGGTAGAAGATGTAGTAGCTGCTGAAGCTCGCCAGATAAAAGTATTTGGACAGCATCAGCGCCACCAGCACCGCGACCGCGTTGCGCACTTGCCGTCTTGATAGACCGGAGTTGCCGGTCGTTGGACCGAGCGCGTGCCGACGGGACTGGCCGCGGCTCTTGTACCAGTGCGCCAGTCCGGTCAGGACGATCATGCCGCCGAGCGCCGCTAGGGCGAGGTACGCAAGGCTCGTCTGGCCGCGCGGGATGATAAAAAAGGCGACCAGCAAGGGTCCAAGCGCGGTGCCGATATTCCCTCCGACCTGGAACAGGGATTGCGCCAGTCCGTGCGCGCCGCCCGATGCCAGGCGCGCGAGGCGCGACGACTCCGGATGAAAGATGGAGGAGCCCATCCCCAGCAGCGCGCCGCCCGCCAGCAACATGACGTAATGCTGCGCGAAGGCCAGTACCAAATATCCAGCGAGCGAAAACACCATGCCGAAGGGGAGCGAGTAGGGCAGCGGCTTCCGGTCAGTGTAGATGCCGATAATCGGCTGCAACAGCGACGCGGTGATCTGGTAGGTCAGCGTCAGCAAACCGATCTGCCCAAAGTTCAAATCGAAACCGCCCTTGAAGATCGGATAGGCCGCAACGAAAACCGATTGCATCAGGTCGTTGAGCAGGTGGCAGAAACTGGCCGCGCCCAAGACAGCAAATACCGTCGTTTCGACCTTGGGGCGATCGATGGGCACAAGAAGACCTTTCTCTTGATCTGCAGGCAGCTCAGTCGTACATCGGCGTGATGTGGCCTGCTACCGGGTTCAGGTCAAGTTATTACGAGATTGGGCCATGTCTCCGAAAGCCGTGCTGGCAAAGAACGATGTCGAGCGCTTTTTTCGGGACGTGCCGAGGCCTGTCATCGCGCTCGGCAGCGACTACCCTGACGGCCATGTGATCCCACCGCACCATCATCGGCGCTGCCAATTGCTTTACGGGTTCTCGGGCGTGGTCATGGTCGCGACGCCGCAAGGCGCCTGGATCATGCCGCCCCAGCGCGGCATGTGGATTCCGGCCGGCGTCGTGCATGACGTGCGGATGCTCGGCGACGTCAGGATGCGCAGCATCTATCTCGAGCCGGACGCGGCCCGCGGCATGCCGGATCATTGCCAAGTGGTCGAAATCTCGCCTTTCATGCGTGGCCTGCTGGCGGAAGCCGTGAGCCTCCCAGCAGAATACGATTTCGACAGCCGTGCTGGCGCACTGATGGCGCTCATCCAGCACGAGATGCGTCTCTTGCCGGCGCTGCCGCTTGCTTTACCGCTGCCTTCGCATGACGCCCTGGCCCGGCGCTGTCGGGAATTTGTGCTCAACCCCACGCCGCACCAGACCATCGACGATTGGAGCGCGGCACTGGCGATGAGCCGCCGGACATTCACCCGCCTGTTCCGGCGCGAGACCGGCCTGAGCTTCGTGGCGTGGCGCCAGCAAGCCTGCCTGGTCGCGGCGCTGCCGCGCCTGGCGGCAGGCGCGGCCGTGACGACGGTTGCGATCGACCTCGGCTATGACAACCCGGCGGCCTTTACGACCATGTTCAAGCGCGCCCTCGGATCGCCGCCGCGCACCTACTTTCATCGGGACGCGTAGCCATGGCTCCGCAAAGATTGAGCGACTTGAGCGCATGCGTTCATCATGTAGCCAAGTCGCGCGACTTTAATCCGAAAGCGCCTCCTCAGGGTTGGTTCGCGACCGCGGCGATGCAGTCGATTTCAATGTCAAAGTGCCCCGGCCACGCCGGAACGTTGACGAAGATGCGCGCCGGTGGGTCCGTGGGAAAATATCGCGAGTACACGACGTTGACGGCCGCGAACATTTCAACCGAGGTGCAGTAAACGTTGCATTTGAGCACGTGCGCAAGCGACGACCCCGCCGTCTCCAAGCACAGTTTCATCTGTTCGAGGACGAGTTCTGTTTGACGCTCGATCGGCGCATCGACCACCTCGCCGCTCGCGGGATCGAACGGCGGAAACCCCGACACATAGATCGTGTCGCCGTGCCGCGTGACCGCCGACGTCGGCGCTTTCCATTTTTCGAGATAGGTCGAGAGGGGCTCGACCCGAATGATCTCCCTCTTCATGATGCTCTCCTGACCGTGTGCGAAGGGTTGCGCCGCTCGCCTTCTTGTTTACTCCCCATCGGGGCGTAAGTTGCGAACCGATGCTTCGCTGCCGACCGAACGATTATCGGCGGGAGGACGGCGTCGATGCGGTTGCGGCGGTCGTCAGCGCAATGGCCATGCCTATCGCGGACGCGCTTGGTGACCCGCAAGTCCTACGTCGCGCGGCGCCACGATGAATTGAAATCCGTGCTATACGACCGGCTGGAGGACCCCATGGCCCCGCTCAGCAATCTCGCCACGCGCGACGTCGAAACGTTGGTGCATCCGTACATCAATCTCGCGAGTTTTCGCGAGACCGGCCCGCTTATCATCGAGCGCGGCCAGGGCGTCTATGTCTATGACACGGACGGCAAGCCTTACATCGAGGGCATGGCCGGGTTGTGGTGCACGGCGCTGGGCTACGGCAACGAGGAATTGGTCGAGGCGGCGACGGCGCAAATGCGCAAGCTTTCCTTTGCCCATCTGTTCACGGGCAAGAGCCATGATCCCGCAATCGAGCTTGCGGAAAAGCTCAAGGAGATCGCGCCGGTGCCGATCTCGAAGGTCTTCTTCTGTAATTCCGGATCGGAGGCGAACGACACCCAGGTCAAGCTGGTCTGGTACGTCAACAATGCGCTCGGCCGGCCCAAGAAAAAGAAATTCGTCAGCCGGATGAAGGCGTATCACGGTGTGACGGTCGTTGCCGCGTCGCTGACTGGGCTTGCCGGCAACCACCGCGATTTCGATTTGCCGTTGCCGGGCTTTTTGCATGCCGGTTGCCCGCATCACTACCGATACGCGGAAGATGGCGAGAGCGAAGAGCAATTCGCCACGCGGCTCGCCGCCGAGCTCGATGCGCTGATCGTCAAGGAAGACCCCGAAACCGTGGCGGCCTTCATCGCCGAGCCGGTCATGGGCGCCGGCGGCGTGATCATTCCGCCGGAGACTTATTTTGAAAAGATCATGCCGGTTTGCGCCAAGCACGACGTGTTCATGATCAGCGACGAGGTGATCTGCGGGTTCGGCCGGCTCGGCACGACGTTCGGCTGCGAGAAGCTCGGCTTCGCGCCGCACGCGATCTCGATCGCCAAGGCGATGTCGTCGGCCTATCTGCCGATCGCCGGCGTCATGATTCCCGAGAACGTCTATCAGGCGCTGCTCGCCGAAAGCAAAAAGATCGGCGCGTTCGGACACGGCTTTACTTATGGCGGTCATCCGGTTTCCGCCGCGGTCGCCCTCAAGGCGATCGAAATCTACCAGCGCGAGCATATTGTGGAAAAAGCCGCCGCGCAGGGCGTAAAATTCCAAGCGCGGCTCGATGCGCTCAATCAGCATCCGCTGGTCGGCGAGGCGCGCGGGCTTGGTCTCATCGGCGGCGTTGAGTTGGTCGCCGACAAGCAAAGCAAGCGCGCATTCGACCCAAAACATGGTGTCGGCGCGCGGACGGTGCGATTCGCCGAAGAGGAAGGCCTGATCGTTCGCTCGGTGCTGGGAGACGTGCTGACGCTGTGCCCGCCGTTAATCATAACCGCGGCGGAAATCGACGCACTGTTCGACCGGCTGACCCGCGCGCTCGACAAGGCGCTCGATTGGGTGACGCGGGAGCGGCTCGCGCACTCGTGATGGCGCGGTAACACAGTTTCTTCGCCGATGAGCTAAGGGTGGCGGGCGGCATGAACGACGCGTTCATGACCCGCGCGCTATGGAGCCGCCATGACGGTGAACGAATCGACGCAATCCCCTCTCGAGGCTTCCAACAAGCACGTGACACGGCGGCGCGTTCTCACCGGGGTCGCCGGTGTGGTCGGTCTATTGCCGACGGCGACCGCCGTTTATGCCGGTGCGATCGAGCCGCAGGACCTCATCGTCACGCGTTATGCCTTGACGCCGCCAAACTGGCCCGCGGGCCGCAAGCTTTCCATCACGGTGATTGCCGATCTCCACGCCGGTGGCCCCGACATGACACTGCCGCACATCCGGCAAGTGATCGACACCGCCAACGCGTTGCAATCCGATCTCGTGGTCCTGCTCGGCGACTACATCGCCCGCTACCGGTTCAAGACCGAGCCCGTCCCGGAGCCGGTATGGGCCGCCGAGTTGGCGCGATTGACCGCGCCGCTCGGAACCTGGGCGATCCTCGGCAACCACGATTGGTGGTACGATCTCAAGAACGTGCGCCACGCGCTCGCCGGTGTGCGCATTCCCGTGCTTGAAAACGATGTCGTGATGCTGGGCCCGCAAGGGCAGCGGTTCTGGCTCGCCGGCATTGGCGATCAGATTGCTTATAGGCTTGGCCATGGCCGCTTCCGCGGCGTCGACGATTTGCCCGGTACGCTCGCGCGCGTGACGACCGACGACCCGATTTTGCTGCTGGTCCATGAGCCGGATATTTTCACCCGCGTTCCCTCCCGCGTCGCCTTGACGCTCGCCGGTCACACCCATGGTGGACAGATTCGGATCCCGGTGATCTGGCCGGCTTTTGTTCCGTCGCAGTATGGCGCGCGGTTCGCCTACGGGCATGTGGTCGAACACGATCGCCATCTCATCGTATCCGGGGGCCTCGGCACTAGCTTCGTTCCCGCCCGCCTCGGCGTACCGCCGGAAATCCTGCACGTCGTGCTCGGCGCGTAGAGCATGATCCGGAAAAGTGGAAGCCGGTTTTCCGAAAAGATCATGCTCAATCAAAGTGCTAGAGCGAAAATCGATTCAATCTGAAACGATTTTGCTCTGGCGCGTCAACTCGAAAAAAAACGGCGCCGAAAACCGGCGCCGTCGTATGATTCGTCGACGATGCAGATGGCGGCTTAGAACGCTCCCATCGGGGAAGGAGGCGCCGCCGACGCGACGCGGGGGTTAGCCGGTGAGTCGGTGTGTGTCGGTGCCAAGACCACGACAATCGTGCCGACCTTGACGTGATTGTAGAGGTCGATCGCGTCCTCGTTGGTCATTCGGATGCAGCCGGACGAAATGGCTTGGCCGATATATTCAGGCTGGTTGGTGCCGTGGATGCGGTACAGCGTGTCCTTGTTCCCGGAATATAAGTACATCCCGCGGGCGCCCATCGGGTTATGCGGTCCCCCCGTCACGAAAGCGGGCAACGGTCCGAGCCGCTGCTGTTCGCCGGCGGTCGGAACCCAGGCCGGCCATTCTTCCATGCGGCCGACTTTGGCGACGCCGCTCCAGGCCTGGGCCTCTTCGCCGACGGCGATGCCGTAGCGGATCGCCTTGCCGTTCGGCAGGACGTAATAAAGATAGCGAGCGTCGGTATCGACGACGATCGAACCAGGGGCTTCCTTGCGAGGGTAGTCGACGATGGCCCGCCGGAAGGCCTCGGGAATGCTGAGCCTGAGCGTAGGGCAGATTGGACATGAGCTGCTTGTCACGCGCTTTCCACCCGACCTGCGAGGCAGGCTCGATGGTTTCCTGCATGCAGCCGCCCAGCATGAAGCCGATGATCAAAAATGCTATCGCACGCATTGCCATAAGGTGCCTACTTCTCCGCCATCCCCGCCCGAACCCGATCAAAGACTCTCGTCACGATCCCATACCGAAATCGCCGCCAGGATGCCAGCCGTTAGACCCTTTTCGCCCTTACGTCGGCGCCAAGTGTGGCAGGAATGCCGCACTGTGCTCGCTCAACATTGGATAACTGCCGGCAATTGCCGGTCGGCGGTCGTCGATCGAGCCTCAATCAACTATCCGCGGTATCCCTTAATCATTGATTTACCAAAGAAGGTGTCAGGTGGCGCCTGCACGTGCGCGATTGGAATTGTCACGCCGGCGGACGAATTGCCGCCCATTTCCGCCGCACTCGGCTTCTACGGCTCTGGCATCACTGACGTGAATGGGAATGGGGTTTTACGATGAAAGACTTGAAGGCCACCTCGGCCAAGAAGACGGCCCAAATGCCCGGCGACGACCGCACGGTTGCCGGTGAAATCATTGCGCTCGACCGCCGCTACGGGCAGATCGGAATTTCCGCTGTCGCGGCGGCGGTGCGCTATCAGGGGACGCCAAGAATCCGGCGTACGCTCCGGTGTCGAACAATTGGAGCGATCGCTTCGACGAGGCCGCCGCCTGACACAATTTTGCGGCACCGAGGTTCGGCATCGGCCGGCAAAAGGGGGGACTCAGAGTCCCCTTTTCTATTCGATAAATTCGTTGCTCGTGGGATGAACGGGCCGATTAGACGGCGGCGCGTCCGGCGCGGAGCTGGCGCTCATGATCGAGCCAGACTTCGAATGCCGCCAAGGTCGCTACGGTGATACCAATCACAACGTCGATCCTCATCGCGTCGCTGTCCTGGAACCCAAGCAGCCAAGGCGATACGATCAGCGCCAGGCCGGCGATCAGGTTGAACCATTCCTCCCAAACCGCGAATGCGGCGAGGGCGGCAATCGACAACACCGCGATGATGAGACCGACGGTCGATGCGGTTTGCCACTGCGCTCCTCCCGCAAGGCCGAACAGCCAGGGCGAGAAGAACAGCACGACGCTGAGGATGAAATTGCCCACATCGCAGAGTTTCGCGCTCGACCAATCGTCCATGATTATCTCTTTGGCGGGCTGCAATAACGGTCACGGTCTTGGCCGTTGTTCCGATACACCGCGGCGATCCACTAACGGCGTGCGGTCGCTTTGGTTCCATGCCGGCGGCATCACGTGAGCAACCCGGGCGAGCGCGAGGGCGGCTTCTCCAAAGCCGAGATCGAGGGCGGGCGCCGGCTGTTTACCGGGGAATGGAACTTCGTATCGGCGGCAAGCTCGGCCGCCTCTCTGCCGCCCATGAAGGGTTTGGAAATCGCATTCGCCGGCCGCTCCAACGTCGGCAAGTCCTCGCTCATCAACGCGCTCGCGGGTCGCCACGCCTTGGCGCGGACCTCCAATACGCCGGGCCGGACGCAGGAACTGATCTTCTTCGGCGGCCACGATGACCGGCTGATCCTGGTCGATATGCCGGGATACGGCTATGCGGCCGCGGCAAAGAGCAAAGTCGCGGCGTGGACCACGCTCATTCACGACTTTCTGCTTGGACGGGCCAATCTGGCGCGCGTCTATCTGCTGATCGATGCCCGCCACGGTCTGAAAGCCGCCGACGACGCTATTCTCGATACTCTGGGGCGAGCCGCCGTCAGCCACGAGGTCGTGCTGACCAAATGCGATCAGATCGACGCCGCCGAGCTTGCCGAGCGTATAGCGACGCTGAGGGCGGCAATGTCGAAACGCCCGGCGGCCTTTCCCGATCTGATCGTGACCTCGGCGCGCACCGGTGCCGGCATCGAGGACTTTCGCGCCGCCATCGCGCGGCTCCTGGCCGAGCGGATGCGCTGACGCATTGTCGTTGCGGCGCCGCGCCGCTACAAGACTGCGCCAAAGCCGGGAACACCGATCCGATGAGCCAGAGCGACCCCGTAAGCCCCCAGGTGCAGGCCCGCATCCTGTCGGAAGCGCTGCCCTACATGCAGCGCTACGACGAGGAGACCGTCGTCATCAAATACGGCGGCCATGCCATGGGCGAGGAACAACTGGCCCGCGACTTCGCCCGCGACATCGTGCTGTTGGAGCAGACCGCGATCAATCCGGTGGTCGTTCATGGCGGCGGCCCGCAGATCGAGGCCATGCTCAAGAAGGTCGGCGTCGAATCGCAATACGCGGCGGGATTGCGCATTACCGATGCCAAGACGCTCGAGGTTGTCGAGATGGTGCTGGCCGGCTCCATCAACAAGCAGATGGTCGGCTACATCAACGCGGCCGGCGGCAAGGCGGTCGGTCTTTGCGGCAAGGACGGCAACATGGTGGTGGCGCGCAAGCTGACGCGCACGATTGTCGATCCCGATTCCCACATCGAGAAATTCATCGATCTCGGCTTTGTCGGCGAGCCCGAGAAAGTCGACACCACGGTGCTCACGCAAATTCTCGGCCGCGAACTGATCCCGGTCCTGGCGCCGGTCGCCGCCGCGGCGAACGGCGGCACCTTCAACGTCAACGCCGACACTTTCGCGGGCGCCATCGCCGGCGCGCTCAAGGCCAAACGCCTGCTTTTGCTCACCGACGTGCCCGGCGTGCTCGACAAATCAAAGCAGCTCATCAAGGAACTGTCGGTCGGCGACGCACGCCGCCTCATCGCCGACGGCACCATCTCCGGAGGAATGATCCCCAAAGTCGAGACCTGCATCGAGGCGCTCGATCACGGCGTCGAAGGTGTCGTCATCCTGGACGGCAAGGTTCCCCACGCCGTGCTGCTCGAATTGTTCACCGAGCTCGGCGCCGGTACGCTCATTCGCGCTTAGCGGTGAACGAGTGTCCGTAGGAATGGTCCAGCGCATGGACGCCGGACTCAGTGGCGGCGAGGGCCTCAATGTGGTGACGGGAGTTTGTCAGGACGCCTGCCGCGACTGCAAGGTGGGGCAGTAAGCGTGCAAGACCGCGCGCATTGCGGCGTGAAAAAGATGCCGTCTGTTCAAGCTCGGCAAATCGCCGCGTGGAGTTCAAGGATATCGTCGACCATTTCCGGCGTCTTGGCTCGACCCAATCCGCATTCGGCGGCGATGCCGAACTCCGGCAGGAACTCGGTTGCCGCTGCAATGCGCGATCGGGCGCCGGCTACACCGTCCTGCAGGTGGACTAAGCCGAGATAGATTTCGGTATTTGATGCCAGATCTAGGTTGCGGAAGGGCTCGAAATAGGTGCGATCGTTCCGAGCGATCGGAACGGGCATGTGCACGTAGCCGAGCTTCGTCCTGGTCTGGGCCGCGATGGCATTGGCCAGATCGACCATAGCTCCGCTATCCGCGGGATCGATCTGATGCCGGCCGCCCCAATCGCCGTAGCAAAGATGAAAGCCAAGCTCGACGCCTGTCGGAACAGCCTCGCTTAGGCGAGCCAATCGATCAAGCACCTGTGCCCGAATTTCCGCGGGCGGGAACGGTGCCGGCTGTGCCTTCAGAATTCTACCGTCCCACCACAATACCTCGCGCACCATGTCCCATTGGATGCAGAGATCGCCGTGCGGAATTGCGGTGCAAAGGCGTCCGATCTCGGCGATGAGCGCCGCCTCGTAAGCGGGCTCGATCTGGAGCATGACGTCCGGCGCGCACGCGGTCGCCACGATATTGATGGGCGTCGGCAGACAAACCTGGAAACGTATCCCATTCGGGATGTCTCCTTCGGCCCGCGCCCGACAGAAGTCCAAATATGATGCCCGGGCCTCGCGGGCATAGCCGAGCTCGCCGAAACGGATGTCGTCCTGCTGGACGCCCTCGGCAAGCCGAAGACGCAGGATGCGGGCGCCGCGGTTCGCTCGATCGGCTTCGTCGCCCAGCCGAAGATAGGGACAGGCCAGAAACACCGGATACTGCCAATTCACCCACACGCGCCGTCCTCCAGGCTCGCCGTCCGGAATGCGCCTCAGATAAGGACCGAGCATTCTCCCAACGGTGCGGAACAAGTCGTCCACCGTCGGCAGCCCGACACTGCCTACGAGATGAGCTTTCATGGCGAGGAGTCCTCGAGATTATTTCAGTCGATGGGTTTGATGTGTGCGTCCGTGATGATTTGCTGATTGAACTGGATCTGCTTCTTGAAGAAGCGGTCGAGTTCGGCGGGTGACGATCCTACGGGATCCACGTCGATATCGTTGTAGCGCTTCTTTGTCGCCGCTGCTTGCACGGCGGCGGCGATTTTCTGTGAAAGCTTGTCGACGATTGCCACCGGCGTCTTCGCCGGAGCGAACACGGCAACCCACATCGGATATTCATATCCCGGCAATATCTCGGAGATTGCAGGGACATCAGGCAGAAATGGCGTGCGCTTCTCGGTGGTGACGCCCAGTGGTCTGACCCGTCCCGCCTTGATGTTTCCGAGCTGCGGCGCAAGTCCGTCGATGATCATATCGATCTGACCGGCGATGAGCGCCACCGAGGATTCGGCGTTGCCGTGATATGGCACATGCAGCATGTCGACTCCTGCCAGATGCTTGAACAGCTCGACCGGAATATGCGAGGAACCGCCGACGCCACTCGATCCGAAGCTGTATTTTTCCGGGTTTGCCTTGAGCAAGGCAATGAATTCAGAAAGGCTCTTTGCCGGAAGCTTCGGGTTGACGACCATCACCAGCGGGAATTGGGCAACGAGCGAGACGCCGACGAAATCGTCTACCGTATCATACGGCAGATGTTTGTGCATGGCCGGCAGTGATGCCCGGCCCCGCGAACAGAAACGTGTAGCCGTCGGGTTCTGCTCTTGCTACCGCATTGGCGCCGAGCGCGCCTCCGGCGCCTCCCATGTCCTCGACAATGACGGTCTGACCGAGTTGCTGGCCGAGCGCGGCCGCCATAATGCGGGCCATCTCGTCGACACCACCGCCGGCGGCCACGGGAACGATCAGCTTGATTGGTCTGGTTGGCCACTCGCCCGCCGCGGTTGCGGGCCGAACGGCGACCAGCAAGAGAGCAAGCATGCCGACGAGCCGACACAATTTCATGACCACTTCCTTCCATTTGCAAAGACGAAAACTCACGACAGTCGAGGTACGTCAGGCGTGCTCCGAATCGCCGCATGTGAAAACGGCGCCATTGCATGTTCCGATATCTTGAGATCAATCAGTTCGCGGCGGCAAGCCTCGAGTGCCGCGATCACGCGTTCTCGCCACTGCCCACCAGGCGGCTGTAGCTTGCGACATCGGCCGGCGGTATGAGCGAAGAAAGTGCTTTTTACTATCGCATTCAAAGCCCGGTGGTGATGATTGAGTTTGATCACCACAAAGGGGTTGTGCTGAACAATCCCCAACCGGAGAAATTTCACGTCCATACCATCGTCCGGACACCCAACGGCAACGACTACGGCGTGGACCTCTTGCGTCTTCATTACGAGACTGCACCGCACCACAAGACCGCGCATCGGCACCACGGACGAGATAGGGGGTAAGTCGTCTTTCGTCTCGTTATTTAGAGATATCGGGGGACCGAGCGCCTGTTCTCCCTAGGCGGAAGGTTGCGGATGAGCGCGCCGCGCCAGGCGACGGTCGATCTCATCGCACAGCGCCACGAAGCCCGTGCCGAAACGGCGCGATAGCGTGACGGCGAGATCATTGATCGGGCAGAAGGCCACGGCGAAGAGAATCGCAACCGGAAACGTCACAGCCCCAATTATCCACCGCTGCATCACCGGCCCAACGCCGAGCGAAGCCAGAACATCGAGACCGTGGATCGAAAACGAATAGATGACGGCGGCCTGGACCAGATAAAGCGGGAACGAGATCCAGCCGAGAAAGCTGCTGAGCCTGCTTTCGAAAAAAAGCCGGACCGGCGTGCAGAACACGGCGCTGGCCGTCAGACAGGTCGCTCCCGCCACATAGACACAGCCGAACCAGGCGTTTGGCAGCATAACCAAAAGAACGCCGGCGACGCCGAGCGCGGCTCCGGCCCGATCCAGTGTCACGGACTGCGCACGCTGCCGGTATAGATCGGCGATGAGAATGCCGGCGACGAACAGGGCGAAGAAACTCTGGCACGCGGTGAGGGCGACGAACAGCACACTCAAGATCAACGTCCGCTGCCCCGACGGCCGCAGGTAGGCTGCCAGCGCGAAGACGATGAAAGAGCCGAAGAATTCGTAAGTCATGGTCCACAGCGGCGGATCGAAGGTCTCGGCGCCCGAATACGCGACAAATACCCGAAGCAGCGAGAAGCTGAGCAGGCGTTCGATCGTCGGCGTGAACGTCAGGAATTCATCGAGCGGCGCCGGGCGTTGCGTTGCCGGAGGAATGATTCCGAGCACAAGCAGTCCGTAGGTGATGGCGCAGACAGCGAATATGGGCAGCACCAGCCGCAGATATCGTCCGGCGGCGACGCGTGCCAATCCGCGCCCGTCTCCGGTGTCGAGATAGCGGATCGACAGCGAAAATCCCGAGATGACGAAGAAAACGCACACCGCCAAGGTACCGTTAAGAAAGAAGACTTTGGCCCAGAACGCACGATCGGCCATGAAGCCATTCGCGGGAAGACCATCGATGAAGATATGGTGCAGCAGGACGACGATCGCCGCCCAGCCGCGCAGTCCGTCGAGAAACCGAAATCGCTTCCCGTCGTTGTCCATCACGTTTCTCGCCGCGGCCGATAGGGCCCGGCGCAACTGTGCGCGCCGGCCGTTAAAGCGGCGAGAATCGCGATGGTTAACGTCAGGTTTCTATGCGGCTCATCACCGCATTCGCTTGCGTGTCACTCCGAGCCGTTAAGCGCGATGCACCGGGCGAGACAACGCCGCCTTTACCAATGACCGGTATCACTTGGCGCTTCACGGTTGGTGCGGAGGAGCGCTTGGATCTGTCACCGGGCATCAGATATTTTTTGGATCGGCTGAGCGTGGCGTTTCTCGCGCCCGGTTCGCATATATCTTTCGCATCGCTGTTTACCGCACTGTTGATCGCTTGCCTCTTTGTCGCCGCACGGCGCTATCGGAAGGGTCGTCGGCTTCGTCTCAAAGTGCTGGTGCGAGCGCTGTTCCCGCGAAGCATCGTGATGAGCCGGTCTACCATGGCGGACCTCGGCTATTTCTACTTCAACGTTTTCGTGTTCGGCCTCGTGTTCGGGTGGGCGCTGCTGTCCTTCGAGGTCTTGAGCCACGCGGTGACCGATCTGCTGGCGGTGATGTTTGGTCCGATGCGGCCGGGTGCCATGCATCCGATCGCCGCCCGGGCCCTGATCACCGTCATGCTGTTCCTGGCCTACGAGCTCGCGTATTGGCTCAATCACTATCTGAGCCACCGCATTCCGTTCCTCTGGGAGTTTCATAAGGTCCATCACTCGGCTACGGTGCTGACGCCGTTGACGAACTTTCGCGTCCACCCGGTCTATATGTGCATATTCCTCAACATCGTTGCGGTTTTCACCGGCTTCGCCAACGGCGTCGGTGATTATTTGGTTGGACAGACCACGCACCAATATGGCTTGTCCGAGAACAACGTCATCGTCGTCTTCTTCATCTACCTCTACGTTCACTTGCAGCACACGCAACTTTGGATTCCATTCACGGGCTGGCTTGGCCGTCTATTCATGAGTCCGGCGCATCACCAAATTCACCACTCGCGCGATCCCGCGCACTTCGACAAGAATCTCGGCAGTTGCCTCGCGGTGTGGGATTGGATGTTCGGCACGTTGCACATCCCTTCGACCGAGCGCGAGGTCGTCAGCTTCGGCGTCGAACCCGACCGCCCGCACGCCCATACGATCTGGGGCGAGCTGATCGCGCCGTTCGGTACCGCGGCGGCGCTGGTCGGATGGCGGCGCAAGGAGCCGTCGCCGCAGCCGATCGTGCTGGCGGCGCCGGACCAGGAAGGGGCCTACTAGACTTTCTTCCGCTTCCGGCGCTTCCTGGGCTCGCACGTTCTCTCGAGTACAATCCCCTCGCATGCAGGCTCGCTCGGCCTTCCGCTCGATGCTTCCCTCCGCTCCCGGTATAGCCGCCGGGACGGCGCTCGGCGTGTCGGATGTGCTGGCCAAGGTCGTTCTGGCGGTCGGTTGCGATGTTCTCAGCATGCTGTCGTTTCGCAGCGTCATCGGGCTAGCGTTCGTGGCGACGTGGCTGCGCATCGGGCCGAAGCCTTATGCCGATGCGCGCGTGCGCTGGATCTCGATGGGCGTCGGCATTCTGTTCGCCGGTCTCATCTTCTGCCTGTTCCAGGCGATTGCGGCGATCGACGTGCCGACCGCGATCCTGTCGTATTTCGCCTATCCGTTGTTGACCGGCCTTGCCGCTTCTCTGTTCGGCCTTGACCGGATGCGATGGCAAGGCGTGTTGTGCGCCGTCGCGGCGTTTTTCGGCCTTGCGGTGATGATCGGGGCGCATCCCGCCGGCCTGGCGCTGGCGGGTGTCGCCTATGCGCTCGGCGCCGCGTGTTGTCGGACCGCTGTCCTCCTGGTCACGCGCGCCTATCTCGTCGGCGCCGACGCGCGTCTGACGACCTGGTACTCGATGGTGTCGTCGACGGCCGTGTTTGTGGCGGTATCGCTCGCCGCGCAGACCTGGCATGGGCCGCAGACGGCGGTGGGGTGGGTCTGTCTGATCGCACTGAGTTTGGCGACCACCGCCGGGATTTTGTTCGTCTTCATATCGACGGTCCGCATCGGACCGTTCCGCACCGCGCTGATCATGCATCTCGAACCGCTGACAGCGACCCTCCTCAGCACCATCGTTCTCGGCGAGGTGCTCACGGTGTTTCAGGCGCTCGGCGCTGCTATCATGCTGGCGGCCCTCGTCGCATTTCAATTGTGGCGATGACCGGCGGCATGACGTTTAATAGAAACTGAACGAGACCGGGAGGTACGGATGAGCGAGTCGATGAAAGCGCCTGGGTATCACGGGAGCGCGAAGCGATGGTCATTCAGTTGCGGCTGCGGCTGCCAGTCATCGCGCCGGCAATTTCTCGGCGCGGCCGCGGCACTCGGCGCCGCGGCGTTGTTGCCGGGCGGTGAAACAAAGGCGCAGGCCGCACCTTCGAAGCTGATCGATACCCATCATCATTTTTACCCGCCGGCCTATCAGAAGGCCTGGTCCGACTGGGAGGACCAGCGCAAGATTCCGCACCTTGGCGTGCAGCTCTCCTGGACCAAAGACCAGGATCTCGAAGCGATGGACAAGAACGCCATCACGACCAGCGTCTTGTCGCTGCCATCCACGCCCGGCGTCTGGTTCGACGCCGGCGCCGAGAAGGCCCACGACATGGCGCGCCTGTGTTGCGATTTCGCCGCCGAGATGGTGCGCGATCGTCCCGGTCGTTACGGCTTGTTTGCGCCGCTGTCGATGCTGGATCAGGACGCGACCTTGAAAGAGATCGAATATGCGTTCGATACGCTCAAGGCCGATGGCGTCAATCTCCAGAGCAACTACGGTGACAAATGGCTCGGCGATCCCGCCTACAAGCCGGCGCTTGAAGAGCTCAACCGCCGCAAGGCCGTGGTTTATGTGCACCCGCTGGTCGCAAGCTGTTGCGGCCGACTGAGCGTCGGCGCTTACCCGGCCGTGATCGAGGTGCCGCACGATACGACACGCACCGTCGTGAGCCTGCTGCTGAGCGGCACTTTCGCCCGCCTCCGCGACATCAAGTGGCTGTTCTCCCACGCGGGCGGCACCATTCCGATGCTCGCCGGCCGCATCGAGGCCTTTTACGCGCGGCAGGCGCGTGGCACGAACCGAAACGGCTTTGCGCCCGACGGCATCGAAGCCGAGTTTCGGCGCCTTTATTACGACACCGCAAACGCCACGCATCCGGCTTCGATGGCGGCATTGACGAAGCTCGTACCGGCATCACAGATCACCTACGGCACCGACTATCCGTACTTTCCGCTCAATCAGATCGACGACCTTCGTAAGCTCAATCTGCCGGCGGCCGATCTAGAAGCGATCATGAGCGAAAATGCCGCCCGGCTGGTGCCGCGACTGAACGCGTGATGCCGCGTTCTCTGGGCATCGCCGATGAGAACGTCGAGCCATAGTCGTCGCGAAATGCTGCGGGCTCTGGCTGGCGCGCTTTTCATGCTGGCGGGTGCCGGCGTGCCGTCATGGGCGCAGCCATCGTCGCCGGTCCCGGGCCAGACTGAAGTCGCGATTGCGCTGGTGCTCGCTGTCGACGCTTCGGGCAGCGTCGATACGCGCCGTTTCGAATTGCAGAAGCGGGGTTACGCGGCAGCGTTTCGCAATCCCCAGGTGCTCGGTGCGATCCGCTCACAGATGACTCAGTCGATCGCCGTCACCATGATGCAGTGGACCGGGCCGCGATTGCATGTTCAGGTTGTCGGCTGGATGCTGATCAAGGATGAGGCAACTGCGGATGCCTTCGCCGCGGCGATCGAAGCGGCGCCGCGGCAATTGTTTGGCGGCGGCACTTCGATCAGCGGGGCCATCGATTATTCGCGTGTCCTGCTCGCACAGGATTCATTCAGGCCGGCCCGGCGCGTCATCGATATTTCGGGCGACGGCTCGAACAACAGCGGCCGATCGGTGACCCAGGCGCGCGACGAGGCGGTGCACGACGGCATCGGCATCAACGGTCTGCCGATTGTCGCGATCGAACCCGATCTCGACCGGTATTATTATGACAACGTGATTGGTGGACCGGGCGCCTTCGTGATAGCGGCCGAGAGCTACGATACGTTCGCCGAGGCGATCCTGAAGAAGCTCATCTCCGAGATTGCCGGCAGGGCGAGCGGACCGGCGCGATCAAGTGCAATTGATGCAATTCATCCGGACGTGTCACAAACTCGGCAAACTTTGCGACCAGGATTCGCGGATTCCGCACTAGGTGGTGAGGCGGACGATGCGCGGGTTCCATAGTTCTTCCTTTGATCCCCAGACGCTGGTCATACTGGAGGCCGCGTTCGACGAAGCCTGGTTGACGCTCAAGTCGATCGGCAATTCGACGGTGAAACCCGATGAATTGGCGCGCTGCGTGCTGCGGCTTGCCATGGAGGGCGAGCGCGACCCGGTGCAATTGCATGATGGGGCGCTCAAGGGTCTCATTCCGGCGGCGTCATGGCGCGAGGCGAGCTGAGGGCGCGCGAGCCATTCAGGAATGCGAAGCATAGAGCGCGACGCCCGCAACCAGCGCGCCGGCCATCGTTCCACAAACGGCTGCCAGCAAGAACGGAATAGATCGCCGTAACCGTCGCCGCATCGATTGCTCCCGCCGCCCCGGCTGTTAAAACTGATTCGACGAAGTGTAATGTCTCCTCGCCGGGAACTATGGCAGCAACGAGTCGCCGTGAATGACAAAGAATTTGGACCATCGCCAATTCAGCGCGCCGGATGCCGCATGACAGAGTCCAGCGCCGTTCGCCGCTCCAAAGACAATAAGACCTGGAAACAGATCGAGACCTGGGTTTTCGATCTCGACAACACGCTTTATCCGCATCACCTCAATCTCTGGCAGCAGGTGGATGAGCGCATCCGCGACTACATCGTCGGTCTACTTCGCATCAGCCGTGACGAAGCGTTCCTGTTGCAGAAGGACTATTATCGGCGCTACGGCACGACCTTGCGGGGACTGATGGAGGAACATGGACTTGAGCCGGATCAGTATCTCGAAATCGTACACCAGATCGATCACTCGGCGCTGACGCCGAACCCGGCGCTCGGCGCGGCGATCGCCAAGCTTCCCGGCCGCAAGCTCATCCTCACCAACGGCACGCGCCAGCATGCCGAAGCGGTGATGGGCCGGCTCGAAATCGCGCAGCACTTCGACGACATTTTCGACATCAGGGCGGCCGAGCTCGAGCCAAAGCCCCGGCCGCAAGTCTACGATCGCTTTCTCACGCGCCACGATGTCGTGCCGCACAAGGCCGCGATTTTCGAGGATTTGGCCCGCAACCTCGAAGTGCCGCATGCCCGTGGCATGACGACGGTGCTGGTGGTGCCGGAAGGCGCGCGCGTCGTGCTGCGCGAGGAGTGGGAGCTAACCGGCAGCGACGCGCCGCACGTCGATCACGTCACGGACGATCTTGCCGGTTTTTTGCGTGAGATCGTTGGCGCAGGCGGTCGCCGGCAGTAAAGCGCCATTTGTATGCCGGGAGACTGAGTTTCGTGCCCACTTCCGGGTAGTTGCCACTGTGGCCGATCGTCCTGATGCGCTTACTGTAACCGCGTTTGTTGGTCTCGCGCGCACCCCATGCCGCCACGAGACGATCGAGAATGGCCATAGCGCATACGAAAATGACAATTCGCCAATACCACGCCACGGGTGAGTTCGCGGCGATCACGATCGAGACCGCAACAGTTAGTAGACGAATAATGGGGCCAAGCATGGCTGACGCCCTCTTTGAATAGCCGTCTCCTCACGTCCACCAAACGGAGCCCCCCAACGGGGTCAGGCCGACGCGATCAACCCTCCAATCGGTTTCACATCGTCGCTACCGGGAAACACATTGGCGACGAGTGCGCGGTCATCCGCGCGAAGATGATCCTTCAGCAGTCCCTTGAGTATGCCGCGCACATCGACGGTCGGCTTGAGGTCGCGATTCTCATAGAGATCGGCATTCTTGAGACCCGGCCAGTCGGCGATCACGCGACCACCCTTGAGTGCGCCGCCGGCGAGGAGCACGACAGTGGCGGTGCCGTGATCGGTACCCTCGGTGCCATTGATGCGTGCGGTGCGTCCGAACTCGGTAACGACCGCCACCACTGTCTCGTGCCAGGCCGGCCCCATATTGGCCTCGACCGCGGCCAGCGCGGCATCGAGGGCGCCGAGCAATTGCGACAGGCGGCCGGTCGCGATGCCTTCATTGTAGTGGGTATCCCAGCCGTCGAGCGCGAGGGCGCCGACGCGAGGTCCGTCGGGTTGCGCCAAGAATTTTGCGGCGGTGCCGGCGACTTCAGCAAAGTAGGCGCGCACCTGCGCTATGTCGGAGCCGTTGTTCGCCGGGCCCGGTTTGTCTGCAAGGTTACCGGAGCGCGCGATGGCCGTGAGATTGGCATTGCCTTCAAGAACGCTGGCGAGATCCGGGTCGGTATGGCGGTAAAGGTCAAGCAGCCGCTGTACCGTGTCTTCGCTCGCCGGAACGAGTCGCCGCGGCGCCCAAGATAAGACAGGCGCCGGGCCGCGCACCACGAGCGGCGTCACCGGACCGACCCCGAACGCCTTACTGCCGTTGGGGTCGACGCGGCCGCCGGGTGTAATGCTCGCCAGCGCGCGATTGAGCCAGCCGCCGTTACTTGCGGCCGGTTCCGGCATGCCGCTCTCCAGCACGTCCTGGCCGTCGAAATGCGAGCGTTCACGATATGGCGTCGCGGCGGCATGGATGATGGTCGCCTCGTTGGCCCGGAACATACGATGAAAGTTTGCCATGGCCGGATTGAGCGCGAAGAAATCGTCCAGCTTGAGCGGCGGCGTTTTGCCCTCGAATGTCAGCGCGTTGCCACCGCGCAGCGCCACCCAGTCCGGATCGCCGACCGGCATGACGGTAGCGAGCCCGTCGAGCGCGCCGCGCAGGATGATCGTCAGGAAGCGCGGGTCGCGGCCCTCCGCACGCGCCAGTTTTGGCAGATACGCCCAGGCGAACAATGTGCCGGAAGCCAACAGCAAGTTCCGGCGCGAAGGTCGATGCCGGTGAGTCATGGTCATCTCCTTAGAAATTCCGGCGCCATCGCGAGCAGCGCCGTGGCTTGGTTGCGGCTCTCCGCACGCGCGATCGTATCGCGCGTCTCCGTAGAGGCGAGTGGGCCGAGCCCGTCGTCGAGCAAGGCAAGCGGCTCGGTGCCGGCTGGCAGCTTGCTGGCGAAGTCGTTGGCGACATCGAGGCGATGCGGGATGCCGTCGATCCACGCGGCTTGAGTATCGGGGAAGCCATTGGGTGCTGGTGGTCGCCACAGCGGGTCGCCCAGTGAAGCCTGCGCCGCCATTACGCGGCCGACAGCCCATTGCGAATTGGTTAGTCGCAGGATGCCGACGATCCATTCCGATGGCGGCTTAAGCTTGGTCCGCTGCGGTGTCCAAAATTCATCGGCCTTGACTAGCGTCTTGGCGAGCTCCTTGAGATCGCCGTCGCTGTCCTTGAAGGTTTTTTCAAGCGCGGCAACGAGCTCTGGCGGCGGTTCATCGGCAACGAAATGGCGCGCGAGCTTTTGTGCAATGTGTCGAGCTGTTGCCGGATGGCGTGCGAGATCGGCAAGCACGGCGCGACCTTGCTCGATGCCAGTGTCCGGATAGCGCTTGCCGAGCACAACTTGCTCCCCGGGCTCGTGCAGGCGCCTGACGAAAACAAACTCGCCGCCGTGGCTGGGTACGCCCGTTCCGATGAAAGTCCAGCCGGTGATCACGTTGGCGAAACTTGTGACGTCCTGCTGCGTATAGCCGCTGCGGACGCCGAGCGTGTGCAGTTCGAGGGCTTCGCGTGCGAGATTTTCGTTCAGGCCCTTGTCACGGTTGATGCCGGCGGTCGAGTCCGCCCCCATCGATTCCGCATTATCGAGGTAGTAAAGCATCGCCGGATGGCTTTCGGCCGCGGTGAGCATGTCGGCGAAACGTCCGAGCACATGAGGGCGGATCGCTTCGCGCTCGTAAGCGCCAGCCATCGAGAGGACTGTGCTGATCGAAACGCAGAAGTGGTTCGACCAAAACCACACCAAACGTTCGACGAAGCCAATTTCGGCGCCGATGGCGGCGGTGAAGCGGACCCTGGCTTCATTATGGACGAGTTGAACCGGCAGCGGAGGTTGCTGATTTGCGGCCGTCTGTGACGCGGATTCCGCTGCCTGCGCATCGTCCGGCTCGATCTTAGCGATCGCCGTTGTGGTGGTTCCGGCCGCTTTCTTGGCGCGCTCCGCTAACTTTGCCTTGGCCCGTCGTTGGGCGCGGAACTCGAAAAAGGTACGCGACGCCTCGGCGCTCGACGGCAGGTTCGCTGCCGGCACGCTGCCGGCGCCAGGCCGCTCCAAATCAGCGAGCAGAGCGCCGCGTGGGTCGTCCGCAATGGCGCCAATCGAATTGCGAACGGGTCCGAAACCGAACCGGTGCAATGCCAGCGCTGCTTCAAGCCGCGGATTGGTCGTCGTCATCTCGATCTTCTCGCTCGATCCGTTTGCAAGCGCGAACCACACGCGCAGGCGCGAACGATGGCATAGCCGTGGTCAACGCGCCGTCATGCCGTCGTCAACGAGAACCTTCTGCTGGATGAGGTACTTAGCGGTTGCAAAAGGGCTCGGAGGAGGGTTTTGCCCAAGCCCTTCGGCCGGCGCTTGGTACGCACCGGTCAAGAGTGATAAAATTCACAGGTTCATTGATGCCGCGGCGCTGTCTTTCGATGTCCAAATTAGGCACCGTCACATTGCGTTTGCTCGGCCGGTTCGCCATCGAGGCGAACGTGGGCCGCCCGATTCCGATTGCCATTCGGTCGCGAAAAGCCCGAGCGCTGCTGGCCTATGTGGCGATGAAGCCCGACTATCTGGCAACACGCGAAGAACTCGCGACACTGTTGTGGGGGGGACAATCCCGACGCGATGGCGCGTCACAGCTTGCGGCAATGCCTCATTTCGCTACGCCAGGATTTGTGTCTGGCGTCTGAAATCCTGATCGTGGATCGGGCAGCGATCGCGTTACGCTCTCAGCAGGTCACGGTGGATGCACGCAAGTTCTTGTTGCTCGCTCGATCGGCTGCGCCGGACGAACTCAACCAAGCCGCGGCGCTTTGGCACGAAGCGTTTTTGTCGGACCTCACTTTGGATATCGAAGAGTTTGATTTCTGGCATCGTCAAGAAGCGGATCGGCTTGCAGCCGCGGCGGCGGGAGTTTTCGAGGCGCTATGCCGCAATGCTGATGCGAATGGCGATGGCGACCGCGCCCTTGCGACAGCCGAGCGGTTGGTTGCGCTCGAGCCGACGCGCGAGGATCGACAGCGCACCGCGCTGAAGCTGTCGGCGCGCCACGAGGGACGCGAAGCCGCCCTGAACCGGGCCAAGCTCCTCACTGAACGGCTACGCAGCGAGCACGGCGTTTCTCCTGAAGCAGCAACGCGCGCCTTGATCGGCGCCATCGAACGGGGCGATTTCGAACCGGCGCAAGCGCCCACGTTCGATCGGCCCCCCGCGCAAAGCGTTGTAGAACCGATCCGCTTGCCCGCCGCGGCGCCGCTTTCGCTCCCGGCGCGCGAGGTCGAGATAACGCCAGCTCCCGCGCCATCCGCGCTTGCCGTCGCGGCAGCGTCCCACAATACGGCGCCGGCCACTTTGCCGCCTTGGTATCGTCGGCCGCGTGCCGCCGCATGGGTCACCACGGCCTTGCTCTTGGTTGGCATCATTGCGGTGCTGGGGCTCGCAAAAGGACCTCAATTATTACGGCTGCCGCTGACCGAGCTGCCGCGGGGCCAAGCCATCGCAGTTCTGCCCTTCGCGGCCGACACTGCCGGACAGTCGGACGATCCTGTGTTCGCCCGGGTCCTCACCCATAACCTGATCGAGTACCTCAGTCGCTTCGGCAACCTTCGGGTGATGTCAGAGCAGACATCGGACTCCTATCGCGACCGTCACATTGACGTAGCGAATCTTAAAACGGATCTGGGCGTGAAATACGCGATTGTCGGCCGCGTTCAGGGCAATGACGGCGCGCTAAAAATAGACTTTCAACTCGTGGATACGGCAACCCGCACGAATGTCTGGTCCGATGGTCTGCAGCGGGCGCGCGGCGACCCACTCCTCGTGGCCGATGAAGCGGCTCGTGGCATCGCTCGGGTGCTTGCGATCGAGATCAACCGTCTTGGCGCATTGCGCGTGCGCGCCAACTCGAGCTCGCAGCTCACGGTCGGCGAATTAGTGTCCCGTGGCTATTTGGCTTTGGCGAGGGGCACCGTACGGGAAAACCTATCCGATGCCTTGACGTCATTCGATGCGGCTCTGCTGCGCGATCCGCACTATCAGCCCGCGCTGCTGGCCGTTGCTCGGGTGCACATCATTGCGGCGATGAATTTCATTGATCTTGATCCTGCCCCCGATCTCAGCAAAGACGAGCAGTTGTTGAACCAGTCATTGGGCAAGTCGCCGAATTCGATCTCCGCACTCTATAGTCTAGCGCTCCTGCAGAAACACCGCCGGCAGTACCAGGCGAGCATTCAGTCTCTGCAACGATGTCTTGAACTCAATCCCAGCTTCCTTCCAGCGCAAGGCCAGATCGGAGATGTCCTCACCAGGATCGGACAGCCGCAGAAGGGCTTGGAAAAGATCCTTCAAACTATCCGTGTCGCTAGCCCCAATGATCCGACGACGGGCTACTGGTACTTTTCGCCGCGGAGGCAGAGCTTGAGCTCGGCCATGATCGAGCCGCTCTGGACTGGGCATTGCGCGCCAACGCCGTCATGCCCGCGTCTCCGCTCGTCAAGGCGTGGCTGGCTTCCATTTACGCCAATGCCGGCGACAAATCGAATGCCGCGAAATACGTTGCGGCTTTGACGAAGCTGGCGCCGGGCCGCACGCGATTGTTCATGAATCGACCCGCGGACACCGATAGCGACAACGCTCGCCGCGGATCGCAAATCCTCGACGGCCTGCGTCTGGCTCTTGGTGGGTCGCTGGGCTAAGTGCAAAGGTCGCTCGACCACGATTTCGGAATACATGCCAAAGAAACCATCGGTTCTCCATGGCGAGGGAGAGCGATCACCGAGCACTGCTTGACATCGCAGGTGCGCGCCACCGACAAACCGCGCAGCAGGGAATCGCTTTCATGTCGACGCAGTCAACGATCTCGCCAAGACCATCGACGCCGCCTTCGAACGGCGCGACGACGATCGGCCCGGCGACCAAGGGCGCGGTGCGCGAGGCGGTCGACGAGGCGCTCGATCTGCTCGACCGCGGCGCGGCGCGCGTCGCCGAGAAGGCGCCGACGGCGCCTGGCACGTCAATCAATGGCTGAAGAAGGCGGTGCTGCTGTCGTTCCGCCTCAACGACATGAGCGAGATCGCCGGCGGGCCCGGCCATGCGGTGTGGTGGGACAAGGTGCCGTCGAAGTTCGACGACTGGGGCGACAAGAGCTTCCGCGACGCGGGCTTTCGCGCGGTGCCGGGCTGCGTGGTGCGCCGCTCGGCCTATATCGCGCCGGGCGTGGTGCTGATGCCGTCGTTCGTCAATCTCGGCGCCTATGTCGACCAGGGCACCATGGTCGACACCTGGGCGACGGTCGGCTCCTGCGCGCAGATCGGCAAGAACTGCCACATCTCCGGCGGCGTCGGCATCGGCGGCGTGCTCGAGCCGCTGCAGGCCGGGCCGGTGATCATCGAGGACAATTGCTTCATCGGCGCGCGCTCGGAAGTGGCCGAGGGCGTCGATCGTGCGCGAGGGCGCGGTGCTGTCGATGGGCGTCTTCATCGGCGCCTCGACCAAGATCGTCGACCGCGACAGCGGCGAGATCTTCCAGGGCGAGGTGCCGCCCTATTCGGTGGTGGTGCCGGGCAGCCTGCCGGGCAAGCCGGCCGCGAACGGCGAGGCCGGGCCCGAGCCTCTATTGCGCCGTCATCGTCAAGCGCGTCGACGAAAAGACCCGCGCCAAGACCAGCATCAACGAACTGCTGCGGGATTGAGACCGCGGCGCGCGATGGATTGGGCCTATCTCCTCAACAGCTTCGACGGCCGCATCAGCCGCAAGACGTTCTGGATCGCGATCGGTCGCGGTGACCATCGCCGAACATCTTCGGCCATGCTGCATCGCCGAACAGATCGAGGGCGATCGGCTGAGCGCCATCGTCGATCTCGCTTTCACCTATCCGGAATTCGCCGATCGCCGTCAAGCGCGCCCACGACCGCAACATGCCGTCTGGCTGCTGGTGTTTTCTTCGTCGCCGGTGCGCTGCTCGACCTGCTCACCGTGCTCGGATATGGCGGGCACCGACGACGAGCATCCGAGCTGCGCTGTCGCTCGCCGATCGCGGTGCCGTTCACGGTGCTTCGGGCTGCTGGCGCCTTGCTGGTCGAGCTTCGGCTTCCGCAAGCGGCACACGCCGGCGCCGAACCAGCACGGGCCCGATCCGCTTGCCGCCTGACGACGCGACTTCGACGATCGCGCAGCTGCATGCTCGCCAGCGATGAACGCCCTGCATGACCGCCGATCCCGTCGCCATCGCCCGCGATCTGCTGCGCTGCCGCTCGGTGACGCCGGACGGAAGGCGGCGCGCTGGCGTATTTGCAGGGCGTGCTGGCGCAGGCCGGCTTCACCGTGCACCGCATGACGTTCGCGGAGCCGGGCACCGCGCCGATCGAAAATCTCTACGCCCGCATCGGCACCGGCAAGCCCAATCTGGTGTTCGCCGGCCACACCGACGTGGTGCCGCCGGGCGACGAGGCGGCGTGGCGCCATCCGCCGTTCGCCGGCGAGGTCGCCGGCGACATGCTGTACGGCCGCGGCGCGGTCGACATGAAGGGCGGCATCGCCTGCTTCGTCGCGGCGGCGCTCGATCATCTCGCCGCCAACGGCGGCAAGCCGAAAGGGCTCGATCTCGCTCCTGATCACCGGCGACGAGGAGAGCGTCGCGGTCAACGGCACGATCAAGCTGCTGCAGTGGGCGGCGGAGCGCGGCGAGACATTCGATCACTGCGTGCTCGGCGAGCCGAGCAACGTCGAGGCGCTCGGCGACACCATCAAGATCGGCCGGCGCGGCTCGCTCAACGGCACGCTGGTCGTCACCGGCAAGCAGGGCCACGTCGCCTATCCCGATCGCGCCGACAATCCGATCCGCGGCCTGGTCACGCTGATCGCCGCGCTGCAGGCGCCGCTCGACCAGGGCAGCGCGCAGTTCGATCCGTCGAACCTCGAATTCACCTCGGTCGACGTCGGCAACCGACCGTCAATCTCATTCCCGGCGAAGCGCGGGCGCGCTTCAACATCCGCTTCAACGATTGCCACAGCCAGGCGTCGCTCGAAGACGCTGATCGAGCAGCGCGCGCGCGACCGCCGCCGGCAGGCGCGTGCGCTATCGCATTCGAATGGCAGCCGTCGAACGCCGACGTGTTCCTCACCAAGCCGGGCCCGTTCACCGATCTCGTCGTCGCGGCGATCGCCGAGGTGACCGGCCGCACGCCGAAGCTCTCGACCACCGGCGGCACCTCGGACGCGCGCTTCATCAAGGACTATTGCCCGGTGCTCGAATTCGGCCTGGTCGGCCAGACCATGCACCAGGTCGACGAGTGCGCTGCCGGTCGCCGACCTCGTCACGCTGACCGCGATCTACCGCCGCATCATCGAGCGGTATTTCGCTATGCTGATCGGCGTACTGCCAGGCTTTCGCACCGCCATGATCAGTAATCCACCCGCACCAGATAAAGCCCGTGCGGCGGCGCGACCTGGCCGCAGCGGCGCGGTCGCGCGCCGCCAGCGCGGCGGCGAGATCGTCGGCGCTCCATTTGCCTTCGCCGACATGCACCAGCGAGCCGACCATCGAGCGCACCTGATGCTGCAGGAACGAGCGCGCCGACGGCGGTGATGCGCACGTCGTCGCCGTCGCGCGCGACATCGAGCCGGTCGAGCGTCTTCACCGGCGACTTCGCCTGGCACTCGGTGGCGCGGAAGGTGGTGAAGTCGTGCCTGCCGACGAGCCGCTGCGCGGCCGCGTGCATCGCCGCGCGTCGAGCGGGCGCGGCGACGCGCCAGGCGCGGTCGGCGTCGAGCGCGAGATCGGCGCGGCGGTTGACGATGCGATAGAGGTAATGCCGCTTGACCGCCGAGAACCGCGCGTCGAAATCGTCGGCGCGACACGCTCCGCCGCCAGCACCGCGATCGGCTGCGGCCGCAGATGGAAGTTGAGCGCGTCGCGCACGGTGTCGGCGTCCCAGTCCTTGGCGAGATCGACATGCGCGACTTGGCCGAGCGCATGCACGCCGGCATCGGTGCGGCCGGCGCCCTGCACGGCGGCGCGCTCGCCGGAGAACGCCGCGACCGCGTCGGTCGAGCGCGCCCTGCACCGACGCGCCGTTGTCCTGCGCCTGCCAGCCGACGAACGGCGTGCCGTCATATTCGATGGTGAGCTTGTAGCGCGGCATGGCCGCCTCAACTCAGCGACGCTGGCCGCGCGCGATCGGCGTGCCGCGCAGAAAATCCTCGGCCGCCATCGGCTGCCGCCGGCGCGCTGCAATTCGAGGAGCCGCACCGCGCCTGCTGCCGCAGGCGATGGTCAGCTTGTCGTCGAGCACGCGGCCTGGGGGCGCCGCTGCCGATCGCCTTTGGTGGTGCGCAGCACTTTGACGCGGCCGGCGCCGCGCAAGCTCGAACCAGGCGCCGGGAAACGGCGACAGGCCGCGGCAATGGTTGTGCACCTCCTGCCACGGCTCGCGTCCAGTCGATGCGGGTCTCGGCCTTGTCGATCTTGTCGGCGTAGGTGACGCCGGCTGCGGCTTGCGGCGTCAATGCAGGGTGCCGCGCTCCAGCGCCCCGAGCGCGCGCACCATCAGGCTCGGCGCCGAGCCGCGCCAGCTCGTCGTGCAGATCGCCCGTGGTCGTGTCGGGCCCGATCGGCACGCGCTCGGTCCATGGCGATCGGGCCGGTATCGAGACCTTCCTCCATCTTCATCACCATCACGCCGGTCTCGCGGTCGCCGGCCATGATGGCGCGATGGATCGGCGCCGCGCCGCGCCAGCGCGGCAGCAGCGAGGCGTGCAGATTGAAGCAGCCGAGCGGGAACGCGTCGAGGACCGGCTTGCGGCAGGATCAGGCCGTAGGCGACCACCACGGCCGCGTCGGCGCCGTGAGCGCGCATCGCCGCCGCGGCATCGGCGTCCTTCAGCGTTTTCGGCGTGAGCACCGGAAGTGCCGAAGCGCGCGGCCTCGCGCGCGACCGGGCTCGGCCTCGGCGCCATTCCGCGCCCGGCCGGCTGCGGCGCGCGGCGTATAGACCGCCGCGACCTCATGGCCGCCGCCGACAATCTCCACCAGCGTCGGCACGGCGAAATCCGGCGTGCCCATGAAGACCAGGCGGAGCGCCAATCACGCCTCCACCTTCTTCGCCGCCTTGGTGAATTTCTTGATGACGCGGTCGCGCTTGAGCTTGGAGATATGGTCGATGAACAGCACGCCGTTGATGTGGTCGATCTCGTGCTGCAGGCAGGTCGCGAGCAGGCCCGTCGGCTTCGATCTCGTGCGCCTTGCCGTCGAGATCGAGATATTTGACCTTGACCTCGGCCGGCCGCTCGACCTCCTCGTAATATTCCGGGATCGACAGGCAGCCTTCCTCGTAGGTCGCCTTGTCGTCGGACTGCCAGATGATCTCCGGATTGATGAACACCTGCGGCTGCGTGCTCGTCCTCTTTCTTCGACAGGTCCATGGTGACGACGCGTTTGGCGACGCCGATCTGGATCGCCGCCAGGCCGATGCCGGGCGCGTCGTACATGGTCTCGAACATGTCATCGACCAGCTTGCGGATGCCGGCATCGACGCGCTTGACCGGCTCGGAAACGAGCCGCAGCCGCTTGTCGGGGATTTTCAAGATTTCGCGCACCGCCATGGGCGGCGATGTAAGGGGTGCGCAAAGCGCGGTCAATGTGCGCGATCCGTTGCGCTGTCGAGCGTGAACCGATATGACTGTTCACTCTTCGTTCGCGGGGCCGAATCATATCAGGCTGCGAATCGGATAGAGAGGTCGCATGACCGACAGCCTGCCGATCATCCTGCTCGCGGCCATCCTCGCCGCCTGCCTCGCCTTCGCGGTCGCGGGCTTGTTGCTGTGGCGAGCCCGTAGTCCCGCGCATCCGCAGGCCGCCGTCATGGCCGAACTGGCGCGAGCACAGGCCGAGGCGGCGGCGCGGCTTGAGGCCATGATGGCGCTGCTGGCCAAGGGCCAGTCGCACCTTCAGCACGCGGTCAACGAGCGGCTTGATACAGTTTCGCATCGGCTCGGCGATTCGCTGGAAAAAACCAAGCTGAACACCGCTGAGAATTTGCAGAAGCTCAACGAACGGCTCGCCGTCATCGACAGCGCGCAGAAGAACATCACGGACCTCGCCACCCAGGTGACGTCGCTGCATGGCGTGCTCGCCAACAAGCAGTCGCGCGGCGCGTTCGGGCAGGGGCGGATGGAGGCGATCGTCAAAGACAGCATGCCGTTTGACGGTTACGCGTTTCAACACACGCTATCGAATCGCACCCGCCCGGACTGTTGCGTGTTCCTTCCCGACAAGCGCCCGTTGGTGATCGACGCCAAGTTTCCGCTCGAGGCCGTCACAGCCTATCGGGATGCCAAGTCCGACGACGAACGCAAGGCGGCGGCGCAGCGTCTGCGCGCCGACGTCGGCAAGCACGTCGGCGATATTTCGGGAAAATATCTGATCCCGGGCGAGACGCAGGATCTGGCGTTCATGTTCGTGCCGTCGGAGTCGGTCTATGCCGAGTTGCATGAGGACTTCGACGACATCGTGCAGAAGGCGTTTCGGGCCAAGGTCGTCATCGTCTCGCCCTCGGTGCTGATGCTGGCGATCCATGTTGTGCAGCAAATCCAGCGCGACGCCCGGATGCGCGAGGCGGCTGATCAAATTCGCGACGAAGTCGGGCATCTCGCGAAAGATGTGAATTTGCTCGGCGAGCGTGTCCGCAAGCTGCAAGGTCACTTCAATCAGTCGAACGAAGATATCCGGCAGGCGATCATCTCGATCGACAAGATCGAAGCGCGCGGCGAGCGCATCCAACAGGTCGAACTCGGCCATGACGCGGTGGCAAACTCGAATGTCATCGCCGCGCCGTTGCGTAAGCTGGAGGCGGGCGAATGAACAATTCTTTCCGCCCCCGCGATAGCGGGGCGGATGAGATCGCCGCGTGACGCCTGTCACGACGACCCGCACATCTTTCGCGGACACGCTGGCCGTCTATTTCAAGCGGCGCGTGCTGATTGTCATGTTTCTCGGCTTCTCGTCGGGCCTGCCGCTCGCCCTGTCCGGCTCGACGCTCCTGGTGTGGATGCGTGAGGCCGGCGTCAATCTCGGCACCATCGGTCTGTTTGCGCTGGTCGGCACGCCCTACACCCTCAAATTCTTGTGGGCGCCGTTGACGGATGCACTGGAAGCGCCGGTGTTGTCGCGGCTGTTTGGCCGGCGCCGCGGCTGGCTGCTGCTGTCGCAACTCCTCCTGATCGCCGCGATCATTTTTCTCGGTGCGTGCGATCCGGCGGTGTCGCCGGTCACGGTGGCGATCGGCGCGCTCCTGGTCGCGGCGGCGTCGGCCACGCAGGACATTGTCGTCGATGCTTTCCGGGTCGAAAGCCTCAACGAGAGCGAACAGGCGGCCGGTATGGCGTCCTACGTTGCCGCCTATCGCATCGGCATGCTGGCCTCGACCGCGGGGGCGCTGTTTCTGGTCAGCGGCTTTCAGGGTCTCGGGTTCGGCCGCCATCAGGCGTGGAGCGCCGGCTATATGGTGATGGCGGTTTTGGTCTTGATCGGCATCGCAACGACACTGATCGCCGCCGAGCCTGACACGGCGGTCGCTCGCGCCGCCGAGCCCACGCATGAGAACGCGTTGCCGCGCCTGATCACTGCGGCGGTCGGTGCATTCGCGGATTTTCTCCAGCGTGATCTGGCGTTCGTCGTCCTCGCATTCGTCGTGCTCTACAAGTTCACCGACGCGCTGTCCGGCGCGATGACGGCACCGTTCGTGATCGATCTTGGATTTTCGCGCAATGAATATGCCGCCATCATCAAGGGCGTCGGACTTGCGGCAACGCTGATCGGCGGCTTTGCCGGCGGCTTCGTGGCGCGCGCTTATCCGATGGCCGCAAGCCTGTGGATCGGCGGGCTGCTGCAAGCGGTCTCTAATCTCGCGTTCTCATGGCAAGCGGTCGTTGGCCTCAATGCAGCGTGGCTCGCTTTCGCGATCGTTGCCGAAAATTTCACCAGCGCGGTCGGCACCGTCATCTTTGTTGCTTATCTCTCGGCGCTGTGCCGCAACCCGCTGCACACCGCGACGCAATATGCGCTGCTGACGGCGTTCGCGGCGTTCGGGCGCACCTATCTCTCGTCGGGCGCGGGATTTATCGCCGCCGCGACCGGCTGGGCGTGGTTCTTTGCGATCTGTTCGCTCGCCGGCTTGCCGGCTCTCGTCCTGCTCGCCTGGCTGCAGCGGCGTGGGCATTTCGATGCACTAGCGGCGGCCAAGCCCTAACTCGTCATTCGAGGCGCGGACCCCTGCCCGCGAGCCTCGCAGTGTCCGCGCATAGCCGATCAGCGCATCGGCAACGGCGTCGGGTTGCTCGGTGATGGCGGCGTGACTGGCGTTGGCAATCTTCACGATCGTGACGCGATCTCCCAGCGCGCGCTGGAACTCAAGCGCGTCTTCGGCGTGAGCCAGCGGATCGTGATCTGGTTGAACGTAAAGGATCGGTGTGGAACCGGCGGCATAATCGGCTTGGCGCGATGTGCGGTCGCCGGCGATGCGCTGCGCGGCGAGCACATCCGGGTGCCATCCGGCGAGCCAAGCCGAGACATCGTTGCCGGGAGCGAAGAAAGCAAATTGCAGCGCGGCGCGGCGCTCCGCCTCCGGTAGCGCCGGATTGGCGCTGTTGCGGATCGCCTCGCGCATGTCCGGCGGACTCGGCCTATGGCCGACATTGGCGGCAACCAGCGCCACGGCGCAGACCAGGTCCGGCCGGTCGGTGGCCAGCATGCGCGCCACCCGGTTGCCGAAGGCGTGGCCGACCACAAACGCCGCACCGTTTCCCTCGTGCTCGATCACCGCCGCGATGTCAGCCGCGAGATCGTGCAGATCGATGTTGGTCATGGCGCCGTGGCTGGTTCCAATTCCCCGCGGCTGTGGGCGCGCGGCGCGGAAACCGGCTGCGGCCAATCGCTCGGCAATTGGCGTAAAATCTTCGGCCCCGCGTCCGAGCGACGGCAAGAGAATGACGAGTCGGCCGTGCGCGTCGGCCGAGCCTTGGCCGAACCCTTGGCCCAAAACCTCGATGCCGGTTTCGCCACGCGCGATCACGTAGCGTGTGACGGTCGCACACACGCTGGCGTCACCCATCCGTGCCCGGTCCAGCCGGCTCGGGCTGCTCGCACAGTCCTTCACAGCAATGGGCGATAGCTTGGCCACCGCAATCGGGACAGGGAATGAAGGCGTCGGTCCCCGCTGCCAACGTCAGCGCCTTCGATGGTGCGGAACTGGTCGACGGCGGGCGCGGGCGGGGAATGAAGCCGGGTCGTTCGGTCCAGCGGCATGTCTCGCAAAGCATCGTGGATTCCCAAATACCGTCGAAAATGTTCCCTGCATCATCGGTAGATCATCCGATTCTCGCATAATCGCAAAGTCTTCGCTGCCGCTCCCGTAAAAAAGTCTTTTTGTAAGGATCGGATAGCTATAATCGCAGTTCTTCGTACGTTGCGTTCCTCGAACCCGGCTGCCTGCCGTTCCCCATGGATCCCATTCTCATCAAGATATTCGCGACGGCGCTCGCGCTCAGCGAGGTTATGACCCAGCCGCAGGCGGTGAAGACACACTTCGATCCGGTCAACGACCAGGCCCAGGTGGTACAGATCTTGCGTGCCGGCTGCGACCATATGCGCCAGGCCTTCGATATCGAGTCCATCAACCTTGATGAATTGATCTCCACCGCACTCGACGACCCCAAAGCGTTCGGCGCCGATGCCAAAGCCTTCCATGGCATCAAATTCGCCGATCTGAACACCGCCTACCGCCAATTCTGCAAGAACGAGAGCGTCGCCAATCCGGTCGTCGATCTCGGTCAGGTGATTGATTTCTTTAATACCGCGGCGACCGATCTGCCCGACCCGGCGCAGCTCAAGGACAAGACGCTGCCTGGCATGAGCGTGGTACTCGACAGCAAGGGAAAGACCTACGCCGATGTCTTCGAGCCCGGTAATCGGCGCGTTTCGGTTCCGCTCAGCGATATTCCCGATTACGTGCAAAAAGCGTTCGTCGCCGCTGAAGACCGGCGCTTTTATCAGCACCACGGCATTGACGAGCGCGGCATCATCCGCGCCTTCATCGGCAATCTCGCGCAGCCCGGACGACCGCAGGGCGGTTCGACCATCACCCAACAGGTCGTGAAGAATCTCCTGGTCGGCGACGACGTGACTTATGAGCGCAAGATCCGCGAGATGATCGTGGCGTCACGGCTTGAAAATACGCTGAACAAAAACGAGATCCTCTCGCTCTACCTCAATTCGGCGTATCTCGGCCGCGGCTCGTGGGGCGTCGAGATGGCGGCACGCAGCTATTTCGGCAAATCGGCCAAGGACCTCACCCTCAGCGAAGGCGCCATGCTGGCGGGCCTGCTCAAAGGCCCGAGTTATTTTAATCCCGACCGCCATCCCGATCGGGCCAAAGAGCGCCTCGATTACGTGATCGGCCGGATGCAGGAAGATGGCTTCATCACCACCGAGCAGAAGGACCAGGCGATTGCCGCATTCCCAAAGCTCGTCGCCTTCGAGGGGCTGCACCGCGACAGCGGTTTTCAATTCGTCGATTTTCTCGGCCGTGAGGCGAAAACCGACGGCGTGCCGAGTCTGACGTCTCAATCCTATACGGTCCACTCGACCATCAACGCGCAGCTCCAGCGCGAGACCGAGGCGGCCCTGCAGGAAGGTTTGGCGCGCTACGAGATCTCGACTGGCCGTGTTCAGTTCCATGGACCTGAAGCGAATCTCGCGGATGCCATCGCAAAGCTTGCGGCCGCTCCACAATCCGGCACGCCGCCGTGGCAGCAGGCGCTGCAGTCCGCGCATCTGCCGCTTTACGACGTCCATTGGACCCCGGCTGTCATCGTCCAGAAGGGCAACGGCCGAAAAGGTGACGATGCGATCCGTGTCGGCCTGCCCGACGGGCGCATCGTGCCGCTGACAAGCGTGACCGCGCCAATCCGGCGCGGCCTCAGCCTCTACGACGTCGTCTATACTCATGTGGTCGAGGGCAAGGCTTCGGCCAGCAAGCCGAAAACCGCCAAAGGGCAAAGCGCAGCGAGGTCCGGCGGCGGTGCCGTAGCGCAACTGCGCGTGCGGCCGACGGTGCAGGGCGCGGCCTTGGTGCTGGAGAACAAGACCGGCCGCATTCTTGCGATGGACGGAAGCTTTTCCTACCCCTTGAGCCAGCTCAACCGCACCTGGCAGACGCAGCGCCAGCCCGGCTCGGCGGTCAAGCCGCTCACCTACCTCACGGCGCTCGAGAAGGGGTTGCAGCCGAACACCCTTGTACCCGACGAGCCGATCACCCTGCCGCCCATCGGCAGCGGCGACAATGGCCACGACATCATTTCCCGCGATTACGGTGGCACCGCGCGCGAGGAAGACTATTGGACACCCCGAAACGCCGACTATGGCTCGGGAGGATTGTACACATTGCGGCGCGGCCTCGAAAACTCGCGCAATATCATTACCGCGCATCTGCTCGACGGCGGGATCGACGCAGATCCCGCGAAGAGCCTCGACGATGTTTGCGCGACCGCAATCGCCGCGAAGGTTTATACCGATTGCGTCCGTTACTATCCGTTCGTGCTCGGCGCCCAGCCGGTGCGGATGATCGATCTCGCGGCTTTCTACGCGGCGGTCGCCAACGAGGGCGCGCGGCCGCAGCCTCACGCCATCAATTCGATCGATGTGAACGGCAAGACGGTCTATGACTATCCCAAGGTGCCGCTGTTTCCCCAGATCGCCGCGGCCGACCGCGCCAGCTTCTATCAGCTCAAGACCATTCTTCAGGGTGTTGTGGCGCGTGGCACCGCGCGCGCGATCAGTTCGCTTTCACCCTACGTCGCCGGTAAGACCGGCACGACAGAGGAAGCCGTTGATGGCTGGTTCGTCGGCTTCACCAACGACGTCACCGTCGCGGTCTGGGTCGGCTACGACAACGGCGACGGCAAGCACCGCTCGCTCGGTTCCAGCGAGACCGGCGCGCGCGTTGCATTGCCGATCTTCGAACCCATCATCAATGATATCTGGGCTCAGCACATCGCGCCCAAAGCACCGCTCAGCGGGCCTTCGCCCGAGGCGCAGCGCGACCTGGTCGACATCCCGATCGACTACATGAGTGGCGATCGCGTCAGCGGCGGCGGTTTTATCGAGCACTTCCGGCGCGCTTCGGATGGGCAAGTCGACGACACGCAGTATCAAATGGTTTCGCGGGAGGAAGCCTATGCCTCGCGTTACCCTTCGCAGAGCGACCAGGGCTATTATTCCAATAACCAGGGTTACAATCAGGGCTACAACCAAGGCTCCGGCGGCTCCTATTATCCCAATCAGAACCAAGGTTTTTGGGGTCCTGATGGCGACAATGGACGCTGGAGCAGCAACCCGCCGCAATATCCCAACCAGAGCTGGCAACAGGCGCCACCACAGCCGCGGCCGCCACAGCCAATGGCCCGCGGCCTGTTCCAGCCTTGGATAGAGCGACAACCCGCGCCCCCCGGCAATCAGAACTATTTCTGGGGCGGACGCTAAACCTGAACCCGTTCAACGATAGAGATCTTCGGATGTGGATGCGGCACGCGTTCGTGCTTGTCGGCGTGATTGGATCTGTATCCGCGATCTACGCTCAGGACTTGCCTCACCAAGACTTGCCTGCCTCGGACGTCCCCACCAATGATTTCCACATTGACGAGGTGCCCTCGGCGCGAAAGGTGGATTTGGCGCAGCTCAAGCCCGATATGATTGCGTTCAGCGATCAAACAAGCGCCGGCGGCGTCAACAGCGAGACAGCGTTGATGCATTTCGACGACTGGGCGCACAAGCATCCCAATGAGAAGAAATTTCTCGCGCTATTCCCTGGCTATGCCGAACCGACGATCGGTAAGGAGGTCAACGGCGATGCTGCGCAAATCACGCAAAAACTCTACATGTATGTCGCGCAAGCGCGCTTCATTCTCGACCGTGCGCCGGGCTCGATCGATCTTTCGAAGGATGTGACGCTGCCTTTCCTCAACAAGATTGATCCGGCGATCAAGCACAAGGAGATCGCGGCCGGCGATGTGCTGCCGTTCACCGGCGAGGCGGGGACCGGCAATGAAAATCCGGACCGCAAATGGTGCACGGGTCGAGCGACATTGATCTGCATCCAGTCGACCTACAAGCTCGAAGGCAAGATCCCTCTCGGCATATTGCTGGTAAACAAATTGCGCGAAACTGCCAAGAAGGTTGCCGATCATATCGATTTTCAGAGCGAGTTGTCGGCGCTGTCACCCGCGGACGTCGATCAAGATGGATTGAAGCAATTGACGGCGCTCGAGACGCCTGTTGAAGGCGTGCTCGAGCAGAATATCTTCCATATCAACGAAATCATGAAATTCGGAAAATTCCTCGGTGTGTTTCAGGACGACCCGACGGACCCGAACAAAACTGTCGTAACCGCCTTCATGTCGCTGGCGATAGAGGCCAGCGTGCTCGACAAGAAACGGGGCTACGAGAACGTGCCGGTGCTTCGCAATCTGGTCCCGGCACAGGTTCTCATGGGGCAGTCATCGTTCAACTCCGGCGCCTCGATCAGCGCCGGCCTGCCGAAATACGCCCGCAACGAGATCAGGACGGTTGCCGGCCTCCTGAAGCAGGATAAAGCGACGCATTAACGCGGCTATTTCCGCTAGCTGACGATGACTTGCAATCGTCACGTCCCGCTCGCGCCGGGCAGCGGCACGAACAGCGTCTCGATCGGGATCGCCTGTCGGATGAAATGTTGCTCGGTCATATATTGGACGAGCGCTTCCAGGGTCGGCCGGTTCGGCTCAATGCCATAAGGGAATGGATCGCCGCCGAAGACTTCGTCGATCTCTTCGATCTCGTCCTGCAGCCACGGCAGCATTGCGGCAAGCGAGCCGGCGTAGCGAAGCCGCGCGTGTGCGATCCGCTTGGCTTCGACAAAGGCCGCATAGAGGCTATTGGCGATCCACGGCTGCCGTTCGTAGAGCGCGCGCCTGATCGCGACCAGATGCATGATGGGGAAAATCTTGTCGCGCTCGTAGAGCTCGCGCTCCAGCGCATGATGGTTCGGGAGCAAACGCACGACATCGGGATGGGTGCCGAACTGCGGCGGCTTGCGCGAGCCGAGGTAGGCATCGATCGCGCCATCGGCGACGAGCTCACCGAGCGAGCGGCCGGTCTGGTTCTGCTCGATGTTGGCTGGGCGTAGCAGCGGCACGGTGTGCGGGTTGCCGTGAGCGCCACCGCTCTCGACCGCGCCCTGGACCCAGCGGATGGTGTCGAGATCGACGCCGAATTGATGCATCAGGTGGCCGCGCAGCCAGATCGAAGCGGTCTGCGTATAGAGCGGCAGGCCGACCCGCCGGCCTTCAAGGTCCTTGGGCGTGCGGATGCCGGCGCGCTTGTTGACGAAGATATAGCCGTGCCGGAAGACGCGCGAGGGAAACACCGGGATGGCGACGAACCGACTGTCGCCATGAACTAGGCTATGGCCGGTCAGGCTGATGAATTCGGACGCCGAGAGTTCGGATGCATCGAACTCCTCGCCACCGACCATGCGGTCGAAAATCTGCCGGCCGGAGGGAAACACGATGACATTGAGATCGATGCCTTCGACTTGAACCTCGCCGGCGCGCAGCGCCTCGATGCGGTCATATCTGCAGCTCGCGTAGGTGAGGCTCAGACGCGGCATCGTTGGCTCGAGCGTTTTATCTGGATCGATATGCGCAGCGCGCCGATTGGCATGCCGGGCAATGTGTGCCATCGGATGGTGCAATGGCGCAACCGGCTTGTGGCGCCGATCCGCTGATACTGGCGAAGGCCAAGATGCACGAGAGCGATTTTCTGCACGAGCATGTCGAGACCGAGGCCGAACGTGCCGCCATCGCGCGCACGATCTGGGACCAGGAGAATATCGAATTCAAGACCGTCGGCATCGACATCGGCAGCTCGACCTCGCATCTGCTCTTTGCCAAGGTCGCCTTGCAACGGCAATCGCAGGGTCTTTCCAGTCGTTTCGTCGTGGTCAGCCGCGAAATCGTCTGGCGTTCGCCGATCCTGCTCACGCCATTCCTGCCCGATGCGACCATCGACGCGCACGCGCTCGGCGCATTCATTCGCCGCTCGTATCGCGACGCCGGCTTGGCGCAGAGCGAAATCGACAGCGGTGCCGTCATTCTTACGGGCGAAGCGATCAAACGCAAAAATGCGCGCGCCATCGACGAGCTTTTCGCCGAGGAGGCCGGGAAATTCGTCTGCGCCACGGCCGGCCACAAGCTTGAGTGCCGGCTCGCCGCCCACGGCTCGGGTGCGGTGGCGCTCTCGAAAGCGCGCGATACCTGTCTGCTGCACGTCGACGTCGGCGGCGGCACCACCAAGCTTGCGCTGATCGACCGCGGCGTCGTCGTCGGGCTTTCCGCCTTTGCGATCGGCGGGCGCCTGATCGCGACCGATGCCGATGGTCTGTGGACCCGGATCGATCAATCGGCCGAACTCGTTGCGTCCGATCTCGGCATCGCCATATCGCCGCAACGCCTCGCCGATCCCGGTGTTCGCCAGCGGATCGCGCACCGCCTTGCCGTTGTGGCGGCGGATATGATTGGCGGCGCAGCTCTCGATCCGCTCGGGCAGTCGCTGCTGCTGACGGAGCGGTTGCCGCTCACGCCGGCACCGACGGCCCTGACGTTCTCCGGCGGCGTCGCCGAATATATCTTCGGCCACGAGGCGAACGAGTTCGGCGACATCGCGAGAGGGTTGGCGGCCGAGCTTGCCAGCGAACTCAGCCGGCGTTGCCGCTTGCCGCTGGTCGACCCGGGCCAACGCATCCGCGCCACCGTCATCGGGGCATCCCAATTCACTGTCCAGGTCAGCGGCAAGACCATCTACCTCCCCGACCCATACGTACTGCCGGTGCATAACGTCCCGGTGGTGAGGGTTGCGCTCGACACCGCGGTCGAGGTCGATCCCGATCGCCTCGCCGCCGCCGTCCGTGCCGGTCTCGAAGAGATCGATTTCGAGCGCAGCGGGCACGTGGCCATTGCGTTTGCCTGGAACGGCGACCCGGAACACGGGCGGCTCAAAGCAGCGGGAGAAGGCATTTTGCGCGCGCTCGCGCCGATCCGCGGCGAAATCAAGCTTCTGCTGCTCATGATCGACGGCGATATCGGCAAGACGTTCGGCCGGCTGCTGCATCGCGAGCTCAACTGGCCCGGGAAAATCGTGTCGATCGACGGCACGGAGTTGCAGGAGCTCGACTATGTCGACGTCGGCGAGCTTGTCGCCCCGCCCGGGGTCGTGCCGGTGGTGATCAAGTCGCTATTGTTCGCATAGCTCCTTGGCTTCCGGCGGTATAATCTCGGCGCGCCGAGAAGACGCCGGAGGAAACCATGAACGTTCGCGAAACACCGCAACCGAAGCCCCGCTATGGCATCGATCCCTATCTCGACTGGCTGGCCGGCGAGGGCATTCCGGTCACCGAGGACTACGGCGTCTATCTGTTTGACGTTGAGACCGCGCCATGGCCGCGTTACGGCGTCAAAGGCGGAGCGGTCCACCTCAAGGGACGCGGCGATTTCGCCAACATGTTCGTGCTCGAGATTGCGCCCGGCAAATCGACCACGCCGCAGCGGCACATCTACGAAGAAGTCATCTATGTGCTCGACGGCAACGGCTCGACCCAGCTTGAATTCGCCGACGGCAGCAAGCGCAGCTTCGAGTGGGGCGCGAAAAGCCTGTTCGCCATTCCGCTCAATGCCAAGTACCGGCACTTCAACGGCAGCGGCACCGAGCGCGCTTTGCTGGTGACCACGACCAACCTGCCGATGATGATGAACGTCTTTCACAATGAAGCTTTCGTATTCGGCAATGATTTCGATTTCAGCGATCGGGCCGGCAAGAAAGGATATTTTTCCGGCGAAGGCGATCTCATCACGGTGCGCCCCGGCAACCACATGTGGGAGACGAATTTCGTTCCCGACCTGACCGCGATCGAACTCAAAAGCTGGGGCGATCGCGGCGCCGGCGGCACCAACATCATGTTTGTGCTGGCCGACGGCACCATGCACGCGCACATTTCGGAAATGCCGGTCGGCACCTACAAGAAGGGCCACCGGCATGGTCCGAGCTTTCATGTCATGTGCGTGGTCGGGCAGGGCTATTCGCTGATGTGGTTCGAGCACGAGAAGGATTTTCGCCGCATCGATTGGAAACACGGCATGGTTTTGGTGCCGTCAGACCGGCAATTCCATCAGCATTTCAATACTGGCCCGCAACCGGCGCGCTATCTCGCCACCGCGGTCGGCGGTCTGCGCTATCCGACCATGCAGGTGCAGCGAATTTCACTTCTCGGCGCCGGCGGCGACGATCTGCCGGCGGTCTCGAAAAGCATGAAGGACGGCGGTGACCAGATCGAATACGAGGATCAGGATCCGCGCATTCACCGCATCTGGCTCGAGGCCATGCGCAAGAACGGCGCACCGCCGAAGATGGAGAAGTTCATCCCGACGCCAGAGGACATGAAGGTCCTGGTTTCGTAGTGTCATTCCGCGGCGCATAAGGCGCCAAAGGGAGGAGACATGAAGCGGTTGGCGATGCTTCGCGTCGGCGCAATCGTCGTTGTGGCGTTGCTGGCGCGCGATGCTTCGGCCGCGGACCCGTCACTGATCGAGGCGGCAAAAAAAGAGGGACAGGTCGTCTGGTACACCACGCTGATCGTCAATCAGATCATCCGTCCGCTCAAGGCCGCCTTCGAGAAGAAATATCCAGGCGTAACGCTGCAATACACGCGCGCCGACGATCTCGTGACCTCCGCTAAAATTCTGGCCGAGGGCCAAGCCGGCAAAGTTCAGGCCGACATCTTCGACGGCATCGCCAACATGCTGCCGCTGGAAGAAGCTGGCCTGCTGACGCCGTTCACCGTGCCCAATGACGCCGACTATCCCGCCGCATTGAAAGCCAAGGACAAATATTGGATCGCCGTGATCATGTATGTGTTCACGCCGGGCATCAACACGACCTTGTTGCCGAAGGACCAGGCGCCGAAGACGTTTCAAGATCTGCTCGATCCCAAACTCAAGGGCAAGATGGCGTGGAACGGCAGCTCGATGGCGGGCGCTTACGGCTTCGTCGCCAACATCCTGACGACGATGGGCGACGACAAGGGCATGGCGTATCTGCGAGCGCTGGCCAAGCAGCAGATCGTCAATGTCGAGGCATCTTCGCGCGCGGTGCTCGATCAGGTGATCGCCGGCGAATACTGGATAAACCTGATGGCCTTCAACCATCACACCGTGATCAGCGCGCGCAAGGGTGCGCCGTCGGATTGGCTCAAGCTCGAACCGGCGCCGGTCACGCTCGACGCTGTTGGCTTGCTCAAGAACGCGCCGCATCCCAATGCCGCGCGTCTCTTGCTTGAGTTCCTGACCTCCGAGGAGGGGCAGAAGGTGTTTCAACAAAACGACTATCTGCCGGCGCTGCCGAGCGTGCCGGCTATGGTGGCTGGCCTGCGGCCCAACGACGGCGGGTTCAAGGCGAACTTCCTGCGGCCCGAAGAAATCCATCGGCAATTGCCAGCGTGGGTGAAGGTCACGCAGGATTTATTCCGATGAGTGGCACGCTCGAAGTTGAAGTCTCGCCGCGCGGTATCGCGACGATCGTGCTCAATCGGCCTGAGCGCTCCAATGCGCTCAATCAACAGATGCTTGGTGAGTTGATGGCGCAATTCGCCGCGCGAGCGGCTGACGACCGCACCCGCGTCGTCGTTCTCCGGGGCAACGGTAAGCACTTCTGCGCCGGCGCCGATCTCATCGCGCGGGGCCAAGAGCAGGGTGCCACGCCGCCAATTTCGCTTGTCGATGTGCTTGGTGCGCTCGACTTGTTACCCAAGCCGACCGTTGCGGTCGTGCACGGCGCGGCGATCGGCGGCGGCGCCGCCATCGCAGCGTGCTGCGACATTGTGCTGGCCGCCGAGGACGCGTTCTTTTCGGTTCCGGAGGTGCGGGTCGGCATGGCGCCGCTCGGCGTCGCGCCGTTCCTGATCCGGGCGATGGGGCATCGCAGTTTTCGCCGCTACGGCTTATCCGGCGAGCGGGTTGGCGCTGCGGAAGCCTTGCGCATCGGCCTTGCGCATGAAGTTGCCGGCGCGAACAAGCTTGACCAAAAACTCGACGAGATCACCGATGCGCTGCTGCATGGCGCACCCGGCGCGCTGCGCGAACTGAAGAATGAAATGGAGCACTACGGCGTCCCGCCCACTGCGGCGATCATGACGCGCCGGGCCTCGCATGATCCTTCCCAATCGGCCGAGGCGCGCGAAGGAATCGCGAGTTTCAAGGAGAAACGCAAGCCGAAGTGGTATCCGGGATGATGCATACCCGATCCCACCCGCTCATTCCCGCGCAAGCGGGAAACCAAGCTGGGTCCCCGCTTTCGCGGGGACGAACGGGTCGTGGCTGCACGTACTTTATCCTGATTATTGTCATCCTTCTTGTGTGCCCACGCGCGCAAGCGGCGGATAGCGCGCTTTACGACGCGGCAAAGAAGGAGGGTCAAGTCGTCTGGTACACCTCCCTGATCGTGAATCAAGCGGTGCGCCCGCTCATTGCGGCGTTCAACAAGAAATATCCCGGCATCGAGGTCCGATATGCCCGCGGCGATAGCGGCCCGAACGCCATCAAAGTGATCAACGAGGCGCGCGCCGGCAGGGTCGAGGGCGACGTGTTCGACGGCATCGCCACGACGCCGCCACTGTTGAAAGCCGGCCTCGTTGAAAAATTCGTGCCGTCGGATGCCGACAAATATCCGCCAACACTGCGCGACCCGGAAGGGCGATGGAATGCGCTGATCGTCTATTTCCTCGCGCCCGGCATCAATACGCAGATCGTGGGCAAGGACGACATCAAGACTGCGCAGGATTTTCTCGATCCGAAATGGAAAGGCAAGATCGCCTGGAGCACCGAGCCGTCGTCGGGATGCGCCGTCTATGTCGGCTCGGTGCTGCAGACCATGGGCGAAGACAAGGGCATGGCATTCCTGCGTGCGCTCGCGCGGCTGGACATCGTCAACGTCGACGCCACGAACCGCGCTATTCTCGATCAGGTGATCCTCGGCCAATACGCCATCGCGCTCAGCATCTTCAATCATCACGCGGTGCTCAGCGAGCAGAAGGGCGCGCCCGTGACCTGGCTCAAGGTTGAGCCGATCAGCGGCGTGACCCACTCGATCGGCCTGGTCAAGAACGCGCCGCACCCGAACGCGGGCAAGCTCCTGATCGACTTTCTGCTATCCGAGGAGGGCCAGCGCGCCTTTGCGGCAGTGGACTACTTGCCGGCGATGCCGTCGGTGCCGGCGAAAACGCCGGGCCTGAAACCCGAAGCGGGCGGCTTTACCGCCAACTACATCTCGCCCGACACCATGACGGACAATCTCGACCGCTGGATCAAGATCAAAAAGGAGCTGTTTAATTGATCTCACCTCTCCCCGCGTGCGGGGAGAGGTCGACGAGTGAAGCGAGGAGGGTGAGGGGGCCTCTCCGCGAGTTTAAGCGCCGCCATTCTCAGCCCAGCGAGGACGCCCCCTCACCCCACCCTCTCCCCGCGTGCGGGGAGAGGGAGACGCGCGCCCTGTCTCAAGAACAATTGAAATGTTTCTCATCCGCTGCAACCCATTCGATACCGCCCGCATCGCGCCAGATCCGACGCGGATGATCGTGGTGGGGCTTACGATCATCCTCCTGCTGCTCGTTATTCCGCCGCTGTGGTTCCTGCTGCAAGGCAGCCTGCACAAGACCACGGCGACCGGCGCGCTTGGCGGCTTCACGCTTGATTACTACCGGCGGCTCCTGTCCGATCGCCAGTTCTTCGGCAGCCTGGCGAACTCGCTGATGTTCAGCGTTGGCAGCATGGTGATCGCGCTGTGTTTCGGCGGTCTCGTGGCGTGGCTGGTCGAGCGCACCAATGCGCCGTTCAAAGCGTTCGCCTATCTCACGGCGATTATCTCTCTTGGCACGCCCTTCGTGCTCTATGTCATCGCCTGGTTGTTTCTGCTTGGCCGCGCCGGGCCGTTCAACGATCTCGTCATGGCGTTGGGTCTTTCGCGCTTCAATGTCTATTCGATGCCCGGCATGATTCTGGTCGAGGGCTTCTTGTGGTCGCCGCTCGCTTTCCTGCTGCTCTCCTCGGTGTTCCAGTCGGCTAATTCCGAATACGAGGAGGCTGCCCGCATGTGCGGTGCGGGCATCATGCAGACGGTGTTGCGGATCTCGATGCGGCTCGCCGCGCCGGCCTTTCTCGCGGTCGCGCTGCTGATCGTGGTGCGCTCGGTCGAGGCCTTCGAAGTGCCGGCACTGGTCGGACTGCCGGGCAAGGTCAAGGTTTTGACGACCGACATCTATCTCGACATGACGGACAATGTGCCGCCCGATCTCGGTTATTCGAGCGCCTTTTCCATCGCTCTCCTGGTACTGGCCGGCGGTCTCATCGGTCTCTATTCGCGGTTGTCGCGATATGCGGCGCGCTATCACACCGTGACCGGGCGCGGCTACCGCGCCCGGCGGTTCGATCTCGGCCGGGCGCGCTATCTCGGCGGCGCCGCGATCTTGTTCAATTTTTTCCTGATCCTGCTGGTCCCGACGATGGGTCTGCTGTGGCTCGCCCTGATGCCGTTCAGCCAGAGCTTCAGCCGGCGTGGTTTTGCACTGATCACCCTCGATAATTTCCGCACCGTGCTGCATTCGACTTTCTATTTCGATGTGGTGTGGCAGACGCTGCTGATGAGCGCCGGCGCCGCAACCTGTGTGATGGTCTTGACGATCCTCGCCGGCTGGCTCGCGGTGCGCCGGCGCCCGGGCGGCTGGTTGCTCGACCAGCTTGCGACCGCGCCGCTGGTCTTCCCCGGTATCGTGCTCGGCGTCGCCATGATCCAGATTTATCTCAGCGTTCCACTGGCGATTTACGGCACGCTATGGGCCTTCGTTATCGCCTTTACGATCCGCTATCTGCCCTATGGCATGCGCTATGCGGCGTCCGGCATTTTGCAGATTCACCCCGAGCTGGAAGAGGCCGCCGCCGTCGCCGGCAGTCCGCTGCGCACGGTATTGCGGCGGATCGTCGTGCCGTTGGCGACGCCCGCGCTGCTGGCCGGCTGGCTTTTCATCTTCCTGATTGCGGCCCGGGATTTGTCACTCGCGGTCATTCTTGCTTCGCCGTCGGCGCAGCCGGTGTCGGCGGCGATGTTCGATCTCTGGGAGAACGGGCAGGGCACCGAGCTTGCGGCATTCGGGCTGGTCTGGACGGCGATCATGACGGTGATCGCCGCTGGGTTTTACGTCGTGGGGCGGCGCACGATTGCTGCCGCCGTGCGGGCTTGATGGTGGAGCGCAGATGGACCTTGAAGCATCCAAGAAAAAAGTCTCGGCGCTGACCGAGCCACGCAATGTGGTCCTGGTCGGCGCCAGCGACCGTCCGGGAAGCTGGGCCGCGCGGGTGTGGCGCAACCTGAAACAATACGAATTTCCCGGTCCGGCCTATCTCGTCAACCCGCGGCGCGCCGAAATCTTCAACGAGCGGTGCTATTCCGACTTCCAGGCGCTGCCGGAGCGGCCCGATCATCTCGTCGTGCTGGTACCCGCCGCCGGCGTGCCTGAAGTCTTGCGCAGCGGTGCGGCGGCCGGCGCGCGTAGCGCGACTGTCTTTTCCTCGGGCTTCGGCGAAGCCTTCGATACGCAAGCGGCCGGACTTGGCCGCGAGCTTGCGGCCGTAATCGCCCAAACCGGTCTCGCCGTTTCCGGCCCCAACTGCATGGGCAACCTCTGCGCTAAAAGCCGCTTCGTCACGCTGAGCGAAGATCGCCCGCTGACGCTGCGGCAAGGACCCGTCGCGCTGGTCGGCCAAAGTGGCGGCATGATGATTTTCATGAATCTCGCGCTCGAGGAACGCGGCCTGAATGCAGGATACCTCATCACCAGCGGCAACGAAGCCGGGCTTGGCATTCCCGATTACATCGCCTTCTTCGCCGATCGGCCTGAGCTCAAGGTCATCATCGTCTATATCGAGGCGATCAACGATCTACCGAAATTCAAGGCCGCTTGCCGGCTGGCGGGCCAAGCCGGCAAGGCGATCGTGGCCGTCAAACTCGGCCAATCGGAACGCGGCCGCAGCGCAGCGATGGCGCATACTGCATCGCTCGCCGGCAATGTCGAGGCGTTCGATGCCGTTGCGGGCGAACTTGGCGTGGTGCGCGCTGCGACGCTCGACGACGCTGTCGAAATTACCGAATTGCTGGTGCACACCGCGGTGCCGGCAGGCCGACGCCTCGGCGCTATCACGCTGTCCGGTGCGTTCCGCGGCCTGCTGTTCGACGCTGCGGACAAAAATCACCTGCAATTTCCTACACTGGCCGACACGACACTGACGAAGCTCAATTCCATTCTCCGCGTTGGTTCGCTGGTCAGCAATCCGATCGACGGCGGCTTCGGGGTCCTGACCAGCGCCGAAAACTACGAGGCTTCCATCGTTGCGCTCCAGGCAGATCCAAACGTGGACATGATCCTGCTGCAGGAAAGCCTGCCGCGTGAAGCAGGCTCCGATCGCGCCGAGCGCTATATCGGCATTGCCAACGATATCGTCGCGGCGGGCGCGGCAAAGCCGATCGCCTTCCTTACGCCTGTCTCGTACAGCCAGACCGACTACAGCCGCGCGCTGCGGGCGAGGGCGCCGCACGTCTCATTCCTGCAGGAAGCCAACAAGGCGCTGCGCGCCATCGACGCTGTTGCGCGTGGCCGGGAACTTGAACGCCTGGCGTCGCCGCCAACGCACGCTGCCGCAACGCCTGCCGAAGCGGCTGCTGCCCCGCGCGTGCGTGTTTTGGCATCGTCCGGGGTGGCGGCGCTCGACGAAATACAGTCGAAAGATTTGTTGCGTGCCTATGGCATCGCGACGCCGATGGAGATCGCCGCCCATTCGCCGGATGAAGCCGCGCAGGCGGCGCAACAAATAGGCTATCCGGTCGTGCTCAAGGCGGTATCGCCGAAGCTCCTGCATAAGTCGGACGTCGGTGCGGTCGCATTGCACCTCGCCGACGGGGACGCGGTTTGCGCCGCCTACGAGCGCATTACGGCGAGCGCTCGACGTGCCGGCGTCGATCGAACTCGACGCCATGCTGGTCTGCCAGGAGATCAGCGGCGGATTGGAACTCGTGCTGGGCCTCAACCGCGATCCCGAAATGGGCCTGGTCGTCATGGCGGGAAGCGGCGGCGTGCTCCTCGAGTTGACCAAGGACGTGGCGTTCGCGCCGCCGCCGGTCACCGCCGACAAGGCCCGCGCCATGATCGAACGGACTCATGCCGCGCGGCTTATGGCCGGATATCGTTCGGCCGCCGTGCTTGACGTCGATGCAGTCGTGCAAGCGCTGGTCGCGCTCGGCCGCATCGCCGTTGATTTGGCCGATATCATTCAATCGATCGACGTCAATCCCTTCGTCGTCCTGCCGCACGGCGGCTTTGCGCTCGACGCGCTGCTGGTGCCGCGCCGCGACGAAGCGCAGTGGGTCCAATCGGAGAATCGCGATGCAGGATAAATGGCGCACGCTTAAGCAATGGCCGGAGCTCATTCTGGAACAACTCGAAGATGCCGGCGTCGCGCGTGTCGTCCTCAACCGGCCCGACAAGCGCAACTGCCTGAATGAGGCGCTGGTGACGGCCTGGTTCGAGGCGCTCGACATTGTGCGGGCCGATCGCGAGATCAAAACGGTGATCACCAAAGGGGCGGGCGTTTGCTTCAGCTCCGGCCTCGATCTGCATTTTCTGCGCAAGGTCAGCGAGGAACCGCGCGATTGGGACCGCCCGACCTTGACGGTGCAGATGGCGGAAGCGCTGCGCGCATTCCCGCGCATCGCGATCGCGCAAGTGCACGGCTATTGCCTCGGCGGCGCGCTCGGCATCATGAACTGTCACGATCTCGTCTTCGCTGCCGACGATGCGCAGCTCGGCATGCCTGAGATCCTGCGCGGCAGCTTTGGCCAGCTCGTCACTTCGACGCTGGTCCACGGCGCGATTCCGATCAAGAAGGTCGCCCTGATGCAGCTTGTCGGCCGCAATATTTCGGGCGCCGAGGCCGACCGCTGGGGCATTATCTCGCAAGCCGTGCCGGCGGCCGACCTTGAAACCACGGTGACCGGCATTGCGCGCGAAATCGCGGCACGTCATCTCGCGCCGCTCGAACATTCCAAGATCACCGTGCAGATGGGTCGCGACCTTTCGCTGTCGCAGGCGATCCAGCTCGATCAACTGGTATCCGCGCGCATGCGCCGCGCCGTCGATCCGACCGCGCATGTCGAATCGTACTTGGACTCGCAGAAGGGCGGTCCGAATTTGGAGTATAAGCGGCCGGACGTTTAGGGCTACGCCGCGCGCTTCTTGTCGCCGCGCTCCAACGACTGCAGCACCTCGTCCACCGTCTGCACGTCGCCGAACTGGCCGTAGAAATTGGAGAGCGTGGCGTTTTGCTCCTCGTCGGTCTGGGTGGCGAGGCCATCAGCCACCATGACGACCTTGAAATTGAGCATCATGGCGTCGCGCGCCGAGCTTTCGCAGCAGATATTGGTGGCGGTGCCGGTGATCAGCACGGTGTCGATGGCGCGGTCGCGCAAATGGCGCTCGATATCCGAGGAGCCTTGCAGGAAGGCGCTGTAGCGCTTCTTTGTCACCTGGGCGTCTTCCGGCCTGATGTCGTTCAAGTGCCAGTACTCGTAGCCGTCCTCGCCGATTTCCATCGACTTCAAGCGCCGTTCCGCCCGCTCCCGCGTTTGCAGGTAATCATGGTAATTCGACCAGCTTTCGCGGGTGTCCGCGGTGGTATTGCGGATCCATACAACGTGGCCGCCGCGGCGGCGCAGCTCAGCGGCGAGCCGGTTGATGTTCGGCACGATCTCACGCGCCAATGGTACCTCGCTCTGGTGACCCTGCTTGACGAAGTAGTTCTGCATGTCGATCACGAGGAGCGCGGTTTTTCGCGGGTCGATCACGTCGAACGGGTGCAGCTTGCCCAATCGCACCTTCATGCGGTCGAGTTTAGTCTGGGAAATCGCGATCTTGTGCATCTTCACACCCCATCCGGCGATCGAAACGAGCCGTTCTGTAAGGCTGCATTATTCGCTAATACTAGCCGCGATTGCTAGTGGCTTTGGGCGGGCTCGTCTCGATCCAATGTGGCATCGGCGAAGGTGAGGATCGAACGCATGTCTGGCAGTTGGGAATTCTGGATCGACCGCGGCGGGACCTTTACGGATGTCATCGGCCGACGGCCGGACGGCGCGCTCCTGACCCATAAATTGCTGTCGGAAAATCCCGAGGCGTATCGTGATGCGGCGGTCGCGGGCATCCGCCATCTGCTTGGCCTCGCGCCGGCCGATCCGGTTCCGAGCGCGCACATCGCCGCCGTGAAGATGGGCACCACCGTCGCAACCAATGCGCTGCTCGAGCGCAAGGGCGAGCGGACGCTGCTGCTCATCACCAAGGGCTTTCGCGATGCGCTGCGGATCGGCTACCAGGCGCGGCCGAAAATCTTCGCCAAGCATATCATCAAGCCGGACATGCTGTACGAGCGTGTGGTCGAGGTCGACGAGCGCGTCCGCGCCGACGGCACGGTCGAGCGCGACTTGGATTTGGATGCGTTGCGCGGCGAACTCGCACGCGCGAAACAAGATGGTATTCGTGCGGTCGCGGTCGTTCTGATGCACGCCTACCGCTACAGCGATCATGAGCAGCGTGTCGCCGCACTTGCCCGCGAGCTTGGCTTTGCGCAGGTGTCCGCCAGCCACGAAGTGTCACCGCTGATCAAGCTGGTGGGGCGCGGCGACACCACGGTCGTCGACAGCTATCTCTCGCCGATCTTGCGTCGCTACGTGGCGCAGGTGGCCGGTGAATTGGAGGGTGCTCCCTCCCCCCTTGTGGGGGAGGGTGAGGGCGGGGGGTCGGGAGGGAGTGCACACGCGTCGAAGCCTGTGAGTCGCCTCCCGACCCCCACCCCCGACCCCTCCCCGCAAGGGGGAGGGGAGACGCGCCTCATGTTCATGATGTCGTCGGGGGGCCTCACCGCCGCAGAGCTGTTCCGCGGCAAGGACGCGATTTTGTCGGGGCCGGCGGCGGGCGTGGTCGGCATGGCTGAGACCGGGCGGGCGGCGGGATTTTCAAAGCTGATCGGCTTCGACATGGGCGGCACTTCGACCGACGTGTCGCATTTCGCCGGCGAATATGAGCGCGCCTTCGAGACGGAAGTCGCCGGTGTGCGCATGCGCGCGCCGATGATGCTGATCCATACGGTGGCAGCCGGCGGCGGCTCGATCCTGCACTTTGACGGCGCGCGGTTTCGCGTCGGCCCGGATTCCGCCGGCGCCAATCCGGGGCCGACATGCTATCGCCGCGGCGGACCGCTCGCCGTGACCGACGCCAACGTCATGGTCGGCAAGCTGCTTCCCGATTTCTTTCCAAAAATCTTCGGCCCGCAGCAGAAGGAGCCGCTCGATGCCGAGGCGGTGCGCCATGCCTTCGCGGCGCTCGCCAAGGAGATCGGCGATGGCCGTACCGGCGAACAAGTGGCCGACGGTTACATCAAGATCGCGGTCGAGAACATGGCGAATGCGATCAAGAAAATTTCAGTGCAACGCGGCTACGACGTGACACGTTACGCCCTTAACTGCTTCGGCGGCGCCGGCGGCCAACACGCTTGCCTGGTCGCTGATGCGCTCGGCATGACGAGCGTACTGATCCATCCGCTGTCGTCGCTGCTCTCGGCCTACGGCATGGGCCTTGCCGACATCCGCAGCGTGCGCCAGCAGGCGATTGAAGAGGAGTTCGGCGATAAGGCGCGCAAAACGCTGGAGCAGGTTTCACGCCGGCTCGCAAATACAGTAGCTGAGGAGGTCGCGGCGCAGGGCGTGACGGCCAACAAGATCACCTTGCATGTCCGCGCCCATATTCGCTACGCGGGGACCGATACGCCGCTGATTGTCGACGCGGGTACGGGCAAATTTCACCCTCCCCTGCAGGGGGAGGGTCGACGTGCCGCGTCAGCGGTGCGTCGGGGTGGGGTGAGCAGCCGCGCCGCCGCGTCACCCCCACCCGCCGCGCAGGGCGCCATAGCCGACGCTCTGCGTCGGCGTTCTTTAACGCAAAGAACGGCGGCCAACGGCCGCCTACGCTCCCCCCTCCAGGGGGAGGTAAGATTAGCCTCCCTCGCTAAAATGAAATCGGCCTTCGAGCGCGCCCATAAGGCGCAATTCGGCTTTGTCGACCGTACAAAGTCGCTGGTGGTCGAGGCGGTTTCGGTCGAGGCGGTCGGTGGCGGGGCGCAGTTCAAGGAAAAGACGCAAAAGCGCCAGCGCCAGAAGCTTCCCGCTCCGGCGCGGCGCACGCGTTTCTTCTCCAACGGCAAATGGCACCGCGCCCTGGTGTTCACGCGCGAGACCCTGGTCCCGGGCCACAAAGTAAAAGGGCCGGCCATCATCATCGAGCCGCACCAGACGGTGGTCGTCGAACACGGTTGGCAAGCGGAGCTGACGGCTAAGAACCATCTTGTGCTCCGCCGCGTGCAAAAACTCGCGCGGGCGCGAGCAATCGGCACCAAAGCCGATCCTGTGATGCTCGAGGTGTTCAACAACCTCTTCATGTCGATCGCCGAGCAGATGGGTGTGGCGCTGCAAAACACCGCCTATTCGGTGAACATCAAGGAGCGGCTCGATTTTTCGTGCGCGGTGTTCGACGGGAACGGCTCGCTGGTCGCCAACGCGCCGCACATGCCGGTGCATCTCGGCTCGATGGACCGCGCCGTCGAGACCATCATTCGCGAGAACAAGGGCAAGGTTCGGCCCGGCGACGTCTACGTTATCAACGCGCCGTATAACGGCGGCACGCACTTGCCGGATATCACTATCTGCACCCCGGTATTCGAGGGCCGTAAAATTCTGTTCTGGGTGGCCTCGCGCGGCCACCATGCCGACGTCGGTGGCATTTCGCCGGGTTCGATGTCACCGAACGCCACGACGATCGAGCAGGAGGGCGTCTATATCGACAATTTCAAGATCGTCGAGCGCGGCCGGTTTCGCGAGAAACAGACTTATGCGCTGCTCGAAGGCGCGAAATATCCGGCGCGGAATCCACTTCAAAATGTCAACGACATGAAGGCACAGATCGCCGCCAATGAGAAAGGCGTCAGCGAGCTGCGTAAGATGGTGCGTTATTTCACGCTGCCTGTCGTGCATGCCTACATGCGGCACGTGCAGGATAACGCGGCCGAAAGCGTGCGCCGCGTCATCGACCGGCTGCACGACAGTGTTTTCAGCGTCGAAACCGATCAGGGTACTGCGATCAAGGTGCGCATTACCGTCGACAAGAAGAAGCGCGAGGCGACGGTCGACTTCACCGGCACCAGTCCGCAGCAGCCGACCAACTTCAATGCGCCCGAGCCGGTGACGCGCGCTGCGGTGCTCTACGTGTTCCGCGTCATGGTAGACGATGACATTCCGATGAATGCCGGCTGCCTGCGTCCGATCAGAATTATCATTCCGAAGCAGTCGATGCTGACGCCGGAATTCCCCGCCGCCGTGGTCGCGGGCAATGTCGAGACCTCGCAGGAGGTCACCAATTGCCTGCTCGGCGCGCTCGGCGCCATGGCGGCGGCGCAGGGCACCATGAACAATCTTAATTTCGGCAATGCGCGCTACCAGTATTACGAGACTATCTGCTCCGGCTCGCCGGCAGGCCCTGGGTTTCCCGGAACCGATGCGGTGCACACCCACATGACCAACACCCGGCTGACCGATCCGGAGGTGTTGGAGTTTCGCTATCCAGTCTTGCTGGAGGACTTCCACGTCCGGAAAGATTCCGGCGGCCGCGGCCAATGGAACGCCGGTGACGGCGTCCGCCGCACCATCCGCTTTCTCGAAAAGATGGAATGCACCATCCTGTCCGGCCACCGCCGCATCGCGCCTTTCGGGCTTGACGGCGGCGGCGACGGCCAAGTGGGCGAGAACTGGGTCCGGCGCAACGACGGCCGCATGGAACAGCTTGCCGGTGCCGACGCCACCGTCATCGACGCCGGCGAGGCGGTCATTATCCAGACGCCGACAGCGGGTGGCTGCGGCAAGCCCCCGAACGTTTGAATGTCAATTATCATGCCAATTTCGGCGCTCGCACGCGGCGGGCGGCGGCTTCGATGAACTCGAAGCAGCCGAAAGCCAGCAGGCCGAGCCCCGCGATACCGAGCATCAATCCGCCGTAGGATTGATGCTCCAGCGTGCGCAGCGCGCCGGTGAAACCGACGGCCTCTTTCGCATTGGAATCGTAGGCAGCAAAGCAAAGAAAGCCCCCGATCATGAGGAAGACGACGGCGCGCGTCAAAATCCCGAACGAACCGACCGCGACCGCCCATTCGCGGGTCAACAACCGTGCGTCAAGGCGGCGCCGATAGGGCGCGCGGATCACCTTCACGGCGAGGCCAATCGCGGTCACTACAAATGCGGCGCCGATCAATGCGATCAACGCGCGACCGAGCGGCATCGTCATCAGCCATCTGGTCCAATCGCGCGCCAACTCGTCCTCGGTCATGCCTCTTGCCGCAATGGTGATGCGTACGGTCGCCACGGCGAGTGCGAAATAGAACAATCCGCTGACGGCAAAAATGCTCCGGCGCATCAAGCCATAGAGGCTATCGCCGTGCTGATCGGCGTCGAAGACGGACTGCAGCAAGCGCCAGCCGGCAAAACACGTCAGGCCAATGGCGACGACCCACAACAGGAAACCGCCAAAAGGCTGTTCGAATATGGTTTGCAAGGCGTCGCGGGTCCCTTCCGGGCGCTCGCCGGAGCCGCTGGCGGCGAGAAGCGCGAATCCACCGATGATCAGGAAAACAAGCCCCCGTGCCGCGTACCCGATCCGCGCCATCCAGGCGAGCGGCCCGTTTGCGGAGGTTTTTAACATGGTGTCGGTTGCGCCGTGGAGATCTGCCGAAACGACAAACGTTATGTCGGACGCGAGTTCCATCAGTAACGCGTGGTATTCCGCCGCGTCACGGCGCTTTGCGGGCGATCGAGTATTTCATGTTCGCTTTGCTGCCTTGCCAATAGAAGCTGTAATCGAGGTCGACGGTGGCGCCGCCCGGCAGCGGCAGAGCCGCATTGCAAACAACTTCAGTCTTGCTGCTCGAAACCGTCTTGATCGGCTCGTAGCGCAGCGGCTCGTACTTGAGTTGCTTGAGAACGTCGGCCAAGGTTTGTTTGGCGCGCTCGGAATCGCACGCCGGCAAAGTTAAGCGGTCGCGCATTCCGTTGAAAATCAGAACCGCCGCAACGCCGATCGCGGGAAGCAAGAGAAGGCGGATTGCCAGGCGATTGCTTTTGCTCAGCCGCGATGGCTGGGGCTGCGCGGCGTAACGACGTTTAGCCGGCTCTTTCTCCGTGGCCATCCGCAGCTACTTTCATGACGGATCGCGCAAACGCATCAAACGTCTTTGACGATTTGTTCCGTCATCTTCTTGGCGTCGCCAAGCAGCATCATGGTGTTGTCGCGATAGAACAGCGGGTTGTCGATGCCGGCGTAACCCGACGCGAGCGAGCGTTTATTGAACATCACGGTGCCGGCCTTCCACACCTGCAGCACCGGCATGCCGTAGATCGGCGATGACTTGTCCTCTTCGGCCGCCGGATTGGTGACGTCGTTGGCGCCGATCACATAGGCGACGTCGGCTTGCGCGAATTCCGAGTTGATGTTCTCGAGCTCGAACACCTCGTCGTACGGCACGTTGGCCTCGGCTAGCAGGACGTTCATGTGGCCGGGCATGCGGCCCGCAACCGGATGGATGGCGTATTTGACCTCGACGCCTTCGGCCTTGAGCTTCTCGCCCATTTCCCGAAGCGCATGCTGCGCTTGCGCTACCGCCATGCCGTAGCCCGGCACGATGATGACTTTGCCGGCGTTTTTCAGGATGAAGGCCGCGTCTTCCGCCGATCCGATCTTGACCGGCCGGTCGCCCGCGGCAGCCGCCGGTCCAGCCACTTCGCCGCCGAAGCCGCCGAGGATGACCGAGATGAACGAGCGGTTCATGCCCTTGCACATGATGTAGGACAGGATCGCGCCGGACGATCCGACAAGTGCGCCGGTGATGATCAGCGCGGAATTGCCGAGCGTGAAGCCGATGCCCGCCGCCGCCCAGCCCGAATAGGAATTCAGCATCGAGATCACGACCGGCATGTCGGCGCCGCCGATCGGGACAATGATGAGCACGCCGAGCAGGAACGAGGTTAGGGCGATCAGCCAGAACGTGACGTGGTGCTGGTCTTCGAAAAACCAGACGATGAGGACGACGAGGCCGACCGCGAGCGCGATGTTGATGAGGTGCCGGGCCGGCAAGATGATCGGCGCACCGCTCATGCGTCCGGACAGTTTCAGAAAGGCGATGATCGAGCCGGTGAACGTTATGGCGCCGATCGCGACACCGAGCGACATCTCAATGAGGCTTTGGCCGTGGATCGCGCCTTCGGTGCCGATGCCGAAAGCCGCGGGCGCGTAGAGCGCGCCGGCGGCGACCAGCACCGCCGCCATGCCGACCAGCGAGTGGAAGGCGGCGACCAGCTCCGGCATCGAGGTCATCGGTACGCGCCGCGCGATTACCGCGCCGGCGCCGCCGCCAAGCGCCATGCCGACGATCACCAGCACCCAAGCGCTCAATCCGGCCGGCGGGTGCGATGCGAGCGTGGTCAAGACAGCGATCGTCATGCCGATCATGCCGAACTGATTGCCGCGCCGGCTCGTTTCCGGATTCGACAGGCCGCGTAAGGCCAAGATGAACAGCGCGCCGGCGATCAGATAAAACAGTGCGGCGAGATCGGCGCTCATGGCTTGTGTGCTCCCGCGGCGTCTTCGTCATGCCCGGCCTTAGCCGTTCGAAGAACGGCGTCGCTTCGCCCGCCTATGTGCCGGGCATCCGCGACTTCACGCCACTGCCACAACAACGGCGTGGATGGCCGGGTCAAGCCCGGCCATGACGACGGCATTTTGCGAAGAGAAGAATTCATGGACGTCGTCACTTCTGCCTTCGCTGGAACATGGCGAGCATGCGTTGCGTCACTAAAAAACCGCCGAAAATGTTGACCGAGGCGAATGTCAGCGCGACGAATCCTAGCGCGCGCGCCCACAGCGGCCCGCTATCGTTGCTCACCAGCATCACCCCGACCGCAAGCAGCGCGCCGACCACGATGACAGAGGAAATCGCGTTGGTCACCGACATCAGCGGCGTGTGCAACGCCGGCGTCACCGACCAGACAACGTAGTAGCCGACGAAAACCGCAAGCACGAAGATCGAGAGGCGGAATACGAAAGGATCGACAATCTCGCTCGCCGCCGTGGGCGCGCCGGTTGCCACCGCGACGATGTCGAGCTGGCCGAGGAGTGAGAGGATTACCATCGCTGGCCTCCTTTATTCGTCGTGCGCGGGCTTGACCCGCGCATCCATGATGTAGTGCCGCAATTAGGAACGTTGTTACAAACTGCGCTGTCGCATGGATTGCCGGGTCAAGCCCGGCAATGACAACGATTTTGTTGCATGGATTGGGGGGCATTGCTGTTCGCAAACTACGCCGCGCTCTTCGGCTGAAAATTCGGATGAACGATCGCGCCGTCGCGGGTCAGCGCCGTCGCCTTGACGATGTCGTCGTCCCAGTTGACGGCCAGCGCCTTGGTCTTCTTGTCGATCAGGATTTCCAGAAACGCGTAGAGGTTCTTGGCATAGAGGCTCGATGCCGTCGCAGCGATCCGACCGGGCACGTTGCGGTAACCGACGACCTTGACGCCGTTCTGCTCGCTCACCGTATCGGCGCTGACGCCTTCCACATTGCCGCCGCGCTCGACCGCAAGGTCGACCACGACCGACCCGGGCCGCATCGACGTCACCATGTCCTTCGAAATCAAGCGTGGCGCCGGCCGGCCCGGAATGAGTGCGGTGGTAATGACGATGTCCTGCTTCTTGACATGTTCGGCGACCAGGGCGGCTTGCTTGGCCTGGTATTCTTTCGACATTTCCTTGGCGTAGCCGGCCGTCGTTTCGGCCGCCTTGAATTCCTCGTCCTCGACCGCAATGAATTTTGCGCCGAGGCTCTCGACCTGTTCTTTCGCCGCCGGCCGCACGTCGGTTGCGGTGACAATGGCGCCGAGCCGGCGCGCGGTCGCGATCGCCTGCAGGCCGGCGACACCGGCGCCCATCACGAACACCCGGGTGGCCGGCACGGTGCCGGCCGCGGTCATCATCATCGGGAGCGCCCGGCCGAACTCTGCGGCGGCGTCGATCACCGCGCGATAGCCCGCCAGATTGGCCTGGCTCGACAGCACGTCCATCACCTGCGCGCGGGTGATGCGTGGCAGCAGTTCCATCGCGAAGCCGGTCACACCTGCCTCCGCCATGGCGCGCAGCGCCGCTTCATTGCCGTACGGATCCATGATGGCGATGACGATCGCGCCTTTCTTCAGGCGCGCCAACTCCGCAGCCTGCGGCCGGCGCACGCGAAGGACGATATCGGCGCCACTGACCGCATCGGCCGAAACGGTCGCGCCAGCGGCAGTATAATCCGCATCGAGAATCCCAGACTTGATACCGGCACCCGGCTCAACGGTGACTTCGGCACCGAGCCCAATCAATTTTTTTACGGTTTCGGGTGTCGCGGCCACGCGCGGCTCGTCGGCATCGGTCTCGGCAGCAACCGCAACCTTCATGGTCCCTCCGATGGCACCCTGCGACCGGCCGGGAGCCGGCCCGCCACCGGCCTGAGTCGGCCTGTGGCCTAGACGCGGCTAATCAGGTCAGGAAGATCGCCATCAGGATGACGATGGCGGCGACGACCACCATGACGACTTTGACCAATGTCAAAAAGGAGAGATAGGTCTGCTCATGAGCAGGATAATCATTACCCGTTGCAGTCGCGTATTCGACCTCACCGTGGTCGGCCATCGCAGTCCTCCAAACTCCGCCAAGTGCCTGCGGATTTAGCGTAATTGCTGGTGCAGAGCAACCGACGCGGCGCCCTGCGTGAATTTTGCCTGCCTGTGCGAGCCGCTGCCGTGATGCGGGAATGCCTTGCGGGGTTCCCGGTGCGCGGGCGCGGCTTGCCCGGAGATGGCCAAATCCCTACTCTGAAGGAACAGCACAATCGGTCACGGACAATAACAATGCTCAGAAAAGAACAGAACGAGCTTCTGACCCAGACCGGCCCCGGTACGCCAATGGGGCAGCTTTTTCGCTCCTATTGGATGCCGGCGCTGCTTGCCGCGGAGCTGCCGGAAAACGAGTGCCCGCCGGTGCGGGTCAAGCTGCTCTCCGAGCGGCTCGTCGCTTTCCGCGATTCCAGCGGCCAATATGGGCTCATCGACGAATTCTGCGCCCATCGCGGCGTTTCGCTCTGGTTCGGCCGCAACGAGGAGGGCGGGCTGCGCTGCCCCTATCATGGCTGGAAATACGACGTGAACGGCCAGTGCATGGAGGTGCCCTCCGAGCCAGCCGAAAGCGGCTTCTGCAAGAAGGTCAAGCTGACGTCTTATCCGCTGGTGAAGGTCGGTGAGGTGCTGTGGGCCTATATGGGCCCCGCCGAGAAGCGGCCGCCGCTGCCGGAATGGGAATTCGCCATGGTGCCGCCGGAGCAGACCTTCGTGTCGAAGCGTCTCCAGGAATCCAATTGGCTGCAAGCCATGGAAGGCGGCATCGATTCGAGCCACGTCTCGTTTCTGCATCGCGGCGACCTGGGCTCCGATCCGCTGTTCAAGGGCGCCAAGGGCAACCAGTACAATCTTTCCGACATGCAGCCGCATTTCGAGGTCGTCGAACAGCCCGGTGGCCTGTTCATCGGCGCGCGGCGCAATGCGGAGAACGGGAAATATTATTGGCGCATCACGCCGTGGGTCATGCCCTGCTTCACCATGATCCCGCCGCGCGGCGATCACCCCATCCACGGTCATTTCTGGGTGCCGATCGACGACGTGAATTGCTGGGCCTGGAGCTACGACTTCCACCCGGTGCGCGCGCTGAGCAAAATTGAAGTCGACGCCATGAAGGACGGTGCCGGCGTGCACTGCAAATACACGCCGGGGACGTACCGCCCGCTCGCCAACAAGGACAACGATTATCTGATCGACCGCGCGGCGCAAAAGGCCGGTAAGACCTTCAGCGGCGTAGCGGGGTTCGCCATGCAGGACGCTTCGCTGCAAGAGAGCATGGGGCCGATCTGCGATCGCACCAAGGAAAACCTGGTCTCGACCGACAACGGCATCATCATGGCGCGGCATCGCCTGATGCGCGCCGCCAAGGCGTTGACCGACAAGGGCGTGACGCCGCCTGGAGTTGATCCGGCGCATCAGAAGATACGCTCTTGCTCGATCGTGCTGCCGCCCGACGTGGCATTCAAGGATGGCGCCAAGGAAGCGCTCAACGCCAAGCCTGGGATGGCGCAAACGACGGTTTAGCCGAGGCTCGTCAGGTGCCATCGTTTTGGGCGGCGGCGTTCCTTCCGGCGATAAAGCCCTGACAGATCGCGCGGGGCAGGCCGTGCATGGAAAAGCCGCCCGCTGACTCGCCGCCGCAATAAAGCCCGGGGATCGCCTCGCCGTTCATGTCGAGCACTTGGCAGCGCGCATTGATGCGTAGTCCGGCGCGGGTGTCGTGGATGACCGGTGTCGCCCAGGCTGCGTAGAACGGCGGCTTAGCGATCTTGTAGAGCGGCGTGGGCTTGCCGAAGTCGGCGTCCTTACCGGCTTCGACGAAGGCGTTGTAGCGCGTGACGGTGTCGCGAAGGTTTTGCGGCGGCATCGGGACGCGCTGGTATTTCATCACGATCTTTTTGGCGAGCGCGTCGATGCTGTCTGCGCTGAAGAAGAAACCGGCATCGACATCGACGTGCGGCGGATTCGGCTGCCATTTTTCGCGCGCGACGGCGTCGGCGTCGAAGATCGCCCAAATCGGGCCGCCGCCGTTGTGCCCGTCGCCGATCCCGGCGAGCGCCGCGTTGATGAAATTATTGGGATTATATGCGAGGCTCTTGGCGTTGCGGTAGCTGCCGGGCTCGTAGGGATCGACGCTCTTGTAGGTGCTGTAGGTGAAGTGGTGGCCGGTCTCGTCGTAGAAGCGTTGGCCCAGCATGTTGACCAGGACGAGATCCTGCCAGTCCTTGACCGCCAATCCGATCGCGCGAGCTTTGTCGAAGACCTCGCTGCCGGGATGCCAGCGCACATTGACGTAGCCATATTGGCAGCCGATGGCGCCCGGCTTGGTGATGCCGGAGCCGAACTCGCCGGTGAAATTGAACAATCCCCATAGTCCGGCGCCGATCGCCATGGCGGCGAGTTCGCCGCTGGCGTCCTGATCGGACCATGGCATGCCGGCGAGGCCGCAATATTCCTCGGTAAGGCGCGGGTCGAACATGCGGCGGAAATTGACGTTGCCGGTCGAGCCGCCGGTACCGATGATGACGGCCTTTCTGGCGCGGATGTTGAGGGTGCGGCCCTTGTTATCGACTTCGATACCGATGACGCGGCCGTCGCGTGGGTTGTCGCGGCGGATCGCGGTCATGCGATGCTCGAGCAGAACCTCGACGCCAGCATTGAGCGCCGCGGCATGGAGCGGCCGCATCAGTCCGGCGCCAGCCCTGATTTCCTCGTCGTCGGGATCGGCCGGGCCGCCGGTATGCACCATCGGCCAGTCTTCGACCGAGATTTGCATGGTGCGCAGCACCGAGGCGCCGATCTCGTGTCCGACGCTGTTCGGCTTCCGATCGATGACCTTCACGCCGTGCGCGAGCAGAAATTCGAACGCCGCCACGCTGTTGTCCGCAAAGGCGCGGATGATCTCGCGGTCGTTGTAGCGGTAGGGTGGAAAGCCGTTAGGCTCGACCACGGACCAGTCGGTCAAATCCTGGAAGAACAGATCCGGCGAATCCTTGATGCCGTATTTCTTCTGGTAGCCGGTGCCGCCGCCGAGCGGCAGATTGCCACCTGAGGTGATGGCATGGCCGCCGATATGGTTCTGCGCCTCGACCACGATGACCGACGCGCCGGCTTCGCGGGCGACGATCGCGGCCGGGAGCCCCGTTGCGCCAGAACCGATCACCACGATGTCGGCTTCGCGATCCCAAGCGACTGACACTTTACGATCCCCCTTGCTCGCCAATTTCGCCGGGACACTAACAGCATTACGCATTTTGTGTCATGGGAGGACGAACCAATCACGGGGATGAGGAAAACCATGGCCGATTTCACAGCGACCCATCGGCTCACCCATGAGGCCAGTCTGAAGATGATCGCGGCCGGCGTGGCGAAGGCGAATGCGCTCGGATGCAAGGTCTCGCTCGCTGTGGTTGACCAAAGCTGCCGGCTCATCGGCTTTCTGATGATGGATGGTGCGCGCCACTTCTCCATCATCACCACGCAGCGAAAGGCGATCACGGCGGCGTCGCAGCGCCAGGCGACCGGCTATGCGCCGGAGGAGAATGCGCTCAGCATGGCGGTGCGCATGGGCGACTTCACCAATGTGCCGGGCGGCTTTCCGATCGAGATCGGCGGCGAGGTCATCGGCGCCGTCGCCGCCGGCGGCGCCAAGATCGAGCAGGATGTCGAAGTCGCCAAGGCGGCGCTGGCGGCATTGAAGTTGCCGTAGTTCGCAACCGCTTTGACACAAGAGAGCAGGGGGGGGGAAGACGATGACGGAAACTCCACACCAGTCCGGCGCGATTGATCCACACGCTCTTGAAGCCAACCAGCAATTCTGCCGGAGCTGCGGACGCGTTATTTCAAACATGGCCCAGGCCTGCCCGTTCTGCGGCGCGCCGACGCGCGACCTGCCGGCAAACGGCAGCGACAAGAGCCGCCTCGCGGCGCTTCTACTGTGCTTCTTCGTCGGCTACTTCGGCATTCATCGATTCTACGTTGGCAAGATCGGAACCGGCTTGCTCCAGCTCGTCACGCTTGGCGGCCTGGGAATTTGGGCGTTTGTCGATTTTATCTTGATCGCGATGGGCGAGTTCAAAGACAAGCAAGGCAGGAAAGTCGTGCAGTGGATCACTAACGCTTAGGTGACCACGGGTCCCGCGTCGACCGACAGGTCACGCCGGGCTACGCTCGCGGCGCATTTCTTTTGCCGCCGCCCGCACCGCCTTGATGATGTTCTGATAACCGGTGCAGCGGCAGAGGTTCGAGGACAGCACGTCGATCAGCTCTTCGTCCTCGATCTGCGGATTTTTTTCGAGCACGTTGCAAGCCAGCATCAGGAAGCCAGGCGTACAGTAGCCGCATTGCAGGCCGTGGTTCTCGATGAAGGCGCGTTGCAGCGGGTGCAACTCATCGCCGTTGGCGAGACCTTCGACCGTGCGAATTGGCTTGCCGTCGGCTTGCACGGCAAACATCAGGCAGGACCGTACCGCGTCGCCATTGACGATGATAGTGCAGGTGCCGCAGACGCCGTGCTCGCAGCCGATATGGGTGCCGGTCTGTCCGCAATCGTCGCGGATGGCATCGACCAAGGTGCGCCGCGGCTCGACGCGGATCGGATAGTCGCGGCCGTTGATGTTGAGCGTGATGTCGGTTTTTTCGTTCATTTTTTTCACTTTTCCCTCCCCCTTGTGGGGAGGGGTAGGGGTGGGGGTCGGGACGAAGGTACTAGCGTCGACGCCGGTGCGCCACCTCACGACTCCCCACCCCTACCAACAAGGGGGGGAGAAGTCAGCGCGGCAGTAGGTCGGAGAATTTTGCACGCACGAGGTCTTCGACCTCCTGGCTGGCGCGCACCACGATCGGGAACGTATCGCGCCGCCGGAACGGCTTGCAGGCGTCGATCACGACGCGAGCGTTGCGCGGATCATCGGTGCCGTAGACCATCGGATCGAGCACGGTCGACCAGCAGCCGCGCAGCGTCTCCATGCCTTCGCGCGGATCGAACCGTGTGCACATCGCCCAGATGACTTTGTCCATGTCGGCGGGATCGATGTCGTCGTCGACCACGACAACGAAACGATTGGCGTAGGCGCCGGCATGGCACTGTGAGGCGATGAGGCCGGCCTGCTTGGCGTGTCCGCCATATTGCTGCTTGATCGCGACCGTGAGCCATAATCGGCTGCCCCCGGCGGCATGCGCCCAGACGCCTTTCACTTCCGGCACGCCCGCGGCTTCGAGCTGATTCCAGACCGCGCCGGAGCGGTAAGTGCCGCGATAAAACGAATCATCGTCGGGCGGAATGCCCGGTATGGCGCCGAGCAGGATCGGATCGTCGCGGTGCATGAAGGTTTCGATGCGGATCGCGGGTTCTTGCTTGAGGCCGCCGGCGTAATAGCCGGTCCATTCGCCGAGCGGGCCTTCGTCCATCACGTCGTTGGGATGAATAAAGCCCTCGAAGGCGATTTCGGCGTGCGCGGGGATCGGCAGCCCGGTGCGGGGTCCAGCGATGACTTCGATCGGTTCGCCGATGAGGCCGCCGGCCGCGTCGTATTCGTTGCGGCCATAGGGAATTTCGAGGCCGGCGATCATAAACAGCGCCGGGTGCATGCCGCACACGACTGCGATCGGGCACGGCTCGCCGCGCTCGTGGTAGCGGCGCTTGATCAGGTCGCCGTGCTTGCCCTTGGAGCACATCACCGTCGCGACGTTGCGCTCGTGCGCCTGTACCCGGTAGGCGCCGTAATTGATCCAGCCGGTGTCGGGATCGCGCATGATCACCATGTCGCCGGTGCCGATGTAATAGCCGCCGTCGTGCTCGTGCCAGCGCGGTACGGGAATCTTGAAGATGTCGATGTCTTTACCGGTCAGCACATTCTCTGTAACCGGGCCGCTCTCAACAGTGACTGGTGGAAAAGCTTTCGCCTCTTTCATGTAGCGGCGCCAGTAATGCACGAGGTCGATGGCACTGGCGTCGGGATCGAGCCCGAGCGTGATGTTGATGCGCCGCACCGAGGTCAGGATGTTGGCGAGGATGCGGTGGCCACGCGGATAGCCAGGCACGTCGTCGAACAGCACGGCCTTGTTGCCGATCTTGCGCTGATAGATATCGACAATGCCGCCGATCTCCTTCTCGCGTTCGGCGCCGGCGATGTCCTGCAATTCGCCATTGGCGCGCAGTTTGGCGATCCAGGAGCGCAGGTCTTGCCGCTCGTTCGCCGCCGTTTTTGTCGCCCGGGACTTGACGGCCGTATCCATGCGAGGGGACTCCGTTGGCTCCGCCTATTCTACGAGCTGGACAGGGGATGCGCTAGAAAATTGGGAGGCCGCCAACCGGGGCGGCCTCGGTCGTCTCCCGCCGTGCTATGCGCTACTGCGGCATGCCTTCGACAGCAAATGAACGAAATGTCGCGTACTTATCGCCGATAACGCGAGACGCTTTATAATCGGCGCCGTCACGCCATGCTTTTATTTGATCGAGGTTATCCCAAACCTGGATTGCGACCCGCTTGGGCGGCGTTCCCTCGAGCGGAGTGATCTTCAGACTGGCAGCAAGAAGCTTGCCACCCGCCTTCTTGATGCTTGCTTGAGCCAGCGGGGCGTAATCCTTGACATAAGCGTCAACGTTCGAGATGTCGATTTCAGTGACGAGATAGACTGGAGGTTTGCCTTGAGCATGAAGACCCTGCACTGCTGCAGCGCCAAGGCCGACGCCCGCGAGCATTGCCAATGCGACTGTATAGTGTGTTTTCATGATATCGCTCCCTATGGGTCAAAAATTGCACCCACAGTGCGATGTTAGTTTAAGGCGATCCCAAGCTCAATTACTGAAAGGTTTAGAGAGCTTGCGCCGTCGACGTTGGAGTTTGTTGGTCCGCCTACATATCCAGGACCAGCCGCTCGGTCTTGCAGCCACAGCAGCAGATCATGACCTTATCGTTGGCGGCCTGTTCTTCCTCGCTAAGTATCGAGTCGTGGTGCTCCGGGATTCCGGAGATGACCCGGGTTTCGCAGGCGCCGCAGATGCCGAGCTCGCATGAATAGTCGACGTCGACGCCGGCATCGAACAATACTTCGAGGACTTTCTTGCCCTCGGGGATGAAGTATTCTTCGCCTGAGCGCGCGAGCTCGACCCAGAACCCTCCGGTCGGCGCGGCCGCGGCATCATCCTTCGGCGTGAAATATTCAACGTGGACCTGACTGCGCGGCCGGTTCGCGGCCGCCGCCTCGAAAGCCTTGAGCATCGGATTGGGTCCGCAGCAATAAAAGTGCGCGTTCTGCGGCGCCGCACCGATGGCGGCGGCCATGTCGAGCACTTTGCCATCGGCCTCATCGTCGAAATGCAAATGGCGCAGGTTTTCGTCGAGCGTTTTCAACTTGTCGAGGAACGCCATGTCGGCGCGCGACCGGCACGCGTAATAGAGTTTCCAGGACCCGCCGCGCGCCGCAAGCTCTTGCGCCATGCACCAGATCGGCGTGATGCCGATGCCGCCGGCGAACAGCGTGACATGCTCGGCGTCCTTGACGAGTGGAAAATTATTGCGCGGTGCGCTGATTTTCAGCTCGTGTCCCACCTTCATCTCGTCGAAGATGTAGCGTGAGCCGCCGCGGCTTTGCGGATCGCGTTTGACGCCGACCACGTAGCGCTCGGGGTTGGCATCGGGAACCACCAGCGAGAATTGCCGGGTGAGCCCATTGCCAAGGTGAAGGTCGATGTGGGCGCCGGGCTCATAGGCCGGCAGCCGCGCGCCGTCGGCGCGCTGGAATATGTAGAGATTGGTGTCCCGGGCGACGGTTTCGATGCCGGCCAGCCGGGCATCGATCAGATGTGAGGCCGCTACGGTGGTGAGGCTCTCCCCGGCGGCGGATGGTGCGGTGACGGTGTCCATTTGGAGGATAAATAGGCGGCCAGGGTGGGTTTCCGCAACCCGTTCTTTAGCCCGTGTCATTCCGGGGCGCGGGCATAGCCCGCGAGCCCGGAATCCATAAACACGAATGGAGAGGATAGGGGGAGAATGTGCCAACATTTGCGTGACTGGGAGCATGGATTCCGGGCTCCGGCCTTTGGCCGGCCCTGGAATGACGATTAACCTTTCGGTAGCGGGAATTGCTCCAGGTAGGGCAGATATTCGTCCTCAACGTCGATCTGCATGGTCGCGAGAATGCGCACCACCGCGTTGTAGAAGGCGATAGTCAGCACCAGGTCGGTGAGGCGCTCGGTCTCGAGTTTTTCGTGCAGTGCCGCGAAAGTGGCCTCCGACATCGCGAGGTCCGTCGTCATCTCCCGCGCGGCCTTGAGCACCGTCTTGGCGAGCGGATCGAGGGTGCTGCCGCGGCCCTCGGTCTCGGCCGCAATGGCGCGGATGTCGTCGTCGCTGACGCCGAAATCGTGGCCGATCTTGATGTGATGGGAATATTCGTAGGGCGAACGCGCCAGATAGCCCACTTGCAGGATCGCCATTTCGCGCAGCCGCGGATCGAGCTTGCTGCCGAAGCGGATATAGCGCGCCATCGGGCTCAAGGCCCGCGCCGCGTCGGGGCTGTTCACCAGTGCGCGGAACAGATTGATCGGACGATCGAGCAGGTCCTTGTAGGCGGGCGCGAGGTCCGCCTGATCGAGATAGGGAATGCGGGCCATGTTTGATTGATCTCCGCTTGCTCACTCCCTCTCCCCCGTGCGGGGAGAGGTGCGTTTCACTTTTCCACCGCCCGCACCGAGGTCTCCGGCATCACGCCCTCGCGCTGGCGCGCCAGCGTCTCGAGGCCGGAAAGCTCCCAGTCGCCGACGGCGGCGCGGCGGGCGAATGTCTCCCAGGTCTCGGTCCAATCGCCGAGGTGGTAGCCGTGCCACGGCGAGGTCACGGTGAGCGGGTGCAGGCCGAGCCGTTCCCATAGGTCCCGTGCGTGCTCCATGTGCTCGCGGGTCGGCAGCGCGAGCGGCGCCATCGGCCGCTTGCGCGTGGCATCGACCAGCATGCTGGAGTCGGATTGCTTGGGGCCGTATTGCGCGCCCTGCACGCCGCCGCGATAGGGCACGAGCTGCACGTCCTCGATCGGATTGGTGCGGTAGGCGAGCGACCACAGCACCGCGTCGACGCTCGACGGATCGATGTCGTCGCTCACCGCGACGACAATCTTGCCGCAATTGGACATCAGCGTCGCCGCGCCGTGCAGCGCGCGCCATACCTCGGTGCGCGGCGTGCCGGCCGCGATCTGCACGAAGATCACCGGGCGCAGATTGGTCAGCCGCTCGTGCATGGCGACGCGCAGCACGCCCTTGATCGCCAGATGGTCGCGCAGATGCGCGAGGAACAGCGGCTCGTAGGCGACCTTCTTGATCACGCTCGATTCGCTCGGCGTGACCTGGCTGATGATCGAGCAGAACACCGGCTTGCGCTTGCGCGTGATCGCGGTCACCTGCATCGGCATGTTGAAGCCTTCGAGCGCCACATAGCCGTTGCTTTCGCCGAACGGCGCTTCGGGCTCGAGTTTTTGCGTATCGATCAAGCCCTCGATGACGATCTCGGCGTCGGCCGGCACATCAAGGTCGATGGTCTTGGCCTTGACCATGCGGATCGGCTCGCCGGCGAGGCCGCCGGCGACCGCCGAGCTCATCGAGATCGATGGCGAGCTTTTGCGGCCCGGTGAACACCACCACGGGCGCGGCGCCGATGACGATCGCGATCGGCATCGGCTCTTTGCGGTCGCGGTATTTGAGCCAATGCTGAAAGCCGCCGGCGCCGGTCGCCTCGCGCGCCACCATGCGCACGACCAGCCGGTCGGCGGCTTTGAGCGCGGCGCGATAGGTGCCCATGTTCTGCACGCCGGTGTCGGGATCGCGCGTGATGCAAAGCGTCGCGGTCAGATAGGGCGCGGAATCGAAACCGGGCGTCGAAACCGGCACCGGCAGCGCGGCGAGGCCGCCCGGCGCCTTGAGATCGTCGCCGGTGATGACGACCTCCTGGCACGGCGCCTGCGTGACGGCGACCGGCGCGATCGGATGGGCGATCGCCTGCATCCAGGCCTCGCCGATGTCCTCGACCTTGCGGCCCATGCCGATGGCGTAGATTTCGGGCGACGCCGCGAGCGCGCCGACCACGACCGGAATGTCATATTTGCGGCCCTTGGCGTCGATGACGTTGGTGAAAATGAACGCGCGGCGCTTTTCCTCCGGCACGCCGCCGACGAATTGCCAGCGCACCAGCGGGTGCAGCTCGGTGTCCTTGTTGATCGGCGTGTCGATACGTTCGACCAAGCCGGCGGCTTCGAGATCGGCGAGATGTTCCTGGAAGTCGAGCCGTGGGCCGCCTCCGGTCCTCGCTCCGCTAGAGGCACGCGTGCGGCGGTGATCGTCGGCTTGGTCGAGCATGATGCGATGACATCCCGTTGGAGGCGCCGGGACCGTATCACATCGCGCGCGACGGCGTCCTAAGCGATCAGCGAGACGCCGATCTTGCCGTACCGGATGGTGGCGCTGATCGCTCGGTCGCGACATCAGGCGCAGTGCCGGCCGCGTTCGCCGCGACATAATCGGCAAAGACTTTTCCGACGAGCACGACAACGGGACCCGTCGGCGTGTTTGCCGAAAGTCGGGCAGGAACATCGGCGATACGGGTGCCAATCACACGCTCATCAGCGCGCGTCGCCCGTTCGACAGCGACGGTGGGCGTTGCGGGATCAAGCCCGGCCTTGAGCGCATGGGCGACAAGTTCTGGCAACGTCCTTGTCGGCATGTAGATCACGGTCGTCGCCGCGGGGTCGACGAGGCTCGCCCAGTCGATATCGGCCGGCAGCTTTCCGTCGCCGCCATGACCGGTGATGTATTGCACGCGCCGGGCCTGACCGCGTCGCGTCAGCGAAACCAATAGGCGACTGGCCGCACCTTGCGCTGCGGAAATGCCGGGCACCACTTCGACGGCGATTCCGGCCGCGCGGCACGCTTCGATCTCCTCGGTGGCGCGGCCGAAGATCATCGGATCGCCGCCCTTGAGGCGCACCACGCGGCGGCCCGCTTTGGCCAGTGAAACCATCAGCGCGTTGATGTCGTCTTGCCGGCACGACGGTGCGTGGCCGGTTTTGCCGACCAGCATTTTCTTCGCTTCGCGGCGCGCGAAGTCGAGGACGTCTGCGGACACCAGATCGTCGAACAGGATCACGTCGGCCGATTGCAGCGCGCGCACGGCGCGCAGCGTCAGCAGCTCCGGATCGCCCGGCCCGGCGCCGACCAGGATGACCGAGCCGGACGCCGCTGCCGTCGTCGTCGCGCCCAGCAATGCTTCGAGATCGGCGTCGGTCGGAATCTCGTCCGGCGCGGCGACGGCGCGCGCGGTGAAATTTTCCCAAAAGCTGCGGCGGCTGCGGAATGAGAGCGCGAGCGCCTGTACGCGCGGGCGCCAGCCCCGCGCGGCGTCGGCCCAGCGTGCGAAGCCTTTCGGAATCAAGGCTTCGATCTTGGCGCGGATCGCCTGTCCGAACACCGGCGACGCGCCGTCCGTGGAAATTCCGATGACCAGCGGCGAGCGATTGACGATGGCGCCGAAGGCGAAATCGCAAAACGCCGGCCGGTCGATGACGTTGACCGGCACGCCGGCAGCGCGCGCGGCGGCGGCGAAGCGCGCGGCCTCGTTGGCGTCGGCGCAGTCCGCCACGGCGATTGCGGCGCCGGCAAAATCAGCGCTTTCCCAGGCGCGCCTGTGAACAGCGATTGCGCCGCGCGGCGGCGCAGCGGCGAGCGTGAGCATGTCGTCTTCCGCGGTTGGCGCGAAGACATCGACGGCCGCGCCGGCGGCCGACAACAGTTCGGCTTTCCATGTCGCGGCCCGGCTTCCTCCCGCCACGACGGCGCGCTTGTCCTCGAGCGCGAAAAACGCCGGCAGGCGCGATAACGCGCCCATGCGGGTCTTTCGAACTTCGGTTGGAGAGCGGCTCATGCGGACGATCTCATCGGTGCCGTTGTCGAAGGTTGGTTACCCGCGCAGAAATCAAGGGATAGATAGAATTATATTCTGCCATCAGCAATTGCGGTGATAATAATTGGAATTTTGGTCTTCGAAAGATAGTTTTCCGTATGAATTTTTCCACGAAAATACTCAATTGGGGAAGGTTGGATTTCCAAGAGGCTTTCAAGACCCGTGGCGCGTGACCTGGCAGGTTGCTGATCCTGGCGATTCCAATTCAAATGACGTGCCATGATGGCCGGGATGTGCTTTTTCAATTTGTTTCAATGGGTTGCGGCAAACTGCGCGATTGAAGCGCCGTTGCGGGCGCGTGGACATGATTGAGCCAATCGCAGGTCGCCGTTATTTTGTGCACCGGGCGTTGCCCAAAAATTTGGCGGGCGCCCGACGGGATGCCGCCGGACGCCCTTAGTTTCACGTCAGCCGGTCTGTAAGCCGGGTTCTGGATGGCATGCGGACAACGTCCGCATACGTGACGGCCATTCCTCTGCGACGCCGGTTACCCGGCGCCTCCAGCAACCAACCCGGACAGCAGGATCTGGGCATTGACCCCGAAGTTCGACCGCACTTGCGTGCGAACGAGCCCCGCACTGTCCCTATTCGGTCTTGCTCCCGGTGGGGTTTACCGTGCCGCCGACGTTACCGCCGGCGCGGTGCGCTCTTACCGCACCGTTTCACCCTTACCGCGGCATACGCAACGCCCCGCGGCGGTCTGTTCTCTGTGGCACTGTCCCTAGGCTCGCGCCTGCCGGATGTTAGCCGGCACCGTTTGTCCATGGAGCCCGGACTTTCCTCCCCGGCAAAACCCCCTCCTAATCCTCCCCTGCTTGCGGGGGAGGGAAGGGTGGGGGCCGGAGCGGCCGTCCGACCGACTGACGGGGAAGCGATGCGGGCGTCGGCCGCCGCCGTCAAGAGGCGATGCGCAACGGAGCGACAACGCGTTCGAAATTACGGGCGCGTGCCGCCATGTTCCGGACCTGGCCGCGGTTGGCGAGCAAATCCCGCAAGGTGCTGCGCGTCGACTCGTCGCTAAGCCCATCGACACGCTCGGGACGGAAATGGCGCTGGAATGCTGCCACGGCTTCATGGGTGGTGGAATCGTAGTGCGCGCTGACGGCGACGCCGTAGCCGTAGTCGCGAAGTTGTTCCTGCACGGCGGCCACAGCGTCGCCGCGGTCGCCCAGCGTGAGCAGCCGGCCGCCCTCGGTGATCGGCGTCGGTTTGACCCAATGTCCGACTCCGGAGTCGTAAAGCGTGCGCCACGGGAATTTTTCGCCGGGATCCTGCTTGCGCGAGGGCGCGACGTCGGAATGCCCGAGCACGCGCATGGCCGGTATGGTGTTGCGTTTTTGGATGCTGCGGCAGAGCGCCGTTACGGCCGCGATTTGGCGCCTAGGAAAATCCAGATAGCCGTGCTCGTGGCCCGGATTAGCGATTTCGATGCCGATCGAGCAGGAATTGATATCGGTCTCGGCAGCCCACACTGCGCGGCCGGCATGCCACGCGCGGCGGCTTTCCTGGACCATTTGGACGATCCGGCCGTCTTCGAACACGAAGTAATGGGCCGAGACCTCGCTGCCGAGTGTCCTCAGGCGCTCCAGCGCCGCATTGGCATCCGGCATTCCGGTGTAATGCAGCAAAATCATGTCCGGACGCCGATTATCCTTGCGCTCGCTGAAGCTCGGCGAGGGCAAGACCTCGGCAACTACACAGGAATCCGGCTCGAAGGCGACAGGGCGCGACATGTGGCAACTTTATGTTAACGACTGTGGCGGACAAGGCGATTTAGGACTTGCCCACAGGCAAGCGGTGGCGAATGCCGGCGGCCGTTGCTCGCTTGCAACGCATCGATCAGGGGGCGCGCCGTCGCTTCAGCCAAGTGCCGGGCAAGACTTCAACCTTTCCTTAAGCTTGCCGCTCGTTAATCGAGACTGAGCGGAGTCGCGCGATCCGCGTCATTGGTCCGTTGACGCCTATACCTTCCCATGATAGCCCAAGAATTCCCATTAGTCCCAGTTTTCTCCGGGTCGGGCCGAAGCGGTTTCCTAGGGGATTGCCGGGGCGATCGGTTGCGTATGTCGGGCCAGCCGCTCGACGGGGGGCGAGATGGAGCGGTTTGTGTCCCACTACCTGCTCCGTCTGGATGCCAAGGGCAGAGTGTCGGTGCCGGCAGCATTTCGCGCGGTGCTCGCGCGCGACGGCTTCGATGGCCTGTATTGCCATCCGGCTCTCGATCGGCCGGCGCTAGATGCCGGCGGCAATGCGCTGCTGGCGGAGATCGAAGCGCTCATGGCGGGATTTGCGCCCTATTCGGACCAGCGCGAGCAGTTTTCGCTGACGCTTTACGGCACCAGCGAGACACTCAAGATCGACGGCGAAGGCCGCGCGGTGCTGACCGACACGCTCAAGGCGCATGCGGGCATCACCGACACGGTCATATTCGCGGGTCTTGGCCACAAATTTCGAATCTGGGAGCCCGGTCGCTTTCGTGCGGAACTCGCGGAGGCCACCGAGAAGGTCCGCACCTTCAAGCAGGAGCTGGGCACCCGGATGGCGGCGGCAAAACCGCTCGGAGCACGGGAGTGACGACGGGCAGCGACAGCTCTGCTGTCGCTGGCGGACTGGCCCGTCACATTCCCGTGCTCGCCCGCCCGGCAGTTGCATGGCTCAACGTGCGCCCCGATGGTCGCTACGTCGATGCCACGTTCGGCGCCGGCGGCTATACGCGCGCGATTCTGGCGACGCCTGGCGCGCGCGTGATCGGCATCGATCGCGACCAGAGCGCGATCGCGCGCGGTGCGGCGCTGGTCGAGGAAGCGCAGGGCCGCCTGGTGCTGGTCGAGGACCGGTTCTCGAATCTGGAAGAGGTCGTGCGCAGCGAGGGTGCTGCGTCGGTCGACGGCGTCGTGCTCGACCTCGGCGTTTCGTCGATGCAACTTGACGAAGCGGCGCGCGGATTTTCATTCCGGCTCGACGGCGCGCTCGATATGCGCATGGGGCGGGATGGCCCGAGCGCTGCAGATGTCGTTGCGCGCGGCAGCGAGCGCGACCTCGCCGCGGTTATCGCCATTTTGGGCGAAGAACGTCATGCCCGGGCGGTCGCGCGGGCGATCGTCAGAGCGCGGGCCGAGCACGTCATCGACACGACCACGGCGCTTGCCGACATCGTTGCGCGCGTGGTGCACACGCGGGACGCCGCGATTCATCCCGCGACCCGCACCTTTCAGGCGCTGCGGATTTTCGTCAATGACGAGCTTGCCGAATTGGCGCGCGGCCTCCTCGCCGCCGAGCGCGTGCTCGCGCCGTCGGGGCGTCTGGTCGTAGTCGCCTTCCATTCGCTCGAGGATCGCATCGTCAAGACATTCCTTGCCGCACGCAGCCGCGCGCAGGCGGGCTCCCGGCATCGGCCGGAAGTTGTCGCGGCGCCGCCGACCTTTCGGGCGCTGACACGGCGCCCGCAAACGCCGGATGAAGCGGAGATCGCAGCCAATCCGCGCGCCCGCTCGGCGAAACTGCGCGCCGCGGAGCGCAGCGACGCCGCGCCGCGCGCGGCACCAGCGGAGACCTGCTGCCGCACCTGCCTTCGCTCGCCGACATCATGCGGGGGCGGTCATGATCCTGCGTATCCTCAATTTCGTTGTGATCGGCGCGCTCATCCTCGCCGCCGCCTACGTCTATCGCATCAAGTTCGACGCGACCGTGCAGGCCGAACACCTCGCCAAGCTGCGCAGCGAGGTGCGGCACGAGCGCGACCACATCGCGGCGCTGCGCGCCGAATGGGGACAGCTCGACAATCCCGCGCGCATCGAGGCGCTGGCCAAGCGCTATCTGAAGCTCAAGCCGATCGTCCCGACGCAATTCGATTCGCTCGACCATCTGCCGGACCGTCCGCCGCAATATACGCAGAGCAAGGATCCGATCGGCGGCTTGATCGAGAATCTGGAGGAGCCCGACATGGTGACGGGAAGCATCCCAGGCGAGACGCCATCCGGCAATCCAGGCGACGCGGCAACCCCCGCAAAGTCTCCGGACGCCGGTGTGTCGGTGCCGAGTGTAGGACACTGAATCGATGAGCGTGGCATCAGATACCGCATCGTTTGCGCCCGTCGAGACGTGGCGGCGTCGGCTGCTACGCGGCCTGCTTTACGGTAACAACATCGATCGCGGCGCCAAAGCGCGCGCGCGGGTTGGATTGGCGATTCTTGCCTTTGTCGGTCTTTACGGCATCATCGCCGTGCGTCTGGTCATGTTCGGGGTCGCGTCCGACAGCCATGTCGTCCGCCGGGTTGCCACCGACGACGCCATCGCAACAGCGCGTCCGGATATCCTCGACCGCAACGGCGAGGTGTTGGCGACCGACGTGCGTGTGCCGTCGCTTTACGGCGAGCCGCGCCGGCTCATCGACGTCGACGAAGCCGTCGAATTGCTCACCGCCGACCTGCCCGATCTCGATGCGACCGAATTGCGCGAGCGGCTGTCGTCCAAGCGCGGTTTCGTCTGGCTCAAGCGCGACATCACGCCCGAGCAGCAGCGCGAGATTTATCGGCAAGGCCTGCCCGGCATCGGCTTCCTGAACGAAAACAAGCGCACCTACCCGAACGGTCCCGAAGTTTCGCACGTCCTTGGTCATGTCAACATCGACAACCAGGGCATTGCCGGCATGGAAAAGTGGCTCGACGGGCATGGCCTCGCCGCGCTGCACATGGCGGGGCTCGCCACCGATCGGCTGCAGAATCCGGTCGAGCTTGCGCTCGATCTTCGCGTGCAGCACGCGCTGCGCGACGAACTCGTCGCCGCCCGCGCTAAATTCAGCGCGATCGCTGCCTCCGGCATCGTCCTCAATGTCCGCACCGGTGAAATCGTCGCCATGGTCTCGGAGCCGGATTACGATCCAAACAATCCGCATGAAGCGCTCGATCCAACCCGCATCAATCGCCTGACCACCGGCGTCTATGAGATGGGATCGACCTTCAAGGCATTCACCCTCGCCATGGCGCTCAATTCCGGCAAGGTCACCTTAAAATCCACCTTCGACGCGCACAGCCCGATCCACTACGGCAAATTCGACATTCACGATTTCGAACCGCAGCAGCGGGCGCTATCGGTGCCGGAGATCTTCACCTACTCGTCGAATATCGGCGCCGCGCACGTCGCGATGGCGATGGGCGTCGACGCGCATAAAGCGTTTCTGAAAAAAATGGGCCAGCTCGATCGTCTGCGTACCGAGCTACCGGAAAGCGCCGAGCCGATCGTGCCGAAGCACTGGGGCGAACTGAATACCATCACCATCGCGTTCGGCCACGGCCTCTCGGTCGCGCCCTTGCAAGCGGTGATGGGCGTGGCGGCATTGATGAACGGCGGCATCCTGATTCCGCCGACTTTCCTCAAGCGAACCGAAGCCGAGGCCCAGGCGCTCGGCACCCGCGTCATCAAGCCCGAGACCAGCGAGATGATGCGCTATCTGATGCGGCTCAACGTCGAGAAAGGCACGGCCGCGAAAGCCGACGTGCCGGGCTATTATATCGGCGGTAAAACCGGAACCGCCGACAAGGTCGTCTTCGGCCGCTATTCCAAAACCAAGGTACTGACCGACTTCATGGCGGTGCTGCCGGCCGACCAGCCGCGCTATCTGCTTCTGATCATGCTCGACGAGCCGCACGCAACGCCCGAGACGCACGGCTTCAAGACTTCAGGCTGGAATGCCGTGCCGACCGGAGGCGCCGTCGTCGCCCGCATTGCGCCGCTCCTCGGCATCGAACCGCGCATGGACCTGCCGCCCGCCGATCACCAGATACTGGCCTCGGTCAAGGAAAGCAGGTAAGGCGGTGGCCGCACATCGACCGGGCCGCCATGAAGCTTCGCGAGATTTTGCCTCCTGACGCTGAAATCGATGCACGGCACGCCGATCTCGACGTCGGCGGTGTGACGGCGGACAGCCGCACGGTGAAAAGCGGCGATCTGTTCGTCGCGATCGCCGGCACCAAGACCGACGGTCTGCGTTTCATCACGCCCGCAATCGCGGCGGGCGCAGTCGCGATCCTGACCGAGCGGCCGCCGGCCGCGGCACTGCCCGAAAGCGTCGCCGTCGTCCGGATCGGCAACGCCCGACGCGCGCTCGCACTCGCCGCCGCCAAGCTTTATCCGCGCCAGCCGCGAACCATCGCTGCCGTCACCGGCACCAGCGGCAAAACCTCGGTCGCGGCCTTTACCCGGCAGATCTGGACCGCGCTCGGCAAACGCGCTGCCAGCATCGGCACCATCGGCGTCGTTTCGCCCAGCGGGGAAACCTATGGCTCGCTGACGACGCCGGATCCGGTTGCGCTGCATCGCTCGATCGATACGCTTGCCGGCGACGGCGTCACCCATCTGGCGATCGAAGCGTCATCCCATGGTCTCGATCAATATCGGCTCGACGGCTTGCGCATCGCGAGCCGCCGGCTTCACCAACATCACGCGCGACCATCTCGATTATCATCCGAGCTTCGACGCCTATTTCGCCGCCAAGCTGCGGCTGTTCGAAGTCTCTGCGTCGGTCCCGGCGGCGCCGCGGTGGTCGATGCCGATCATGACCATGCGGAGCGTGTTATTGCGGCCGCAAAGGCGCGCGGTTTGTCGATCGTCAGCGTCGGACGCAAGGGAACGACTATCCGGCTTGTCGAATCCGCCATCGCGGGTTTCTCGCAGCAACTGCGGCTCGAACATGGCGGCAAGGATTTTCAGGTGCGGTTGCCGCTGGTCGGCGAGTTCCAGATCGAGAATGCGCTCGTCGCCGCCGGGCTTGCCATCGCGACCGGCAGCGATCCCGACGCGGTGTTCCCGGCGCTCGAAGATCTCCAGGGCGCCAAGGGCCGGCTCGAACTGGTCGGGACTTAGCCGCGGCGCGCCGATTTTCGTCGATTACGCCCACAAGCCCGACGCGCTCGCCAAGGCGCTCGATGCGTTGCGGCCTTATGCGACCGGCCGGCTCGTGGTGGTGTTCGGCGCCGGCGGCGACCGCGATCGCGGCAAGCGGCCGCTGATGGGCGCGGTTGCCGCCGCAAAAGCCGACCGGGTCATCGTCACCGACGACAATCCGCGCAGCGAAGACGCCGCCGCGATCCGCGCCGCGATCATCGCGGCCGCTCGCGGCGCCGCCGAGATCGGCGATCGGCGCGAAGCGATCCGTTCCGCCGTCGCGGACCTTCGACCCGGCGATGTCCTGCTGATTGCCGGCAAGGGCCATGAAACCGGCCAAATCATCGGCGACCGCATAGTGCCGTTCAGCGATCACGAGGCAGTCGCCGCGGCGCTCGAAGGAACTTGCCGCATGACCGCACGCCCGCTGTGGACCGTCGACGCATGGCAACCGCGATGCGCGCCGAGCGGCAGGGCGCGCTGCCGCCGTCGATTTCCGGCATTTCGATCGACAGCCGCAGCGTCGCGCCGGGCGACGCGTTCTTTGCCATTCAGGGCGATAACCGCGACGGCCACGAGTTCGTTGCTGCGGCGCTGGCGGCCAAGGCCGGCGCTTGCCGTCGTCGCCGCCGAGCGGCGCGGCGATTTTCCGAGCGATGCGCCGCTGCTCGTCGTGCCGGACGTGCTCGCCGGCTTGCGCGATCTTGCCGCCGCGGCCCGCGCGCGCACCCAGGCCAAGGTGATCGGCGTCACCGGCTCGGTCGGCAAGACCGGAACCAAGGAAGCGTTGCGGTTGGCGCTGCCGAAAGACGGCGAAACGCATGCCTCGGTCGCGTCCTACAACAATCATTGGGGCGTGCCGCTTTCGCTCGCGCGCTGCCCGGAAAGCACGCGTTACGCCGTGCTGGAAATGGGCATGAATCACGCCGGCGAGATCGAGCCGCTGTCGCGCCTGGCGCGCCCGCATATCGCGGTCATCACGACGATCGCGCCGGTGCATCTCGAATTCTTCGGCTCGCTGACCAAGATTGCCGACGCCAAGGCGGAGATTTTTCTCGGCCTCGAACCGGACGGCGCCGCCGTGCTCAACCGCGACATCGCGCAATTTGCTCATCTGCAAGCGCCGCGCGAAGGCAGCCGGCGTCGCGCGCATCGTGTCGTTCGGCGAGCACGAAAAGGCCGACGCGCGTCTCATCAAATGCGTGTTGCATCCGGATTGTTCGACCGTCGAGGCGCAAATCCTCGGCACCGAGCTCACCTACAAGATCGGCGCGCCGGGCCGCCATCTCGTCGTCAATTCGCTCGCGGTTCTGGCGGCGGCCGTGCTGGCCGGCGCCGATCTCGCTCTCGCGGCGCTGGCGCTCGCCGAACTCAAAGCCGTTTCCGGCCGCGGTGCGCCGATCGAGATCGATCTTCCGGGCGGCCCGGCGCTCGTCATCGACGAGAGCTACAATGCCAATCCGGTTTCGGTCGACGCCGCGCTGGCGCTGCTCGGCCAGGCCAAGATCGGGCCGCAGGGCCGGCGCATCGCCGTGCTTGGCGACATGCTCGAACTGGGACAGCGTGGACCGGCGCTGCATCGCGGGCTGCTCGCGCCGGTGCTCGCCAACGCGGTCGATCTCGTGTTCTGTTGCGGTCCGCTGATGCGCAACCTTTGGCAGGCTCTTCCCGCGAGCCGGCGCGGCGGCTATGCAGAGGACTCTGCCGCGCTCGAAGCGCAGGTGGTGCCCGCGATTCGGGCCGGCGATGTCGTGATGGTCAAGGGTTCGCTCGGCTCGCGCATGGCGCCCATCGTCAAGGCGCTGCAACGAGTTTACCCGCGCCACGATTTTCCCGAAGATCACACACTCGAAGACGCGTCTGCGCAAGGTTGATGCGATGCTCTACTGGCTGGTCGATCTCTCGGACAAACTCTCCGTCCTCAACGTGTTCCGCTACATCACGTTCCGGACCGGCGGCGCGGTCATCACCGCGCTGGTTTTCGTTTTTCTGTTCGGGCAGAACATCATCGATCGTCTGCGGCTGCTGCAGGGCAAGGGCCAGCCGATCCGCAGCGACGGACCCCAATCGCACATCATCGCCAAGGCCGGCACGCCGACGATGGGCGGCCTGATGATTCTGTCCGGCATGCTGGTTTCGACTTTGCTCTGGGCTAATCCCGCCAACCCTTACGTCTGGGTGGTGCTTTGGGTCACGCTCGGCTTCGGATTTGTCGGCTTCTACGACGATTATCTGAAGGTGAAGAAACAGACACACAATGGCTTTGCCGGCCGCACCCGGCTCGGCGTCGAAGCCTTGATCGCCGCGTTCGCGTGCATTGCGCTGGTCGAGCTCGGTCACATGCCGTTTTCGACGTCGCTGGTGTTTCCGTTCTTCAAGGAACTGGTGATCAATCTCAGCTGGTTCTTCGTGCTCTTTGCGGTCTTCATCATCGTCGGCGCCGGCAACGCGGTGAACCTGACCGATGGCCTCGACGGCCTTGCCATCGTTCCGGTGATGATCGCCGCCGCAAGCTTCGGCATGATCTCCTATCTCAGCGGCAACGCCGTCTTCGCCGACTATCTGCAAATCCATTACGTCGCCGGCACCGGCGAGCTTGCGGTGCTGTGCGGCGCCGTGCTCGGTGCGGGCCTCGGCTTTCTCTGGTTCAACGCGCCGCCGGCCTCGATCTTCATGGGCGACACCGGTTCGCTGGCGCTCGGCGGCCTGATCGGCGCCGTCGCGGTCGCCACCAAGCACGAGATCGTGCTGGCGGTGATCGGCGGCCTGTTCGTGCTCGAGGCGGTCTCCGTCATCGTGCAGGTGGTTTCGTTCAAGCTCACCGGCAAGCGCGTCTTCAAGATGGCGCCGATCCATCATCATTTCGAGCAGCTCGGCTGGACCGAGCCGCAGATCGTCATCCGCTTCTGGATTGTCTCCGTCGTGCTGGCGCTGGCGGGGCTGTCGACCTTGAAGCTGAGGTAATGCGTTGTGATCCCGGTCACGATCTTCGCCGGCAAAAAGGTCGCGCTTCTGGGGCTCGGCGGCTCGGGACTCGCGAGCGCGAGCGCGTTGCTGGCCGGCGGCGCCGACGTCGTCGCGTATGATGACGATCCGCAAAGCGTCGCCAAGGCGAACGCAGCCGGTATTCCGACCGCCGATCTGCGCATGTCGACTGGTCGAGAATTGCCGCTTTGGTGCTCGCGCCTGGCGTGCCGCTGACGCATCCGGCGCCGCATTGGAGCGTTATCCTGGCGCGTCAGGCCGGCATCGAGGTGATCGGCGATATCGAATTGTTCTGCCGCGAGCGGCGGGCGCACGCGCCCGCTGCGCCGTTCGTCGCCATCACCGGTACCAATGGCAAATCGACGACGACGGCGCTGGTCGCCCACCTGTTGGCATCGGCCGGCATGGATACGCAGCTTGGCGGCAATATCGGCACCGCGATCTTATCGCTGGAGCCGCCGGCAAACGGACGCGTCCACGTCATCGAGTGCTCGTCCTACCAGATCGATCTCGCGCCCTCGCTCGATCCGTCGATCGGCATGTTGATCAATCTCAGTGCAGACCATCTCGATCGCCACGGCACAATGGCGAATTATGCGGCGGTCAAGGAGCGGCTGGTAGCGGGTGTGCAGCAGCACGGCGCGGCAATCGTCGGCGTTGACGATGAATGGTGCCGGGCGATCGCCGACCGGCTCGAGCAATCCGGCAAGCGCGTGGTGCGAATTTCCGTGGTGCGTGATCTGGCAAACGGACTTTACGTCGAACACGCGCAGATCATGCGGGCGTTTCCTCCCGCACAAGCGAGTGACGGCCGGGCGGGAGTTTTGCCGATTGCCGAACTTAGCGGCATCGGCTCGTTGCGCGGCTTGCATAATGCGCAGAACGCCGCCTGCGCGGCTGCCGCCGCGCTGGCGCTCGGCCTTGAGCCGGCGGCAATCCAGGAGGCTTTGCGTTCCTTTCCGGGCCTTGCCCACCGGATGGAAGAGGTCGGCCGGCGCGGCGCTATGCTCTTCGTCAACGATTCCAAGGCCACCAATGCGGATTCGGCGGCCCAGGCGCTGGCTTGCTTCAATGACATTTTTTGGATCGCCGGCGGCAAGCCGAAGACCGGCGGCATCGAGTCATTGCGCAGATTTTTCCCGCGTATCCGCAAAGCCTACCTAATTGGCGAGGCAGCGGATGAGTTCGCCGCGACGCTCGCGGGCGAGGTGCCGCATGAGATCAGCGGAACGCTCGACAAAGCGCTCGCCGCGGCTTCACGCGATGCCGAAGCGTTCCCTGGCGCAGGAGCCGATCGTGCTGTTGTCGCCGGCCTGCGCCTCATTCGACCAGTACCGCAATTTCGAAATCCGCGGCGCCGCGTTCCGCGATCTCGTGCTGGCGCTGCCGGGGCTGGTGGCGAAGTAAGCCTCAGCTCTTCAGCGGCGGGTAGTCGCGCGAAAACACCGGCTGCTGCAAAAACCATTTTGGATCGGACGGCCCGAATTGGGTGACCTTGTGATAGGTCTTGATGGTCTGATTGGCCAGGCTTTGCCGTTCTGCTTCACGACGCGGCGCAGGAAAACATCGATCACCGCATTGCCGTGGTCGTCAAAGCTGAGCGGACCGCGCGGCGTATCGGTCAACGATACTGTGCGCACCGCGCTTGGCTGAACTGTTCGGTATCATCGGATTTGCCGCCGGTTTGCGCCAGCGCGGCTTCGATGACCTGGCCATCGACATAGAAGCATGCCGCGTAATGTCCGATGCGGACGTCGTCGCCGGAATTCTTGCGCATCGCCGCAATGAAGCGATGATTGGCGTCGGTATCCTGGTCGAGCGAATAGGGATTGGTGTTGATCAGCCCGACGGCCTCGTCGCCGAACATGCCCACAATGGTGTCGTCGGCGACGGTCGAGCCGCCGACCAGAGGCTGCGCCAAGCCAAGCGAGCGCGCTTGCTTGGTGAACTTGAGCGGATTGGAGCCCGCCAGCACTTCACATACGACGTCGCAGTCGGAAATTTGCGCGATGTAGGCGCCGTAGTCGGCGGTATTGAGCGGCGACCACAGCTTTTTGATCACCTGGCCGCCGCCGTCTTCGAGCACGCGCTGGAAGCCGCCGACCTGCTCGTAGCCGAAGGCAAAATCATCGCCTATGGTCATCGCGCGCTTCAGCTTCATGTCCTCGAGCACGTAGTCGGCGAGCGGATAAAGGCATTGCGCCGAGGTATAGGATGTGCGCGTCAAATAGGCGTTGCCCTTGCGCTGCGTGACGTCTTCCGCTCCGGCGAAAGCGAGCGTCGGCATCTTTTGTTGCGCCAGATAGTCGACGGTCGCGAGAAGCTCAAAAGCCGCGAATGGACCCAGCACGATATCGACGTGGTCGCGTTCGACCAATTCCTGCGCCTTGTTTTTTGCGCCTGCGGGATTGCCGCCAGTGTCCGCGACCACAAGCGCGATCTTGCGACCCGAAAGGGTAAAATTCTTCTCCTTCAAAAAGGCGGTGATGCCTTCTTCGGCGTGAACGCCGCCGGCCGCGAGCGGGCCGGTCTTCACCGTCAACAAGCCCGATCTTCAGCGGCGCGTTCTGCGCGATCGCGGGCATCGGGAAGGTCAACGCGCCAGCGCCGGCGGCGGTGCTTTGCATGAACCTTCGGCGGCTGAGTGGCGGCATCGCGATCTCCCATGTCACGCCGCTGTGGTCGGCGCAAACTTCGATATTGGCACGGCACCGGCGAAACGAGGCAATGTCCGCCGACGATCCGAACGCCACAATCAACGTATTTCGGGGCGGATTCAACTGAAAGGCTGATGCTGCTCCGGCGCCGGAATACTGCGAATTTCGGCGCCGGAATCGCATCTTAATCCCCTGGAAACTATGGCCGAGGCAGGACTAGGCGGGGATTTTCGTTCCGGGGAAGCTTATGGCCTCGCGCGCGCAGCCGACGCCCTTCAGCGAATGGTGGTGGACGGTCGACCGGCTGACTTTGGCGGCGCTCGGCGCGCTGATGCTCGGCGGCATCATGCTGTGCCTCGCGGCAAGCCCGCCGGTCGCCGCGCGCATCGGCCTTGATCCGTTCCATTTCGTCGACCGTCAGGTGCTGTTCCTCATTCCCGCCGCCGGCGTGCTGATCGCGACCTCCTTTCTGTCGCCGCGCGAGATCCGGCAGGTCTCGCTGATCGTGTTCGTCGTCAGTCTCGTCCTGGTCGCCGCGACGCCGTATTTCGGCGCCGAGATCAAGGGCGCGCGGCGCTGGCTGGTGATCCTCGGCGTCAACATCCAGCCGTCGGAATTCCTCAAGCCGGCCTTCGTGGTTCTGATCGCCTGGCTGTTCGGCGAATCGGCGAAGCGCCCGGAAATGCCGGCCAACACCATCGCGCTGGTGCTGCTTCTCATTGTGGTCGGCGCTGCTGGTGATGCAGCCCGATTTCGGCCAGACCATGCTGATCGCGCTGGTCTGGGGCGCGCTGTTCTACATGGCGGGCATGCGCTTCATCTGGGTGATCGGGCTGGCCGGCGACGGCGGGCGTCGGCCTCATGGTGGCGTTCTTCACCGTCCCGCACGTCGCGCAGCGCATCAACCGCTTCATCGATCCGGCCTCCGGCGACACCTTCAATATCGATATCGCGACCGAATCGTTCCTCCGCGGCGGCTGGTTCGGCCGCGGCCCGGGCGAGGGCACCATCAAGCGCATCCTGCCTGAGGGCCATACCGATTTCGTGTTCGCCGTGGCGGCCGAGGAATTCGGCATCGTGCTCTGCCTCATTCTGGTCTCGCTGTTCGCCTTCATCGTCATCCGCGCGCTGTTGAAGGCGATGCGCAACGAGGATCCGTTCATCCGTTTCGCCGCCGCGGGGCTTGCGATCCTGTTCGGGCTGCAATCGACCATCAACATGGCGGTCAATCTGCACCTGATGCCGGCCAAGGGGATGACGTTGCCGTTCATCTCCTACGGCGGCTCGTCGCTGATCTCGCTCGCTTACGGCATGGGCATGCTGGTGGCGCTCACGCGCGAGCGGCCGCGCGCGCAACTTCCCGGCGAGATCGTACTCGCCGGGAGGCCGGTGTGATGCCGGCAGCCTGGCCCGCGCGCCGGTGCTGGTCGCGGCCGGCGGTACGGGCGGCCATCTGTTTCCGGCCGAAGCGCTGGCGGCGGCGCTGGCCAAGCGCGGCATCGCCGTTCATCTCGCCACCGATCGGCGCGCCGCGCGCTACGGCGGCGCGTTCGCCGACGACGCCGTCCACGTCGTGCCGAGCGCGACGCTGCGCGGCGCGCAATCCGATCGCCTTGACGCAGAACCGGATTGCATGCTCGGCCTCGGCCTGATCCAGGCCCGCGCCTTGATCGGCCGGCTCAAGCCCGCCGCCGTCATCGGCTTCGGCGGCTATCCGACCATTCCGCCGGTGCTGGCGGCGGCCTGGCGCGGCGTGCCGAGCCTGATTCATGACGCCAACGCGGTGATCGGGCGGGCCAACCGGTTCCTGGCGCCGCGCGTGACCGCGATCGCCACCACGTTTCCCGACGTGTTCGGCAGCGGACCGGCGTCTGCCGCCAAGGCGACGCTGACCGGCAATCCGGTGCGGCCGGCGGTCATTGCCGCCGCGGCGACGCCTTATCCGGCGCACGGCGATCCGCTGCGGCTGCTGGTTTTCGGCGGCAGCCAGGGCGCCCGCGTCATGGCCGATATCGTGCCGGCCGCGATCGGCCGCCTCGATGCGGGCTTGCGCGCGCGCCTCGCGATCGTGCAGCAGGCGCGCGAGGAGGATTTGGCGCGTGTCCGCGAGGCCTATGCCAAGATCGCCGTCGCGGCCGAGATCGCGCCGTTTTTCGCCGATCTGCCGGCGCGCATGGCGGCAAGCCACCTTGTCGTGGCGCGCTCCGGCGCCTCGACCGTCGCCGAACTTGCCGCGATCGGCCGGCCGGCGATCCTGGTGCCGCTGCCGCACGCGCTCGATCAGGACCAGTTCGCCAATGCGGGCGTGCTGGAACAGGCCGGCGGCGCGATCCGCCTGGTGCAGGATGATTTCACGCCCGCAGCGGCTCGCCGCCGAGATCGCCGCGCTTGCCGCGGCGCCGCAGCGGCTCGCCGCCATGGCGGCGGCGGCGCGGTCCGTGGGCCGGCTCGATGCCGCCGATCGGCTCGCCGACCTGGTGCTGAAGGTGGCGGCGGGCGGCGCAACCAAGTAGGCTTGCGGTCGACTTGGCGTCGGCGTTACGCAATCGGGGAACCGCATGAAACTGCCGCGCGACATCGGGCCGGTGCATTTCGTCGGCATCGGCGGCATCGGCATGAGCGGCATCGCCGAGGTGCTGGTCAATCTCGGCTACTCGGTGCAGGGCTCCGATCAGGCCGACAGCGCCAACGTCAAGCGGCTGCGCGACAAGGGCGTGCAAGATCGCGATCGGCCACGCCGCCGAGAATCTGGGCGGCGCCCAGGTCGTGGTCGTCTCCTCGGCGATCAAGCGCGACAATCCCGAACTGGTCGCCGCCCGCGCGCAGCGGCTGCCGGTGGTGCGCCGCGCCGAGATGCTGGCCGAGCTGATGCGGCTGAAAAGCTGCGTCGCCATCGCCGGCACCCACGGCAAGACCACGACCACCTCGATGGTGGCGGCGCTGCTCGATGCCGGCGGCTTCGATCCGACCGTGATCAACGGCGGCATCATCAACGCCTACGGCACCAATGCGCGGCTCGGCGCCGGCGACTGGATGGTGGTCGAGGCCGACGAGTCCGACGGCACGTTCCTCAAGCTGCCGGCCGACATCGCCATCGTCACCAATGTCGATCCCGAGCATCTCGACCACTTCAAGACCTTCGATGCGGTGCAGGACGCGTTCCGCGCCTTCGTCGAGAACGTGCCGTTCTACGGCTTTTCGGTGATGTGCACCGATCATCCGGTGGTGCAGAGCCTGGTCGGCCGCATCGAGGATCGCCGCATCATCACCTACGGCGAGAATCCGCAGGCCGATGTGCGGCTGGTCGATGTCTCGCATGCCGGCGGCACCTCGCTGTTCACCATCGTGTTCCGCGACCGCGCCGGGCAATTGCGTCGCACGAGATCAAGAATCTCGCGCTGCCGATGCCGGGCCGGCACAACGCGCTCAACGCCACCGCCGCGATCGCGGTCGCGCACGAGCTTGGCGTCGGCGACGACGTGATCCGCAACGCGCTGGCCGAATTTCGGCGGCGTGCGGCGGCGCTTCACCCGCACCGGCAAGTGGAACGGCGTCACCATCATCGACGATTACGGCCACCATCCGGTCGAGATCGCCGCCGTGCTGCAAGGCGGCGCGCGAATCGACCAAGGGCCAGGTGATCGCCGTGGTGCAGCCGCATCGCTACACGCGGCTGGCCGCCTTGTTCGAGCAGTTCTGCACCTGCTTCAACGACGCCGACGCGGTGATCGTCGCGCACGGTCTATCCGGCCGGCGAAGCGCCGATCGAGGGCGCCGACCGCGACTGCGCTGGTGCAGGGGCTGCGCACCCACGGCCACCGCCAGGTCGATCGCGCTCGACAGCCCGGAACAGCTCGCCGCGCTGGTCGCCGGCATGGCGCAGCCGGGCGACTACGTCGTCTGCCTCGGCGCCGGCTCGATCACGCAATGGGCCTACGCGCTGCCGGGCGAGCTGGCGGCGCTCGCGAGCTGATACGGTCGCGCCATGACCAAGACATGCCTCGCGGTTCGTCATGTCGCTTTCGAGGATCTCGGACTTCTCGGTCCGCTGGTCGCCGCGCGCGGCTACGACGATCCGCTATCACGACGCCGGCATCGACCGCTTCGACGCCGATACGCTGCGTCGCGCCCGATCTGGTGATCGTGCTGGGCGGCCCGATCGGCGTCTATGAGTCCGAAGCCTATCCGTTCATCACCGCGAAATCGCCGCCGTTGCGGCGCGGCTATCGCACCGAACAAGCCGATGCTCGGCATCTGCCTGGGCGCGCAGATGATGGCGGCGGCGCTCGGCGCGCGCGTGGCGCCGGGGCCCGCCAAGGAGATCGGCTGGGCGCCGTTGACGCTGACGGATGCCGGGCAGACTTCGGTGCTGGCGCCGCTCGGCGCGATCGCCGGTGCTGCATTGGCACGGCGACAATTGCGAATTGCCGGCAGGCTGCGAGCGCCTCGCCTCGACGCCGCATTGCCCGGTGCAGGCGTTCGCGCGCACGCCGTCGCAGCTCGCGCTGCAATTTCATCTGGAGACCGAGCCGGCGCGGTTCGAAAGCTGGCTGGTCGGCCATACCGTCGAACTCGGCAAGGCCGGCATCGATCCGCGCGACGTGCGCGACAGGTGCGCACGGTCGGGCCGGCGGCGCGCGAAGTCGGGCGCAAGTGTGCTGGCGGCGTGGCTTGATGCGGTCGGAAGCGCCGCATGAGCTTTCCCGACATCGTCTCCGACCTGAAGGCGCAAATGCCGGCGCTGCGCGGCCGGCTGCTGGCAAACCAGTCGCTCGCCGAACTGACCTGGTTTCGCGTCGGCGGCCCGGCGCAGGTTTTGTTCATGCCGGAGGACGAAGCCGACTTGGCTATTTCTGCTGGCCGATCTGGCCGCCGACATTCCGGTGACCGTGGTCGGGCTCGGCTCCAATCTGATCGTGCGCGACGGCGGCGTGCCGGGCGTGGTGATCCGGCTCGGCCGCGGCTTCAGCGATGTCGCCGATCGATGGCGTCGCGCGTCCGCGCCGGCGCCGCCGTGCCCGACGTCAAGGTCGCGCGCGCCGCGCAGGAGGCCGGCATCGCCGGCTTGTCGTTCATGCGCGGCATTCCCGGCGGCATCGGCGGCGCGCTGCGCATGAACGGCGGCGCCTACGGGCGCGAGACCAAGGACGCGCTGGTCGAAGCGCGCGCGGTCGATCGCCGCGGCGGCATTCACGTCTTGGACAACGCCGACATGCATTACACCTATCGCCATTGCGGCGCGCCCGAGGATTACATCTTCACCCAGGCGCTGTTCGAGGGCGAACGCGGCGATCCGGCCGCCATCGCCGCCGAGATGGAAAAGATCACCGAATCGCGCGAGGCGACCCAGCCGATCAAAAGCCGCACCGGCGGCTCGACCTTCAAGAATCCGCCGGGCCACAAAGCCTGGCAGCTCATCGACGCCGCCGGCTGCCGCGGGCTTGCGCGACGGCGGCGCGCAGGTTTCGCGAACTGCACTGCAATTTCCTGATCAATCTCGGCAACGCGACCGCCGCCGACATCGAGACGCTCGGCGAGACGGTGCGGCGGCGCGTCAAGGACAATTCCGGCGTCGCGCTGGAATGGGAGATCAAGCGGCATCGGCGTCGCGAAGTCGTGCCATGTCGAGGCGTCGACCCCATCCTCATCGTCGGCGGCGGCCTTGGCGGGCTTACGACCGCGCTGGCGTTGGCGCGCCGCGGCTGGTCCACGCGCGTCCTCGAAGGCGCCCCGGAATTCGGCGCCATCGGTTACGGCATCCAGTTCGGTCCCAACGTCTTTCACGTCTTCGATCGCCTCGGCCTGATCGACGAAGTCATCGCCGCCGCAGATCAGCCGCCGGCCGTTCTGATGCTGGACGCGCTCACCGGCAAAGAACTGCTGCGGATACCGACCGGCTCCACGTTCCGCGCGCGCTTCAAATATCCCTACATCATCGTTCATCGCATCGATCTGCATAACGTCTTGCTCGAGGCCTGCCGCCGCAGTGCCGCCATCGAGCTCGTTCCGCACGCGATGGTCACCGGCTTCGAGGATCGCGGCGAAGACACCGCCGTCACCACGGCGGACGGCCGAACGTTTTCGGGCGCCGCCGTTGTCGCGGCGGACGGCGTTCGCTCGCTGTTTCGCGCGAAGCTCATCGGTGACGGTGATCCGCGTCCGATTGGCTATGTCGCGCACCGCACCATCGTGCCGATGGGGGAACTCAAGGCCGACGTGCCGCGCGATTGCGTCGTCTTGTGGGGCGGACCTGGCTTTCACATCGTGCATTACCCGCTGCGCCACGACGCGCTGTTCAACATCGTCGCGGTGTTCCGCACTTCGACCCATGCCGAGAAGGGTGACGTCGCTTCGTACCGCGCAGAGCTCGAGCGCACCTATCGGGACGCGCATCCGGGCATGCGCGCCATGCTGGCGATGATGGACCTCGGCCGCCGCTGGCAGGTCGGCGATCGCGATCCGGTGCGGCACTGGCACAGAGGCCGCGTCGTGCTGCTGGGTGACGCCGCGCACGCGCCGCTGCAATCGCTGGCGCAGGGCGCCTGCATGGCGATCGAAGACGGATATTGCCTCGGCGAGCTGATTGCGGCGGCGGAGGGCGATTTTGCCACCGCATTTCGCCGTTTCGAGGCCGCGCGGCTGGTGCGCACCGCGCGCGTACAACTCGAATCGCGCGCGCTTTGGCAATTTTATCACGCCGAAGGCATCGCTCGCGACGTCCGCAATGAGACCGTGGCGGCGTGGGACGAGGCGCACCTGTTCGCCTGCCTGTCCTGGCTCTACGACGGCTCGCCTGTTCCGGCCGAAATCCGCCTTTGAGACTCTCGACGTTTTGCCATTTGTCGATTCTATTGGGGGCGAAGCGAATCAGCGAACCCCGGTCGAGGCACCGGCTCAGATATGGCCAAGCACGTCGCCGTCTTGATGGGGGGCTGGTCGGCCGAGCGCGAGGTCTCGCTGCGCTCCGGCGAGGCATGCGCCGATGCGCTGGTCCGGCGCGGCTACCGCGTCACGCCGATCGATGTCGGCCGCGATATCGCAGCCGCGCTCACGGCCGCAAAGCCCGACGTTGCGCTCAACGTGCTGCACGGCCGGCCCGGCGAGGACGGCACGCTGCAAGGTCTTTTGGAAATTCTCGGACATTCCCTACAGCCATTCCGGCGTCATGGCCTCCGCCGTCGCCATGCAGAAGGATTACGCCAAGGCGCTGTTTCGCGCGGCCGGCGTGCCGGTCGCCGAGGATTTGGTGGTGTCGCGGTTCGAGGCCGCCAAGCGCCATCTGATGGCGCCGCCCTACGTGATCAAGCCGATCGCGGAAGGCTCGAGCGTCGGGGTCTTCATCGTCACCGAACAGCATCCGCACCCGCCCCAGGAGCTTTATCGCGACGACTGGGCGTTCGGCGAAAAAATCATGATCGAACAGTACATCCCCGGCAAGGAACTGACCTGCGCCGTGCTCGGCGACCGTGCCCTCGACGTGATCGAGATCGTGCCGGCCACGCGGTTCTACGACTACGAGGCAAAATATGCGGCGGGCGGCTCCAAACACGTGCTGCCGGCGAAAATTTTACCAAATGTTTACCAGCAGGTCCGCAGACTCAGTTTGGCTGCCCATAGCGCGCTTGGTTGCCGCGGCGTGAGCCGCGCGGACTTTCGCTATGACGATTTGGGGACGGGGAGGCTGGTCTGTCTTGAAGTGAATACGCAACCGGGGATGACCGAGACCTCGCTCGTGCCCGAGCTAGCCGCTTACGCGGGCATCACGTTCGATGAGCTGGTGCAATGGATGGTGGAGGACGCCTCGACCAACCGCTGATGCGGTCGGGGCCAGCAACTGCGGAACGGGCGAGAGTGCCGGCTGAAGAAGCCGCGGCTTTCGCCTGCCGGCGCCGCGCTTCGCGGCGGCCGCGCGGCTTTCGACGCCTGGTCGGCGTCGTTTGAGCGGCTGATCAGGCGTTTTAGCGCTATGATCACACGGGTGCCCCGGCCACGCGGCATCGGTATCGCCGGATCGGCCCTGCTTCTCGCCGGTGCATTGGGCTATGGCGCGGTTAAGGGCCAACACGTCATCGATATCGTCAATTGGACGAAGGACGCGCGCGATACAGTCGCCAATTCGCTGGGATTTCGCATCGCGGCGATTTCGCTGTCGGGCCAAAAGGAAATCAGCCGCGAGGAAATCCTGACCACGGCCGGCGTGACCGGCCGGGCTTCGCTGCTGTTTCTCGATGCCGACGCCGCGCGGGTGCGCTTGATGGCGAATCCCTGGATCGCCGATGCGGCCGTGCTCAAGCTTTATCCGGACCGGTTGCAGATCTCGATCACCGAACGGCAGGCCTTCGCGCTCTGGCAGAAGGATGGCCGCGTCTCCGTCATCGCCGCCGACGGTACGGTGCTCGAGCCGTTCGTCGAAGACCGCTATCTCAGTCTGCCTCTCGTCGTCGGCAAGGGCGCCGAGCGACAGGCCAAGGATTTTCTCACCATCGTCGATCGGTATCCCGACATTCGATCGAAGATGCGGGCCTCCATCCTGGTCGCGGAACGGCGCTGGAATTTGCGGTTGACCAACGGCATCGACGTGCGTCTGCCGGAAACAGATGTTCAGGGCGCGCTCGATCGGCTTGTTGAACTCGACCGGGACAAAAAACTGCTGTCGCGCGACATCACAATCGTCGATCTTCGGTTGCCCGATCGCGTCACGGTCCGCCTCTCCGATTCCGCCGCGCAGGCACGCCAAGAATTGCTCGCTCCCAAGAAGAAGAAAAAGGGGGGTGACGCATGAGCACCCACCATTACGGCCTGACACCGAAGATGAAACCGATCGCGCCAAGGCGCAGCGCGCTGGTCGCGGCGCTCGACGTGGGTTCAAGCAAGGTGGTTTGCCTGATTGCTCGGCTGCGGCCCCATCCGCCGCAGCAAGTCCTGACCCGGCGCAGCCACGCCGTCGAGGTGGTCGGCTTCGGCCATACCGCCGCGCGCGGCATGAAGGCCGGAGGCGTGATCAATCTTGCCGAAGCCGAAGACGTGATACGCCAGGCCGTCGACGGCGCCGAACGCATGGCATCGGTCGAGATCGAATCGGTCGTGCTGTCGATATCGGCCGGCCGGCTGGCGAGCGAGCTGTTTGCTGCCGATATCGATATCGTCGGCAGCACGGTGTCGGACGGTGATATCGCGCGCGTGTTGGCAGCCGGCAGCCGGCAATCGCTGCGCGACGGTCGCGCCGTCCTGCATTCACTGCCGGTCGGTTATTCGATCGACGGCGCCAATGGCATTCGGGATCCACGCGGCATGCTGGGGTCGCGATTCGGCGTCGATATGCACGTCGCGACCACCGATGTCGCCGCGGCCCGCAACCTGATGCTGGCAGTCGAGCGCTGTCATCTCTCGGTCGAGGCCATGGTGGCCAGCCCCTACGTCGCGGGTCTTTCAGTGCTTGCCGACGACGAGGCCGATCTCGGCGCGGCCGTCATCGACATGGGCGCCGGCACGACCACGATTGCGGTTTTTTTCGGCGGCCGATTGATTCATTTGGAAGGATTTGCGCTCGGCGGCCAGCACGTCACGATGGACATCGCGCGCGGATTGAACGCCCGCATCGCCGACGCCGAGCGAATCAAGACGCTTTATGGCAGTGTGCTCATCGGAGGCTCGGATGAGCGCGACATGATCACGGTGCCGCCGATCAGCGACGATGAACGCGATACCGGGCAATTCGTGTCCCGGGCGACGCTGGCGCACATCATCAAGCCGCGCGTCGAGGAAATCCTTGAAATGGTGCGCGATCGGCTCGCCGCATCGGCATTCGCTGCCGAACAGCGCGGCCATGTGATCCTGACCGGCGGCGCGAGCCAACTCACCGGATTGCCCGATCTTGCCGCCCGCTTGCTCGGCCGGCCGGTCCGCATTGGCCGGCCGCTGGGCATATCGGGACTGCCGGATGCGGCCAAAGGCTCGGCATTCGCCGTTGCGGCCGGTCTCCTGGTCTATCCGCAGGCGGCGCACCTCGAACATTTCGAACCGCAGCGTAAGCGGCACCTCACGACAGGCACGGGCGGTTATTTCGCCCGGGTCGGACGATGGCTTCGCGAGAGCTTCTGATGGCCCCCAGACGCGAAGCTTGGCAAATCACAGCGGCCGGTGGCGGACCGGCCGGGGCAGGGCGTTGATGCCGCCCGTGCAAGGAAAAAGAGGCAACCATGACAATCAATCTGAATATCCCCGACATCCGTGAGCTCAGGCCGCGCATAACCGTGTTCGGTGTCGGCGGCGCCGGCGGCAATGCCGTCAACAATATGATTACCGCCGGGTTGCAGGGCGTCGACTTTGTGGTCGCCAATACCGATGCGCAGGCGCTCACCATGTCGAAGGCGGAGCGCGTCATCCAGATGGGCGTGCAGGTGACCGAGGGCCTCGGCGCCGGCTCGCAACCCGAAGTCGGTCGCGCCGCGGCGGAAGAAGTGTTCGACGAAATCCGCGACCATCTCAACGGCGCGCATATGGTTTTCGTCACCGCCGGCATGGGCGGTGGCACCGGCACCGGCGCCGCGCCGGTTATCGCCAAGGCGGCACGCGAAATGGGCATTCTCACCGTCGGCGTGGTCACCAAGCCGTTCCACTTCGAAGGTCAGCGCCGCATGCGCCTCGCCGACGGCGGCATCACGGAACTGCAGAAGTCCGTCGACACCCTGCTCATCATTCCCAATCAAAATCTGTTCCGCGTGGCGAATGAGAAAACGACATTCGCCGATGCCTTCGCGCTCGCCGATCAGGTGCTGTATTCCGGCGTCGCCTGCATCACCGACCTGATGGTCAAGGAGGGCCTGATCAACCTCGACTTCGCCGACGTCCGCGCCGTCATGCGCGAGATGGGCAAGGCGATGATGGGCACCGGCGAGGCCGAAGGCGACAAGCGGGCGCTCACCGCCGCCGAGGCCGCGATCTCCAATCCGCTGATCGACGACGCCTCGATGAAAGGCGCGAGAGGGCTGCTCATTTCCATCACCGGCGGCCGCGACTTGAAGCTCTACGAGGTCGATGAGGCGGCGACGCGAATCCGCGAGGAGGTCGATCACGATGCCAATATCATCGTCGGCGCGACCTTCGACGAAAGTCTCGACGGCATGATCCGCGTCTCGGTGGTGGCCACCGGCATCGACCATGCGCTTGCCGTTGCGCACGCGGCCGAGCGTGTCCACCGCGGAGGCCCGCATTGCCGAGGTCGCGCAACGGCTTGCGCGCCGACAACCAGCGGATCGCGGAGCGCATCGAGCGCGAGCCGGCTCGCTCGGTTGCGACTGCGCCGGCCGCGTCCTACGCATCGCCGGCATCGCCTACGTCCGTCAACGCCTCGATCGAATCGGCGGCCAAGGCGGCGGTCGCGGCGGCCATCCTTCCGCAGACCCGAGCGATGACGTGAAGATCCGGCCGATGGCCGCCGAAGCCGTCGCTGTTCATCGACCCGCCGCAGGCGGCATCGAGACTATGCTGGAGCCCAAAGCATTCATTCCGCCGCAGGCGGAGCGCCTGCCGCGCGCGCCCCCGCATGCCGCGGATCGATGAGCTGCCGGTGCCGGCGCAGAATGAGATTCGCGCCCGGCGCGGCGAGCTTCCGCAGGACGAGCATCCCGAGAAGCGGCGCATGTCGCTGCTGCAGCGCTTGGCCGCGGTCGGACTTGGTCGCCGCGACAACGAGGACGAGACGATACCGGGCCCGCGGGCCGCTTCGGCAAACGCCCCGCAGTCGGCAGAACGGCTGCCGGGACGCCCGATGCCGCGTGCGTCCGAGTCGCGCCCGGAGCCGGTTTCCGAATATGCCAAGCGGTCCGCGCCGCAGGGATTGGACCAGCACGGCCGGCAAGCGCCTGTGCATAACCAAGGCGACGACGATCAACTCGATATTCCGGCGTTCCTGCGCCGACAGGCCAACTGAAAGGCCGGGTGCGATCACGATTTGGCGCCACGGACGCGGCGGTGGCTGCGTTGCGTCGTGCCGACTTACGTGATTAAGCTATTGAAAGTGCGTTGATTTGTCTGCGATGCCGCGCGATCGCTCGCGCGGCACACCCGTGGATATCGGCTGATGCTTGGACATCATCGCCTCGGATCGCGCTCGGTGCGATTTTGGGCGTCTTGCTGACAAGAGTGCGGCTATAAAAAGGTTACAGTCGGTAAGAAAGCGTGAGTTGGCCTTACATCGCGACACCGGTATGGTTTACCCGTGAAAAGGGGATTGCGTCGGGGGTTGAGACCTGGGGTCCAGTGGTCCTCTCCTTGTTACACACGACGCATCGGTTCCTTCGGGGTGGGGTTGGCTACGGCTGTACGCAGTCAAGCCATAGTTGGTGGGACGAGGGCATGACGCGGGGCATGCAGGCTGGGAAGCAGACGACACTGCGCAAACACGCCAGTGTCACAGGCATCGGTGTGCATTCCGGTGCGCCCGTCACTCTGACGCTTCATCCGGCCGAAGCCGATACCGGTATTATATTCCTGCGCAGCGGGGTTGACGGCCAGTGCGACCGCGAAATCGCTGCTACATATCGCTCCGTGACCGCTACCGAGTTCGCCACCGTGCTTGGCGATCACGACGGTCCGGCTGTGTCGACGACAGAGCATGTGCTCGCAGCGCTGCACGGCCTTGGGGTCGACAATGCGGTCGTCGAGGTCGACGGCCCCGAAGTTCCCATTATGGACGGCAGCGCGGCGGCGTTTGTCGCGGCGATTGATCAAGCCGGTATTGTGACGCTGCCTGCGGCGCGGCGTTACATTCAGGTTCTCAAGCCGGTGCGGGTGACCAAAAATGGCTGCTACGGCGAATTGCGGCCGTACCTGCGCGGCCTGCGGGTGGAAACCGAGATCGAATTCGATCATCCTCTGATCGGCCGTCAGGCCATCGCTATCGATGTCGATCCGGCTGGGTTCCGTCGCGAACTGGCGCGGGCGCGCACGTTCGGCTTCATGCGCGACGTGGCGAAGTTGTGGAGCGCGGGCTATGCGCTCGGCGCATCGTTCGAAAATACCGTCGTGGTCGCCGAAAACCGCGTCCTCAATCCGGAGGGGGTGCGTTTCTCCGATGAATTCGTCCGCCATAAGGCGGTTGATGCCATCGGCGACCTGGCGCTTGCCGGGGCGCCGTTGATCGGCGCCTATCGTTCGGTTCGCGGCGGCCACAAGCTCAATCACGCGGTGCTCAGTGCGCTGATGGCCGATGCCAGCGCTTGGACCTATGTCGAGGTTCCCGAGCCTGTTCGCCGTGCGCGCGGCCATGCCGATCTCGCATCGGCTTTTCCGGCGCCTGCTTACGGGCCGGACGTTTCCTGAAAAGTCTTATCTCGAAGCATCCTTTTCTCGAAACATCCTTATCTTGAAAACGCTTGGCTTTTTCGCCTTTATTCCGGCCGATTGTAGGGCATAATCGCGCTAGTATCGGTGGGCTGCGAAGCCCTGTTGACGTGCGCGGCACGCGACATGGGACGGATGTAGCGGCGGGACGGGACTATTATCACGCTCATGATGTTGCGGTTACGAGGATCGACGAGATCCGGTCGCAGACTGCGCGCGCTGGCGGGCTTGCTGGCGCTGGCGCTGCTGTCTGTGCCGCTGATGGCCTGCAGCATGTTCAACAAGGATGAGGATTACGTTCCCGACGATCCCGCCGACAAGCTTTACAACGAGGGACTTTTTCTCCTCAACGATCAAGCAGGACTACAAAGGCGCCGCGAAGAAATTCGACGAGGTCGATCGCGAAAATCCGTATTCGGATTGGGCGCGCAAGGCGCTGCTGATGTCGGCCTATTCCTATTACCAGGCAAACGAATACACCGATTGCATCAATGCGGGAAAACGCTACGTGACGCTGCATCCCGCCAGTCCGGATGCGGCCTACGCCCAATATCTGGTCGGGTCTTCGTATTATGACGAAATTCTCGACGTCTCGCGCGACCAGGAGCGCGCCGACAAGGCCATCACCGCGCTCGAAGAGGTGGTGCACAAATATCCGGATAGCGAATACGCGGTCAGCGCCAAGAAAAAAATCGAAATGGCGCGCGACCAACTCGCCGGCAAGGAAATGGAAGTCGGCCGCTTCTACATGAAACGCCGCGACTTCGCCGGTGCGATCAACCGCTTCAAGGTGGTGGTGACCCAATATCAGACCACGCGCCACGTCGAGGAGGCGCTGGAGCGGCTGACCGAAGCCTATATTTCCCTCGGCATCATCGACGAGGCGCAAACCGCCGCCGCCGTGCTCGGCCACAATTTTCCGGACAGCCCCTGGTACAAGGACGCCTATAATCTGGTGAAAACCGCCGGTGGCGAGCCGACGGCCGAGAACAAGGGCTCCTGGATCAGCCGCGCCTTCAAGAAGGTTGGTCTCGGCTGAGATCGCGACGACGGACGATAGAGGACAGGACAAGGAATCGGGCATATCATCCGTCCGCCGTTTTTGTGATCCGTCCTCTGTCATCATGCTGGCACGCCTTTCCATCCGCGACATCGTCCTGATCGATCGCCTGGATATCGATTTCGGGCCCGGCCTAGCCGCGTTGACCGGCGAGACCGGGGCCGGAAAATCGATCCTGCTCGACGCCTTTGCGCTCGCGCTGGGCGCGCGCGGCGACGTGGCGCTGGTGCGGGAAGGCGCGGAGCAGGGCCAGGTGATCGCCGCTTTCGACCTTGCCAAGAAGCACCCGGCGCGCCGCGTGCTGGCCGCAAACGATCTTGGCGGCGAGGATCTTGGGAGCGAAGAGGCTCTGATCGTGCGGCGGGTTCAGTTCGCCGATGGCCGCACCCGCGCCTTCGTCAACGACCAGCCAGTCAGCGTCCAGGTGCTGCGCGCGCTCGGCGCCGCATTGGTTGAAATCCATGGCCAGCATGACGATCGCGCCTTCGTCGACGCGGCAACCCACCGCGCACTGCTCGACGCCTATGGCGGCATCGAGGATGACGCCGCGGCGGTGACGCGGCTGTGGGTCGAGCGGCGCACGCGCGAAGCCGCCGTCGCGGACCACCGCGCCGATGTGGCGCGCGCCGGCCGCGAAGCCGAATGGCTGCGTCATGCCGTCGACGAACTCAGTCATCTCGCGCCGGCAGCCGGCGAGGAGACGACTTTGGCCGATCGGCGCGCCACCATGATGCAGGCCGAAAAGGTCGCCGAAGATTTGCGCACGACGTACGACAGCGTGACCGGCCCGCAGTCGCCGGTGCTCTCGCTGTCCACCGCCGTGCGCCGCCTCGAGAGGCGCGGCGCGCAGGCGCCGACGCTGATCGGACCGGTCGTCACCGCGATCGACGCTGCGCTGACGGCGCTCGATGAGGCGCGCGGCCATCTTGAACAGGCGCTCCGGGCGGCGGACTACGACCCGCACGAACTGGAACGGATCGAGGAGCGCTTGTTCGCGCTGCGTGCCGCTGCGCGCAAATACAATGCGCCGGTCGATAACTTGGCGGCGCTCGCCCGCCGCTACGAAGGCGACCTGACGCTGATCGACGCCGGCGCCGAGCGGCTCGCCGCGCTGGAGCGCGAAGCGCAGGAGGCGGCGGCGCGTTACCTGCAAGCGGCGGAGAAATTGTCAGCGGCGCGCCGCCGCACCGCGCAGTCGCTCGATAAGGCGGTCAATGCCGAGCTCAAGCCGCTCAAGCTCGAACGGGCGCAATTTTCGACGCCAATCGAGAGTGCCGGCGAAGGACCGGACGGCCTCGATCGGGTCGAGTTCTGGGTGCGCACCAATCCGGGCACGCGGCCGGGCCCGCTGATGAAGGTCGCGTCCGGCGGCGAGCTCGCGCGTTTTCTGCTCGCGCTCAAGGTGGTGCTGGCCGATCGTGGCTCGGCGCCGACGCTGGTCTTTGACGAAATCGATACCGGCGTCGGCGGCGCGGTTGCCGACGCCATCGGCGTTCGCCTGGCGCGGCTTGCTTCCGGCGTGCAGGTGATCGCTGTGACCCACGCCCCGCAAGTGGCGGCGCGCGCCGACCGGCACTACCTGATCGCCAAGGACGCGCTCGCCAAAGGCAAGCGGGTCGCGACCCGCGTCGTCGAACTTGCGGCCGAGCGCCGGCGCGAGGAGATCGCTCGCATGCTCGCCGGCGCTGAAATCACCGCCGAAGCCCGCGCCGCCGCCGAACGGTTGATCCGCGCGGCGGTTGGTTGAGCCCTACCGACATGACGCGCCGCGACAGAACTGAAACATCGGCTGACGACCTCACCGCAAGGCAGGCCAAGACCGAGTACGCGCGGCTCGCAGAAGAGATCGCCGCGCACGACAAGCGCTACTACCAGAACGACGCGCCGACTGTTCCGGATGCCGAGTACGATAAGCTGCGTAAGCGCTACGGCGCGATCGAAGCGCGCTTCCCGCAATTGCGCACGCCCGAAAGCCTGACGCAGCGTGTCGGTGCGGCGCCGTCGGCGCGCTTTGCCAAGATACGGCACGCCGTGCCGATGCTCTCGCTCGACAACGCGTTCGCCGAGCAGGATGTGGTCGAGTTTGTCGGCCGCATCCGTCGCTTCCTGCGTCTCGGCGCCGACGACGAGATCGTGTTCAGCGCCGAACCCAAGATCGACGGGCTGTCGATGTCGCTGCGCTATGAGGATGGCGTGCTGGTGACCGGCGCGACGCGCGGCGACGGCGCCGAGGGCGAAGACGTCACCGCAAACGTCAAGACGGTTGCGGATATTCCGCACAAGCTTTCGGGGCGCAAGATTCCGGCCGTGGTTGAAGTGCGCGGCGAAATTTACATGACCAAGGCGGCGTTCCTCGCGCTCAACCGCAAACAGGCGGAGGCCGGCAAGCAGCTCTATGTCAATCCGCGCAATACCGCGGCCGGCTCGCTGCGTCAGCTCGACGCTTCGATCACGGCGTCGCGCCCGCTCGGCTTCTTCGCCTACGCGTGGGGCGAGATGAGCGTGATGCCGGCCGATACGCAGTCCGGCATGATCAACTGGTTCGCGTCATGCGGCTTCAAGACCAATCCGTTGACCAAGATGTGCCGGTCGGTCGAAGCGCTCATCGCGTTTCACCGCGAGATCGAGAGCGAGCGCGCCAAGCTCGATTACGACATCGACGGGGTGGTCTATAAGGTCGACCGCCTCGACTGGCAGGAGCGGCTTGGTTTCGTATCGCGCAACCCGCGCTGGGCGATCGCACACAAATTCCCGGCCGAGAAGGCGACGACCGTCGTCAAGGACATCGAGATTCAGGTCGGCCGTACCGGGGCGCTGACGCCGGTCGCCAAACTCGAGCCGGTCACGGTGGGCGGTGTCGTGGTGCAGAACGCGACGCTGCACAATCAAGAGGAGATCGAGCGGCTCGGCGTTCGTATCGGCGATACGGTCACGATCCAACGCGCCGGCGATGTGATCCCGCAGGTTCTCGGCGTGGTCGAGGACAAGCCGCGAGGTAAGGACGCTTTTCCGTTCCCCAAAAAATGTCCGTGTCACCTCAAGACCGATGTGGTGCGCGAGATCATCGCCGGGGGCGAAGAAGGCGCCCGCGCCCGCTGCAGCGGCGAACTCGCCTGCCCCTATCAGAGGATGGAGCACCTCAAGCACTTCGTGTCGCGCCGCGCCTTCGACATCGATGGGTTAGGCGAGAAGCAGATCGAGCTGTTCTACGAAAAGGAATGGATCAAGGAGCCGGCCGATATTTTTACCCTGGAAGAGCGCAACAGGAAAATTCACCTCGAAACGGTCGAAGGGTTCGGCGCAACCTCGGTGCGCAATCTGTTCGGCGCCATCACGGCGCGGCGCGAAATTTCGCTGGAGCGTTTCATCTACGCGCTCGGCATCCGTCATGTCGGCGAAACAACGGCGGTGGCGCTGGCGCGCGGCTACGGCATCTGGGATACGTTTCACGACGCGTGCCTCAAGCTCGCCAAGGCCGATGCCGAGACCGCGGAGGAGATGGATGCGCTCGATCAGATCGGCGATACGGTGATCGAGAGTCTGCGCACCTATTTTGCCGAGGCGCACAATCGCCGGCGCATCGAACGGCTCGTCGCGCAGGTGCGCATCCGCGATGCCGAGAAGCCGCGGCGGGATTCGGCGGTCGCCGGCAAGACCGTGGTTTTCACCGGCACGCTGGAGAAGTTGACGCGCGATGAGGCCAAGGCATCGGCGGAACGCCTCGGCGCGAAGGTTTCGGGTTCGGTGTCGAAGAAAACCGATTACGTCGTCGCCGGCCCCGGCGCCGGATCCAAGCTCGGCAAGGCGAAGGAGTTGGGCGTCGAGGTGTTGACCGAGGATGAGTGGCTGAAACTCGTTCGCTGAGACCGTTCCGTCACCCTGAGGCGCGAGCGAAGCGAGCCTCGAAGGGCGGCGGCCCGAGCGCATCGGCCGTATCCTTCGAGGGCCGCTTCGGGGCCACCTCAGGATGACGGTGAAGAATTAACACCGCAGAGGCGCTAACGCCCGCGTTTGAGCGGCGCCGTTGCCGCGATCAACCAGTCTCGCGTTTGCGCATCGACGATTGGCGATAGCGCCTCGCGCACCCACGCGTGGTAGGCGTCGAGCCACGCGATTTCTTCTGCACTCATCATCGTTGGTTCAATAAGGCGTCGGTCGATCGGCGCCAGGGTCAATGTCTCGAATGCGTTGAGGGGCTTTTCCGCATCGGCGACGGGCGGGGCTTCTATCACCAGGATCAAATTCTCGATCCGAATGCCGTAGGCGTCGGTGCGGTAATAGCCCGGCTCGTTTGACAGAATCATGCCGCGCTTGAGCGGGGTGCCGCCGAGCTTTGAAATTCGCGCCGGTCCTTCGTGCACCGAAAGATAGCTGCCGACGCCGTGGCCGGTGCCGTGATCGAAGTCGAGCCCTTCGCGCCAGAGAAATTGGCGCGCCAGGGTGTCGAGTTGCGCGCCCGTGGTGCCGTCCGGAAACACGGCACGCGCGATGGCGATATGGCCTTTGAGCACGAGGGTGAAATTTTTGCGCATGGCGGCGCTTGGCGTTCCCACGGCAATCGTTCGGGTGATGTCGGTGGTGCCATCCTCGTATTGGCCGCCGGAATCGATGAGGAAAAGCTCGTCCGGCGCGATCGGTCGATTGCTCCGGCGCGTGACGCGATAATGCACGATCGCGCCGTCCGGCCCGGTGCCCGAAATGGTCGGAAACGACACGTCCTTCAACTGTCCGGTGTCGCGGCGAAAACTCTCGAGCGCCTCGACGGCGTCGATCTCCGTCAATCGTCCACCGGGCGCTTCGCGGTCGAACCAGGCGAGAAAGCGCGCCATGGCCGCGCCGTCGCGCTGCTGCGCCGCGCGCGCACCGGCAATCTCGACCGCGTTCTTCACGGCCTTCATCGGCGCGATCGGGTCGCTGCCGCGCAAAGCCTTGCCGCCGTTCCCGGTCACCAGACGCGCAATTTCCTCGGGACAGCCGCTAGGATCGATCAGTACGGCGCGTCGATCTTTCCCAAGCGCGGCGACATCGCGCTCGAAATCGGCGGGCGCGCGCACGGCGGCGGACTCTTCGAGGTGATGGCGCACATCGTTCTTGAGTTTGCGCGCGTCGACGTAAAGCGACGGACGGCCGTGTTGCGGCACCAAAGCGAAGGCGAGCGCCACCGGCGTGTGCGGCACATCGCTGCCGCGGATGTTGAACAGCCATGACACGGCGTGCGGGTCGGAGACCACGAGCACGTCCGCGGCAAACTTTTGCATGGCGGCACGGATGCGTGCGAGCTTCGCGGCGGTGTCCTCGCCGGCATAGCGCAGGTCGTGCAGAACCACCGCGCCGAGCGGCGGCGCCGGCTGATCGAGCCAGACCGCGTCGATCGGGTTGTCGTTGACGGCAACAAGACTGGCATCGGCAGCGGCGCACGCTTTGGCGAGTCGTTCGACGCCATCGACGGTGTGCAGCCACGGTGCGTAGCCGAGCTTCGCTCCCGCCGGCAGATTGGTTTCGATCCATGCCGGCGGCGGCTGTTCGACCAGGTGCGCCACCGCAAAAACCGTGTCGTCGACTTCCTCGCGCACCTGCACCTGGTAGCGGCCATCGACGAAGACGACGGCACGATCCTTCAACACGATCGCGGCGCCGGCCGAGCCGGTGAAGCCGGTCAGCCAGGCCAGCCGTTCATCCGAGGGCGGCACATATTCGTTTTGGAAGCGGTCGGCACGCGGCACGATAAACGCATCAAGACCGCGTTTTGCGAGTTCCGCCCGCAAAGTCGCAACGCGCGGCGCGCTGGCGGCGCGGTCGCCGCGATCCTCGAACGATTGGAAATGAGCCTCGGACATGGCAGGCAATCTATGGTCGCCAACGCTTGCGGGCAACGGCGTGGCGCGGCCTTTGGCGGCGCTTGAAAATGAGCGTGGTCCAGCCATCAAGGTCAATGCGTCGTTCCAGCGTGAGTGCGTGATAAGCGGCAATCGCTGCGTTCGCATGGGCCGGCAGCAACCCGGAAAGAACGACGCGACCGCCAGGGGCGATCAGTCGCGCGAGCGGCGAGGCGATCCGCTGCAGCGGCCCCAACAGGATGTTGGCAAAGATCAGATCGAACGGTGCGCCCGCATTCAGACGGTACGACGTGACGCCGTTCGCCGCCACAACTTCGACCAAGACGCCAACGCGGTTCGATCGTGCATTCGCGCGCGCTATACGGACAGCGCTGGCGTCGATGTCGGTCGCGAGCACCTTCTGCCGCAAGGCACGCGCCGCCGCGATGGCAAGAACGCCGCTGCCGGTGCCGACATCGAGGATGCGGTTCAACCGGCGCTGGCCGAGGGATTTGCAGACGCGATCGAGCGCGACGAGACAGCCGCGCGTCGTGCCGTGATGGCCGGTGCCGAACGCCAGCGCGGCCTCGATTTCGATGCCGATCCGATTGACGGGAATTTGGCTGCGATCGTGCGCGCCGTGAACGACGAATCGTCCGGCCGTCACCGGCTTGAGCCCGGCAAGGCTCTCGGCGACCCAATCCTTCACGGCGACGTGCCCGAAGCGCAATGTGTCGGCCAGCGCCGGTCCGCCCGCAACGGCGGTCAGTGCGCGCACTGCATCGACGTCGAGCGCGACGCCGAAATGGATCGCCACACGCCACAGCCCGCCGCCCGTATCAACAAGGCTGACCGCGACATCGTCGTCGCCATAACTCTCAGCGATGACAGCCGCGATCCGGCGCGCGGTTTGTTCATCCGTTTCAAGCTGTGCAAATGGCGTTTCGCGAGCGCTGGTCAGAAGGACGACCCCGTTGATTTGTTGGTAGCTTTTGGATTGATCCACACAATTCACAAGACGCGCGGCCAGACGGTCCGGTCTTGCGGATCGATCGGGGTTATTAACAATGCAGGTGACACTTTATCTACAGCTTATCCCGCTTTTCTACACGGCTCACACATGAATCCTCTCCCCCTTGTGGGGAGGGGAAGGGGTGGGGGTCGGGAGGGATGTGAAGGCGGGGAAATCCGTATCTGACCTCCCGACCCCCACCCCACCCTCCCCACAAGGGGGAGGGAGCCGGCTGCATTTGCCGCGGCCCCCGGCGCACGCGTAACCGTCAGCCCTTCATCGTACGTCGCTCGATGTCAAGGAAGCGCGGGAAGTCGCAGGTCTGTTGCGCCGCCTTCATCTCCTTCTCGGCGCCGCCGCGGCCGAGGAAGGGATCGGGCTGGTCCTGCGCCAGACATTCGTAGGACTGCCGCACCGCTTTGTGCATGGCGGCGAAGGCCGTGCCCGAGGACGCCGCGATGCGGAAACCAAGTCCGGCGAGGTCGCTCTGCGACATCGGGAATTCGGCAAATCCGTCCGGCGGCGCGAAGGTCATGAGCGGCGGCGGCAGGCGCTCGCCGACAATCCGCAGTTCCTCGGCACTGCGCGTATAGACGAACAGCATATCGGCGCCCGCCTCGTGGAACGCCTCGCCGCGGCGCAGGGCGTCGTCGAGCCCGCCGACGCGCCGGGCATTGGTCCGGGCGATGATGACGAGGCCGGGGTCGGTGCGCGCGGCCAAAGCCTCGGCGAGCCTCTTCAGCATGAATTCCGTCGGCACCAGATGATCGATGCCGGCATGGTGCTCGAAGCGGCGCGGCAGCAATTGATCTTCGATCTCGATCGCCGCAAATCCGGCAGCCTCGGTCAGCGCGATGGTGCGGTGCAGGTGGACCGGATCGCCGAAGCCGCCGCCGGCATCGAGGATGATCGGCAGCTTGCATACGGTGCGCATATCGACCGCGACCTGCGCCAGTTCCGTCATGGTGATGTTGGCTTCGGTCACGCCCTTGTACCAGCCGAGCGAGCCGCCGCTGAGATAGACCGCCTTGAACCCCGCCGCTTGCGCGAGCCGCGCCATGATCGGATTGAGCGCCACCGGAGCGACCACCAGCTCGTTCCCCGCAACAAGTTCGCGCAATGCTGCCAAGATAGGCTCCCCTTGACCGATGACCCGGATTTGACGTCATACGAAACCAGCGGCCAATAAGGAACCGGGAGGATCGCGATGCGCGGATTGAAGGCGGTATGCGGTGGCATCCTGCTTTGCTTCGCCGCGATGGCCGCGCAAGCAGCCTACCCCGAGCGCAATATCACGCTGATCGTGCCGTTTGCGCCCGGTGGTCCGACCGACATTATTGCGCGGATCGTGGGGGCGGCCTTTCAGAAATCGCTCGGACAGTCGGTGGTCGTCGATAATCGCGGCGGTGCCGCCGGCAATATCGGCATGGGCGTTGCCGCGCGGGCCACGCCCGACGGCTACACGCTGCTGCTCACCTCAACCGCGATTGCCGTCAACACGGCGCTGTTCGCCCATCTGCCCTACGATCCGTTCAAGGACTTCGCGCCGATCTCCGAATTGGTGAACGCGCCCAATGTCATTGTTGTGCGCGCCGATTCCGGCATGAAGACGATCGCGGACTTGGTGGCGCGCGCCAAGGCCGCGCCGGGCAGTTTCAACTATGCGAGTCCCGGCGTCGGCACCAAATCGTATCTCACCGCCGAGCAGCTCAAGCTGCGGGCCGGCATCGAAATGACTCACGTGCCCTATCGCGGCGCTGGGCCGGCGGCGCTTGCCGTGTTGGACGGCACCGTGCAGGTCGGCTCGGTGGCGCTGTCCGCCGCAGAACCAATGATTAAGAGCGGCACGTTGACCGCGCTCGCGGTGACTGGGGCGCATCGCTGGTTCTCGCTGCCGGAGGTGCCGACGATGATCGAGCAGGGCTATCCGGGTTTCATATCGGATACTTTCAATGCGCTGTTTGCGCCCGCCGGCACGCCAACCGCTATCGTCGCGCTGCTCACGCGCACGAGCCAGGCCGCGATGACGGACCCAGCGGCGCGCGAGCAGGCGCGTCGCGCCGGCTTCGAGGTCGTTGCCGGAACATCGGCCGAGCTTGCGGCACGCGTTGCGGCCGAGGTCGCTGGCGTCAAAGAGCTCGTCGCCAAGATCGGTATCAAGCCGGAATGAACCGGGTGTTGGAACAGGAGACTCGCGATGGTTGGAATGAGCCGGCTGTGCCGGTTGGCTTTTGCGTTAGTGGTAACCGCCTGCGCTGCCCATGCGGCAGCTGCGCAATCTTACCCCACGCGGCCGGTTACGATCTTGACGCCGTTTGCGGCTGGCAGCGCCACCGACACGGCGGCGCGCCTGATTGGCAAATATTTGCAGGAAGCTCTCGGTCAGCCGTTCATTATCGAGAATCGCGCCGGCGCGGGCGGCATGCTTGCCGCCGAGGATGTCGCGCGCGCCAAGCCCGACGGCTACACGCTGCTGCTCACGTCGAACAGCACGCATTCGGCGGCGCCCGGTCTGTTCAAGACGGTGCCTTACGACCCGATCAAGGATTTCACGCCGATCGCGCGCATCGGCAGCTTCCCGTCTTTTATCGGCGTCAATCCCGATCTGCCGGTGAAATCGATGGCCGAGCTTGTCGCCTACGCCAAGGCAAATCCCGGCAAGCTCTCGGCGGGTTACGGCAACAGCACCGGCCAGATCACCATCGAGACCATGAAGCGGCGGCTCAGTCTCGACATTCTGCCGGTCGCCTATCGCAGCAACCCAACCGCCATAACGGATCTGATCGCCGGGCACATTCAGATGATGGTGCCGGATTTCAGCACCGGCATTCCGCAGGTAAAGGCGGGTAAAATTCGCGCGCTTGCGGTGTTGACCAAACAGCGCGACGCCGCGTTGCCCGACGTACCGACACTGGATGAGACCGTGATGCCCGGCTACGACCTCTTGGCATGGACCGGCATGTTCGGGCCGGCCGGCATGTCCCAAGAGGTGGTCGATACACTTGCGGCTCCGATCGAGAAGACGCTGGCGAACGCCGCGGTGCGCGACCGCTTCCGGGACGTGGGCGTCGAGATATTCTGGATCGGCCCCGGTGGATTTTCCGAGTATGTCAAAACCGAGCTTGTGAAATGGACCACGCTCATCAAAGCGGCAGGGATCGAGCCGGAATAGCGGGCACCGCGCAGGCCGCCTTCATTCTGGCGGCGGCCACTGCGGCAATGCTGGTGTCGCTGTCGTATGACGCCGGTGCCGAAGAATGGCCGTCGCGGCCGGTGCGCGTCGTGGTGCCGTTTTCGGCCGGCGGCGCGGCGGATACGTTCGGCCGGCTTTATGCCAACGCGCTGAGCACGGCTTTCGGCCGGCAGTTCTACGTCGAGAATCGCGCCGGCGCCGGAGGACTGATAGCGACCGAGGATGTCGCGCGCTCAAAGCCCGACGGCTACACGCTTATGGTTTCCGGCATCCCGACCCACGTGCTGGGGCCGGCGATGCACAAGAACGTCGGCTTCGACCCGATGCGCGACTTCACCCACATCGCCTTTTTCGGCGGCGCGCCCAATGCGTTCGTCGTGCACCGGGGATTCGGCGTGCAATCGTTCGCCGCGTTCATAACGCGCGCCAAGGGCGAGAGCGCCGGCATCGAATACGTCTCCGCCGGAGTCGGTGCCGTCGGCAATTGGGTGGCCGAATATCTTGCCGCCAAAACCAACATCAAGCTCGTCAACGTCGTCTATAAGGGCGGCGCCAACGCCGTGCTCGATCTCGTCGCCGGCCATGTCAAAGTCGGCATGCTGACCTATTCGAGCGTCGGCGCGCAGATCAGCGCCGGCACGCTCGTGCCTCTTGCGGTGACGGCGTCGCGGCGCTTGCCGCAGATGCCCGCGGTGCCGACATTCCGGGAACTGGGCTATCCCGAACTGGTCGCAACCACCTGGTTCGCCCTATCGGGTCGGGCCGGACTTCCGGCGGACATCGTCACGCGGCTCAACCGCGCGGTCGTCACGGCGATGAACCGGCCGCAAATGCAAGAGCTGGTCGCTCAGGACGCGGTCGAAACCCAGGCGATGAGCCCGGTGGAAGTGACCCAATATTTCCAAAGCGAGATCGACAAGTGGCAACCGATCATCCGTCGGGTGATCAGCGACAAGTGAAGACTGCCCCGTTGCGCGCGATGCTAAGCTCTACGCTTCGCGCTCGTCGCGAATGACGGAAGCGCCGGGAGACCAACATGATTGCAAAGTGCACGCGCAGGCAAATCGCTGCGGGGCTTGGGGTGGCCGCTTTTTTGACCGCCAGTCATGGCGTGTGGGCGCAAGCCGCGCCGGATTATGGCGCCATCATCGCGGCGCCTGACCGCAGCGACGCGGATCGGCAAGCCGACAAGCGGCGCGATCCGGTGCCGTTCCTGGCCTTTGCGGGCCTGCGTCCTGGCATGAAGGTGCTCGATATGGGCGCCGGCGGCGGTTACAGCACCGAACTGATGGCGCGTGCGGTGGCGCCAAACGGCATGGTCTATGGACAAAACCCGCCGGACGTCGGCGAGAAGGCGAAAGCCGCCTTCGAGGCACGACTGAAAACGCCCGCGATGAAAGATGCGGTCGCCGACCTGCGGCCGTTCGACGATCCGGTGCCGCCGGACGTGCAGAATCTCGATATGATCACGTTTCTGTTCTACTACCACGACACCGCGTACATGAACGTCGATCGCGCCGAGATGGACCGCAAGATGTTCGCCGCGCTCAAGCCCGGCGGCTATTTGGTGATTGCCGATCATTCGGCTCTGCCGGGCCAAGGTCTCTCGGTCGTCAAGACGCTGCATCGCATCGAAGAGAGCACGCTGCGCCAGGAAGTCGAGGCGGCGGGCTTCCATGTCGTTGCCGAGGGCAATTTCTGGCGCAGCGCCGCCGACACTCACGACTTTCCGAGCTACCGGCCGACCGTGCCGGTCGACAATTTCGTGCTGAAGTTTCAGAAGCCGATGTGACGGCCTCTCACTTCCGTCATGCCCGCGCTCGTCGCGGGCATCCACGTCTACTCCTACAGGCCGTTGCAAAGACGTGGATGGGCCGGGACAAGCCCGGCCATGACGAGATGCTCGACGAGATTGAGCAGGCCTACTGGAGCTGGTCCTTGGCCTTTTCCATGCCGGCATTCACGCAATCATCGTCGACGCCGGGCGAGCCGGATACGCCGATGCCGCCGATCACCTGGTTGCCGGCCTTGATCGGCTGGCCGCCCGGAATGGCGATGACGCCCGGCAGCGTTATCTGCTGGTGGGCGACCGAAGTGGGATCCAGCAGCTTCTTGGCGTAATCCGCCGTCGGCTGTTTGAAGGTCATGGCCGTATAGGATTTGCGCCGCGCGTTCTCCATGGTGTGCGGGCTGGCGTTGTCGGCGCGCAGGGCCACAATGGTTTCGCCGTCGCGGTCGACCACCACGGCGGAGGTGGCATAGCCTTTGGCCGCGCAGGCCGCGATGGCGCCCTCGGCGATGGTCTTGGCGATATCCAAAGACAAATCCTTGTGCATGATGAGGGCGGCGCCGGCAGGTCCGGGCCCGGCCAGCATGCCGGCGAGGGCGGCGAGGCCAAAATATCTAACAAGTGACATGGTTGGATTTCCTCCCGATAAAAAAGCGCCGCGCCCTCCGTATTCTCGCCCGCGCGGCGGGAAGGGTAGGGAGGGGCAGCGGACGCCGAAACCTATTCCATTTTTAGCCGCAGCAATGCGACGGCCATGATGACCGGAGTTCAATACTGCGTGTACGGCCGGTCGTACTGCGGCTGCTGGTAGGCCGGTTGCCCATAAGAGGGTTGGCCGTAATAGGGCTGCCGGTAGTAGGTCTGACCATACGCGGGCTGGCCGTATGCGGGCTGGCTGTAAGTCCGTTGCGCGTAATACGGCGGCGGTTGCGGCGGCATGCCGTAGGGCGCAATCGGCATCGGCCCGGCGGCGGCGGTCTGCTCGGTGGGCTGCTGAACGGGCCGCCGTTGCGCGACCGCGGGGCTGCGGCCGCCGGGCGTTTGGCCGGCGACCACGACGGTCGTATTGCTCATCCCCTCAGTCTTGACCAGGTCGAACAGCGTCGCGGCGTGGTCGGGGGACAGCCGCACGCAGCCGTGGGAAACCGCAAGGCCGAGGTGCTTTACATCGAAAAAGCCGTGGACCGCATGGCCGTGCAAGTCGAAGAACATGGAATGCGGCATTGGCGCATTGTCCCACTCCTGCGACAGGTGGTCGGCGTCCATGCGGTTTATCTTGAAGGTGCCGTTCGGGGTGTCATAGCCCGGCCGTCCGGTCGACACCGCCCATTCGTACCGTGGCGCGCCGTCGACTGCGACGGACATGTGCTGGGTGTTTTTGTCAATGGAAACCAAGATGTTGGCGTAGGAGGTTGACGCCAATGGCAAAGCCATCGCCGCGGCCAAAAGCGGGGCGGAAAACAAAGTGGCGGAACGCATGGCTGATCACCTGATGAAAATGGACGGGTCGCGCCCGATTGTTAGAAGTGTTTCGCACGGTTTTGGTTCAATCAAGAGGCTAATAGCGCTGCCCGGCGGAATGGTGAACGGAATGCGGCGGGATTCAGCTTGGTTACACGAAGTCGTTATTTCTATTCTGCAGCGCGTGCAGAGGTGCTCTGGAGAGCTATTAGCGCGACCAAATGGTCGTGGAGGTCGGGTAGAACGGATGGATCGGCCTTCAACGCAGAAAAGGAGCGCGGGCCGGGCAATGTTCGGCCTTCTCGCGCCTCGGCTTCGGCGTAAAGGGCCAGCGCTTCTTGGGCATTGAGCAACGCACCATCGATATCGTCCCCAGCGGAAAAACAGCCGGGAAGATCAGGAAACCAAATGCCGACCGCCGTGTTCGGACCGGCATCTTCGACTATGGCAACGTAATGTGTCATGGCGCTGTCAATCAGGCTGCCATCCAGCCTGCCTATAGATATTACGAATGAGCCCGCGGCCCAAGTCCTTCTTCGGGTGAGGCAAAACGACGGTCGCTCGGGTTTGCGAGTGCTTAAATACGTGATGCGATCCGGCGATGCGTTCGAGTATCCAACCCTCGCGCTCAAGACGCCGCTTAATGTCGCGACTATTCGTAAGCACACGGCGCCCCAATCGTGGATTGGAGTTCTTTAGCTCAAAACTTGAAATAGCTCAAAACTTGAAACCGCTTAACGGCTTGCGACGGGCTTTGCTAATGCCGTTTGAAATACTGCACGGCGCGCTCGTGTTTTTCGGCCGCGACGCGGCTATCGAAAGTGCCGAGATTGCGGCGCTTGCCGGTCTTCGGGTTGGTCTTTCGCGAATAGAGCCGGTATTTGCCGGAGGAGAGTTTGCGGATCATGGCGGCTGCTTTCGAATGCCCGCTTTATTCAAACGTCGCGACGACGCTTGGTTCCGGAGCAAGGTAGCTTCGCGGCTTTTACGGCTAACCTCCCGTCTGGCCGAAACCGGCGCGCGCGAGCCGCACGATGGCTTGGTCGAGCGCGGACAAAAAGCTGGAGCGATCGCGTGGCGCGAACGGCTTCGGGCCGCTTGTGATCTCGCCTGCGTTGCGCAAAGAATCCATCAGGTTGCGCGTCGCCAGCGTCATGCCGATCGACTCTTCGCTAAACGCCCGGCCGTTCGGCGCGATCACATCAGCCCCCGCCTTCACGCAACGGCTTGCCAGCGGCACGTCCGCCGTAATGACGATATCGCCGCGCGCGGCGCGCTCTGCGATCCAGTTGTCCGCCGCATCCATGCCGGCGGCGACGACGACGCGCTCGATCAGCGGGCGGCCGGCAGAAGTGGATCCCGGTTCTGCGTCCGGCCGTCCGGGAACGAACATATCGCGTGGGATGGCAATAGGGGTGTTGCTGACGACGAAGACCTTGAGCGCGAGTCCCTTCAGCACGTGGCGTTCGGCGACGCGATACACCTCTTGCTTCACCGGGCAGGCGTCGGCGTCGATATAGATCGCGATGGCGCGAGGATTTTGAGGCGCGGCAATCATCAAAGGCGTCCTTCGCGAACCTTGCGCAAGCCCCCGGCACTACAGCTAACGAGTGGTAGCCGGATTGAACGTTAGCGAATTCGGGATCAACCGCGAGGCTATGTTAAGCTTGCCGCTTCCGGTAAGTCATGAAAATCGCTACGATAGGCTGCCGCTTTGGGATTCGAGCCTTCGATTTCGTTCGGACAATCCCTGCTTTACCGAGGAATGGAATGACCAATCGATTGACGTTGGCGCGATCCACCCGCGTTCGCGCTGCGGGTTTCTGTGCACCGGCCGCCATCGTGACGCTCGCGGCTACCGCGGCGCTGATGGCACTCACCGCGGCGCCGCCCGCCGCCGCGGCAACGCGGACGCGTCCCGCGCGCCCCACCGCAATGACGGCCGCGCGCCAGGCCGGAGAGCCGATCATGGCGATCGTGTCGATCAAGAGCCAGCAGGTGACCTTCTACGACGCCGACGGCTGGATTCTGCGTGCGCCGGTCTCGACCGGCGTAAAAGGGCGCGAGACGCCGGCCGGTGTCTTTGCCGTCGTGGAAAAGGACAAGGACCACCACTCGACCCTCTATGACGATGCCTGGATGCCGAACATGCTGCGCATCACCTGGAACGGCATCGCGCTGCACGGCGGCCCGTTGCCAGGCTACGCGGCCTCGCACGGCTGCGTGCGCATGCCTTACGGTTTTGCCGAGAAGGTGTTCGACAAGGCGCCGATGGGAATGCGGGTGATCATCTCGCCGACGGACTCGGAGCCGGTCGCATTTTCCGATCCGGCGCTGTTCGTGCCGAAGCAGGATGCGATCGACGCCATACCGGCGCGCGCCGAAGCGCTGGGCCGCACAGCGGACGATGCCGCCAAGGCGGCTGCCGCCGCAAAAACCGCTGTTCCGAGCGCAAAGCGCGAAGCAGCCTTGGCCGCGGCGACGGTGCGCAATCTCGAGTTCTCAAGCGACGCGCCGATGCCGAACGCGCCCACGCCGAGAAGGTGCTCGCTGCCGCCAAAACGGACGAGGCCAAGACCACGGCGGACGACGTCAGGCAGAAGGCCGCCGCCAAAGCCGAGGCGCTGGCTGCGCAACTCGACGCCGCCAAGACCGACCTGAAAGCGAAGCAGGACGCCGTCGCGGCCGCCGCAACCGCCGTCAAGACGGCCGAGGCCACGCGGACCGAGACCGCCAAAGCCGCGACCGACGCCAAGACTCGCCGGTGAGCCGGTCTCCATCTTCATCAGCCGCGCCACGCAGAAGCTCTATGTGCGGCGCGACACCCACAAGAAATGGTCCGACGGCGGCGAGCTCTACGACTTCGAGCCTGGAGTTCCCGGTCTCGATCAAGAATCCCGACAAGCCGATCGGCACGCACATCTTCACCGCGGTCGCGCGCGCCGAGGGCGGTTTGCGTTGGACCGAAGTCTCGATCGACAACGGCGACAGCGCCAAGAACGCGCTCGACCGCATTACTTTCCCGCAGGAGGTGCTCGACCAGATCGCACCCACCGCTCTGCCGCTGTCCTCGATCACCATCTCGGACGAGCCGTTGAGCAGCGAAACCAACTACCGCACCGAATTCGTCGTGGTGCTGAACAACCAGCCGCAGGGCGGCTTCGCCAACCGGCTGCCGTCGCCCGAATTGCGCATCGCGCGCTCCCGGGATGACAACGGGTACGGCTTCGGTCGCTCGGATGGTTGGTTCGGCCCATTCGGCTACACGCAGCCGCAGCCGAGACAGGCGCCTCGCGGCCGCTCCTATTACCCGCAGCAAGGGTGGGGGTGGGGGGGTTATTAGCGGCGCGTATGACCCGCGTGGTCGCGCGGCGAAAGCGGTATCGGCCGCCGATCGTCGCGCCGGCGCGATGCTGGACAATGTCGGGCTTCGTCTGCCACAACCTCCGTCAACAAGCAGATTCAGGGAGGGCGCGGTGAGGTTTGCACTCAACGGATTGCCGAAGCGGGCGGCTGCTGCCGCAGGCGCGGTCGTGGTCTCGCTGGCGCTCATGGCCGCGTCGGCGCAGGCGCAAGACAAGACCTTCACGATGAAGATCACGACGCCCACCCTGCACGCGGCGCTTGATGAGTATGCCAAAGTCTACGGCGCCGCCGTGGAAAAAGACTCCGGCGGCCGCATCAAGGTCGAGGTCTATCCGGCGAGCCAGCTCGGCTCGATTCCGCGGCAGATCGAGGGCACTCAGTTCGGCGCCATTCAGTGCGCAATCATTCCGCCGGAGTTTTTCGTCGGCCTCGACGAACGTTTCGAAGTGCTGGCCGCGCCCGGCCTCGTCACGTCGGTGGCCCAGGGCCATCGGGTCGCCGCCGATCCGCAAGTGCAGAAGTTCTACCTCGGGCTCGGCGCCGACAAGGGACTGCACGGGGTCGCCGTCGCCTATGCGGAGCCTTCGGAAGTCATTTCCAAGAACGCGATTCGCCACGTGGCCGATTTCAAGGGCAAGAAGCTGCGGATTTTCGCTTCCGAATTTCAGTCCGCCGCGTTCAAGCGGCTTGGCGCCAACCCGGTCGCCATGTCGCCGAGCGACGTGATGCCGGCGATTCAGCAAGGTTCGCTCGACGCCTCGGTGGCCGGCGTCGAGCTGCTGAGCGGCCTGCACTTCTACGACGCCGCGAAATACGTCACGATGACGAACCACGCCGCGATCTTCTACCTCATCGAGCTCAGCAAACGGTGGTTCGATGCGCTGCCCGCCGATCTGCAGCAGATCGTCGAACGCGACGCCGCCAGCGTCGCCACGAGCTTCGCGCCGCGCGCAACCGAGATCGACGAGGCGGCGAACAAGGCCTGGACCGACGCCGGCGGCGAATTGATCAGTCTGCCAGCCGACGAACAAGCGGCGATGATCAAGACCATGGCCACCGTCGGCGCCGATATCTCCAAGGACAAGCCGACCCTCGCCGCCGCCTACAAAGTCGTGAGCGACGCCGCGCAGCGGAATCAGTAGCTGCGGCGGATTAAGCAAGTAGGGCGGATTAGCCGTAGGCGTAATCCGCCGCGCGCACCTAAACGGAAGGGCGGATCACGCTCCGCTAATCCACCATACGGGTTGCCCTTTAGCGATCACTCCGCGGCCTGGGCTGCTCGGAGCGGCACCGCAGCTATGACGGCATCAGTTGCCGCGTCCTGAAATTCGAGGCTGCTGCGCAGCGTGTCGATAGTCCGCGGTTGCGGAAATTCATTGCCGGGATGATCGGGCCAGTCCTCGGCGGCGAATTCCAAAACCTCGGCGGCCCTCTGCATGGCCTCGTCGATCGTATCGGCCGCCGTGGTCACGCCGGGGATGTCAGGGAACGACACGCCATAGCAACTGCCCGCCTGTTTGTGGATCAGCGCGATGTAATGGGGCATGGCGTTATTCCTAGCACGCGAGCCTCCGGTCGATCGCGGTTACTCACACCCGCTCCACAAAACTATCCACCACGCGCTTCTCGCCGGCCCGGTCGAACTGGATCGTCAGCTTGTTGCCGTCGATCGCGGTGACGTTGCCGTTGCCGAATTTCTGGTGGAAGACGCGGTCGCCGAGCGTGAAGGCGGAGATGGTGCCGGTGGATTTGGCGATCAGTTCGCCTTCGATGGTGAGCGGGAGGCGGTGCGGGTGTGCGCCGGAGCGCCGCGGACCCTCCGCGCCGAGCGCCATCGGCCGGCGCTCGAGCCGGGCCCGGCGCGACCTCTCCCCGCCGGGGAGAGGTTGGATCAGTCGTCGTCCGCGTCGCATAGTCGCGATCGCGGCGTCTCTGAAAAGCCGCCGCGTCGCGCTTTTGTCGCCTTGCGCGCGCTGCCAGCCGGGCGTGGTGTAGTTCGAGCCGAACGAGGTCATGGCGTCGAAGCGGGAGGCGCCGTAGCCGCCATAGCCGCCGAAGCCGCCTTGCGATTCGGTGACCTCGACATGGGCCTCCGGCAGTTCGTCGAGGAAGCGCGACGGGATGTTGGTCTGCCACAGGCCGTGCATGCGGCGGTTGGTGGCGAAATAGATTTTGGCGCGCTTGCGCGCGCGCGTGAGGCCGACATGGGCGAGGCGGCGCTCCTCTTCGAGGCCGGCGCGGCCCTGGTCGTCGAGCGTGCGCTGGTGGGGAAACAGGCCTTCCTCCCAGCCGGGCAGGAACACGGTGTCGAATTCGAGCCCCTTGGCCGAGTGCAGGGTCATGATGTTGACGGCGTCGGCCTCGGCGCCCTTCTCGTTGTCCATCACCAGCGAGATGTGCTCGAGAAAACCCTGCAGGTTCTCGAACTCCTCCATGGAGCGGACCAGCTCCTTGAGGTTTTCCAGCCGGCCGGCGGCGTCGGCGGAGCGGTCCTTCTGCCACATCTCGGTGTAGCCGGATTCGTCGAGGATGATTTCGGCGAGCTCGTTGTGCGGCAGCGCCTCGCGCTGCTTGCGCCAGCGGTCGAAGCAGTTCGAGCACGCCGCGCAGCGCGCCGCGCGGCTTCGGCTTCAGCTCGTCGGTCTCGACGACGGCGCGCGCGGCTTCGGTCAGCGGCACGCGGCGCTTGCGGGCGTGGTCGTGCAGGAGCTGCACGGTGGCGTCGCCGAGGCCGCGCTTGGGCACATTGACGATGCGCTCGAAGGCGAGATCGTCGGCCGGCGAATTGACCACGCGCAGATAGGCGAGCGCGTCGCGGATTTCGGCGCGCTCGTAGAAGCGCGGGCCGCCGATCACGCGATAGGGCAGGCCGAGCGTGACGAAGCGGTCTTCGAACTCGCGCATCTGGAACGAGGCGCGCACCAGGATGGCGATCTCGTTGAGCGTGTGTGCGCCGATTGGCCGCCGCGCTGCAGCTGCTCGATCTCCTCGCCGATGGCGCGGGCTTCTTCCTCGGAATCCCAGGCGCCGGTGACGGTGACCTTTTCGCCGGGCACGTCGTCGGTGCGCAGCGTCTTGCCGAGCCGGCCTTCGTTGTGGGCGATCAGGTGCGAGGCGGCGGCGAGGATGTGGCCGGTCGAGCGGTAATTGCGCTCCAGCCGGATCACCGTGGCGCCGGGAAAATCGTGCTCGAAGCGCAGGATGTTGTCGACCTCGGCGCCGCGCCAGCCGTAGATCGACTGGTCGTCGTCGCCGACGCAGCAGATGTTTTTGGGGCCGCTCGCTCGCAGCGGTGCTCCCTCTCCCCGCGCGCGGGGAGAGGGTCGGGGTGAGGGGGCCTCTCCGCTGGCTCAGGCAGCGGTAAGCGCCCCCTCACCCGCCGCGCTTCGCGCGTCGACCTCTCCCCGCGCGCGGGGAGAGGTGTTTGCGGCCGTCCGTCTGCGCCAGCAGCCGCAGCCACAGATACTGCGCCACGTTGGTGTCCTGGTATTCGTCGACCAGGATGAATTTGAAGCGCGCCTGATACTGCCGCAGCACTTCGGGATGCTCGCGGAACAGCCGGATGCTCTCCAGCAGCAGATCGCCGAAATCGGCGGCGTTGAGGATTTTCAGCCGCTCCTGAAACGCCTTGTAGAGCTTGAGGCCCTTGCCGTTGGCGAACGCCGCGGCTTCGCCTGGCGGCACCTGCTCGGGCGTCAGGCCGCGGTTCTTCCAGCCGTCGATCAGCATCGCCAGCACGCGGCCGGCCAGCGCTTCTCGTCGATGTTCTCGGCTGCGAGCAGCTGCTTGAGCAGCCGGATCTGGTCGTCGACGTCGAGGATGGTGAAGTCGGGCTTCAGCCCGACCAGCTCGGCATGCCGGCGCAGGATTTTCACGCCGATCGAGTGGAAGGTGCCGAGCCACGGCATGCCCTCGACCACGCCGCCGACGATGCTCGCCGACGCGCTCGCTTCATCTCGCGCGCCGCCTTGTTGGTGAAGGTGACGGCGAGGATTTCGCCGGGCCGGGCGCGGCCGGTGGCGAGGATGTGGGCGATGCGCACGGTCAGCACGCGCGTCTTGCCGGTGCCGGCGCCGGCCAGCACCAGCACCGGGCCGTCCAGCGTCTCGACCGCCTGCCGCTGCTCGGGATTGAGGCCGGCGAGATAGCCGGCGCCGGCCGCCGCGGCGGCCGCGCGCGCGCGCGCGGCAATGCCGCCGGGGGCGGGCTCCGGCGCTTCGCTCGGTTCGAATGTGCGCTTCAGAGGGTCAGCCAAGGCGGCCGAGTTCGGTGATTCTCATGCGCACAAGATGGCATCTGCGTGCGGCTTTTACGAGATGGTCTTCGTCATTGACGAATCGGATCGAGCGATGTGCAGGTCAGAAACCTGCCACCGTTTCCAGCGTTTTCCCGGCCTGGACCTGGGCTTGCCGCGCAGCGTCGATGCGCGCCTCGACCTCCGGCGGCGCCGCGATCTCCTTGGCGAATTCCGGCCGGGCGCGGAGCTTTTCCTTCCAGGCGACACGCGCGGATGCAGCCGCGCGAACGGATAGCCGGCGAGCGACAGCCGGTGCGCGTAGATGAACCAGGCGATGTCGAGCACGCTCAAAGTATCGCCCATCAAATAGGGCTGCTGCGCCAGCCGCTGGTCGAGCTCGTCGAACGCGGCGCGGAATTTCTGCGCCGAGGCGCGCGCCCGTTCATCGGTGAAGCCTTCCTTGGCGGCGCGCTGCCAGAACTCGATCTGGATCTCCTTGTCGCGATCCGTCGCGCCCCGCACCGTGCCGGTGCCATTCGCGGCATAACTCTCAAGCGCCGCCGCCGGCTTCGGCGGCCCGGGCGGATCGAACACGAAGCGAAAGCTCAAGGTGCGCAGATCGAGATGCAGATCGTCCTCGTGCTTGAGCAGCGCCGCGACCTCGTTCTCGTGGCCGACCGGGAATAAGCTTCGGCGTCGGGAAATTTCTTCTCCAGATACTCGATGATGTCGTTGCTCTCGATGTGCACGGCGCCGTCGTGCACCAGCACCGGCACCAGCCCGCGCGGGTTGATGCCGAGGAACCACGGCTGGAAGTTCTCGTTGGCAGGCAGATCGATCGGATGCGATTCCCAGGCGATGCCCTTGAGGTTGAGGAAGATGCGCAGCTTCTGCGAGCACGACGAGCCCGCGAAGTGCAGCACGTGCACGCCCTTCCAACCGAGCACCTCGCGGGTCTTGATGTCGCCGTCGACGAGTTGAACCATCTGATGGGCCTCACTTGGTTTTGGCCGGGTCGTATTCCTCGCGCTTGGCGTTGGCGATCTTGATCAGCGTCCGCCGCCTTGCGATCCTCCTTGAGGAATGCGGCAAAACCTTCCGGCGTCGTCGTCGCCGACACCACCGCATTCTTGTCGAGGAACGCCATGAATTGCGGCTCGGTGAACAGCTTGACGAACGCGGCGTTGAGCTTGTCGACGATTGGCCGGGGCGTGCCTTTGGGCGCGGCGAGGCCCCACCAGCCCTGGCCCGGATAGCCGCCCCAGCCGACTTCGGCGAAGGTCGGCACGTCCGGCAGCAGCGGCGAGCGCTGCGCCGAGGTGACCGCCAGAGCCTTCACCTGGCCGGCCTGGATCAGGCCCATGAAATTGCCGACGCCGAACCGCGTCATTTGAACTTCGTCCGGCGGCCAGCGCCTGCGCCGCCGGGCCGCCGCCCTTGATAGGGAATGCCGACGATCTGCGTGTGCCACTGATTGTTCAGCCAGCGCAGGAAGAGATCGGGAAACGAGCCTTCGCCCAGGGTGGCGTAATTGAGCCCGTTCGGTTTCGCCTGCGCCAGCGCTTTGAGTTCGGCGACCGATGTTCACGTTGAGGCTGGTCGGCAGCGAACATGCCCTCGACCAGCCAGAACAGCCGCGTGACCGGCACGAAATCGGTGTCGGGATTGTAGGGCAGGTTGCTGAACAGCAGCGGATTGTACGACATCGTCGAATGATAGATGACGCAGATGGTGTAGCCGTCGGGCGCGCGCCTGCGCGCAGGTCTTGGCCGCCGACGATGCCGGAGGCGCCGCCGATGTTTTCGATCACGACCGGCTGGCCGAGCTGCTGCTGCAATTCGGCCGCCGCGGTGCGCATGATCACATCGGTGACGCTGCCGGCCGCGATCGACACGATCATCTTGATCGGCCGGTTCGGATAGGTTTGCGCGCGGCCGGCGGACGGCCATGCCGCGACCAGGCAGGCAGCCAGCAAAACTGCCAGTTTTTTCATGACGGTTCTCCCCGCGGTTTTTCGCAAATCTGAATGGATATTTTAATTCCCGGGCGAGCAGGGGAGCGAATTTACTTCATGTACTTGTCGACCAGTACCGCGGCGTCTTGGCGATCCTTCTTGAGGAAGGCGGCAAAATCAGCCGTGGAACCGGCCACCGGTTCAAGGAAGTTTTGACTTGCGAAGCCAATGAATTTTTGGCTTTGGAAGATGGCCAACAGTTCGTCATGCAAGCGCGTGACGATCGGGGCCGGAGTGCCCGTGGGGACAACAAGGCCCCAGTAGATCGGACCGCCGGGGTAAGCGGAGAAGCCAGCTTCGTCGAAGGTTGGAATATTCGGGAGCTGAGGCGAGCGGTGCGAGGCGGTTAGCGCTAAGACCTTGATCTTTCCGTCTTTGAGCTGACTGACCATGTTACCGACGCCAATTTTGGTGACATCGATTGTGTTGCCGAGCAGCGCGCTCGTGATCTCGCTGCCGCCCTTGTAGGGGATTGCAACGAATGTCGTGTTCCAATGTTCGCCCAGCCATTGGCGGAATGCGTCGGTGGTGGTGCGCTCGCCGAGCGTGCCGTAATTGAGTTTGCCGTTTTCCGCCACCGCTTTGGTGCGCAGCGCATCGATAGAGCCGACTTTCAAGCCGGCGGGCACCATCAATCCTTCGATCACGTTGTACATATCGATGACGGGTGCGAAGTCTTTCTCGGGGTTGTACGGCAGGTTCGAAATGGTGAGCGGGTTAAACGACATCGTGTCGGGACTAACCAGACACAGCGTATAACCATCTGGCGCCGACTTTGCGCAGTCGCTGCCGCCGAGAACCATTGCGGCGCCGGGCCGGTTCACCACGACAACGGGCTGGCCGAGCCGCGCCTGAAGCTCTTGCGCCATTAAACGTGCGGCGACGTCGGTGACCGAGCCGACGGAAATCGGCACAATGATTTTGATCGGCCGATCCGGATAAGTCTGCGCGTGGCTGGTGGCGGACCATGACGCGGCCAAACAAACGATCAGCGCGAGCAACAATCTCTTCACGGCGTTTCTCTCCTCAATTCCTCGCCCTCTATCGAGGGTTGCTTTCCGGATATTGCGCTCAGACCACGATAACTTCACCGATCGACCCGGCATCGTATTGGGTGAAGAACAGCCGGCCGTCGGCCAGCGCCGCAATGCAGCGCGCTCCGCTCGCCGGTGTCGGGATGTCGTATTCGCCGCGCACGACGCCGTCCGGCGCCATGCGGCCGATCTTGTTGGCGAAGTTTGCCGTGTACCAGAGATCGCCGTTGGCGCCGACGGTGACGCCGCGCAGCGACGCGTTCGGCGTCGGCACCGGATGTTCGGTGATCCCGCCGTCGCGGTCGATGCAGCCGAGCACGTTGGTCGAGGTTTCCACGAACCAGATGCTGCCGTCCGGATGCGTGACCATGGCGCGCGGCTGGCTGTCGTGGCTGGGGATTGGAAACTCGGTGACCTGGCCGTCAATCGTGATCCGCCCGACGCGGTTGCCGGCGGCCTCGCTGAACCATAGCGCGCCGTCGCGCACGGCGATCGAGAGCGGTTTCGCGCCTGGCGTGATGCCGTCGACAAATTCGGTGATGCGGCCGTCCGGCGTGATGCGGCCAATGCGGCTCACCTCGGTTTCGGAAAACCAGACATTGCCGTCGGGGCCGAGGATCATGCCATCGGGCCCGGCATTCGGCGTCGGCAGCGCGAATTCGGTAATCGTGCCGCGCGGCGTGATGCGGCCGATCTTGTTCGCGGCCTTTTCGGCGAACCACAAATTGCCATCGGCGCCCGCGGTAATGCCGATTGGCGTTGCGCCCTTGGCCGGCAGATCGAACTCCGTGAACACGCGACGATCCGGATTGAAGCGCCCGATCTTCGACGTGCCGCTCTCGCAGAACCAGAGATTTCCATCCGGGCCCTGCACGGCAATGTAGGGCTTGCTGTCCGCGCTCGGAATTTTGTGCTCGCGGATCGTCACCGACGCTGGCATTGCCTGTGCGCGCGTGAAAGATGTCATGGATTCGGCTCTTTCATTCTTGACGCGAAGTGAGCGGCAATCGGGCTTTGCGGTCAGGCAGGTGTAATGTCTGTGAGTGCGAAATCGTCGCCTTTGAACAGGAGCGGGGCACCAAGCTCCTTCACCAGAGCATAAACGAAGCAGTCGCCAAAGTTCAGTGACGCCTTTGCGCCCCGACCTTTGCCAAACTGCTTGAACGCCTGGAAGGCCAGGCGCGCTTGCTCGGGGGTGAATGGAATGATTTCGACCCCCAGCTCGGCAACAATCTCGGCAAATTCCGCGCCGCCGCCCTGCCGAGACGCGCCTTCGCAAACCATGGCCAACTCCAGCCATGTTGCTGCCGACATGACTCTTCGCTTGTATGAGACAATCCGCTCGGTCAAACTCATGGCGTCATCCTCGCCTTTGAAGATAGCCACGAAGGCCGAGGAGTCGACGACGATCGTATCGTCATTCACTTCGGCAGACCGTTCTCGTCATAAAGGTCGTCGTCGGTCAGCATGTTCTCCACCAATCCTAAGCGACGCACCTTTTGCTGAATTTTTTGGATTTTGGGCCACACTCTCTCGAACTCGCGACGGTTCTCCGCAGCAGCGCGGGTGGCATGGTTTTCTCGTTCCGCTTTCTCGCGCTCCAGGCGCTCGCGCAACGCGTTGCGAACCGCCTCGGTTTGAGTTTCCCCTGTTAGTTCAACGAGTTCGCGCACCAGACGGGTGGCCTCGGCGTCCTTGATGTTGAGCTGGGGAGTGCCCATGGTAGAACTCCTTCGTGGCTTTCTACCATAAATGATCCGGTCTGCCAAAATGCGAGACTACCGCGGCATGGCGATGCGCCGGCCGGCAGCCTCCGGCACCTGCAAATTGGCGTGCGCCACCTTCATGCGCTGAAGACACGCGGTGACCTTGCCGGGAAATGCGGCGGTCTTTTTGGCGTCCATGTCGACATGCAGCGCCATGTTCTCGGAGGTGGCGGACAGCCAGCCTTCCTCGGCATGGACAAGCTGCTCGAAGTAGTGCAGCCGCTTGGCGTCGAAATCGAGCAACTGGAACGTCACCCGCACCGGGTCGCCGGCGTGAAGCTCGCGCAGGTAGCGCACATGCACTTCGGCGGTGAAACAGGAATGCCGCCGTGCCTCGACATAGGCCACGCCGCAGCCCAGCAGCTCATAAACTTCGTCGACGGCGCGGTCGAACAGCACATTGTAGTAGGCCATGTTGAGATGGCCGTTGTAGTCGATCCAGCCTGGCTCGACCTGCATCACCGAGGACACGAAGGGCGCGGCAAAAGTGGGTTTGGGTTCGGGGCGATCGGGCATGCGGCGAGAATCGTCGTGGAGCGAGCTTTGACTGTGAGCGACATTGCGGGTCCGGTGCAAGGCCGGCTGGCCGCTTGTCCGTGATGTCGGGGCGATCCTTGACCGCGGCGCGGGGAGCCGCCACGCTTATCTTAATGCGAGCACACAGGTGAGGACGCGCAATGGTCATGGCTGAGGCAACGGATCGGAGCCGCCGCGACCGCAAGCCGGTCGACACCGTCATCGCCGCGCTTGCGGCACAGTTCGGCAATCGGCTGGTCACGTCGCGGGCTGTTTGCGAGCAGCACGCCAACACCACGACGTGGATCGCGAATGAGCCGCCGGACGCGGTGGTATTTCCGCAGACGACAGAGGATGTGCAGCAGATCGTGCGGCTGTGCGCGGCGGAGCGCGTGCCGGTGATCCCGTTTGGCGCCGGCTCGTCGCTCGAAGGGCAGATCAATGCGCCGCGCGGCGGCATCTCGCTCGACTTCCGCGACATGAGCCGGGTGCTTGCCGTTCACGCCGAGGATCTCGACTGCGTCGTCGAGCCGGGCATCACGCGCAAGCAGCTTAACGAGCACCTGCGCGATCAGGGCGTGTTTTTTCCGATCGATCCCGGCGCCGACGCTTCGCTCGGCGGCATGGCGGCAACACGGTGTTCCGGCACCAATGCGGTGCGCTATGGCACGATGAAAGACAACGTCATGGCGCTCAAGGTCGTGCTCGCCAACGGCGACGTCATGTCGACCGCACGGCGGGCGAAGAAATCGTCCGCGGGCTACGATCTGACGCGGCTTATCGTCGGTTCTGAGGGCACGCTCGGCATCATCACCGAACTGACGTTGCGGCTCACCGGCATTCCGGAGGCGATTTCGGCGGGCGTCTGTCCGTTTCCGTCGGTCGAAGCAGCCTGCAACGCGACCATCCTGACCATTCAATCCGGCATTCCGGTGGCGCGGATCGAACTCCTCGATGCGCTCCAGGTCAGGGCGTGCAACGCCTATTCAAAGCTCTCGCTGCCCGAAGTGCCGGTGCTGTTCGTGGAGTTTCACGGCACCGACGCGGGCGTTGTCGAGCAGGCCGAGCGCTTCGGCGAGATCGCACGGGAACTCGGCGGCGGCCCGTTCGATTCGGCGACGCGCGCCGAAGATCGTTCGCGGCTGTGGCAGGCGCGTCACGATGCCTATTGGGCCGCACGGGGGCTGCGGCCGGGCGCTCACGCGGTGGCCTCCGACGTTTGCGTGCCGATCTCGCGGCTCGCCGAATGCGTGCGCGAAACGCAGCGCGACACCGAGGAAAGCCGGCTCCTCGCTCCGATCGTCGGCCACGTCGGCGACGGCAATTTCCACCTGTCGCTAATGCTCGATCTCGACGACGCATGACGAGGTTAACCGCGCCAAGGCGCTGCTGGAACGTCTCGTCGACCGCGCGCTCGCGATGGACGGTACCTGCACCGGCGAGCACGGCGTCGGCCAGGGTAAGATGAAATATCTTCCCGCCGAGCACGGTGAGCCGGCGCTGGCAGCCATGCGCGCGCTCAAGCGGGCGCTCGATCCGCTGGATATTCTGAACCCAGGCAAGATCGTCAACCTCTGAGCCAACGTGCGCGACACAGAATTGCCTGGAATCCGGCCGACAGGCAGCGCGTGGACGCGCTGTAGCGGCGTCCGTGCCGGTTTTGCCCACGCGAAGCCGCCGGATCGCGAGCGTGCAAACCGCATAAGCCTGCACTAGGCTTCGGCGGGCGCACCTCTTGGGATTCGTACAGCCGATCGAGGTAAGCCCGGAGGGGCCGTGCAGACGACGCTGCTCGGACTGGCAATCGCAATCATTCTGGCGCTCGTATCGGCGCTGGTTGCGCCGCTCGTTGTCGATTGGAACCATTACCGCTCCACGTTCGAAGCCGAGGCCAGCCGCCTGACCGGAATGGACGTGCGCATCGACGGACCGATTGACGCGCGCATTCTGCCGACACCGCTCATCAAGCTGCGCAATGTTGAAGTCGGTCAGGCCGGGCACGAGCCGCAAATGCGCGCCGGCACGCTCGAGCTTGAAGTCGGTCTGGGGCCGCTCCTGCGCGGCGAGATCCGTGCCTCTGAAGCGCATCTCATTGCGCCGCAGATCAATGTCGGGCTCGACCGCTCCGGCGCGATCGATTGGCCGGCGCTATCGCCCTCTTTCAAGCCGGAGACGCTGTCCATTTCCCGGCTCAACGTCGAGAATGGACGTGTCGTTCTGACCGACGCCGCGTCCGGCTCGCGTCTGGTGCTGCAAAAACTTTGGTTCAACGGCGACATCCGCTCACTGGCCGGACCGTTCAATGGTACGGGCGCCTTCGTCGCCGGCGACGAACTCTATGGCTATCGGATATCGGGCACCGGCACCGAGGATGGCGGCGGCCTCAAATTGAGGTTCGGCGTCGATTCAACCAATCATCCACTAACGACCGATATCGATGGCACGCTCACCCTGGATCACGGCGTTCCGCAATTTGCCGGCACGCTCGCTTTGGCGCGACCGGTCGGCGCCACGCTGGCGAACGGCAAACGCGTGATGAACGAACCCTGGCATGCGGGCGGCAGGATCGCGGTGACGCCCGCTTCAGCGTCATTGCAGGATTTCGCACTCCAATATGGGCCGGACGAACGGGCCGTTATTTTCAATGGTAAAGCGGACCTGACCCTCGGCACGCATCCTCACCTCGATGGCTCGGTCACGGCGCTGCAGGTCGATGTCGATCGCGCCCTCGCCAATCCGGATGCGACTCAGCGGCGGCCGCTGATCGTGGTCGAGAATTTCCTCGAAACGCTGACGGCGGCTGTGAAACTGCCGATGCCGGCCCGGATCGGCGTCGGCATCGATGCAATGACGATCGGCGGCACCACCCTCCAGTCGTTGCACGGTGATGTGCATTACAGATGAGACGGGCTGGAGTCTTGATCGGTTCTCGTTTCGCGCGCCGGGATTCACCCAGGTGAGTCTGAGCGGTCGCTTGGACGAGACGCCTCAAGGGATCGCCTTCACTGGGCCGGCCACGCTGGAAGCGGCCGATGTGAACATGCTGTTGGCGTGGCTCGAAGGCCGCGGCGATCTGCCCTCGGGACAAGCCAATTCCATGAGTGCGCGCGGTGATCTCACCATCGCGCGCGATCGCCTGGCGGTTGATCGGTTCTCAGCTTCGCTCGACCAGGAGAATGTCGAGGGCAGTCTGGCCTATAACTGGGCAACGGATGATCGCCCAGCCATCCTCAATGCCGATCTGCGTGCGCCGAACCTCGATCTCGACGCTCTCAAGACGTTTGCAAAGACGGCCGTCGCCGACAACGGCTTCGAACTGCCTCACCAAGTCGCACTCGCTCTCGATATCGGTAAGGCGACGTTAGCGGGCATCGACGCGCGTGCGGTCAAGGCGCAGCTGAAGCTCGATGCCGGCGCGTTGCAGATCGACCGGCTGTCGGTCGGCGATTTGGGCGGGGCCGCGCTCGGCATCACGGGACGGATCGACGAATTGTCCTCGCAGCCGCGCGGTCGCCTGACGCTCGATCTTGATGCCCGGGCGCTTGGCGGCCTGACCGACGTCGTCGAGAAGCTTGCGCCGCATTCGGCGGGCATTTTGCGCCGATTTGCCGACCGTCTGGCGCCGGCGAAAGTCCATGCCATCCTTAATGTCGATCGGGCGCCGACGGCCGGCAGCACCGCCAAGCTCGATCTCAGCGGACAATTCGGCTTGATGCGCGTCGCGCTCAACGGCGACGCTACCGGTGATCCGTCTCACCTCGGTGACGCCGCCGTGCACCTCGACGGCCGGATCGATGCCGACGACGGCAGCGCGATGACGGCGCTGCTCGGGCTCGATCGTTTCTGGCTGTCGATCAACTGCCGGGCCGGGTGACGCTCTCGGCCGTCGGGCCGCTGAACGGTGACCTTCAGGTCGACGGTCAGGTCTCTGCCAGCGGGCTTCGATGCGGCGCTCAAGGGCGTGGTGCGCTTGGGCGGCGAGAAGGGCACGAGCGCCACGCTGCAAGTGCAGGCGTCCGCCGCCGACCTTCGTCCGCTCCATCAAATCATGACGGGTCAGCCCGGCGTTGCCGTTCCGGTGTCGGCGCGCGCGGCATTGGCTGTCGCCGGCACCGACTTGTCGTTCACAGATGTAGCCGTCACGGCGGGAAAGACATCTGCACGTGGGCGTTTCGACGTCGATCTTTCGCAGTCTCACCGCGATCAACGGTAATATCGAGGCAAACGATGTGGATGGTCTCGGCGTTGCGGCGATGCTGCTTGGTCTGCCAGCCAAGGCGCAAAGCGCCGGCGGACTATGGTCGAGCCAGTCGGTGGGCGGCGGTGCGTTCACCGCAACGAACGGTGCCGTGACGTTTAAAATCGATCGTACGGCTGTCACGCCGACGCTGGTTGTCCACAACCTCACGGGAGTGGTCGCACATCGGGCCGTCCGCAATCGCATTTGATGGCATCGGCGGCGACCTTGCCGGTGGTCATTTCACGGGCGCCTTGGCTTTTCACCACGATGCGGACGGGCTTATCGCGCACGGCAGCATTAAACTTGACGGTATCGACGCCGCTGCTGATTTTCGCGCCCGAGAGCAAAGGCCTCGACGGCAAGCTGACGATGACCCTGCAGTGCGACGGCATGGGTCAAAGCCCGGCAGGCCTGATCGGCTCGCTGCACGGCAGCGGCGCGATCACGCTTTTGGATGGTCATTTCGCGGCGATCGATCCGGCAGCGTTCACTGCCGCCATCAGTGCGGCGGATCAAAGCGGCGCGATCGAGCGTGCCGAAAATCCAATCCGTCGTTAGTACCGCGATGGCGAATGGCCGCCTTGCGGTGCCGTATGGCGACGCCGTCCTGACGGTCGCCTCGGGCCAGATCAATCTGGCCAACGCGACGTTGCAAGCGCAGGACGGTGCGACGCTTTCGTTGAATGGGGCGCTCAATCTCGGCAACGCCGCGCTTAATGCCCGGATGACGCTCTCTGGACAGTCGCCAGCCAATGCCTTGATTCGCCCTCGGCCCGAGCTCGCGGTCGCGGTTACGGGCCCGTTGGCGGCGCCGACGCGAACGCTCGACGCCTCGGCGTTGACCGCTTGGCTGACGCTACGCGCCGCCGAGCTGCAGACACGCCGCATCGAGTCCATCGAGGCCAATCGGCGCGATGCCGCCACAGGGCCCTTCGTTCGTCCGGCGTCTCCGGTCGTCCGCCCGACCCCGCGCGGGACCGTCGTCGAGTCGGCGATCCCGACAAACGCGCCCCCGCCGGGCCTCGGCGCTAGGTCAATCGAGCGCCTGCAGCCACAAGCGCCTGCTGCCATGCCGGGCGAAACCGGGCCGGATTCCGGACATGTCGATCACGGCGGCGCCCCGGTGGTGACCTTGCCGCGCCGCAGACCTGTGGCGCCACGGCTGCCGCGGCGCCCCGAAGGCGCAAATAGCGTTAACGCCACGCCCGGCGTGCTGGACCAGAATCGGCGCAGGGTCGCCCCGCAAACATCGGCACCGCAAGCAACCGTGCCGCGATCGCCGCTCGATCTGCTATTCCGCCCGTAAGACGGTCGCGGCCGCGGCCGGCACCGCCAAGATATCCCGCGGTGTCGATGCGGTTTCGCCATGGCCATCGGTCCGCGATAATGATCGAGCACGAACAGCCGTATGGCTGACGACAGATTGCCGTGCCGTCGATCGGTATCGATTGAAGCGACCAGATCAGACAGCGTCATATGCCGACTGACCGCAATGTCCTTCAGTCCCTTCCAGAATGCGTCCTCAAGACTGACGCTGGTCTTATGTCCCGCTATGACGATCGAGCGTTTGATGACCGGCGACTTCATTGCCCGTCTCCCGTTTCGATCCGGTGTTGGTCGAGGCTTCTTTGGGCTTTGTCGCTTTGAAGTCGGTCCGCGGTTCGATCCGCCTTTGAACGACCGTGGACGAGCCGGTTGGAAGCGGCTTTTTGTTCGACATGACGCCGTTTGGCGCGCTTCCGCTCGGTTCGAAGATTGACAACGTCGCCCATGAGAAGCTCGACGGTAACCGGATAGTGTGTTGGGCCATCCTGGCCTGTTTCTCCAGTAAGCACTTACGCTCACTAGTCGACACTGGATCACTGCAATTTCGGGTCTGCGGACACGCTTTGGCGAAATCGCAATGGAACGTCTCGCGACAATCCCTGCATTCAATAAGATACGTTGGTTTGGAGAAAAGGTTTCGAGCATTGCGCTTGGTGCAATGCTCCCAATATTATTTAAGTATAAATCTGAGTTGAAGTGGCGTTGCTGAACATGTGCTCGGCAGCGTGAGTATAAATTAAGCGAAGTCCAAATGTCGATTCCTGAAAGGACCAGGATCCAGGACGGATATTGGCGTAATTTAAATCTGAAAATGGGCATATAGGCGCAAGGCCGAAACGAATACGTTATATTATAAATCAAAAGGAGATAATCTGTTGTTTACAACTAAATGGCGAGTTCTGGTAAGTCCGCTGGTTATGCGATCCGGGGCCCGGTCCTCAGTGTATCGTCACGCATCCGGACGTGTCATGCGCGCAGGTTGCACCAGACGATCGAAATCCTCGCCGGTCACCAAGCCGAGCTTGATCGCTTCTTCGCGCAACGTGGTGCCATTGGCATGGGCCGCTTTGGCGATCTGCGCGGCCTTGTCGTAGCCGATCTGCGGCGTGAGCGCGGTGACGAGCATCAGCGAATTTTCCATCAAAGTTCCGGATGCGCGGCTCGTTGGCGCGGATGCCGACGACGCAAAGGTCGGTGAACGAAACGGCTGCATCGGCCAACAGCCGGATCGATTGCAGCATGGCGTAGATAATCACGGGCTTGAACACGTTAAGCTCGAACTGACCCTGGCTTGCCGCCGTCGTGATGGTGGTCTCGTTGCCGAACACACGGCAGCACACCATGGTCAGCGCCTCGCACTGGGTCGGATTGACTTTGCCGGGCATGATGGATGAGCCCGGCTCGTTCTCCGGCAGAATGAGTTCGCCAAAGCCCGAGCGCGGGCCGGAGCCGAGAAAGCGGATGTCGTTGGCGATCTTGAACAGATCGGCCGCGAGCGCATTGAGCGCGCCGTGAGCAAAGACAAGCGCCCCGTGCGACGCGAGCGCCTCGAATTTGTTGGGTGCGCTGACGAAAGGCAAGCCCGGTGATGCCGGCTACTTTCTTGGCAAACAGCTTGCCGAATTCGCGCTTGGAATTGAGCCCGGTGCCGACCGCCGTGCCGCCCTGCGCCAGCGGAAAGAGGTCCTTCAGCCCGACGCGAATGCGCGCGATGTTCGACGTTACCTGCGCCGCATAGCCGGAGAATTCCTGACCCAGCGTGAGCGGCGTCGCATCCTGAGTGTGCGTGCGCCCGATCTTGACGATGGATGCAAACGCCTTCGCCTTGGCCTCCAGCGCCGCCTGCAAATGCGCCAGCGCCGGAAGCAGCCGCCGCGAGATGTCCTGCGCGGCGGCGATATGCATGGCCGTCGGGAAACTGTCGTTCGACGACTGGCTCATGTTGACGTGATCGTTGGGATGGATCGGCGTTTTCGCGCCGCGCTCTCCGCCGAGCTTCTCATTGGCGCGGTTGGCGATCACCTCGTTGACATTCATGTTGGTCTGGGTGCCGGAACCGGTCTGCCACACCAGCAACGGGAAATGATCGTCGAGCTTGCCGTCGATGATCTCCTGCGCGGCCTCGATGATTGCCGCGGCGAGCCGCGGCGTCGAGCGATCCGAGTTCGAGATTGGTCTCGGCGGCGGCGCGTTTGACGATGGCGAGTGCATGGATCAGCGGCAGCGGCATGCGCTCATCGCCGATGCGGAAATTGTTGCGCGAGCGTTCGGTCTGCGCGCCCCAGTAGCGGTCGGCCGCGACCTCGATCGGTCCAAAGCTGTCGGTTTCGGTGCGGGTTTTCATGTGCATAACGGACAAGCAGGAACGAATGATCGTTTCGGGCTCCCCGCGGCCGCGAAAGCAGCAAGCGATCGCGCGATCATTTCTTTCGGAATCGGTCGAGCCGCACGACTTCGCCGCCGGTGCCGGCATCATCCGTGCCGCGTGGCTTCGGCTCCGGGCTCGGCAGAGGTGGCGGGCTTCGATCTGCTGCGGATTCGCGCTGCGGTCGAGGAGCCGCCGTTTTCGCCGACGGCGCCGCATCGCCGGCCGCCTCCGCATCGTCTCGAATTGGAAGCCGAACTGAACCGCCGGATCGAAGAACGCCGTCACCGCGTCGAACGGCACCATGAGCCGCTCCGGCATGCCGCCGAACGACAGGCCGACCTCGAAAGCTTCGTCGGTGACCGCGAGATCCCAGAACTGGTGTTGCAGGACGATGGTCATGTCCTGCGGATATTGCGCGCGCATCCGCTCGGACAGCCGCACGCCCGGCGCTCCGGTTTTGAACGTGATCTTGAAATGATGCTCGCCCGGCAGGCCCTTCTTGGCCACGTCCGCCAGCACGGTGCGCACGACGCCGCGCAACGCTGCTTGGGCGAGGATGTCGTAGCGGATGTGGTCGGTGGCCATATCGGGAATCAGGTGATCAGGGGTCAGTGGTCGGAAGATAGGGTACAAATCATAGCGGTCTAGACTGCCTCTGTCCTCTGATTACTGACTACTCGTCACTGATTCCTGGAAAGTGGAGGCTTCTGTTGCCAGGTGCCTCCGAACCCCGCCTGACGGAGCTTAACCCGTCAGGACTTTAAGTCGGTCTTTCAGACTGCGTTACGCAGCCAGAGCAACCGGAGCATAGTTGTCGTTTGCAACTATGAGATTGGCCCGATAACGGCGGAACCATGCCGAGCAAAAGCACGTCCTTTACGCCCTCGTCGATCCTATTTCGACCCCGTGATCAGGGATCAGGCATCAGCGATCAGGAATCAGAAGCGTTTCGTCTACCTGAAACCTGACCCACGGATTCCTGATCCTGGAATTGGTGGAGTCGCCGGGTACCGCCCCCGGGTCCGAAAGGTTTATTACGACGGCCGTTTATCGCCATATCCGGCTTGCGCCGGCACCCAGGAATATAGGCGCAAAAGGTTGCCGAAAAAAGAGCGGTCTGGCGGGGCGGGTGACCTCTCGGGAGGTTGAGCCCTTGATGATCGACGGCGACGCCCGTACGACCTTGGTACGCAGTGAATGTCCACGATGAACTCATCTCCGGCGGACAATCCGGCGTCGACCGCGCCGTGCTCGACGTGGCGCATCGAGCGCGGCATCGCCTATGGCGGCTGGTGTCCGAAGGGCGGCTGGGCCGAGGATTTCCCGCGCCGCCCGGCATGCTGGCGAAATATCCCGAATCTTATCGAAACGCCGCTTGCCGATCCGGCGCAGCGCACGGAATGGAACGTGCGCGATGCCGACGCCTGCATGATCGTCGTCGACGCCGGCGGAATGGACGTCTCGGCAGGGACGGCGCTCGCGCGCGAACTCGCGCATCGTTATCGCAAGCCGCTCCTGGCCGTAAATCTCGGCGATGCCGGAGTCCCTCAAGCCTGCGGCGCTCTGGCTGCGCGTACAGCACAGACAATTACGGCGCCGATCTGAAGCTCGCGATCGGCGGTCCGCGCGAGAGCGAGGCGCCGGGCATTTACGCGCGTGCGGTGGCATTCATCCGCGCCTTGATCGCTTCGAATGGCCCTAGTGGCGACGGCCAGCTTAGCGCAGATCAGGCGCATATGAGCAGTGCAAATTGTCGGCCGGCTGGGATACGGCTGGTCGTCATGGCGAACCGGCGCTAAACGAACGTGCATGAACGAGCTCGCCGCCTGCGCCGCCCTCGCCTGAATCGTCTGCTCCGATCTCGCCTCCGCCGCCGCCCATCCCGCCGCGCCCCAGCATCGCCGAACTATTCATCGCCTTCGCCACCATCTCGCTGTCGGGCTTCGGCGGCGTGCTGGCGTGGTCGCGGCGCATGATGGTGGAGGAGCGCAAGTGGCTGACGGCCGAGCAGTTCAACGAGGCCTATGCGCTGTGCGCCTTCCTGCCCGGCCCCAACATCGTCAATTTCTCCGTCATTTTCGGCTCGCGGTTCCGCGGTCCGCTCGGCGGTCTGATCGCGCTGGTCGGGCTGCTCGGGCCGCCTTTCGTGCTGGTCATGATCATCGGCGCGCTCTACGCCCATTACGGCGATCTGCCGGCGCTGCGCCGCATGCTGATCGCCGTCGCGTCGGCGGCGGCCGGCTTGATGATGGCGACGGTCGCCAAGATGGCGCGGCCGCTGTTTCGCAACCGCGCCGTGACCGGCCCGCTGGTTGCGCTCGCGACATTCGGCGTCGATCGGCATCATGCATTGGCCGCTGCCGCTGGTGCTCGCCGTCGCTGCTGCCGCTGAGCATCGGCTGCATGGTGCGCATGGAGTGCGGCGATGAAGGCCGACGGCGGTACGCTCACGACGCTGGCGGGCTATTTCGCGCTGATGTCGCTGTTCGCGATCGGCGGCGCCAATTCGGCGGTGCCGGAAATGCATCGCTTCGCGGTCGAGGTGCAGCATTGGATGACCGACCAGCAATTCAGCGACACCTTCGCGCTGGCGCAGCTCACGCCCGGTCCGAACGTCATCATCGTCACTCTGATCGGCTATCACGTCGCCGGGATTATCGGCGGCGCTGGTCACGACGCTGGCGATGTGCGGGCCGACCTGCCTGTTTGCCTTCTTCGTCGGCCGCGCCTCCGACCGCTTCAGGGGCGCGGCCTGGCATGCGGCGCTTGAGCCGGGGCCTCGTTCCGGTGACGCTCGGCCTGACGGCGTCGAGCGCCACCGTGATCGCGACGACGGCGGACTATAATTGGATGGCGGCGGGGATTTCGCTGATCGCGGCGGTCGTTTCCTATTGGATGCGGATCAATCCGCTCTGGGTGTTTGCCGGCGCGGCGCTGCTGGGGCTGGTCGGCTTGGCGTGAGTGGACCGAAGCACCGCGAAATCTTGCGCGGCGCTTCGTACTGCCGCTCATTTGACGGTAAACTCCGCGCCCGACTCGGCCGCAACTCGCCGACAGAGCGCCAACCGCGATGCGCCAATATCTCGACCTGATGGAACGCGTGCTCGCCGAGGGCGTCGAAAAGCGCGACCGCACCGGCATCGGCACGCTGTCGATCTTCGGCCATCAGATGCGCTTCGACCTCGCCGACGGCTTTCCGCTGGTCACCACCAAGAAGCTGCACGTCAAATCCATCATCTACGAGCTGCTGTGGTTCCTGCGCGGCGACACCAACGTCAAATATCTCAACGACCACGGCGTCACGATCTGGAACGATTGGGCCGACGAGAACGGCGATCTCGGTCCGGTCTACGGCCGGCAATGGCGCTCATGGCCGGCGCCCGACGGCGGCACCATCGACCAGATGGCCAACGTCGTCGCGGAAATCCGCCGCAACCCGGCTTCGCGCCGGCTGATCGTGACCGCCTGGAATCCGGCCGAGATCGAAAGCATGGCGTTGCCGCCGTGCCACTGCCTGTTCCAGTTCCATGTCGCCGACGGCGCGCTGTCGTGCCAGCTCTATCAGCGCTCGGCCGACGTTTTTCTCGGCGTGCCGTTCAACATCGCGTCCTACGCGCTGCTGACGCTGGCGGTCGCCCAGGTGAGCGGGCTCAAGCCCGGCGCGTTCATCCACAGCCTCGGCGACGCGCACCTTTATCTCAATCATCTCGAGCAGGCGCGCCTGCAACTACGCGCAGCCCGCGCCCGCTCCCGACCTTGCGGATCAATCCGGCGGCCAAGGATCTGTTCGCGCTGCGCTACGAGGATTTTGTGCTCGAAGGCTACGATCCGCATCCGCACATCAAGGCGGCGGTCGCGGTGTAATGAAGCGAACGAAACGATCATCCTCGCAACAATTGCGCCGCGTTAAGGCTGATGAGCCGAAGCCATCTGTTGCTCGAAAAGCAGACCTTCGAGTGGGGCTTACTACCTGGCCGGATATGCCATGGAATGTGGCTCTCAAGGCAATCATCGCTGAGCAAGTTTCGCGGCAGACGAAATCCCGGACAAAAGTTTCGTAAATAAGCATCTACACGCATGTCCTTGGCAGATCCTGACTTCGCCTCGCAGGGCTGAAGGCCGAGCTAGAAACGTCGCAACGAGCAGATCGAACTTGATTGCGCAGATCGGGCGATCTATCAAGGATTGGACGGAGCAAGCACGTTATGCGTTTAGACGCAAAGGCGAGGCACGAGACTATGATTGAAGCGTTTGCCGAGGTTCGGCGACGGATGGGGTATTCACATGGATGAGCGGTCGCTGGTAGAGCGGAAGCTTCGAGGCGTTCGCGGACGTTGTTCCCTCGCTTGGAAATGAGCGGGCGCCGCTGCTTACTGCTTACTGGGAAGTGTCGCAAGAGAGCGACACGATAGATCATTTCAGCTCGTCCCCAATGACAACCCGCGATGATGATCTATGAGTTGGTCGAAGTCACGTCAGCTAATGACAGACGCCTCGCTTATCGCTCTGTATCTTCTCCTTGCGTCAGACGTGTCGATGTGTCGCAGATGCACGATTATGCGTGCTCGCGCCATTGGTTCTACGCTTGAAGTTCAGGAGATATTGGGAAGGCAATTTGATACCACGTTGACCGGAGGCGGTCATTTTGAAATGCGTCATAGTCTGCTCTATATCGCGCCTGAATATGCGCAAGTGCTGACTTCGCAGCATTAGCGATCTAGTTGTCGAGCGAATTGAGTGCCGATCATTCTCGTCGCCGCCGTCGCCGAGAACGGCGTCATCGGCCGCGGCAATGGGCTGCCGTGGCGGCTCAAGTCGGACATGCAGCATTTCCGCGCGCTCACTATGGGCAAGCCGGTGATCATGGGGCGCAAGACCTATCTGTCGATCGGCAAGCCGCTGAAGGGCCGCACCACGATCGTGGTCAGCCGCGACCGCACGTTTGCCGCGCCGGGCATCGTGGTGGCGCCGAGCCTCGAGGCCGCGTTGGCGGCGGCGCGCGGCGACGCGCTGCGCCGCGGCGCGGACGCGATCGTCGTTGCCGGGGGCGCCGATATCTACGCCCAGGCCATGCCGCTCGCCGACGCGTCTCGTCATCACCCACGTGCACACAGCGCGTCGACGGCGATGCGCGTTTTCCGGCCATCGATCCGAAGGCGTGGCATGAAATCGCGCGCAGCGAGCACGAGCCGGCCGGCCGAGGACGAAGCGCCGTTTGCCTTCGTCACCTACGCAGCGTGCGACGCGCCGCTATGATCGCGCGCAAGTTGATCGCGCGGTATTCGACGGGCAGTGCTCCATTGGCGCGCGTCATAACTGCGCGTTGTAAGGGGCGGTGCGCTCCCCTATAACCCCCCGCAAGCCAGGGCCGGCGCCGCGCCGGCATCGAGGAGAGATTTGATGCCGTGGAGCAACCAATCCGGCGGCGGCCCGTGGGGTTCGGGGTCGCGGGGACCCTGGGGCTCGGGGCCGCAATCGCAGGGGCCGCGGCCGCCCGATCTCGAAGAATTCCTGCGCCGCAGCCAGGACAAGCTGCGCAGTCTGCTGCCGGGCAATCTCGGCGGCCGCGGCATCGCGCTGATCGCGCTGGCCGCGGTCGTGCTGTGGGGCTTTTCCGGCTTCTTCCGGGTCGAGCCCGATGAACTCGGCGTGGTGCTGCGCTTCGGCAAGTTCGTGCGCGAGGTGCAGCCCGGGCCTGAACTACCATCTGCCCTATCCGATCGAGACCGCGCTCACGCCGCAGGCGCTGCGCGTCAACAAGATCGATATCGGCATGCGCGCCGTCGAGGACATGCGCCGCGGCACGACCTGCGCGACGTGCCGGAAGAAAGCCTGATGCTGACCGGCGACGAGAACATCGTCGACGTCGATTTCTCGGTGCTGTGGAAGGTCAAGCCGAACGGCGTCGGCGATTATCTGTTCAACATCCAGAATCCCGAAGGCACCGTGAAGGCGGTGGCCGAAAGCGCCATGCGCGAGGTGATCGGCCGCTCGAATATCCAGCCGATCCTCACCGGCGCGCGGCAGACCATCGAGACCGCGGTGCAGGAGCTGATGCAGAAGACGCTCGACAACTACGGCGCCGGCATCCTGGTGCAGCAGGTGCAGCTGCAGAAGGTCGATCCGCCGACGCAGGTCATCGACGCGTTCCGCGACGTGCAGGCGGCGCGCTCCGATCTCGAGCGCGCTGCAGAACGAGGCGCAGACCTACGCCAACCGCGTGGTGCCGGAGGCGCGCGGCCGCGCCGCCAAGATCATCCAGGACGCCGAAGCCTATCGCGCAGCAGACCGTCGCCGACGCCAACGGCCAGACCTCGCGCTTCCTGCAGGTCTACGAGCAATACAAGAAGGCGCCCGACGTGACCCGCCAGCGCATGTATCTCGAAACCATGGAGCAGCGTTCTCGGCGGCACCGACAAGACCATCATCGATACCGGCGCCGCAGACCGGGCCGGGCGTCGTGCCCTATCTGCCGCTCAACGGTCTGCCGCAACGCCGCAGCGCGCCGGCAGCCGAGCGCTCGCACGGGAGGCAAGCAATGAGGCTCAGCCTCGTCGGCGGCGCCATCGCCGTCCTGCTGCTGCTGGCGGCGATCGTCGGCTACAGCACGTTCTTCACCGTCTATCAGACCAGACAGGCGCTGGTGGTGCGGCTCGGCCAGCCGGTGCGCGTCATCACCGAGCCGGGGCTCAACGTCAAAGTGCCGTTCATCGACAGCGTGATCTACATCGACAAGCGCATTCTCGACATCGAGTCGCAGGCGCAGGAGGTGAACGTCCAAAGCCAGGACAATGCCAATCGCGGCGCCGCCAGGCCGGCGAGCGCCTCGTGGTCGATGCCTTCGCGCGCTACCGCATCGTCGATCCGCTGAAGTTCTATCAGACGGTCGGCCCGATCGGCGCCAGCTCGCAGCTTGCGATCCTGCTCAACTCGGCGCTGCGGCGCGTGCTCGGCGGCGCGACCCTGGCCGACGTGGTGCGCAACAAGCGCGAAGAGCTGATGGCGCAGATGCGCGATCAGCTCGATCACGACGCGCAGCCGTTCGGCATCCACGTCGTCGACGTGCGCATCCGCCGCGCCGACCTGCCGGAGCAGAACAGCCAGGCGGTCTATCAGCGCATGCAGACCGAGCGGCAGCGCGAGGCCGCCGAGTTCCGCGCCCAAGGCAGCCAGAAGAGCCAGGAGATCACGCGCCAAGGCCGACCGCGACGTGACCGTGCTCGATGGCCGAGGCCAACTCGCAAGTCCGAGCAGATCCGCGGCCAGGGCGACGCCGAGCGCAACCGCATCTTCGCCGAGGCCTACGGCCAGGATCCGGACTTCTTCGCCTTCTACCGCTCGATGCAGGCCTACGAGCGCAGCATGCAGCACGGCGACACGCACCTGGTGCTGCGGCCGGATTCGGATTTCTTCCGCTATTTCGGCGATCCGTCCGGCAAGGCGACGCCGGACGGCGGCGGCCGCGCCGGCACCGCAGCGGCGACGCCCGGCGCCGGCGATGCCGACGCCGCGCCGCGAAGCAGATGTTCGCGAAACAGAACGTCGCCGCGGAGCGCATCGGGTCGCGTTGATGTCCGATTTCCTCGCCGCGCTCGGTCTGGTCTTCGCGATCGAGGGCATTTTTCTCGCCGCGTTTCCGGTCAGCGCCAAGCGCGCCATGGCCGCCGTCTCGACATGCCCGACGGCCCGTTGCGCATCGCCGGCATCGTTTCGGCCGTGGTCGGCGTGCTGATCGTCTGGCTGGTGCGCGGCTAGGATGCGAGCGTGCAAGCGTCGGCTCGCGGCTGGGGTCGCTTTTCCGCCCCAATCCGGTCCCTAATTGCGCGGCCGACCGCGTTATGGCCTTGCGTCCGCGAGCGCGACGGGGGCACTTTCCGCGATGAGTCCATTTTCAGGAGCGCTGACGTCCATGTCTCGCCATCTCTCGAGTCTGCGTCAGTCTCGCCTGGCCAATGCGTCGCGGCACGGCGCTGGCGATCGCCGCGGTCGCGCGTCGGCCGTCTGCTGTCGCTGCCGGCGCGGCCTGCCGCGGCGCGCGGACCGGAAAACATCGCCGACGTCGCCGAGCAGGTGATCGACGCCGTGGTCAATATCTCGACCTCGCAGAAGGTCGACGCCGCAGTCAGCGGCATGCCCGATCTGCCGCCCGGCTCGCCGATGGAGGAATTCTTCGACGAGTTCTTCAAGCACCGTCGCGGCCAGGGCGGCGACGATGCGCGATCACGACCGCCGCACCGCGTCAACTCGCTCGGCTCCGGCTTCATCATCGATCCGTCCGGCCTCGTCGTGACCAACAATCACGTCATCGCCGACGCCGACGAGATCAACGTCATCCTCAACGACGGCACCAAGCTCAAGGCCGAGCTGGTCGGCAAGGATTCCAAGAGCGATCTCGCGCTGCTGCGCGTGCATTCCGACAAGCCGCTCAAGGCGGTGAAGTTCGGCGACTCCGACAAGCTGCGGCTCGGCGAATGGGTGATCGCCATCGGCAATCCGTTCAGCCTCGGCGGCACGGTGACCGCCGGCATCGTCTCGGCGCGCAACCGCGACATCAATTCGGGCCCTTACGACAACTACATCCAGACCGACGCCGCCATCAATCGCGGCAATTCCGGCGGCCCGCTGTTCAACCTCAACGGCGAAGTGATCGGCATCAACACCGCGATCATTTCGCCGTCGGGCGGCTCGATCGGCATCGGCTTTGCGGTGCCGTCCGACAGCGCGATGCCGGTGCATCGATCAGCTGCGCCAATACGGCGAGGCGCGGCGCGGCTGGCTCGGCGTGCGCATCCAGCAGGTCACCGACGACATCGCCGAGAGCCTCAGCATCAAGCCGGCGCGCGGCGCGCTGGTCGCCGGCGTCGACGACAAGGGCCCGGCCAAGCCGGCCGGCATCGAGCCCGGCGACGTGGTCGTCAAGTTCGACGGCCAGGACATCAAGGAAATGCGCGACCTGCCGCGCATCGTCGCCGACACGCCGGTCGGCAAGGAGGTCGACGTCGTCGTCATCCGCAAGGGCAAGGAAGAGACCCACCAGGTCAAGATCGGCCGGCTCGAGGACGGCGAGAAGGTGGCCGCGGCCGACGCCAAGAAGGACGCGCCGCCGAGCAGAAATCGGTCGTGCAGAAGACGCTCGGGCTCGAACTGTCGAGCCTGACCGACGACCTGCGCAAGAAGTTCAAGATCAGGGACAACGTCAAGGGCGTCGTCGTCACCGGCGTCGATCCGAGCGTGCGACACGTCGCGCCCGACAAGCGTCTGGCGCCCGGCGACGTCATCGTCGAGGTGCAGTACCAGGCGGTCGGCAACCCGGCCGATCTGCAGAAGCGCGATCGATGCAGCTCAAGGCCCAGGGCAAGAAGGTCGCGGTGCTGCTGGTCTCCAACGCCGACGGCGAGACGCGCTTCGTGGCGCTGAGCCTGCAGTGATCGGCGCGACTAGCGAAGTCGCGAACGAGCGGCATCTACCGCTCGCCGATTCGCTACTTGCTATGTCGGCTCGCCACGAATTCCTCGCGCCGATAGCCCTGCGCATAGAGCAGCGCGGTGAGGTCGCCATGGTCGATGCAGGCGCGCGGCCGCTTCGTCGCAATCGCGGGCTTGCCGTGGAAGGCGACGCCGAGCCCGGCCGCCTGGATCATCGGGATATCGTTGGCGCCGTCGCCGACCGCGAGCGTGTCTTCGCGGCTGAGCCGGAAGCGCTCGCGCAGCGCGATCAGCGTGTCGAGCTTGGCCTCGCGGCCGAGCATCGGCTCGGCGACCGTCGCCGGTGAGCTTGCCGTCGGCGTCGATCAGCAGCGTGTTGGCGTGCTGCTCGTCGAAGCCGATCATCGCGGCAATGCCGCGACGTGAAGGCGGTGAAGCCGCCGGACACCACGCAGGTATGGGCGCCGTTCGCCCGCATCGTTGCGACCAGCGTCGGGCCGCCCGGCGTCAGGCGGATGCGCTCGGCGATGACCTGATCGATCACTGTCGCCGGCAGGCCTTTGAGCAGGGCGACGCGCTCGCGCAACGCCGGCTCGAACGCGATCTCGCCGCGCATCGCGCGCTCGGTGATCGCCGCGACGCGGCTCTTGAGGCCGGCATAGTCGGCGAGCTCGTCGATGCATTCCTGGCCGATCATGGTGGAATCCATGTCGGCAACCAGCAGCTTCTTGCGGCGCCCGTCGTGCCGCTGCACGACGACGTCGACCGGCTCGCCGCCGATGATGTCGCGGAGGTCCCGGCGCAGGTCCTTGCAGGAAGGCCCGCTCTGCTCGTCGCCGGCGTCGCCGTCCCTCGACCTCGCTCGGCCAGAAACGCGATGTCGACGGCGACGCCGGGGTCCAGCCAGTCGACCGGCGCGGCCGTGCGGCAGATAGCGCGCGGCCTTTTGCGCCAAGGTCGTCGGTCACCGCCGGGCGGTCCGGATGCGAGATCAGCGTTGCCACGTAAAACATGCTGTGCGATCCGACGGGCGGGAAACGGAACGGTCAAAGACGTGTCGAAGGCGATCCTCATTGCAGGTCCGACGGCGAGCGGCAAGTCGGCGCTGGCGCTGGCGCTCGCCGAGAAATACGGCGGCGTCATCATCAATGCCGATTCGATGCAGGTCTATCGCGACCTGCGCATCATCACCGCGCGGCCGACGCACGCCGAAGAGCAGCGCGCGCCGCACCGGCTCTACGGCCATGTCGATGCGGCGGAGAATTATTCGGTCGGGCGCTGGTGCGAGGACGCCGCCGCAGCGCTTGCGGTCGGCGCGGCGCGACGCGACAGGCCGCCATCATCGTCGGCGGCACCGGGCTCTATTTCAACGCGCTGACTGCGCGGGCTTGCCGCCGTGCCGCCGATTCCCGCTGGCAATCCGCGATGAGGTGCGCGCGCGGCTCGCCAGCGAGGGCGTCGCAGCGCTGCATGCCGAACTGGCGTGGCGCGATCCCGCTTCGGCGGCGCGGCTGATGCCGGGTGACCGCGCTCGCGTCACGCGCGCGCTGGAAGTGGTGCTGGCGACCGGCCGCTCGCTGCTGGAGTGGCACGACGGTCAACAAGCCCGCGGCGCTCGATCTCGCCGTGCGCCGCCAAAGTCTTCCTGATGCCCGAGCCGCGATGAGCTTTTGCGTCGCATCGACGCGCGCTTCGATGCCATGATGGCGGCGGGCGCGATGGAGGAGGTGCGCGCGCTCGCGGCGCGACGGTCTCGATCCCACTCTGCCGGCGATGAAGGCGCATGGCGTGCCCTGGCTGATCCGCCACCTGACCGGCGAGATCACGCTCGCGGACTGCGGTGGAAGGACGAAGCGCGATACCCGCCAATACACCAAGCGGCAGGCGACGTGGTTTCGCAATCAGCTTGCCGGATTTTCGTGGGTCGAGCCGGAAGGCGCGCTCGCCGCAGTCGAAGCGCAGTTGCTGGCATTGTCGGCGTGATGCATCATTATCGCCCGCAAGAACCCTGTCGGCATTCGCCGATATAGCGACGATCCCAAATCTTCGGTGTCCCATGACAACAAGCTTCGCCGCGTTGAGCGTCACCCACCCGAAAGAGCACGTCATGCTCGTGACTCTGAATCGGCCCGCTGCCGCAAACGCGATGAACACTCAGCTTGGCACTGAGATCATGACGCTGTTCGAGGCACTCAACCTGGAGGGCGGCGGTCCCCGTTGCGTTGTCGTAACAGGGGCTGGAGACCGCGCCTTTTGCGCCGGTGCCGATCTCAAGGAACGAAAGGACATGACCGACGAGGCATGGGCGCAGCAACACCTCGTCTATGAGCGCATGGTGCGTGCCATTTTGGCATGTCCGATCCCGATCATCGCGGCGGTCAACGGTGCGGCGTACGCCGGCGGTTGCGAATTGGCGCTGGCCTGCGATTTTGTCTATGCGTCAGAGAAGGCCCGGTTTGCTCTGACGGAAGTCACCCTCGGGATCATGCCGGGCGCCGGCGGCACGCAGACCCTTGCGCGCGCGGTTGGCGAGCGTCGGGCAAAGGAAATCATCCTCACCGGCAAGCCCATTACCGCCGCCGAAGCGCTGCAGTGGGGCATCGTCAATCGGGTTTTACCGGGCGCGGAAGTCGTCGCCGAGGCGGTCGCCACCGCCAATACCATTGCGCTAAATGCACCGGTCTCCGTGCGCCAAGCCAAGCAGGCTATAAGCCGCGGCTTAAACTTGTCGCTTTGGGACGGTCTTGCCTTCGAGATCGAGGCCTATCACAGGACGATTCCGACCGAGGACCGGCGCGAAGGCATCCGATCGTTCAACGAAAAACGATCACCGATCTTTCAGGGGAAGTGATCCAGTCTGAGGGCTGTTACCAGCGTCTGCCCACCCGGCCTCGTCCCCAGCCGCCTCCGACCAGACGGAGGATCAGCAGGAGCACGACCGCGCCGATGAAGGCGTTTATGATCAAGGCAACGATGCCGACGCCGAGGTGAATGCCCAGCCGCGGCAACAGCCAATCCCCGATGAAAGCGCCGATAAGTCCGACGATCAGATCACCGATGACGCCGAATCCGCCACCTTCCATCACTCTGCCTGCCAGCCATCCGGCGACGATTCCGACGACGATAATGACCAAAAGGCTCTGATTGGAGAGATGCATGGCCGTTCCCCCATTGCGATGAATGGGTGGCAACTCTCTTCGGCGTGGATAGTTCCAAGGTCATGAATCCGCCTCGAATGCTCGGCCGATCGAAAGCGTACGCGCGACGGTATCGCTAATGGGCGACATACTGCATGCCGGCCGAGTAGGCGGCGCCGCCGATCACGCACGGGATGCCCAGCTCGATCTGGCCGGTTGCCGCCGCGACGACGCAGCCCATCGACAGCGCGCCCTCGCCGACCTGGCCCCAGCCGGTCAGTTCGCGCTTGGAGTTCGGGCCTTTCTGCTTGAGCTCCTCGATCGCGGCCAGCGATTCCTTGCGCATGCGGGCGGTATCGACGGTCTCGGCGGTCTCGATCACGTCGTTGAGGATCGGCAGCGACATCCTTCGGCTGGCTCTTGACCGCCGCATTTCAGCATCGCCAGCAGATCGAGGTCGCGCACGGCGTTGCTGGCGAGCGTGAACTTGGCGGCGCTGCCGGTGGTGAGATTGTCGACGTTGTCTTTGTCGTTGGCGAGCGGCAACAGCTTGATGATGCGCCCGACCGGCGCATAGTGCCGGTCGCCAGATAATAGCCCCACAGCACGTCGATCAGCTCCGGGGTCGGCTCGAGCGCCACGACTTTTTTGCGGCTCTTTGCCGAGATGGAGCGTCGACCTCGATCTTGTCGAGCATGCCGGGCTTTGCGGTCTGGTAGGCGATCTGATCGAGCGTCGGCAGCTTGCCGTCGAGATATTTGTCGATCATGGCGCGCCGGGTCACCATGCGGTCGACGAAAGTCCGCCAGCAACTCCTTCCAGTTCGGCAGGCCCGAATAGGCGATGGCGCGCACCAGCACCCAATGATCGGCCGGATCGGATCGGCAGCATCTCGGCGATCAGCACTTCGGCGCGCGCCGGATTGGCGCCGAGCACGCCGGCGATGAAGCCGATATAGGCGCCCGAGGTTTCGGCGTCCTTGAACGCCTGCAGAGTGCTGAGCGCGCGAACGACCGCGGGCAGCGCTTCAGGATCGGGCTTGTGGCGATAGGCGTTGATCCATCGCAGCATGGCGTCGGTCGAGTTGAACTGCGAATTGGGCGGCTGCGCCGCGGCAGCAGGAACGACAAGCAGGACGGTCAGAAAGATGAGCGCAAAAAGTCCGGTCGTGATGCGGCGCAAGCTCCCGCAACCATCTTGTCTGCCGCAACGATCTTTGCAAAAGACGAACTTCGCTGCAAGCATTTCATAGACCATGTCTCCCTCCAGCGGAGAAAGCCGGCACGCGATCGCATCTTGATCGCATCCCCCGGTCGGCATGGAATTCAGCAGGCCGCGTGGGCAATTTGCGGGCCGCCGCGGCGCGAAATCGGGGCCGAGCTGTGGCAATCTTGATTGGTTAATAGCCGCGTTCTGGTCTTAATTTGAGCGGCGGCAAAGTGAGAAGTTTGATCGATAGCACCAACAACACATTCAACTGAATGGAGCGACTGTCACGATATGAAGCGACGTGATGCGCGCGACCGCATCCAATTGCGGCCGCATTTTGCTTGACCCGCGCCGCCGCAGTGCATATAAGTCGCCCTCTGATCACAGAAGGGCACATCCGTGCGCACTTTTGTTTTGAATTCGCTGATTCTCGTACCGAGGCGCACCGCCGCGGGTGGATGACCCACCCGCGAGACGTGGCGGTGCGCGATCCAGGGGCTCTTGAGCCCCTTTTTTATTGGCTAAAGGCCTTCTTTTCCCCTGGCGTGCAGATGGGCGAAGTCGGGGGTCGAGAGAGCGAAGCGGGCGACGACTGAAGAGAGCGGAGCGAGCGATGACTGAGATGACCGGCGCGGAAATGGTGATGGCGGCGCTCGCCGATCAGGGCGTCGAGCACATTTTCGGCTATCCGGGCGGCGCGGTGCTGCCGATCTACGATGCGCTGTTCCAGCAGGACAAGGTGCGGCACATCCTGGTGCGCCACGAGCAGGGCGCCGTGCACGCCGCCGAGGGCTATGCGCGTTCGACCGGCAAGGTCGGCACCGTGCTGGTCACGTCCGGGCCCGGCGCTACCAATGCGGTCACCGGCCTGACCGATGCGCTTGTGCGACTCGATCCCGCTGGTCGTCATCACCGGGCAGGTGCCGACGCATCTGATCGGCAACGACGCGTTTCAGGAATGCGACACCGTCGGCATCACGCGGCCGTGCACCAAATACAATTATCTGGTCAAAATCGTCGACGATCTGCCGCGCGTGCTGCACGAGGCGTTTCACATCGCCGCCAGCGGCCGGCCGGGGCCCGGTCGTGGTCGACATTCCGAAGGACGTCCAGTTCGCCAAGGGCAACATACGCCAAGCCCAAGGAATTTCAGCACAAGGGCTATCGGCCAAAGCTCAAGGGCGATCCCGACAAGATCAAGCAGGCGGTCGAGATGATGGCGGCCGCCAAGCGGCCGCTGTTCTATACCGGCGGCGGCGTGATCAATTCCGGCCGCGGCCGCGTGCGAGCTCTTGCGCGAACTGGTCAAGCTCACCGGCTTTCCGATCACCTCGACGCTGATGGGGCTCGGCGCGTTCCCGGCCGCCGATCCGCAATGGCTCGGCATGCTCGGCATGCACGGCACCTGGGAAGCCAACTGGGCGATGCACGATTGCGACCTGATGATCGCGGTCGGCTCGCGCTTCGACGACCGCATCACCGGCCGGCTCGACGCGTTCGCGCCCGGCTCGAAGAAAATCCACATCGACATCGACCCGTCCTCGATCAACAAGAACGTCAAGGTCGATCTGCCGATCGTCGGCGATTGCGCGCACGTGCTCGAGGACATGGTGCGCGTGTGGCGCGAGAGCAAGGCGACGCTTCCGACAAGAAGCCGCGGCGGGAGAGGGCAGGGTGGGCGCTCGACGCCTGGTGGGCGCAGATCGCCAAGTGGCGGGCGAAGAACTCGCTCGCCTATCGCAACTCCAACGAGATCATCAAGCCGCAATACGCCATCCAGCGGCTCTACGAGCTGACCAAGGACCGCGACACCTACATCACCACCGAAGTCGGCCAGCACCAGATGTGGGCGGCGCAGTTCTATCAGCTTCCAGGAGCCGAACCGCTGGATGACCTCGGGCGGGCTCGGCACCATGGGCTACGGCCTGCCGGCCTCGGTCGGCGTGCAGCTCGCGCATCCGAACTCGCTGGTCGTCGATATCGCCGGCGAGGCTTCGGTGCTGATGACCATGCAGGAGATGTCGACGGCGGTGCAGTACGACCTGCCGATCAAGATCTTCGTCATCAACAATCAGTACATGGGCATGGTGCGGCAGTGGCAGGAGCTGCTGCACGGCGGCCGCTACTCGCATTCCTACACCGAGGCGCTGCCCGACTTCGTCAAGCTCGCCGAGGCCTATCACGCCCACGGCATCCGCTGCGAGCATCCGGGCGAGCTCGACGACAAAATCCGCGAGATGATCGAGGTCAAGAAGCCGGTGATCTTCGACTGCGTGGTCGATCCGGCGGAAAACTGCTTCCCGATGATCCCGTCGGGCCGCGCCCACAACGAGATGCTGCTCGGCGACGCCGCCACGCGGGTCGAGGATGCGGTGACGGAAGAAGGCAAGATGCTGGTGTGAGGTGCGAATAGCGAAATGGCGAGTGGCGAATAGCTCTCGCTTCAATCGCTACTCGCACTGGCGACTCAGCCATGGAGATGATCCGTGACGCACGATAACGACCACGCACTATCCCGCCGCTCCGCATCGCGAGCGGGTCGAGACCCGCACGCTTGTGCGTGCTGGTCGACAACGAGCCCGGCGTGCTGGCCCGCGTCATCGGCCTGTTCTCCGGCCGCGGCTACAACATCGATTCGCTCACGGTCTCGGAGACCGAGCACGAAAAGCATCTGTCGCGCATCACCATCGTCACCCGCGGCACGCCGATGGTGCTGGAGCAGATCAAGAACCAGCTCGATCGCCTGGTGCCGGTGCATCGCGTCATCGACCTGACCACGGCCGGCGCCCGGCGATCGCGCGCGAACTGGCCATGGTCAAGGTGCGCGGCACCGGCGAGCACCGCATGGAGGCGCTGCGGCTCGCCGACGCGTTCCGCGCCCGCGTCATCGACGCCACCACCGAAAGCTTCGTGTTCGAGATCACCGGCGCTTCCGAGAAGATCGAAAGCTTCATCAACCTGATGCTGCCGGTCGGCCTGGTCGAGGTCTCGCGCACCGGCGTCGTCGCCATCGCGCGCGGGCCCGGAGGGGATGTAGGTGGACAGCGCAGTTATTGGGATATACATTGTATATCCAACGAGGTTGTCATGAAAGTCAAAGTCGCCAAGTGGGGGAACAGCCTGGGCCTGCGTCTGCCCAAGGCGGCTGTTGAAGCCATTGGAATTGAGAACGGGGCGGAGCTCGAGTTAGTCGTCGAGGGGCGCGACCTGCGCCTGAGAAGAATTTGGCCGATCCCTTACTACCGGATGGAAGACCTTATTGCTGAGATGAAGCGGCTTGGTCCGGAGAATTGACCAGAATTTGTCGATTGGGGGCCGGACGTCGGAGCTGAGATAATCGATGACGATTACAGCCGGGGACTGATTCCCGCTCCAAGCGGGCGATCTCGTGTGGGTCGATCTACGACCGACACGGGGACGAGAGCAGGGCGGCGTCCGTCCCGCCGTCGTGCTAACCAATCATGAGTTTCATCAACTCAACGACACGGCGATCGTCTGCCCAATCACGTCGAACATAAAGCCGTGGCCGACAAAGGTTATTCTCCCCGACGGCCTTGCGGCTCGTGGTGCAATCCTCGTCGATCAAGTGCGGGCGTTGGACCGGGCGTCGCGCGGCTTTCGTCCGATGGGCCGCGTGCCCGATCAGGTGTTGGTTGAAGTAAGGGCGCGGTTGGCGGCGTTGTTGGGTGTCAACATCGTCGCCATTGCGCGCGGAGCGCAAGAGGCGTGAGCGTATTACTCCGCTATGCGGCCGTCGCTCGGCCTCCGGCGCTAAGCGCGCAACCAGCGTCGCGAAGCGGTCGACGAAACCCTGCAGGAACGCTTTCGTGCTCTCGTCGCCGATACTGCCGTGGTCGTCGATCAGGTTCGGCTTGAAAGTCACGTAGGCCTCGCCGCCGAGGAGCGTCATGCCGAGTCCGGCCATCACCGAGCGCAAATGTTGTTGCACCAGCGCCGACTCCGATCGCACCCGGCGACGTACCGGTAATAAATCCCGGTTTGCCGGGCCACGAACTCTTGCCGAAAGGCCGCGCGCCCCAATCGACGGCGTTTTTCAGCACAGTCGGGATCGAGCGGTTATGTTCCGGCGTGACGATGATCACGCCATCGGCGCGCGCGATCTCGTCCTTGAAGCGCGCCACTTCGGCCGGCAAGTTGCCTTCGTTATCCTGGTTGTACATTGGCAGATCGTCGATGCGCACGAATTTGGCATCGAATTGTCGGCGCCGAGCTTGACCAGCGCATGGGCGAGCTTGCGATTGATCGAGTCGCGGCGATTGCTGCCGACGATCACGGCGACCCGGGGCTTGGGGGTGGCATGGTTGAATACCTCGGTTAGAAATCGTAACTAGGGCTAGATAGGTGACTATGCGCCAAGGGCACAAGTAGGCACATCCGATGAAACCAAGACACATGCATTTGCCCGGGGATTGCCGCGCCATCAGCGACGTGCTGGCACGGGTTGGCGACAAATGGTCGGTGCTGGTCGTCACGCGGCTCGGCGATCGGCCGACGCGGTTCAACGAACTGCGACGTTCGATCGGCGGCATATCGCAGCGCATGCTGACGTTGACGCTGCGCGGCCTCGAGCGCGACGGGCTGGTGACGCGCACGGTATTCCCGACCATTCCGCCGCGGGTCGATTATGCGCTGACCCCGCTCGGCCGCGACCTGTTGAAGCCGGTTTCGGCGCTCGGCGCCTGGGCGACCCGCAATCAGGCGAAAATCGCCCGCGCGCGCGGAGCGTTTCGACGGTCTTGCCCATGCCGGGCTTGCCGGCCGCTGGTCAGAACTTAGAAGCGGCAACGGAAAAGCAACGGTCGGGGAATCTCCCAAGCCTTGGCCTGACGAGGGGTCAAGAACCATGCGTGTTTACTACGACCGTGACGCCGACCTGAACCTGATCAAGGGCAAGAAGGTCGCCATCATCGGCTATGGCAGTCAGGGCCACGCCCATGCGCTCAATCTGCGCGATTCCGGCGTCAAGGAGGTCGCGGTGGCGCTGCGTAAAAGTTCGCAGGGCGTGAAGAAGGCGCAAGGCGAGAAGCTCAAGGTCATGGACGTCGCCGAGGCCGCCAAATGGGCCGACGTGATGATGATGCTCACGCCCGACGAGCTTCAGGCCGACATCTATACCGGCCAACTGCAGGCAACATGAAGACGGCGCGGCGCTGATGTTCGCGCATGGGCTCAACATCCACTTCAATTTGATCGAGCCGCGCGCCGATCTCGACGTGATGATGATCGCGCCCAAGGGGCCTGGCCACACCGTGCGCTCGGAATATCAGCGCGGCGCCGGCGTGCCGTGCCTGCTGGCAATCCATAAGGATGCTTCTGGCAACGCGCACGACCTCGGCCTTTCCTATGGCGCCGCGATCGGCGGCGGCCG
>CAWJDC010000002.1:0-42302 GCA_963841575.1 uncultured Alphaproteobacteria bacterium
TTTTGCTGTCGCGCCCGCACCGTCGGGGTTGGTTTTCAGCCCTTTGACTAGCGCGAATTTTCCGAACTGGCTTCGAAGGGAAAATGCGCTCGTTGATGTTGGTGATGACCTCGCCCGAATCGATCGAGAATTTTGAGCCGTGTAGTAGCGGTCCTTGACCTCGGGTTAACTCCGAGGATCGCCGGCGCCTTATCGTCCAAGGCAATCCACGCTTCGCGATAGGCGACATGGAAATTCGGATTGACGAAATCAACGGAGCCGAGCGGGTTGTATTTTATGGTGTTGTAGGCGAAGTCTTTGCCCGCACGGTCCATATGGTCCTGCCGGATCACCAGCACGCGGCCGAGAAGGTAGACGTAGGCGTCGTCGACGGTACGGTCATCAGGTTTGGTGGGGGCCTGCGCCGGCACCGCGACACGCCACAGTGCGATCAAAGCGGAAGGAAACAAGGGTATCGGCGCCAAGATGCGTTCGAACACTTTTGCTAAGTGATCCGGAATGTCACTTGAAATGCTCAGCGTAGATTAAGCATGTCCACAAATTGTTGATTGGCTTAGAGATGATAACACTATTTGGACAGGCGGCGTGGTTCGCATCGTGATTTACTTCGATCGTGACGCCTGTGATCGACGAGCCGCCGATAGAGGCGGTTGATGACCGCAGGAAATGCACACAAAATCACCGTGCTTGGCAGATAAAATGCGCTGATCGTGGATAATATTCATCATTGTTTGTCCGCCAAGCTTGAAGGAGGTATCCATGAAAATAAGTTTGGCTGCGATTGTGGCATTGTTCGCCTTGCCGGTGACGATTGCATCCGCGCAGGGCGTGAATGTTTCTGGCGCATATCGATGCGTACAGGGATGCAGAGGTGGGCTCCCCGGCCCGGCTTTTGTTACGCAAAACGGATTGGAATTCAATCTTGTCAATGAGGCCGGTGAACCCTCCCGTGCTTGGATAGACTGGCCAGGCCACTTCTGGGCTCAAAATTGGGATGAGGGCGCGCTGTATTCTCCAGACGGCATGACAATCCAATTCGATCGGGGAACTGTGTGGGTGCGTGACCTTGGACCTCCACTTCCTCCACCACCGTTACCGCGATAGGTGGATGCCGTAGATATAGTATCTACGGTGCGGCACGACCGTCCTACATGCCAAGGAAGCCACGTTTACGGCAACGTAATCCCGGCGACGAGCCTTAGTAGGCTTTTCTCCGCGCAACTGGTCAGGCCGCCCTTCCAAATGCCGACCACCGATAAATCATTGAAATCTCATTCGGGAATCCAGATTCGCCAATCAATTGCTAAAATCTGCCAAAGTAGTGCTCGTTCGACGCCGCCTTCGTAACGATCGGCGCGGACGGCGGCTCCGCCGCCGGAGCTTTCGGCGACAGGGCGAGCGTCAGCCACACGTTGTAGCCGTGCGGCCTGTTATCGGCGTCGAACTCCTTATAGCCCTTGAGATTCAAATAGCCCTGCATGTTTCCCACCGGGAACAGATAACCGATCTGCGGCCCGATGCCGGCGACCTGGGATTCGAATGAGCCCAGGATCGGTGCGCCGCCGCTGTCGGGCGTGATCTGCCGATAGAAATATCCAACGACGCCGAGCTGCAACTGCTTGGTCACGAATTGCGACATGCCGACATCGAGATGGGCGTCGATGCCGTTGGTGTAGCCGGTCGAACTCGTTCTTGAAATTGCCGGTCAATCCGAACGTCGCCGAAAACTCGTGGCCGGTTTTCGGATCGAAATAGGTGTAGCCGACGCCGCCATCCAGAGCGCCGTGGCCGATGCCGAGATTGGCCAAATTACTGGAATTGTATTTGCCGACCGGCACGTCGCCGGTGATGTAGGTCATGAAGTTGTTGACGCCGGCATTCCACCGCACGGCAAACTGCGGAATAAGATCGCCGAACGCCATCGCGTCATCGCTCAGCGAAATGCTTTTCGCGAAGCCGATCGGGCCGATGGCGCCGATCGCGCTGGCGTTGAGCGACGTGTTGACGTTGCCATAGATGCCGGCAAGGCTGGCCGACGCCTGGCCGCCGAAGAACGGCGTTGCAAACACGTAGGTGGGTGCGATGAGGCCGAGATCGGCTTTTGCCGAGACGTTTGCATTGACGTTGACATTCGCGAGCGGATTAAACGCGCCGATCGTGATTTCTTTGGAGACCGCGACGTTGCCGCTGCCGGATACATCGTTGTGAATGTAAACCGACCCCACCGACCAGCCGGGCTGCGCCGGCGTCGCCACCAGACTGCCGAAAAAGCCCGGCAGCCAGAAACTGACACCGCCCTCGTCCGCAACGGCGCGATCCGACCACGATACAGAATAGATAAAAAACGAAATGGCGGCGATTACAGAGAGAGCAAGCGATCGGCCAAAAACGCGTTGAGATGGTACCGCCGCGAAACGTCGCGCCGCGCAAGAATTCACGATCATGATCGCCCCCCGTGTATTGCTGACCTGTCTCCTTGAAGCTTGGTCGTGCCGCAGCGCAAAGCTTACCTGATCCGCGGCCGTGACGCCACGCGTCCTTAAGCGTCGGTGGATTTCTGCGGTGGTGTTGCGTATGAACCACAGTCGTGTGCTTCGCTTTATAAAGCTAAGTCACGGCTAACTCCGCAATGGCGGACAGATAAGCACAGTGAAGGCCGGCCATCTCGCATTGCTGATATGAAAAATCTTGGCGGCGCTGCTTGGCGACTCCGGCCCCGTCGATCCGATCACACAAAGTTTTGGCGACCGCGGTGGCGTTACCTGGGCAGCCGCAATTTATCCAAGGCATTGCGACTACTATTCTTTTCACACCAGAATGTTTCACACGACAATGCGACCGTGACCGCGCCATCAGAAGTTCGATAGCGCATATGGTGATGCGTCATAACTATCTGAAATATGTGAGCAAATCTGGTAACACTTAAAAGTGTTCATATTTGTTTCGTCATTCTGATATCGTTTGGCACGACTGTCATGTTGGATGCGCTCGACGCGAGTACCCATGAGCACCAGTCGTTCGGCGGCTTCAGCGATACGGCCAGAGCAATCGGCCGAGCAGAAGCAATCGGCTGAGCACAACATGTGCTGGATTCCCGGCGGCACGTTCCGCATGGGCTCCGACAAACATTATCCGGAAGAAGCGCCCGCACACCGCGTGAGCGTCGACGGCTTCTGGATCGATCGCACGCCGGTGACCAACCGCCAGTTCAAGACGTTCGTCGCGCCACGGGACACGTCACCTTTGCGGAAATGGCGCCTGATCCGAAAGACTATCCGGGCGCGCTGCCCGCACATGATCTACGCCGGTTCGCTGGTGTTCACGCCGCCGACGAGCTGGTCGATCTGAGAGACTGGAGCGCAGTGGTGGGCGTTCATGAAAGGCGCGGATTGGCGCCATCCCTACGGCCCGAAGAGCAACATCAACGCGCTGGACAATCATCCTGTTGTCCACGTGCGTTCTCGGATGCGCTGGCCTATGCGGCATGGGCGGGCAAGGAGCTGCCGACCGAGGCCGAATGGGAGTATCGCCGCGCGCGGCGGCCTCGATGGCGCCGAGTTCGCCTGGGGCGATGATTTCAAGCCCGGCGGCCAGCACCGCGCCAACACCTGGCAGGGCAATTTTCCGCACGAGAATCGCTGCGAGGACGGCTTTGATCGCACCTCGCCGGTGATGGCTTTTCCGCCCAACGGATACGGCGTCTACGACATGATCGGCAACGTCTGGGAATGGACCGCCGATTGGTATTCAGCCAAGCACGAAGCCGACGCCGCAAAGGCGTGCTGCATCCCGCAAAATCCGCGCGGCGGCCGCGAGGCCGAAAGCTACGATCCGTGCCAGCCGCAAATCAGAAATTCCCCGCAAGGTCATCAAAGGCGGCTCGCATTTGTGCGCGCCTAACTATTGCCGCCGCTACCGTCCGGCTGCGCGCCACGCGGAAGCGGTGGATACGTCGACGAGCCACGTCGGATTCCGATGTGTCCTCAGAACGACGGGAGCGACCCATGTCTAGAAAGAACGACGGAGACGAGCACCGACTCGAAAGAAACGGACCCTCAATCGCCGCAACATGCTGCTCGGCGGCACGACGCTGGCCGCGGCGTCGGCGATGGCGGTCGGCCATCCGGCGCGAGTTGCCCAGGCGCAGCAGCAGCAACTCCGCCTGCTTCATCCGGCCGAAAGCCCAACATCCTCGTCATCTTCGGCGACGACATCGGCCAGTCCAACATCAGCGCCTACACCTTCGGCCTGATGGGCTACCGCACGCCGAACATCGACCGCATCGCGCGCGAAGGCATGATGTTCACCGACTATTACGCCGAGCAAAGCTGCACGGCGGGCCGCTCATCCTTCATCACCGGACAATCGGTGATCCGCACCGGCCTGTCGAAAGTCGGCATTCCCGGCGCCACCGTCGGACTGCAGGCGGAAGACATCACCATCGCCGAAGCGCTTGAAGCCCCTGGGCTATGCCACCGGCCAGTTCGGCAAGAATCATCTCGGCGACCGCAACGAATATCTGCCGACGCGTGCACGGCTTCGACGAGTTCTTCGGCAATCTTTATCACCTCAACGCCGAGGAAGAGCCTGAGGACCCCGATTATCCGAAGGACCCCGCCTTCAAAGCCAAATTCGGTCCGCGCGGCGTGCTCAAGTGCAAGGCGACCGACGTCGACGATCCGACCGTCGACCCGCGTTTCGGCAAGGTCGGCAAGCAGACCATCGAAGACACCGGACCGCTCAACAAGAAGCGAATGGAGACGATCGACGACGAGACCACCGACGCCGCGATCGACTTCATCAAGCGCCAGGCTAACGCCAATAAGCCGTTCTTCGTCTGGATGAACACGACGCGGATGCATCTCTACACCCATGTGCGCGCGTCGATGCGCGGGCCAGAGCGGGATGCCCGATAACGAATATGCCGACGGCATGATCGAGCACGACGGCGATGTCGGCAAGCTGTTGAAGACGCTGGACGACCTCAACATCGCCAACGACACCATCGTGCTCTACACCACCGACAACGGTCCGCACATGAACTCATGGCCGGACGCGGCCATGACGCCGTTCCGCAGCGAGAAGGACACCAACTGGGAAGGCGCCTTCCGCGTGCCGGCCATGGTGCGCTGGCCCGGCCACATCAAGCCCGGCAGCGTGGCGAACGACATCGTCGGCGGCCATCGACTGGTTTCCGACGCTGCTCGCGGCCGCGGGCGACACCGACGTCAAGAACCGGTTGCTCAACGGCTGGCAAACCGGCGGTCGCACTTACCAGCGTGCACATCGACGGCTACAATCAGCTTCCCTACCTGACCGGTCAGCAGGAGCACTCGGCCCGGCAGGGTTTCATCTACTTCAACGACGACGCCCAGCTCGTCGCTATCCGTTTCAACAACTGGAAGCTTGTATTCTACGAGCAGAAAACGCCCGGGACGCTCGATCATCTGGGGCGAGCCATTCACGGCGCGGCGGCTGCCGCTGTTCTTCAATCTGCGCATGGACCCTTACGAGCGCGCGCAGATCACCTCGAACTCGTACTACGCCTGGACGATTCATAAGGCCTACCTGGCGTATGGCGCACAGGCGATTGCCGCCGCCTTTGTCGCCACGCTGCAGCGATTTTCCGCCGCGGCAAAAGCCGCAGAGCTTCAATCTCGATCAAATCATGGAGCAACTATCGCACCCGGCGCAGAGCGACTAGCGGCCGAAGTGCACGCCGGCCGGCCTGAGCGCCGGCCGGTCCGCTCATCCGCGCAACAGAGAGCTGCCCGTGGAGGCCCATAAGCAAGGACTCGACCGCCGCAAATTAGTCGCAATCATCGCCGGCGCGGTGTTGTTGCCATCCTTACACAGGACCGTGCGAGCACAATCGGATGCGTTGCCATCTTGGAATGACGGCAGCGCCAAGAAATCCATTACTGATTTCGTTGAGCGTGTCACGCATTCAGGCGGCAGCGACTTCATTCCGCCCGAGGGGCGCATCGCCACCTTCGACAACGACGGCACGCTGTGGTGCGAGCAGCCGGTTTATTTCCAGCTCGCTTTCGCGTTTGATCGAGATAAGACGGCTGGCGCCGCAGCATCCCGAATGGAAGAAGACGCAGCCGTTCAAGGCGGTGCTCGCCGGCGACATGGCAGCGCTGGCCGCCGCCGGCGACAAGGGCCTCCTGCAGATCATCGCAGCCACCCACACCGGCATGACGACCGCGGAGTTTTCCGGGCGCGTGCTGAACTGGATCGCGACCGCGCAGCATCCGCGTTTCAAGCGACCCTATGTCAGCCTGGTCTATCAGCCGATGCTGGAACTGTTGACGTATTTGCGCGCCAACGGCTTCAAGACATTCATCGTCTCCGGCGGCGGCGTCGAGTTCATGCGGCCCTGGACCGAAAAGACTTACGGCATTCCGCCCGAGCAGGTCGTCGGTTCGTCGGGGATGGTGAAGCTACGAAGCGCCCCCGACGGCAAGCCGGTTCTAATGAAGCTCGCCCAGATCGAGTTCGTCGACGACGGCCCCGGCAAGCCCGTCGGCATCAATCGCTTCATCGGACGCCGACCGGTCTTCGCGTTCGGCAACTCCGATGGCGATCAGCAGATGCTGGAATGGACTGCAGCGGGCGACGGTCCTCGACTTTCTGGTCTTGTTCATCACACCGACGGCGAGCGCGAGTATGCTTACGACCGACAGTCGAAGGTCGGAAAGCTCGACAAAGCGCTCGACGAAGCAACAGCGAAAGGCTGGCCCATCGTCGATATGAAAAACGATTGGAAGGTCGTTTTCGGCCCTCCGTGAGAGTCGTGGCACAGAACCTCCAGCGCGCAGGAGCAAGTCGTGAATAGAAGACAAACACTTCTCGGTACCGCGGCTTTTTTGGCCAGCGGGGCGTTGGCGCCGATGCGCACACTCGCGCAATCGCCATCCCCGGCCGAGACGCGGGCCATCGCGAAGGAAGCCACCATCTACGGCTACCCACTGGTGGACAGCTACCGCATCCAGCATTCCTACTTTGTCGATCGCCGCGGCCCCGATTTCAAGGCGCCATGGAACACGATCTTCAACAACGCGCGGGTTTACACGCCGGACGACAAGGCGATCCAGACCCCCAATTCCGATACCCCTTATTCCTATGTGGGCGCGGATTTGCGGGCCGAGCCGCTGGTGTTCACGGTGCCGGAGATCGAAAGCGCACGATACTATTCGCTGCAATTCATCGACATGTACACGTTCAACTTCGCCTATGTCGGCAGCCGCGCGACGGGAAACGGCGCGGGCAACTTCCTGCTGGCTGGCCCGCTGTGGAACGGCGAGAAACCCAATGGCATCACGTCGGTGATCCAATGCGAAACGGATTTCGCATTCGTGCTCTATCGCACCCAGCTCTTCAACTCCGGCGACATCGACAACGTCAAAAAGATACAGGCGGGCTACAAGGTCGAGCCCTTATCGCAGTTCCTGCACAGCTCCGCCCCTCCAGCGCCGCCCGCCGTCAATTTCATCAAGCCGCTGAGCCCCGCCGACGAAAAAACTTCGCTTGAATTTTTCAATGTTCTCAGCTTCATCCTTCAATTCTGCCCCACGCATCCGTCCGAGGCGGACCTGATGGCGCGCTTTGCCAGCATCGGAATCGGCGGCGGCAGAGTTTTTGACGTCAATTCGCTCGCTCCCGAGACACGCCAGGCTTTGCAAGATGGCATGGCTGATGGATGGACTGCATTCAAAGAATTCAAGACGACCCAGGTTGATACGGGAAAGGTATCCAGTGCCGATGGCTTCGGCACACGCGCGCATCTGAAAAACGACTACATGCAGCGCATGTCGGCAGCCATCCTTGGCATCTATGGCAACTCGAAGGACGAGGCGATCTACCCGGCCTATTTCGTCGATTCCGGCCATCAAAAACTGGAGGGAGCCAATCGCTACGCACTACGCTTCGGGCCCAACCAGTTGCCCCCCGTCAATGCTTTCTGGTCGCTGACGCTCTACGAACTACCGGCGAGCCTGCTTTATGCCAATCGTCTCAACCGCTATCTGATCAACTCGCCCATGCTGCCGAACCTGAAGCGCGACGCGGATGGCGGGATCACGCTCTATGTGCAGAATGTGTCACCGGGAGCGGACAACGAGGCGAACTGGCTCCCGGCGCCGACAGGACCATTCTTCGTCGTCATGCGTCTGTATTGGCCGAAGGCCGAGGCGCTGGATGGCCGCTGGCAAGCGCCGCCATTGCGGCGGCTAAGCTAACGGGAGGAGTTTAAACATGACAATCAAAATTGCAGCTTTTGCACTGGTTACAATCGCTGCGATGAGCGACGGAGCTTATGCGCAATCTCAACCGCAATCGCCACCGAGCAACGCCGTCCCGGTCACCGTCGACAACTTCATCCGCGCCGAATCGGATCTTTATCTCGGCAACATGGTGAAAGACGGCTCTCTCGGCAAGTTCGTGCATCGCAGAGAACCGGCATCGATCGACAGCCAGATCGTCATACGCCTCAACCGGGATACGCTCTACTCAGCAGCCGTGTTCGATCTCGACGCCGGGCCCGTCACCATAACCCTGCCGGACGCGGGTTCGCGCTTCATGTCTCTGATGATCGTGAATGAAGACCACTATGTGCCGAAGGTCGTTTACGGCACAGATGCCACAACTTTGACCCGTCAGGAGATCGGCACACGCTACATGGCCGCGGCTGTCCGCACGCTGGTCGATCCGGCGAATGCCGAGGACGTGAAGAAAGTGCACGCTCTGCAGGACGCGATCAAGGTCAGTATCGCCAGCCCCGGCAAGTTTGAAGTGCCGGACTGGGATCAAACCAGTCAGAAAAAAGTACGCGATGCGTTACTGATCCTCGCCACCACGCTTCCGGATTTCAAGCGAGCATTTGGGACAAAAGACCAGGTCGATCCCGTACGGCACCTGATCGGAACAGCGGCCGGCTGGGGCGGCAATCCCGACCAGGACGCGACCTATCTCAGCGTCACCCCGGCCAAGAACGACGGGACCACGGTCTACCGCCTCACTGTCAAGGACGTTCCGGTCGACGGTTTCTGGTCGGTCAGCGTCTACAACGCGGCGGGCTATTTCGAAAAAAACCCACTCAATGCCTACTCGCTCAACAACATTACCGCGAAGAAGGATGACGACGGCTCGATCGCGATCCAGTTTGGCGGCTGCGATGGCAGAATGCCCAACTGCCTGCCGATTGTAGCGGGCTGGAACTATACCGTGCGCCTCTATCGTCCACGCGCCCAGATCCTGGACGGCAGTTGGACTTTCCCCGCACCGCAGCCGGTGAATTGAGGGCCGTCGTGAGCGCTGCGTGCGCCATGCCTCTTCTCGGCCCTGAGCCGAGGTCCTCATAGGAAACAAATGGACATCGTCTGGATCGACCAAGTAGATTTATGAATGCGCCGCCTTAAGGAGCAGGCATGATCGATATCGCGGCGTGGATCGTTCTGCTCATTCTTGCGACCAGCGCCATCGCAATATTCTTCATCGCCGGCTCGCTGCCCGGCTATATCGCGCGCAGCCGCAATCATCCGTGCGCTCATGCGGTAACGGTCGCCGGCTGGGTCACGCTGATCTGCGGCTTCGCCTTGTGGCCGCTCGCTTTGATCTGGGCTTATGTCGATGTGCCGGCGGTAAGACGCTCAGGCGGCGAGACGGAGACGCTGCGATGATCGCCGCGATCTTCAACGTCTATCTCGTCATTCTCTTTTTGCTGGTGAAGCTGAAGATCGTCCGCTTCAACATGTTCTGGAAAATCTCCCCTCTGATCGTGCTCGTCCTGCTGATGGTCGGTCTGTTCATTCCGATGGGCTGGGGCGCGCCGCAAGGGACGGCTCTCGTTGTCCGCAACTCCGTCGCCATCGTCCCCAACGTTTCGGGCCAGGTCATCGATGTGCCGGTCGAACCCAACGTGCCGCTCAAGGCCAATGCCGTCTTATTCCAAATCGATCCGGCTCCCTTCGCGTTCAAGGTCCAGGAGCTCAAGGCCGATGTCGTCGGCGCCAAGCAGAAGGCCGAACAGCTCAAGGCGGACGTCGACGCGGCCTCGGCCGACGTTGCAGCGCTGGCCGCACAAGTCGGCTTCGCGGAGAAACGGCGGGACGACGTGGCAAAGCTCGCTCAGAACAGCGCCGCGGCCACGCAATTCCGTCTCCAGGACGAACAAAAACAAGTCGACACGCTTCACGCCCAACTCACCGCCGCGAAAGCCCATGAGACAAGCACGCGCCTGGCCCTGGCCTCGCAGATCGACGGCGTGAATACCGAGGTGGCCCGCCTCACCGCCGAACTCGGCAACGCGCAGTGGGAGCTTGAGCAGACCACGGTTCGAGCTCCCGCCGATGGCTACGTCACCAATGTCGGCCTGCGCAAAGGCGCCCGGGTTACAAGCTTGCCGGTGGCGCCCGCGATGGCGTTCATCGACACGTCGCAAACCATCGTCGGCGTCGCAATCCCGCAGATCGATGCGCGCTATGTGGCGCCGGGGCAGCCGGTCGAGCTGACGTTCAAGTTCGCACCAGGGATCGTCTATGCCGGAAAAGTCGAGAGCGTGCTGCAGGCGGTTGCCGCCGGACAGGTCCGGCCCTCAGGCACCGCGGTGGCGCCGGAGCCGATCGCGGCTGCGCCGTTGATTGTTCGCGTCAAGCTTGACGATGCGGGGGTGGCCGATCGGCTGCCGGCCGGCGCCACCGGCACGGCGGCGATCCTTACGGACCATGTCAAAGCCACGCATGTGATCCGCCGCGTCTTGCTGCGGCAGGTCGCCATCCTCAACTACATCAACCCATTCTGAGCGTGGGCTGCGATCACGCGGCTGTCCCGGCTCAGCAAAACAAACAACCACGAGCAAGGGGCGCGCGTACATCCGGCGTCGCCTGACCTTGATCGTGGCCGTCTTGGCAGTCCGATAGCAGGTCATGAGTTTCGGCGCGAATGGTTAACAAAATGCTAACGCACCGTTGTGCCGGCTTGCCATAAGCGTGACGAACGACACCACGGGCGCCAGCAAAAAACGACCACGAGCGAGAGGCGCGCGTTCATCCGGCGTCGCCTGGTTCTCACTGTGGTCGTTGCGGCGATTGGGGAAACGGGGTTACGCGTCCATCGCCACTTGCAAAAAAACCGTAGCACGGCTTAGTGACGCTGCCATGACGACGAAAACAGCGGCGACAAAAACTGGCCAAATCCGGGTCGGCATCGGCGGCTGGACCTTCGCGCCGTGGCGTGGCGCGTTTTACCCAACGGGCCTGCCGCACGCGAAGGAGCTGGCCTACGCCAGCGAACGGCTGACCTCGATCGAGGTCAACGGCACATTCTATCGGTCGCAGACTCCGGCGACATTCCGCAAATGGGCAAGCGAGGTGCCGTCGGGATTTGTTTTCGCCCTCAAGGGCCCGCGCTTTGCGACCAACAGGCGCGTGCTGAAAGAAGCCGGCGACTCGATCAAGCGCTTTCTCGATTCCGGTGTGACCGAGCTTGGCGATCACCTGGGACCCCTGCTCTGGCAATTCGCCCCGACGAAAAAGTTCGACGCCGCCGATTTCGGCGGCTTCCTCGCCTTGCTGCCGGACAAGCTGGGCAGCCGGGCATTGCGCCACGTCATCGAGGTTCGTCACGACAGCTTCCGCACCCCGGAATTCATCGCGCTGCTGCGCGAGTTCGCGATGCCGATCGTTTTCACCGACCACGCCAAGTACCCCAACATCGCCGATCTCACTGGCGACTTTGTCTACGCGCGCCTGCAACAGGGCAAGGACACCGTTGCCACCGCCTATCCGCCGAAAGAGATCGCCGCCTGGGCCGGCCGTTTGCGATCATGGGCGCAAGGGACCTGCCCCGACGACCTCCCCCAAGTCGAGCCAGCGCCAAAGCCCAAAGGAACGCCACGCGACGTCTTTGCCTATGTCATCCATGAAGGCAAAGTGCGCGCGCCCGCGGGCGCGATGGCGTTGATAGAGCAATTGGCGGCGCCGCTATAACGGGCGCGCCGCGCTTGATTGATCACGTTGCCGCGCCGGCTTCCGTCTCCCGCCGGGTCTGTCGTAACCGCTTCAGCAAGAGCAAGCAGCAGCCGGCGCAGAGCAGCGGTCCGACCGCGGTGACGTAGAAGAACGCCGCAGGCGGCATCTGCAGCCGCGTCAGCAGACTGCCGATCAGCGGGCCCGAGACCGAGCCGAACCGCCCCACACCAAGGGCGTAGCCCACGCCGTTGGCGCGCAGCGCCGTCGGATAGATCAAGCCGGCGCCGGCGTTCAGGGCATTTTGCATACCGACAACGACGCAGCCGGTGAAAAAGGCCATGGTGAGCAGCAATGCGTCGGAAAGTCCCGGCGTGCCTGTGAAAGCCACAACCGGCACCGCAAGCGCGAACATCACGGCCAAGACCTTTAGCCCGAAGCGATCGATCAGGATGCCGATGCACAACCCGCCGGCCGAGCCGCCGAGCTGATAGAGCGAGCCGGCGTAGGCGCCTTGCGCAGCGCTGTGTCCGCTGCTCTGCACGATCATCGGCAGCCACGCATTCATCAGATTGTTGGCCATCAAGTTCAGCACGAATATCACCCACACCAGCACCGTCACGGGTGCCCAGCCGGAGCGGAAGAGCGCAGCCGGGGAACCGCGCGTGTTGGCGCTGCCCTCGTCCTGGTCCAGGACAAAGCGTGTGCCCGGTTCAATGCTCAGCGCGGGATCGAGCTTGCGCGCCAGCCGCGCCACCGCTTCATCGCGGCCGCCGCGCAGCACCAGAAACTTTATGGAATCGGGGAGTGCGAAGATGATGCACACCCCAATCACGAGCGGGACCAGGCCGCCGACGATGAAAAGCACCGGCCAGCCATAGATCGGCATCAGCGTGACGCCGACGAAGCCCGGAATTGCAGCGCCCAGCGAAATGCCCATCGACATCACCACCAGCAAGGTGGCGCGAAACCGCTTGGGGGTTAATTCGGCGTTCAGCGCGATCACGTTCGGCAGTACGCCGCCGAGACCCAGGCCGCTGAGAAACCGTAGCCAGAGCAGCTCCTGCAAATCGGTCGCCCAGGCACACGCCAGCGTGGTGAAGCCGATGAAGATCAAGCTGCAGATAATCGCCAGGCGGCGGCCGAACCGGTCGCCCAGATAACCGAAGAACGGCGCCCCGACGAGGAACCCGACCAGGCTGGCGCTGAACACCGGACCCAGGGCGGCGCGACTGATGCCCCATTCCTTGATCAAGGCGGGGCCGGCGATGCTCGCGTTCAACAAGTCGAACCCATCGGCCATCATCGCCAGCAGGCACCAGAAGGTCAGCCAAACATGGAAGGGTCGCAGCCGCGTGGTATCGACCAGGCGGCTGACATTGATCTCGTTCATGCTTTCCTCCCGGTTGGATCGAGGCCGGGCCTTCAACCCAGGATATTGTCCGTGTCGCAAGGCGGCATCCTGCCGCGATCGTCAATGTTATCAAAGCACATCATGGGGCGAGACTAAGCGCGTGCCGGACGACGTCTTTGCTTATGTCCTCCATGAGGGTAAAATCCAGTTGCCAGCGGGGGCGTTGGCGCTGATGTCGCGTTTCAAAGAATTTGCGGACTAACCGCAGCCAGCCGGCGGGAGGAGCGGTCGGGGGGAATTCGTCATGAGCAAATCGGATGTTGTCGGCTATGCAGCAGCCGTGCTCGTCTTTATCACATTCTGGATGAAGACGATGGTGCCGCTGCGCACGCTGGGCATCGGCAGCAATGTCTTCTTCATTATCTACGGATACCTCGCCGCCGCCTATCCGCCGCTGGTGCTGCACGTCCTGCTGCTGCCGCTCAATCTCTGGCGGCTGCGCGAGATGGTGCTGCTGAGCCGGCGCGTCGAAGCCGCAGCCGGCGGCGATCTTAACATGGAATGGATCAAGCCCTTCACGTCGACGCTGCGGGCCAAGACTGGCGACATTCTTTTTCGCAAAGGCGACACCGCCGACCGCCTGTTCATCGTTGTGTCGGGGCGCTATCGCCTCGCCGAAACCGGCATCGAAATCCCAATGAGCGCCGTAGTCGGCGAACTCGGGCTGCTCTCGGACGACAAGAAGCGCACGCAAACGCTGGAATGTGCGGAATCAGGCGAGCTTCTGGAAATAACTTACGAGCAGGTCAGGCAGCTTTATTTCCAGAATCCGACGTTCGGCTTTTTCTTTCTGCAACTGGCGAGCAAGCGTTTGTTCGAGAATATCCGCCGGCTCGAAGCGGAGGTTGCCGGCTTGCGCGCGCCGCTGACGCCGCCAAGCAAAGAGCAGGCCCACACGCTGAAGGCGTGATCGCGCCGACAGTACGGGTCCGTGGGGCGCGATCCGGAAAAGCGGAAGCCGGTTTTCCGAAAAGATCATGCTCAATCAAATAATGTGGTTGCTCGTGCGCAGGCGCCGCGCCAGCACACGCATCACGTTGAGAGCAAAATACGGGGTGCGGCTAACAAGAAGAAGAAATTGCTTCTCGCCAACAGGGACAAGTTTCACGTCGGTCGCCGCCATAGCGTCGGCGCTGCGCGACGTGGCGTCGATAAGCGCCATCTCGCCGAAAATGCTGTTTTCCGATAACGTGTCGAGCAGCCGATTGCCCAGGCGGATCTCGACTTTGCCGCTCTGGATGACGAACAGCTCCTGCGCCGCGTCACCTTGCTTGAAGATGATATCGCCGGCCTTGAAGTCGCGCACCACCGCTCCCGCACCTGCCAGAATACCGAAATCCACCGGCGCATCCGCCATATCGCGTCCCTCCTGCGCAATTTTTCCCGCGTGAATATTACAATCCCATGACGGCGGACGATTACAGATTTATGACAATGGGTTTATGACAATGGGGATTTTATCACGATGGGATTTGCAACACCGCCGCCGCCCGCGTGTCACATGAATACTGAAAATGCTAACGGCCACGAACGAGAAGGTGCGCGTACATCCGGCGTCACCCGTCGAAACCGTGGCCGTCCTGCGACAGAACCCAAGGGCTCAACATCGCCTATCTCAGATGGGGTCCGCCCGGCCCTTATACAAGGGTGCGCTTTATGCGAGACTGGCCGCTCTTTATCGTGCCTTCATCAGTAGCGACGACAAATTTCAGCGGAGTGAACGATGACAATGAACCAACCGGCCGATAGCGACGGCATCCAACGCTCGGTCGCCGGCGCGATCCGCGCGCACTGGGGACTTTTCCTGACCGAGGGCATCATCTTGGTCATCCTCGGTCTGATCGCGATCCTCGTTCCGCCGATCGCGACCATCGCGTTCACGATCATCATCGGTTGGCTGTTCCTGATCAGCGGCGGCGTCGGTCTGGCGACGACATTCTATATGCGGCACGCCCCCGGCTTCTGGTGGGCGCTGCTCTCCGCCGTCATCGGCATCGCCGCGGGCATCGTGCTGCTGATCCGGCCGGTTACAGGATCGCTGTCGTTGACGCTGGTGCTGATCGCCTTTTTCGTCGTCGAAGGCATCGCCACCATCCTCTATGCGATCGAACACCGCAATCAACTCTCCGGACGCTGGGGTTGGATGCTCTTCAGCGGCATCGTCGACCTCATCCTCGCTGGGATCATCTTTTCCGGATTGCCGGGAACGGCAGCCTGGGCGCTCGGCCTGCTAGTCGGCATCAACATGCTGTTCGGCGGCGTGGCGATGATCGGAATGGCGCTCGCCGCGCGGCACCCCGGCTGAACGAAACTCGGCAACCGCTCTTAAAAGTCGAAGCCCCTGCCCGCTTCCGGCAGCGCCACCATGTCGTCGGGAACAAGGCGAAACAGAGCCGTCCGGCGCGTTGAATTGCGGGCCGGTCGGCGAAGCTAAATATTTGAATATAAAAAGAAAATATGGCGGGAGCGACGGGACTCGAACCCGCGACCTTCGGCGTGACAGGCCGACGCTCTAACCAACTGAGCTACGCCCCCGCGGGCGTCGAGCGGACTTAAGGCGCACCCGCCGACAAGTCAAGTTTTCGGCCTAAATCGGCCGTTTCGGCGTGCCTTGCCGACGCCATGAAGCGTCACCAGATTGCCCGGTAGGGCTGAAAACATCGGTGGAATCGGCAAAACAAGCGTGGTCAGCCGCAGCCAAATCGTCTAACTGCATCGCGATAAGCGGCGCATTTCCTACGCAACCGCTTTATTGAGGAGGGTCTTATGGCATCCAAACCAGCGACTACCGTGACATTGAAGCACCTCGCCGCAACCCTTGCGGAGGACAACGAACTGTCGAAAAAGCAGGCCGAAGCCATCCTCGGGGGCTTTGTGGGCAATATCGTCAAGCATCTGAAAAAGGGCGAGCGCATCCGGATTGGCGGCCTCGGCATCCTGCAGGTCCGCAAACGCGCCGCACGCATGGGCCGCAACCCTGCAACAGGCGAGCCCATCCAGATCAAGGCCAGCAAGAAAGTTGCATTCCGCGCATCAAAAGAGCTCAAAGAAGCGATTTGATCCTGCACGGAAAGGACCTGGACTTGCAGGTCCGCACACCATCACCGCCCGCTCGCTTGTCGCAAAACTGAGTTGCGAGGCGGCGGGCGAGTGCTGTGATGTATTCTTCCGAAAATTCTGTCCTCACATTTCTGCCCTTGCATTCACGCCGGAGCGGGTTGCCTTGCGCTTGTCCGCTTGCGGGGTGTTGACTTGGCAACCGTAGCAAGCGGGCCGCAGCCGGGCTCGTCCCCGGGGGCTCTGGCGTAAGTGCCTTCGCCGAAATGTTGGCCCGCCGGGCCATAGCGAGCAGGGCACGCTCGCCTTCGCCCAAAATGGGCTTCAGCGCGGCAGCCTTCGCAGCACCCCGCGTGCGAAGGCTGGTGGGCGGTGACGGGCTCGAACCGCCGACATCCTGCGTGTAAAGCAGACGCTCTACCAACTGAGCTAACCGCCCCGTCGCGACATGTATCGCCGTGGCCGGACGACGCGCAAGCCTCAAGACAGTGCGGCGGCCACACGCTGCCGCTATTCATTCACAGGCATGATCGCAGGACTGACACGGCTTGGGAAAATGTGTGATAGCCTGTCTGCTCACACGGGCGAACTGCCCGAGAAGGGGGATCATGTTCCGCAAAACGAGCCTGACGTTCGCAATCTTGCTGGCCACGAGCACTGCGGTATTCGCTCAGCTGCCTCCGCAGCCGGCACCGCCAAACATCTCGTCCGGGGATGCGAAAGAGCGCGCGGCCTGCCAGCCGGATGTGTTGAAGTTTTGCAAGTCGGAAGTCGAGGCTAACTCACAGGACGTGCTCGGTATTCTCGCCTGTCTGCAAAGGAACCGGACCCACATCAGCACCGCTTGCGGCAACGTGTTGAAAAGTCACGGACAATGACGTCCCTGTCTTGGGATTGAGCATGATCGTGAAGCGGCCGGCCTCGGACCTGATCCGGATTGAGCCGGCTGCCGACGAGAATCACGACCAAACATCGCTCATGCGGTTCTGATTCGATCAGAACCGAGCGGCTCATGGCATTAGTGAGCGTCAGCGGTAGCAGGTAGCAGGTATCTTGCCCGGCGCTGGCTGCTCGAAACTTAATGCTCGACCAGGAACTCCGCTTCCTCGCCCTCATCCGCTATAGCCGTGTCAGGGGACTCCTCGAGCTCCACCGTCTCCGCGGGGTTGGCGTGGACCTTTGCCACGTGCTCCGCCAGCCGCACCCAGGACTGGGCCAGCGTCAGCCACAGCACCTTGTCGCTGTCGGCATCGGACAATCGTGCCATCGCGACGCATTCCTCCGCGTACCTGCGGTGATCTTGTATAGTTCCCATGATACTCCCCGACACAAATTGACACCGAGTCGGATTTCAGTCGGCAAGTGCGGCACTGGCAGGATCACGCTGGGGCAGAACGTAGGCGGAGCGGCTGTCAATAAAGGCGCTGGGAACCCCGCCAGAAACCGCGAAGCTGGCACGTCAGAACGCCGCTGCACAACAAACATGGCGGATGCTCCAATCTATTGGAGCCCGGGTGTTGACAGCTCCCATTCCGCCGGTCGTTAAAAATTTATTGCGCCACACATGCAATATCATCCTAGCTGCATCGCAGCATATTCATTTTGCGACGCAGCAATGGGGCCTATATTAGTTCCTGATTCCGGTGGGAAAGCCGGAAAAGGCCAAAAGGAACAAGAAAATGCTTATTTCCGTTGTCCGTTTCCTGCAGTCATGGAAGCGCTATGGCGCTGCCGTGCAAGAACTTTCGTATCTGAGCGACCGCGAGCTCGCCGATATCGGCATCAGCCGGTCGGAAATTCCACGCGTAGCTTGGGAACACGCGCACGGCTGACCTCGCCGGTTAGCTACGTATCGGCACTTTACGTATCGGCACTTGGCGCCCGGCTCCAGCCGGGCGCTGCCGTTTTGAAGAGGCTTCAGGGCGACGCCGGCTGCATGCCCTTGGCCTTGATGATCGGCGGCGGCGTGAGGTCCCGGAGAGAAATTTGACGAGGGCACTGGCCACCGCGGCATTTTTCGCGGCCGTCCCGACGCCCGCAGAGTAAATCGTGAAGTTCTGGATATCCGCCGGCAACGGCCCGACCAGGGTCACACCCTTGACCGGCAATATCTCGCTGATCTGGTGGATTCCGATCTCAGCCTCGCCATCGGCGATATGATCGGCGACCGCGCCGCCTTGGATCAACTTTGCCTTGGCATTCACTTGCGCGGCGATGCCCAGCCGCTCCAGCAAATGCCCCACATAGATGCCGCTCGAGCCGCCGGCCGCGGGATCGATATAGGCGACGGATTTCGCCGCGAGCAGCGTCCGTTTGAAAGCCTCGACCGTGCTGATGTCCGGCAGCGGCGCGCCGGCCTTGACCACCACGCCAACGCCGACCTTGGCAAGATCGGCACGACTGCCGGGAACGATTTTGCCTTCCTTGGTCAGCGCGTCGATGGCCTCCGGCGTCAAAACGGCAACGTCGAACTCCTCCTTGCCGCTGCGGATCAGCTTGAGGTGCTGGCCGACGGTCTGAAACGTCAGGTTGGCTTTGTTGCCGCTTTCCTTCTCGTATTGGGCCGTCAGCGCCGTGAGCACCTGTTTGAAGGCGCCGCCGCTCACCACCTTGATTTCGGTGGCCTCAGCGAGCTGTGACATGGCGAGCGTAAGGGCGGTTGCGATGAGCGTGGACGCAAGCTGCATGAATTCTCCTGGACATGGACCGACGTTCTCCTTTTTTGGAAGGACGACACCCAACATAGCGGCGCGCCGAGGTGGAGGAAAGGCGGCGTTGGCGGCAGCGGCCCCGCATGCTAACGGGGCGCCATGCCGGTTCTCACACTCATGGAAGCTGCCGCGCTGTTGCCGTCGCGCGGCGCACTGATCGGTCTCGATCTCGGCACCAAGACCATCGGGGTGGCCGTGAGCGATCCCGATCGGCGGCTGGCCACACCGGTCGAAACCGTCGCGCGCAATCGTTTCAGCCACGACGCCCAACGCGTCATCGCGCTCGCCGCCGAGCGGCGCGCCGTCGGATTTGTGCTCGGGCTGCCGATCAACATGGATGGAACCGAAGGCGCGAGGGCGCAATCGACGCGCGCCTTTGCCCGCAACTTCGCCAGACTTACGGATCTGCCTATCGCGTTGTGGGACGAACGGCTATCGACCGCGGCCGTCGAGCGCGCGCTGATCGCCGCGGACGCGAGCCGCGCCAAGCGCAAAGCCGTCATCGACCAGCATGCCGCAACCTACATCTTGCAAGGCGCCCTCGACCGGCTCGCGCGCGCGGACGCGACGGCGACGTAAGGCGCCGATCGCTTACATTTCCGGCAGCACGCGCTGCAGCAATAGGTCCACGGTCGCCGCGTCCAAACCTTCGGCGCCGTAAACTGCGCCATGCGGCCGCGTGAGCCGCGTTCGCACGAATGCGTCGGCGATCGCAGATGGAGCGCTTGCCTTGAGCGATACCGCGCTCGCCAACAACGCCAACCTGCCGACAAGGATGCGGGCGGTGGCCTCGGTTGCGGACTCGATGCCCGCCACCTCGACACCGGAGGTACTCGTCTGAACGTCGCGTGATAACGCCGCGAAAAGCGCAATCTCCTCCTCCCGCTTCAGCGCGCGCAAGACGTCGAGACACATGACATTACCGGAGCCTTCCCAAATGGCGTTGACCGGCGCCTCGCGATAAAGCCGCGGCAGGATGCTCTCCTCGACGTAGCCGTTGCCGCCGAGGCATTCCATGGCCTCGAACGCGAAACCCGGCGCGCTCTTGCACACCCAATATTTTGTCGCCGGCGTCATGAGTCGAGCGAAGGCCGCCTCTCGCGCATCGTCGGCGGCGTGATCGAGCGCACGCGCGAGCCGCATGACGAGTGCCACGGCGCCTTCGACTTCGAGCGCCATATCGGCCAGCACCGCACGCATCATCGGCTGATCGTAGAGCGGCTTCTGGAAGACGTTGCGGTGACGGCAATGATGCACGGCCTGCACCAGCGCCATCCGCATCAGGCCGGCAGAGGCAACGGCGCAATCGAGCCGGGTCAGTTGCACCATCTGCAGAATGGTGCGGATACCGGCACCCTCCTCGCCGATGCGCCAGGCCGACGCCTCGGTGAATTCGACCTCGCTCGACGCATTGGAGCGATTGCCGAGCTTATCCTTGAGGCGTTGAAACCGCAGTGCATTGACGCTGCCATCCGGCCGGAAGCGCGGCAGGAAAAAACAGGTCAGACCCGCCGGCGCCTGCGCCAAAACCAGGAAAGCGTCGCTCATCGGCGCGGAAAAGAACCATTTGTGGCCGACCAGCGCATAGGCATCGCCGGCGGGGGTCGCGGTCGTGGTGTTGGCGCGCACGTCGGTGCCGCCCTGCTTTTCGGTCATGCCCATTCCGAGCGTCATGCCGGATTTTTCCCACCAGGGCCGGAAGCACGCATCGTAACGGCGCGTCACCACCTTCGGCACCACTTGCGCCGCCAGCTCCGGCTCGGCGGCCAGCGCCGCGACCGCTGCGCGGGTCATGGTGAGCGGGCAGAGGTGCCCGGTCTCGACCTGCGCGGCCATATAGAAGCGCGCCGCGCGCGTAACTTCCGCCGGCGGCGGGGCGCGTTTGCCGGCGTCGGTCCAGGTCGAGGCGTGGAGCCCGGCCGCAACGCTCGCGCTCATCAACTGGTGATAGGCCGGATGGAACTCGACGACATCGCGGCGAAACCCCTTGGGGTCGAAGGCATAAAGCTTCGGCGGGTTTTCGTTGGCAGTTCGCGCCAGCGCGAACATCTCGGCGGTGCCCCACTGCGTGCCGAAGGCGGACAGGGAGGCCGCCTCGCTGGCGCCACCATTAGCCTCGACCGCGGCCACAAGCGGCAGGTCGCTCGAAAACAGGTCGATAGTCTCGTAAGGCGGCGACTGGTTGAAAACCTCGTGGGTATCGAAGCGCGACCGGGAGGTCATGACGACTCGCCTCTGGGGGTGGGACATCCTACCACGCCGCCACCACCGAGAATTCCGGTGCATCACTGGACGGTGCCGGCAAAGCGGCCTTGCCGGACCGCGCGGATTGGGCCTATAGCACCGCTTTAATGACCAAACCCCCGCCGCCGACGCGCCACCTCGTTTCGATCAACGATCTCACCAATAAGGAGATCGAAACGATCTTCGATGTGGCCCAGGGGTTTTTGAAGGAACTCGCGGACAACAACGTCCCTTACCGTATCGGGCGCAGCACGAACCTCGCGTCCAAATTCATCCAGGCGAGCCTGTTCTACGAGCCCTCGACGCGAACCCGCTTGTCGTTCGAAAGCGCGATGCTCCGGCTGGGCGGGGCCAACATCACCAGCGCCGATCCGGCCGTCAGTTCGGCGGCGAAGGGCGAAAGCCTCGCCGACACCATCCGGGTCATTGCCAATTACTCCGACATCATCGTCATTCGCCATCCCCGCGACGGCGCCGCCCGCCTGGCAGCCGAATTTTCGCCGATCCCGGTCATCAACGGCGGTGACGGCAGCCACGAGCACCCGACGCAAACGCTGTGCGACCTCTTCACCTTGCGTTCCAAAAACAAAAGCTTGCGCAACATGAAGGTGGCGATTTCCGGCGATCTCAGAGGCAGCCGCACGATTCACTCATTCGTCTATGCGCTGGCGCGCTTTGGCGCGACAATTGATCCCCTGCCCGCGCCCGGCATGGAACTGCCGGCGCATGTCGACCGCCGGCTGCGCGAGGAATTTCACAGCCGGATGGTTTCCAAGGCACCCGGACAATCGAACGAGTCGATCGATGCCCTCTACGTGACCGCGGATCAGCCGCATCAGCTCTCGCTTTACGCCGAGCCGGAGGTCGATTACGGCCTTGTCGTCGAGAAGAAAACCGACGCCGTGTATGTCACGCGCTTTCAAAAGGAGCGCTGGGCCGAGAAAGACCGGCCCTATCCGAAAATCGATGCCAAGTTCCTCAATCAGGCGAAATATTCGGATGCGAGCGTCATGCATCCGCTGCCGCGCGTCAACGAACTGGATGCTTCGCTCGATACCGACCGCCGCGCGATTTATTTCCAGCAAGCGGCCTACGGTGTCCCGATCCGCATGGCGCTGATTTCCCTGATGCTGCGTCTGCACAGGAACAAATCGCTGCACCAGTTTGCCGACGGCTTTGCCAAACCCGACTATCCGGTTTACGTGCAGCCGATCGGAACCGGGCTTCCATGCGGCAATGCCAATTGCATCTCTTGCGATCCCGCCGAACGACAATACGCTGCCAACAAGTTTTATGTGATCGCGGACCGCGCCGGCCAACGCTGCAGGCTGCGTTGCGTCTATTGCGAAAGCGACATCAACGAGGACGCGGTCGAGCAATTCGTCGTCGCCGATACGACCCGGAAGACCTTCTCGTCCGGCGCAGCGTCGCTTTTGCGCACGCCCGGCGAGAAGCTCAAGCATCTCGTTATTCACGGCAGCGCGGCCGACGCGGTTGCGGCAGGCTTCCAGCCGCGAGAGACCGGCAAGAAGATTCGCGCGGGATAGCATGCCGCACACGATCGACTGGTCGCTGGTGCCGCATTACGCTGCGGCCTTTGTCTTCGGCTATCTGTGCGGCTCGATACCATTCGGCGTGCTGCTGACCAGGCTCGCCGGCGCGCCGGACGTGCGCACCATCGGCTCCGGCAATATCGGCGCGACCAATGTGCTGCGCAGCGGGCGCAAGGCGCTCGCCGCCGCAACGCTTGCCGGCGACATTCTCAAGGGCGCCGTGGCGGTCCTCCTCACCGACTATTTTTTTGGACGCGACATGGCGCTGTGCGCCGCGCTTGGCGCATTTCTCGGCCACCTCTTTCCGGTCTGGCTCGGCTTCAAAGGCGGCAAGGGCGTTGCGACCTATATCGGCATTTTGCTGGGGTTCAAATTGTGGTTCGCGCTGCTGGCGTTCTGCATTGTTTGGGCGGTCATCGCGGCCGCGATGCGCTATTCATCCCTGGCGGCGTTGACCGCGAGCGCCGCAACGCCAGCCGTTCTTTGGTGGCACCGCGACTTGCAGGAAACCCAATTATTCCTGCTGCTGACGGTACTGCTGTGGATCATGCACCGCGCCAACATCGTGCGGCTCATCAACGGGACCGAGAGCAAGATCGGACGCCGGTCGGAAGCTTGAGCGACCCAGCCTTAACCGGCAACAGCCGCCCGGACCGGGGCGCCATGGGTGTGCGGGATCTTATCGGCAAAAACTTCGACGAAATGATCGGTCTCGCCCTCGCCGGTGTGCGGGCGCAGCGCCTCGTCGAAGTGCGTGCGCGACGCCGGATCCGCCATGACCCGGGCCATGATGCGGCGATAGCGCCAGATGAGACGCAACCATTGCGACGTAACTTTGAAGAAATCGGCGACCCGCCACGGATAGAAAACCAGCGGGTTGCGCATCGGCATGCTGGAACGGCGCTGCGTGCGGACTTTGCGCCGGAAGAATCCAAATTGGAGCGGGTGCACGCCCTCGATGCGGGCCGCACCTGAAAAGATCGTCAGCGAATCCAGAACCTTGGTCCGGTTGATGCCGGAGACAACGGCGCGCCGCATGATGGTCTCGACGTGTTCGTCGGTGTAGTAGCGCGTCCACGCGTCGGCATAGACCTTGGTCCACGCTTCCTTCGACATCAGAGGATGTCCGGTGCAGGCGTGCTCCAGATCGTAATTGTTCATGTCGGGGTCCATCGGCACCCCGCGCATATGAAGGTTCTTGTGGTCCTCGGAACCCGGCAGCGGTGTGAGGTAGAAGAATTCGAGGATGTCGACCGGCAATTCCTTTTTGATGATCTCGATATCGCGCGCGATCGACTGCGGCGTGTCGGTCGGGAAACCGAGAATATAGCCGGCGTAGGTCATGACCTTTTGGTGCCGCCATGCCAGCAGCATGTCACGATATTCCCAGATCTTGTTCTGACGTTTTTTGCTCCCCATCAGAGACTTCAGGATTGATATTCTCCAATCCGATGAAAACCGCGGTGCAGCCGGCGCGCGCCGCCTTCTCGACGAAGCCGGGAATGCGGTGGCAAAGCGTATCGACCTGGAGCAGCAGTTTGATGTTGAACTTTTCGCGCTCGCGCAGCTCGATCAGGCGATCGAGGATGGGTTCCCAATTGCGGTTGCGCGCGAAATTGTCGTCGGTCACGAAAAACCGGGTAATGCCCTGCTCGGCGTTGGCGCGAACGATCGCCTCGACGTCATCGGGCGTGCGATAGCGCGATTTGCGGCCCTGGACATTGATGATGGTGCAGAAACTGCATTGAAACGGACAGCCGCGCCCGGCATCGAAGCTCGAATAGTGACCAACAACCCGCGTCACCACCTCGCGCGGCAGGATCGGGTACACCGCCGCCGCCATCTCGGGCAGATCGTTGAGGTATTTGTAGATCGGTTTCGCCGTTCCCGCGGCAACGTCGCTGAGCACTTCGGCCATGCGGCCCTCGGCCTCGCCGGCGAACAGATGGATGCCGAGGTCGAGCGCTTCCTGAAGGTCGGGCGGCAGCGCGGGCAACATGGAAATGCAACCGCTGACGTGAAAGCCGCCGATGACGACCGGCAGGCCGCGCTCACGGAACTGCCGTCCCAGATCGAGCGCCCGCGGAAATTGGTTTGATTGGACCCCGATCAGCCCCACCATGCCGCCGCCGGCGGCGCGGATGCGCTTGGCCACACCCGCCACATCGACGATCGTGTTGCACTCGTCGCAAGCTTCAATCTCGATGTCGACATCGGGCCCAAGCACGCGATCGCGCGCGCACTCTTCCAGCAGCCCATAGACACTCGCCAAGCTGTTCGACGGCAGCGTCGAGCGTAACCATTGGATGACGTAACCGTCCGGGTCGTAATGCGACGGCTTGATCAGTACGATCCTGAAGGCGCGCTTTGCCAAGACACCCTCCCCCATACAGAACCGACCCCACGGTTCTGGCGGCAATTCGCCACCGAATGTGCGGGTTTGGCCGCCAGTTTGCAACAATTACCTTTAGTACTGCTCATCCTGTACTTGTGATTGTAGGCTATGATTGCGGGATAAACACACCGCAATCCTCGCGGGGGCGACGTGAGCGAAGTTCCACACAGCGTCCGTCTGACGGACGACCAACGAATCGACTGGCTGCGCCTGATCCGCAGCCAAAATGTCGGCCCGCGCACATTCCGCGCCTTGATCAATCATTTCGGCGGCGCGCGCGCCGCGCTCGACGCATTGCCGGCTCTGGCGCGCCGCGGCGGCAGTGGAACTTCGCCGCTGATTTATTCGCGGGCTCAGGCCGAGCGTGAGATTGAAGCCGCGCGCAAGCTGGGCATAAGCCTGGTCGCGATCGGCGAAGCCGATTATCCGCGACGACTGCAGATGATCGATGACGCCCCGCCGCTCGCCGCCATCCGTGGCCATCGCGGCGTGCTGGCGCTGCCAATGGTGGCGATTGTCGGCTCGCGCAACGCCTCGGCTGCCGGCATCAAACTGACCCAGCAAATTACGCGCGGGCTCAGCGAGGCCGGGTTTGCGACCGTGTCCGGATTGGCGCGCGGCATCGATGCGGCGGCGCATCGCGCCAGTCTGGCAACCGGAACCATCGCGGTCCTGGCCGGCGGCCACGACCGCATCTATCCGGCCGAGCACCTGGACCTGCTGGACGCCATTTTGCCGGCCGGTATCGCGCTCACCGAAATGCCGCTCGGATGGGAACCGCGCGCGCGCGACTTTCCGCGCCGTAACCGGCTCATCTCCGGTCTGTCGCTCGGCGTCGTCATCGTCGAAGCCGCGAAGCGTTCGGGCTCGCTGATCACAGCGCGCCTTGCGCTCGAACAGGGCCGCGAGGTGTTCGTGGTTCCAGGTTCGCCGCTCGATCCGCGCGCCGAGGGAACCAATAGCCTTCTCAAACAGGGCGCGACCCCGGTAACCGAAGCAGCCGACATTGTTTCCGTGCTGCATCCGATCATCGGGGGCGAGCTTCCGGCTCGGGAATCCGAAACGGCCGGCGACGCTCCTTATCAGGACGCGGAGCCGGCGCCCGATGAGCGCACACGGATCGTCGCGCTGCTGAGCCCAGCGCCGGTCTCGATCGACGACCTGGTGCGGCTGTCGCACAGTTCGCCACGGGTGGTCCGCATGGTGCTGCTGGAGCTCGAGATTGCCGGACGCCTCGAACGTCATGGCGCTGGATTGGTATCGTTGGTGTAACCGCCGCGTTCTGCCATCCGCTCCGAATGATCGAATGAAATTCAAGGGCACCCTGTAAACTGTAACCCCGAGTTTCAATAAATCATTGACCGGTCGGCTCCTATGGTCGGGTCATGTCGGACAGCATGGCTATCCAGCCGATCCGTTTGCCAACGGTCACCTATGGACCGTTCCGGCTGTTGGAAGCCGTGCCTTGGCTGATGCTCGCGGCCGCCTTGCGCACGCTTCAGGTGCATGGTTGGCTGATGTGGATTGTCGCGGGCGAGGCATCCGACTTTTCGGTTTTTCTTGCCTTTTTGCTGGCTGCGCGCCGCATGATCGAACTGGCCGAAGGCCAAACCGGATTGGATAAACTCAGCTTCGCGCAGCAACTGTCTCTGGCGCGCAAAGTGTTGACCCCCATCGTCATTATGATGGTGGTCGCCACCATTATGATGGTGATTGTCTCCGTTTCTGTATTCAGCAGCGATGCGCGGTGGGCTGGCTTGAACCTGCTACTCGGGTTTGACGGTATTGCTTTCGACCAATGGACGCCCTCAGGCATGGTTTGGAGCGCTTTTCTCGCCGCGGTCACTTTGCTGTTGCTGCTCAGAGCCGAAAACTTTGGGAAAGCCAACCTGTTCGCTGGATTGAAAGAGCTATGGCAGCGTTCCGCCTGCATGGTGCCGGCGATCCTCGCGGTTACTGTCGCCCATGTTGGACTGAGCGTCGTGCAGGGAATGGTGCGGGTCGCCGTCTATGCGTTTTGGCACAGCTCAACCGCGCCATCGCTGGTCCGCGCGCTCGTCTTTTTCCTTTTCGTCTTTGTCTTTGCGTCGATCCGGTTATGGGTGACTCTTGCAGTCCTGGTCTTCGCTCTACGAGAAATCTTACCGGGCCAGGACAGCGTCCGCACTCCCAGGCGCGGCTTAATTCGCTATTCCACGATCTGGGGATAGTCGGTCATTCAAAAATGCATCAGCGTCTTTTCGTTGCCGCGCACCGCTTTGGGCATCCGGCGCCGACAGTGACTTTTAGCCTGATTTTGTTACACCAACTCTCAGCGCAGCTCAGCAACGACCCGAACGATTACACCAAGCTGCTTAAGTGATATGAGTTAGCTTCTCAAAACACTGATGACGCCGCTCCGGCGGGCGCTGCCGATTGTGGCGCTGGTGCTCGCGGTGGGGCAAGCTAACGGCCAATCTGCCGGAACTTTCGACGCTTTCCTTGCGGCGCTGTGGCAGGACGCGCAGGCCCAAGGCATCTCGCGCACCACTTTCGATACGGCGTTTGCCGGCGTGTCGCCCGATCCTCGGGTGATTGCGGCAAGGCGCCGCGAACCGGAATACGGCAAGCCATTCGGCGCCTATCTGGCGGGCCTGGTATCGCCATCGCGGATCGCGATCGGCATGCGCAAATCCGCGCAGTGGGCCGATACGCTCCGCGCGGTCGAGAAGCGGTTCGGCGTCGACCCGACAATCCTGGTCAGCATCTGGGGCATCGAGTCCTCGTTCGGCAACGGCGACGAGCCCTGGGACGTTTTCCGCTCTATCGCGACGTTGGCGCAGGCGCGGTTCCAGGAGCCGTTCTTCCACGACGAACTTTTGAGCGCGCTGAAGATTTTACAGGCCGGCGGTGTCCCGCGCCGCCAGTTCCTCGGCTCCTGGGCTGGCGCGATGGGGCAATCGCAATTCATGCCATCGAGTTATTTGAAGTATGCCGTCGCTTTCGAGGGCAATGGCCAGCCGGATATCTGGACGAGCGTGCCTGACGTCCTCGCCTCGATTGCGAACTATCTGCAAAAATTCGGCTGGCAAGCGAGGTTGCCTTGGGGCTTCGAAGTCGTGGTGCCGCCGGGTTTCGACTACGGACTTAGCCGCGGCGGGTTCCACTATTGGGCCAACCAGGGCTTCAAACGTGCCGACGGCGGCCGTTTTCCCGATACCGGCGACGCCATTCTGTTTTTCCCAAGCGGCGCCTCGGGGCCAGCCTTCCTCATTACGCAAAACTTTATCGTGCTCAAGCAGTTCAATAACTCCGACGCTTACGCCCTTGCGGTGGCAGCGCTTTCAAACCGGCTGCACGGCCTCGGCCCGATTCGCGGCGCATGGCCCGCAAACGATTTCCAGCCATCGCGCGAGCAGCGCATGGCGCTGCAGCGCAAACTCGCGGCGCTCGGCTACCAGGTCGCGGATTTTACCGGTCATCTCGATTTCGATCTTCGCGACAGCGTCAAGGAGTTGCAGCGGAAATTCGGAATGACACCCGACGGATATCCCAGCCGCGCTTTTTTGGAGCGGGTCGGCGTGCGAACGCCCTGACGCGGTGACTTACCGGCGCGGATCAGCCGCTCGGGCCACCCGAATCCCTGGAGACTTGGTCGGCTTCGAGCCGTGCCATATCTAAAATGTAGCTCAAGCTGTCGAGGCCATTGCGTTTGGCCAACAGGGCAAGCTCCTCCGTAAGCGAGGCTATGTACCGCGCCGTGGTGCCGGGTAATTCCGTAATGTCCGCTTCGCGGGTTTCTTCCGGGTCTTGCATGCCGTTCGGGCTCCTCGCCAATTGGAGCCGCTGCCTTTTCACGGCTGAGCGGTATTCGGGTCTCATTAATATATACTATCGAGAGATAAATTAAAGACTACAAACTTTCGCGTGTATATCAAACCAACGGCGCTTTGTCACGTTTGGCGGTCTTGGAGGGCTTCCGGTCTGCTGCCTTCGGCCGGTAATGATTTGACAGGCGCGGTTGCATTACCCATGTTCCCCGCGGCTGAAGACCGTATGGAAGACGCTTAAGTCGCAAAACGGTCGCTAAATCATTGGGTTATCATGGACCTGGTACTGGTGGAATCGCCCGCCAAGGCGAAAACGATCAATAAATACCTTGGTCGTGGCTATGAAGTTCTGGCCTCGTTCGGCCACGTCAGAGATCTCCCAGCCAAAAGCGGCTCGGTCGATCCGGACGCCGATTTTCGCATGCTTTGGGAAATTGATCCTAAGGCGCAAAAACGGCTCAACGATATCGCCCGCGCCGTCAAGGGCGCCGACAAGCTGATCCTCGCCACCGATCCGGACCGCGAAGGCGAAGCGATCTCCTGGCACGTCCTCCAGATTCTCAGAGAGAAGAAGGCCCTCACCAAACAGCCGGTCGAACGCGTGGTGTTCAACGCCATCACCAAGCAGGCGGTCACCGAGGCAATGAAACAGCCGCGCGCCATCGACCAAGCCCTGGTCGATGCCTATCTGGCGCGCCGCGCGCTCGATTACCTCGTTGGTTTCACGCTATCCCCGGTGTTGTGGCGCAAGCTTCCCGGCGCGCGCTCCGCGGGCCGGGTGCAATCGGTGGCGCTGCGGCTCGTTTGCGACCGCGAGCTCGACATCGAAAAGTTCGTGCGCCAGGAATATTGGTCGTTGGTTGCCACGCTGGCGACGCCGCGCGACGAGACTTTTGAGGCGCGTCTGGTGGGCGCCGACGGCAAGAAGCTGCAGCGCCTTGATATTGGCTCGGGCGCGGAAGCCGAAGCGTTCAAGCGTGCCCTCGAAACCGCAACGTTCACTGTTGGGTCTGTGGAAGCAAAGCCGGTCAAACGGCACCCGCAGCCGCCGTTCACCACCTCGACGCTGCAGCAGGAAGCAAGCCGCAAGCTCGGTTTTGCTCCGGCGCATACGATGCGCGTCGCCCAGCGGCTTTACGAAGGCATCGACATCGGTGGCGAAACGATCGGCCTCATTACTTATATGCGAACCGATGGCGTGCAGATCGCCGGCGAAGCGATCACCGCAACCCGCAGCCTGATCGAAGCCGACTACGGCGCGAAATATGTTCCGCCCTCGCCGCGGCGTTATGAAGTCAAGGCAAAGAACGCGCAGGAGGCACACGAAGCCATTCGTCCAACCGAGCTCGCCCGCCGGCCGAATGCCGTCAAACGCTCTCTCGATGCCGACCAGGCCAAGCTTTACGAGCTGATCTGGCTGCGCACCGTCGCCAGTCAAATGGAGTCGGCTGAACTCGAGCGCACGACCGTTGACATCGTTGCCAAGGTCGCCAGCCGCGTCCTCGACCTGCGCGCGACCGGAACGGTGGTGAAGTTCGATGGCTTCCTCACCCTCTACCAGGAGGGACAGGACGAAGACCCGGCCGATGAAGAAGCGCGCCGGCTGCCGCCGATGAGCGCCGGCGAACAGCTCGCCAAACGCTCGATCGCCGCGAACCAGCATTCGACCGAGCCGCCGCCGCGCTATTCCGAAGCCTCGCTGGTCAAGCGCATGGAAGAACTCGGCATCGGCCGACCCTCGACCTACGCCTCCGTCCTGCAGGTGCTCAAGGACCGCAAATATGTGCGGCTCGACAAGCGGCGGCTGTTTCCGGAGGATCGCGGCCGCATCGTGGTCGCCTTCCTGGAAAGCTTCTTTGCAAAATACGTCGAGTACGATTTCACGGCCGGCCTCGAGGACCAGCTCGATCTCATCTCCAACAGCGAGGTGGCGTGGCGCGACGTGCTGCGCGACTTCTGGCGCGATTTCATCGGCGCCATCGACGAAACCAAGGATTTGAAAATCTCCCAGGTGATCGATGCCCTCAATGCGCTGCTCGCATCTCATCTGTTTCCGACGCGCGAGGACGGCAGCGACGCGCGCGTCTGCCCGACCTGCGGCAACGGACGGCTTTCGCTCAAGTTGAGCAAGTTCGGCGCTTTCATCGGCTGCTCGAATTATCCGGAGTGCCACTATACCCGGACGCTCTCGGCCGATGGCGCCAGCGAGATCACCAACAAGAAGCTCGGCGAAGATCCCACGACCGGGCTCGACGTCACGGTGCGCAACGGCCGTTTTGGTCCTTATCTCCAGCTCGGCGAGGGCGTGGACGGCGAGAAGCCGAAGCGGGCGAGCCTGCCGAAGGACACCTCGCCCGAAGACATGGACCTTGCCCGCGCCATCGCGCTGCTCTCGCTGCCGCGCGAAGTCGGCCGTCATCCCGAGGACGGCGAGCCGATCCGCGCCGGCATCGGGCGCTTCGGGCCCTACGTGCAGCACGGCAAGATCTACGCCAATCTCGAAGACCGCGAAGAGGTTTTCAACATCGGGCTCAACCGGGCTATAACGCTGATCGCCGAAAAACTGGCCAAAGGTCCGAGCAAGGGCCGCTTCGGCTCCGATCCGGGCCGCGCGCTCGGCGATCATCCGGCCAAGGGCGGTCCTATCGTGGCAAAGAAGGGCCGCTATGGGCCCTATGTCAGCCATGACGGCGTCAATGCGACCCTGCCTGCCGACAAGACGCCGGAGACCATTACGCTCGATGAAGCCGTAGCGTTGCTCGATGCCCGGGCGGGGCGCAACCCATCCGCATCGCGCGCGCGGCCGCGGAAAGCCAAGCGCACAGCGCCGGCCGCGGGACGACCGGCCAAACGCCCAGCCAAAAGCCCGGCCGGACGGCCTGGCGCACCAGGGGCCGCTGCAAAACCCGCCAAGAAGTCAGCCGCCAACAAATCACGCAAACCGCCAACGGAAGCCGCCGAATAATTACGATCCAAGTCGCCAAGGGCCAGGACGGCGATCGATGAGTGGCCCATAAACACGCCAATGAAACGCAACAAGCTTCCCTCGCGCGATGAGCTCATCGCTTTCATCCGCGAGCGCAGCGGCAAAGTCGGAACGCGCGAAATAGCGCGCGCGTTCGGTGCCAAGAACGCGGATCGCGCCACCCTCAACCACATGCTGCGTGAACTGGCCGATGAGGGCCAGATCGATCGCCTCCGCAAGCGGGTGCATCACGCCGGTACTTTGCCGCCGGTGCTGCTGGCCGACATCACCGGACGCGATGCCGACGGCGAATTCTTGGCCCGGCCGGTCGAATGGGACGAACAGGCCCACGGCGCCGCCCCAGTCATCCATGTCGTCACCCCGCGGCGGGCCCGGCCCGGCGAAACGGCCGGCATCGGCGACCGCGCGCTCCTCCGCATCGAGCGAACCAGCGACGAAGAAACCAGCGGCCGCGTCATCAAGCTGATCGATCGCGCCAAAAGCCGGACGCTCGGTATTTTCCGCAGTCTGCCGAACGGCGGGGGCCGCCTCGTGCCGGTCGACAAAAAGCAGCGTGGGCTCGAACTTGCGATCGCGGCCAACGCAACGGCGGGCGCCGTCGACGGCGACCTTGTCGCGGTCGAGGTCGCGCGCCACGGCCGGCTTGGATTGCCAAGCGGCACCGTCATGGAGCGATTGGGATCAATCAAAAGCGAGCGTGCCGTCAGCCTCATCGCGATCCACGCCCACGACATCCCGCACGTCTTTCCGGCCGCCGCGATCGCGGAAGCAAACGCCGCACGCTCGGCGACGCTTGCCGGTCGGGAAGACTGGCGTGAGGTGCCGTTCGTCACCATCGATCCGCCCGACGCCAAAGACCACGACGACGCCGTGCACGCGCTCCCCGACCCCGATCCGCACAATCGCGGCGGCTTTATCGTCAGCGTCGCCATCGCCGACGTCGCGCATTACGTGAAGCTCGGTTCGGCGCTCGACCGCGAAGCGGCGCACCGCGGCAACTCGGTTTACTTCCCGGATCGCGTCGTTCCTATGCTGCCCGAGCGTATCTCCAACGAGCTGTGCTCGCTGCGCCCGAACGAGGACCGTCCGGCGCTCGCGGTGCGCATGTCGATCGGCGCCGATGGGCGCAAGCGTTCACACACCTTTCATCGCGTGATGATCCGTTCGGCCGCAAAATTGCACTACGAACAGGCGCAGCTCGCGGTTTCGGGCCAGACGGACGAGATCACCAGACCGATCGTCGCGACCATCCTCGAACCGCTCTATGCCGCTTACGAGGTGGTGCGGCGCGCCCGCGACGAACGCGGACCGCTCGATCTCGACATTCCCGAGCGCAAGATCGTGCTCAAGGAGGACGGCACCGTCGATCGTGTGGTCGTCCCGCAGCGGCTCGATTCGCACCGGCTGATCGAGGAGTTCATGATCCTGGCCAATGTGGCCGCCGCCGAAACCTGCGAGCGGGCGCGCGTGCCGCTGATCTATCGGGTGCACGACGAGCCATCGGTGGAAAAGATCAACGCGTTGCGCGAGTTTCTGGTGACGCTCGATATTTCTTTGCCCAAAGCGGGCGCGCTGCGGCCCGAAACCTTCAATCGCATCCTGGCACGCGTGAAAGGCCACGAGTCCGAAAGGCTCGTCAACGAAGTCGTGCTGCGCAGCCAGGCGCAGGCGGAATATTCGGCGGAAAATTTCGGTCATTTCGGCCTCAACTTGCGGCGCTACGCCCACTTCACTTCGCCGATCCGCCGCTATGCCGACTTGATCGTGCACCGCGCGCTGATCCGCGGGCTCAAGCTCGGTTCCGACGGGTTGCCGGAGGACGCGGATACCCGCGGCCTGTCCGAGATCGCCACCAGCATCTCCGCCATGGAACGCCGCGCCATGAAGGCAGAGCGCGAAACGGCGGACCGCTTGATCGCGCACTTCCTCGCCGACCGCATCGGCGCGACTTTTGCGGGACATATTTCGGGCGTGACGCGCGCCGGCCTCTTTGTCGAGCTCGACGAGACCGGGGCCGATGGTTTCATCCCGGCACGTTTCATCGGCGACGAGTATTTCCGCTTCAACGAAGCCAGCCGGGCATTCGTGGGCCATTCCGAGAGCTCACCGGCTCGGCGATCCCGTGACGGTCGAACTGGTCGAGGCCGCTCCGGTCGCCGGCGCCTTGCGTTTCAAGCTGGTGCGGCATGCTTCAGACGCCGCGCAAAAGACTGGACAGCCGCCGCGACAGCAGCGGAAATTTGCCCGCGGGTCGCAGTCGCGCGGCCGACGACGGCAGCGGTGAGGCAGCGTCCTTATGAGTGACGGGGATCCGGCGATCGAAAGCGGCCATGCGGCCGACAGGGCCGAACGGCTGACGCGGACCATTCGCGATCAAAGCTTTCCGAATGTGAAGCCTCGGGACTCGGCCACGCTTATTCTGATCGATCGGGCGGAAAAGGTGCCGAAGGTGCTGCTCGGCAGGCGGCACCAGCGCCACCGCTTCATGCCGGGCAAGTTCGTCTTTCCCGGAGGCCGCATCGAAAAAGCGGATCGACACATGGCGGTCGCGTCGCCCCTGCACGATGGCGACCTCGCGCGTCTGATGAGCCAGGTGAAACGGCCAAGTGCCGCCAAGGCAGCCGCCTGTGCGCTCGCGGCCGTGCGCGAGACTTACGAGGAAACCGGACTGATGCTGGGCGTGCGCACTCCCGGACGCGCCAGCGCCCCACCCGGCGGCTGGGAAGCCTTCATCAAAGAAGGCGTGATTCCCGATCTGAGCGCCGTTCATTTCATCGCTCGGGCCATCACTCCGCCCGGGCGTCCGCTGCGATTCGACAGCCGGTTTTTTGCCGCAGACGTGACCGGAGTCGTCCACCGGGCAGAAGGCTTCGTCGGGCCCGATGCCGAACTCATCGAGTTGGTCTGGCTGCCGATCAACGCGGCCCGAAGCCTTGATATGCCGGGCATTACGGCCGTCGTGCTTGAGGAACTCCAGGATCGCATTGCCACCGGCATGAGCCACGAGCACCCGGTGCCGCTCTACCGCATGCTGCACAAGCGTTTTGTGCGGGAAATCCTCTGATCGCGGCCCTTTCTTGACTTTCGAGGGCTGACGACTAGGTTGCGGCCAAGAATTCAATCCGAGACCGAGGTCCAACCATGGCCAAGAACACCACCATCAAAGTCAAGCTGGTTTCCAGCGCCGATACCGGCTTCTACTACGTCACGCGCAAGAATTCGCGCACCATGACCGATAAGCTGGTCATGAAGAAATACGATCCCGTGGCGAAAAAGCACGTCGAATTCCGCGAAGGCAAGATCAAGTAGGCGGCGGCACATGTCGGTTGAAAAGGCGCCCGCGGGCGCCTTTTTCGTTGCGAACATGCGACCGATGACGATTGCCCGGAAGGCGTGACGCGAAGCGTTAGGTGGCCGGCCGGGAACGGCTATATGAGGAGGCCACTCCTGCCGCTCCCGCGCCGGCCGAACCCCACGGCACCCAGGAGATGCGGCGGACCTGAGCATTCCGTAGGGCTATCGCGGTGAGGGTTCGATGACCCGGCCATAACTGGCTCGCAGGAAGTCGGTTGGCTCGCAGGAAGTCGACTGCCGAAATTCCAATAAATCGCCTGATCGCCCTCGATCAAAAGGTATCGCAACCGCCATAGAAATCAATTGCCAAAATTTCGCCAAAATGCCGGAAACGGCGTCAACCATAAAAATTGCCGTTACCAACGCACCGCTGCGGTATCCCACAAACAAATGCGTGAAAAGCGGCCTCGCGAGCCTCAGGCGGCGTCCGGCACCACGCGATTTCGGCCGTCTCGCTTGGCGCGGTAAAGCGCCTGGTCGGCGCGTTTGAGGACCGCAGCGGGGCTGTCTTCCTTGCCGCGCAAGGCCGCGATACCGATCGAGATCGTCACCGGAATGCTGCGCGCGCCCTGCTGGATCGCGAACGGCTCCCCGGCGATCCGCCGGCGCAGTCGCTCCGCCACCATGCCGGCCACCGCCATATCGGTTTCCGGCATGACGATGACGAACTCTTCGCCGCCGTAACGGCATGCGAGGTCGATGCCGCGGATCGACCGTTTGATGCGCAAGGCAAAGTCGCGCAAGACGTCGTCGCCGGCGTCATGACCGTGGGTGTCGTTGATCGCCTTGAAATAATCAATGTCGAGAACCAATGCCGCCAACGGCTTGCCGCGCGACGCCGCTTGTTCCACGAGCGTTGCGAGATGCGTTTCCATATAGCGACGGTTGAACAGGCCAGTCAGCGCGTCGGTGATGGCGAGTTCGATGGACATCTGGACATTGTCGCGCAGGCGCTCGGTGTAACGGCGCTTGCGCACCTGGGTACGCGCACGCGCCAGCAACTCGTTCTTGTCGATCGGCCGGCTCAGATAATCGTTCACGCCGATCTCGAGTCCCCGCACCATGCGCGCGTTGCTGTCGGGCTCGGTCACGGCGAGAATCGGGATGTTTCGGGTTCGATCGAGCGAGCGAAGCTGGCTGCATAACCGCAATCCGTCGAAATTTTCGAGCCCAAGCGAGACGATGATTAGGTCGTAATTGGCTTCGGCGGCGTGGAACAGCGCTTGGCTCGGATCAGCCTCGACTTCGACGCTGTGCTCTTTGGCAAGCATCGCTGAAATGCGCTCATAGGACGCCGGGCGATCGTCGACGATCAGCACGTGGCCGCCACGCCCGGTGTCGGCGACCGCCTCACGCTCAGGCAATTCAATCCCGATCTCGCGCGAGGTCAGCGCGCGCATGCGCAGTTCGTCGGTGACCATCTTGAGCCGCGCTAACGAGCGCACGCGCGCAATCAGCGCCAGTTCCGGGATCGGTTTGGTCAGGAAGTCGTCAGCACCCGCCTCGAGCCCGCGCACGCGATCCGAAGGCTGGTCGAGCGCAGTGACCATCACGATCGGAATGTGATGCGTGGCAAGGTTGCTCTTCAGCCGCCGGCACACTTCGAACCCATCCATGTCCGGCATCATCACGTCGAGCAGCACGAGGTCGCATTCGGCGCGCTCACAGATCGCCAGCGCGTCCTTGCCGTTGGTGGCCGTGATCACGTCGAAATATTCGGCCGATAGCCGCGCATCGAGCAGCTTCACGTTGGCCGGAATGTCGTCGACGACGAGAACACGGGCAGTCATTGATAAGGTCCTACGGGTTGCCGAGAAAATGGCGTATCGTCTCGATGAACTTGCCCACCGAGATCGGCTTGGACAGATAGGCCTCGCAACCGCCCTCCCGGATTCGCTCCTCGTCGCCTTTCATGGCGAATGCCGTGACCGCGACAACGGGAATGCGCTTGAGTTCCTGATCTTCCTTCAGCCATTTCGTCACTTCGAGGCCGGAGACTTCGGGAAGTTGGATATCCATCAAGATCAGATCAGGCCGGTGCTTGCGCGCGAGCTCGAGCGCTTCGATGCCGTTGCGCGTTCCGACCGTTTGGTAACCGTGGGCTTCCAACAGGTCGTGGAAGAGCTTCATATTGAGCTCATTGTCCTCCACGATCAGGACGGTTTTAGCCATCCCCCAGCCCCTCGCCTGTCCCCCAACCCGATACCGCCGGCCGCAGGCGCAAGAATCGCCTGCCGCCCGACGCCAGGCAGCATACCGCGAACCTAGTCTCGATGTGTTACGGAAAGGCAAATAGAACGCCATGAAATCACGCTCGGCACAGCCGCGGCAAGCAGCAGAAATGCTGGCGATTCAAGCGCTTGGCTTCCTCGCCGAAGACCCCGAACGACTCGGCGGCTTCCTCGCCGCTACCGGACTTTCGGGCGACGAACTTCGCGATGCCGCGCGTGAACCCAACTTTCTCGCCGGCGTTCTTGAGCATATGCTCGGCGACGAGCGCTTGCTGATCGCCTTCGCCCAGAGCGCCGGCCTCGATCCGGCCGATGTCGCGCGGGCCAGCAAAGCGCTCGGCGGCCATTGGGAACGCGATCTGCCGTGAGCTCGAGCTTCTGCCGCGACTGTCTCGCCGATGCCGCGCCACGCGCGACACGCTGTAGCGCGTGCGGCTCACCGCGGCTGTTGCGCCACGATGAACTTGGCACGCTGACCATCGCGCACGTCGATTGCGACGCCTTTTACGCCACGATCGAAAAGCGCGACGAGCCTTCGCTCGCCGCCGAGCCGGTCATCGTCGGCGGCGGGCGGCGTGGCGTCGTCGCCACCGCGTGTTATGTCGCCCGTACCTTCGGCGTGCGATCCGCGATGCCCATGTTCGAGGCGCTGCGTCTGTGTCCGCATGCCAAAGTGGTTCGGCCCAACATGGCTAAATATGTCAGCGTCGGCCGCGAAGTCCGCCAGATGATGCTGGCGCTGACGCCGCTGGTCGAGCCGCTGTCGATCGACGAGGCTTTTCTCGATCTCACCGGCACCGAGCGGCTGCACGGCATGGCACCCGCAAAGGCGCTGGCGCGGTTCGCGCGGGATGTCGAGACCAGGCTGCGCATCACGGTGTCGATCGGGCTCTCCTGCAACAAATTCCTCGCCAAGGTGGCCTCCGAACTCGACAAGCCGCGCGGCTTTGCGGTGCTGGGCGCCGGCGAAGCCGCAGGCTTTTCTCGCACCCAAGCCGGTGAGCTTCATCTTCGGCGTCGGCAAGGCGAGCGCGGCGCGGCTGGCGCGTGACGGCATTAGGCACATCGCCGACTTGCAGAAATCGAGCGAAGTCGACTTGATGCGACGCTACGGCGAGGAAGGCCGCCGGCTCGGCCGCCTCGCACGCGGTCTCGACGAGCGCCACGTCAGCGCGGACCGCGAAACAAAGAGCGTTTCCTCGGAGACGACGTTCGAACGCGACATCGCCGACTTCCGCTCGCTCGAACGTATTCTGTGGGGTTTGGCCGAGGACGTATCGGCGCGGCTCAAAGCCAAGGAACTGGCCGGCGCGACCGTCACTCTCAAGCTCAAGACGACGGATTTCAAGCTCCGCACCCGCGCGCGTTCGCTGGAATCACCGACCCAACTGGCGCAACGGATTTTTGCCGCCGCGCGAAGCCTGCTCGAACGCGAGGCCAATGGCACCCGATTCCGCCTGCTCGGCGTCGGGGTCAGCGCGCTTGCCGATGCCGCGGAGGCAGACCCCGCCGACCTGGTCGATGGCCGCGCCGCGCAGGTTGAACACGCCGTCGACAACGTGCGTGCCCGCTTCGGCGACGACGCCGTGGTCAGGGGGCTGGCGTTCGACCGGCCGGACGAACGCTGAGCCCTCACGGACACGGTTTAGGCTGCTTGATCTCGAGCGAGGTCAATTTGCCGGTGACGACGAAATCGTTGTAGTCCAGCGTCAAAGCGCGCGAGATGCCGTTCTGGTAAAGCTCGAACCCGATCGCATAAGCAGGTGTTTGATCGCTGCTTTCGGATTTCTTGTTGCGCTCGAAATAGCTGATGGTGACCGGCCAGCGCGGCACCGTGGCAAGCTTCGGCTCATTGGCAGCGGCATCGTCGTGCTTGCGCTCGCCGGGCGCGATCTGCTTGCCGATCACCGTCAGCGTGTCAAAGACCTTCTCACCGGTCTCCGATCCGTCATAAACCGGAAAGTCGAGAATGCTTTTGCCGGCGCGCGCCGCCGCGATGACCCGCACCATGTGCTCGGTCGGGAACACCACCCCGGTGTCGAGATCGAGGTTCTTTCGCGCCGGTTTGCTGAGATCGACCAGCGTTTTTGTCGCGTCGCGCTGGGCATGGCCATCGACCGTATCCACAAGATTGTCATCGACAAAATTTTGCGACGTGAACTTGAAATTTTTTGCCGCAGCATCTTCCCACGTCGTCGAGCGCAGATCGCTGGTGGACATCTTGCCTTCCCCGGTGTCGAGCTCGGAGACTTGGCGGAACTCCAGCGAATAGCCTGCGCAAGCACTGCCGTTGAAATCGTAGAGGATGCGTCCGCGGACGCCTGCGATCTGCGAATTGCCCCGAGTATCGCTGAGCGAGAGGTCGTAGATCGCGCGATGCGGGACCAGCGCGATCGGCGCGTCTTGCGCGTTCGCGACCGATACCGGCGCCGCCAGGATCGGCGCAACGAACATCAACGTGAAGGCAAGGACGGCACCGCGCGATGCGAACGTGTCATTGACGGCCATGAACCTCATCTCGCTCTGTTCGCTTTCGAGTTTACGCGCCCGCCTGACGTTCCCCCTGATCGCACCTCTTTGGTCGCCCGAATTGCGGCGAAGATACGGACCTTGCCGTCGTCCCGCAACCGTGGCCAGCATGGCCGACGCTTGCGCGAGATACCGCGATCGGCGAAAAAAAGCCCATTCGAGCTTGAGCGCAGAACTTTTGGAGGACGCAATGACTGGGACCGTGGAAAAGAAATTGAATGAGCTTGGCATCTCACTGGGCAATCCGACGACGCCCGTCGCCAACTATGTGCCGTTCGTGCGTACCGGCAACATGCTCATGATATCCGGCCAAATCTGTCACGGTGGTGACGGCAAGCTGGTCGCCAAGGGGCGGCTGGGCGACGGTGTCTCGATCGAGGATGGACAAAAGGCCGCGCGCGCCTGTGCCGTCAACATTCTGGCCAGGTCAAGGCCGCGCTCGGCGATCTCGACAAGGTTGTCCGCGTGGTGCGGCTTGGCGGCTTCGTGAATTCGGCGGCAGGCTTCGTCGACGGCCCCAAGGTCATGAACGGCGCTTCCGACCTCATGGTCGCGGCCTTTGGCGAGAAGGGCAAGCACGCCCGCACGACCGTCGGCGTCGCGGCATTGCCATCCGATGCGGCGATCGAAGTCGAGGGCTTGTTCGAAGTGTCCTGACGGTGTGGACCTCGCTTGACTGGCTGATAGCGCAACCCATCGCCCATCGCGGGCTGCACGACGCCGCTCATGGCGTCATCGAAAACACCGCGGCCGCGGTGCGAGCAGCACTCGCGGCTGGCTACGGCATCGAAGTCGATGTGCAGATCACCGCCGACGGTGAGGCGATGGTGCACCACGACGATGTGCTTGGCCGCCTGACCGAAGGCGAAGGTCGCCTTGATGGTCTCACGGCCGCGCAACTCAAACGCGTCCGCTTCCGCGGCAGCGACGAACCCATGATGACCCTCGGCGACCTCTGCGACCTCGTCGCCGGACGCGCCACCATGCTCGTCGAGCTTAAAAGCCGCTTCGACGGCGACGGCCGGCTCGCCGCCCGGGTGGCGGCGGTCCTGGCCGGCTATCATGGACCCGTCGCGCCGATGTCGTTCGACCCGACGCAACTCTCGCAGTTGCGGCATAAAGCCCCTAACCTCACCCGTGGCATCATTGCTGCTAAGTACCGACCTCATCCCTATTGGGACCTGATGCCGGCCTGGATGCGTTACGGCATGGGCTACCTGGTGACGGCCTTGACGGCCCAGCCGCAATTCGTGGCCTATGCGGTCGCCGATCTGCCGGCGGTCGCGCCATTGTTCGCGCGTTACGTGATGTCGCTGCCGCTGTTGACGTGGGCGGTGCGGACCGAGGCGGAGCGGCAGCGCGCCGCCCGCTGGGCCGACCAGATGATTTTCGAGGGCTTTCGCCCATGAACGATGCGACATGAACAAAATGCAGAATGATCCGCGGCCCGTTCAGGCCCGGCAGCGGGAAACGATGGCGAAGTCACGTTACCGCTGTGAACTCCCTTGCCGATGTGGGCGCCGCCGCATGGGACGCTTGTGCCTCCAAAATTCCGACCCTGCGCGGGGCTCCCGCGATCGCGCTGCCGAACAGCGGCAGGATGGCGATGGCTTCGACAGCAGCTCGGCATTTAGATCAGGACAATGAATACAACCCCTTTACGTCTCATGCTTTTTTGTCGCGCGTTGGAGGAGTCCAAGTCGGTCGGCGGACGGACCGGCTGGCAGGCCCAACACGTCCTCGTCAAAACAGCGGACGACGCGCTGATCGCAGCGGCGCCCTGCTATCTCAAAAGCCATTCGCGCGGTGAATACGTCTTCGACGGCGGCTGGGCCGACGCCTATGAGCGGGCCGGCGGCAGCTATTACCCCAAGCTGCAGGTCGCCATACCGTTCACGCCGGCAACCGGCCGGCGGCTGCTGGTTCGGGCCGGCCCGCATGAATCAACGGGCCGCCAGGCCCTCGTGACCGGGCTCGTCAAGCTGTGCACGCTCGACGAAGCATCGGGCGTCCACGTGACCTTTGCCACCGAGTCCGAATGCCGCCGCCT
>CAWJDC010000003.1:0-718239 GCA_963841575.1 uncultured Alphaproteobacteria bacterium
GCGCGCGCCAGCGCCACGAATTCGGCCAGGGTGGAGATGCCGAGACTCGTCGGCACCGCCACGGCGATCTGGACCTTGGCGACACCCGCGATCGGCGCGAGGTCGGTCTCGGGATCGAACGATACGTTGTCGTGCATGTAGCGCTGGACGACGAACATGCTGCTGGGCCCGAAGAACAGCGTGTTGTCATCCTTGGCCGACACGACGGTCTGCAGCGACAGCAAGCCATCGCCCCCAGGCTTGCCGTCGACGATGACGGGCTGGCCCCAGGTCTGCTGCAGCCGGTCGGTAATCAGCCGCGCCACCGTGTCGGCTCCAGAGCCCGGACCGAACGGCAGCACGAAGCGCACCGGATGTGTCGGCCACTGCTGCGCGAAGCTCGCCGTCGCGGCAATCGTCAGCGCGAGCGCGGCGACGATATTGAGACGAAACCAACCGGTGCGCATGACCCCTCCCCGAGATTGTTGTCCGGCGCGTCAGCAGTCGACGCCGCCAGCGTGTCGGACAACTTAACCGATTTGGTGTTTCGTGACTTACAAGGATGACGGAACAGGGGCCACAACACCGAATACGCTTCTGGCAAATTGCGGATAAACCTCCGCCAGCATCGGCGCGACGACGGTACGCATCAGATGCAGCGTGTCGGCGGACGGCGGCGGCGTCACCGCCACGTCCGTGGGCCGGTCGAAATCGAAGCCGGTGTTCTCGATGACCTCGGCGACGCTGTGGCCGGGATGCACGCTGGCGAGGCGAAAGCGCCGGCGCTCGCGATCGAAGTCGAACAGGCAGCGGTTGGTGACGAGCGCGATCGGGCCGCCGGGACGGAAGACGTTGCCGCGCTGCCGCCCGGCGCGCTGATGAAATCGACTTTGGGCACCAGCGTGCGCCGCGAATGCTCGACCCGGAACAAGATCACCTTGGGCACGACGTAATAGAGATAGGCCGAGCCGAACGAGCCGGGAAAGCGCGCCTTCGGCCGGTCGTAATCGCCGACGCTGACGAGATTGATGTTGCCGTCGCCGTCGATCTGGCCGCCGGACAGGAAGAACACATCGATCCGGGCCTGTCCGGCGCAATCGAACAGTTCGCGCGCGCCGTCGGTGAAGAAGGTGTGCGCGCGGCTGCCAAGCAGCGACACATAGGGCTGTCTTGAATTGTTACCGATCGCCGCGCTCGCGCGCCAGCAGCGCCGCGGTCGCGGGGATCGGCGAAGCGGCGCCGACCGCGACATGGCGCACGTCGCCGATCAGCCGGCAGATCACGTCGGCGAGCAGTTCCTCGTCGCGGAAAGATTCAGTCACGCGCGTTCTCACGCTCGTCATGCCCGGGCTTGTCCCGGGCATCCCGATTAGCAAGGCAGTGCCTGTTGAATCGAGATGGCCGGGACAAGCCCGGCCATGACGATTGAGCGTAATAATTACGCTGCGCGTTGTTCATACACATGCCGATCGAGATACTGCGCAAAACCATCGGGCGTCGCGGCGAGCCGCGCGTATTCGGCGAGGTGCCGGCATCGATGCCGTAATGATCCGGCAGCGGCAGCGGCCAGGCGCCGCGCGGTTCGACCGCAATCGCCTCGACATAAAAGCCCGGCAACGTGCCGGCCGCGAGCAGCGGGTCGCGCAGCAGATCGCCGTCGTGATTTTTTCCACGGTCACGACGGTTTTCCGCGCCGCGTGCGCCATGGCGAAGAGTTCGCGCTGGGTGCCGATGAAAACATTGCCGGCGCGGTCGGCCATCGCGCGTGGAACAGCACCACGTCGGGCCTGAGCGCCGGCAACAGCACGATCGGATCGTCGTTGCCGAACGGGTTGTCGAAAATTTTCCAGTCCGGCCGGTGCGCCAGCACGTCCGAGCCGATAAGGCCGCGCAGCGGCATGAACGGCACGCCCTTCTCGGCGGCCTGGAATTGCGCGTGCAGCGCCGGGCAGGTGGCATCCATCATGCGGATCGTGCCGGCGAGGATCGCCGCGGTGAAGCGCGGCGCCGGGCCGAATTCGCCGAGGCTGACGGCGGAGGTTTCCAGCGTCTCGACGCAGCCGGCGCCGATCAGCAGGTCCGCCTGCAGTGTCGAGGTCGGCAGCGCGACGAGATGCAGGCGCTTGATGCCGCGCCGGATCAGCGCCCGCGTCGCCGCCATGGCGACGCCCGACGTTTCGCGCGGCACCGCCAGCAGGCAGCCGTCGGTGATCGGCGCGAGGGCTTCGTCGAGCGAGCGGGTCAGCATGGCCATGCGAGCACGCTACTCCCTCTCCCCGCACGCGGGGAGAGGGTCGGGGTGAGGGGACCTCTCCGCCGGGCTCAGAGCTTGCGCGCTCAGAATTGCGGCGGCGCCCCCTCACCCTCCTCGCTCCGCTCGTCGACCTCTCCCCGCACGCGGGGAGAGGTGATCTTGCTACGACAGCGCCGACTTCACGTTGTCGGGCGAGAACGGCGCCCGGCGGATGCGCACGCCGGTGGCGTCGAAAACCGCGTTGGCGATCGCCGCCGCGACCGGCCGGCGTCGAGGCCTCGCCGGCGCCGGACGGCGCGATCTCCGGATGATTGATCAGCACGACGTCGACCTGCTTCCGGCGCCTCGGTGATGTCGAGGATCGGATAGGTCATGCCAGTCGACGCTGGTCACGGTCTTGTTGTCGAACGTGACCTCTTCCCAGAGCGTGCGGCTGGTGCCCTGGACGACATTGTTCTCGATCGCATGGCGCAGGCCGTCCGGATTGATGATCTGGCCGCAATCATGCGCGACGGTGAACTTGCGCGCCCAGATCTTGCCGCTGCTGCGATCGACATCGACTTCGGCGATGACCGCGACGCGGGTGCCGTTGCGGTGCGCATAGGCGATGCCGCGGCCGCTGACCTTGTCGCCGGTCTGGTCCTTGCGCGGCGACGGCCGCGACTGCCAGCCGGCTTTCTCGGCCGCCGCCTTGATCACGGCGATGTCGCGCGGCTCCTTCACGTAGCGCAGCCGGAATTCGACCGGGTCGAGTATCGAGCGCCGCCGCCACTTCGTCGATGAACGATTCGCTGGCGAAGTGGATCTGCGGCCCGACCGGATCGCGCATATGCGAGGTGCGCAGCGGCGAGGCGCGGTCGAGCAGCGGCGCGATCGTTTCCCAGGCGGTGCGCTTGTTGGCGAAGCCGTAGGATTCCTCCGGCACGCCGAAGCCGTCGCCGGACTTGAGCGCGACGCCGAGCGTCTGTCCGGCCAGCGTGTCCTTCGGCTTGCTGCCGTTGGTGTCGACGTCGACGCGGGAGAAGCCCTTGCTCAGGAAGTCGTAGGCGACGACCTTGCCGGATGCATCGATCGCGGCGCGCGCGCGGTGGATCGAGGCCGGCGCCTTGGGATCCCAGCCGGTGCCCTGGTCGCGCATGTATTGCAGCCGCACCGGCTTGCCGACCGCCTTGGCGAGGCACGGCGGCGTCCATGGCGCAGTCGTCGGCATCGCTGCGGCCGTAGGAGCCCGGACCCGGTCGTCCAGATCGCCCGGACGGTATCCTCGCGGCACGCCGCAGGATGGCGGCGACGCCGGTGCGCACGAAGTGCGACTTCTGCGTGCCGCTCCAGCACGTGACGTGGCCGTCCTTGATCTCGACCAGCGCGCAAGCCGGCCCCATGCAGGCATGGGATTGGAACGGCCACTCGTATTCGGCCTCGATCACGCGCGCGGCAGACTTGAACGCGTCGTCGACATTGCCGGCCTGCTTGCCGTCGACTTCGCGCTTGCGCGTCGGCGCGTTGCGGATGTGATCGTAGAGCGCCGCCTGATCGGGAAATGGCGGCGCGGCATCCGACCATTCGACCTTGAGCTGCTGCGCCGCCTTGATGGCATCCCATTCCTTGTCGGCGACGACGCCGAGGAAGCCCTTGTCCCAGACCACTTTGGCGGACGGGATGTTCTTGATCGAGCTCTCGTCGACTTTCACCGGCACCGCGCCGGCCACCGCCGGCCGGATCATGCGGCCATGCACCATGCCCGGGACTTTGACGTCGGTGGCGAAGTCGGTCTGCGCGAAAACCTTCGGGGCGATGTCGTCGCGCTTGATGCGGCTGGCCGACGACCGTGTGGTCCTTGGGGTCCTTCGGCTGTCGCCTTGCCGGGCGCGTAGAGCGGATTGCCGTATTTGCCGTTCCAGTCGAGATGGACGTTGAAATACTGGCCGCCGATGAGGTCGGCGTAGCTGACTTTCTTGACAGCGTCGCCGGCGGCGTGGACGACGCCGTCCGTCACCGTGAGCTGGTCGGCCGGAAGATCGAGCTTGTCGGCCGCCATCTCGACCAGCACGCGCCGCGCTTCGGCGGCGGCCATGCGCATCTGCTTGCCGCCTTCCTGCACGCCGGTCGAGCCGGATGCGCCGCCCTGGTTGACGCTGGTGGCGGTGTCGCCGATGAAGATTTTGACGCGATCGAACGGCACATCGAGTTCTTCGGCCACGATCTGCCGGATGGCGACCGACAAGGCCCTGCCCCATGTCCATCTTGCCGAAATAGGCCGAGACGGTGCCGTCGGCATTGACGGCGAGATAGGAGGAAAGCTGGTCCGGCGTCAGCGGCGGCTTGGTGCCGGCCGCCGTCGCCGTCGCCGGCCGCGTGCGCCGAAGTCGAACGCGAGCGGGGCGCCGATCGAGACCACGAGCGCGCCGCCGGCCTTGAGCATGGCGCGGCGCGAGAACGTTGCGGGTGTTTCCATTTCTGGTCATGGCGGCCTCCCTCAACCCATCATCGCGGCGGCGCGCTTGACCGCGCGCAGGATCGCCATATGGGTGCCGCAGCGGCACTTGAGCCCGTGCAGCGCGCTTCGGATCTCGTCGTCGGTCGGCTTCTTGTTGTCGCGCAGGAAGGCCGCGGCGGTCATGATCCAGCCGTTGATGCAGTAGGCGCATTGCGGCACCTGTTCCTCGCACGTAAGCGGTTTGCAGCGGATGCGGATGCTCGGGCGTGCCGAGGCCCGCGAGCGTGACGATGGCTTCTGTCGCCGACGTCGCGACAGCGGCGTCACGCAGGAGCGCGTCGGCTTGCCGTCGACATGCACGGTGCAGGCGCCGCATTGGCCGAGGCCGCAGCCGAAATGCGGATTGTTGAGGCCGAGATCGTCGCGCAGCGCATAAAGCAGCGGCATGTCCGGGTCGGCCTCGACCGTGTGGACCTTGCCGTTGACGTTGAGCGAAAATGTTTGGTTCATGTGCGGCGTCCTCCCTGACAATGGCGGCAGTCGTGAGCGGGGCATGCCCTGTGAAGACCCAGTGCGTCGCGATGCCGCTATAAATGCTGGCCGAAAGGTTATTCCCAAATCCGCGGCTTGGGAACACGGTCAGACCGTAAAATTCCTGCTATCGTGATGGCAATTAGACGGTGATTTGGAGGCCCTCTCATGAAGCCGACAAGCAAGCGCCTGTTGCGGTTCATCACCACGCTCGGAGCCGCTCTTGCCGTTGCGGCGACGGTCGGTGGCCCCGCATGCGGCGCAATCGGCAAAACCATGGCGCCACGGGCTCATCCAGCCCAAGAGCGATGCCGGCATTCTGTTGATGGCGGCGGAGCGCGGCTTCTTCAAAAAGGTAGGTCTCGACGTCGAGATCGTGCCGATCAAGGACGATCAGGTCCTGACCAAGGCAACGATTTCCGGCGATCTCGACAGTTTCGAAGGCGGACCGAGCGGCGTTTTGAGTTGCGGCTTCGCACGGCGCCGACATCAAGGTCATCGGCTGCACGTGGCTGACGGTGCCGCACGGCATTTTCGTCCACGACAACATCACGTCGATGGACCAGCTTAAGGGCAAGACAATCGCTATTTCGTCGCCGGGCGCATTTCCGGATATTTTCGCCAAAGGCGCGCTGGCGCATTTCAACATTCCGGAAGACAGCGTGAAGTATGCGAGCCTCGGCGGCGATCTCGATCGCTATAAGGCGCTGGTTGCCCATGTCGTGGATGCCGCGGTGGTGTCGGGCGAATACACGCCGATCGCCGCGAAGGAACACATCAAGATGCTGGTCTCCGCCGAAGAGGCGCTGCCGCTGTTCGTGCGCATGTGCCTGAGCGCCAACGGCAAGTCGCTGGCGGCGCGGCCCCAGGACGCCGCCAAATTCCTCGCCGGGGAAATGCTGGGCCTGCAGCTATGCGGCGACCCACAAGGACGAGGCCATGAAGGTCACCCAGGAAGTCGCCGACATCAAACCCGACGATCCGCGGCCGTCTTTCATCTACGACTTGGCCATGAAGCAACATGCCATCGGCACCGATGTGCCGCTCCCGATGGACAAGTTCGAATGGCTGAACAACGAACTGGTCAAAGTCGGCAGCCTGGCCAAGCCGATGGACTTGTCGAAGGTGCTCGATCCCAAGCCGCGCGAGGATGCCCTCAAGCTGATCGCGCAGATGCATTGAGGTTGCGCTTGGAACGATCATCTCATGGGTGAAGTCAGCCTGATCGACGTCTCCAAGCGCTTCACGCTGCGCATCGATGGCGACGTTCAGACCGTGCGGGCGCTCGATCGGTTGAGCTTCACGGTGCAGGACGGCGAGATCGTCGCCGCTGATCGGGCCGTCCGGCTGCGGCAAGACGACGGCGTTGCGGATCGCCATGGGTCTCGACGCGGCGACCAGCGGCGCCGTGACGGTCGACGGCGCCACGGTGAAGGGCTGCGGCCACGACCGCGGCATGGTGTTCCAGCACGCCGAATTGCTGCCGTGGCTCACCGCGTTGCGGAACGTCGAGTTCGGCCTCGAAATGAAAGGCATGCGCGGCACGGCGCTGCGCGACACCGCGATGCGCTATCTGACGCTAGTCGGGCTCGGCGACATCCGTCAATCGGCGGCCCTATCAGCTCTCGGGCGGCATGCAGCAGCGCGTCGGCATCGCGCGGGCGCTGGCGATCGATCCCAAGGTGCTGCTGATGGACGAGCCGTTCGGCGCGCTCGACGCGCAGACGCGCGAGACTTTGCAGGGCGAACTCTTGGAGATCCACGCCCGCACCAAAAAGACCATCCTGTTCGTCACCCATGATCTCGACGAGGCGGTGCTGCTCGCCGACCGGTCGTGGTGATGCAGCACGGCCGCCTGCAGGAGATCGTCGCGGTGCCGCTGCCGCGCCCGCGCGACGATCTGGCCAAGATCCGCGGCTCGGACGAATTCGCGCAAACGCGCTATCATATCTGGCAAGCGCTCCACGCCGGCGCGCCGACATTGCATTGAGGATCAGCATGGTCGATATCGCCGATCGCCAGACCGCCGCAGATGAGGCACGCGCGGACGCGCGCGGCCACGCGCGGCATGCCGCGCTGGGCCGTGACGATCGTCGCGTTGCTCGTCGTTTTTGCTGCTTCTGGGAATATTTCGGCCGCGACATCAATCCGATCTTCGGCTCCTATCCGAGCGCGATCTTCGCGGCCTTCATCGAACTGGTGCGCAACGGCAAGCTCGGCGTCGGCGCTGTTGCAGAGCCTGCAGCCGTTCGTCGTCGGCTACGGCGTCGCCATCGTCATCGGCGTGCCGCTCGGCCTCGTGATCGGCCGCTTCTGGATCGCGGAGGCGGCGCTCGGCATTCTGGTCACCGGCGGCTACGCCATGCCGCTGGTCGCGCTGGTGCCGCTGCTGGTGCTGTGGTTCGGCCTCGGCTTTACCGTCAAAGCCGCGGTCATCTTCCTGATGTCGATCTTTCCGATCTGCATCAACACCTGGCTCGGCGTGAAGTCGGTGCCGAAGACGCTGATCGACGTCGGCAAATCGCTGGTGGCCTCCGATGCCGTGATCCTGCGCCGCATCGTGCTGCCGGCGACGCTGCCCTACATCATGGCCGGCATCCGGCTCGCGGTCGGCCGCGCCGTGGTCGGCATGGTGATCGCGGAATTCTTCACCACGATCTCCGGGCTCGGCGCCATCATCATCAACTCGGCCAACAATTTCGACACCGCACAGATGTTCGTGCCGATCATCGTGCTGATGGTGCTCGCCGTCGGGCTCAATTCGCTGATCGGCTGGTTCGAGCGCGTCGTCGCGCCGTGGCAGGCCGAGATCGCCGGGCGGGATCAAAGTTAGACTTGCGCCAGCGCCTGCACCGCCGCGAACAACGCCCTGACATCCGGCTCCGAAATACTGCGGGTGATGAACACGACGCGGCTGTGGCGGTTTTGATCCGGCCAGGATTCCAGTTCGACCGGCGGATGCGCGAGGTGCTGAACGTATTGCACCACGACCGGCCCGCGGCAGCCGGCGACGTTGAGAATGCCTTTGACCCGCAACAGGTCGGCGCCGCGCAGCGCGATCAACGTTTCCATGGCGCGCGCAAACGTCGGCCATTCGATCGGCTCTGCCGTCTCGATCACGAAGCTCGCGATGCCGTCGCTGTGCTCGGCCTCGGCGACGAAGCCGCCGCGTTCGCCCGCTGGCCGGCTCGATGATGCGGCTGCGGATCGAGCGCGCCGCCGACCGCGATGTCGATCGCGGCGCGCGGATTGAGCTGTTGCAGGCGCCGCGTCAGCCGCTCGACCGCGGCGGCGTCGGCGAGATCGGTCTTCGAGATCACCAGCCGGTCGGCGAGGATGACCTGCTTGCGCGCCTCGGCGGCGGCATCGAGATTGGCCTCGCCGTTGACGGCATCGACCACGGCGAGCACCACGTCGATGTGAAATTCGCCGCCGAGCGCGCGGTCGGTCGAAAAGGTCTGCAGGATCGGCCCCGGATCGGCGAGCCCGGAGGTCTCGATCACGACGCGGCCGAACGGCGGCACCGTGCCGCGCTCGCGGTCGAACACCAGCCGGCGCAGCGCGACCTGCAGGTCGGTGCGCGTGATGCAGCAGACGCAGCCGTTGCCGAGCAGCACGGTCTCGTCGGCGCTGTCGCGCACCAGCGCGTCGTCGATGCCGACGGCGCCGAACTCGTTGACGATGACCGCCGTGCCCTGGCCTTCCGGCGAAGCGAGAAAGCGGCGCAGCAGCGTCGTCTTGCCGGCGCCGAGAAAGCCGGTGACGACCGTCACCGGAATGCGCGCGCCGCGCTCGCGTTTGAGCCTGCGCCCGAACGGGCCGGCGTCGCGCGAGGGAAACAGGTCGAGCATGGCGCGCGACGCACTTCTCGCACGCGGGGAGAGGGTGGTAGGGGCCGTCGCGCCGCAGAATCGAGGCTCGCGGAACGCCCACCTCGTCGCGATCCCCGCACGCGGGGAGAGGGTGTCGATGCCTCACGCATCAGAAATCCATCTCCAGGATGTAGAGCCCGCCGACGTGGCGGTCGACGGTGTAGACGATGGCGCGCTCGTCGACGAACACGTCGTTCATCTGGATGGTGCCGGTCGGCGCGCCGGGCGGCGCCGGCGGCATGAAGACGCCGACTTCCTTCGGCTGATACGGATTGGAAATGTCGTAGGCGCGCAAGCCGCCGTTGAAGAACGTGCCGAGCACGATCTGGTCGGACTGCCACGCCGTCGGCAGCGGCACGTTCTCGTGGATGTTGTGGGCGCCGAACCGGCCGGCCTCGGCGTAGATGGTGTGATCGGGCAGCGGACAGGTCGCGATCGGCACCAGGTTGGTCTCCTCGCGCGCGTCCAGCACCCAGATCAGCTTCGGCCAGTCCTTGGCGTTGTTCTCGGTCGACTCGTCGGTCACCAGCATCAGCCCGCGGTCGAACAGCGGCACGATGGTGTGCATGAAGCCGGTATAGGGCGGCGAGTTGGTCCACTGCGAAATCTTCTTCGGGTTGGCCTTGTCGGAAATGTCGAGCACGAACATGCCGCCGTCGATATAGGCGAGGTAGCAGCGGTCCGGCCGCTGCGGATAGACGTTGGTGTTGTGGGCGCGGAAGCCCTTGTCGATCTGATGCCGCGTCGGCGGCATGACGTTGTCGCCCTGCCGCGTGCCCGGCATCCACCAGCGGCCGACCTCGACCGGCTTCGACGGATTGCGCACGTCGACGCAGCGGTAGAACTGGTCGTCCGGACGCGTTGGTCGGCACGAAATCGCGCGAGCCCGACGCGCAATGCACGTATTCGCCGTCGCAGAACCAGAGCTGATGCACGCCGCGCGAATGCGGCCCGGAGCAATCGAAGAACGAGATCGACTTCGGATTTTCCGGCTTGGAAATGTCGAACAGCTCGAAGCCGGCGGGCTGCAAGTCCTTCTTCGAGGTCTGATAGGCGACCGCCATCATGTTGCCGCAGGTCTCGAGCGAATTCGAGCGCATGTTGGCGTGCGGCAGATCGGTCTGGCACACCACCTTGGGCTTGCGCGGATCGGAAACGTCGACCGCGGTGAAATTCTTCGGCGCGCTCTCGTGCGCCAGCCAGATGATGCGCCGGCCGTCGGGCGCGATCTGCACCGACATGCCCTCGCCCATGCCGCCGAAGCCGCCGAGCATGTCGTGGGCCAAGAGCTTGAAATTCCAGGTGACGGGTTGATAGCCCTTGGTCAGCGGGCTGGTATCAGCGGCAGGCATTTCGATCTCCATTTGGGGAAGTCAGATTGACGTCATGCCCGGCCCTGTGCCGGGCATCCACGTCTTCGTCGGCTGGAAATAGTCCAAGACGTGGATGGCCGGGACAAGCCCGGCCATGACGATGAAGCGAAGTCTTAGGCAATCGCGCAAGTGCCGAATGTCAGGCGCCCGAGCTGGGCTTTTTCCATGAATTCCGGCCGCAGCGCCTTGCTCCAGTCCGGGATGGCGTTGATCTTCTTGTCTTGCAGCAGAATTTCCGCCTGCTGCTGCATGTAGGGCTTGAGATCGCCGGGAAAGCCGGGATTGACCTCGACCCGCGACAGCGCCGTCGCGAATACGTCGGGCGACATCTTGTAGCCCTTGTCGGCGTAGAACGCGTAGATGACGTCGGCGACCTTCTTCGGATTGTTCTTGAAGTCGCTGCGCGGCGTCGAGCCAGGCTTTCAAGATAGGCGACGACGGTGTCGGGTTTCTTCTCGACGAATTCGGGCGTCGCGGCCATGAACACCGGCATCGGATCGACGCTGGAAAAATCCATAAGGTCGCTGCCGATGCCGTCGGCAACCGCGATGACATTGTAGGGCTCGACGTTGACCATGGCGTCGACCGTCTTGGCGGCGAGCGCCGCCACCATGTTGTTCACGTCCATGCGGACTTCCTGATAGTCGCCCTTCTTCAGGCCGTGCTGCGGCGCGATGGTATCGACGAAGACATTGCCGACCGAGGAGCCGGTCTGGTTGGCGATCCTGCGGCCGCGCAGCTCCTCGACCTTGGTGATGTTGAGGTCCTTGCGCGTGGTGATCCGCGCGGTCTTGCCGACGTGCTCGATCAGCGCGATGGCGATCAAGCCGCCCTTGGCGTTGCCGATAATGAACGATTGGCCCGCATAGGTGCCGAGATCGACCTGGCGGGCGACCATCTGCTGCATGGTGAGATTGCCGGAGGGCACGGCGAAATCCTCGACCGCCAGGCCGTGCTTCTCCAGATAGCCGGATTTCATCAGGTAATAGGTCGGCATGCCCCAGATATTGGTCTGATAGCCCTGGCGGATGGTTTCGAGCGCCGCCGCGCGGCGGGGCGAGCCAAGGCCCAGGCATCAGCACGCCGGCACCGGACGCCGCGAGGCATTGCCGTCGTGTCAATGCTGAGCTGATTCGTCATTTCGTATCCTCCGACATTATCCTGTGATGCGGACTTTCAACGCCGTCTCAATCCTGCTGCAGGCCGAATTCCCGAATGGTCGGCACCACCTCGTCTCGCGTCTTGTCGATGACCGCGCCGAATTCCTGCGGCGTGGACGAAACGGCGATCGAGCCGGCGTTTTCGATCAGGGCCTGATAGCCGGCGAGTCGCCACGATCGGCGGCGATATGCTCGATTCGAGAGTCTTGATGATCGGCTCCGGCGTGCCGGCACCGGCGCAAACGCCGAGCCAGCCGAAGCGGACGAAATCGAATGCCCGCTTCTTTCAGCGTCGGAACCTCCGGCAATGCCTTGAGCCGCTCCGGACTGGTCGTGGCGAGAATCTTGAGTTGCTTGGCCTGATATTGCGACATGACCGCCAAGCGTCGGCGAGGGTAGATATCGACACGTCCGGCGACCAGTTCCTGCACCACCTGGCCGCCGCCGCGAAACGGAATGCGGTTCATCGTGATGCCGGTGAGCTTCTGCAACTGGCGCGCCATGATCTCCTGCGCCGAGCCGGCGCCGACGGTCGCGTAGGTGACTTCGCCGGGATGGGCCTTGGCGTAGGCGACGAACGATTCGAAGTCGTCGGCCGGGACCGCATTCGCCAGCGCGAGGCCGTAGTAGTATTTGGCGATCAGCGAGACTGGCGCGAGATCGCTGAGCTTGATAGCCGGGATTGCGATACACCGCGGTATTGGTCGGCATCGAAATGGGTGCACAGCAGCAGCGTGTAGCCGTCGCGCGGCTGCGCCAGCACATCGCGCGTCGCGACGATGCCGCCCGCGGCCGGCTTGTTCTCGACCACCACCGGCTGGCCGAGCGCGGCGCCGAGCCTGTCGGCGATGAAGCGGGCCGGAATGTCGGTCGGCCCGCCGGCGCCGAAGCCGACCTCGAGGCGAATGGGCCGGTTGGGATAGCTGTCCGCCGCGTTGCCGTTGGCGCGCCGACCAAACCCGACCGTCGACGCCGACACGGCGAACGCGCACCAGAGGGCTGCAATCTTTTGCGCCATCCTGATCCCTACGTCGCGGCTTGCCGCCCCGCCTCCTGACCAAGCAGGCGCAGCAGCTCTTTCTGATAATCGAGAAATTCCACGCTGAGCGGGTCGCGCGGCCGCGCCAGCGCAATCGGTACTTCGGTTTTCACCGTGCCGGGATGCGGCGTCATCACCACCACCCGATCGGCGAGATAGACCGCTTCGGCAACATTGTGGGTCACGTAGATCACCGTCTTGCGCGTCGTGCGCCACACATCGGCGAGCAGCCGTTGCATGTCGTCGCGGGTCAAGGCGTCGAGCGCAGCGAAAGGCTCGTCCATCAGCAGCACGGCCGGATTGTAGGCAAGCGCGCGCGCGATCGCGACCCGCTGCTGCATGCCGCCGGAGAGATGATGCGGATAGGAGCGGGCGAAGTTCTCGAGCTTCACCAGGCGAAGCTGCTCGAGCGCGATGGTCTCGCGCTCGGCTTTCGGCAAGCCCTTCATTTCCAGCCCGAACGCCACGTTGCCGAGCGCGGTGCGCCACGGGAAAAGCTGGGCGAAGTCCTGGAACACGATGCCGCGATCCATGCCGTAGCCCTTCACCGGCGCGCCGGCGATGCGGATTTCGCCCGCGGTCGGCGCGAGAAAACCGGCGATGATGTTGAGCAGCGTGGACTTGCCGCAGCCGCTCGGCCCGACGATGCAGAGGAATTCCGAGGCCTCCATGCCGAAGCTCACGCCGCGCACGCCCGGCACCGTGCCGCCCGGCGTATCGTAGATCAGCGAGATATCGCGCGCCTCGATGTGGGCCATGGGCGTTTCCGGGGCGTCCCTTCGGGCTTCTTGTGGAGTGCTTGCGCTCCTTCGAGCACAATACGATACGGCCGCACAAGCGCCGAGAGTGGCAATCTGCCGCGCTGATTACCCTTTGGGCGTTCGCGCCATGCCCCAGCGATAGATCGTGGCGCGTTCGAGCGAGCCGAACACCAGGCGTTCGGTCGACAAAGCCGATGCAGCCGATGACGACGAGCGCCGCGAGCATCACGTCGGTGTTGAGGAATTCCTTGGCGTCGAAGATCACCCAGCCCAAGCCCCAGTCGGAAGCCGCCAGCATTTCGGCGCCGATGACGGCGATCCAGGAGCGCAGGAACGATTGCCGCAGCCCGGCGATGATGAACGGCGAGGCGCCGGGAATGATCACCTTCCAGAACAGCGCGTGTTCGTCGGCGCCCATGGCGCCGGCGGCGCGCAGCCAGATCGGGTTGACCGAGCGCACGCCCGACCAGGTGTTGAGCAGCATCGGAAACAGCGCGGCATAGAACACGATCGAGGATCGTCACCGTGTTGCCGAGGCCGAACCAGAGAATGAACACCGGGATCCAGGCCAGCGACGGGTATCGGCATCAGCGCGCTCGCGAGCGGCAGAACAAAATGTCTCCACCGGCGCGGAAGCGGCCCATCAGCACGCCAAGCGGCAAGCCGACCAGCACGGCGAGACCGAAGCCGCACAGCACGCGATAAAGCGTGGCGGCGGCGTGCTCGAGCATGGTGCCGTCGAGCAGCATGGCGAACAAGCGTGTGCGCCACCGTGCCGAGCGGCGGCATCAGGGCCGGTGCGAAGTAGCCGCTGCGCGCGACCGCCTCATAGATCGCCGCCACGACGATGAAGCGTGGTGGCGCCGCGCCGCAGCGAGCGGATGCGATCGCTCGTCATGACGCCATCATGCCCCAGCGCACCACCGTGAACTCCTCGAGCGGCTGGAACACCAGCTTCTCCAGCGCAAGCCCGATCAGCGCGATGACCGCGATGCCGGCCAGCATCACGTCGGTGTTGAGGAACTCCTGCGCGCCGAAGATGAGCCAGCCCAAGCCCCACGGCACCGCCGCGAGCATTTCGACGGCGACCAGGATGCGCCAAGCCTGCGCCAGGCCGAGCCGCAGGCCGGTCATGATGTAGGGCAGCGCGCCCGGCAGGATGACGTGGCGAAACAGGCGGCGATCGTTGGCGCCCATCGCCTGCGCCGAGCGCACCCAGATGTCCTTGACGGCTTTGACGCCGGTCCAGGAATTGTAGATGATCGGGAACGCCGAAACGAATGCGACCAGAATGACCGCCGGGACGTTGCCGGGCCCGAACCACAACAGAAACAGCGGCGCATAGGCGAGACCCGGGAATCGGCGCGCCGATGCTGACCAGCGGCAGCAAAATATCTTCGGCGCGGCGCGAGCGCCCCATCAGGATGCCGATCGCCACGCCGGCCAGCGGCCGCGAGCGCAAAGCCGGCCGTCGAGCCGCAGCAGCGTGTCGAAGGCGTGATGCGGCAGCACGCCGTTGAGCGTCAGCCGCACGAACACCGCGGCAATGGTTTCCAGCGGCGGGAAGAACTGCGCCGGAAACAGGCCGAGATGCGCGACGGCCTCCCACAGCGCGCCGACCACGATGAACGGGAATGCGTTGCGCGCCGACGCGCCGCAACGGGCCGTCGTCGACAGCGACGCGGCACAGACGGCGAGATCGTGAGCTTGAGCAAGATCGTGCATGCGAGACTGCGTACCGGCGGCCTTCCAGCGCTCGACTCACGCAGGCTTGGCATAGTGCCGGCCTGGCCGGCGACAAGCCGTGCGCGTCAAGCCGTTGCAGCGGCCGCGCCCTGTGATAGGAGAACGGCCGACAGCAAAGGAGTTTGGCATGGCCACCAAGAACACGCAGAAGATCGGCTGGATCGGCATGGGCCGCATGGGCTTCCCGATGGCCGAGCGGCTCATCAAGGCCGGCCATGACGTCTCGATCTGGAACCGCACCCGCGCCAAGGCCGAGCCGCTCGCCAAGATCGGCGGCAAGGTGGTCGATCACCTCTCCGATCTCAAGTCGATGGACGTGCTGTTCTCGATCGTCGCCACCGGCAAGGACGTGCAGGAGGTGCTGTACGGCAAGAACGGCGTGTGCAGCCAGGGCGGCAAGATGCCGCCGATCGTGGTCGATTGCTCGACCATCGCGGTCGAGGAGTCCGCCGCCATCCGCGACAAGCTCAAACAGCTCGGCGCCGATTTCGTCGCCGCGCCGGTCAGCGGCAACGCCAAGGTCATCAAGGCCGGCAAACTCTCCGCCGTGGTCTCCGGGCCGGAAGCCGGCCTGCAAGACGGTGACGCCGCTGATCGAGGTGTTCGCGCCGCGCGGCGTGTCCTATGTCGGCGACGGCGAGCTCGCGCGCGTCTGCAAGATCGCCCACAACGTCATGCTCGGCGTGGTCATCGAGAACCTGATCGAGATCACGCTTCTGACCAACAAGATGGGCGTGCCGCGCCACGCCTTCCTGGCCTTCCTCAACAACGGCGTGATGGGCTCGATGTTCACCGCGCTACAAATCGCCGGCGCTGGTCAATTGCGACTGGACCACGACGTTCACGCCGGAGCTGCTGCGCAAGGACCTCGATCTCGGCCTCGAGCTCGCCCGCGAGATGGACGTGCCGATGCCGGTGACGGCGGCGACCCGGGAGGTGCTGCAAGGCCATTTCGGCGCCGCCACGCTGCAGAAGAATCCGGAAGAATATCTGGAGAAGGATTTCGCCGCGCTCGCCGAAACCATGGCGCTCGCCGCCGGCATGAAGATCGAGAGCGAGAACAAGAACGTGCCGACCGGGCTGGAGAGCTAGGAAATCTCGCACGACCGCGGCCTCGACGTCACACCCGATGACGCCTCGGCCCCGCGCACGCGACGCCATGACATGGCGGAGTGTGCTACCGCACCGTTGAGTTATTTTGTACGCTTGGATGGCTGCTCGCGCCGTGAACGACGCGACTGCGAAAATGGGGAGACCATGCGTCTGCGATTACGCCACCTGAGTGCCGTTGCGTTGGCTTTCATTGCAGCGCTGTCCGCCATGGCGGCGGCTTCCGCCCAGTCAAACTGGCCGACCCGGCCGGTCCGATTCATTCTGACGCTCGGCGCGGGAAGCGGCGCGGACATCGGCGCGCGGCTGTTGGCGGACCGGCTCAGCCAAGCGCTGGGGCCAGCCGGTCGATCGTCGATAACCGGCCCGGCGGCGACGGCATCGTCGCCATCAATGCCTTCGTCGACGGCCCACGACGACCACGTGCTGCTGTTCGCGCCGACGTCCTCGTTCACCGCGCATCCGTTCCTTCACGACAACCTGCCCTATAAGCCGAGCGACCTCGTGCCGATCACGCGGGTCTCCAACACCATCATCGCCATTGCGGTACCCGCCAGCCTGAAGGTCGATTCGCTCGAACAGCTCGTCGCGATGGCCCGCGCCGAGCCAGGCAAGCTCAATTGGGCCGGCGTGACCGGCGCGCTCGATTTCATGTTTGGCGGTTGGCTCAAGCAGCGATGAGCTTGAACATCAACAAGGTGCCGTATCGCAACCCTGTCGACGCCGCCAACGATCTCGCTGAAGGACGCGTGCAGGTCTATGAGGCGGCGCTGGCGATCGTGCGGCCGCAACTGCAATCCGGCAAAATCAAACTGCTTGCCGTGACCAACACGGTGCGGGCGCCGACCGAGCCGAACGTTCCGACGGTCAAGGAGGCGGGCTATCCGGCGCTGTCTATCGACGGCCTGGTCGGCCTGTTCGGCCCAACCGGCATGCCGCTCGAGCTGCGCGAGCGGATCACCGCGGACATCCGCGCCGTCGCCGACGAGACCATCAAGGATCGTCTGGCCACCACCGGCCAGCTCATGAACATCGGCGGTCCGGATGAATTCGCCAAATCGATCGACGCACAGCGCGCCGAGGTCGCGGCGTTCGCGAAGGAACTCGGCATCGCGCCGATGCAATAAACCTCGCACGTCCCGTCATGGCCGGGCTGTCCCGGCCATCTCGCTGATTCCGCCGCTATTTGATATCGGTCTGCACGCTGATCGCCATTTGCCATTGGCCGTTGCGCTTCACCCACACGCGCGCGGCGCGGTACGGTGGGCGCGAACTGTCCGGCATGACATGGCTCGCAATCATCGCGGCGCCGTCGCCATAGACCGAGAGCCGCATGGTCTGCACCTCGCCGACCGTCACGGCGGCATCGCTGTCTTTCTGGCGATTGATCATGGCGATACGCGCCGATTTCGGCATCGGCGCGCGGCCGCTCCCGTAAAGCACGAACTCATCCGCCATGTGCTTCGACCACTCCTCCGCGTCATGAGCGACGGCAGCGTTTTCGATCGCCTGGTACGAATTGACGATGTCTTGCTCCGCCGGCGAGCGCACCCGATAGGGGATCGTTTGGCAGGGATTCTGTGCATTCACCCGATAGAGCGGCCGCATCGAACGCGACCGGCATGGCCGGTTGCGCGTCCGCGGTCGCGGGCACAACGTCCTGCATGATCAGCACGCGCCAGGCGCCTCTCTGCTTGGCCCAGATGTCGAGGAAGAACGCGTCGTCGCCGTGCGCCGATTTGTGATGCCCGGTGACCATGGCGACACGGCCGTAGAGCTTCGCCTCAGCGTCGCTTGCAGGGGCCGCGGCCACAGCTTTAAGGTCGGCCAGGAAATCCTTGCGCCGGTGAACTTTGCCGTTCTCATCGACAAAAGTGAATTGCAGCGAGAGAAGCTTGCGGGCCGTCGATTTATTGCCGCTGCGCGGCGGCGTCGCCGAGCGATCGATCGGCGGCGAGCATCTGCGCCGTCACTGGTGGGCGCCGGCTGCGCCTTGAGGTCGGCGAGAATCGCGATCAGGACGCCGATGACGGCCGCGCCGAGCAACCATCGCTGCGTGGCGCGATGCATGTCCCCCCCTTTGCGACCCTCAATCGAGACGCGGCGCCGCCGCATCCCAGCTTCGCTCGGCCATAAATGACGCTTCCGTCACAATGGCATTATTGGGCAGGACCGCTCAAGGCGTCGTCAGGTCTCGCGACGCCGCGCCGCAGCTTTGCTCGGCGTCGCCGGGATTAACCTCTTGCCAGTCAGATCAGCGACAGTGCCGGCCGTGCCGCACGCAATGTGACCGGACCCGGTGGTGGTGATCGACATGACGGGTGTGTTCGCCGTGACGGCTGGTGGCGACGCGCCCGCGGCTGGCAGCCATTGCGGTGCGGCACTGCGTGCTGAGTTGCGACCGCTTCGACAGCATGCACGTTTTGACCTTGTCGGGGTCTGGAATGAATTCGGAACAAAGCCGCATCGCATCCGGCGTACAGGCTTGGCGGACATCGACCGAGCCTTGAGCACCGGCCCCAGTGAGACAGCAAAGAAGCACGCCGGCGGGCAGTGCCAAGCGGCAAATAACACGCATGATCCGCATATGTTTCGTTCCTCGGTGATGAGCGCTTCGCTCCGGGGCGACCGTAGCGGCAGTCGGCCGCGCCGTCGATGGCCCAGCGTCAAAATTCTTGGACTGGTGGAACAATACCGGCCAAACCGCGGAACGTGGTTCCGTCGCTGCGCCGCATGCCGAGAGGCCTCTTCGCGCTTCGGCGGCTTACAGACCTAATGTTTCAATGGTTGGCCCGAGCGAACGCCGGAACTTCACTATTGTCGAGTTTCGCGAGGGTGTTCACGCACTGCTCCAGGTTGCCCTCCCTGATCTTGCGCCGTCACATTGTCGAAGGTGAGGTGCCGGCAGAATACGCCATCGGGCATCGTATAGACGACGTCGCCCGTCCGCCTCGCGTCGCGCAGCGCCGCCGCGGGTTGCAGCAACGGCGCGATCGCGGCACGGCCGCCGAGCAGCAGAGCCGCCGCGATGAGAACAAAGAACAATGAGGACGCGATGACGCTGTGTTTGGATTTTGCTTTCGCCTCTTCGCGCTTCGTCCTCGACAATTTTCCGCCGCGCACCGGCGCCCCGGGGTTGTGTGCCCGGGCGAGTGGTGACGCCGTTTCAACGACCGCTTCGTCGCCCGCGCTCATGCTCTCCATAAACAGGAGAACCGTTGCGTGGCCGATAAATAATTATTGTCGATTTAACTGAAATTCCGCGACGGTCCCGACGCAACACTTGGCAATATTGAGGAAATGGGGCTTGCGAAGTCCCCACGCGAGCGCTCTTTTCGCCGCATGCATCGCGTTGCTTTTCCCCCTCCCGGCCCGCGCCGAGAGGTGAAATAATCGTCACACCGCACGCGCGACACAACCATAACGGAGGACGCCTTGCTCACCGCCGCCCGCAACGAGATGCTCACCCGCGTCGGCCCGGCACGCCGATGGGTGAACTGCTGCGCCGCTACTGGCAGCCGATCGCGGGCGCCAGCGAACTCGACGCCAACCCGATCAAGCCGGTGCGCCTGATGGGCGAGGACCTCGTCCTCTACCGCGACTGCGGCGGCCATTACGGACTGATCGATCGCCATTGCCCGCATCGCCGCGCCGACATGACCTACGGCTGGGTCGAGGACAATGGCATCCGCTGCAGCTATCACGGCTGGCTGATGGACCAGACCGGCCGCTGCCTCGAACAGCCCTATGAGGACACCGCCAATCCAAAACCATCGAAGGCCGGCTGTGACACCAAAGCTTATCCGGTCAAGGAATGCGCCGGCCTGCTGTTCGCCTATCTGGGCCCGCTGCCGGCGCCGGAACTGCCGGTGTGGGAGCCGTTCACCTGGGGCAACGGCTTTCGCGAGATCGTGCTCGCCGACGTGCCATGCAACTGGTTCCAGTGCCAGGAAAACTCCATCGATCCGGTGCACTTCGAATGGATGCACGACAACTGGGGCAGCCGCCTGCGCGGCGGCGACGCCAACGCCGCGCCCAAGCACCTCAAGCTCAAGTTCGAGCCGTTCGAGCATGGCTTCATCTACAAGCGCGTGCGCGAGGGCCAGAGCGAGGAGGACCGCTACTGGACGGTCGGGCGCGTCGCGCTGTGGCCGAACGGCTTCTTCCTCGGCAGCCATTTCGAATGGCGCGTGCCGGTCGACGACGAGAACACGCTCAGCGTGGCGTGGTTTTTCATGCGCGTGCCGAAGGGCCGCGAGCCCTACGTGCAGGAGCGGGTGCCGACCTGGATGAGCCCGCTGAAGGACGAAAACGGCCGCTTCATCACCAGCCACGTCATCAACCAGGACATTATCGCGTGGGCCGGCCAGGGCCGCATCGCCGACCGCACCAAGGAGCATCTGCGCTCGAGCGACATCGGCATCACCATGATGCGCAGCGCGCTTCTTCGAGGAGATCGAAGCCATGGCGGCCGGCAAGGAGCCGGGCGGCATCATCCGCAGCGCCAACGCGGCGCAGTGCATCGCGTTGCCCAACATGGCGCGCGAACTCAACACCGAGGGCATCGCGCTCGCCGATTTCGACAAGGATCCGATCTTGCGCCAGCGCCTCAAGGAATTCCGCCACCACTACGGCCAACCGCCGGAGGTGCGGCGCGAGTTCGTCGAGGCGATGGGCATTGCGGACGGCTTGAACGATGCGCACCCAAGTCGCCATCATCGGCGCCGGGCCGGCCGGGCTGCTGCTCGGCCAGCTCCTGCATAAGCACGGCATCGACAACATCATCCTGGAACGGCAGACCGCCGACTACGTGCTCGGCCGCGTGCGCGCCGGCGTGATCGAGCAGGTGCACGATGGATCTGCTCGACGAGGCCGGCGTCGGCGCCCGCATGCACGAGGATGGCTGATGCACGACGGCGTGCAGATTTGCGTCGACGGCGTGCGCCACCGGCTTTCGTTCAAGGAGCTGACCGGCAAGACCGTGATGGTCTACGGCCAGACCGAGATCACCAAGGATCTCATGGACGGCCGCGCCGCGGCCGGCGCGCCGACCGTCTACGCCGCGCGACGATGTCAGCCTGCACGATGTTTTCGGCAGCAACGCCGCGCGTGACTTATCGCGCCGACGGCGAATCGCACGAGATCGATTGCGACTTCATCGCCGGCTGCGACGGCTTTCACGGCGTCAGCCGCACAGAGCGTGCCGGCCGCGCGCGATCACCGCTTACGAGCGCGTCTATCCGTTCGGCTGGCTCGGGATTTTGTCCGAAACGCCGCCGGTTTCCGAAGAGCTGATCTACGTGCGGCACGACCGCGGCTTCGCGCTGTGCTCGATGCGCTCGCCGACCCGCAGCCGCTATTACATCCAGTGCAGCCTGGCCGACCACATCGACGCGTGGCCCGACGAGCGCTTCTGGGAGGAGCTCAAGCCGCGGCTCGACGACGAGGCCCGCGACGCACTGGTCACCGGCCCATCGATCGAGAAAAGTATTGCGCCGCTGCGCAGCTTCGTCGCCGAGCCGATGCGCTTCGGCCGGCTGTTCCTCGCCGGCGACGCCGCCCATATCGTGCCGCCGACCGGCGCCAAGGGCCTCAATCTGGCGGCGAGCGACGTGCAGCTATCTGTCACAAGCGCCTGATCGAACACTATGCGGAGAAATCCGACGCCGGCCTCGATCACTATTCGGCTCGCGCGCTGGCGCGGGTGTGGAAAGCCGAACGCTTCTCCTGGTGGATGACCACGACGCTGCACCGGATTTCCGAAAATCCGTTCGACCAGAAATTGCAGCTCGCCGAACTCGATTATCTGTTTCGATCGAAGGCCGCCGCAACGGCGTTTGCCGAGAACTACGTGGGCTTGCCGTATTGACGACAAATCTTCGCAACCAATTTACCATATTGCATCAGAATTCAAAATCATTATGCCGTGCTCAATCGGTAACAGGATGCGGAAATGCCGACATCACCGCTATGATGTTCGTATCGCAAGCCCAGGAGTTACTTTTCAGTAGTCCCGGAACTGGTATAGAAGGCCGGATCGTTTTTCCGCGACAACGCACGTTGCGTTGGAGCCTGCGATGCGTCGATGGCAATGGTTAATACCGGCAGGCGTCCTGGCCGGGCTCGCAACGGTCGCGGCGGCGCAAGCCCAGACGGCGCCTGTCCCGCTGGATCTTCCGTCCGCGCAGTGCAAGCAACAACGCAGGCGCAGCCGGCGCCCGGACGACTGCGATCACCCGACCAAAACAACGACAGCGCGTTCGTGCGATTTTTCCGGAACGCCGAATGGTACGCCTCGTTGGGCCGCAGCAAACAATACTGGTCGCCCTCGGACATTCATGTTTCGCAGCCCACCCTGGGCAACGACTTCACCATCCACGACGTCCATGGCACCGACGAATTCTCGCCCTCGGATATCTACAATCCGGATTTTTTCGGACCGCAATACAACATTCGCATCGGCCGCTTCATCAATGACGCGCGAACGATCGCCATCGAGTTCAGCTTGGACCATTCCAAGTATCAGACCACCATCGGCCAGACCGCGCTGGTGACGGGGCTCGTCGGCAATGTGCCGATCAACTCGTCCCAGCAGCTCACCAATGCTTACTTTTCCGAGGTGCTGCATAACGGCGCCAATCACGTGATGGTCAACGCCGTCTATCGGTATCCCTTGATTGGCCAGATCAACGAAACGCTCAGTCTCGCCGGCATTGCCAAAGCCGAAATCGGACTCATGGTGCCGCACACCTCGGACACCGTCCTGGGCAACGCCAATAACGTCGGCGACAAAACACTGGGCAACGCGATCGGCTTCACCAACGGCTGGTGGCAGATCAACGGCTGGACGGCCGGCGTGGAGCTTGGCGTTCGGGCCGTGTTGTACAAACCGGTCTATCTGGAGTTGACCGACAAGTTGGCCTACTCCCGCCTCGTCGATCTACCGGCGTACGCCGGGACCCTGCAGCAATCGCTGTGGATGAATGAGATCGTGGTGAGCCTTGGGGTCACGTACGACGGCCCCCGGTAAGGGTTGCGCCTGAAGCGAACGTCGGTCGCGGGCTTCCGTCCACCGTACTTTTGCCACAGCCGAAATCGGCCACATCGTTCATGGCTTGCCGCTGTCAGGCAAAATCCTTTGTCTCGCCTTGGCCTGTTCGGCAAGAAAACGCGAAAGGCGCTGCCGCACCGCTTCGGCCGCTTCCGGGGTCCACCGGCGCAGCCCTTCTCCGGTTTTCATGCCGAGCTTGCCGGCGGCGACCTTCTCACGCAGGAACGGATGCGGTCCCTTGGTGTGGTCGAGGTGCTCGTACAACACTTCGGCGATGTCGAGAGTGAGGTTCAATCCGACCAGATCGGATTGCTCCATCGGCCCGAGAACGGCGGTGCGCGCGCCAAAGCCGTCCTTGACCACCGTGTCGATGGTTTCGGCGTCGCAGACGCCGGCGGCGACGAGAGCGATCGCCTCGCGTTTCATGGCATGCTGGAGCCGATTGCCGACGAAACCGGGAACGTCACGGCGGACGTGCACCGGAGACTTTCCGGCCTCGCGCAAGAGATCAATCGTCTTGCGCACAACTTCGGGACTGGTCTTTTCGTTCTGGATGACCTCGACCAGCGGCACCAGATGCGGCGGATTCCAAAAATGCGTGCCGACGATGCGGTCGCGATGTTTGAGATCACGGCCGATCTCGGTCGAAGGGATTGCCGAGCTGTTGCTCGCCAGGATCGTATCCGGCGCAACCTCGCGCTCGAGCTCGGCGAAGATGCGCCGCTTGAGCGGCAGTTTTTCCGGCGCCGCCTCGAACACGAAATCGGCGCCCTGCACGGCGGCCGCGAGCCGGTCATGCGTTTCGATTCGCCGCAGCAGCGCCGCATCGCCGTCGAGCAGCTCGACGATCGTTTGCAACCGCCGCGGCAGCGAGGCGCGGATTTCCGCTTCCGGCTCGAATACGCCGACGCGATGTCCCGCCGCGGCGAACAGATAAGCGATGCCGTGGCCCATCAGGCCGCCGCCCACAACGCCAATTTTTCGCTCGCGCGCAGAACCGAGAACGGCCGGCATTTCGCACCCTCACTCGACGAACGCGTGCGGCTCAAGCCGTCGTGCGCATAGCGCCTTTTGTTTCGTCGAACACGGGTCTCTATCACGATCTAAGACGACGTGACAAACCTCGCGGCACGCAAAACCGATGACTTGCCGCACGCAAAAAAATGGCGCACGCTTGCCGCGAGCTGTCCAAGAACAGCGCGCAAGCGCCGCAACGGTGTCTGCACGATCGGATGGGAGGATTCCAGATGCGCGCTCGCACGAGAGCAACGCTTTGTGCGTCCGTCGTCGGCGTCGCCGTCGCGGCTGCCTTCACGATGACTGGCGGCAGCGTCCAGGCGGACGATCCCAACAGCGCTCCCAATCCGTATCACGTGATCGACCACTGGGCGAAGCTGCCGCAAGGCCGCGTGTGGGGACAGGCAATCGGCGTCGATATCGACCGCGATGGCACCAGCGTGTGGATCTACGACCGCTGCGGAGGAACCACCTGCGAGGGCTCGCTGATCGCACCGATCCGGAAATTCGACGCAACGGGACGGCTGGTGGTGAGCTTCGGCTCGGGTCTGATCAACTGGCCGCACGGGCTTTTCGCCGACCGGGACGGCAACGTCTGGGTCACCGATGCCAAGGCCGGCAATGGCAAGGGTGAAACCGTTTTGAAGTTTGCCCCGGACGGCGGAGTGCTGATGACGCTGGGCAAGCCGGGCGTGGCCGGCAACGGGCCGGGCGAACTGAACACACCCTCCGACGTACTGGTCGCGCCGAACGGCGACATTTTTGTTGCCGACGGACACGGCGACAATACCAACGACCGCATCGTCAAGTATTCGAAGGACGGGAAATTCATCAAGGCCTGGGGCAAGCACGGCTCGGGGCCGGGCGAATTCAACGTCCCGCATGGGCTCGCCATGGACTCCGCCGGCCGGCTGTTCGTCGCCGATCGCTCGAATAATCGCATCCAGATTTTCGACCAGAACGGAAAATTCCTGGCGGAATGGAAGCAATTCGGCCGGCCGAGCGGCGTCGCTATCCGCAACGACATCATCTATGTCGCCGACTCGCAATCCGATGAAAAGGTGAACGCGCCGTTCCGGAAGGGCATCCGCATCGGCAGCGTCAAGGATGGCAAGGTGACGGCCTTCATCTCCGCATCCGACCCCAAGGGGGAAATGCCCGAAGGCCTGGCCGCCGACAAGGACGGCAACGTGTTCGGCGGTTTCACCACCAACAATGACGTGAAGAAGTTCGTCAAAAACTGACGCCTGGCCGATTGCACGCTTCCTAAAGCCGGCTCTCTCGGCGCACCGCCGCGTGACGTGGCGCGTTTCAGAGTCATTATCGTTGCGGGCCCTATCGTTGCGGGGCCGTAGCTGTTTCGCCGGTCAATCCCCGCTAGAGCCTCTTGGGTTCTTGCTGGAATCAGAACCGAAGAACTGCTTTTTGTTTTTGACGCGCCAGCACGATGGCCGCAGCCGGCAATGCCCGGCGAAAGAGCCTATACTCGCCGGCACATCCGCATTGCGGTAAATCTGCATCCCGATCGAACAAATGAGGCGACGATGACTGAAACGCGGCGATGGTTGGTGCTGTGCGTCGTGCTGATGGGGACGTTCATGGCGGTCCTCGACGTCGCGATCGTCAACGTCGCAATCCCGTCGATCCGCGCCGACCTGCACGCCAGCTTCGGCGAGATCGAGATTCGTCGTGTCGGCCTATACCCTCACCTATGCTTGTCTGCTCGTCACCGGCGGCCGGCTCGGCGATAATTACGGCCGCAAGCTTCTTTTCATCCTGGGCCTTGTCGTATTCGCCGCCGCCTCGGCCGGCTGCGGGCTCGCGCCGACCAGCGAGATCCTGATCGGCGCGCGCGCGGTCCAGGGCATCGGCGGCGCGCTGATGTATCCGCAGGTGCTCGCCATCATCCAGGTGAATTTCTCCGGTAACGAACGAGCGAAAGCGCTCGGTATTTTCGGCTCGGTGATCGGCATCGCCGCGGTCGCCGGACAGATTCTTGGCGGTAGTATTCTGGCACTCGATCTTTGGCGCCTCGAATGGCGGCCGATCTTCCTCGTCAACGTACCACTTGCGCTGGGAACGATCATCGCGGCGATCTTCATCCTGCCCAAGGACGAGCACACCGACGTCGTCGGTCTCGACTGGGGCGGCGTCGCACTCATCACGACCGCGTTGCTGCTTCTCATCGTGCCGCTGCTCGAAGGACGTGAGCTGGGCTGGCCGCTGTGGATCATCGCGTGCTTTGCCGCTGCCTTTCCGGCGTTCGGGCTCTTTGTCTGGTACGAGCGCCGCTTTGCGGCAAACGGCGGCAGGGCGCTCGTGCGCATGGGGCTGTTTGCTTGCAGGAGCTTCGCGTTCGGCGTGCCGATCGCCGGGCTGTTCATGGCGTCGTATGCCGGCTTCCTGTTTACGCTGGCGCTTTATCTTCAGGTCGGGCTTGAGCTTCTCGCCGCTGCAGTCGGGGATGACTTACACGCCTACGGCGATCGGCTTCTTCATCACCTCGCTTACGGCGCCGCGGCTCATCCCGCTGCTCGGACGCAACGTGCTCACGCTCGGCTACATCATCAGCGCGTTCGGGATCGCCGCGACGGCGACGACTGCGTTCGCCGCCGGCGCCCGTCTGCACGGCTTCGAGCTGGCGCCCTCGCTGTTCATCGCCGGCCTGGGCAACGGGCTCGGAATGAGCCCGCTGGTCGGCACGGTGATAGCCGGTCTCGCACCCCAGGAGGCCGGCGCCGGCGCCGGCATCATCACGACGACCCTGCAGATCGGCAATGCCCTCGGCGTCGCCATGATCGGGCTCATCTTCTTTGCCCTCGTCGGCACGGCGGAACCCGGCGCGGCTTACGCCGATGCTTTCGCCTCACGCTTCCGGCATGCGTCGCGTTGCTCCTGCTGGCGGCCGTCTGGTGCGATGGCTGCCGCGCACGCCATTCGAGGTCGGCAACGCGCTCATCGAGCGCTTGCCGGGGTGGAGCGCCGGCTTCGCCTACTCGATGTTCCTGATGACCGGCGGCCGCATGGGCGACCGGCTCGTCCACGACCTGGTCGCCCATGTCATCGATCGGCGCCTCCAACGCGTGCGCGAAGCACCGCAAGCCGTCGGCGAGTTTCTCGCCTACCATTTTCGCGGCGCCGGGACCGACAGCGCGTGGCTGCACTATCTCATGCGAGAGGCGCTGGTCTTCGGCAACCGCCCTGTGCCGGAAGAGAACGAACGCCAGGTGCCGTCGCGGCTCAGGTCGACGAAATCCGCGACCGCCAGATCGCGGGCTTGCTGCCCGCCGATGTCGATCCCGGTCATTTGCGGCTGCTGGGATTCGCCTTGGTCAACTATCCGCGGATGCTGCCGCAGATCACGCGCATGACGACCGGCATGACTCCGGAGGATCCGCGCTTCGCCGCCCAATGGGAGGCGTTGTTGCGCGACGTAGGCTCGTGGATCGAAGCGGCCGCCCGCCGCAAGGATATCACCGTCACGGGCTAGGGTGCGGTGCGAAGCCGTCGAGAACGAGGGCTCCGGTTGCAGCCATGGGACGCCGCCGGTATGAATACGCGCCTTTTCGTGCCGGCTCCGTGTTAGCGCGAACGGTCGGCACATTTGCCGGGAAGAGCTGCGAACAAAAGGCTGCCGATCACCGTCATGGCCCGCCTCGTCATGAAATTCGGCGGAACGTCGGTCGCCGACATCGACCGCATCCGCAACGTCGCGCTTCACGTCAAGCGCGAGTTCGATGCCGGCCACGAGGTCGCCGTCGTGGTTTCCGCCATGGCGGGCACAACCAACCAACTGGTCGGCTGGTGCGAGGCGGCATTAAAGGAGCGGCGCATCTTCGATGCGCGGGAATACGACGCCGTCGTCGCGACCGGCGAACAGGTGACCGCCGGGCTGCTTGCGATCACGCTGCAGGACCTCGACGTCAATGCGCGGTCCTGGCAAGGCTGGCAGCTCCCGATCCTGACCTCGAATGCGCACGGCGCCGCGCGCATCAACGAGATCAACGGCGCCGAACTGTTGCAACGTTTCAAGCAACGCCGCGAAGTCGCGGTGATCGCCGGCTTCCAGGGCTTGCACAAAGAGACCGGCCGCATCACGACGCTCGGCCGCGGCGGCTCGGATACCTCGGCGGTCGCCATTGCGGCTGCCATCCGCGCCGATCGCTGCGACATCTACACCGATGTCGATGGCGTCTATACCACCGACCCGCGCGTGGTACCGCGCGCGCGGCGGCTCGATAAAATCGCATTCGAGGAAATGCTGGAGCTCGCTTCGCTAGGCGCCAAAGTGATGCAGGTGCGCTCGGTCGAGCTCGGCATGGTCCACAATGTGCGCATCTTCGTGCGATCGAGCTTCGACCGGCCGCAAGATATCGACCCGCACCAGAACCCGCCCGGAACTCTGATATGCGACGAGGACGAGATCATGGAAAAGCAAACGGTTACCGGCATCGCGTTCTCCCGGGACGAGGCGCAGATTTCGATCCGCCAGGTGCAGGACAAGCCGGGCGTGGCCGCCGCCATATTCGGTCCCCTGGCGGAGGCCAGCATCAATGTCGACATGATCGTGCAGAACGTCTCGGCTGACGGCAAGACCACCGACCTGACCTTCACCGTACCGGCCGCGGACTACCAACGCTCGGTCGACACCATTGCCAGGGCCAAGCAGGCGATCGGCTATTCCCGGCTCGACGGCGCCACCGACGTCGCCAAGATTTCCGTCATCGGCATCGGCATGCGAAGCCACGCCGGTGTCGCCGCCGAAGCCTTCAAGGCGCTCGCCGAGCGTTCCATCAATATCCGCGCCATCACGACTTCCGAGATCAAATTCTCTCTGCTGATCGACGCGGCCTTTACGGAGCTGGCGGTCCGCACGCTGCACTCGCTCTATGGCCTCGACAAAGCGGCGCCGTAATCTGCCCGGAAAAGCGCGCGACCCCTACAGTAGAATCAGTCAAAACGTCCACCCCTCGCTGCAGCGCACAATATTCGCTGCCGTCATATCCTTGTCTCTGGCTTGCGGTTTGCATACCGCATTCGATATAGGCTGGAGGACGCTCGCCAAGGCCGGGGGCCTGGGCGGATTCCTCTTCGATCGAGGCCGGTGCGCCGCGGGCTAAGCACCGGTCAACCCATAAGCCCGAGGGACCTCACGCCATGCGTGGCGCGCTCGGCGGTCCGCGTGTGCTGTTGCGTCGGCTCCGCGAAGTCATGGCGGAGCCGGTCAGCGCACAGGATCGCCTTGACAAGATCGTGGTGCTGATCGCCGCCAACATGGTTGCGGAGGTGTGCTCCGTCTATGTGCTGCGCGTCGATGCGACGCTCGAGCTTTACGCCACCGAAGGTCTGAACCGGGACGCCGTGCATCAGACCGTGATGCGCTCGGACGAGGGTTTGGTCGGGCTGGTCGCAAGCCAGGCCAATGCCATCAACCTGTCGAACGCCCAGGCTCATCCCGCCTACTCCTATCGGCCGGAAACGGGCGAGGAGATTTACCACTCGTTCCTCGGCGTGCCGATCCTGCGCGCCGGCAACATTCTCGGCGTGCTCGACGTCCAGAACCGCGCCCGGCGTACCTATTCGGAAGAAGAAGTCGAGGCCCTGCAGACGACCGCGATGGTGCTCGCCGAGATGATCGCCTCCGGCGAGCTTTCGGCATTGGCGCTTCCCGGGGCCGAACCGGCGGCGCGCCGTACGGTGCATCTCAAGGGCGCCGCTTTGTGCGACGGCATTGCGCTCGGCCATGTGGTGTTGCACGAGCCGCGCGTCGTCGTCACCAATTTCATCGCCGACGATATTCCGAAGGAATTGAAGCATCTCGAAGCGGCGGTCGAGACCTTGCGGGCCAATCTCGACGAACTGCTCGAGCACGGCGATGTGGTCGATGGCGGCGAACATCGCGATGTTCTCGAAGCCTATCGGCTGTTCGCCTACGACCGCGGCTGGGTTCACAAGCTCGAAGAAGCCGTCATGACGGGTTTGACCGCCGAAGCAGCGGTTGAACGCGTGCAATCCGATACGCGCGCACGCATGTTGCGTCAGACCGACCCCTATCTGCGCGAACGGCTGCATGATCTCGACGACCTGGCCAATCGCCTGATGCGTCAGCTCATCGGCCGCGATCACGCGCCGGCACGTGAAAGCCTACCCGAGAATGCAATCCTGGTCGCCCGCTCGATGGGCCCGGCGGCATTGCTCGACTATGACCGCAAGCGATTGCGTGGCCTGGTGCTGGAGGAAGGCGGCCCGAATTCGCATGTCACAATTGTCGCGCGCGCACTCGGTATTCCGGCGGTCGGCGAGGTCGACAACGCCACCGGCCTCGCCGATCCGGGAGACGGGATTATCGTCGACGGTACGACCGGCGATTTGCATATCCGGCCGCTGCCCGACATGGAGTCGGCTTACGCCGAACGGGTCAGGCTGCGCGCGCGGCGGCAACTCCAGTATCAGGCGCTCCGCGATCAACCGTGCATTACCAAAGACGGCGAAGAGGTGGCGTTGCTGCTCAATGCCGGCCTTATCGTTGACCTGCCGCACATCGCTGATACCGGCGCCGCCGGCATCGGCCTGTTCCGCACCGAACTGCAATTCATGGTCGCGCCGAATTTCCCGCGCACCAGCGAGCAGTACACGCTGTACCGCGCCGTGCTTGACGCCGCCGGCGAAAGGCCGGTGACCTTTCGCACGCTCGATATCGGCGGCGACAAGGTGCTGCCGTACATGCGCAGTGTCGAAGAGGAAAATCCGGCGCTCGGCTGGCGCGCGATCCGGCTCGGTTTGGATCGGCCCGGCCTGTTGCGCACGCAGTTGCGCGCCTTGCTGCGCGCCGCCGGCAGCCGCGCCCTGAAGATCATGTTTCCGATGGTCGCCACCGTACAGGAATTCGAACAGGCCAGAGATCTGGTCGAAAAAGAACTCACGCATCTGCGCCGCCACGGCCACAAGCTGCCCGATGAAGTCGAGGTCGGCACCATGGTGGAGGTCCCTTCCCTCCTCTATCAGCTCGACGAATTGCTCCAACGGGTCGATTTCCTGTCCGTCGGCTCGAACGACCTGGTGCAATTCCTGTACGCGATCGATCGCGGCAATCCGCGAGTCTCAGGCCGCTTCGATGCGTTGTCGGCGCCGGTGCTGCGCGCACTCAGGGATATTGCCGACAAGGCCCGCGAGTATAAAAAGCCGGTGACGCTGTGTGGCGAGCTGGCGTCGCAACCGATCGGCGCGCTGGCGCTCGTTGCCCTCGGTTACCGCGCACTATCGCTGACACCGTCTGCGATCGGACCCGTCAAAGCCATGCTGCTCGACGTCGACTGCCGCAAAACGGCCGCGTTCCTGAATCCGCTCATCGACAAGCCGAACCGCGGCGCGCCGATCCGCACCCAGCTCGAGGAATTCGCCACGCGGGAAGCACTGCAGATTTAGCACGACGACGGATGTCATGGCCGGGCTTGTCCCGACCGCTCCGGTCTTTTACTTAGCATCGTGACGATACAGAACCATGCTTCCCGACCAAAAACTCAATGCGCTCGTCGCCCGCCATGGGACCATCGAACGCGAGCTCACTGCGGTGATGCCGGCTGACGCCTACGTGAAGCTTTCGCGCGAATTCGCCGAGCTTGCGCCGGTGGTCGAGGCGGTGAACTCCTATCGCGCCGCGCAGCGCGAACTCGAAGGACTGACGAGCGTTATCGCGGACGCATCGACCGACGCTGAAATGCGTTCCATGGCCGAGGCCGAAAGGCCGGAGCTCGAAGCGCGCCGCGCGGCGCTCGAACAACAGTTGCGCCTCGCGCTGCTGCCCAAGGATGCGATGGATGAACGCAACGTCATCCTTGAAATCCGCGCCGGCACCGGCGGCGACGAGGCCTCGCTGTTCGCCGGCGATCTGTTCCGTATGTATGAGCGCTACGCCGCCGGTCAGCATTGGACGGTCGAGGTGATGGACGCGAGCGAAGGTACGATGGGCGGCTACAAAGAAATTATCGCCGAAATCCGCGGTCGCGGCGCCTTCGCCAAGCTCAAGTTTGAATCGGGCGTCCATCGCGTTCAGCGCGTGCCCGACACCGAAGCCTCTGGCCGCATTCACACCTCGGCCGCGACCGTCGCTGTGCTGCCCGAGGCGCAGGACGTCGATGTCGCGATCAACGACGCCGATCTGCGGATCGATACGCTGCGCTCCGGCGGCGCCGGCGGTCAGCACGTCAACAAAACCAAGTCGGCGGTGCGTGTGACGCATATTCCGTCCGGCATCGTCGTCATGATGCAGGAGGATCGTTCGCAGCATCGCAATCGCGCCAAGGCACTCGCCGTGTTGCGCACGCGGCTCTACGATTTCGAGCGGCAGAAGCAGGATGCGGCCCGCGCGGCCGAGCGGCGCGGCCAGGTCGGGAGCGGCGACCGCTCGGAACGCATCCGCACCTATAATTTCCCGCAGGGCCGCGTATCGGACCACCGCATCAACCTCACGCTCTACAAGCTGCCACAGGTGCTGGAAGGCGACGCGCTCGGCGAATTTATCGATGCGCTTGTTGCCGAGCACCAGGCCGCTCTGCTCGCGGCCGAGGGCGTTTGATGACCGGCCCGGCAGCCGACGCCGCGGCGAGGCGCGGCAACGCCAATGCGCCAACGATAGCGGATGCGCGGCGTGCGTTGGCCGCGCAGTTTCGTGCTCGCAACATTGAAACGCCGGAACTCGACGCCCGCGTCCTGACTGGTTACGCGCTTGGCTTCGACCACGCCGCTCTGGCGTCTGCGGGCCGTCGTGTTCTCAGCGCCGAAGAAACCGATGCGCTCGCCGCCGTGGCACAGCGCCGCCTCGCGCATGAGCCGGTGGCACGTATCCTCGGCAGTAAGGAGTTCTGGAGCCTGCAACTTCGCATCGATGCCGCAACGTTGGTGCCGCGACCCGAGACCGAGACCGTTGTCGAGGCGGCGCTCGACGCCGTTGATGCGCGCGGTCCTCGCTCGCGTCCGCGGCGCATCGCCGACCTCGGTACCGGTTCAGGAGCACTCCTGCTGGCATTGCTGACCGAGTGTGAAAATGCATTCGGGGTCGGGAGCGATGTCGACCCTGCTGCACTTCGCGTTGCCCGCAACAATGCACAACGGCTCGGATTAAAGCGCGCAGCCTTCGTCGCCTGCGATATGGCGGCGGCGCTCAGCGGGCCGTTCGACATCATCGTCTCCAATCCGCCGTACATTGCGTCCGGCGACATTGATGCGCTCGCTCCCGAGGTGCGCGATTTCGAGCCACGTCTGGCGCTCGACGGCGGAACTGACGGACTTAACTTCTATCGGGCGATTGCCGCCGTGGCGCCGCCACGGCTCGCTCCGGGTGGAACTCTGGTCGTCGAACTCGGCAGCGGCCTGGCACAATCCGTGGGCGCACTGATTACCGCAGCGGGGCTTGTAGTATCGTCGGTGCGACCCGATTTGATGGGCGTGCCGCGTGCCCTCGTTGCGATGAAGGGGCATGATAATTGAGCATTGGACCCCGGCAAAAAAGCGCTTGGAATGTCAGCCGGAACCGACTAATTTGGCTGCACGAAATCGGCCCGAGATGAGGGTGCCGCGTTGCCCTGAACACCCGGAGCAAGACTTTCCTGAGATTGGCTCCCAGAGGTTGGCAGCGCAGGCCGGATGGACAAAAGCCGGATTGGACGGCAAACGGGATCGCCGCACTTATGATTGAACGCGTTTGATCGAACGCGCTTGGATCGAAGAAGTAGGCCGAGAAGTTTCATCGGTTAGGCGCGCATTGATACACAGTGGCGCGCATGACGGGGATTGAAACGCCGCGGCGAAACCGCTGGTGCACGGCGGTAAACGCCGATGGCGGCCGTGGGCGCCAGTGCAATGTGATGTTCGGTAAGAGTGATACTTGGTGAATGGAACGGCGACCCCGGCGTCGCCGCAAATGAGGGGTTGGCGGAACAGCAAACCATGAGAAACGGTCAGAACAACAACAAGCGCATGCGGGGTCGCAACCGCAAGGGTGGTCATCATCACCAAAATCCATTGTCGCGCATGTACGAGTCCAATGGACCGGACGTGAAAATCAGAGGAACGGCGTCTCACGTCGCCGAAAAATATCTCCAGCTGGCCCGCGATGCGCAAAGTTCCGGCGACCCGATTGCGGCTGAAAACTACTATCAACACGCCGAGCATTATTTCCGCCTGATCGCTGCGGCGCAGGAGCAGCTTCGCCAAACCCAACCTTCTTTCTATCAGCAACAGTCGGGCGAGTTCCGTGGCAATGCGCCGGACGGTTCGGACGACGACGGCGAAGACGATCAGCCGCACATGGAGGGCGAGCCGTTCGCACCGCGCGACCCGCAGCCGTTCTATCCGCCACAACACCAGCAGCCACAACACCATCAACCACAGCACCAACAGTCACAACATCAGCAGCCGCAACACCCCCAGCCCCAGCAGCAATTTCAGCAGCGCCAGCAGAATTTCCAGCCACAAAGCTTCCAGCAGTCGGGCGAAGAGGACGTCGAGCGGCTGCCGTCTTTTATCACCGGTGGCCAGCAGCAGCCCCCGCAGCCTGTGCAACAGGCCCAAGATGCGAACGGCGCGAACGGATATGATGGGTCACCCGACCGCTTCCCGCTGCATCGGCGGCGGCGACGCCATCGCGGCGGCCCGCGCGATCAGTCCACACCCGGCGACAATAACGGTTCCGGTTCGGCAGGTCCGAGCAACGATTGAGCTTTAGGGGTGATGGCTTTCAGGCGTCGCCGGTCGCGGTGCCTTGGCGCAGCTTTCAACCGCCGCGCGGTGCTTTCACTAACCTGACCAGCAACCAGATGGGCAGGACAATCACGGCTCCGAGCAGGAAATACTGCCAGAGCCAACGCACGGCATCGAACCCCATATTCCAGATGTGCCGGACGAGGTCGCGGACCAACTCGATAATGTTCCAGGGATCCAGACCGACCGCAGCCAGGATCACGCCGACGAGAATCGACAACAAAATCAACCGGCCGATCACCGCGAGAGGTGGGCCGCCGAAGAAGCGTTGAACAATCTCTTGGGCCATCGAAGCCTCCGATTGCGTCAATTAGGAACTTGTGGCGGCGCGCGCAAGCGGAACTTCGACGAAATCGGCATCCCGCCGGTCGGCTCGCCAACCTCCCGCACGGCATCGCGGCGGCGTTGCCTCGGCTTCGCAAGTGGGGCTAAGTTGCGCCGGCCACAAGCAGTTTTGGGGCGCTCCGAGGATAGTCCATGGCCACGATCGAGGACCGAACGCTCGCGTCTAAGGCGAGTCTTAATGACGATATCGGCGAGGACACGCGACTGCGGCTGTACCGCATGCAAGTCGAACTCCGCGAGGCCGAGCAGCGCGCGTTCGATCTGTTCCTGCAGAACTTGGTGAAAGGCACCAGCCACCTGTCGCTCGGCCAGGAAGCCGTCGCCACCGGCTTTGCCGCCGCCATGCGGCCGGGCGACCTCAGCTTCTGCACCTATCGGGGCCACGCCCACACGCTGGCGCGCGGCGTTCCGATCGAGAAAGTCCTTGGCGAACTGATGCAGCGCGACAACGGCTTGATGCGCGGCAAGGGCGGCTCGATGCACCTGACCTCGGTCGACCACGGCGTCATGGGTTCCTACGCCATCATCGGCGCGCATCTGCCGATCGCCTGCGGCGCCGCGTGGCGCGCACAATACAAGGGATCGAAGGACGTCGCGGTCTGCTTCTTTGGCGACGGTACGACGAATATCGGCGCGTTCCACGAAGCCTTGAACTTCGCCGCGGTGTGGAAGCTGCCGGTGATCTTCGTCTGCGAGAACAATCTCTACATGGAATATACGCCGATCGGCGACGTCACGGCCGTGCCGCATCCGGCGGCCGATCGCGCCGCGTCTTATGGGCTGCCGCGCATCGTTATCGACGGCAACGACGCCGACGAGGTTTTTCGCGCGGCTTCCGCAGCTTATGAAAAAGCGCGCGCCGGCGATGGACCTTCGCTGATCGAATGCATGACTTACCGCTATAGCGGCCATTCGCGCGCCGATCCGGCCAAGTACCGGCCCGACGGCGAACTGGAAAAATGGAAAGAGCGCGATCCGATCAAACTCTACCGCGACCGGCTCAAGCAGTTCGGCATCGCCGACAATGTCATTGCCGATATCGAAGCCGATGTGAAGCGGCAGGTCGACGAGGCAACCGAGAAATGCAAGGCCGCGCCGATGCCGCCGCTCGATCTTCTCACCACCGACGTTTACGCCGATGGAGGCTTCGCATGGCGGAACTGACCTATCGCGATGCGGTGGCGCGCGGCATTGCGCAAGAGATGACGCGCGATCCGGACGTCGTCTTCCTCGGCGAGGACATCGGCAAGGCCGGCGGCGTGTTCAAGGCGACCGTCGGGCTGTATGAGCAATTCGGGCCGCTGCGCGTGCGCGACACACCAATCTCCGAACAGGCGATCCTCGGCGCCGCCATGGGCGCGGCGATGACGGGCCTCAAGCCGATCGCCGAGATTATGTTCTCGGATTTTTTTGCGGTGTGTTTCGACTACATCGCCAACGAATTTGCCAAGAGCCGCTACATGTCGAACGGCCAGGTCAGATGTCCGCTCGTGGTGCGCACCGGCAACGGCGCCGGCTCGCGCTTCGGCGCGCAGCATTCGCAGAGCGTCGAAAACTGGTGCATGATGATTCCCGGCCTCAAGGTCGTGGCGCCGTCATCGCCGTGCGACGTGATCGGCCTCCTCGCTGCCGCGGTGCGCGATCCCGACCCGGTGATCTTCTTCGAGCACAAATCGCTCTACGCCACCAAGGGCGAGGTGCCGGATGGCGAGATCGTCGACCAGCTCGGTACCGCAAAGATCGTCCGGCCCGGCAAGGATGCCACCATCATCGCGCTCGCCTTGATGGTGCCGCGCGCGCTCGCGGCGGCGGACAAGCTCAAGGCCGAGCACGGCATCAACTGCGAAGTCGTCGATGTGCGCTCGCTGGTGCCGCTCGACACCCAGACGATCCTCGGCTCGGTCGCACGCACGCACCGTCTGTTCACCGTCGAAGAAAATCCACGTCTGTGCGGCTGGGGCGCCGAGATTGTTTCGATCGTCGCCGACGAGGCGTTCTACGATCTCGACGGGCCGCCGGTGCGGATCACGACGCCGCATATTCCGTTGCCGGCCGCCGACATTCTGGAAGACATCGCGCTGCCGACGGTCGATCGGATTGCCGAGCGGGTGCGGCGATCGTTGCAATCATAGGCGTCATTGCCGGGCTCGACCCGGCAATCCATGGGGCGGTGCCGTAGCGGAATCGCCGCATGGATGCCCGGGTCAAGCCCGGGCATGACGAAGAAAGAAGGTGTGCCATGGCCATGTACGACAACCTCCTCGCCAACGTTCCGACGGATCTCTGGATCGGCGGCAAATGGCGCAAATCTTCAGACAATGGCCGCTTCGACGTGATCGACCCGGCGACCGAGAACAAGGTCGCTTCGGTCGCGAGCGCGACGGTCGAGGACGCCAAAGCCGCGCTCGATGCGGCGAGCGCCGCCTTTCCGGGCTGGGCCGCCAAGAAGCCGCGCGAGCGCGCGGAGATTTTGCGCAAATCCTACGAGCTGATCATGCGCGACGCCGAGCGGCTGGCGAAGCTGATCACCATCGAGAACGGCAAGGCATTGTCCGACTCGCGGGGCGAAGTCGCTTACGCGGCCGAATTCTTCCGCTGGTATGCCGAGGAAGCCGTGCGCAACATCGGGCAGAACTCACGCGCGCCGGCGTCCGGCGCCCGCATCTTCGTCCAGCACAAGCCGGCCGGCATCGCGGTGCTGGTGACGCCGTGGAATTTTCCAGCCGCGATGGCGACCCGCAAGATCGGCCCGGCGCTTGCCGCCGGTTGCCCGGTCGTGCTCAAGCCGGCGTCCGATACGCCACTCACTATGTTGGCGCTGATGCCGATCCTGGAGGAAGCCGGCGTGCCGGCCGGCGTCGTCAACGTCATTCCGTCGCGCTCGTCCGGCAAGGTCGTAAGCGCGATGCTGCACGATCCGCGGGTGCGCGTGGTGTCGTTCACCGGATCGACCGAAGTCGGCCGCAAGCTCTTGCACGAAGCCGCCGACTGCATCGTCAAGCCGGCCATGGAGCTCGGCGGCAATGCGCCCTTCATCGTGTTCGACGACGCCGATATCGACGCCGCCATCGAGGGCGCGATGATCGCCAAGATGCGCAACATGGGCGAGGCCTGCACCGCGGCCAACCGCTTTTACGTGCACGAGAAAGTGCACGACGAATTCGCCAAAAAACTCACCGCCAAGATGTCCGGGCTCAAGATGGGCAATGGACTCGACGACGGCGTCGCGCTCGGTCCGCTCGTCAACAAAGACGGCCTCGACAAGGTGGTCGAACTGGTCGGAGACGCCGTTGAGAAAGGCGCCAAGGTGCTCACCGGCGGCCAAGCGTCCGGCGGCAAGGGCTATTTCTATCCGGCCACGGTGCTGACCCATGTGTCCAACGACGCCAAAATGCTCAACGAGGAAATCTTTGGGCCGGTCGCCTCGATCCAGACTTTCAAGTCCGAGGATGAAGTGATCACCCGCGCCAACGACACTGAATACGGCCTCGTTGCTTATCTCTACACCAAGGATTTGAGCCGCGGCATGCGCGTCTCGGAACAGCTCGACTTTGGCATGATCGGGCTGAACCGTGGTCTGGTCTCCGACCCGGCCGCGCCGTTCGGCGGCACCAAACAAAGCGGGCTCGGCCGCGAGGGCGCGCAAGAAGGCATGATGGAGTTCATGGAAACCCAATATGTCTCGGTGGTGTGGTGAGCGAGCAACCTCAATCGGCGGCCAAGCGCCTGATCGGCTCGTGGCGCTATGTCGGCTCGAACCTCGACGGCACGGCTGTTGCTCGCGGCGCAAGCCCCAAGGGCATCATCATCTACGACGACCATGGCCACATGGCTTGCCACGTTGCGCCGGACCGCGAGGTGACGCGCGCCGGCACGGAACCAACCGGCGAGGAAGCCAAGGCTGCGCTCGCCGATCATATTGCGTATTTCGGTACCTATTCGGTCGACGAGAGCGCCCGCACTGTGACGCACCATCGCGAGGGCAGCGTGCAACCGGGCGACAAGGGCGATGTCGTGCGCGGCTACGAATTTGCCGGCGATCGGCTGATCCTGCGTCCGGTCGGCACGACGCGAGAAGTGGTGTGGGAACGGATCAGGTGATGACCAACAAGACAGGCATCTTTGGTGTCATCGCCGGGCTTGTGCGGCGATGACGACGTAGGACAGGACGAGAAGCATCCATGGACGTCCTGATGCCGCAACTCGGCGAGACCGTCGCCGAGGGCAAGATCACGAAATGGTTCAAGGCGGCCGGCGATGCCGTCAAGCCGGGCGATAATCTGTTCGAAATCGAAACCGACAAGGTGTCGATGGAGGTGCCGTCGACCACGACCGGCGTGCTAGCAGAGATTCGTGTGCCGGAGGGCGACGTGGCGCTGGTCGGCGCTGTCGTCGCCGTGATTGCCGACAAGGCTGGTGTTGCGGCGACTGCCAAGCCGAGCGCGGAAGCACCGCCGCCAAAGCCGGCACCCGCGCGGCCGGCTGCGCCCGTCGCCGCCGCGCCCGTTGTCGATCGACACCCAACAGCAACAACCCCCGATAAAGCTCGATCCGTTCTTCGAGGTCCGCACGCCGGCGCGCAATTTCGGTCCGGCGCGGCTGTCCGGTGGGGTTACGGTGACGCCGTTGGCGCGCCGGCTTGCCGCCGAAGGCGGCATCGATCTGAGCCGGACGCGCGGTTCCGGCCCCCACGGCCGCATCGTCGCGCGCGACATCGAACTGGCGCCGCAACCATCGCGCGGCGTGCCTGCCGCGCCGGCAGAGGGACAAACGGCCGATCAGATCAAGGCGCTTTACGCGCCGGACAGCTACGAAGAAGTGCCGCTCGACAGCATGCGCCGCACGATCGCGACGCGTCTTACGCAGGCGGCGCAGACCATCCCGCACTTCTATCTGACGGCGGACGTCGAGATGGATCGTCTGTTCGCGCTCCGCGAGGAGGCCAATGCGGCGCGCCGAGAATATGGAGCGGGGTCCGGCATTCAAGCTCTCGGTCAACGATTTCGTCATCCGGGCGCTCGCGCTCGCGCTGCAACGCGTGCCGGCGGCCAACGCCGTGTGGGCCGCCGACCGCATCCTGCGATTCAAAAACTCCGATATCGGCGTTGCGGTCGCGCTCGACGGCGGGTTGATCACCCCGGTCATCCGCGGCGCGGAAACGAAATCGGTCAGCGCCATCTCGGCGTGAGATGAAGGACCTCGCGACACGCGCCCGCGAGAAGAAGCTCAAGCCGGCGGACTATCAGGGCGGATCGTCCGCTGATCTCCAATCTCGGCATGTACGGCGTGCGCGAATTCACGGCGATCATCAATCCGCCGCACGCCACCATCCTTGCGGTCGGCGCGGCGCGGCGGCAGGCGGTCGAGAAGGAAGACGGTGGCGTTGCTTTCGCCAGCATGCTGGCCGTGACGCTGTCCTGCGACCATCGCGTCGTCGACGGCGCGCTCGGCGCGGAGCTGCTCGCGGCGTTCAAGGCTTTTATGGAAGCACCAGTGCGTATGCTTGTTTGAGCGAGGGATAACGGATGGCCGCCGACAAAAAGGAAGTGCTGCTGATCGGGCCGCTCAAGCCGGTCGTCGTGAACGGCCTCGAGGCGGTCTGCACGGTGTTCAAGGACGCCGAAGCGAAGGATCGCGATGCGCTTCGCCGCCGAGCATCCCGACGTCCGGGCGATTGCCTGCAGCGCCACGACCGAGCTAATCCCGGGCAGCTTCATGGCGCGCTTTCCCAAACTGCAAATCGTGTCGAGCTTCGGCGTCGGCTACGACCACATGGACGTCAAATGGGCTGCCGCGCATGGTGTCATCGTCACCAACACGCCGGACGTGCTGACCGAGGAAGTCGCCGACACGGCGATCGGCCTGCTGCTCTGCACCGTGCGCGAATTTCCACAAGCGGATCGCTTCATGCGAGCCGGCAAATGGGCTCGAGAAGGGCTATCCGCTGACCACAGGCGACACTGCGCAATCGCACCGTCGGCATGGTCGGCATGGGCGCGATCGGCCAGGCTATCGCGCGGCGGCTCGAAGCCTTCCGGCGTTCCGGTCGTCTATCACACGCGCCAAACGCGGCGTGAACTCTCCTACCGTCATTATCCGAACCTCCTCGAGATGGCCCGTGACGTCGACACCCTTATGGTGATCGTCCCGGGCGGCGCGGCGACGCAAAAATATGATCAACGCGCAGGTACTCGATGCGCTCGGCCCGGACGGCATCGTGATCAACATGGCGCGCGGCTCGGTGGTCGATGAAGCCGGCTTTGATCGAAGCGCTAAAGCAGAAAAAGATATGTCCGCCGGCCTCGACGTCTATGTCAAAGAGCCCGAAGTGCCGAGCGAATTGATCGCCATGGAGCACGTCGTGCTGTTTCCGCACGTCGGCTCGGCGTCGACCTTCACGCGCGACCGCATGGACCAGCTTATCGTCGACAACATCTCCGCCTGGGCCGTCGGCAAGCCGCCGCTGACCCCGGTACCCGAAACGCCGTGGCGGTCCTGGAGGCCTGACTGACGCCAAACATGACGGCCCAATGCCGACATGATACCATCGTGGCGCGGCAGCGTTTGGATATGGCTTAAGTAGTTTCGGTATGGTTCGTAGCATTTTCATCATCATGGCTACGGCAGGAAGCCTTTGCGGCGGCCTGCGTTCAAGCGCAGGATACCCAGAATCACCAAAAAGCGACGCGGCCACCACTATGGTCGGCAGCTTGGGAACTGTCCAACGCCGATCACGACAAGATCTGCCACCTCAATTTCCGCAACGACGCGGTCGCCGGCGGCCTCAAGATCGAAATCGACAAGAACTGCCCAAATTTTTTTCCATCGACCAAGACGATCGTCGCGTGGGCCATCGACAGTTACGGCAACTTGAGTCTGCGCGATGCGCAGGGTAATGCCGTCATCGATCTCACCGAGGTCGAGAGCGGCATCTACGACGGATTCAGCCCGGAAGAGGGCCGCTACATCTTGCAAAGCGCCGCGGCGGCGCCGGTCCGTTCGGCCGATGACATGGTCGGCGATTGGGCCGTTGCGCGCGCTACCGGCAAGCCGATCTGCACGCTCACCCTGGCAAACACGGCTGCCGGCGCCGATACTTTTGCCCTGAAACTAAAGCCCGGCTGCGATGGTCTGGTGACGCGCTTCGGACCGACCGCGTGGCGCATGGATCAGGGCGAACTGGTCCTGCTCGCAGCACGCGGGCAGACTTGGCGCTTCGTCGAGAACGACGCCAACACGTGGCAGCGCGAGCCCGAAGGCGCCGATCCGATCCTGCTGGTGCGGCAATAAAGGCGCGGTTTCGCCGGGCGCGCCTACAACGGCTTGATTTCGACCTTGCGAAACTTGACCACGCCTTTGTCGTTGGTGACGCCCTTGCCGTGTTGCAATGCGATGCGCCCGCTCGCAAACTTGCTGTTCTCGACGCCATCGACAGTCTTTTGCCCGTTGAGCACCACGGTGAATTTGGGACCCTTCGCGGTGATCTCGTAGACGTTCCACTTGCCGCCAGCTTTCGGCATCGGCGATACCGCGGCGACGTCGACGATCGCGCCGGTGCCGTATTTCGGCTTGGGACGCGTATCCCAGATATTCACCTCATAGGCGGTCTTGCCGCTCACCTCGTTGGGATCGGTGCAACGAATGAATATGCCGCTGTTGGTTTCAGCTATCGACCCAGAACTCCGCCCTGAGCTGGAAATCCGTGTAGGCGTTCTTCGAAACCAGAAAGCCGTTGCCGCTGTCGGCGACTATGGCGCCGTCTTCCAGCTTCCAGTTGGCGTTACCGATCGCATTCCAGTTATCGAGATTCTTGCCGTCGAACAGCGCCGTCCATCCGGCATCTGCTTGCGCGACCGCTTCATTCGAATGCGCGCACCAGCGCAATCCCGCCGACGACAAACAGCGCTGCGATCATGAAAGTGGGCCAGCGTTTCATTGTCGTTTCCTCCGTTCAGAAATGCTTGCTTGATTTTCAAGTCATGCGTCAACCATCACCGTAAACTCAAATCAGCTTCAATCCTTTCAGGCTGGCGTGGCCTTCCTTGCCGACGATGATGTGATCGTGCACGGAAATGCCGAACGGCTGCGCGACCGTGATGATCTGCTGCGTCATCTGGATGTCGGCGCGCGACGGCGTCGGATCGCCGGACGGATGATTGTGCACGAGAATGATGGCGGTGGCCGACAGTTCCAGGCGCGCGCTTGACCACTTCGCGCGGATAGACCGGCGTGTGATCGACGGTGCCGACCTGCTGCACCTCGTCGGCGATAAGCTGGTTGCGCTTGTCGAGGAACAGCACGCGGAACTGTTCGCGGTCGGCGAAAGCCTGCGCGGTGCGGCAATAGTCGAGCACGGTCGACCATGACGACAGCACCGGGCGCTTTTTCACCGCGCCGCGCAACAGCCGGCTCGCCGCTGCCTGCACGATCTTCAGCTCGGCGATCGCCGGCGTCGCCCAGTCCCTTCACCTCGGCGAGCCGCGCCTCCGGCGCCGATATGGCTTCGGCGAACGAGCCGAACGTCGCGATGCAGCGCTTTGGCGAGCGGCTTGACGTCGCGCCGCGGCAGCGCGCGGAACAGCAGCAGCTCCAAAAGCTCATAGTCCGAGAGGGCATCGGGGCCGGCCTCGCGAAAGCGCTCGCGCAGGCGCTCGCGATGGCCGTAATAATGCGGCGGGGCCTCTTCGAGACCGCCGGATCGCTGTCGCGCTTCTTTTCCAGCATGAGAACTTGAACGCAATTCCGGCCGGCGCCGCGACCGCAGCCGATACCGCCAAGGATGACCGGATTGCGATAATTTGCAATCGGATTACGAAGGCCGGCGCCAAATTCACGTCCGGTAGGGCGGCTCGATCTAAACCGCGTGGCGAAAGTGTGAAAATCTCGACGCCGGTATCGGTCACGCCGACCGTGTGCTCGAACTGCGCGGAGAGCGAACGGTCGCGCGTCACCGCGGTCCAGCCATCGGACAAGACCTTCACATGCGGGCGGCCGAGATTGATCATCGGCTCGACCGTGAAGAACATGCCGGGCTTGAGCACGATGCCCTCTCCGGGCCGGCCGACATGGACGATATTCGGCTCGTCGTGGAACAGCCGGCCAACGCCGTGGCCGCAGAAATCGCGCACCACGCTCATATGCTGCGCCTCCACATAGGTCTGGATCGCGTGGCCGATATCGCCGGTCGTGCCGCCGGGCCTGATCGCGGCGATGCCCCGCATCATGCCCTCGTAGGTGACTTCGATCAGCCGCTCGGCGCGGCGTGGAATTTCGCCGACCGCATACATGCGGCTCGAATCGCCATGCCAGCTCGTCGAGGATCAGCGTCACGTCGACATTGACGATGTCGCCGTCGCGCAGCGGCTTGTCGACCGGTATGCCATGACAGACCACGTGATTGACCGAGGTGCAGGTCGCCTTGCGGTAACCGCGGTACATCAGCGTCGCCGGCAGGGCATCGTGATCCATGCCGAACTCGTAGACCAGCCGATCGATGCGGTCGGTGGAGACACCGGGCTTGATCTCGCCCACCAGCATGTCGAGACACTCGGCGGCCAGCCGGCCTGCCTTGCGCATGCCCTCAAAGGCAGCAGGGCCGTGAACTTTGATCTGTCCGGTTTTCCGCAGCGGCGCACAGGCCGCATCGACGTAGGTCATGGTGGTTTGAAGAGTGGTGATTTAAAGAGTGGATGTGGTTTTAAGAGCAAGTCCTTGGAACTTCCGCCGCGACGGAAGCGGCCACATGCCGCTGATCGCAATGTAAGCATAGCGGCGCACAAGGCAAGCAATCAACCGGCGCCGCGGACCGCGACCGGCTGGCACTCGACGATTGGAACCGGAGCCGCAATCACGATACCACCGAGGTCGACGGTGCAGCGCCACGCCAGCATCTCGACGCCGCTGGCGCGCGCCCGGTCGAAAGCCGCCGCATAGGCCGGGTCGATGTCGCGGGCAATGGCGAAGCGGTCCGCCGACGGGATCTGAATGACAAACAGCAGCACGGCGCGAGCGCCGGCCGCGACCATGCGGGCGAGTTCGTCGAGATGCTTGGCGCCGCGGGCGGTCACGCAATCTGGAAATTCGGCGAGGCGCGGCTTGCGCATTAGATGAACATTCTTGACTTCCAGATAGCAGGCCGGCCGCTCCGGCGCTTCGAGCAGGAAATCGACACGCGAATTGACGCCGTATTTCACCTCGCGCCGGATCGAAGTGTAATCGCGCAAGTCCGGGATCGCACCGGCTTTGAGGCTTTCGCCGACCAGCACGTTCGGATGACCGGTATTGACGCCGACCAGTTCGGCGCCGCTGCCGAGGTCGGTCTCGACAAGTTCCCAGCTATAGGGAAGCTTCCGCAGCGGATTGTCCGATCGCGACAGCCAGACCCGCGACAGAGGCCGGTCGAGCCCGGTCATGGCGCCCGGATTGGCGACATGGACGGTCGTCATCACCCTGGATTCGAGCACCACGTCGGCGAGGAAGCGCTTGTAGCGCCGCGTCAGCGTCGCCGGCACAAGGGGAGAGACAAAGCGCATCGGCCGGCCCGTCCTGCTTCACGATGCGATTTTGCCGCCGAGTTCGTCCTCGATATGGGTCAAAATGATCTCGTCGAAACTGGCCTCGCCCGCAAATCCCAGCGCGATCGCGCGGCGGGGATCGAACCGGCTCGGCCACCCCGCGACAATACGCGCGACGAGTGCATCCGGCTCACGACGAATGCGCCCGGCAACTTTGTCGCCGGCGATCCGGCGCAGCGCGGCGATCTGCTCGGCAACGGTGCAGCACACACCGGGCATCGTCAGGTTGACGCGCGGCCCGAGCTTATTGGCGTCGAGCCCTGCCGCATGAATCAGAAAGCCAACCGCGGCCCGCGGGCTCGCATGCCAGTGCAGAACGCTCTCGTCAACCGGCAGCACCGCCTCTTCGCCGGCCAGCGGCTCGCGAATGATCGACGAGAAGAAGCCGGATGCCGCCTTGTTGGGCTTGCCCGGCCGCACCACGATGCTCGGCAGCCTGATGCCGACGCCATCGAGAAAGCCGCGGCGCGTGTAGTCGGCGAGCAAGAGTTCCACGATCGCCTTCTGCGTGCCGTAAGACGTCAGCGGCGTCAGATGAAAGTCGTCCGCAATCGCCTCCGGGAACGGAGCGCCGAAGACCGCGATCGACGACGTGAAAACCACCCGCGGGCGATAGCCGTCGCCAGCGGTGCGAATGGCTTCGATAAGAGCGCGCGAGCCGTCGAGATTGACCTGCGTGCCCTTCTCGAAATCAAGCTCCGCCTCGCCGGAAACAACCGCTGCGAGGTGGAAGATGACATCGGGCCGGCCGGCAACGGCCGCACGCGCCGCCGCCGGATCGGCAATGTCGGCACGCCAGGGCTTTCGACGCGACCGGAGAATCCCTCGGGTTTTTGCGGAGCGCCAACATCGACGAGCGTCAGCTGGTCGATCGGCTTGCCATTGAGATTTCCCGACATGGACCAGGCGTGAGATCAGCTTGCGCCCGATCATCCCCGCAGCGCCGGTGATGAGAATGTGCATCTTCTACCGATGAGGTTGTGAACAGCGAGCGAGAGATTGTCGTTCGATCGGCCGTTACAGCGCCATCCCGCCGTCGACGAGATGGGCCTGGCCGGTAATGTAGCTTGCCTCGTCGCTGGCCAGGAAGAGGGCGAGCCAGGCCACTTCCTCGGCCGTGCCCAGCCGTCCCATCGGCTGGCGGCTCACGAAGCCCTGCCGCACCTCGTCGGGCGACCGGCCAGTCTCCTTCGACAGCGTCGCGATGCGTTCGCCCAGCGATGGCGACACGATCGTGCCGGGACAAATGGCATTGCAGCGGATGCCCTGCTGGATGAAATCGGCGGCGACCGACTTGGTGAGCCCGATCACCGCAGCTTTGGTGGCGCCATACGCGTATCGATTGGGAACGCCGCGGATCGACGAAACCGCCGAAGAGATATTGACGATCGACCCTGATTTTTTTTCCAGCATCGCCGGCAGGAACGCCTTGATCATCCGGTGCATGGATTTGACGTTGAGGTCGAACGAGAAGTCCCAGTCCTTGTCGCCGCAATCGAGGATCGAGCCATTGTGCACGTAGCCGGCGCAGTTGACCAGGATGTCGATCGCGCCGAATTCCCGAGCGATCACGCCCGCAAACGTCGCAATGTCCTGTTGCGCGCGTACATCGAGCTTATGCCGCTCGCCGTTAAGCCCCTGAAGTTTGTCGGCATCGAGATCGGTCGCGATCAGCCTGGCGCCCTCTGCGGCGAACTTCTCCGCAATCGCACGCCCGATGCCCTGCCCTGCGGCAGTCACCAGCGCGATCTTGCCTTTCAGTCTGTCGCTCATGTTGTCCTCACGCCTGCTGCTTGTCCTCACGCTTGCTGCGCGTTCAATGCCGCGAGACTGAGTTTCTGGCGGCCGTCACTGTCGAAATTTTCCGGCGCCAGCCAGCGCTCGAAGTTGAGCTTGCGCGCCGGCCACTCACTGTCCAGCATGGAGAAATAAGCCGTGTCGCGGCTGTGGCCCGTGTTGGTGATCATATGTTGGCGAAAAATCCCCTCGAACCCGAAACCGTAGCGCAAGGCAGCACGGCGCGACCGCGCATTCAGCGAATCGCATTTCCATTCGTAGCGCCGATAGCCGAGCGTCTCGAAGGCATAACGCGCCAACAGGTATTGGGTTTCGGTGGCCAGCGGCGTGCGTTGCAGCGCCGGGCTGTAAACAACGTGACCCACTTCGACAACCCGCATGGCGGGGCGCGTCGACATCAGCGCTGAAAGGCCGACCGGCCGGCCGCCGGCGTCGCGCACGGTGTAGAAATAAGGGTCCGCTAGCGCCTCTCGTTCGGCGAGCCAAGACGAGAATGCGCGGTCATCGGCAAATGGCCCCGAGCTCGATATGTAGGTCCAGACTTCAGGGTGATTCTGCAAGGCCTGCCAGAGGCCCACCGTGTGGCGCGCGGCGTCGAGCCGCGCCACCGTGCCAAAGCGGCCGGCGAGCGTCACCGGACCGGGCGCCTGCGCCGGCGACGGATCGACCTGCGGTCCAACAGGTTGCGTCACGCCGCTCATGATGAGAGCTTCTTGCGATCGTCGCTGAAGAATTTGTTCAGCTCGGCATTGGTGGTCAGTTCGGCGAAACCGTCGAACTTGCCGTCCTTCGCGATCTCGGTCGCGGTGCGGATGAAGGCATGCATCGCCACGCGCGCCAGCGACCCGCCGACGCTGATGCGGCGCACGCCCATCGCGGCGATGTCGCTCACCGTAAAGCCGAATGCCCCGCTGTTGAGGAAGTTGACGGCCTTCGGCCCGACCGCTTTCACGGTCGCTTCGATCTGCTCGCGGGTTTTGATGCCGGGCGAATAAAGACAGTCCGCACCGGCGTCGGCGAAAGCCTTGAGCCGCCGGATCGTCTCCTCAAGATCGGGCCGGCCCCGGATGAAGCCTTCCGTTCGCGCGGTGAACATCACATCGCCGCCGGCCTTGTCGATCGCCGTGCGCGCCGCCTTGACGCGGGTAAGCGCAAGATCAAAATCATAGAGTGGCGTGGTTGCGCTGTGCGGCGCGTCCTCAATCGATAATCCGGCGACACCGGTCGCGATGCAGCGCGTTACGTTCTCGGCTACACCGTCGGGATCGTCAGCGTAGCCATTCTCGAAATCGGCGTTCAGCGGCACGTCGGTCGCCTCTGCCAGTTCGCGAAAATGAGCCAGCACCTCATCGCGAGACTGCGCGCCGTCGGCATAACCTTGCGCATAGGCGTGGCCGGCACTGGTCGTCGCCAGCGCCTTGAAGCCCAAGCCTTGCAAATAGCGCGCACTGCCGACGTTCCAAGGATTCGGAATGACGAAGCAGCCGGACTCGTGAAGCTTGCGAAAAGCTTTGCGTTTGTCCGCGGTCGATGGACGAGAACTGGGCATGAATGACTCTCCGGCATCAGCGCGAAGGACCAAACTGCCACGAACCCGGGCGCGATGACAGGCCCGACGACACAGCCCTGTGCAGCTGCGCCTTGCGCGGACATTGCAAAGCGGAAACGCCAGAGTTTCAATGGCGCCGCGCGAAACGGTCGCGATCATGCGGCCTTGAATAGTCGACGCTGGGACCGGCGGGGATGACCCCGTTGGCGCCGATGGGTCCGGCCTTGCTGAACACGCCACGCTTCATGCCAGCGATGTCGCAGACGTCCGCAATGCCCGGCGTCTGATAAAGCTCGCGCAGATAATTCGACAGGTTCTGGTACTCATCGAGACGGCGCAGGTTGCATTTGTAGCCGACGTAATAACATGGATCGAAACGCACCAGGCTCGGAAATAGCCGCCAGTCTGCTTCGGTTTCGGCGTTGCCGCACACATAACGTTGTTGCGAAAGCCGTTGCTCCAGGCCGTTCAGCGTCTCGAACAGGAGCTTGACGGAACTGTCGTAGGCCTGCTGCGAGATCGAGTAGCCGCAGCCATTGACGGCATTGTTCACACCTTTGAGGACGAGCGCATTCGTTGCCTCGATCGTAGGGCGCAGCGGCTCAGGATAGTAGTCGGGCGTCGGCTCCGCGATGCCGGAAAATGCAGTGTTGAACATGCGAATGATTTCCGAGGAACTCGTTGTTGACGACGCGGCGCGTCTTGGCGTCCCACAGCGTCGGAACGGTCACACGAGTTGTGCAAGCCGGATCGGCAATCGAATAGAGTTCATGCAGCCATCGCACGCACCGATCGGTCCCCGGCACGATGTGACCTTCTTCTCCGAACGACCAGCCCTGACCATCTGGCTCTTGAAAGGTGTTGGTCAGCGCCACGAAAGGCTCAAGTCTCTTGAGCGCGCGCATCAGCGTCGCGCGATGCGCCCACGGGCAGGCAACCGCACAGTAAAGGTGATAGCGGCCCGGCTCGGCCGGAAACTCTGTCTGGGCGTCGTTGCTGATGCGATCACGGAAGACGGAATTGCGCTTAAAATAGAGCCCTCTATCATCGTGATTGAGGAGGATATTCTCGGTACCCCATTTGCCGCCGACGAGTTGTCCCATCCGTCTTCCCCTGCACAATTGCACCGGCCCTTATGGTAACATTTGTCAATGCAGCGCGGCTTGCCTTCGGCCTCACAAAGACCGAAACTAAAGGCCATGCCGCTGGTTCGAACCTGCTGAAAGAACCAGTCATCGCGGGACAATGGTGCAGAGACCAAAAAACGGCCTACTGGCGAGCATACCCGCCTCGGAATGGATCGAAGTTCAGAGCCTGTGCGAGCCCGTCAAGCTACCGCTTGGCCGCGTGCTGTACGAACCGCTCGGCTCATTCGATTACGTGTACTTCCCAGAAACGGCGATTATCTCCAACGTTGCCGCGCTAAAGACCGGCAAGACGGCCGAAACGTCGACCACCGGACGGGAGGGGCTGGTGAACGTCGGAGCCATCATGGGCGACGACCGATCACTGCACCGTGCCGTTGTCCAGGTGTCCGGTGACGGCACTCGTGTTTCTTTTCGCGAGTTCCAGGAGTTGCAAGCACGTCTGCCTGTGTTTCGGCGCAAGCTCAATGCCTATTCACGAGCGTTCCTCGCTCAGGTGATGCAGTCCGTTGCTTGCAACGCCAGCCATACGCTCCTCCAGCGCTGCGCTCGATGGCTGTTGAAGTGTCACGACCGTGTCGACGGTGATGAGCTTCGCCTCACGCAACAGTTCCTAGCCGAAATGTTGGTTGTTAGCCGCGTAGCGGTAAACGCCGAACTCAAAAACTTTCAGCAACTGCAGGTCCTCAAATACAGCCGCGGCATCATCACGATATTGGACCGGAGACAATTGGAACGCAGATCTTGCGAGTGCTATCGCGCGATCCGACGGGAATACGACAGACTGCTGCCTGGCTCCTTCACAAAATAAAATGACGCTTATGTAAACCAGTTGACTATACGGTCACCTTTTACATCAGTTACAAAAAACAATAAAGAGGAGCGCACGCATGCCACACCACATCTCTTTCTACGACGAGTCTCTGAAGAAGCAGATCGAGGGCTCATATACAACGGATGGCAAGTTCATCCATGTCGGCTCGGGAACACTGGGCTTTAAGAGTGCGCCAGTAGGGCATCATGGAACGTTCATCGATAGGGCTGGAAATGTAGAGTTGGCGCAAAAGCTGATGAGTGAGTTGGCGCGGCATTCAGCAAAGGACATGAATGGCCACTAGGCTCAGGTATAAGGATAAATGGCGTAAGCCACCAAAGCTGTTCAGATACCGTCATCGCTTTTTGCCGCGCAGGGCCGTGACATTGGCCCCGCTAGCTCGGGCGCAGGCGACTTTCAAGTGAGTGAGGGGCAAGCTGCGAGACGGAGCCGCTTTAGACCCAGCTAGCCCCGTGCCTTCATCGTTGCGTACCGCGCCTGTGCCTCTTCGATGCCGGCCTGCGCCGATGCACGGTTGGCATCCTGGATCGGCGCATTGCGATCATAGCTCGCCTGCCGCAGCTTATTGCTGCCGTTGAGTTTCGGCCGCACTTCCTCCGCGATCAGTTCGAGGCTGCGCTGCGTTGCCGGCCAATTGGCCCAGTCCTGCGCGAACACCAACACGCCGCCGAAGCCGCCGGTTAATTCGAGCATGTGCTCGATTTTCGCCACCGCATCATCCGGCGTGCCGATGATCGCGCGTTCGTTGTCCACCATCCAGCTGGCGGGATCGGAGAGCCCGCGCGGTGGGGGATTGGGCGCCGGCACGATATCGTTGGCATAGCCGATCCATTTTTCCAGACCGTATTCCACATCCTTGCGCGCCTGCTCGCGGCTTTCGGCAAGATGGATCTGCACCGCAAACTGCCAGCGCGAGCGATCGGCCGTGTGGCCGTAACGCTTGCATGTTTCCTCGTAGATGGCCCAATTGGAAACATGATGGCGCAGCGAGGCATCGTCGACGCCCGACAGAACGAGTAGACCTGCGCCGTGCCGGCCGGCCGCCACCGCGCCCGCCGGCGAGCGGATCGCCGCAACCGCAATCTCCATCGTTGGCCGCGAATAGCTGCCAACGGACAGACGCGCCTCGTTGAGCTCGAACCAGCTGGTCTTCCTGGTGACCGTCTCGCCACGCAGCAACGCCACAATACAATCGAGTGCCTCGTCCATGCGCGGCCGCGAATCGACGAGATCGAGACCGAACATCCGGGCGTCAGACGGCAGCGCGCCCGGGCCTGCACCAAACATCACACGGCCACGCGTCATGTGGTCGAGTTGCGCCATCGTTTCGGCCACCACGAAGGGATGGTGATAGGGCAGCGATTTGACCCCGGTGCCCAGTCTGATGTGCTTGGTGCGCTGCGCCGCCGCGGCAATAAAGACCTCAGGGGCGGCGATGATCTCAAAGCCGCCGGAATGATGCTCGCCGATCCATACCTCGTCGAATCCGAGCTGGTCCAAAAACGTCACGAGCTGCAGATCGCGTTCGATCGCATAGGTTGGGTCGAGATTGGCGGCGTGGAACGGGCCCATGAACATGCCAAAACGCAGCGAATGGCGTGACGATGCGCTGCCGTCCGATTGATCCATGTTTTCCGTCCTTCGCCTTTCCGGACCTTCGCCGGCTGGGGTCAAACGCGGCGTCAGTGATTGTCGCGCGGCGTGAATTTCTGGGCGATTTGCTGATATTTCGGTGCCGGCTCTAAAACCATCCCGGCGCCGAGCTGATCGACCATCGCGCGCTGAATTTCCTGCCACGGCGTCTGGCTGGCGGGGTAGTGATAGCCGCCGTTCGTAGCGAGTGCCGTACGACGCGCTGCCAATTCCGCCGACGCAATCAGAATATCGGCGGTCCCTTTATTGAGATCGATGCGCACGCGGTCGCCGGTCTCGAGCAGCGCCAGACCGCCGCCGGCTGCCGCTTCCGGCGAAGCGTTCAGGATCGAAGGCGACGCCGAGGTGCCGGACTGTCGGCCGTCACCAATGCAAGCCAGCGACGTCACACCCTTTCGAATGAGCGCTGCGGGCGGCTGCATGTTCACGACCTCGGCCGAGCCCGGATACCCGATCGCGCCGGTGCCGCGCATGAAGAGAATGCAGTGCTCGTCGATCGCGAGCGCCGGATCGTCGATGCGCCGGTGATAATCTTCCGGGCCGTCGAACACCACGGCGCGGCCCTCGAATGCGTTCGGGTCTTTGGGATTGCTGAGATACCGCTCGCGAAATTCGTCGGAAATTACGCTCGTTTTCATGATCGCGGAATCGAACAGATTGCCGTGCAGCACCTTGAAGCCGGCATGGTGTTTGAGCGGCTTGTCGTAGGGTCGGATGACATCGACATTCTTCGCCTTGGCTTGGGCGATGTTCTCTGCAACAGTTTTGCCGTTGATGGTGAGCGCGTCGCCATGCAGGCGCCCCGCGGTCATCAACTCATGCATCACTGCCGGCAGGCCGCCGGCGCGGAAATAGTCCTCGCCCAGGTAGTCGCCCGCTGGCTGCATATTGACGAGCAGCGGCACATCGTGACCGATCGTCTCCCAATCCTGGATCGCAAGTTCGACGCCGATATGCCGTGCGATGGCGTTGAGATGGATCGGCGCGTTGGTCGAGCCGCCGATCGCCGAGCAGGTGACGATCGCATTCTCGAAAGCGGCGCGCGTAAGGATATCGGACGGTTTCAAATCTTCGCGCACGATCTCGACGGCGCGCAGGCCGGTCAGGTAGGCCATCTGGCCGCGCTCGCGGTAAGGCGCCGGTATCGCGGCGCAACCGGGCAGCGACATGCCGAGCGCCTCCGCCATGGCGTTCATGGTCGACGCCGTTCCCATCGTGTTGCAGTGGCCGATCGACGGCGCGGAGTCCGCCACAATGTCGATGAATGTCTTGTAGTCGATTTTGCCGGCGGCGTGATCCTGGCGGGCTTGCCAGATCAGGGTGCCCGAGCCCATGCGCTTGCCGTCATAGTAATAGTCGAGCATCGGGCCGCCGGAGAGCACGATCGCCGGCGTATTCACTGTCGCCGCCGCCATCAGACACGCGGGCGTGGTCTTGTCGCAACCCGTGGTCAGCACCACCCCATCGAGCGGATAACCATAAAGCACTTCGACAAGGCCGAGATAAGCGAGGTTGCGATCGAGCGCGGCGGTCGGACGCTTGCCGGTCTCTTGAATCGGATGGACCGGAAATTCGAACGCAATGCCGCCCGCATCACGAATCCCTTCGCGCACGCGCTTGGCCAGTTCGAGGTGATGGCGATTGCACGGGCTGAGGTCGGAGCCGGTCTGCGCGATGCCGATGATCGGTTTGCCCGATGTGAGTTCCGCCCGCGTCAAGCCGTAATTCAGGTAACGCTCAAGGTAGAGCGCCGTCATGCCCGGATTGTCCGGATTGTCGAACCACAATTGCGAACGCAGACGGGGGCGCTGCTTGTCCTGCGGGCTTTTGCTTGTCGACATAGACACCTCCGCGATCATACCTGCGATGCGCAATCGCAACGAGCCGATATAGCGATTTAACGCCGACGCAAGGCGGATGCGAGTGGCACGGATTTTTCAGACGAAAAGCCCGTCGTCCAGACGGCCGCCACCAGCAGAATATTGCCCGAAAAGGACGCTGCGTAGACGCGCTTTCGCTTATGTTGCATTGCAATATTGATGAGTAAAATCGAAAATAAAAATCTCATTAACATGATGATTATCATAACGTTTTTGTGACTCTAGGGAGCGCATTGCGATCTTGTGCATCGCAGAATCTCCCGTAAATACATCCCGAGGGTGACTTTGAACCGTGAGAACAAAAAAATGAAATCGCTGAACACCAAGCTGGTTTTGTCCGCTCTTGCCGTCGCGTTGCTCGCGACACCGGCATTCGCGCAGCGGTCGCACCAGCAAACATCGACCGGCACGCAGACGCAGTACCAGCTCCGCGCCGCTAACAACGGCCAGGAGATGAACGCCTACCCAAATCCCCAGGGCCACAGCGGCAGCGCCCAGTCGTATGAAAACGGCACCGACTCGATCGGCGGCTTCTAATCCGTCTCTCTGCATCGTGTGACATGCGTTGAAGAGCCCCGGACATCATCGTCCGGGGCTCTTCGCTTTTGGCGGCGCACATCACGTTGATTTTGACGGACGATTGGGCTGAAGTGCCGCGCAATGCCGTCGGCGCGGCCTGACCTCTGGCGCTCGGGCGGACATTTCGCGAGGAGCACGGAGGAAAAGCACGATGATGAAAACCGTAGCCGCCTTTGATCGCATCGGCGAGGAAAACGCCTTTGCGGTGCTGGCGCGGGCCACGCAGCTTGCGGCGCAGGGCCGCGACATCATCAATCTCGGCATCGGCCAGCCGGATTTCCGCACCCCGGATTTCATCGTCGAAGCCGCGGTCAAGGCGCTGCGCGACGGCCATCACGGCTACACGCCCGCGGTCGGTATTGCGCCGTTGCGCGAGGCAGTGGCAGCAGACCTGCACAAGCGCTTCAATGTCAATGTCTCGCCCGACGCGGTGACGATCATGCCGGGTGGCAAGCCAACCATGTTCATGTCGATTTTGATGTTCGGCGAACCGGGTGCCGATATCCTCTATCCCGATCCCGGCTTTCCGATCTATCGCTCGATGATCGAATACACCGGCGCCCGGCCGATCCCGGTGCCGATCCGGGAGGAGAACGGCTTCGCCTTCTCGGCCGAAGAAACCCTCAACCTGATCACGCCGCAAACGCGGCTCCTGATCCTGAATTCTCCCGCCAACCCGACCGGCGGCGTCACGCCGAAGGCCGAAGTCGACAAGCTCGTTGCCGGCCTCGAGCGCTATCCCGACGTTGCGGTGATGTCGGACGAAATCTACGACCACATGGTCTACGACGGCGAGACTCATGTGTGTCTGCTGTCCTATCCGTCGCTCCGCGACCGCTTGATCCTGCTCAACGGCTGGTCGAAGACCTACGCCATGACCGGCTGGCGGCTCGGCTATGCGGTCTGGCCCGGAAAGCTCTACGACTACGCGCGCAAGCTCGCGGTCAACCTGCATTCCTGCGTCAACGCCTCGGCGCAATATGCCGGTCTTGCCGCGCTGACCGGACCGCAGGACGAGGTGGCCAAGATGGTCGCCGAGTTCGACAAGCGCCGCAAAATCGTCGTCGATGGCTTGAACAAGCTTCCCGGCACGTCGTGCGCCACGCCGAAAGGCGCGTTCTACGCCTTCCCCAACATCAAGCGCACCGGTTGGAAAGCCAAGGCGCTCGCCGCCGCGCTGCTCGACGATGCCGGCATCGCGCTCATCGGCGGACCGGACTTCGGCGTGCTCGGCGAAGGCTATATGCGCGTGTCCTACGCGAACTCGACCGAAAATATCCTCAAGGCGCTCGATCGCATGGGTGAATTCCTGTCGAGCCGCAAGGCTGCCTAACGTGCCGACAGATCTCTCCGAAGAACAGCGCTTGATGCGGCAGAGTTGCCGCGATTTCGTCGACGCCGTCATCATTCCCTTCATCCGCGGCGATTGGCAGCGCGAATGGTTGATGAAGCCCGAGGATCGCCTGCCGGCGGAAATCCTTGAAGGCGCCGAGAAGGTCGGCATCCGCACGCTCGGCGTGCCGGAGGAGTTCGGTGGCATCGAGCTCGACCGGGCCAGCGAGGTGCAAACTTTCGCGCTCATCGCCGAGGAGATCGCGCGCGGCGATTCCGGGTTGGCCGACAAGCTGGTGCAGAACTGGAAAGTATCGGTGCTGCTGCGCAATCTGGCGCCGCGTCCGCTCCAGGAAAAATGGTTCAAGCGGCTCATCGACGACCCGCAATTCCTGCTGGCGCACTGCCTCACCGAACCGCGTGGCGCGTCCGACCGTTGGCTGCCCTACAACGTGCCGGAAGCTGCCATGCAGACACGCGCGGTGAAGCAAAACGGCGAATGGGTGATCAACGGCCGCAAGCAGTTCATCTCCAATGGTTACGACGCCGGCTTGTTCGTGGTTTACGCCAACACCGATCCGCACGTCGGCATGATGCAGGGAACCTCGAGCTTCCTGGTGCCGCGCGGCACGCCCGGGCTCACGATTGCGCGCTGCAACGAAACGCTGGGCTGCCGCTTCATGAACAACGGTGAACTGGTGTTCGAGGACATGCGCGTCCCAGCCGACCACCTGCTGGTCGAGGGCGACGCGCTCGGCAAGGCCGGCGTCTATTTCCGGCCCGGCAAAATCATCCAGGCGGCTAAGAATCTCGGCGTCGGCGTGCGCGCGTTCGAGATGACCGCCGACTATGTGCAGAACTACGTGCAGGGCGGCCGCATCCTGATCAAGCACCAAGCCGTGGCGCTGCGCCTCGCCGACATGGCAACGCGCATCGAAGCCGTGCGCGCGCTGCTCGCCCGCGCCTCGCGCGCGGTCGACGAGGATGCGCCGGACGCCGACACGCTATGCAACATGGCGAAAGTGTTCGCTTCGGAAGAAATCCTCAAGGTCGCCCAGCACGCCCTCGAGCTTCACGGCGGCAACGGCGTCATGCTCGATTTCGGCGTCGAGAAGATTTTCCGCGACGCCGCGATCTTCCTGCACATGGACGCCACCGTCGATATCTCGCGCATGAAAATCGTAAAATCGATGTTCCCGCACACCGCCGGCAAATATGCCGGCCCGGAAGATTAGCTCTTCTGCGTCAGACGGAAGCCGACGATGACGATCGCAAGCCCGACAAGCTGCGAGACGCTCGGCACTTCGCCGAGCGCAAGATAGCCGATCAGGAGTGTGAACCCGGGCACCAGCGACGTGAACAAAACCGCGCGCCCCGCACCGAGCAGCGCAACCGCGCGGGTGAACAGATAGGTCGCGCCGGCGCCCGAAAATAGACCCTGCACAACCGCCTGCAGCAGATTCTCGAAGAATCCGGCGGCCACCATGTTGTCGAAAGTGAACAACAGGATCGGCAGGCCCGCCAGCGACAAGACGCTTGTCACCGCCATCGCCCGCACCGGCTCGATCCGCCATAGCCGCAACAGCATGCCGAACAGCGCGAACGAGCAACCCGTGGTCACGAACACCAGATCGCCCAGAACACCCTGGCTGCCCATCGTCCGCAATGCCTCGACGCCGATGACGCCAAGGCCGACAAAGATCACCACCGCTCCTGCAATCCGGCGCGGCGGCAACGGCTCCTTCAGCACCAGCCACGCCAGGACGAGTCCCGCGACCGCCGCACATGAGGGCTGGATGACACCGCCGTGACCGAGTGGAACCAGCAAGAATCCGGAATAGCTCAGGATCGAAAATGGCAGGGCGCCGAATATCGTAATCGCAATCCCGCGACCCCATCCGACACCGCCGAGCTTGCGAAATCCACCGGCGGCGACGATGGGAAGCAGCGCCAAGCCCGACCAAACGAAGCGGTGCAACGCGATGAGCAGCGGCGACAAACCAATGACCACGCCGTGCCGCGCCGCGACGAAGCCGGCGGCCCAGCATAGCGCCGCGCCGACGCCGCAAAGGATGCCCTGCGCCGTTACAGATTTTATCGACAGCGAAGCGAGCTGATTCATTCACGCATGGCGGTTTCCGGGGATCAGCAACCGAAATCGCGCCGTACCTCGACGACAGCCGGTTTCAGGGCCCGCATGTCCGCAGCGTGAATGTTTTGTATGAGCCAATAGCCGCCGAACAAAACCGCAGCCCAGAACAGGTCACCGGCGATCGTGTATTTCAAGAACGGCAGCGCCGCTCCGTAGCAGGTGACGACGCCGCCGAGGTTCGGGGCGTAAAGCGGACTGAACGCCCATACGGCAAAATTCGAGAGCAAAAAGAACGCAACGATGACGACACCATGACCGGCACGATCATGCGCGGGCGCGCGCAATCGGCGCGACACGCACGCGGCAAACGCCGGCAACGCCAGTGCGCCATAGACGACCATCATCACCCGCCAGTCATCATAGCCATGCACCGCGTCGCCGAGCATCAGGCCGGCGATCGGTACGACAACCGAAAAGGCGCGAGTCCGCAGGAGACTGGCGGCAAATAGCGCACTGGCCGCGACCGGCGTGAAATTCGGTGCGTGCGGAACGAGAAGCGCAACAGCATCGAGACCGACCAGGAGCGCCATCAGAAGCAGATCCGTCCAAAGCTCGCGCGGAACCCGGATTTCAATACGCGGGACTAAAGCCCCCGGCGACATGAGGTTCTTCAACATTATTTTGCCTGTTCCGTTGCAAATCGCCACACGACCACGTCCTGTGCCTGCAGTTCGAATGCGGCAAAGCTGCGGTTACCGGGGGTTCCGTTGACCCCGTATTGCCAATTCTTCTTTCCGGCACCGCCGCCCTGGTTCTGCACATCATCGATTTTGGTCACCATCGCCGTGTCGCCGGCGCCGGTGTAGCTGAACGATATGCCGTGCGGACGCGCCGTCGCAGCCTTCATCGCGTCGAGAACCGTGTTGCCCTTCGACCAGGCAAGATCATTGATCGTCTTCGTGGTTCCATCGCCGTAATCGACAACCAGCCGCACCGTTTGCGCCGGGCTCTGCGCGATGGCCGAACGGCTGGTCGACACCGCCGCGAGCGCAAGCATCGTGACCGCGAACAGGAGAGTACGTCGTTTGATGTTTTGCAGGTGGGAACGGTTCGCCATTGCGTCAAAATTTTCCAGCATCGTGAGCGGACACGTCACGCTGAGCGAATAATAGTCTGTTGTCCAGGCATTGGACAGCCGGGAATGTTCGGCGCCCGGGCCGTCGCACTGCGGCCTATTCCAACATATCCAAGTCGGCTTTTTTGAGAAGCTCAAGGTCGCCCGTCGCCACGACGCGGCCGGCGTCGAGTTGCACGACTGTCGTGGCAATACGGCGCACTTCTGCCGGCGTATGGCTGACATAAACGATCGGTATTCCGGCATCGTCGCGCAAACGAACGAGATAAGGGAGAATTTCGCGCTTGTGCGCAACGTCGAGCGAGGCGAGCGGCTCGTCGAGCAGTAGCAGGCGCGGCCGCGTCAGCAACGCGCGCCCCACGGCGACACGCTGGCGCTCGCCGCCCGACAACAGGCGCGGCCGCCGATCCAGCAGATGGCCGATATCGAGCATGGCGGCGATGCGGCCGAATTCCTCGGTGTCGCGCGAACGGCCGCTCATCCGCCGGCCATAATCCAGATTCTGGCGCACGCTGAGATGCGGAAACAACCGGCCTTCCTGGAACACATAGCCGATGCGGCGCCGGTGCGGCGGTACGTTGACGCCAGCCGCCGCGTCGAACAGCACCGTGTCGTCGAGCGCAATGGCGCCGCGATCGGGCGTGACGAGGCCGGCAATCATATTGACGAGCGAGGTCTTCCCGGCGCCTGAGGGTCCGAACAGCGCGGTCGCGCCGCCTGCCGCTTCAAAACGAACACTCAGCTTGAGCGCGCCGAGTTCTTTGTCCACGTCGACGGCCAGCACGATCAGTCTCCGTGGAAGCGGATGGCAGCGCGCCGCGCCAGCCACTCGGAGGCAAGCAGAGCAGCAAACGCCAACACGATCGATACCAGCACCAGCCGCCCCGCCGCCGCGTCGCCATTCGGGACTTGGGTGAGCGTGTAGATCGCGGCGGAAATCGTCTGCGTTTCGCCAGGGATATTGGAGACGAAGGTGATAGTGGCGCCGAATTCACCCAGCGCCCGCGCGAAGCACAGTAAGACGCCGGCAATGACGCCCGGCAGCGCCAGCGGCAGCGTGACGGTGAAGAAAACCAGGGCATGATTGGCGCCAAGCGTCGAGGCGGCGTCTTCAAGCCGGCGGTCGATCGCCTCGAGCGCAAGCCTGATCGGACGGATCATCAGCGGAAAGCCCATGATGCCGCAGGCGAGCGCCGCACCGGTCCAGCGGAACGAGAACACAATCCCGAAATGATCGTACAGAAAAGCCCCGATCGGTCCTCTCCGTCCGAACGAGATGAGCAAAAGATAGCCGGTGACGACGGGCGGCAGAACGAGCGGCAGATGAACAAGACCGTCGAGCACGGCCTTGCCCCAGAACTTTTTTCGCGCCAAAAGCCATCCGATCGCGATGCCGAAGGGCAGCGCCCATGCTGTCGCGACGATCGCGATACGCAGCGACAGCTCGACCGCAATCCATTCGTCGGCTGACAGGTAGAACACGGCGCTACCGTCTCGTCATGCGCCGGTTTGACCGGCGCATCCATGCGGCGCGGCGGTTTGTCCTCACGATGTCGGCTTTACCAAAACCGTGAAGCCATAACCTTCGAAGATTGTCTTCGCCGCTTGCGAGCGCAGGAACGCCAAATACGGCGTCGTGTCGGATTTGGCGTTCACCGTCGCGGCCACCGGATAAATGATCGGCTGATGCGAGTCGTCTGGAAAAACGCCGACGATTTTCACGCCGGGTTCGACCTTGGCGTCGGTCGCATAGACGATGCCGAGCGGCGCCTCACCGCGCGCGACAAGAACGAGGGCGGCGCGGACGTTTGCGGTCATTGCCATTTTCGGCTCGACGGCCGACCAGACGCCGAGCTTTTCCAGCGCAGCCTTGGCATAAAGCCCAACCGGGACGGCCTTCACATCGCCGGTCGCGATACGCCCATCACCGGCGAGCTTGGCCAGATCAAAGCCCGGCGTAATCGTGACGTTGCCGATCTTGGAATCCTTCGCGGCGATCAGCACCAGCTTGTTGCCGAGCAGGTTGATGCGCGTGTCGTCTTTGATCAGCTTTTTCTGCGAGCCGTAGTCCATCCAGTGCAGATCGGCGGAAACGAACACGTCAGCCGGCGCACCCGCCTCGATCTGCTTCATCAACGCGGAGCTTGCATCATAGCTGGCGACGACCTTGATGCCGCTTTTCTTGGTGAAGGCGGCGTCGACGTCGTCAAGTGCATTCTTCATCGACGCCGCAGCAAAGACGGTGATGGATTTATCTTGTGCGCCCGCGCTATGCGGCATGGACGCAACAGCAATGGTCGCGGCCAAAGCCGCCAGGATATGTCTTCTTTTCAACACGACGGTTCTCCAAAGGTTTGGCGGCGCGCGCGAAACCACGCGCCAGCCTACGCTAGCCACAAAGTCGTTGCGAACGCCCCGAAGAACCGTCGTTCCAGGCTGTCACGGCGCGCGCCCAGCGCACCGATGTCGCCCCAAAGGTCATAGCAGCGGACAGGGACCTTGGCAAAAAAGCGCGCGGGCACAGGCGCGACAGCATGTCACCCCTCATCGCACCGCGTGCTATCATTTCGGGGTTTGAGGGGAGGCCGATGGCGGCATGACCGACGCAGAAGCAATCGAAGGCGATTACGACTACATCATTGCCGGTGCCGGCTCGGCCGGCTGCCTGTTGGCCAACCGGCTCTCGGCTGATGCCGCGAACCGGGTGCTTGTGCTCGAAGCGGGTGGCCGCGACAATTGGATCTGGTTTCATATCCCTGTCGGCTATCTGTTCGCGATCGGCAATCCACGCTCGGACTGGTGTTTCAAGACCGAGCCGGAGCAAGGCCTCAATGGCCGCAGCTTGAACTATCCGCGCGGCAAGGTCATCGGCGGATCGTCCGCAATCAACGCCATGATCTACATGCGCGGCCAAGCCGCCGATTACGATCACTGGCGCCAACTGGGCCTTGCCGGTTGGGGCTGGGACGACGTGCTGCCCTATTTCAAGCGGCACGAAAACCACTTCATGGGCGAGAACAAGGCGCACGCCGTCGGCGGCGAATGGCACGTCTCGGCACCGCGCGTGCGATGGGATTTGCTCGATGCGTTTCGCGCGGCAGCCGCGCAGGCCGGCATCAAATCCATTCCGGACTTCAACGCCGGAGATAACGAAGGGTGCTGCGCGTTCCATGTGAACCAGAAGCGCGGCCGGCGCTGGTCGGCGGCCCGCGCCTTTCTCAAGCCGGTACTCCATCGCCAAAACCTGAGGCTCGAGACCGGCTGCCTGGTGGAAGGCGTCATATTCGACGGCAGACGCGCCGCCGGCGTGCGCTGGCGCCAGGATGGTCGATCGCGCATGGCGCGTTGCCGCGGTGAGGTCATCCTGGCCGCCGGATCGATCGGCTCGGCGCAGCTTATGCTGTTGTCCGGCGTCGGACCGGCAAACCATTTGCAGGAGCATGGCATTGCGGTCGTGCTCGACCGGCCGGGCGTCGGCGCCAACCTACAGGATCACCTGCAACTGCGCCTGATCTACAAGGTCGACGGTATCGACACGCTCAATGAGCGCTATCACGCGCGGTTCGGTCTGGCCCGCATGCTGGCCGAGTATGCGCTTTCCGGCGCGGTCCGTTGACCATGGCGCCGTCGCAGCTTGGGCTGTTCACCCGATCGGATTCCGACCAGGAACGCGCCAACCTGCAGTATCATGTCCAGCCGCTTTCGCTCGACCGGTTCGGCGAGCCGCTGCATAAGTTCCCGGCCTTCACCGCAAGCGTCTGCAATCTCCATCCGACCAGCCGCGGCACCGTGCGGCTGCGCTCGCGCGATCCGGCCGACGCACCGGCGATCAAGCCGAATTATCTGTCGACCGACGAAGACCGCCGCGTCGCCGTCAGCGCCATCCGCCAGGCGCGCGGCATCGTGCGCGCAGCCGGCGCTCGCGCCATTCCATCCCGACGAATATCTGCCCGGCGCCGACGTGCGCGACGACGACGAGCCGGGCCTTGGCAAAGGCAGCAGGCGATATCGGCACCACGATCTTTCATCCGGTGGGTACGGCGAAGATGGGCCGCGACAGCGATCCGCTGATGGTGGTCGACGAGCGGTTGCGCGTTGCCGGGGTTGAGCGGCTGCGGATTATCGACGCGTCGGTGATGCCCGCGATCACGTCGGGCAACACCAATGCCCCAACCATGATGATCGCCGAAAAGGGCGCGGCACTGGTTCTTGCCGACGCCAAAAGGCCGGCATCGTGAACCCCGTGTTGCGCGCCAAAGCAATTCTCGTCGATCCCGTCGCCGCGTGGGCGCGCATCGAGCAGGAGTCCGGCGACCCTGCTTATCTGATAAGCCGCTATGTCACGTTGCTGGCGCTGGTCCCGGCCGCATCCGGATTCATCGGCGCCTGCATGATCGGCGTTGTCGAGCCCGACGGACGATCGCAGCAGGCGCCGATCGTGGACGGTTTGTTCGGTGCGGTTTTCGGCTATGTGGCGGCCATCGTCGTGGTGCTTGTCTCGGTCTGGTCATTTTCCTGTTGGCGCCGGCGTTCGGCGGTCGCCGCGACTTCGACGGCGCGTTCAAGCTTGCGGTCTATTCCTTCACCCCGGTCTGGCTTGCCGGCGTTTTTTTGGTGCTACCCGGCTTGCGTTTCCTGACGCTGCACGGGTTTTTACGGCACCTACATCGTCATGACGGGTCTGCCGCTGTTGATGAAAGCCCCCGAGCAAAGATCGCACACCTACGCCGGAGCGATCGTTCTTTGCGCGGTCGTATTGATCCTCATTGCCGCCGCGCGTGGAACACGCCATGTTCGGGCTTTCAGGAATCTAGCGTGTATTAATTTTGACACGTCATGCCCGGCCTCGTGCCGGGCATCCCGCCTAGGCAGGCACAGTGCAGCCTCAACTGAGATGGCCGGACAAGCCCGGCTATAACGAGTGTTGTTTTCGCTAAGGCGCATCCACGATTTGTCGGCATGCCGCCGGCAAGCCTGCAAGCGTGAGCGGCGGCTTCGGCTTGGGCGGAATGAGCGGCGGCTTGGGGTGCAGCGTCGACTCCTTGAACCAGAAATCGAGTTCGTGTCCGCAGCCATCGCCCAGCTCGGGCGGCGCTTGCGGCTTGCATTCGGGACTGTCGGCCGGACAATCAAGGCGCACGTGGAAATGGTCGGCTGCCCCCACCATGGCCGCACCTTCGACAGCCAAGCTGCGATCCGTTCCGGCTTCGCGGCACATCTCCTTTTTGATCGCCGCATTGACGAAGATGCGCGTCGACGTCGCGATCCTGCGACGGCGGTGCGGATCAGCTCGGTGCGTTCGTGGGTCCACATCTTGGGATCGACATCGAGCTGGTTCGGCCGCGACCATATTGGGTGGCGACTTTGAACTCGCGCTCTTCGCGCGACTGCACATGATCGGGCATCGGCGTGAACCAGATGATCGGCGTCGAGACCGACCTGATGGCTGGCGTGGCCGGTAGATCATCGGGCCGCCGCGCGGCTGCGACATGTCGCCGACCAACAGGCCGTTCCAGCCGACCTTCTTGGCATTCGTGGCGAACCGTTCGAGAAAGGCGACGAGCTTCGGATTGCCCCAATTGCGATTGCGCGACAAGCCGCATGACTTGCCAGGCCGGGCCGTTGATCGGCAGCGGCGCCGCGCCGGCGAGGCAACCATCGGCATAAAAGCCGATCGAGCGCGCCGGTCCGGGCAACGGCGTCGGTCTTTCGGGCGAACAATTCTTTCGCCGGCGTGTTCGGCGCGTTCGGATTGGCGAGCGGCGGCAGCGGCTTGTCGTCGAGCGTACCGGGGTCCTGTGCGAGCGCCGGGCCGATGCCGGTAATGAGCAGAACACAGAGCAGGCGAACCGAGGCCAGCATCAAAGACCCTCCGATAGCAGTTCGGCCCCCTAAGCAGGCCGCGCCCGATACGCGACGGCACGGGCGCGGCGGCGGTACGCTGCGCCGAGTCGCTCTTTCTGTCCAGTTACGAAAAGGTCGGCCGCCTTGTCGTTCCAGGCCAGCAACCGCCCTTCGGTCACACTGAGCGGCTCAATCGTGCCGTCATGGAGAATGTGGCCGGTGGCGAGGCCGCGATCGGCCAGCGAGCGTGCCACCACCAGGCAGCAGTGGCAGTCGAGCGGCTCGCGCTCCGCGCACATGATGCAAACCCGCCGCCGCGAGGCGTCGCCGAGCAATCGCGCAAGGCCGGCCTGGTAGTCCGGCTGCGCAGCCATCGCCTCGTAATCGGCAATGCCGTCGCAAGAGAACGCGGCATCGCGTGGGCGGCCCCCAGGCCAACAGCAAGAAAGAACAAAATCAGCGGTTGCTGTCGTCCTGTCCGAAGTGCCTACCACAGCCAGAAAGCCAAGGCGTTCAAACCGCGGGCATGGCATTAACGCGCTGCACGCGTAGTGGGAATGGCACGATGCAAGCCCAATCGACCTTTAGTAATTAGCTTTCCACGCCCGCGCCTGGCGCAGAACTCGCTTAGCCAAGTTCGACGACCGGGAGCGCAGCGTGCCACTAGCAGAACGTTCTAATCGCCCCTCAAGGTGAGCAAGCTTTTCTTCGAGATGGTGGGCGTAGGTCTCCGCCGAAGCATGAGCCTGCCGAAGCGCGTATATCTCCTCACTTAAGCCGGCAGCTTGCGCAAGCTTTTCTTCGAGATGGTGGGCGTAGATCTCCGCAGAGGCATGAGCTTGACGGAGGTTTGAAAGCTCCTCAACCAAGTTGGCTGATGCTAGCGCAGACAGTCGAGAAACCTCGTTTCGAGCTTCCGCTAAAGCACGAGTTGCACAATGCATCCCGTCAAAGTTCGAGAGCATCTTCAAGAACTCCGTCTGCAAATGAGCAAAAGTACCTGTCTCAACGTCGTCAATAAGTTGAGAATTTTCCCTGAGCCAATCAAAAATCCAATCGCCAAAGCCACCTAGGTCAGAGCGTTCCAAAATTTCGGGTCGAAGAAAACGCTCAACATCCAGGCGTTGGTTGCCGGCTCCAAGTCGATTTAATAGGTTTATCCCAGAATCCAACCAGCGCTCTTGGGACCATCCCTGTTCATGATCCAGATGAAAAATCAGAGGAGCCGGCAGTCGAAACAGCTCGACGTCCTGGAGAGCAAATTCAACAGGCAGCCAATAGTCCCACCAAGGCTGACCAACTTTTAAGCGATCGTCTATGTCAATGGCCGCCACAATCTTCTTGTTGAAGAAGAACGCATCGAAACCGAGGCATGTTTGACTGGTAGGTTGGAGATTCACGTTGCTTATGTTCACGCGCTCAGCCATCACCAAACCATGCGCCGCAGCACTCAACACGTTTTGGATGAGATCTGGAACATTCAACATTATGCAATCGGCGTTTATGATCGCGACAATTTCAGTCGGGGCTCTTAAGCTCGCTTGGAGAAACTCATTAATCGAGGGACGGTCATGCTCCGACAAAATATAAGTTACTGAAATCCCCGAAGCCTGGAGCTTTTCAATTTCAGACCGCGGGTTGATGCTTTGAATGCCCAGTCCCGCCGCGCGCCATGAGTTCACGCAGGCGGACTGGTAGCTGCTGCTATAGTCGATCCCAGCGACCGAGCGGTTTGTTCGGGGTGGAAGAGATGTAAAAAGTGTTGCTTTGGGTGAAGAAGTCGATGGGTTAAAACAGGCACCATCCTCCGCTCGCTTCTGAAGCTCCAACCGAAGCCTCTCGGTTTCGCGCTTCTCCATAAGAAGCAGCTCAAGTCGGGCGGTAGCTTCGTTTTCCACCGCTTCAGACGCTCGACCGCGAGTTAGAATCTCGCTGGCTATCCGTCGATATTCTAGAGGTGCACTGCCGAGTTTGCGTTGTACCGCGTCAAAATCATGTGTAAAAACGATGTTCTGATAGGTAACTGGCCCGTCGATCGTCACGGGATTGAACTGAACGCCATCGCTCGACAGCTTGTAGGGATGATATCCATTCGAAATCAGTTCGTTCGCTAATTGGGGTGCCGAAGAGCCTACTTTCCTTAAATTCTCCTCTGTAAACTCCACCAACAAAGCTAGAATTCGATTTCCGATCGAGCGCCGATCGAGCTCCCTTCAGGACTGCTAACTCACTTCCTTCAACATCAAGCTTCACAAATGCAACTTCAGCGATGTCCTCGTCGTGGAGGAGCTGATCTAAAGTTGTCGTTTGAACAGTTGTGCGAATGCCGGTAGGCGAAGAATAGGCCAAACTACTTAAAGCGGCATCTGAATCTTGCTCTTTCCACAATGACGCCTCGCCTATTTCGTTTGTTATCGCGATCGGCCGAATGTCGACGGCGCAGCCATACAGATTGGCCCTTAGAAACCTCAAGACATCATCATTCGGCTCAACTGCAACGATTCTTCCGCGTGGAGATATGATGTTTGTGCCTATCTTTGCGAAGAGCCCGCAATGGGCGCCCACGTCGAGGAAGGTATCGGCCGGCTTCAAAAAACTCCAAACGAACGCTTGCTCTCGAAATTCGAATGTTCCTTCTCGGAGGTGCTGCAGCACAAGGTCAGGGGGCGGAAATCGCATCCAACCCAGGTGCGGAATGAAAACTTCACCGCTTGAGCCCAAGCCATCATCTTCGCTCGACGACATAGAGATTTCCTAGCAAGGAAGCTTCACAAGCGGTAAATTTTGGCAGATCAACGAACCGAACTTGTGGCTGACTTGGAATTCTCTGAGGGTAGCTTGAGAAATCTCGGTAGGGATTGACCGGCGCGACAAGCTTAGCATAGCGTTACTACGAAAAAAATGTTTTTCAGCCCAATCCTGTTGACATTTGGCTTGCTGTTCTTTTGGACAGCCTTGGGCTGGTCGTTATTTGCTATTACGGCGATTTATGTGGGTCGCCTGCAAACATTGCTCCTTGCTCCGGTCATCGGTGCGGCATTCACCCTGATATTGATTTTCTGGCTCAATATCTTTTTACCAGTTTCGTTCTTTGCTCGCCCGCTCTTAATCGGGCTCTCCCTTCTCGCCGGCGCGACCTGCCTTCTAAAAAAACCCGCGTGGACCAAAAGGGATCTTACATTTTTTGCCCCGATCAGTGCGGCGATACTTGTGTTCGCCGTCCCAAGCTTTCACTTTGGGTATGACTGGATGGCAAACGCAAACGATGACTGGGCAAACTACAATTTAAGCGCGCTGCGTCTTGCGCACGATACTTTTTATCAGCATCCTTCGCTCGCCTCGATGATGGAAGGAAGGAATTACCCGGGTTTTTATTGGTTCATGTTGGTCAGCTCCGGCGGAAGACCGGGAGCCGATTTGCTTCTGGCTTGGGTAAGTGAGGTAGTCGGTAAAAGTCCTTTTTTCATTTTTATGCCATTGATTTTGACGTTTCACGCTCTGCTTTGTTTTGCCGGCGCAGCATTCGCAATGGAAACGTTCGGGCGCCGGCGGCTACTGGCCGTGGTGTCGTTGTTTGCGTTGGCGCCACTGGGGTTATACGCCGTTCATCAGCAGCTGATTGCGCAAATTCTTGGCTTGGCACTGATGTGCGCGACAACCGCAGTGACCTTCGTCGAATTTCGGAAATTTCGAGATTTCAGATACGTCGTTCTCGTCGCCGTTCTCGTAGCGAGTTTCTGCTTGTCCTATTCCGAACTGACCCCATTCTTTGCTCTCGCGTTTATCGTATATCACGGAATGCACATCCGAGATGGCCGCTGGGGATGGAGCGATTCTTGGCGGGTGTTGATAGTTCCCCTCATAGTCGCTGTGATGCTGGGTCCTTATACGCTGGGATTTGTAGTTTACGTTCTGAGCCAGTTTAAAACGAGCTTCTCGCAAGGCGCTTACGACGGAATTTCACTTTTCCCATATTTTCTTGTTCCCAACGGGCTGGCGGTGCTGTTCGGGCTTTCGAGACTGGGAGAAGTTCTAGACGAGCCATTTCTGTCGGCATCGATCGCGGTCGCCGTTATTCTCCTAGGCGGTGTGGCCGTTGGTTTCGCTTTTGGAGTGAAACGTCAAAGCGCTATAGGGGCCTACTTGGCTGTCTTTGCCGTTGTTGTGGTTGTCCTCGTAGAGAAGAGAAACGACTTTGGGCTATTCAAAATAGCTATGTTTTCGCAGCTCTTTGTTTGGTCGGCGATTGTTTTGGCGATTTCGCAGATTCGTCTTCCTTTTGGGGCAGCGATTTACGGGGTCCTACTTTGCCTAGTTGCTGTGACGGACTATAGGATCGTCCTAAATTCGTTCGAAGACCGCGTGTCCGTCGGCGGTCTAGTGGGGCCCTCTCGGCGGGGACTTCTAACGCATGTTCTTGGGAAGACGGACAATGCCGGTTGCAATGTCGATTTGGAAACGCCGAATCCAGTTCTTTTGAAAATCGCGGCAGCAGTCCCCAATTGCCCAAGGGACTTTCTGGCGCGGCCCGGTCTTTTTTCGCCCTTGGTTTTAAGAGCAATGCAAGATGTTAATGAAAAGCTCTTCGGATCATTGCCAGGCGTTAAGGAATTCACTGAGGCGGCGGGGAAAGCCTTACCTCCACCGCTAGTGAATTTGCCGTTTCCGGACATGGGCTCTGCTCGGATCGAGACGTTTAGGCCCTCTAGCAACTTCGGACCAATCGCAAACGTATGGCCGTTCGTTTCCGTCTACCGCGACTCTTCGGAGCCGGTGACAAATGATCTTGTCTTGCTGAATTCGAATTTAGGAGGTTACTTTTATCTTCCAGAGTTTGGCAGGAGCAGTCTCTACGAAGCCGAGCCAGACCTTTTTTTTCCGAACTCGCGGTTTGCTGCTGCGGGCAGATATTTGCTTTTTCGTTTGGAACGACCCACCCGTGAACTGCGTGTGCTTCTCGACCTGACGACATCGCTGCTCGCAGATGGCAAAGCCAAGTTGCCTCCGGCGGCTGCTCTGGGAGAGACAAGAGTCGAGATCGGTTTAGTGGGTCATGGAGCGGCTCGAATGATCTCGCCTCCCCTAAAGCCACTTATTGTGGACGGCGTGCCGTATCTCTTGATCGATCTCGGCCAGCAACCACAGACAATCCAAATACCGAGGACAGGGTTGATGGGCCTGTACGGAGATTCCGTGCCCCTCGACTACCGCCGCATTGTTGCTTTCATTCGAAAGATTCGTGCGGTTGATGCTCAAGAATTCAATCAGAAAAAGCCTCCAGCTCAAGTTACTCGCTTCCCTGCTGATCTTGGGAATCCCGATCTTGAATTCTCGGGCATCTACGAGGACGGCTGGGTGGCAGATGATGGATTTGCCACGCTTTTTTCGGCCGCGTCAGGCAGGGCCACAATCCGCGGAATGGTGCCGAATGGAATCGGGATTAACAACGTACAATTAACGATATCCGTTGGAGGCGAGATGTCTGTAACGAAGTCACTTATGCCCGGTGAGTTCGAAATAGAAATTCCTGTATCGGCCGGAAAGAGTAGAATCGAATTTCATTTTTCGAAAGTGGGGCGGCTCCCAGCTCCAGACAATCGACCTGCCACCGCGCTGCTGTCTTCAATAGCGATCGAGCCATAAGCTGGCTGGTCGAGCTTGGTTCGCTTGTTGTTTTTGAGTAACCCTAGATCCTGGCTGTAACCGAACCTCGTGGCTGCGCAAGTTCGTTTGCCGTGATGTATCTGAAAGCAAACGAACTTCCTATAAGTGCGCCTACCGTGGTTGCCCTATCTGACGTCCGCCGCGTACCTGTTGCGATGCTAGTCAGCAACGCCGTCGCAGTAGACCGCGGCAGATCAACCATTTGCATCGCAGAATTTACCTAAAAGGGACTCCGGTGTATCGGTGACGCGTTTCTACAAAACGATCGATCGAAACCCAGCCGTTGCCGAAAACTTGCGGCAACGATTTGCTTTCGGGCCGCACGTTACGCGTGAGATTAACTGTGGGCACACTGCAAGCTTTACAAGGTCTTTGACGTCACGCATTGTCTGCACGGGTACGGCGAGGCTGCGGGGTTTCACATGCGTCTCTTATCGTGCGCGAGCGCCACTGCCGCGCTGTTGGTTGCTCTCTTTTCCGCCTCAGATCGGGCCAAGGCTGATGTTGTCGTGCAAATCAGCCGCGCAAGTCAGTCCATGTCCGTGATCATTGACGGCGCGCCGCGCTACAGATGGCGGGTGTCGACCGGCCGACCCGGGTTAGGGACGCCGGGAGGCACCTACCGTCCGCAAAGGCTGGCACAGCGCTGGTTCTCGAAGAAATACGACAACTCGCCGATGCCGCATTCGATCTTTTTCACCGGCGGCATCGCCATTCACGGCACCTACGAGACGGCCGGGCTCGGCAGGCCGGTGTCGCATGGCTGCGTGCGTCTCAATCCGGCCAACGCAGCGCTGTTGTTTGGCCTGGTGCAGCGCGAAGGAATGGGCGCCACGACCATCGTGGTGTACTGAACGCCGATTGCCTCGCTCGTCCCCGCAACTGGCGGGAAATCGTCAAAATAGATCGCAGCGAGCGGCGCGGCATTCCCACATGCGTGGGATTAATGAGCGGCGATCGCGCCTTACGTAATCGCTGTCTCGCGCTGGCCTTCGGGCGCACGATAGAGTTCGTCGCCCATTTGCGACGTCACGCCTTCCTGCTTCAGCGTCTCTTCATATTCCTGGCGCAGAAACGGGTCTTCGAGCCAGTACGGAATGGCGGTGCCGCCCTCGGTCACGTCGATGGCGCCTTCGTCCGTGTCCTTGTCGCCGGGCACACCCGCTTTGTCCTTGCGGTGATTGTTGGGGCCGTACCAGCCAATGAGCCGGAGCGGCTCCTTGCTGATGCCGAAATGGGCGTGGAACCAGTCGCCGCCATAAGGTGCCGCGGTGACGAGACCGACCGGCTCGTAATCCTGCCGATAGACGTTTTCGGTCTTGCCATCCTTCCACGGCGTCATGCCGTCGGTGCGCGGCCACGTGTAGGTGTAGCCTTTGCCCTTGAGACAGACCAGGATCGCAGCCGACATGTGGGCGTGCGCCTTCGAATAGCGCCCCGTCTTGTGCTCACCGACGAAGCCGTAGAACACGTTGTTCGCCATATTCGGCTCGACCCGCGTGTAGCCGGGCGAGCGGCGGTTATCGAGATAAAGATCGGCGTTGAAGATATCCGGGATGAAATTGCTCTTGCGCATGGCGAGGCCGCGCAGCGGATCGGGAGTGATGTCATCCTTCGGCTTGAAGAAGTCCTGACTGCCGTCGAAACGCGATGGGAACGTCACCGGGCAATTGAAGATCCAGTCGCGGTCGCGGAAGATGTTCATCACGTTCGGCGCGGTCGACGCGACCAGGATCAGCGCCGGGCTCGACGCCGCGTTGATGATGCGATGGTTGGTGTTGAGCGGGATCGAGAACATCGAGCCGCGCTGCCACTCGAACGTATGTGGCTTGGCCTGCCCGTCGGCCCAAATCTCCGTAGTGCCGCGGCCTTCGACCACGACCATAATCTCTTCGTACATGTGCTTTTCGGGCTTGAGCGCGCCCGCGGCAGGGACCTCGACCACGTAGCAGCCCCAGCGGCCCTCGGTGCCGTAGAGCTGGATGAAGGTGCCCTTCCCGCCCAGGCGCGGCCACGGCTTGAGCGGCATATCCTGCACGCGGCGCACGCCGATGCCACGGAAGATCGGGACGCCCTGCTCCTCCATGAAATCGTCATACGGCGTATTCGGCCGCTTCCACGCGCCGACACCCGCGTTCTTTAGCCCTTCCGGCTCGTGCCAGTGATCGCTGGTGACCTCGTGCATGGCTGTTCTCCGAAATGCGGCCGGACGGTTGGCTCTGACGGCTCGGCCAAATCTGCCGAATGATGCGGTCGGATTGTGATCACAAATTTCGCAGCTAACGGAGCCAGCGACAAGCGCAAAAGCTATGTGGTGGGCGTAATACACGCGCTCTCGCGACGCATGAGCGCCCGAGCCTTGCCAAGCGCCGTAGCCCGGATGGAGCAAAAGCGTAATCCGGGATAGCCGTGTCGGCTCAAGATCGTTCCCGGATTACGCTGCGCTCCATCCGGGCTACTGACTTTAAATAGTGACTAAACTTCTACCGTCACTTCACCAGCTTCTTGCCGGTGATCGCTTCAAGATTCTTGAAATAGATCTTGTCCTGCGCCTCCTTCGATAGATTGAGCGACTCGAGGATTTGCAGCGTCACGCGCGGAAACATCGTGCCGCCTTCGGGATCGAACGGGCAATCGGACGCGAACACGATCTTGTCGAGCGGGAAGAATTCCATGCCGCACTTGGTCGCCGGTACCGCGGTGAATGCGGCGGTGTCGGTCCAGAAATCGTTTTTGAAATAATCGAGTGGCCGCTTCTTCAAGCTCTTGCGCAACGAGACGTAATCCTCGTCCGTGGTGCGATTGCCCATCACATCGTTGCCCGGACCGAGCCGGCCTTCGAGCATCGGCACGATGCCGGCGAAGTGGTGGGTGATGATTTTCAGATTGGGATGCGTGTCCATGATCTTGGAATAGACGAGACGCAGCATCGCGGCCGCCGTCTCGTAGGACCAGCCGATCGTCCACCAGATCTCGTAGAGCGACTTCTTCTCGTCGAGATAATCGGGCGTCTCCGCGCCGCGCGCCGGGTGCAGCCAGATCGGCTTGCCGAGCTCGTTCATCTTCTTCCAGAACGGCATGTATTGCGGGCGGTCGATCGGCTTGCCGGCGACGTTGGTATAAATCTGCACGCCGAGCGCGCCGTTCTTGATCGCGCGCTCCGCTTCGGCGACACCGGCGTCCGGCGCGTCGAGCGAGAGATGCGCGACCCAGCCGGGGAAATGGTCTTTCTCCTTCGCGCACAGCTCCGCAAAGCCATCATTGATGATGCGGCAGAACTCGTCGATATGCTGCGGCGTCTTGGCGAAGCGTTCGATCGGCGGCTGCGGATAGGACAGGATTTGCTGATAGTCCTTGTGGCCGTCGACGATCTTCTTGCGCACATCGAGATCGAACAGCGCCGGCAGCGAGCGGATGCGCCTACCCATATCTTTGTAATCGCCGGCGACTTCGTTGAGCTTGTCGAAGAATTTCTTCGGAAAAAAGTGGGTGTAGGCGTCGATCCGCATGGGTGTTTCTCCTTCTTGATGGCAGGGTTTCTAGCATATCCGCGGCCCCCGGCGGCAAGCCGTGGGCGGCGTCCTCAAGCCGTGCCGCCGGTCAGTCGCGCGACCACCTCGGCTGGTATCGGCTGCGATTTGATGCGCGTCTTGTCATTGGGGTCGCGCACCGCCCAAACCCGCGTCTCGAATCCTTCGACCGCGAGCGCGCCCGCCTTGGCGAGACGATGCTCGATCTTGAAGCTCGACCGGCCGCAGTCGACCAGCCTCGATTTCGATCGCGACTTCGTCGCCGAAGCGCGTCGGAATGCGATAGCGCGCGCGCGTCTCGACCAGCGGATGCCCGAGGAAATCGTAAGTCTTGAGATAGTCGAATTTCTGCATCCCGAGCGCACGCTCGACCAACATGGTGGTCGATGTGTCGAACATCTCGAAATAACGCGGATAGAACACGATCCCGGCGGGATCGCAGTCTTTCCATTCGATGCGGACGTTGCGGGTGTTGCTGAGCATTGCGATCAGCGCGGCGCCATGCGCAGCGCGCCGTCGATGCGATAGACCTCGCCATTGATATAGCGATTCTCGATCATGTGACGGGCCAGGGCGGCGAATTGCGGCGGCTGGCCGAGCTTTTGCGGAAACGGCACCGCGGCCGCGAGACTGTCCTGAGCTTGTTGCGGCAAAGCGCTCAACATCGGCGTGGCGAAGATGCCCGGCGCAATGGCGTTGACGCGAATGCCGAATTGCGCGAATTCGCGCGCCGCCGGCAGGATAAGGCCGACGACGCCGCCTTTCGAGGCCGCGTAGGCTGCCTGGCCGATCTGGCCTTCATAAGCCGCAACCGACGCCGTGCAGAGGATGATGCCGCGCTCGCCGTCGGCCAGCGGTTCGAGCGTGGCCATCTCGGCGGCGGCAAGCCGCAATGCGTTGAACGTGCCGATCAGGTTGATCTGGATCACACGCGCGAAATCGGAAAGCGGCATCGGCCCGTCGCGGCCGACGATGCGCTTAGCGGGACCGACGCCAGCGCAGTTGACCAGGATGCGCGCGGCGCCGTGTTTCGCCCGCGCCGCCGCGATGGCGGCCGCCATGCCGTCGGCGTCGGTAACGTCGCAATGCGCCGCAAGGCCGCCGATCTTTTCCGCAACCCCCCGCGCGCCATCGTCATTGACATCGAGCACCGCAACCTTCGCCCCCGCCGCAGCCAGCATTTCCGCCGTCGCCGCGCCAAGGCCAGAAGCTCCGCCTGTCACGATCGCGGCGTGTCCGCGAATATCCATCGTCAACTCGCTTTCTTTGTTATGGGCGCCGCACCGGTGTCGGCGACGATGACGTAGGACGGCGGCTGGTCGGCGTAAAGCGCCTCGACCACGGCGGCGCGATGAGCCAGTACCGCGCGCTGGTTAACCGACCCTTTGTCGGTCATTTCGCCAATGTCGAGCGAGGGCGGCTCGGCAAGCACGACGGCACGGCCGATGCGGTTCGAGGCACCGGTACTCTCGCGCACCAGCGCTTCAAGATGGCGCGCGAACGCATCGCGTACCCGCAAGTCGGCAAGAAGGTCTGCGGTCGCGACATCTTTCGGCAGCTCAGGCGCCAGCGCGCGACAAGCGCCGAGATCGGGAAAAATCAGAGCCGCGACTTCGCCGCGATCGGCTCCCGCCAGCACAACATCGCGCACCAGCGGCGCGAAATGCGCGATGAACGCCGAACGGAGCGGTCCAACGCTGACCCAAGTGCCGGTTGCGAGCTTGAAATCCTCGGCGAGGCGGCCGTCGAACACCAAGCCCTTGGTCGGATCGTCCGGGTCCTCGAATTTGAGCGCATCGCCGATTTTGTAGAAACCTTCTTCGTCGAAGGCCTCGCCGGTGAGATCCGGCGCGCGCCAATAGCCTGGCGTGATATTGACGCCCTTGAGCCGCGCCTCGAGCTTGCCGTCACGCGGCACCAGTTTGAGAACGACGCCCGGCGCCGGCAGGCCGATATTGCCGGCGCGCTCGACTGTCCCGAACCGAAGCGAGCGCCAGTGGCGCGGTCTCTGTCGAGCCAAGACTCGAGAGAATGATGATGCGCTTTCCGGTGGTCTCGACCGCAAGCCGCTCCAGCTCGTCGAACACGTGCTGGGCGAGGTTGGCGCCGGCATAGAACAGCACCTTGAGGCGGCTGAAGAACGTTTCGCGCAACGCCTCATCGGCATTGAGATGCGGCAACAGCATCTCATAGCCCTTTGGCACATTGAAATAGATGGTCGGAGCGATCTCGCGCAGATTGCGCACCGTGGCGTCGATGGCGCCGGGCAGCGGTTTGCCATCGTCGATATAGAGCGAACCGCCGTTGTCGAGCACCAGCCCGAAATTATGATTGCTGCCGAAGGTGTGGTTCCAGGGCAGCCAGTCCACCACGACCGGCGGCTCGTTGGCGACGAAAGCGAACCCGGCGCGGATCATGGCCTGGTTGGCGCACAGCATGCGCTGGGTGTTGATGACGCCTTTGGGATCGCCGGTCGATCCGGAGGTGAAGAGGATTTTTGCGATGGTGTCGGGATTGACCCTGCCGTGCGCCTCATCGACGGCCGGCGCCGGCTGATCTAACGGCACCGCGCTGAGCAATGACGCGAACGAAGTGGTGGCGCGGTCGGCCGGCGGATTCCTGGCGACCACAACCTCGACATCGGCCGGCACTGCGGCGTAGATGGCGCGCGAAAACGCCGTGCCGTCGGTGGCGAAAACCAGACCGGGCGTGAGAATGTCGATGATCGTCTTGAGCTTGCCGAAATCCTGCGATTGCAGCGAATAAGGCACGGAGATCGGCGCATACGGGATGCCGACATGCATGGCCGCAAGCGCAATGAGCGCGTGGGCGATATCGTTGCCCGATAAAATCGCGATCGGCCGGTCGGGCGAGAGATCGCGCTCAAGCAAAGCGGCCGCCAACGCGTAGACCCGCGCGCGCGCTCGCCCATAGGTCAGGACCCGCCAGTCCCCGTCCCGGTCGCGCTGCGCCAGAAAAATACGCTTCGGCACGGCGTGCGCCCAGTGATCGAGCCTGGCGGTGAGTTTCTCCGGATAGCTCGGCAGCGCATGCGGCGAGCGCATCAGAATGACGCCGTCGCGAGAACGCTCGACGACGACGTCCCTCGGTCCGAGCAACACCCGCCGCAGCGGCTGCCGTCGCCGGCTTGCCTTTTGTTGCGTTTTAGATGGCGCGTCCGTCATGGTGCTAACTGCGCGCCACCTTGGGTGCGCGTTTCTCCAAAAAAGCCTTGAGACGAGCCTTAGCCTCGTCGTCACCTTGGGCGATCGCCGCGGCCAGCGCTTCGGTCACGAAGCCGGCTGCCGGATCGCTGCGAGCGATGCGGGGCAGGAGATGCATCACGGCGAAATTGGTGAAGGGCGCATTGCCGGCGATACGATGCGCGAGATCGAGACCTTTGGCGAGCCCTTCGCCTTCGTCCACCAGATATTGCGTCAGCCCGATCGCTTGGCCTTCTTCGGCACTGAGCGTGCGCCCGGTCAGCATCATGTCCATGACGCAGGCGGTGCCGACGAGCGGCGGCAGCCGCACCGAGCCGCCGCCGCCGACATAGATGCCGCGACTGGCCTCGGGCAGCGCATAAAAGGCCGACCGCTCCGCCACCCGCACATGGGCGGCAGCGGCGAGCTCGAGGCCGCCGCCAATGACGCCGCCGTGCAGCACGGCGACCACCGGCACCGAACCGAACTCGATCCGATCGAAGGCGCGATGCCAGGAGCGCGAATGCTCGATGCCGGCGGCTACGTTGCGCTCGCTCAATTCCGTGAGATCGAGCCCGGCGCTGAAATGATCGCCTTCGCCGGCCAGAACCACAGCCCTGATGTCGTCGGGCAGGCCGTCGAAGAATGTTGCGATGCCTTCGACGGTCGGATCGTTGAGCGCGTTGCGCTTATCCGGGCGTGCCAGCGTCAACACGGCGATCGGGCCGCGCCGCTCTGCCTTGAGCGTCGGCGGCAGTTGCCCGAAATCGGCAGCCGAACTGTTGGTGGTCATTGCTACCCTGGCGGAGTCGGCGATCGCGTGACGGCTTCGGAGCCATTTGACCCTGTCCGCCATGCCCCGTAAATAGCCCGCATTGTCCAAAATCGCCTGGGAGAGACCGATGCGAGAGGTCTTTATTTGCGACGCGGCACGGACCGCGATCGGCCGCTACGGCGGAGCGCTCGCCAAGGTGCGGACCGACGATCTGGCGGCGGTCCCCATCAGGGCGCTGGTCGCCCGCAATGCCAAAGCCGACTGGTCGCGGCTCGATGAAGTGTTTTTTGGCTGCGCCAACCAATCCGGCGAGGACAATCGCAACGTCGCCCGCATGGCGCTGCTGCTGGCCGGGCTGCCGGACAGCGTTCCCGGCGTGACCATCAATCGCTTGTGCGCCTCCGGCCTCAATGCCGTCGGCGACGCCGCGCGCGCGATCCGGGCCGGCGAGATGGATTTCGCGATTGCCGGCGGCGTCGAGTCGATGACGCGCGCGCCCTTTGTCATGGGCAAGGCGGGCGAGGCATTCTCACGCTCCGCCGAGATCTACGACACGACGCTCGGCTGGCGGTTCATCAATCCGCTGCTGAAGGCGCAATACGGCGTCGACTCGATGGCCGAGACCGGCGAGAACGTCGCCGAGGAATTCCAGGTGGCGCGCAAGGACCAGGACGCTTTCGCGCTGCGCTCGCAGCAGCGCGCCGGCAAGGCGGCGGCCGCCGGCTACTTCGCCGAGGAGATCGTCCCGGTGGAGGCGCCCGGCGGCAAAGCCGGACCGATCGTGGTCAACAAGGATGAGCATCCGCGACCTGACACGACGCTCGATAATCTCGCGAAGCTGAGACCGATCGCGCGCAATCCCGGCACCATTACGGCCGGCAATGCGTCCGGAATCAACGACGGCGCGGCCGCGCTGATCGTTGCCAGCGAGGATGCTGTGAAAGCCCACGGATTGACGCCACGCGCGAAAATACTCGGCATGGCTTCGGCTGCCGTGCCGCCGCGCATCATGGGGATCGGCCCGGTACCCTCGACCCGCAAGCTGATGGAACGGCTCGGGCTGAAAATCACCGATTTCGATCTGATCGAGCTCAACGAGGCATTCGCCTCGCAAGGCATCGCGGTGCTGCGCCAGCTCGGCGTCGCCGAAGATGCCGAGCACGTTAATCCGCATGGCGGCGCCATCGCGCTCGGTCATCCGCTCGGCATGTCGGGCGCGCGGCTGACATTGACCGCGGTGCATGGCCTGGAAAAGCGCGGTGGCAAGCGCGCGCTGGCGACGATGTGCGTCGGCGTCGGCCAAGGCGTCTCGCTGGCGCTGGAGAAAGTTTAGCGGCCACTTTAATAAGGATTTCCGGCGCGCGCCCGCAACGCGCGCCGGAACGCCAGAATGGAGAATCGTCCGTGCCGATGTCTGCCGGTTACATCCCGTTCCATCCCAATCCGTCGAAGCCGCAGTACAAACCGCCGGCGGGCGCGGTCGATGCGCACTGCCATGTCTTCGGGCCGGAGAGCAAATTTCCCTATGCGCCGGAGCGCAAGTACACGCCGTGCGACGCGCCAAAGGAAAAACTGTTCGCGCTGCGCGATTTCCTCGGCTTCGATAAGAATGTCATCGTGCAGGCGTCCTGCCACTCCAAGGACAACAGCGCGATGGTCGATGCGCTCGACGCCGCGAACGGCAAGGCCAAGGGCGTTGCCTTCGTCGGTGAGGAGGTAACCGACGACGAGCTCAAGTGGATGGACAAAGCCGGCGTGCGCGGCGTGCGCTTCAACTTCCTCAAGCGGCTGGTCGATGTCACGCCGCCCGAAGTGCTCAATCGGATCGCGAAGCGCGTCGCCGCGCTCGGCTGGCATATCGTGATCTATTTCGAGATGCCGGACTTGCCGGAATTTGAAAGTTTCTTCACGTCGCTGCCGACCACCGTGGTGGTCGACCACATGGGCACGCCGGATGTGAGCAAGGGCGTCGACGACCCATCGAACCAGCGCTTCCTGCGCTTGATGGAGAATCACAAAAATTTCTGGGTGAAGGCCACCTGTCCGGAGCGTATGTCGCTCGCCGGGCCGCCCTATGACGACGTGGTGCCGTTCGGGCGCACGCTGGTCGAGCGGTTCCCCGACCGGGTGATCTGGGGCACCGACTGGCCGCACCCCAACATGAAAAAGCAGGCGCCGGACGACGGCGTTCTGGTCGACCATATTCCCAAGATCGCGCCCACGGCGGCGCTGCAGCAGGCGCTGCTGGTCGACAATCCGATGCGGCTTTATTGGAGCTAATTGCTCTCCATCCACTCATTCCCGCGACAGCGGGAATCCAGGGCAGCTTGCACCAATTCTAAGTTTCTTGCGCCGGGTCCCCGCTTACGCGGGGACGAGCGGAAGGGGTAAGGCTTACGTTGCCAAGCTTACCCGCGCTATATATGTCAAGCGTAGGGAGACACGCCGATGGCCCGCGAACAGCAAGATTACGACGACATCCCCGGCACTTTCGTGTTCGACGCCGAACGGTCCCGCCAGGGATACGGCATCAACATGTTCTGCATGTCGCTGATGAAGGATGAGAACCGCAAAGCCTTCAAGGCGGACGAAGCCGAGTACCTGAAGAAGTTCAAACTGACGCCGGAGCAGACCGAAGCCGTGCTCAAGCGCGATTACAACCGCATGCTGGAACTCGGCGGCAACATCTATTTCACCGCCAAGCTCGGCGCCACCGACGGCCATTCGTTCCAGCATCTCGCCGCGACGATGACCGGCGCATCGCAGCAAGACTACGCGGCGATGATGCTCGACGGCGGCCGCAACGGTCGAAGGCAATCGTCGCGGTCGGGCAAGAATACGCCGTCCAAATTCCTGTCGGGCGCAGCCGCACCAAAGAAGAAATCCGCCACGGCGAAGCCGAAAGCGAAGGCCAAAGCCAAGACAATGGCCAGACCTAAGTCCAAATCTAAACCCAAATCAGCGAAACGGAAGTGAAGCCGTGGCCAAGATCATCGCAGGCGTAGGTTCATCGCACGTGCCCGCCATCGGCGCGGCGCTCGACAACGGCAAGACCGAAGAGCCGTATTGGAAGCGGGTGTTCTCGGGTTTCGAGAAATCCCAGGAGTGGATGCGCGAGACCAAGCCCGATGTCGCCATCATCGTCTACAACGATCACGCCTCGGCGTTCTCGGTCGACATGATCCCGACCTTCGCGCTCGGCTGCGCGCCGGAGTTTCCGCCCGCCGACGAAGGCTGGGGTCCGCGTCCGGTGCCGGTGGTCGAAGGCCATCCGGCACTCGCCTCGCATATCGCGCAGTCGGTCATCCTCGACGAGTTCGATCTCACCATCTGCAACAAGATGGAGGTCGATCACGGCATGACGGTGCCGATGAACTTGTTGTTCGGCAAGGTCGACAAGACGGCGCATGGCCGTGCCCGGTGATCCCGCTCGCCGTCAACGTGGTGATGTATCCGCCGCCGACCGGCCATCGCTGCTTCATGCTCGGACGCGCGCATCCGCAAGGCGGTCGAATCCTATCCGGAAGACCTGCAAGGTGGTGATCTTCGGCACCGGCGGCATGTCGCATCAAATCTCAGGGCCGCGCGCCGGCCTGATCAACAGCAAGTGGGACAAGGCCTTCCTCGACAATCTGACCAAGGATCCGCAGAAGCTCGTCAGGATTCCGCACATCGAATACATGCGCGAGGCCGGCGCCGAAGGCATCGAGATGGTGATGTGGCTCATCATGCGCGGCGCGCTCGACGACAAGGTCGACGAGGTCTATCGCTTCTACACCGTGCCGGCGTCGAACACCGCGGTCGGCCATATCATTCTGGAAAACAAGGCGCGCGGCGCCAAGGCCGGCAAGCGCAAGCCGGCGACCAAACACAAGCGCGCCGCGGCGCAGGCGAAGGTCACCGCGTTCACAGCTAGCACACGCGCGTCATGGCCGGGCTTGTCCCGGCCATCCCGTTGAGTTGGGCATCTTGCTCAACAATCGGGATGCGCGGGTCAAGCCCGCGCATGACGCCAGAGAAAGAGGAATCAAATGAAAATTTGCGTCGCCGGTCAGGGCGCTTTCGGTCAAAAACATCTCGACGCGCTCAAGCGCATCCCCGACGTCGAAGTCACCTCGCTGGTCGGCGGCAATCAGGACTCGACCGCGCAGATCGCGAAGAAATACGGCATCCCGCATTACACCGGCGACCTGTCCGAGGGCATCAAGCGCGCCGACGCGGTGATCCTGACCACGCCGACCAAGATGCACTTCCGCCAGGGCGAGCAGGTGATGCGCGCCGGCAAGCACGGTGCTGGTCGAAATCCCGGTCACCGACAGCGTCGAGGACGCCGAAGCCTTGGTGAAGATCGCCAAGGAGACCGGCGTCATCGCCATGGGCGGCCATGTGCGGCGCTTCAATCCCAGCCATCAATGGGTGCACAAGCGGATCGTGAAGGGCGAGCTGAAAATCCAGCAGATGGACGTGCAGACCTATTTCTTCCGCAGGAAGAACATCAACGCGGCCGGCAATGCGCGAAGCTGGACCGACCATCTGCTCTGGCACCACGCCGCCCACACCATCGACCTGTTCCAGTACCAGGCCGGCGAGACTATTTCCGACTGCTACGCCGTGCAGGGCCCGATCCATCCGCAGCTCAACATCGCCATGGACATGGGGATCGTGGCGCGGACGCCGTCTGGCGCGATGCTGACGCTGTCGCTGTCGTTCAACAACGACGGGCCGCTCGGCTCGTTCTTCCGCTACATCTGCGACAACGGCACTTACAAGGCGTTCTACGACGACCTCAGCGACGGCAAGGACAACAAGATCGACGTCTCCAAAGTCGACGTGTCGATGGACGGCATCGAGCTCGAGGACCGCGAATTCATCGCCGCGATCAAGGGAAAGCGCGAGCCGAACGCCAGCCTGCAGCAGGTGCTGCCCTGCATGCACGTGCTCGGCAAGCTCGAGAAAATCATCGACCCGCAGCGCAAGGCGCACGCATAGCCTTGATAGGCCGTCATGCCCGCGCTTGTCGCGGGCATCCACGTCTTCTGGGCCGTGACGAGCCAAAGGCGTGGATGGCCGGGACGCGCCCGGCCATGACGAAGAACCTCGGAGAAAGGTCCCATCATGGAAACGTCCGCCGCGCGCCAGACCAACGCCCCCGATTTCGCCACCGCGTATTACTTCCTCGAAGGCCTCAGCGAGATCGGCATCGAGTACCTGTTCTGCAATTTCGGCACCGATCACGCTCCGATCATCGAGGAGATGGCGCACCGCCGCAAACGCGGCGAGGCAATGCCGAGCGTCGTGCGCTGCCCGCATGAGAACACCGCGGCCCATATGGCGGCAGGTTTCGCCCATGTCACCGGACGCGGTCAGGGCGTGCTGGTCCACGTCGATGTCGGCACCGCCAACACCGCGACCGCCATGCACAACATCTTCCGCAGCCGCCTGCCGGTGCTGCTGATGGCCGGCAAGGCACCCTACACGGCGAACAATGAGCTGGTCGGCTCGCGCGACACCTACGTGCACTTCGTGCAGGAGCCGTTCGACCAGGCAAGCCTGGTGCGGCCTTATCTGAAATGGGAGTGGACGCTGCCCTCCGGCGTCGTCGTCAAAGAGGCGCTGCGGCGCGCGCACTCCATCATGCAGAGCGAGCCGCGCGGCCCGGTCTATCTGATGATGCAGCGCGAGACGCTGACGCAGCATTGGAACGCTGACGAGATTCGCCGTTTCCCGGCCGAGCAGTTCGGCGCCACATCCGCCGGCGGCGCCGATCCAAAACTCGTCGCCACGCTCGCTGACAAACTCCTCGCGGCCGAAAGCCCGATCCTGATTACCGGCTATGCCGGGCGTAACGCGCATGGGGCCAAAATGATCGACGAGCTGGCGCGGTTTGCCGGCGTCGCGATCTACGAAGGCAATATGACCAACAACGTCTCGCACGAGAGCCCGTGTTTTGCGGGCTTCGCGCCGAACAACGGGCTGCCCAAGGCCGATGTCGGCATTCTCGTCGACGTTGATGTGCCGTGGTTTCCGAGCGACGTCCAGGCGAACGAGAAGACGTTCTGGGCGCACATCGACGTCGACATTCTCAAGCCCGGCTCGCCGATGTGGACGTTCCCGGGCAACGTGCGCATGCAGGGCGACAGCGGCCGCATCCTCGAGCAGGTGCTCGACGCGCTGAAGGCCAAGGCAACGCCGGCTTTCAAGGCCGCAGCGGCCGCCCGGCTCGATCATCTCAAGCTCGCGGCCGGCGAGCGCAAGGCACGCGCCGCCAAGCTGGCGGCGGACAAGGGCAAGCCCGACGCGATCAACCCGCATTACCTGATGGCGGAGCTCGGCAAAGTCCTCGATAGCGCGGACATCGTGTTCAATGAAGGCGTGCGCAACGCTGGCGCAGTCTTGGTGCAAATTCCGCGGCCAGTGCCAAACACGATGATGCGCTCCGGCGGCGGCGGCCTCGGCTGGTCGGGCGGCATGGCGCTCGGCGCCAAGCTTGCGGCGCCGGATCGGATGATGGTGCAGGTCTCTGGCGACGGCGGCTTCTACTTCGGCAGCCCTTGCTCGGTGTTTGCGGTATCGCAGCAATACGGTCTGCCGATTTTCTCCATCGTGCTCGACAATTCCGGCTGGTCGGCTGTAAAGGAATCGACGCTGCGGGTGTTTCCGGGCGGCGAAGCGAAGGCGGCGAATGCGTTCGAGGCCGAGCTCGCGCCCAACGTCGAATTCACCAAGATCGGCGAGGCGTTCGGCGCCTATACGGAAAAGGTCGGCGACCCCGCCGATGTGCCGGCGGCGATCGCGCGCTGCGCCAAGGAAGTCCGCGGCGGCCGTTCAGCGCTGCTCCACGTGCGCGTGACGCGGCTGTGAAAATGTAAGGTGGACTATGCGCGCTTGGCTCGTCGTCTTCCTCGCGCTCATCCCGCTGACGTCACGCGCGGAAACCGCCTACCCGAACCGCACCATCGAGATCGTCGTATCCTATGGCGCCGGCGGATCGACCGATCTGGTCGCGCGGGAGATTGCGCAAAAGATGCAGCAGCGGTTCGGCGAACCCGTCGTCGTGCTCAACAAGCCTGGCGCCAGTGGCACGATCGGTGCGGCCTATGCGGCGCACGCAGCGCCGGACGGCTATACGCTTTACGCCGGCTATACGTCCGAGATGGTCGTCGTACCGCAGCTCTCGAAAAACGTGAAATATTCAATTGACGATTTCGAGCCGATCGCCGTGACGGGTCTCGTTCCGGTCGTGCTGATCGCGTCCAAGACCATTCAGGCCAATACGCTCAAGGAGCTGATCGCGGAACTCCACGAGTTCCCCGGCAAATACACCTACGGCGGCAGCCTCGGCAGCCCTTCGCACATCATGGGCGCTTGGCTCAACCGGCTCTATGGACTCAACACCGTGCACGTCCCCTACCGCGGCGGCGCGCAATCGGTCGCCGACGTCATGGGCGGCCACATCGATATGTTCTATGCGGGCGTCGCCGTGGCAAAGGCGGCAATCGATTCCGGTTCGGTCAAGGCGATTGCCGTCACCGGCGACGCGCGCTCCGCCGTGCTGCCCGATGTGCCGACCTTCAAGGAGGCCGGCGTTGCGGATTTCGATCTGGCGAGCTGGACGGTGCTGCTGGCGCCCAAGGGTACGCCCTTGGATGAGGTCGATCTGCTCAAGACAACGACGTTGCAAGCGCTCGCCGATCCAAAAGTGCGAGCCACGCTCGCCGCGCAAGGCGTCGAGCCGAGCGATACACAGGACGTGAAGGCATTCCTTACCGGCGAACGCGACAAATTCGGCCGCGTGGTGCGCGAGCTCGGCATCACTATGGAGCCGTGAGATTTTGGCGCCGGCGGCTCATTGAACGACAATCACGCCCGTCATGGCAGGGCATGACGATAAGGCTACTGGACCTTGATATTCGCATCGTGAATGATCTTGCCGTACTTCGCCATTTCGTCAGCAATGTATTTGGCAAAATAATCCGGCGTCGATCCGATCGCCTCGAAGCCGAGCGTGGCCAAGCGCTGCTTCACGTCGGGCTCGGCGAGGACGCCCACAACGGCCTTCTGCAATTTGTCGGTGAGATCGGGTGGCAGGTTCTTTGGGCCCCACAGCCCGTACCATGACTCGAAGTCGAAGCCAGGCAAACCGGACTCTTCGACCGTCGGAATTTCGGGCGCCGCAGCCTGCCGCTTGAGGCTTGTTATGGCGAGCGCCTTGATGCGGCCTGACTGCGCCAGCGGCAGCGACGACAGCATCGGATCGGCGGTCAGTTGAATTTGTCCGCTCATGAGATCGGTAAGCGTCGGTCCGGTTCCCTTGTAGGTGACGTCCAGTGTGTCGACGCCGGCCTCGCGTTTGAGAAGCTCGACCACAAGGTTGCTGGCGGAGCCAAGACTGGTGTTGCCGAAAGTGTATTTTTGCGGGTTCTTGCGGACGAGGTCGAAGAAATCTTTCAGATTATTGGCCGGCATGCTCGGCGTCGTGCTGACGATCAACGGCCCGGCAGCAATCAACGTCACCGGTGTGAAGTCCTTCACCACGTCGAAAGGGAGATCTTTGTAGATAAATGGACTGGCGGCCTGCAGCGACGCGGTCTCCAGCAGCGTGTAGCCGTCGGGGTCCGCCTTGGCGACGACGTTGGCGCCGACCGTACCGGAGGCGCCGCCAGCGCGATTCTCGACGATGAAATGCGCGCCCATGGTCTGATTGAGCTTGTCGACCAGGATGCGCGCAACGCCATCGACCGAACCGCCAGGCGGGAACGGTACAATGACTGTCACGGTGCGGGTCGGGTAGCTTTGTGCCGAAGCCACGGCCGATCCGAGCGCAATCAGCGCCGTCGCCACGGCCAACAGGGTCATGCGTCTCACGGCCATTCCTTTCTTGCCTAAAAGGCACCCGGAAATCCCCCGCCGTCGATCAGCAGGTTCTGTCCGGTAATGTAGCCCGCGTGCGCGGAACAAAGAAACGCGCAATAAGCGCCCAGCTCGGCCGGGTCGCCGTAACGCTTGGCGGTGCTGGCCTCGGCACGCTCGCGGAAAACCTGTTCGAAGGTCTTGTTTGTGCCCTCGAGCATGCCGCGAATGTGCCGATGCTGCGCGTCGCTGTCGAAAATGCCCGGCAAGAGATTATTGATCGTTACGTTGTACGCGACGGTTTGCCGCGCGAGACCTGCCGGCGAAGCCGACCAAACCGGACCGCGCTCCGTTCGACAGCCCGAGTTCGAGCTGCGGGGTTTTTACGCTGCGCGAGACGATATTGACGATACGGCCAAAGCCGCGCGTCATCATGCCGTCGACCGTGAGCCGCATCATCTCGATGGGGCCGAGCATCATGTCGTCGAGCGCCGCGATCCAATCCGCCCGCGACCATGTCGCGAAAATTGCCGGGCAGCGGCCCCTCGGAATTGTTGATCAGGATGTCGGGCTGCGGGCAGGCCGCGACCGCGGCGGCGCGACCCTCGCTCGTGGTCAGATCGCCCGGCACAGGAGTGACTTTGACGCCGGTCGCCTGGGCAATCTCGGCCCCGGTGCGCTCCAGCACATCGCGGGTGCGCGCCACGATGGTGACATCAACGCCCTCGCGGGCGAACGCAAAGGCGCACGCCTTGCCGAGCCCTCGGCTCGCGCCGCAGACCAGCGCGCGTTTACCCCTGATGCCGAGATCCACGTCGGCTTCGCCGGCCGAGCCTCAGGCCGCCACGGCTGCGAGCGGCTTAAGCTTGTAGCCGTAGCTCTTGTCGAGGCCGAGATCGGCGATGATGCGCAGTCCTTTGGCGAGCGCCTCGGCGTCGAGAGCGGTCAGCGGCTTGCGCAGATCGCCAGCCGGCATGCCGAGCGCCTTCATCAGCGACTTCACGGCGACCGGATTGATCGCCGAATAGGTGAAGTGCAGCAGCGGCAAGAGGTGCAGATAGGCCGACTTGAATTTATCCGCCTCCGCATAACTCGCCCACGGCGTCGAGATCGTGGCGAGTTCGGCGGGCGCGATATTGCCGGTCATGTTCGCGGTGCCGTGGCCGCCGAGACTCATGGTCGGAACGACGAGGCCGAGATTGGGACTATCGCAGCACATGACGGCGACATCCGGCTTGGCGGCGAGCACCTGCGCCACCTGGCCGACGCGGGCCGTGGATTCCTTGTGCACCACATAGTTCGGGTGCTTGAAGATACGCAGCAGATGATCCCAATGCAGATCGCTCTTCACCCGCGGCGGATTGTTGTAGATGCCGAGCGGCAACTCGGTCGCATCGGCGACATCAAGGAAAAAGCGCTCGATGTCGGCTTCCGGCGCGCAGATATAGGCGGGCGCGGCCAGGATCGCGCCATCGGCACCGTTATCCTTGGCGAAACGCACCGTCGCAATCGTCGCTTCGGTGTTGTTGCCGGTGCAGCCGAAGAAGATCGGCATTTTTGCCGACTTCATTTTCGCCGTCTCGACGATGATCTTTTTCTTTTCCTCGGGTGAAAGCATGGACGTTTCGCCGGTCGAGCCCATGATCAGCACCGCCGACGTGCCGTGCTCTTCCTGAAAGCGGAGCAAGGTTCGGAATGCCGCGAAATCAACCGACCCGTCCTTGTTGAACGGCGTGATCAGCGCAACAAAGGAGCCGGTGAGTTTCTGTTTTGTCATCGACGGGTCTCTCTACCTTCGTCATGGCCGGGCTTGTCCCGGCCATCTCGTTGAGTACGGCCTCGGTTACACTATCACGTCTCGCCCGTCCCGTCAGCGTTCACCCGTTCCGGCGGCATTAGCGCCCGCACCGGCAGCGCGGGCCCCGTCCAGCGCTCGATTTCGACCAGCGCGGTGAGCGCGCTCGAACCCTGGGTCAGCCGCGAGGTGCCGACGTCGAGCGTCAGCACGTTCGGATTGCCGTGGCGCTCAGGCTCGCCGTCCGATTGATCGAGCCAGGCGCCGGTGGCCATCACCGCAACGTTGGGCAGCACGCCGTCATCGATAATCGCGCCGGCGAGGCAGGCGCCGCGGTCGTTGAAGACACGCACGACGTCGCCGTCGCGGATATCTCTGCTGGCGGCATTCGCCGTGTTGATGCGGATCGGTTCGCGTCCCGCGACTTTACTCGCTGTGGAAACCGGACCCGCATCCATCTGGCTGTGCAGGCGCGCAGCCGGCTGATTGGTGATGAGGTGAACCGGAAAGTCCTTGGCCTCGGCACCGCCGAGCCATTCCGCCGGCGCGATCCACGCCGGATGCGGCGGACAATCCTCGTAGCCGAATTTGGCGATTGCCTCCGACGCGATCTCAATTTTTCCAGATGGAGTTTTCAGCGGGTGTTTTGCCGGATCGGCCCGGAAGCCTTCGAACAACACATACTCGCGCGTCGGCGGCGGCAGCGCGATATAGCCCTCGGCCCAGAATTGTTGAAAGCCCGGCAGCTCGACGCCCTTGCGCGCCGCAGCGGCGCGGAAGCGATCATAAATCGATCGGCACCACCCCATTTCGTCGCGGCCTTCGGTGAAGGCATGCTCGTAACCAAGGCGATCGGCAAGAGCACGAAAGATATCGAAGTCGTTGCGCGCCTCGCCGATCGGGCCGATCGCCTGATGCATGGCCATGAGGAACGAGTCGCGCCCGGAGCCGCCGACGTCGTTGCGTTCGAGCGACGTCGTTGCCGGCAAGACGATATCGGCGCGGCGCGCCGTCGGCGTCCACCAGCTGTCGTGCACGATAACGGTGTCGGGCTTTTGCCACGCGCGCTGCAGGCGATTGAGGTTCTGATGGTGATGGAACGGATTGCCGCCGGCCCAATAGATCAGGCGGACGTCGGGATAAACGGCGCGGTGGCCGTTGAATTCGTATTCGCCGTTGGGCGCCAACAGCATGTCGGCAATGCGGGCGACCGGAATGGCGCGGCGCGCGGGGTTGAGCGGCGGCGGGCTTTCGGGGCCAGGCAAATCGGCGCGCGGCGCGCCAACGCCGTTACTCGATCCGTGTCCGAAGGCGAAGCCGCCGCCGGGAAGCCCGATGCCACCGAGCATGGCGGCGAGCGTAATGGCCGCCCAGTACGGCTGCTCGCCGTGATGCGCACGCTGCAACGACCATGCGCACGTGATCAAGCTGCGCACATCGGCCGCGCGGCGCGCGAGGTCGCGGATCGTCGCGGCAGGAACACCGCTTATCTGCTGCGCCCATTCCGCGGTCTTTGGCACGCCATCATCGGCGCCGAGAAGATAGCGCCGGAAGGTCTCGAAGCCCGTGCAATGCCGCGACAGAAATTCAGCGTCGTAGCGGTCCTCGGCAACGAGCGTGTGCGCCATCGCCAGCATCACGGCGGTATCGGTATTGGGCCGGATCGGCACCCACTGCGCACGGAGGAAATCCGGCACGTCGCCGCGGTTAGGGCTGACGATGACGAAGTCGATGCCGGCATCCTTGGCGCGGCGCAGCCAATGCTCCATGACGTGGGCGCCGGCGCCCCCGGAGGTGATCTGGCCGTTTTTTAAAGCCAGGCCGCCGAACGCCACGATGAGGCGCGTGTTGTTGACGACCGACGACCAGTCGGTGACGCCGCCTGCCACCGGATCGAAAGTGCCGATGACGTGCGGGAGAAAAAATTGCGCGGCGCCGAAGCTGTAGTTGCCGAGTTGATCGACACAGCCGCCGCCGAGGAAAAGGAAACGCCGCACCAGGGTGCGCGCATGATGCACCCGCCCGGCCGATGACCAGCCGTAGGACCCGCCGAAGATCGATTCCGCGCCGTGCTGTTGCCGCACGCGTGCAAGTTCATCGGCAACCAGCGCAAGCGCTTCGTCCCACGACACCTCACGGAAGCGATCGGCGCCGGTGCGCGGCTTGCCCTCCCGCCAGCCTTCGCGCACGGCCGGCCGCGCGATTCGCAGCGGCGAATGCACCATGGCGGGGACCGCATCGAGCATCGGCGACGGCGCCGGATCGTGGGTGAAGGGCTCACAGCCGATGACGCGGCCGTCCTCGACCAGCGCGTTGAACGCGCCCCAATGCGCGAGCGAAGGGAACCGCTTGATGGTCATAGCGTTGCCGCTCCCCGCTCGTCCCCGCGAAATGCGGGGACCCAGTTCTTACTGCCTTATCGTTGGATTTCCCGCTTTCGCGGGAATGAGCGGAATTTGGCTTACTCCATTATGGACTGGCGTGATTGATGAACTTTTCCGGCGGCGCCTCGCCCCATTGCGACACCAGCGCCTCGTCCACGGAGACGAGATTGGAGCCGTTGGCCAGGTTGAGGCGGTCGCTGTCGGCCCAATGTTCGTGCACGCGGCCCCAGGGGTCCGCCCAGTAATCGTAAACCTGACTGCCGAGCACGTGGCGACCGATGCCCCACATGTGTTCGTATTTGCCGAATTTTTTGAGGTAATCGTGCCCAATGCACACGTCGTCGATATCCTGCACCTCGAAGGAGAGGTGGTTCAGTCCAGTTTTCTCGTGCGCCAGGCAGAAGAAGACATGATGATCGACGTAGTCGTCACCGCGATCGCAACGGTTGAACGATCCGATCACATTGTTCTTGTCCTCGACGTAAACGTCATCCGAGCAGATGAATCCCAAAGTATCGCGAAACCAGTCGACCGTCTCGCGAAACCGCGGCGTCATCATCACACCGTGCCCGACGCGCTTGACGTGCGAAGGCCCCTTGGGCAGGCGCATCAGCTCTCCGGCGCGCGACAGCGGCGCTTCGCCGGAATTGAGCTTCTGGCGCGTGACCACGATCGGCTCCACGGGCGCAATGCCGCACACGACCTCGATCTGATAACCGTTCGGCTCGGTCAGACGCACGCGCTTGCCGCCGCCGGGCTCGTCGATGTTTTCGATTCCAGTGGCACCGGGCGCTTTGGCGAGCCGTTTCAAGTCGTCTTCGCTGTCGACATAATAGGCAAGACCGACAAATTTGGTGTCGCCCTTCTCGGTGACATGAATGTGGTGAGCAGGATCGGTCCCGCGCATATAGAGCGCATCGTTGGTACGATCCGCCCTTTGCATGCCGAACCGGGTCAAAAACTCTTCCATGACGTCGAGATCGGGAGCGTTGAAGCGTCCGTAGGCGATATCCCTCGCTTTCACCCAAGCCATGCTGTCCTCCAGAAGTGTTCTTCGCAGATGTCCGCCTTTCGCGGCACCGGCGCTCGCACGTGCCGTGCAATTTGCCACGATCGGCGCAGCGGGGCTACCGTGATGTCGGGAATGGCTGCCGACCCCCGAATGCATCCGATGAACCTTGCCCCCATCCGTACCCTGATCCTGGCGACGGCCGTGCTGGCGAGCCTTACTCCCCCGACCCGCGCCGATAACGTCGCGGATTTTTACCGCGGCAAGCGCATCAGCCTTGTCATCGGCTTCGGCTCGGGCGGCGGATACGACCTTTATGCCCGCCTGCTCGGTCGCTTCATCGGCGCACACATTCCGGGCAATCCGGCCATCGTGCCACAGAACATGCCCGGCGCCGGCAGTCGCAGCGCGGCCAACTGGCTCTACGCCATCGCCCCCAAGGACGGCACCGTGATTGCCTGCCTGAGCCAAGCCACGCCGACCGATCAGGCGCTCAGCCAACCGGGCGTCCGGTTCGAGGCGCAGAAATTCAACTGGATCGGCAACCTTTCGGTCGTCAACAATATCTTGTTCGTATCGGCGGCAAGCGGGGTCGCGACGCTCGAAGAGGCAAAAAAGAAACCGCTGGCCATCGGCGCGAGCGGCGCGAGCTCGCCGTCGGTGCTCTACCCGCAAGTGTCGAACAATCTGCTCGGCACCAGGTTCAAGATCGTCAGCGGTTATCCGGGTGGCGGCGATATCAATATCGCGGTCGAACGCCACGAAGTGGATGGCCGTGGCAGCAATTCCTGGGCGTCGATGAAATCGACGCGTCCAGATTGGCTGCGCGACCACACGATCAACATCCTGTTTCAGGTCGGGCCACGGCGCGAGCCTGACCTGCCCGACGTACCGCTGTGGACCGAGCTCGCTGGTAACGAGGAGCAGCAGCAGGTTTTGGACATCCTATCGGGCGACGTCGCGGTCGGCCGGCCGATCCTGACCGCACCCGACGTTCCGGCCGATCGCGTCGCAGCGCTCCGGCGCGCCTTCGACGATACGATGCAGGATCCGCAATTCATCGAAGCGGCGAAGCAGGCGAACATGGATATGAATCCGATGGGCGGCGCCGAGCTGCAGCAAGTCGTCGGCCGGATCGTCGCACCCACGCCGAAGATTTTGACGATGGTGATGGACGCCATCGCCATCAAGGATGTCGAGCGCAAGGAGCCGTAATGCCCGTCATTGTGGGCGCGGGCGCGCCGCTTCGGCGCCCCGGAATGACGTTGAATGAACTCACGCCAGATAATCGGCCGGCACGGTCTCGTCGATACGCTTCGAACCCATTGCGTTGAACAGCGGCGTCAACACGATCGCGATGACGAGATTGAGGATGACGGAGTAAAAGGCGCTGTAGCCCGGCAACAGGAATCCCGCCACGTGCAACGGATAGGCCGCCGCGTAATTCACCGCAACGGACATCATCGTGCCGGCGACGGTGCCCACGGCCCAGCCGATCAGCAATGCCCAATCGTTGAACCACCGGGTAAAGGCGCCGAACATTACGGTGGGTAGCGTCTGGATGATCCAAACGCCGCCCAGGAGCTGCAACTCGATGGCATATTTTGTCGGCACAAAGAGAATGAAAACGAGCGCGCCGAACTTGACGATCAGCGACACCAATTTGGCCATCTGCGCTTCTTGTTTGTCGGTCGGATTTTTATTGATGAACTCGCGATGGATATTGCGGGTGTAGAGATTGGCGGCGGCGATCGACATGATCGCTGCCGGCACCAGCGCGCCGATCCCGATGGCCGCAAAAGCGATCCCCACAAACCACGACGGAAAGAAGTGCAGAAAAAGCGCCGGCACCGCGAAGTTGTTGCCGAACAACTTAAAGCCGTCGACGAACTCGGGAAGGCCGCTGACTCCGGCGGCGATGGCGAAGAAGCCGACCAGCGCCAGCAGTCCGAGCATGAACGAATAGCCGGGCAGCAGTGCGGCGTTGCGCCGGACGGCGCGACCACTGCTGGCGGCCAATATGCCGGTCATGGAATGCGGATAGAGGAACAGCGCGAACGCCGATCCCAACGCCAGCGTCGCGTAGACGCCATAGGAGCCGGTCGTATTGGCGCCAGGCACCGCCAGCAAAAGCTTTGCCGGCGGCACCGCGGCAAAGATTTTTCCGAAGCCGCCCAGCTGGATCGGAACGACAATCACGGCCGCGAACGCAGTGATGTAGATCAGAAGATCCTTGACGATCGCGATCGACGCCGGTGCGCGCAGACCGCTCGAATAGGTGAAAGCCGCCAAGATGACGAAGGCGATGATCAGCGGCAGATCGCCGGCGTAGCCGGTGCCCGAGACGCCGAGGCCACCGATGACCACCTGAAGGCCCACCAGTTGCAACGCGATGTACGGCATGGTCGCGACGATGCCGGTAATCGTCACCGCGAGCGCGAGCCAACGGTTGCCGAAGCGGCCGCGCACGAAATCAGCCGCCGTGATGTAGTTGTGCTTGTGGCAGACGTACCAAATTCGCGGGAAGACCAGAAACAAGATCGGATAGATCATGATCGTGTAGGGAACGGCAAAGAACGCGATGGCGCCGGCGCCAAATGCCAACGCCGGTACGGCAACGAATGTATAGGCGGTGTACAGATCGCCGCCGACCAGAAACCAGGTAATGAGCGTGCCGAAGCGCCTTCCGCCGAGACCCCATTCGTGCAACTGGTCGAGATCGCCTTTGCGCCAATGGGCAGCAATGAACCCCAACCAGGTGATGAAGCCGAACAACGCCACAAAGACGATGAGAGCGGTCCAGTTCACGTCGTGCACGGCAGTTCTCCCCAATCTATCTTTTTTGCGAACTCGCTAACGCGACGATATGTTCGCTTGAGTGCGAGTGCTTTTCTATTTGAACATGATCGCAGCCGGCTTTTATTTGCTCGCCGGCGCGTCTTCGCCACGGCGAGCAACCGGCGCGTCACGTTTTATTCTTCGGTCGCGAAGTAGACGATCGCGGTCAGAATAGCTCCGACGATGACCATGAGCATTTGATACCAATAGTAGAACGGGATGCCGGCCCACGACGGCTCCACGGTGTTATAGAACGGCGGCCACAGGATCGAGGCAAATTGGAGCACAAAGAGCAGGTACCACCAGCTCCATCCCGAGCGTCTTTTCACCTTGCTAATTCATGGCGTCACCCTCGACGTCTTTTCCCCGCGGGAGCTGTTGGCCGCTCCCGACGCACAATATTTCCCAGGAGAACTCTTTAGTCAAAACAAAATATGAACGCCGCGCGTGCGGCGACGCGTCCCATTTTACCGTGCGGCGCTTACAGCGTTTCGGCGAAAAAGTCGCGCATCAGCCTGTAGGACTTGCGGCAGAGCTTTTCGTCGTAGCGCGACGGGCCGGCGTCCGCGGTCGGATCGCAGAACGAATGGACGGCGCCGCCGAACATCATCACCTGCCAATCGATCTTGGCGTTTGTCAGTCTCCGCCTCGAACGCATCCATCATCGGCTTGGGTGTCACGGGTCGGCCGGAGCCGTGGATCGCCAGCACCCGGCCCTTGATGTTGCAAGGCGTGCCGGCAACGACCGGGTTCGGATTGGTGACGTGGAACACGACGACCGCTTTGAAATCGGCGCCGGCACGCGCTTGCTCGAGCGCGAAGCCGCCGCCGGCGCAATAGCCGATCGCCGCGTTCTTGCCGACCTCGACGAGGCCGAGCTTGTTCGCTTCGGCGAAGCAGCGTCTCGTAGGCCTTGGCGCCGCAAGCGATGGTGAACGGCAGGTCGTCGTGCACGGCGAGCATGCCGGTGCGCCAAATCGTCCGGCGTCTTCGGCTTTTGCGCCATAGCCAGCGCCGAACATGTCGGCCATCAGCACCACATAGTCCTTGCCGGCGACGGTGCGCGCCTGCGCGATCGTGTCGGCGCAGACGCCTTTCCAGTCCGGCTGCATGAAAATCGCCGGCCGCTTTGCGCTGGCGCTGTCGTCATAGACGATGATGCCCTCGAACGGCCTGCCATCGACGTGATACGACACCTTCTTCTCTGCCATCGCGCTTCTCCAAATGGTCTGACCAAACGAGACTCGCGGCGCGAAAAGCGCCGCTTTGCCGCGAAGCGCCACGATGATGCTGGAGCGGGCGGCGGGAATCGAACCCGCGACATACAGCTTGGGAAGCTGTCGTTCTACCACTGAACTACGCCCGCCTTGGCGCCGCGCCGAGGAGCGGTCTATTGGTCGACCGCAATCTCTTCGCTGGAAACCTACGGTCAGAGAGCGGGAGAATCAACCGCAAGCCCCAAAAATGCTGCTCCAGCCTAGGCCGCCCGCACCGTCACGAGGAACTTGTCGAGCTCTTGCTTGAGCCGGGTGCTCTCGTTCGACAACAGTGCGGCCGACGACAGGACTTGTGCAGATGCCAAGCCTGTTTGGGCGGTGTCGCGATTGACGGCGGAGATGTCGATTGCGACTTGGCTGGTACCGACCGCCACCTGTTGGACGCTGTTTGCGATCTCGCCGGTCACGGCGCCTTGCTGCTCAATGGCGGCCGCGACCGTTGTCGCGATCTGCGAAATTCGATTGATCGTAACACTGATTTCCTTGATCGCGACGTAAGAGTCGACAGTCGCAGTTTGCATGCCGGTGATTTGACCGGCGATCGCACTGGTGGCTTGCGCCGTTTGCGCGGCAAGCGCCTTCACCTCCTGCGCAACGACCGCGAAGCCACGGCCGGATTCCCCGGCGCGGGCAGCCTCGATGGTCGCATTGAGCGCAAGCATATTGGTGCTTTGCGCGATGGCCGTGATGAGCTTGACGACATCGCCGATGTGTTCGGCGGCTGTGGAGAGATCGGTAATCCGCACATCGGTTACCATAGCCTGCTGAACGGCCCGGGCTGCGATCTCTCTCGATTCCTGAACTTGGAGAGCGATATCATTGACCGAGACGGCCATTTGTGTGCTCGCAGTCGCGACCGATTGCACGCTGGCAGAGGCTTCCTCGCACATCGCGGCAACCGATTCGGAGCGGCGCTCGGTGATCTCAGCGGTCTCGGCCAATCCCTTGGCGGCGTGCTCCAGCTGCATCGCCGTGGAGGACACCGCATCGACGATCGCACCAACGATGGATTGGAATTCATCCGCCAGCCTCTGCAACTCGGCCTTTCGCCGGACAGCCGTTTCCTGCTCTCGCGTCGCGCGTTCGTTGCGCAGTTGTTCGACCTCCAGGCCGTGCCTGCGAAAGACTTCGACGGCTCTCGCCATTTCGCCAATCTCGTCCTTGCGCGTGAGGCCGGGCAGGTTGGCGCTGAGATCGCCGGAGGCCAGCGCCGTGGTCTGTCTCGCGATCGCGGATAGCGGCCCGATCACGCTTCGGGCCGCCCATAGCAAAATGCCGAGCAAGACCAGTCCGGCGGCGAAAATGCCCTCCATAAAATAGTGACTGAGACGCAATCCGTCCGCGAGCTGGCCGTCGATGGCGGAATCGATTTCCAGCACCCCGCGGACATCGCCGATCTTCCAGTCGGTCTTGGGCGAACCCGCGATCGTATCGTGACAATTCACGCAGGCTTGCGCATTCATGATGTCGGCGACCGCGGTGCGGACGATGTTTTTGTTGCTTTGCACTTCGGCGCGCGAGAACGTCGCCGTCGGATTTTGCTTCAGAAAATCCAGCGCCTCTTGCTGAAAGCTGTCGAGTTGCCGGCTCTTTCGGTTTGGAAATGGATAGCGGCTGTAAAGCTTCATCGTTACGTTGTTTTGCTGGAGCAGACCGCTCAAATCCTGAATTATAGTCGCGGGCAGCGGAATCGCATCGGGATTTCGTCATATGGTCGCTGCTCACCTGGATAGACCGGTGGCCTGCGACCTTGGCGACAACGTGATCGGTGTAATAACCGCGGATGATCTGAAACTGCTCGGCGAGCTGCTGGCCCTGCGCGATCGCCTCGTTGATGACGTTCCGCTTGATCATTTGCGGAACCAACATCCAAGTGAGCGCGATCACCCCGATCAGCGCGAGGGGAGCCGGAAGAATGAGGCGCCAGGCAACGCTGCTACGGCGGAGACTGAGCATTGCCGCCTTCACGGCGGCAATATCGGCGGGGGCATCCGTCATGTCTGGATGAATTTCTGATTTCGGGCACTTCAGAAAATGCGAGGCGATGAAGAAGGCATCAGACGGTCTCTCGGCGCCATCGGACGGCGGCCTCTCGGATTACTGTTTCAATTATCCATGCCGATTTTGGGTTTACGGACGGTTACGATGAACAGACCGTTACGGTTGCGGCGACGCGGAGTGCGCAAGCACCCGTGATTGCACCTGCCGTTGATTGTATCGGCACCGCACCGCAACCTTGTGCGATCGCCGCGCCCGGCAAGGCTAATGGAAACTTAACCCGGAACCGGTAAGGAGATTCGGCCTCCGCGGGCAACCGAGCGATTGTGCACGCGACCGCGGCGGTCAAGCCACGGGACAACCATGATGACACCCGAACAAGTCAAACTCATCAAGCTGTCGTTCGTCCCGGTGATGGGGCGCAAGCTCGAGGCCGGCAAGCTTTTTTACCAGCGCCTGTTCGAGATCGCGCCTGAAACACGATCGATGTTCAAATCCGACATCAATGCGCAAGCTGAGAAGCTCATGAGCACGCTCGGACTTATGATTGCAAATCTGCAGGGAGCGCCGACCCTCATCGCGATGCTGGAAAATCTGGGCCGAAAGCATGTCGCCTACAAGGTGAAAGAGGAGCATTACGCCAAAGTCGGCGCAGCTTTGCTGTGGACTCTGGAATCGATACTGGGCGATGCTTTCACCGCCGAGGCCAAAGCCGCCTGGAGCGATCTCTACGAAACTGCCTCCAGCGTTATGCGGGGGGGCGCACATAAAGCGACCGTGCCGAATGGGCAGAGCCCGCGTGTCGCCGCCGCTCGTTAGACGAGTGCGGCAATCGCACCGGCGACCGAACTGGACTAGGCGTCTGCCATCGGCGTAGATTGACTTGCCCGCCACAATCTCAGGCAACTCAATTTGATCGACAGTCCAAGGCATCTTCTGCCGGGCATTCTTCTTTGTATTGCGGTCACGATTCTTGCAATTCTCCTGCAGGCGGTCGAGGTCCACTTCACCGGCGAAGCCTATCTCGAAGCTCTTGTGCTCGCGATTCTTCTTGGCGTCGCGATCCGAACCGCATGGAGCCCGGGTCCGCTTTGGCGTCCCGGCATCGCGTTCAGTGCAAAATTTCTTCTTGAAGTCGCGGTCGTCATGCTTGGCGCATCCGTGAGCGTCACGACGGTATTGGCGCTCGGACTACCCCTGCTCCTCGGCATTGCGTGTATCGTGTCGCTGTCCATTTGCACGAGCTATGTCATTAGCCGCGCCCTGGGACTCCCGATGCGCATGTCCATTCTGGTGGCTTGCGGAAATTCGATCTGCGGCAATTCCGCCATTGCGGCCGTAGCGCCCGTGATTGGCGCGAGTGCCCTTGACATCGCGTCGTCGATTTCTTTCACAGCCGTTCTGGGCGTCGTGGTCGTTCTTGGTCTGCCGCTCCTTGTTCCGATTTTGCAATTGACGCTGACGCAATACGGCGTGCTGGCCGGGCTGACTGTCTATGCCGTGCCGCAAGTCCTCGCGGCGACCTTGCCAATCGGACAACTCAGCAACCAGGTGGGAACGATCGTCAAACTCGTGCGGGTGCTCATGCTCGGACCGGTGGTCCTGGGCTTCTCGCTTCTCGCCAGTGAACTGCGGGCGGCCCCGGGCCGCGATCGGTCCGAGCGCCGCAAGCCGAGACTGAGTGAGCTCGTTCCGTGGTTTATAATCGGCTTTCTGATCGTCTTGATGATCCGCTCGTTCGGCTTGATCCCGCGGGCTGTGTTGCCCGGCATCACGTACGCCGCTACGCTGCTAACGACAGTCTCGATGGCGGCGCTCGGGCTGGGCGTCGATATTCGCGTCGTCGCCCGCGCCGGCGCACGCGTGACGCTTGCGGTAACCGCATCGCTCATTGTTCTTGGGATCATCAGCTACGCGCTGATTCGCCTCGTCGGAATTTCTTGAAGACCTGTCAGGTCGGACCCGGCGGCGGCGGCAACGTGCCGTTCCCTCGGCGCGTCATGCCGCGCAAAAGGCAGCGAGAAATTTTTCCATCTGCGCCGTAAGCCGGGCGCCATCCTGCGACAGCATATGTGCCGAAGACAGTACTTGTGCCGACGCGGCGGTGATTCCTGTCGCACCGTCATTCACCTCGCCGATATTGCCGGCCACTTGCGCGGCGCTTTTGGCAGCGGCTTGCATATTTTCGAAAATCTGCTCCGTCGTTGTGGCCTGCTCCTCGACAGCTGCCGTAATCGACGTCGCGATTGCCGAGATACGACCGATGGTGCCGCCAATCTCCTTAATAATGACGACCGAGTCCTGCGTGGCCGCCTGCACGCCGGCGATCTGCACGCTGATCTCATCGGTCGCCTTTGATGTTTGCGCGGCAAGCGCCTTGACCTCCTGAGCCACAACCGCAAACCCCTTGCCGGACTCTCCAGCGCGGGCCGCTTCGATCGTGGCGTTGAGTGCCAGTAAATTCGTTTGCGCCGCAATCGCATTGATCAGCTTGACGACGTCGCCGATGCGGCCGGCCGCCCGCATCAGTTCGGCGATCCGCCCGTCCGTTTTTTCGGCCTGCGCTACCGCTTCATCGGCGATCCGAGACGATTCCTGGACCTGCCCCCGAATCTCGCCGACCGACGCGATGAGCTGCTCGGCGGCAAGCGAGATTGACTCCACGTTGTCGGAGGCCTGCGTCGACGCCGACAGCACCTTGCCTGACAAATCCCGCGTTATGCCCGCGGTCTCGCTCAGCGCCTCGGCCGCCGCTTCAAGCTCGGTCGAGGACGACGAGACTGAACGTACGACGCTGGCGACCGTCGTCTCGAAAGCGCCCGCAAGGGTCTGCATATCGGCGTAACGACGGTCCGCGACATGGCGCGCCGTTTCCTTTTCCGCGGCCTCGAGTTCTTCGATCCGGATCAGCTTCTCTTTGAAAGTCTGTGCCGCACGCGCGTTATCGCCGATCTCGTCGCCACGCTTTGTATAGGGTATTTCAACCGCCTTGTTGCCGTCGGCGAGCGCCCTCAGCACCGCACCGATGCGGCGGATCGGCCGGCCGATCGCCAGCGCTCCGAATACCGCTGCGCCGCCCAGCACAACGATAATGAACAGGCCCATGCCGAGATCGATCCGGCGGACACGGGCCCGCACGTCGCGCGCTCGCGCGTTGCGCTGTTCGCCGGCCGCAATCAGCGCGGCCGTTGACTGCTCAATCAGTGTGCCCATGTCATTGCCAAGCGCGGTGGCGCGCTGTACCTCGGCGCCTGTGTCACCATATTCCTTTGCCGTGGCGGCAAACGCCACGGCGACCGCAACGTAGTCCTTGGCGAGCGTGGCAAGCTTCTGAAGCTGTGCCTTATCGGCCGCCTCATCGGTGGCGCCGATCGCTAAATCGATATGTTTTGCCGCCACGGCCGCATCGGCTCGCAGCCGTTCCAGAGCGCGATCAGCCTCGGCCGGCGCGATGGCGAGCCGGATCTCGCGCATCTCGCGCTGCATGCCGCCCAAATCAATGGCGGCGCGCAAAGCCTCGACAGTAGCAATCTGTTTGCTGTCGGCAGCCGCGCGCTGATCGGCCGCTGAGCGATCCCCGAACTGCTGTTCGGCAAGCATCCCGGCGACCAAAAGGACGCCGAGACCCGCCCAGATCGCAAGCTTCGTGCGGATTGGAAAATCGAGTCGTGTCATCGGCCGCCATGATTTCGGCCGCCATGATTGACTCGGCGGGTTAAATCACGGTTAAGGCTTTATAAACTGAAGTAAAATTGACCTGGACGACGCTGTCTCATTCAACTGCGATTGCAATCGCTCGGTGCGGGAAACCCCGCAAAGCGATCCGTCATCCATTCAACGGCGGAAGGAGCGCTGTCGCGCGCGATAAAGCCGTGATTCACGGTCGGCAAAACGATCATCTGCACTTTACTGCCGGCGCGACATAAGCGTCTCATATAATCCCGCGTCACCTGCGGCCGTACCAGTTCGTCGGCACCGCCCTGGGCCAGGAACACCGGGATGTGCGGCGGCAAGGTGCCGGGCGTGTTGTTGGCGAGCAGCGAACGCCACGGTTCGATCGCCGTCAGACTGTTCACCGAGAGAAATTTCTGCTCCAGCGGACGCGACGTTCTGCCGCGAAGCACAATGTCATAGATCGATTCAATGCATTCGCCGGCCAGAAGATTGACCACCGGAATAGCCGCGGGATCGACAACACGATCCATCGGCGCGCCGAACACGCGCGCCCACGACCACAACGTCATCGCGGTGAGGTTGCGGCCGCCGCTGCTGTTGATGTCGTCATCGAGTAGCGTCGCAAGCTCGGTGGCCGGCGCCGCTGCGGCTACCCCGGCGATATCAAGCTCCGGCGCATAGCTCTTGGCGATCAGCCCGGTAAACAGCGCCGCCTGGCCGCCCTGCGAATGCCCCCACACCACAAAACGGTTTTGTGCCGCGGTCATCGCTCGCGCCACCCGCACCGAATTGAGCACGGCGCGCGCCTCGCTCACCCCGACAAGATAAGGATGGGTCTCGGGCGTGCCGAGGCCTGGATAATCGGTTGCGGCGACGACAAAGCCGCGATCCAGCATTTGCCGGAGACCCTGAATTTGCTCGTACAGGAAAAGCGCCAACGACGGCGCGCAACGCGCCACGACTCCGGTTGTCGGATGGGCCCAGGCGACGATATGGCGGCCACCGGCTGGCGCCGGGCCTGGCGGAATAATGATAACGCCGGAAACCGGGATCGGCTCGTTGCGAAGTCCGGTGGACCGGTACAAGACCCGATAAGCCGCGCCGCCGGTCGGCGTCGGCAGCATTGGCTCCTGACGAATGATCGTTCCAGGCGCGCCGGCAATCTCCTCCGGCGAAGCCTGGTAGAACAGACCTTGGGCCTGCGCGGCGCCAGCGCTGAACGCGACCACGGCAACGCATAGCGCAGCCGACACTCGACGCTTCGAGCGCCCACGGCGATTTCTCTTTACAGCCTCGTGCGTCGACGTATCGGCGGCACACATCATCGGCCTCGTCTTCGCCGTCGAGAGACGGCTATTCGGCCGCAATCCTGCGGCTGGATTGCGATTTAATATCGCTGAGACATTTGGCCAGCGCCTCGCCTTCGGGGTCGAGCAGCGCCGCCGTACGGGCATTGGCGATAGCGTCGGCCGCCTGACGCGGCACAAATCGGCCCGCGAGCGCGGGACGCATCAGTTCGCGCTCGATCAGCCGATAATTGTCGGTGCCGCGCTTGTGGGTGTCGCCATAGCCTTTGATGAGGCGGGCGCATTCGGCGATTTCGATGGCGAGTTCGGCGGACAGCGGCGCGGCCTCCGCAATGAGGCGCAGCCAGGCCTCGATGGCGCGCTGCTCCTCCTGGAAGCGGAACGTCTTGGGCCGAAAGCCGCGCAGCTTGGCGAGCATGGCGAAGCGCAGGAAGCCGAAGACCGACGCGGTGTTGATCTCCATGCCCCAATGCGCGCGGCCGAGCGCCGGATGACGTTCGGCCAACGCAAGAACGCGCTTGGCCAGCCACGGCGGCAGGATCGAGCAAAATTCCTCGACGCCGGGTTTCAGGAATTCTGTGACGGTGAACGGCTGATCCGGCTTGACGCCCATCTGCGTGACAATGCGCGCGAACCGCGCCGGATCGATCTTGGCCTGGGCGACGCGGATCACGTCTTCATACGACATGCGCACGGCGAGATGCCGCGCCGTTTCGGCGAGCAGTTGCCCGTCGGCCGCGGCTTTCGCGTCGGCGTCGCGGATCGGCGCCAGCCGATCGAGATAAAGCCGCGCATAAGCGAGGTCCTGATACGCGGCGAGCCGGCGCACGCCTTCGATCATGAATGCCTGCGCCGGCGCCGGCATGCGTTCGATCTGGCGTTCCAGATCGGCTAGCGAAGGCGCAGGCGCATGGTGTCGCTTGAGCGGGTCGGAGCGCAGCCGCGCGCCGTTCCGCGCCGCCTCGAAGCCGGCACGAAAGCCGCGCAGGTTGGCATCGACCGCCTTGCCGTCGGCGCGGATCGCCGCCTCGAACGCTTCGGCCGGAATCGGCAGCGCGCCGGCGCCGGCGATGGTGCCGAGCATCACCGCATTGATCATCGCGCCGCTGCTTCGCGCGATCGCTTCGAGATCGAGCAGCAGCGCCTTTTGCGAATTCTTCTCGACCGCCTGCAGCAACCGCTGCTGGTCGTAGCGGCCGTCGCCCATCGCCATCTTCTCGATCACCAGATAGGAGCGGCTGGTCGAGGCGATCGTCGTGGTGCGATCGGGCGTGACATAGCCGCCGGCGATGGCGCGGCCGGCTTCCATCAGTTCACTGGCGACGACAAGATCGACGTCGCCGACGCCGGGCGCCAGCGCCAGGACGGGTTGCGAGGTTTCGGACGCTGCCCTTGCGGCCGGCACCAACTCGATGTGATAGGTGGTCGCGCCGGTGCGCTGCGCGACGCCCGGAATCGAGGTCGATTGCACCGGAAAATTCTGGCTCGCCGCCGCCGCGACGATCCAATCGGTCAGCACGCCGCCGCCCTCGCCGCCAAGCGCGGCGATCAAGACGGTGATCGGGCGGACGAACGTTGCATCGCCCGCAGGCTTGCTCGATGCGAGCTCCCTCTCTCCAGCGTTGGGGTGAGGGGGTTCGGACGTCGCCGTGAGGTCGCAACCCCGCTCTCTGCCCGCTCCGCGGGTGAGGGCGACGATGTGCGGCCGCCGAAGCCATACGATCACTGCGCTGCGCACACGAAACAGCGCGCGGTCCCACCAGGTCGGATTGCTGATGACGTCGGTGCGGTAGAACGACGGACACAGCACGGCGGCGTGCGCGACTTCGCCGCACAGGCCGCAGCCGACGCAGCTTTCGATCACGGCCGCGACCGGATCGCTGCGCAGCGGATCGGGATTGGGCTTGACCGTCAGCGACGGGCAGCCCGACAGCCGGATGCAGGAATGATCGCCGGTGCAAATATCGTCGTCGACGCCGTAGCGCGTCTTGACCACGCGCTCGCCGCGCTTGAGCTTTTCGGCATCCTCGGCGCGGATGCGGCGCTGCCGCGCCAGCATGCATTCGCCGTCGGCGATGATCACTTTGAGCCCGCGCTCGGCGGTGCGCATCGCCTCCTTCAGGGTCGCCGCCATCTTGGCGACGCTGTAGGTGCGCACGGTGCGCAGCCAGTTGACGCCGAGCGAGCGCACCGTTTTCTCGATGCTGATGCCGGTCGGCGTGCCGCTGCGGTTCGCCTGGCTCGACGGCAGATATTGCTGGCCGGTCGCGGAGGCGTAGCCGTTCTGCATCACGATCAGCACGCCGTCGCCCTTGTTGAACATGTTCGAGGCGACGCCGGTGATCAGGCCGTTATGCCAGAAGCCGCCGTCGCCCATGATCGCGATCGGGCGCTTCTCCATATTCGGGCCGACGGCGGCGGCGCTGGCGAGCGACATGCCGTAGCCGAGGATCGAATTGCCGAGCGAGAACGGCGCGAAGGTCGCGAACGAATGGCAGCCGATATCGGCGCTGATATGGGTCGGGCCGATCTCGCGCTGCGTCAGCTTGATGGCGGCGAACACCGGCCGTTCCGGGCAGCCGGTGCAGAAATTCGGCGGCCGCGGCGGGATGTCGCCGATGGCCGCCATGACGCCGGGCTTGTGCGCCAGCATGTTGTCGGCGCGCGCGGCAATGGCGTCGGCATCGATGCCGGCCGGCCGCGTCTGCGACAAGAATGCCGCAATGCCGCGCAGCAGCACTTCGGAGTTGTAGTCGCCGCTGCGCGGCAGGCAGCCCTTGCCGAGCACGCGGGTATCGATGCCGGCGCCGCGCAACACGACATTGATCTGCTGCTCGACGTATTCCGGCGAGCCTTCCTCGACCACGAGCACGGCGCGCTTTCCCGGCGCAAAAATCCGTCACCTCCTCGGGCACCAGCGGATAGGCGACGTTGAGGACATAGATCGGAATGCGCGACGCGCCGTAGAGATCGGCAAGATCGAGCCGCGCCAGCGCGCGCAGCAAGCCGTTGGTCAGGCCGCCGAGCACGATGATGCCGATGTCGTCGAGTTCGCCGGGGATCACCTCGTTGAGCTTCTGCTCGCGGATGAATTTTTGCGCCGCCGGCAGGCGCTGCTCGATCTTGAGCCGCTCCTGCGTGAAGATCACCGGCGGATGCGCAAGGCGGCCGTATTCGAAGCGCGGCGGCCCGGCGAGGCGATGCTGGCCGCTATAGGCGCCGCGCTTGTTGTCCTTGGCGAGAATTCGCCGGTGACGTGGCAGGCGCGCACCCGCAGATCGAGCATGACCGGCGCATGGCTCGCCTCCGACAGCTCGAAGCCCTTTTCGACCATGCGCACGATGGTCGGCAGATCGGGCCGCGGATCGAGCAGCCACATCGACGACTTCATCGCGTAGGCGTAGGAGCGCTCCTGGATGACGCTGGCGCCCTCGCCGTAATCCTCGCCGAGCACGATCAGCGCGCCGCCGATGACGCCAGGCGAGGCGAGGTTCGACAGCGCATCGGCCGCCACATTGGTGCCGACGATCGATTTCCAGGTCACCGCGCCGCGCAGCGGATAATTGATCGAAGCGCCCAGCATGGCGGCGGCGGCCGCCTCGTTGGTGCAGGTCTCGACATGGACGCCGAGGTCGGCGAGCAGATCCTCGGCATCGACCATGACGTCGAGCAGGTGCGACACCGGCGCGCCCTGATAGCCGCCCACATAGCTCACGCCGGATTGCAGCAGCGCCTTGGTGACCGCGAGGATGCCCTCGCCGCGGAACGTCTCGCCGGCGCCGAGCCGCAGCGCAGCCACTTCTTTCTTGAACGAGCGTTCCATCGGTGTTCTCCGGGGCAATATCGTAAAGCACATATAGCCGCTTTTGTAGAAGCCGTCATTCCGGGCTAGGCGTCGCCGCTCGCCAGGTCCGCGAGCAAGGGACGACCGTGCCGAGGAATGCGTGGGGACGCATGGGCGGCCAAGCACAGATCGTCATCGACGGGGTGAATCACACCTATCGCCCGGCGCGTGGCCGCGCCGTGCTGGCGCTTTCCGACGTATCGCTGGAGGTGCGGCCGCGCGAATTCCTGGCGCTGCTCGGGCCCTCGGGCTGCGGCAAATCCACGCTGCTTTATCTGGTCGGCGGATTCCTGCCGACCGAGGCCGGGCCGCATCGTGGTCGAAGGCAAGCCGGTCACGGCGCCCGGGCCCGGACCGCGGCATCGTCTTCCAGCACTTCGCGCTGTTTCCCGTGGAAGACGGTGCGCGGCAACATCCTCTACGGCCTCGAACGGCAGGGCATGCCCCGCGCCGAGCGCGAAGAGCGCGCCCAAGCCTTCATCGATCTCGTCGGCCTGAACGGCTTCGAGGACAGCTATCCGTCGCAACTCTCCGGCGGCATGAAGCAGCGCACCGCGATCGCGCGCACGCTCGCCTTCGATCCCAGCATCCTGCTGATGGACGAGCCGTTCGGCGCGCTCGACGCGCAGACGCGCTCGCTGATGCAGACCGAGCTGCTCAGCATCTGGCAGCGCACGCCCAAGACCGTGATCTTCGTGACCCACGACGTGCAGGAGGCGGTTTATCTGGCCGAGCGCGTCGCGGTGATGTCGGCGCGGCCGGGCCGGATCAAGGCGATCGTCGAGACCAAGTTCGACAACCGCGATCCCGGCATCCTGCGCAGCAAGGAGTTCGTCGAAAAGGTCGACGAAATCTGGAACCTGGTGCGCGACGAAGCGATCAAGGCGCAGGAGATCACAGCGCGTGATGCGGACCGCGTTTCGCTACCTGCCGCTGTTGCTGCTGGCGCTGGCCTGGGAGGCCGCCGCGCGGCTTAACCTGGTGGATACGCTCGCGCTGCCGCCGTTGAGCAAGGTCGCGGTCGCCTGGGTCGATCTCGATCCGCGACGGCGAACTCGTCGACAACGGCGTGGCCTCGCTCTATCGCGGTTCCGTCGGGCTGCTGCTCGCCATTCGTGGTCGGCGGCGGGCTGGGCATGGCGATGGCGCGCTGGCGGCTGCTCGACCTGTTTCGTCAATCCGCTGGTGGAGCTGTTCTATCCGCTGCCGAAATCGGCGCTCATCCCGGTTACCGTGCTGTGGCTCGGCTTCGGCGACGGCTCGAAGATTTTGCTGATCTTCCTCGGCTGCATGATCCCGGTCACCATCGGCGCCTATAACGGCGCGCGCGGCAGCGATCATGCGCTGGTCTGGTCGGCGCGCAGCATGGGCGCGGGCCGCGCTGCGCATGATGTGGGACGTGATCATGCCGAGCGCGCTGCCGGAATTGCTCAACGGCATCCGCACCGCGCTGGCGCTCGCCTTCATCCTGCTGGTGAGCTCCGAACTGATCGTAGTCGCAGAAGGGCTTCGGCTATCTGATCGGCTATCTCGGCTCCACCGGCTCCTACGAAGGCATGTATGCGGTCGTGCTCACCGTCGCGTTTCTCGGCTTCGCCGCCGACCGCATCTATCAGCTTCTCATGCAAAGGCTGCTGCGATGGCGCGAGTAGAAGACCACGCCGCGCTCGCCGGCCGCCGCCGGACTGTCACGGAGGCGCCGGCGAACCGCTTCGATATCGCGTTCCGGGTCGGCGCCGGCTCGTTTTCGATCCTGGTGATGCTGATCGCCTGGGAAGCTTTTGCCCGCAGCGGCAAGGTGACGCCGTTCATGCTGCCGCGCGTTCAGCGCCGTGGTCGAGCGCATCTACGAGGATGCCGTCGCGGGCATGCTCTGGATCAATCTCGGCCTGACGCTCTATCGCGCCATGGCGGGATTTTTCATCGCCGCCATCGGCGGCATCGCGCTCGGCGCGGCGATGTCGCGCAGCAAGATCGCGCACTGGTTCTTCGATCCGATCATCTCGGTCGGCTTTCCGATGCCGAAGATCGCGTTCCTGCCGATCATCATCCTGTGGCTCGGCCTTTATGACGTCTCCAAGATCTCGATGGTGGTGTTCGACGCGATTTTTCCGGTGGTGACCGCAACGCTCGCCGGCATCGCCGCGTCGAGAAGGAGCTGATGTGGTCGGCGCGCAACATGGGCGCCAGCGAGCGCGAGCTGATGTGGCAGATCGCGCTGCCGGCGGCGCTGCCGCAAATCCTCACCGGGCTGCAGGTCGCGCTGCCGATCGCGCTGATCGTCGCCATCATCGCCGAGATGGCGATGGGCGGCTACGGGCTCGGCGGCGCCATGATGGGCGCCTCGCGCTTTGCCAACTCGCGCGGCGTGTTCGCCGGCATCGTCGAGATCGCCGTCGTCGGCTATGTGCTGATCAAGGCCATGGCGTTGATCCGCCGCCGCCTGCTGGTCGTGGCACCAGGAGGCGGACGAGCGGTCGTGATCTCCGCCGCTTATCCTTCGAGGCTCGCCCTGCTCGCACCTCAAGAATGACGGATCACGAGCAGCCCTCCCGCCTCTAATGCAGCTTGATCCGCGGCTCGGTACGCCGGGTGACGGCTTTGACGAATGTGTCGAGCGCGACCTTGAAGTTGCCATGCAGGGCCTGCAAATGCCGCTTGTGCAGCGATCGATACGCCAGCCTGGCGATGAGCCCTTGCATCTTCACGTTTTTGAGAACAACGCCCAACGTGTCATAGTCGGCGAGCGCCACCAGCGATCCGAGATCGCGATATTTGAAAAGAGACAGCGGGGTCCCGCGCAACCTGGCTTTGACGGCTTTGACGATAAAGTCGGCTTGCTGATGCGCGGTCTGGGCGCGCGGCGGCAACGGTTCTTTGGCCCCCGGCAATAAGCAATTGGCGCAATCGCCGATCGCGAAAATGTCGTCGTCGCGCGTCGTCTGCAAGGTCGGGCGCACCACGAGCCGATTGATCTTATCGGTTTCGAGACCATCGAGATCGTGCAGGAAATCCGGCGCCTTGATGCCGGCAACCCACACGATCAATTCAGCCGGTACGATCTCGCCGCCATCGAGAACAACTTCGCCGTTACGCAACTCCGTGACCCGGGTTCCGGTGCGAATTTTGACGTCGAGCTGGCGCAAAACTTCCGCCGTCGCGACCGCAAGGCTCTCCGGCAGCGCCGGCAAAATCCGTGGCGCCGCCTCGATCAAGTCGATTTTGATATGCTTCTCAAAGTCGATGCGGTCGAGGTTGTACGAGATGAGGTCGCGCATCGACTTATGCAGTTCGGCGGCCAATTCGACGCCAGTGGCGCCGGCGCCGATGATGGCACAGTGCAACTGGCCGGGACGCAAGGGCTCGTATTGGGCGTTGGCGCGCAGGCAGGCGTTGATCATGCGGCGGTTGAATTGCATCGCCTGCTCGAGCGTATCGAGCGTGATGGCGTGTTCGTTGACGCCGGGCGTGCCGAAATCATTGGACAGACTGCCAGCCGCGATCACCAGCGTGTCGTAGCCGAGCACGCGCGGCGGAATGATCGTTTGGCCATCCTCATCGAGGCTCGGCGCCACATAGATTTGCCGCTTGGCGCGATTGAGGCCGATCATCTCGCCGATGCGATAGCGATAGTGCCGGCGGCGGGCATGCGCGATCAGCTCAAGTGAATCCGTTTCGCTGTCCATCGAACCGGACGCGATCTCGTGCAGGAGCGGCTTCCAAACATGAATGCGCGACTTGTCGAGCAGCGTGATCGATGCCTTGCGACGCCGGCCCAACGAGGCGCCGAGGAGCGACGTCAGACGCAGTCCGGCGGCGCCACCGCCCACGATGAGGACGCGATGCAGCGACGGGTCGCTTGTCGAAGCGGTTTCCGTGAGGGTCTGATAAAGTGCGTTGTGTTTCGCCACTCAAAAATCCGTCGAAATATTGACGATCACGTATCTTGCGAACGGTAACGTCAACCAAAAGTGGCCCACATTACACCTCGACAAAAGGTGCGGCAAGCGGCAGCCTTGCGTCTTATCTGGCTTTGCGCCCACAATCGTCGCTTGGGGCGGCCCGACGGTGCATAACACGCGGCGGAACCGCGAAGAAACTGGGAGGAAACAATGCGTGGAAGGATCGGATTGGCGGCTTTCGGCTTGCTTGCGCTCGGCGTCGGCGTTGCCCATGCGGACCCGCTGAAAATCCGCGGCGCCTGGGTGGCGCCGGTCGCTAACTGGGCGTCGATCTGGCTGCAAAAGAAGGACCTCGCCAAGCATTTCGGCCAATCCTACGTGTTCGAGCCGTCCCGTTACGCCGGCACGCCGCCGATGATCACCGCGATTGCCAACAACGAACTGGAAATCGGCGATCTCGCCTTTTCCACCTTGCCGATCGCGATCGAGAACGCCGGCATGGACGACATCCGGGTGATCGCCGACGATTTCCAGGACGGCGTCAGCGGCTATTACAGCAACGAATTCGACGTGCTCGCCGACGGTCCGATCAAGAAGGTCGAGGACCTCAAGGGCAAGGTGGTGGCGACCAACGCCGCCGGCAGCGGGGTCGACGTCGCCATGCGCGCCATGCTGCGCAAGCACGGACTGGAGGCCAACCGCGATTACACGATCGTCGAAGCGCCGTTCCCCGCCATGCGCGCCATGCTGGCGGAAAAGAAGGTCGATATGATCCCCGCGGTGCTGCCGTTCTCGCTCGATCCCGAGCTCAAGAAGATCGCGCACGCCGTTGTTCACCACAGAAGACGCGGTCGGGCGTTACGCAGTTCGTCATGTGGTCGGCGCGCAAGCCGTTCATCGACGCGCATCGCGCCGCGCTCGTCGATTTTCTGGAAGACACGCTGCGCATCGCGCACTGGTATCTCGATCCCAAGAACCACGATGCTGCCGCCGCGATCGCCTCGCAACTCACCAAACAGCCGCCTGAGCGGTTCGGCTGGCTCTTCACCAAGAACGACTATTACCGCAATCCCAACATGCTGCCGAACCTCGACGCGCTGCAGAAGAACGTCGACATGACCAAGGACCTCGGCTTCGTCAAAGCGAGCTTCGACGTCAAGGCGCATTCCGACCTGAGCCTGATCGAGGAGGCGGCGAAGCGCTTGAAGTAACGTGCCCGCTGCCGCCAACGGCAGCGGTCGCAACGTCCGGGAGGGAAACAATGCGTGTTGCGAATTTCGCGTGCGCCGGCCTGTGCGCTTTGGCCTTTGCGGGCGCCCGGCCAATGCGGAGCCGGTGAAGATCCGCAATTCCTGGGTGGCGCCAGTGAGCAACTGGGCGTCGATCCTGCTGGAGAAGAAAGACCTCGCCAAGCATCTCGGCCAATCCTACGTGATGGAGCCGGTGCATTTTGGCGGCACGCCGCCGATGATCACGGCGCTCGCCAACAACGAGCTCGAAATCTCCAATCTCGCTTATTCGACCCTCGGCATCGCCATCGAGAATGCCGGCCTGAGCGACCTGCGCATCGTCTCCGATGAATTCCAGGACGGCGTCAACGGCTATTATTCGCAGGAATTCATGGTGCTGGCCGACGGCCCGATCAAAAAGGTCGAGGACCTCAAGGGCAAGGTCATCGCCACCAATGCGGCCGGCAGCGCCATCGACATCGCCATGCGGGCGATGCTGCACAAGCATGGGCTGGAGGACAAGCGCGACTACACCATGGTCGAGGCGCCGTTTCCGGCCATGAAGGCGATGCTCGCGGAGCACAAGGTGGACCTCATTCCGGCCGTCGTGCCGTTCTCTTACGATCCGGAGCTGCGCAAGATCGCCCGCGACCTGTTCGTCCAAAAAGACGCCATCGGCGTCACCGACATGATCGTGTGGACGGCGCGCAAGCCGTTCATCGACAAGAACCGCGCCGCGCTGGTCGATTTCTTCGAGGACACGCTGCGCATCACGCGCTGGTATCTCGACCCGAAGAACCACAGCGAGGTCGATGGAAATCGCCGGGCGCGTGACCAAGCGGCCGCCGCAGAGCTTCGATTGGGTGTTCACCAAGAAGGACTGCTATCACGATCCCGACATGCTGCCGAACCTCGACGCGCTGCAGAAGAACGTCGACCTGACTCACGATCTGGGCTTCATCAAGTCGAGCTTCGACGTCAAACATATTCCGACCTCAGCATGGTCAAGGAGGCAGCGAAACGCCTGCAGTAATTCAACGCATGGCCTTCAACCCTCGGCCTTCAACGGATGGCCTTCAACCCTCGGCCTTCAATGCATCGACTTGCCGCCGTCGACATTGATGGTCTGGCCGGTCATGAAGTCGCTCGCCGCCGACGACAGGAACATCACGGCGCCGACCAGATCGGCCGGAACCTGGACGCGCTCGATGGCGCGGCCGGCAATGCGCGTGGCCAGATAGTTGCCTGACGACGAGGCGACCTGCGTCTCGCTTTGCGTCATGCCGGGCGTCACCGCGTTGACGGTAATGCCGAATTCGCCGACCTCGCGCGCGAGCGCGCGGGTGAAGCCGATGACGCCGGCTTTCGACGTGGTGTAGTGCAGGCGGTTCGGCGTGCCATCCCAGACCCGCGACGACGAGATGTTGACGATCTTGCCGCGCTTTTGCGCCTTCATCGCCGGGAAAGCGGCGCGGCAGGCACAGGAACATGCCGCGCAGGTTCACCGCCATCACGCGGTCCCATTCCTCGACCGGGATTTCCAGCCAGGAGCGGCGCGGCAGCACGCTCATCAGCGATGCATTGTTGATGAGGACGTCGATCGCGCCGAAGCGGTCGAGCACGGTCTGCGCCATGGCCTTGGTGGCCTCCTCGCTGGCGATATCGACGCCAAGCCCGATGGCCTCGAGACCCGCACCGCTTAATGCGTCGGCGACCGCTTTGGCGGCATCGGCATCGATGTCGGCGGCGACGACGCGGGCGCCAGCCTTGGCGAACTCCTCGGCATAGACCTTGCCGATGCCCTTGCCGCCGCCGGTGATAAGGACGCTGCGTCCCGAAAAATCAAATCGCTCGTTCACCGCCATTGTTTTTGCCTCTATCGTGTTGCCGTCAGCATGAAGCATCCAGCGCGCGAACGACTCCTGATCGGCGGCGGCACGCTGGCGGCGTTTCTGCTGGCTTGGGAAATCTGCGCCGACAGCGGCGCGGTCAATCCGCTGTTCATATCTTCGCCCTCGCGCATCGCCTACGCCGGCGCCGCGCTGTCGGCCGATCCGGATTTCTGGAACGACGTCAGGGTGAGCGCAAGCGAGTTCATGTTCGGCTATGGGGCCGCCGCCGTGATCGGCATTCCGCTCGGGCTTGGCGATGGGGTGGTCGCGGCGCGTGTCCTACATTGTGGGCCCGTTCGTCGACACGCTCAATGCCGTGCCGCGCGTGACGTTGCTGCCGCTGCTGATCATCTGGTTCGGCATCGGCATCTGGTCGAAAGTCGCGGTGGTTTTTCTCGGCGCGGTGATCCCGATCGTCATCGGCGCGCTGTCCGGCGTGAAAACCAACGAGGCGCGGTTCCTCACCATGGCGAGGAGCTTTTCCGCGTCGCGCCGCAAAATATTCGCCAGCATCATTCTGCCCGGCACCGTTCCCTTCATCTTCACCGGCCTGAAATATGCCGCCGGCCGCGCGCTGCTCGGCGTCGTGGTCGGCGAGCTTTACGCCGCGACCGCCGGCGTCGGCCACATGATCGCCGATGCCGGCAATATGTTTCAGACCGATACGTTGTTTTTCGGCGTTGTCGTCTTCACTGCCACGGGACTTGTCGTGGTGGCGCTGCTCGACCGGCTGGAGCGGCGGTTCGAGCGCTGGCGGCCGCAGGTCGGAGCGGCGCTGATGACGGATCGTAATCCGGGCACCGGCGCCGATGCGGTCTTATCTCGCGCATGAGCGCGCCATCCTGGGCGGCATCGTCGTCATCGCTGTTCCTCGTGCTGTGGGAGGGATTTGAGCGCGGCTGGTGGGCCGAGCTGCTGCGGCCGCTGCTCGGGACCGGGCGCCGCGCGCTTCGCGCTCAAGCCGATCTTCATTTCGTCGCCGACGCGGATCGCACGTGCGGCCTACCGCATGTTCTTTGTCACCGGCGAAATCTGGAGGGATCTTGGCTGGAGCGGCCTCGAATTCGTGCTCGGCATCGCCGCTCGCGCTCGCGATCGGCATTCCGCTCGGCCTCGCAGCCGGCTGGTATCGCCGCTTCGCCTATGCGGTCGAGCCGTTCCTGGCCGCGCTGAACGCGACGCCGCAGGTGGCGTTCCTGCCGCTGCTTGATTCTGTGGGTCGGAACCGGCCTTGCTCTCACGCGTACTGATCATCGTGCTGCTCGCCGTGCTGCCGATCGCCATCAGCGCGCTGGGTGCGGTGCGCACCGCCGATGCGCGGCTGGTCCGTGTCGCGCAAGAGCTTCGGCGCCGAGTGACGTGTTTCTGTTCCGCAGCATCATCCTGCCGAGCGCGGTGCCGTTTTTGCTCGCGGGCGTGCGCCTCGCGGTCGGCCGCGGCATGATCGGCATCGTGGTCGGCGAAATCTACGGCTCGGCCGCCGGGCATCGGCATGATGATCAACCAGGCCGGCTCGCGATTTGAAACCGACAAGGTGTTCGTCGGCGTGCTGACCATCGCCGCCGCGGGCGTCGCGCTGGTCGAAGTTGATCCGCCGCATCGAGCATCGCGTCGAGGTCTGGCGTCCGCCGGTCGGCGCATGACAAGCGGTCCGAAGCTCGAAGCGCAGGACATCCGGCTCGCTTACGTGCAGCCGCGCACCAACAGCGCGCTGGTCGCGCTCGACGGCGTCAATCTTCAGATCATGGATGGCGAGTTCGTCGCCATCGTCGGACCGTCGGGTTGCGGCAAGACCACGTTCCTGTCCGTGGTCGATGGTCTGATCGCCGCGACGTCCGGCCGCGTGCTGGTCGACGGCGAGGTGGTGACCACGGCCGGGGCCGGACCGCGCGGTCGTTTTCCAGGATGCCTCGCTGCTGCCGTGGCGCACGGTGCTCGACAACGTGCGGCTACGGGCTCGAATGCCTTGGCGTCGGCGCGCCGCGAAGCGCAAGGAGCGCGCCGGCGCAGCTCATCGCGCTGGTCGGCCTCGCCGGCTTCGAGCATCATTATCCGCACGAGCTGTCCGGCGGCATGCAGCAGCGCGTCAACCTGGCCCGCGCGCTGGTGGTCGATCCGAAAATCCTGCTGATGGACGAGCCGTTCGCCTCGCTCGATGCGCAGACCCGCGAACTGATGCAGGAAGAGTTGACGCGCATCTGGGCCAAGGCACGCAAGACCGTGCTGTTCATCACCCATCAGATCGACGAGGCGATCTATCTCGCCGACCGCGTCGTGGTGTTTTCGCGGCCGGCCCGGCAAGGTCAAGGACAGCATCGCGGTCGACATCGAGCGGCCGCGCCCGATCGGCGTGAAGCGGCAGCCGCGCTTCCATGCGCTGGAAGACCGCATCTGGGGGTTGATCGAGGAGGACGTGAAGACAGCACGAGCGTCGAAACATCATAGCCGTCATGCCCGGGCTTGACCCGGGCATCCATACTGCGCTTGAGCTTGCGGCATGGCCCCATGGATTGCCGGGTCAAGCCCGGCAATGACGCAATGAGAGCCAGCGGAGAACGTCATGCAGGTCTTCGGTCTTCGGCGCGGTCCGTTCTTTTGGCTCGCCGTCGCCGCGGTCTTCGTCGCAACGCCAGCCGCCCGCGCCGCCGACCTGACGCCGTTCAAGATCGGCATCTCCGCGCCGGTGGTGACCATCTTTCCGGTCTGGATGGCGCAGGCGGCCGGGCTTGACGCCAAGGAAGGGCTGAAGGTCGAATCCATCACCATGGAGGGCGGCAGCCGCGGCGTGCAGGTGCTGCTGTCCGGCGAAATCCAGGCCATGCATGTCGGGCTCGCGCCGGTGGTGCAGGCCAACAAGCAGGGCGCCGACCTGCGGCTCGTCACCTCGACCGCCAACACCATCCCGATCACGATCTTCACCTCGCCGGCGATCAAGATCCGCGCAGGACCTCAAGGGCAAGACCATCGGCATCAGCACGTTCGGCTCGGAAACCGATGTCGCCATCAGCATCGCGCTGCAACGGCTCGGTCTCAAGCCGCCAGGATGTCACCGTTTCGCAGATCGGCGGCTCGTCGCAGCGCTTCGGCGCGTTGATGCGCCGGGCGCATCGATGCCGCGCCGCTGCTCGAGCCCACCATCACCGCGGCCAAGGAAAAAGGCTTCAATCCGCTGCTCGATCTCGCCGCCGCCAACACGCCGTGGATTTTCGACGGCGTCGTGGTGACCAACAGTTATCTGAAGGAGCATCGCGACACGCTCACGCATTTCGTCCGGGCCTATATCGCCGGCGCCTATCTCGCCTGTCGGACGCGGCCAAGGCCAAGGCGCTGATCGCGCAGAAATACAAGACCAACGATCCGGAGGTCATCGATGCCACCTACAACGACTTCAAGCGGCTGATGCCGCACGATGCCGCGCCGTCGACTGACCGGCGCCAGAACGTGATCGCCCAGCTCCAGGCGATCGGCATGCGAGGTCGGCAGCAAGAACGTCGATCGACTATGTCGATCCCAGCATCATCAAGGAGCCTGAAGCAGGACGGCTATTTCGACGAGATGGCGAAGGACGTATCCGATTCAACGTAGCGAATAGTTCAGACCGTTGAACGCTCGGCTGAGGATGCTGGCCGATATGAACGCCATCGATCTTGAAGTCATCTACCAGTCGACCCTGCAGATCGCGCGCGAGCTGACGCTCAACATGCTGCGCACCGGCTTTTCCACCATCATCAAGGAAAGCCAGGACTTCACCTTCGCGATCTTCGACGCGCAAGGCCGCATGGTGGCGCAGGGCATTCCGCAGCCGCTGCATATCGGGCCGCTGGCGGCGCAGGTCAACGAAATCCGCCGCCGCTTTCGCCGACGCCGCGCCGGGCGACGCCTTCATCGTCAACCATCCCTACCAGGCCTGCCAGAACCACTCGACCGACGTCACCATCATCTCGCCGATGTTCGTCGACGACCGGATCGTCGGCTATCATCGGCAACACCGCGCACAAGCCCGATCTCGGCGGCAAGGTGCCGGGCACCAACGCGGCGATGCCACCGATCTGTTTCAGGAAGGGCTGCTGATTCCGCCGATGCGAATTCTGCGCGCGCGGCGAACTGATCGAGCGACATCGAGGCGCGTGATCTGCGCCAACACCCGCACGCCGGAAGTGACCTGGGGCGACATCAGCGCGCAGATCAACACCAACACCTATGGGCTGACGCGGTTCGCCGAGCTGTTCGGCAAATACGGCACCGACAAGGTGCTGGCCTGCTGGCAGCACTGGATGGACATCTGCGAGCGCGAGCTGCGCAAGGAAATCGCCAAGGTGCCGGACGGCCTTTACGGCCCGGAGACCGATTACCTCGACGACGACGGCATCGATCTTCAAAAGTCGCTACCGCATCTCCGCGTCGCTCGAAGTCAAGGGCGACACGCTGCACTTCATCCTCGACAGCGACGCGCAGGCGCGCGGGCCGATCAATCTGCGGCCCTGCGTGTCGCGCAATTTCATCCAGTGCCTGGTCAAGATGGTGTTCATCCCGCGCTTGCCGGTGAACGACGGCCTGTCGCGCCCGGTGCAGGTCTCCTATCCGCCGGAAGGCTCGCTGCTCAATCCGCGCTTTCCGGCGCCGGTGAACATGTACGTGCGGCCGAGCCAGGTCACGACCTCGGTCGCGATCCGCGCGCTGGCGCGCGCCGTGCCCGGCCGCGTGCCGGCGCCGGGCAGCGCCGCCGGCGGCTCGATCTCCAGCGCCGGGCGCCATCCGCAACCGGGCCGCTGGTATTCGCAATACGAGATCTTGAGCGGCGGCACCGGCGCGCGGCCCGACGGCGACGGCGTCAGCGCCATGGACGAGCTTGTCGTCAACGTCATGAACACGCCGGTCGAGGCGGTGGAGACCGAATTTCCGGTGCGGGTCGAGCGCTACGAGCTGGCGCAGGATTCCGGCGGCCCCGGCACCTTCCGCGGCGGCCTCGGCGTGCGCCGGCAATGGCGCATCCTCGGCGAGGAATCGGTCATCAATCTGCGCACCGACCGATTCAAATTTTCCTCGCCGGGAATTTTCGGCGCCAAGCCGGCACGTGCCGTCGGCGGCCGTCGCTTAATCCGGAAAGCGCGCGAACGGCGGCCGCTGACCTCCAAGGTGGCCGGCCTGCGGCTCAAGAAGGGCGACGTGCTGACGCATGGAATTCGCCGGCGGCGGCGGCTGGGGCGATCCGCGCGAACGCGCTGCCGAGCGGGTCCGCGACGACGTGCGTGCGCGGCTATGTCTCGCGCAACGCGGCGCGCGACGATTACGGCGTCGCGCTCGATCCGCGATCTCAGCGTCGATACTGAGGCGACGGCGCAGCTGCGCGCTCCTCCGCGCTTCCCTCCCCGCTCGCGGGGGAGGATATGGAGGGTCATGAAATTGCGTATCGGGATCGACGTCGGCGGCACATTCACCGACGTCACCGCGTTCGACGAAGACGCCGGCGCGCTCGTCGCCGTCCGCAAATATCCGTCCGATCCGGCACGAGCCTGGCGGCGGTCATGGAGGAGCATCACGCGCGATCTCGCCGCCGACTTCGGCGCGGACGCGGTGTCGCTGATCCTGCATGGCTCGACCGCGGCGCTCAACACGATGCTCGAAGGCAAGGGCGTGCGCGTCGGCCTGATCACCACGCGCGGGTTTCCGCGACGTCTACGAGATCGGCCGGCAATGGCGCGGCGACGAGGTGTTCAACATCTTCGCGCCGGCGCCGAAGATGCTGCTGACCCGCGACCGCATCCACGACGTGCGCGAGCGGCTCGATTTTTCGGGCAACGTGATCGAGCCGCTCAGCGCGGACGATGTTGCGGCGGCCACGCGCCGGCTGGTCGCGCGAGGGCGTCGAAGCCATCGCGGTGTGCTTTCTGTTCGCTTACGCCAATCCGGCGCACGAGCAGGCCGCGGCTAAAATCATCCGCGATATCGCGCCGGATCTTTACGTTTCGCTGTCGCACGAGGTCAATCCGGAGTGGCGCGAATACGAGCGCACCGCTTCGACGGTCGCCAACGCCTATATCGGGCCGCCGGTTTCGCGCTATCTGCGCGAGCTGGAAGCGCTGTCGCTGCGGCGCTTTCCGCGTTCGCGCGCGCTGATGATGAAGTCCGACGGCGGCGCCGCGAGCGCGCGCATGCTGGCCGCGACGCCGATCGAGACCGTGATGTCGGGTCCGGTCGCGGGCGTCATCGGCAGCCGCCACCTCGGCGACATCAAAGGCATCGAGAACCTCATCACCTTCGATACCGGCGGCACCAGTTCGGACATGGCGGTGCTGCCGGGTCAGCCGCTGTTCAAGTCCGAGGTGTCGGTGGCGCGGCATCCGCTGCGCACCCACACGGTCGATATCGAGACCATCGGCGCCGGCGGCGGCAGCATCGCGTCGGTCGATCTCGGCGTCCTCAAGGTCGGCCCGCAGAGCGCCGGCGCCAATCCGGGCCCGGCCTGCTACGGCCGCGGCGGCATCGAGCCGACACTGACCGACGCGCTGGTCGTGCTCGGCCATCTCAGCCCGACTGCGCTGCTCGAAGGCGCGATGCCGATCTCGAGCGCCAAGGCAGACGAAGCCGTAACGACGCGGGTCGCGGAGCCGCTCGGTCTCACGCCGATCGAGGCGGCTTGGGGCATCCTCACCGTGCTGGCCACCAACGTCACAATGGCGATGCGCACCATCACCATCGAGCGCGGCTACGATCCGCGCGAGTTCACCCTGGTGCCGTTCGGCGGCATGGGTCCGACCATCGCCGGACGCATTATCGCCGAGCTCGGCATCAGCCGCATCCTGATGCCGCGCGATCCCGGCACTTTCAGCGCCTTCGGCATGCTGGTCACGGACGTGCATCAGACCCGCAGCTTCACCCGCATCACCCGGCTCGATGCCGCGACACCGGCAGGAGCTGGAGAAGATTTTCGCCGCGCATGGAAGAGGCCGCGCTGGCGCGAACTGATGCGAGGAAAAATTTGCGCGCGAGCGGCTGGCGACGTTGCGCAGCGCCGGCATGCGCTACCGCGGCCAGTCCTACGAGGTCAGCGTGCCGGTTGCGGCGCTTGCACGGCGCGGCCGACATCGCGGCGCTGGCCAAGCGCTTCCACGAGGCGCATCGCCGCCGCTACGGCCACATGGCGCAATCCGAAGCGGTCGAGATCGTCAATTTTCAGGTCACCGCGGTCGGCCAGATTCCAAAGCCGCAGTTCAGCAAGATCGCAGCACCGCAAAAGCCGCAACCGCCATTGCCGCACGAGCGGCGCATTGCCTATTTCAATCCCGCTGCGGAGATCAAGTGCCGGTTTTCCGCCGCTCCGCGCTGGCGGCCGGCGCGATCATCGAAGGACCCGCTATCATCGAGGAAAAGACCTCGACCACCGTGCTCTATCCGGGCCAGCGCGCCACGATCGACGGCTACCTGAACGTCGAGATCGAGACCACCAAGAACTAGCTAGGCGGCGCGCCGCCCGAGCGCGCCCCGACGTTCATCGACAGCAGCGATAAGCCGGTTTAGGTCGGGTTTGGGCACTGGCTTGCCGGCAGCGCCGATCAAGCCGCGGGCGCCCGCGAGCGCGGCGGGCTGAAGTTCAAGCGCGAGCAGCCGGTCGCGATCGTAATGGCCCGGCATCCACAGATTCACCGGAAAGCGCCGCACTGAAACCGAAGCGGCCGTAATACGCCGCATCGCCAACCAGGAGAATCGCACGGTGGCCGGCGAGACGCGCGCGAGCGATCGCGCGACGCATCAGCGCCGCGCCGACGCCGCGATTGCGATACGCCGGATCAACGGCAAGCGGCCCGAGCAGCAGCGCCGCACGCGCCCGGACCGGCCGTCACCTGCCAGAGCCGGACCGTGCCGACGAGCCTGCCGTGATCGACCGCGACGAGCGACAGGCCGTGCGCCGGCAGGCGTCCTTCGCGCAGCCGCTCGGACGTTTTGGCGAAACGCGCGGCGCCATAAGCCGCGTCGAGGAGGGCTTCACGCGCCGTCACATCGGCAATCATTTCTTCCCGGATGGTCACCATGTCCACTCCTTTCCGTTGCGCCCGGCGCCTCCTGTTGCGAGCGGATTGCGCTCCGTCAGATGTGATAGGTCCGCAGCGGCGCAAAGCCGTTGAAGGCCACCGCCGCGTAGGTCGCCGTATAGGCGCCGGTGCCTTCGATCAGCACCTTGTCGCCGATCTCGAGGCTGATCGGCAGATCGTAAGGTCGCTTCTCGTACAGCACGTCGGCGCTGTCGCAGGTCGGGCCGGCGAGCACGCAAGGCCCGACCTCGCCGCCATCGCGCGGCGTCGTGATCGGATAGCGGATCGACTCGTCCATGGTTTCGGCGAGGCCGCCGAACTTGCCGATGTCGAGATAGACCCAACGCGTCCGATCGCGCTCGCTCTTGTTCGAGACCAGCACCACTTCGGCCTCGATCACGCCGGCATTGCCGACCATGCCGCGGCCCGGCTCGATGATCGTTTCCGGAATGCGGTTGCCGAAATGCTTGCGCAGCGCCCGGAAGATGGAGCGCCCATAGGACTCCACCGCCGGCACGTCGCGCAGGTACTTGGTCGGAAAGCCGCCGCCGAGATTGACCATCGTGAGGTTGATGCCGCGGTCGGCGCAGGCGCGAAAGATCGCCGACGCCGACTTCAGCGCTTCGTCCCAGGCCGCCGTGCGGCGCTGCTGCGAGCCGACATGGAACGACACGCCGCAGGGCTCGAGGCCGAGCCGCTGCGCATGGTCGAGCACGTCGACCGCCATGTCCGGGTCGCAGCCGAACTTCCGCGACAGCGGCCATTCGGCGCCGGCGCAGCCGAACAGGAAGCGGCAGAACACCTTGGCGCCGGGCGCGGCGCGGCCGATCTTCTCGACCTCGGCCTTGCAATCGACCGCGAACAGCCGGACGCCGAGCGCATAGGCGCGCGCGATGTCGCGTTCCTTCTTGATGGTGTTGCCGAACGAGATGCGCTCGGGCGTGGCGCCGGCGGCGAGCACCATCTCGATCTCGGCGACCGAGGCGGTGTCGAAGCAGGAGCCAAGCGAGACCAAGAGCGACAGCAGTTCGGGCGCCGGGTTCGCCTTGACGGCGTAGAACACCCGGCTGTCCGGCAAAGCCTTGGCAAAGGCCCGATAGTTCTCGCGCACGACGTCGAGATCGACGACGAGGCAAGGACCATCATCGAGCCCTTCTTCGCGGCGGCGGCGCAAGAAGTCGCGGATGCGCTCGGTCATCGGAGGCGCTCCTTCATCCAGGTTCAATGGACCTCGCGGCCCGCGTTGAAGTTCAGCCGCCCGCGTTCTGCACGCAGACGACCGGCGTCAGCGGATGAAAGCCGCGGCGCCTGCCGTGCGATGGAGACACGGCGCAAGCGCTGCGGGTTTCTCACCCGAGATGCTGCCTTGGATTGGAGCGGGAGATCCCGATCCGCACGGCCGGCAAGATGGACAAGCCTCTTCGGTGTCGACCTTTGGAGGGCCAACGAGACCAAAAAAGCCCGCTCCGTCGTTGCTTTAAGCCGCGTCCCCCGTTGAGCGCGGGGTACGCCGGTTTCGCCTCCGGCTGCCGATCGCGGTGCTGAGGATGCAAGTCCATCCTCAGGCGACTGTCCGGCCTCTTGTCCGGATGCCTACCGATCGACACACGGCCACAGGCACGTGCGAAATTGGGCGAGCGGCAAATAGGAGCAATGGCCGCTCAATGCAAGAAAATTCGACATTCGCCGAAAAATTTTCGACGCCGGTCGTCTTCGCGCCGGCTGCCGAGACCGCGCTCCGCGCGGACACTCGGGATGACGGACAATGGTGGTGTGTGATAGTACGCGGCTCCCGCCTCGCGCATCTTCAACGGTGTAATCCAATGCCTGCTTTGCCGATCACCTTCGCCTGCGGCCTTTACGATCGCATGCTCGCCCTGCAAACCGGCGAGATCAAACCCGACGGCATCGACCTCAACTTCCTCGTCATGGACAATCCGCGCGAGATTTTCGATCGCATGTCCAACCGGCTGGAATTCGACGCCTGCGAGATGTCGAGCTCCGAATTCGTCACCCGCTTCGCGGCCAAGAAGCTGCCGTTCGTGGCGATTCCGGTGTTCGCCTCGCGCGTGTTTCGCCACGGCTTCATCATCGTCAACCGCAAGCTCGTGAAGTCGGCCAAGGACCTCGTCGGCAAGCGCATCGGCGTGCCGCTCTACACCCAGACCGCGGCAATCTTCATCCGCGGCCTGATGCAGCACGACCTCGGCATCGATCTGACGACGATCGAATGGGTCCAGGGCGCGATCAACGAGCCCGGCGCTTACGGCAATCCCTCGGTGATGCCGATGCTCAAGCCGGTCAACATCAAGCCGAACAACAGCGGCAAGTCGCTGAGCGACCTGCTCGAGACCGGCGAAATCCACGCCATCATCGGCTCGAACCTGCCGAACGCGCTCAGGCGCAATCCGGACGTGGTGCGGCTGTTTCCCGACTATCGCGCCCGCGAAAAGGACTATTTCCGCCGCACCAAGATTTTCCCGATCATGCACCTGATCGTCATCCGCAACGACGTCTACGACAAGAACCCGTTCGTGGCGACCAGCCTGTTCAACGCGTTTACCGCCGCGAAGGATCGGGCGCGCGAAAAGATGCGCTACTGCGGCACGCTGCGCTACATGCTGCCGTGGCTGCCCGACGACGTGGAAGAGATCGACGAGCTGTTCGGCGGCGATTGCTGGCCGTACGGCATCGAGCCGAACCGGCCGACCCTTGAAGCGCTGGTCAGCTATATGGTCGAGCAGGGTTTGATCCCCGAGACCAATTCCGCTCGAAAAATTGTTCGTGCCGACGTTCGGGTAGAACTTGGCTTTGACCACACGGGTTGGACACCGGAAAGCGACAATGAGGCGCTTACTGACGGCGATCATCATTCTCTCGGCCTGCTCTATTCCGTCGGTGGCATTCGCCGCCGACTACGCGCCGATCAACTGCGCCAAGGCGACGACGCCCGCGGATGTCACGATCTGCAAGACCTATTCGCTCGGTCAGGACGAGGCGCGGATGGCAACGCTCTTCGGCATCGCAATGTCCTTGGTGGCGATGGGTCAGCGCGGCGACATCGGCGACGCGCAAATCCAATGGCTGAAGACCCGCGAGGCTTGCGGCAACAATGTCGCCTGCCTGACCAAGGCCTACACTAGCCGCATTGCGCAACTCAGCGCGGTCATCGACGGTATCGCGTCGCACGGTCCGTATTGATAAATCGGTACCTACGGGCGCGTCAGTAACTCGTCGAATGGCGCTACACCGCCTTCAGATGCCCGTCCTTGCGCTTGAACAGATCGTCGTCGGCATAACCCATGGTCTCGGGCTTGCCGCGGCCGAGCATGACCTGGAAATAGACCGGCTCGAGCGAATCGTTCTGATAGCCGTGGATCACGCCGGCTGGGCAGGCGATGCATTCCCACGGCCCGAGCCGCGTGGTGAGGCGCTTGCCGCTCTCGTCCTCGACGAACACGTCGAGATAGCCGTTGCAGCACGAAGAAGCACTCCTCGACCTCGTGGGTGTGCGCGGCGTTGCCCTGGCCGGGCTCCACGATACATGACCGACAGCGTGAAGTTGCCGGCCGGGATCACGGTCGGATCGCCGTGCTTGCCGGAGCCGCCGGCGCCGATGAAGCGGTGCTGGGCGCGCTTGTAGCCTTCGACCTTGGCGTCCTCGAACGCCGCCCAATCCGGCTTCTTCTCCTTGAAGCGGCCGACATATTTTTTCATGATGTCTTCGATCGGAACGCCCTCAAGTTCTTTCGGGCGCGGATGGCGGGCGACGCTCATGGCTTGCTCCTGGTCGATCTGTGGGTTGGCGTCGAATCTATTCTTGCGCTCGTCAACGCCCGTCAACGACGTCAGCCGTGCTACTTGCGCGCGTCCTGGATCAGCTGCCACACCGCGCTCGGCGACAGCGGCAGATCGCGCGGCTCGACGCCGAACGAACTCAGCGCATCGGCGACCGCGTTCGCCATCACGCCGCCGACCGAGATGATGCCGCCTTCGCCGGCGCCCTTGGCGCCGAGCGGATTGATCGGCGAAGGATGCGATTCCATGACGAAGCCGCGGATTTTCGGAAAATCGCTCGCGGTCGGCACCAGGTAATCGGCGAGCGAGCCGGTGAGCAGCTGGCCGTGGTCGTCGTAGACCAGATGCTCCAGGAACGCGCCGCCGAGACCCTGCACCACGGCGCCGACCAGCTGGCCCTTGAGCGTGAGCGGGTTGATCATGCGGCCGCAATTCTCCACCGCGACGTAATCGATGAGCGCGACGTGGCCGGTCTTAGGATCGACCGTCACATGGGCGGCATGCGCGCCATAGGCCCAGGTGTGCTTCTTGTTGAGGAATGCGCCCTCGACCGAGATCGGCTCCGGCGCGAGCTCCGCCCACGAAACCGACTTGCCGCCCGGCGCCGCGGCGCGTCCGTCGGCGAGCACCACTTCGGCGGCGCCGCAATTGAGCCGCCGCGCCGCTTCCGCCCGCATCGCCTCGCGCAGCTTCGTCGCGGCATCGAGCATGGCCGAGCCGCCCATCACGATCGAGCGCGAATGATAGGCGCCATAGCCGTCGCTGACATAGGCGGTCGAGCCATGGAGCACCTTGTTGATGCGCTCCATCGGCATTTCCATGGCGTCGGCGGCGATCTGGGCAAACGCCGTCTCGAGGCCCTGGCCGACGCCCGATGAGCCGATATAGACGGTGAGCGTGCCGTCCGGTCTCGAGCACCAGCCGCGCGCTTTCCTTCGGGCCCGGCCGCGCCGCCTTCGATGAAGCAGCCGACCGCGAGCCCGTGATAGCGGCCATCGACAAGCTTGCCCTTGAGCGTCGCTTTTTCGCTCCAGCCGATCTCGGCGAGGCAGCGATCGAGCGTGACCTGATAATCGCCGCTGTCGAGCTCGTCCTTGGCCTCGAACGGCGTGATGGTGGCGACCGTGTAGGGCATCTCGGCTTCGCGGACGAGATTGCGCCGGCGGAACTCGACCTGATCGATGCCGAGATCGCGCGCCACCATGTCGAACAGGCGCTCGCGGAAGAAATCGGTCTCGAAACGGCCCGGCCCGCGATAGGTGCCGACCGGCGTCTTGTTGGTGAGAAACAGCGAAACGTCGATGTCGATGTTCGGCACGCGGTAAGGGCCCGACATGAACTGCGCGATGTTGCGCGCGCCGACCGCGCCGTTGGTGCGCATATAGGCGCCCATGTCGACGAAGGCATGGCCGCGCAGGCCAAGGATCGTGCCGTCGCGCTGGCAGGCGATCTCGACCTCGATCGCCGCTTCGCGCGCATGGTTGATGGTCATCAGGTGCTCGCGGCGGTCCTCGGTCCACTTCACCGGCCGGCCGCAATGGCGCGCCGCGAACGGAATCAGAAAATCCTCCGGATAGAACTCGCCGCGCGCGCCGAAGCCGCCGCCGACGTCGTTCTCGACCATGTCGATGGCGTCTTCGGCGAGACCCATCGCCTTGGCCAGGATGCGGCGATTGGCGAACAGCACCTTGGCGGCGCCCCAAACCGTCAAGCGGCCTTGCGCCGCATTCCATTCGGCGAGCACGCCGCGCGGCTCCATCGGCAGTGCGGTGTGGCGCTGCGTGCTGAAGCTTTCGCGCCGCGTATAGGGCGCATCCTTGAATGCCGCCGCGGCGTCGCCGAGCACGGCGCGAAATTTCATCGGGGTATTGCTGCCCTGATCTTCGAACAGCAGCGCGTCGTTCCTGGCCGCGAGTTGCCAGTTCCAGACCGCCGGCAGCGGCTCGATATCGGCGTCGATCGCGCCGACCGCATCCTCGGCGATGGCCGCGGTGTCGGCGAGCACCAGCGCCAGCGCCTCGCCGACATAGCGCACCTTGTCGCGCGCCATGACCGGCTGGGCGAACGGCTCGAATTCCGGCATCGGCTGCAGCCGCATCGGGACGATCGGAATTCGCTCGCCCAGATCCGCGGCCGTGATCACCGCGCGCACGCCCGGCAAGGCTCGGGCCGCCGCGACATCGATCGAACGGATGCGGCCGTGGCCGACCGAGCTGCGCAGGATCGCCGCATGCAGCATATCCTTGCGCGCGAGGTCGTCGACATATTGGCCGCGGCCGCGCACCAAGCGCAGGTCCTCCAGCCGCTCGATCGGCTGGCCGACGAACGAATTGACCGTCCTCATGCGCCCTTCTCGTCGCGCTTGTAGCGCTGAGCGCGCGTCGAGCACCGCCTCGACGATGGAAATGTAGCCGGTGCAGCGGCAGATGTTGCCGGAAAGCACTTCGCGCACGCGATCGGCGTCGCAGTCGGGCTCTTCGCTGAGCAGCGCATGCGCGGTGGTGATCATGCCCGGGCGTGCAGAAGCCGCATTGCAGCGCGTGATGCCTGCGGAACGACGCCTGCAGCGGCGTGAGGCCCTCGTCGAGCGAGAGGCCCTCGACCGTGACGACCTTCGCGCCTTCGGCCTGCACCGCGAGCATCAGGCACGAGCGCACCGCGGCGCCGTCGACCAGCACCGTGCAGGCGCCGCAGACGCCATGCTCGCAGCCGACATGCGTGCCGGTGAGCCGCAAATGATGGCGCAGGCAGTCGGCCAGCGTCAGCCGCGGCTCGACCTCGACCTGGACCGGCTTGCCATTGACTTCAAATGACACTGGCATCGGTTCTTGACCTTAGGCCGCGGCGTTTTTCAGCGCGCGCTCGACCATGACGCCGACCAGCGCTTTGCGATAGGCGCCGCTGGCATGGATATCGTCGGGCGGATCGACGGCGGCGGACGCGGCAGCTTCCGCCTTGGCGATGGTCGCCTCGTCGATTTGTTTGGCCGTTCACGACCGCCTCCACGTTTGCAGCCGCAGCGGCCGATCGCCGACGCCGATGACGCCGACATGGGCGTTGCGCGCTTTTTTGTCGCCATCCTCATCGTAGAACACCGCAGCCGCCGCCATGGCGAAATCGCCGCGGCGGCGGGAGAATTCCTGAAATCCGAAGCGGCGCTGCTGCCGGCCACGCCGGCAGGCGGATTTCGGTGATGATTTCGTCGGCCCCGAGCGCGGTGATCAGCGGACCCTGGAAAAAATCGGCGGCGGCGATCGTGCGCGCGCCGGATTGGCCCACAACGGCAATCGTCGCTTCGCACGTTACCGCAATGCCGGGCATTTCGGCCGCCGGATCGGCATGCGCAATGCTGCCGCCGACGGTGCCGCGATTGCGGATCTGATAGTGCGCAACATGCTCGATCGCCGCGACCAGCAGCGGATGCGCGGTGCGCAGCCGCGCGTCGTCGAGGATCTGACGCCAGCGCACCATGGCGCCGAGCGTGACGCCGTCTTTTGAAATCTTGATCTGTCGCAACTCCGCAAGCTTGCGCAGATCGACCAGCAAAGCGGGCGAGGCGACGCGGAATGCGAGCATCGGCACCAGGCTTTGGCCGCCGGCAAGCGGTTTCGCGTCGCCGTCGTGCGCGGCCAGAAGCGCAACCGCTTCGGAGAGGCTGGTGGGACAGGCGTATTCGAAGGGCGGTAATTTCATAGCCCGGCGCGATCCCTCGAAACGCAGGAAAAGACGGTTATTCAAGCATTTCCTAGCATCGGCCCGGCTGGCCGGTCAACGTGTTGCAGCGCCTTGATGCAGTGCGTAGCGTGCACGGCTGCTAGACCGGAGAGAGCAAGATGGCATTGCAAGTAAGCTTGGCGGTTGGCGACTACGATCGCACGCGCGCTATTTTTGATGGCCGCGCGCGCATCGAGGGTTGCGACGTCGCGGCGGTTGCGCTGGAGCCCGAGGAAGCGTTTCACCGCGCCTTCAAGTTCCAAGATTTCGACATCAGCGAGATTTCGCTGCACAGCTACACGATGACGACGGCGCGCGGCGACTCACATTATGTCGCGATCCCGGCGTTCGTATCGCGGCTGTTTCGCCATAGCGGCATTTATATCCGTACCGACCGCGGCATCACGCGCCCCGAAGACCTCAAAGGCAAGACCATCGGGCTGCCCGAATATCAGATCACCGCGAACGTCTGGATCAGGGGCATTCTGCAGGACGAGCACGGCGTCAAGCCGAGCGACATCAAGTGGCGGCGCGGCGGCCAGGAAGACGCCGGCCGCGAAGAACGCACGCCGATCAATTTGCCGCCCGACATCGACCTCAAAGACGTTCCGTCACACCGCAACTTGTCGGACATGTTGGCCGAAGGCGATTTGGATGGCCTGATCGGCGCGCGGGCGCCGTCGAGCTTCCTCAGAGGCGCACCGAATGTCGGACGCCTGTTTCCGGATTATCCGAAAATCGAGGAAGCTTATTTCCGCAAAACCAAAATTTTCCCGATCATGCACGTGATCGGCATCCGCCGTTCGTTGATCGAGCAACATCCCTGGTTGGCCACGAGTGTGTTCAAGGCTTTCATCAAGGCCAAAGAGCTCTGTATGCACGAGCTCGATCAGATCGGGCATCTCTCGACGTCGCTGCCGTGGAGCGTTGCCGAAAATGACAGATTAAAGACATTTATGGGGGAAGATTATTGGAGCTACGGCGTCGAGGCGAACCGCCATGTGCTCGAGACGCTCGCACGCTACTCCTACGAGCAGGGACTATCTGTGAGAAAACTCGACGTTGACGAGATGTTTGCCCGATCGACCTATGATTTGAGCAAGATTTGAAGCCATTCGTCGCGCGGGGGCCGCGCGCAACGAGCAACCCCGGAATGACGTGATCGCAGATCTGGCGCACGGCACATCTTGACCTGCGCACGGGAATCTCCATGCTTAACGCATGGCGGATTGTTCGACGTCGGTGATTGCGGTGAGGGGCTGCCGCATCCGGCTGATGCGCGGCGGCGCGGGCAGCCCGCTCGTTGTTTTGCACGGGGCGTCCGGCGCGAACTGGCCGCCGTTCATGCAAAAGCTTTCGCAAAAATTCGACGTTATCGCGCCGGAACATCCCGGCTTCGGCGAATCCGACACGCCGGATTGGCTCGATACGGTTCACGACCTTGCCTATTTCTATCTCGACTTGCTCGAAGAGCTGAAGCTCGACCGCGTGCACTTGGTCGGACTTTCGCTCGGCGGCTGGATTGCCGCCGAGCTCGCGGTGCGCAGCACGCAACGGCTGGCGTCGCTGACGCTGGCCGGCGCGGCCGGGCTCACCGTCGCGGGCGTCGAACAGATGGATCCGTTTTTGCGCACCGACGAGCAGCGCCTGCGCGACTTTTTCCATGATCCGAAGAAAGCCGAAGAGATTATTGCGCGCGCGTTGCGGCCGGAATTGGACGATGTCGCGCTCAAGAACCGCACGACCGTGGCGCGAGCTGACTTGGCAGCCGCGCGCGCACGATCCGCATCTCGCCAAATGGCTGCATCGGATCGACGTGCCGACATTGTTGATCTGGGGCGATCACGACCGAATGTTTCCCAAGGAGCATGCGCTCGCCTATCAGCAGTTGATCCCGGACGCCAAGCTCGTGATCATTCCGAATTGCGGCCACGTTCCGCAGCTCGAGACGCCGGACGTTTTCGTCGCTGAAATCGACGCCTTTCTCGGCGTAGCGAGGCGCGCAGCATGAAGTTTTTCAACTTCCATCTCATGCCCTACAGCGAGGCCGATCTCGACGCCATCGCGCGCCATGGCTCGGCCTGGGTAACATTCTCGAACCGCCATTACGATCCGCAGAAGGGCGCCGAACTTTATGACGACTATCTGCATCAGATGGAGTTCGCCGATCAGCTCGGTTTCGACGGCGTGTGTCTCAACGAGCATCACCAGACCGCCTACGGCATGATGCCGGTCCCGGGCGTGCTGGCCGGCGCGCTGGCTCGCACCATCAAGCGCGCCAAGATCGCGATCTTGGGCCGCGCACTGCCGCTGGTGAACAACCCGCTGACCATCGCCGAAGAATACGCCATGTTGGACAACCTGACGCGCGGCCGGCTGATCGCCGGCTTCGTGCGCGGCATCGGCGCCGAGTATCACGCGATGGGCATCAATCCGGCTTATTCGCAGGAGCGCTTTGCCGAGGCGCACGATCTCATCGTGCGGGCCTGGACCGAGCCCGGACCGTTCGCATTTTCGGGCAAGCACTACCAGTTTCGCTACGTCAATCCGTGGCCGCGGCCCTATCAGACGCCGCATCCGCCGATCTGGATTCCATCGCAAGGCTCCAGCGCGACGATCCGCTGGGCGGCGCGCATGCGCTACACGTATTGCCAGACGCTGAGCCCGATCGCCGCGGTGGCGCGATTCTTTCAGGTGTACCGCGACGAGGCCGAGAAGGCCGGCTATCAGGCCTCGCCCGATCAGCTCGCCTGGTCGAACACGATTTATGTCGGCGAAACTGACCGCAAGGCGCTGCGCGCGGCGCGGCCCCATCTCGAGGCGCTGGTCAATTCGTTCCTGAAAATGCCGACCGAGATGCTGCTGCCGCCGGGCTACACCGACTCCATCTCGATGAAGCGTGTACGCGCCGCCAAGGTCACCGGCAAGACGCAATCGATCGAGGAGCTGATCGCCGCCGGTGTGGTGATCGTCGGCGGCCCCGCGACGGTGCGCGAAAAGCTCGCCGAATATCAAGACCTCGCCGGCTTCAACACCTCGCTGACCAAGACCCAGTTCGGCACCATGCCGAACGAAATGGCGCGCGCCAACATGACGGCGATCGCCGAGGAAATTTTGCCGCACTTCCGCGAACGCACGCGGCAGCGCGCCGCGAAAGCCGCGGCCGAGTAGGGCGGCTGTTCTCCCGCTCGTCTCCGCGAAAGCGGAGACCCAGGCTGATTCCCGCTTACGCGGGAATGAGCGGAGAACATTCCGTGCGGCAGGTCGACGTGTCGGCGGTCCGCTGCGACGCTCAGCCGAACCCCCACGACACCAGCGTCTTGAGGGTCGTGCGGCGCAGGTACCATTCGACATGCGTCGCCGGCGCGACACGCCGCGGGCCGCCCGCGATGACCTTCTTCTGCGCCAGCAACCGCTGGCCCGGCGGCACCAAGGGCAACCCACGCAAAAGGCAGCCGGTCGCTTCGCCCACGCATCGCCGGTGTCGCTTGCACGGCCGCTTCGCACAGTTGCGCCAGAACGCGAGCACATCGCAATACAGCCGATGCGTCGCGATGTGCGCGGCATCGACCTGTGCGCGGCCCTCGTCATACGAGCGCCGCTTGAGGAAGTTCGGCTTGCTGAACGGCTCGTCGGACAATGATGGCATGTCAAAATCTCCGTGTTGTTTGTCGCGTGCAGCGCGCGCATTATTTTCTTTCGTCACCACCGGGCTTGACCCGGTGGTCCATGCTGAGACGCAGTTGATGGCGCGTACTGCAAATGAACGAGCGGCATTGCCGCATGGATTGCCGGGTCAAGCCCGGCAACGACGCAATAAAATTGCGTTCTCGCGACGCCTGCGCGCCCGAGCTATGCCACGCCATTCCCAAGAACGCGTAGCCCGGATGGAGCGCAGCGTAATCCGGGAACGATGCTGCAGCGTGAACGCCGCTCCCGGATTACGCTGCGCTCCATCCGGGCTACCGAACAAACGAAAGAAAGGAAGCGGAACGCCGACAGGCGCGGACTCAACCGCCGCGCCCCAGCGGGGGCCCGGCGCGCGCCACGCAGGTCGCGTGTTGCCACGCGTCTGCGCTTCGGGCGCGCTCGCCTGTCGGCGTTCCACCACGGCACTTGCGGCAACGAACGAACGCCACCGCTCAGCTCCGGTCACGCACTTCCTGGGGCGGTACTAGGGAGGAGCGGGTGTTACCCGCTCCCGGCCGCCATCCAGTGCAGCGAGGTCACCCTCGCGGACCAGTCGTTATGCTGGCCGGGCGTCTAACCCGAAGCCGCCCGGGAGCGGAGGTGACGAACCGCCGCCCGCGGGAACCGTTCTTGCCCCCTCCAGCCGGAGTCACCGGCTGGCGTCCTTTACGGGGACAAGATTCGTTACATATAACTGCCGAAGAGACTTGTGTCAAGGGTAGTTGCGATTTATGTTGACAAAAGTCCTAAAATGAGGGACAAGATGGAATGATGATTCGTCAATTCTGGCGGTTAAGCGAGCCTGCAAGAATAATTACGGTCCCGCCTGCACCGATGAGGGTTTGGTGCTCGGACGAACGTCATTAATCGAGCGGCGCGGCGATCGCTTTGTCGTGCGCGAGCAAAGCGAAATCGAACATCTGCTCAGCCGCGCGTATCGGAAAGAGTTTGCGGCGGGCCAGCTCATGTTCGGGCTTGCGACGGTAGCATCCGCTTTGAATGCGAACGATCGGTGTTTGGCTCGGATTGCAGCAGTCCATTTGCGGCTTCCGGATTTGCCCAATCGGGAGGCGCGCGACGACACGGAGAGGATGGACTTCCTCATCAAATACGCGCGGGATGAAGGCGGGAGCGACTGGAATCCTGCCCTGCGTTTTGCGCAGTGCGCATCGAAGATAATTCGTCGGCTCCACCGTCCGTAGGCGCGAACCAGCCGGGATTGGGAGGCATTACGGCACAAGCGCGAGCAAAAACACTGGACCGAAACGTAGAACTCATCATTACTCCCTTCTAGGCTGGATCATGCTTTACAGTTGCTACCTCAGACAAGATGCCGTTTACGTGCCGACCGTAGGCAAACGAGGCGGCTCTTACGCAGAAATCGAGCCTGTTTCTGTTGTTTCGGTTACAAATACCGAAGGCTTACGCCACGCGTTTGTCGATGCGATCGGCCGAAAAAATGTCGCGGTCTCACCGCAAAAGGGAAAGCAGTCACCGCCTGTTCTACCGAAATATGCTGGGGTCAAATCGTGGTCGTCATTTGCGCGAGGCACGTCGACTTGGAGCATTAAAGAAAAGGACGAACATTACGAGATCGTTGGCTATCGGATACATGCCAAGGGATATTGGGAAGAAGACCCCGAACAGAGGACGAATTTTCCGCCTGGAGCGACGGTCGACGATGTGATCAACCGCATGATTGCTATCTTGCAGGACGCGGCGCGGTTAGCGCGGAGCAGTCATTAAACGGAGCGGGCTTGGACCCTGTTCCAAGCTGGACGATGTTATTAGCATACGAGATACTTCTTCTTGTCCCTCTCAGATGCTCTCGCCATAATAACGAGGCACAATCATCGATCAGGCCGTTTAATTCCTACGGATTGTTGCTCATAATAAAGCTCGGGATTATTTCCGCGGCGGCTTCGCCGCGAATGCCGAGCCCCGCACGCACATGCGGCCGCGTGGGTCTTGCCACAGCTTCTCGGTGGCGTGCAGGTGGCCGATGGCGCGGGCGATTGTTCTGAAATCGTACTGCGCGAAGCGCTCGGCGATGTCGGTGTAGTAGAGCGGTTGTTTGGCGATCTCGTCCTGGATCTTCGCCGCCAGCGCCGCGACTGCCGCGTCGTCGCCGGATTGTCCCACGGCGTCCTTCTTGCCGGCGACGTAATCGTCGATCTTGGCACTGTCCGCATACGCGTAGGTGATGCGCTCGTAATATTCGCGCGGAATGCCTTCCGGCATGGTGGCGTCGATGCCGACTTTGGCGCCGGTCGGCACCACGCCGTAGCCCTGCGGCAGGCTTGGATCGAGCGGCTTGGCGCGCGCGTTGGACACGATCATGACGTCGCGGTCGCCCTGCACGCGCGTCGCGATGGCCCACTCCACTTCGCCGGGATCGTTGACGTCGATGTCGTCGTCGACCACGACGACGTGCTTCAAATCCATCACCGATAATGCGGCGAGGCAAGCGTTCTTGCCTTCGCCGGGCTGCTTCTTGATCGAGATCACGGCGTGCCAGAACGCGCAGCCGCCGAGCGTGACGTTGATGTCTTTCACCTGCACGCCGGCGGTGCGCAGCGCCGCGCGGATCGCCGCGTAGCGCGTCGGCGCCGCGAGCCAGGTGTTCTCCCACGGCATGTGCAGGTTGTAATAGATCGCGTCCTTGCGCATCGAGATTGCCTTGATGCGCACCAGCGGATTCCAGTGCAGCCCGCCCATCAGCCGGGTGAACTCGCCGAAGCGGCCCTCCGGCCAGGTCCAGCCGGTCGGCAGGATTTCCGCCTCGAGCACGATCTCGGCGTCGGCGATGTAGGGCATGTCGATGGTCTGGCACGGCGCCAGCTCGACCGGCTCGCCGCGGATGCCGCCGGCGATCGCCATCTCGTCGACGCCGAGCGGCGCGCGATAACCGGAGCCCGTGATCTCGACCGGATGAGTGCCGATCGAAATCGAGATCGGCAGCGGCTCGTTGCTTTCGAGCGCGCGTTGCGCGAACAGCCGCATGTTGTTGGGCGTGACGATGTCGATGCCGGTGAGGCTCTTTTCCTTGACGATGAAGCGGTAGATGCCGGAATTCATGCCAAGCTCCGGATCGCGCGCGATGACGACGCCCGCGGTGATCATCGGGCCGCCGTCGTAGATCGACGACATCGGGATCGGCAGCTTGTAGAGATCGACGTCGTCGCCGACGAGGACGACCTCGCGGGTCGGCGACGTCTCGACATATTGCGGCGGGATCGGATTGGCGATCGCCTGCGCAAGCTTGACCTCGAGCTCGCCGAAATTGTCGCAGCCGAGCGCCATGACGGCGCGCTCGCGGGTGCGGATGATGCCGGACACCACCGGCACGTCGTAGCCGATCACCTTGTGGAAATAGAGCGCGGTCTTCGCCTGATCGACCAGCGTCGCGATGTGGCGGATATCGACCGGCTGATGCAGGTCGACAAGCTCGCCGTTCTGCCGCAGACGGTCGAGAAACTGGCGGAAGTTTTCTTGCATGGATGACTCTGATAGCAATGGGGATTGCCGGGCGGGTGTTATATCGCTTTTCGAAAATAACACCTATTCTCCCCGTCATGGCCGGGCTTGTCCCGGCCACCCACGTCTTCGCGGCGTATTCAATCCGGCAAGACGTGGATGCCCGCGACAAGCGCGGGCATGACCGCATACGGATATTGCGGATCATGCGCTAAGCTAATGAGGCGGCGGCGCGAGGGCAATCACGCCGTACGCATGCGCGCTCTGTCATGGGCCGGCGGCGGTGGGCGCGACAGCCGCCGGCAAAGACCGATCGGCCTTGCCGAATTTCTTGGCCAGCAGGGTCGAGGGCTGTTCGATCAGCCGCCAGAACAGCGTCGCCAGCGCGAGTGTCGTCGCGATCTGTATGAACAGCGCGAACTCCGGCGCCGATCGGCCGACGCGGCCGAGGATATCGAGGACGCTGGCGCCGACCGCCCCGTGCACAAGATAGAGCGAATACGAAATGGTGCCCAGGAACAGCAAGGGCGGGCATCGCTCCGGCCACGGCGCATTCAAGGCCACCAGCGCAAGCACCGCGCCGATCACCCACGTGGGGTCCTGACCAGAGGTGACGGCTGCGAATGCGAAAGCCCAACCCAGGCATTCCCGCAGCGCCATGCCGCGCCGCTTGAACAAAAACTGCACAAAGCCAAAGCCGAAGACCGGCAGATACATGAAGACGAGCCGGCCTTCCTGGTTGTGCCACGCCACCAGCATGACGAGCAGAAAGAACGCCCGCTGCGGCCACAGGTTTTTCCGGTACAGCAGCAAGGGCGCGGCGGCGAGGATCAGAACATAATATTGAAATTCAATCGCCAGGCTCCAGTACACGGGGCTGAACCAGTCCTCGCCGGCCCAGGGCACGAGATAGATCAGATGCAGCGCGGCGCGATAAAGATCGTGCGCCGAAAGACCGCCGTCGAACCAGGGCGTGAGGGCGGCAACGCCGGGCACGCAGAGGATCAGCAGCACCGACATCAGATACGGCGGCTGCAACCGGATGATGCGGCGTCCGAAAAACACCCAACTGTCCTTGCCGATCTGATAGCGCTGCAGATCCATCGAATAGGGAATGATAAATCCGGAAATCACGAAGAATGCTTCGACGCCGAGATACCCGTAAAGACCGGAGCTGCGCAGCACGCCTTCCGGCAGGCTGTAGGTGAAATGAAACCACATCACCATGAAGGCGGCGATGCCGCGGGTGTATTCGACGGCCTGCAGCCGATCGCGTCCGCTCACGCATCGTACCGCGATCCGCCACCCTGCCGAGCGGCGGCTTCGTGCCGGTTTCATTCGTCGCACCGCAACGCGCTGTTTCGCCATGTGTTTCGGCATGGTTTCAATTGTGACAAGACCGTGCTAGGAGAGCAAGGACATCCACTCGCCGGAAGCCATAGGGAGCCAGGTTTGAGCGGTGACGATGAAAGCACTGGTGCTGCGCCAGCACGGCGGCCTCGACGAGCTCGAGGTCGTGGCCGACTATCCGCGGCCGCAGGCGACCGACGGCCATGTCGTCATTCGCGTGCGCGCGGCCTCGTTCAACTATCACGATGTGTTCACGGTGCGCGGCATGCCGGGCATCAAGGTGCCGCTGCCGGTCATCATCGGCCTCGATATGGCGGGCGAGATCGCCGAGGTCGGGCCGGCGTGACCGGCTGGAAGGCCGGCGACCGCGTGCTGGTCAACCCGGTCAACAAGAAGAAAGGCCTGATGGGCGAAATGCTCGACGGCGGCATGGCGGAATATTGCCTGGTCGCCGCCGACCAGCTCGTCGCCATGCCGGCCGGCGTGAGCTTCGAGGACGCCGCCGCGCTGCCGGTCGCTTACGGCACGGCGCATCGCATGCTGGTCACCCACGACACCGTGAAGGCGGGCGAGCGCGTGCTGGTGCTCGGCGCCTCGGGCGGCGTCGGCACCGGCTGCGTGATCCTGGCGAAGCTCTGGGCGCCGAAGTCATCGCCTGCGCGTCGAGCGCCGAGAAGCTCGACCGGCTCAAGGCGCTGGGCGCCGACGCGGTGGTGAACTATCGCGACACCGACTGGTCGAAATGGGCGGTCGAGAAATACGGCAAGCCGCAACGCCGCAGCTACGAGGGCGGCGTCGACGCGGTGATCAATTTCACCGGCGGCGACACCTGGGTGCCGTCGCTGCGCTGCCTCAAGCGCGGCGGCAAGCTTCTGGTCTGCGGCGCGACCGCGGGCTACGACCCGAAGGAAGACTTGCGCTACGTCTGGAGCTTCGAGCTGAAAATCATCGGCTCCAACAGTTTTTACGACGAGGATCTCGCGGCGCTGATGGACGCTGATCGGCGACCGGCAAGATGAAGCCGGTGATCGATAAGGTGCTGCCGCTGGAACAAGCCGCGCGAGGGCCTGCGGCTGATCGAGGACCGCGAGGTCATCGGCAAAGTGGTGGTGACGCCGTGATGTGACGCGCACGGGGAGCAGCGACGAGCGCGCGAAGTCCGACCCATCACGCTCGAAGACAGGTCAGGCGCTCGTCGACCCGCGCGCCGTATCATCAGTGGCTCGGCCTCACCGTGATCGCGGTTCACCGACGACAGCATCGAGATCAAGGCGAAGTGGCGCGAGGAATGGGTCGTCAACACCGAGCGCGGCTACACCCATGGCGGCGTGCTGGCGGCGCTGCATCGATCTCGCCGCCGATTGGGCCATGGTGAAACAGACCGGGCGCGCCGTGCCGACCATCGACCTGCGCGTCGACTATCACCGGCCGGCGCTGCCGGGCGATCTGATCGCGCGCGGCAAGGTCGATCCGCGGCGGCTCGCAGTTCGCGACCGCCGAGGCGCAGATTTTCGATCAGGACGGCAAGCTGATCGCCAGCGGCCGCGGCACTTATTTCACCGCGCCGCCGAAAGCATCGTGAGAAAGAGCGTGGGGGGAGAATCCATGAAAATCTTGATCGGTATGTCACTGGCCGCGTTGCTGGGCGGCGTTGCGCACGCGGCCGATAATCCCGAATGGGCTTATCCGGCGACGCCGCCGCCCGGACAGCTCGACAATGTCACGATGAAATCCGTGCCGGGCAGCAGCAAGCAATACACCCAGGCGCAAATCGACGATCCGTACAATCCGCCGGACTGGTTTCCGGACGAGCATCCGGCCGATGCCCGAAGTCGTCGCGCATGGCGGACTCAAACCGGCGGGGCGCGCCTGCGCGCAATGCCATCTGCCCTCCGGCGACGGCCATCCGGAATCCGCCAGCCTCGCCGGGCTGCCGGCGGACTACATCATCCGCCAGATGGCGACCTTCAAGAAGGGCGAGCGCGCCAACGTGCGCGCCGGCGTCATGATCGCCATGGCGCAAGTGTTTTCCGATGACGATGTCAAAGCCGCTGCCGATTATTTTGCCAAACTCAAGCCGACCGCCGGCTACAACAAGGTGACCGAAACCGACACGGTGCCGAAGAGCGCTGTCGGCGCCGGCGGGATGCGGTTCGCATCGCCGGACGGCGGCACCGAACCGATCGGCGAGCGCATCATCGTGCTCCCGAAGAGCGACGCCGAAGCAGCGCTGCGCGATCCGCATTCGGGATTCACCGACTACGTGCCGAAAGGCAGCATCGCCAAAGGCGAAGCACTGGCCACCGGCGGGGCCGGGAAAACCATTGCGTGCACGCTATGTCATGGACCGAACCTGAAGGGCATGGGCGAAGTGCCGCCGGCATCACCGGCCGGACCGCGACGTACATCTTCCGCCAGCTCAACGACATTCAGGCCGGCGCCCGCAAGGGTGTCGGCGTTTTGTTCATGAAGCCTGTCGGTCGCGAACTTGTCGCAGAGCGACATGATCGCGCTGGCGGCGTATCTGGAGTCACGCGATCCGTAATGACGGGATTGAGCAATCTCGGCGATCTGATCCGGCGCGATCGCGATCTCGCCAAGGTCGCGATCATCGATCTCGGCGGCGAGCGGCCGCCCGCGCGAATTCACGTTCGCGCAACTCGACGCCATGGCGAACGGCGTCGCGCGCGCGCTGGTCCGGCGCGGCTTGCAGCGCGGCGATCGGGTCGCGCTGCTGTCGGCCAATCGCGCCGAATTCATCGCGGCCTATTACGGCATCATGCGCGCCGGCTTCGTCGCGGTGCCGGTGAATTTCAAATTTCCGCGCGAGACCATTCATTTCATCATCCGCGATGCCGGCGCAAAGTTCATGTTCTGCGATGCGCAGCGCGCGGCGGATTGTCCGCCCGCGTTGCCGGTCGTGCGGTTCGGCCCTCCTTTACCCTCCCCTGGAGGGGGAGGGTCGCGCACCGCAGGTGGTGCGCGGGGTGGGGTGACAGCATCGCGGCCGCTCACAGACCCGCCCCACCTGACGCGCTTCGCGCATCGCCTCCCCCTGCAGGGGAGGCGGAAACGTTCGATGCATTCCTCGATTCCGGCCCGTTCGACGCGATCGTTCCGGCGCCCGACGAGCCGGCGATGTTCCTCTACACCTCCGGCTCGACCGGAACGCCGAAGGGCGTTGTGCTCTCGCATCAGAGCCACATCTGGGTCGTGGAGACGCGGCTCGCCGCCGGGCTCGACCGCCACCGTTATCTGATCGCCGCGCCGCTCTATCACATGAACGCGCTGGCGCTCGCCAAGCTCGCTTGTGCGGCGCACGCCACCATCGTGCTGCTGCCGCAGTTTACCGCACGCGCCTATATCGAGGCGATCGGCCGCTATCGCTGCACCTGGCTCACCGCGGTGCCGCCGATGATCGCGATGATGCTGCGCGAAAGCGACCTGATGGCGCGTACCGATCTCTCCAGCGTCGAATTCGTCCGCATGGGCTCGGCGCCGGTGAGCGCGAGCCTGATGGCGGCGCTGCACGAGGCGCTGCCGCAGGCCGCGGTGACCAATGCGTACGGCACCACCGAAGCCGGCCCGGTGGTGTTCGGTCCGCATCCCAAGGGACTGCCGCAGCCCGAGCTGTCGGTCGGCTATCCGCATCCGAAGGTCGCGCTGCGTCTCGTCGACGGCGATAATCGCAATGCCGATCACGGCGTGCTGGAGATGAAAAGCCCGGCGATGATGCTCGGCTATCACAACCGGCCGGCCGCCACCCGCCCTCCGGCGACGGGAGCGGCCGATCACGCCGGACGGCTTCTACATCACCGGCGACGTGTTCCGCCGCGATGCCGACGGCTTTCACTATTTCGTCGGCCGCACCGACGACATGTTCGTGTCCGGCGGCGAGAACATCTATCCGGCCGATGTCGAGCGCATGCTGGAGCGCCATCCCGACGTGGCGCAGGCCGCCGTGGTGCCGATCGACGACGACATCAAGGGCCAAAAGCCGGTCGCCTTCGTCATCCGCAAACACGGCCGCGCGCTCGACGCCGAAGCGGTAAAGACTTTCGCCCTGGCGCACGCTCCGGCCTACCAGCATCCGCGCTTCGTCTGGTTCGTCGACGAACTGCCGCTCGCCTCGACCAACAAGCTCGATCGCGCCGCGCTGCACCAGATGGCAGAGGAGCGACTGGCGCAAAGAGTGATCCGTCATGCCCGGCACACGGGTCCGGCCTCTGGCCGGCCCGATTATAGAACCTTGTGCCGGGCATCCCGGTCGCTACTACACGGCTGCACCATTTGAATCGAGATGGCCGGGACACGTCCGGCCATGACGCCGCGTTTCAGTGTATCTTAGAGCGGCCGGCGCCACATTCACCGTCTTCCCCGGCCACTTGCACAGATCGGCGATCAGGCATGTCTCGCACAGCGGCCGGCGCGCGACGCAGACGTAGCGGCCGTGCAGGATGAGCCAGTGGTGGGCGTGCAGCCGATAGTTCTCCGGCACCACCTCCATCAGCTTCATCTCGACATCGAGCGGCGTCTTGCCGACCGCGAGCCCGGTGCGGTTGCCGATGCGGAAGATGTGCGTGTCGACCGCGATGGTCGGTTCGCCGAACGCGATGTTGAGCACCACGTTGGCGGTCTTGCGGCCGACGCCGGGCAGCGCTTCGAGCGCCGCGCGGTCGTGCGGGACCTCGCCGCCGTGCTGGTCGACAAGCATCCGCGACAGCGCGATCACGTTCTTCGCCTTGGTGCGAAAAAGCCCGATGGTCTTGATCAGATCGCGCACGCGCGGCTCGCCGAGCTTTGCCATCTTCTCCGGCGTGTCGGCGAGCTTGAACAGAGCCGGCGTCGCCTTGTTGACGCCGGCATCGGTCGCCTGCGCGGATAGCACGACGGCGACCAGCAGCGTGAACGGATTGATGTGCTGGAGTTCGCCGCGCGGCACCGGATTGGCGGCCTCGAAACGGCGGAACGCCTCGGCGATTTCGGCCGGCGTCCATTGCGGCAAAGCGCCATGGCGCCTTGGCGTCGGCCTTGGTCTGCGCCTTGCGGTCCTTGACGCGCGCCGCGTCGCCCTTGCGTGCCGCTTTCAGGCTTTGCTTGGTGGTCTTTCGCGCCATATAATCCCCTATACTGACCGCCATGACCGACGACAACAGCCGCGAGCAACGCCGGTCTAGCCGAACCCAAAATCTTTTCGGCCATCATCACGCCGCACCGCTCGCTCGGCTCGACCGGCTTTCTGCTGTTCATGCTGGTCATCGGTGGCATCAGCTTCGTCTCTGGTGTGCTGTTTCTGATGATCGGCGCGTGGCCGGTATTCGGTTTCCTCGGACTCGACGTGCTGCTGGTTTACTGGGCGTTCCGCGCCAATTATCGCGCGGCGCGCGCCTACGAGGAAGTGATCGTCACCGCCTCCGAACTGACCGTGCGCAAGGTCAGCCATCACGGCCGCGTGCGGGAATGGACGCTCAATCCGGTCTGGGTGCAGCTCGACCGCATCGTGCATGAGGAATTCGGCATCGAGCGGCTGTTCCTGGTCTCCCGCGGGCGGCGACTGACCGATTGCGGGCTTTCTCGGGCCCGCACGAGAAAGCAAGCTTTGCCCGCGCGCTGTCGACTGCGCTCGGTGAGGCCAAACGTGGTCCGACACGGAATTAATCCTCCCCTGAAGGGGGAGGACGGTCGCCGAAGGCGATCGGGTGAGGGTCAGCCGACACCATGACCCCCACCTAACGTGCTTCGCGCGTCGGCCTCCCCCTTTCAGCGGTAGGCATAAGGTAGGACAGAAATCGGGTGGTTCGACCAACGGCAGCGGCCTAAATGGGGATCAAATGATGGAGCCACCCATGCTGTCACCCGATCGCTTGACCGACCTGACGCCGCTCGCGACCTCCGCCGCCGATTATGAGGTGGTGCGCCGCGCCATTGGGCATATCCGCGGCCACTGGCGCGAGCAGCCGGACATCGAAACCATCGCCGAGGCCGCCGGCGTCACGCCGACCGAACTGCATCACTTGTTCCGCCGCTGGGCCGGGCTGTCCCCGAAGGCGTTTTTGCAAGCGCTCACGCTCGACGGTGCGCGGCGGCTGCTGCGGGATTCGGCGAGCGTGCTCGACGCCACGTATGAGTTGGGCCTGTCCGGCCCCGGCCGCCTGCACGATCTGTTCGTGACCCACGAGGCGATGTCGCCGGGCGAGTGGAAGTCCGGCGGCGAAGGCTTGACGATCCGGTTCGGCATTCATCCGTCGCCGTTCGGCCGCGCCTTGGTCATGGCGACCGAACGCGGGCTCGCCGGTCTCGCCTTCGCCGATCCGGGCGAGGAACGGGCCGCGCTCGCCGACATGAAGGGCCGTTGGCCGAAGGCCACCTATATCGAGGACACCGCGCGCACGGCGGCGATCGCGAAGCGCATTTTCGATCCATCGCAATGGCGGCCGCAGCAGCCGTTGCGCGTGGTGCTCATCGGCACCGATTGGGAAGTCCGGGTATGGGACGCGCTCTTGCAAATCCCGATGGGGCGCCTTGCGACCTATTCGGGCATCGCCGACAAGGTCGCCAATCCGACCGCCGCGCGCGCCGTCGGTGCCGCCGTCGGCAAGAACCCGGTGTCGTTCGTGGTGCCGTGCCATCGCGTCGTCGGTAAATCCGGCGACCTGACCGGCTATCACTGGGGCATCACCCGCAAACGCGCGATGCTCGGCTGGGAAGCCGGCCAGCTTGGGGCCGCGGCGTAGCGCTTCTAATCCCCCATCGTCATGGCCGGACTTGTTCCGGCCATCCACGTCTTCGCTTTGTCACGGCAGCCAAGACGTGGATGCCCGCGACAAGCGCGGGCATGACGAAGAGACAACACCTACGCTGCCGGATCCTGCGTCTCCGCCACCGTCGAGTCGGCATTGAGCCGGTAGATCAACGGCACGCCGGTCGCGATCTCGCGCTCGAGTAATGTCACGCGGCGATAGCCGCTCCAACACCATCACCAGCGCGCGCAGCGAATTGCCATGCGCGGCGACCAGCACGCTGTCGCCGCCAAGCACGCGCGGAAGTATCTCCTGGATGTAGTAGGGCAGCACGCGCGCGGCGGTATCCTTGAGACTCTCGCCGCCGGGCGGCGCCACGTCATAAGAGCGGCGCCAGATTTGCACCTGCTCGGCGCCCCACTTGGCCCGCGCATCGTCCTTGTTGAGCCCCGAGAGATCGCCATAGTTGCGCTCGTTGAGCGCCTGGTCCTTGACCACCGCAACAGTCTTCTGCCCCATTTCCTCGAGCACAAGATCAAGCGAGCGCTGGGCGCGGATGAGCGCGGAGGTGAAGCCGATATCGAAACGGATACCCTGCGCCTTGAGCTTGCGTCCGGCCGCGCGCGCTTCCTCGATCCCCTTCTGGGTGAGATCGACATCGCGCCATCCGGTGAACAGGTTTTTCAGATTCCACTCGCTCTGGCCATGGCGCAAGAGCACGAGAATGCGTTCAGCCATTTCGAAGCGTCCTCATATCGCCGCCCGGAAGCGCAAGCGTGAGCGAAACGAGCGAGGTTAGGCAAGCGTTCCGCGATGATTGACGATACCATCCCAATCCACGATATCCGATCCGGTCGAGAGAGGAACAAGACATGCAGCGGCGGCCCGTGATGCTGGTCATCCTGGACGGCTGGGGTTGGCGCGACGATCCCGCCGACAACGCCGTCCGCCAGGCTAGGACCCCGACATTCGACCGGCTCTGGGCGGCCGGGCCGTGCGGCTTCCTGCGCACCTGCGGCAAGGACGTCGGCTTGCCGGACGGACAGATGGGCAATTCCGAAGTCGGCCACCTCAATATCGGCGCCGGGCGCGTGGTCATGCAGGACCTGCCCCGCATTACCGACGCCATCGCCAGCGGGGACATCGCGCGCATACCGGCGCTGCGCGATCTGATCAAAAAACTCAGAGAGAGCGGCGGCACCTGCCATCTGGTCGGCCTGGTCTCGCCGGGCGGCGTGCACTCGCATCAGGATCACGCCGCCGCATTGGCGAAGATCCTCGCCGACGCCGGCATACCGGCGTTGGTGCACGTGCTCACCGACGGCCGCGATACGCCGCCGCAATCCGCGGCCGATGACGTCAAGCGTCTCGTGGCCGCGCTGCCGGCGACGGTCAAGATCGCGACCGTCTGCGGCCGCTACTACGCGATGGATCGCGACAAGCGCTGGGAACGCGTGGCGAAAGCTTATGGGGCCATCGTCGACGCCGACGGCCCGCGCTTTCCCGACGCTGGCGCCGTCGTCGCCCATGCGTACGCCAACAAGCAGTTCGATGAATTTATCGTCCCGGCCGTGGTCGGCGACTATCGCGGCATGAAAGACGGCGACGGCGTGCTTTGCTTCAATTTCCGCGCCGATCGCGTGCGTGAGATTCTCGCGGCGATCCTCGATCCGGACTTCTCCGGCTTTGCGCGCCGGCGCACGGTGCGTTTCGCCGCGGCGCTGGGCATGACGCAGTACAGTGACGAACTCGGCCGGTTGATGCAGACGATCTTTCCGCCGCAGACCCTCGCCAACATCCTCGGCGACGTCGTCGCGGCGGCCGGCCGCAGCCAGCTTCGTATGGCAGAGACCGAGAAATATCCGCACGTCACCTACTTTCTCAACGGCGGACGCGAGGAGCCTTATGGCGGCGAGGAACGCATCATGGTGGCGTCCCCGAAGGTCGCGACGTACGACCTGCAGCCGGAAATGTCGGCACCCGAACTCACCGACAAAGCGGTCGAGGCGATTGCTTCCGGCCAATACGATCTGATTGTTCTCAACTACGCCAACCCCGACATGGTCGGCCATACCGGCAGCCTGCCGGCAGCGATCAAGGCCGTGGAGACTGCCGACGCCGGCCTCGGGCGCATCGTCGATGCCATCGATAAGGCGGGCGGCGCGCTGCTCGTTACCGCCGACCACGGCAATTGCGAGATGATGCGCGATCCGCAAACCGGCGGCCCGCACACCGCCCACACCACAAACCTGGTGCCGCTGATGCTGGTTGGCGCCCGCAACCGCGCGCTCAAGGCCGAGGGCCGCCTCGCCGATATCGCGCCGACGCTGCTCGAGCTGATGGAATTGCCGAAGCCGAAAGAGATGACGGGGATGTCGCTGCTGCGGGCGGATTGAGGTTGCGAAGCCAGCTATCAAGTCGTCAGCCGTCTCGGACCGCCGCCCAACTTATCGGTTCGTCGTGCGATCCCGCCGATATCACGGCCGATCCAAAGGCAACTAACACGATTTTATTTGCCTTCAGTCGTGCCGCCGCGCGGGCGAAATTGCGCCGTCGACAATACAGGTAACCCGTTCTCCGAGATTGCTACAATTTGAATAAAGCACTTAAGCGAGACGTAGGTCCTCCGGGCTAATTTGCACGCCAAGGGGGTATCCATGAGCAACTGCCACCAAGCGATTGCCGTTTGCGCCGCATTGGTGACGTGGCTGGCTTCACACGCCGCCCTGGCAGCGCCGCTCGATTGGGCCGGTTGTACTGTTCCGGTATTTGGCGCCGACAAGCATCTAACTATCACGGCTTGCGATTCGATCCTCGCTCGACCCGACCTGAGCGAAGCCGACCGCGAGCGCGCTCTCATCATCGCGGGCCGTGCCGCCCATATGTCGGACGACATCGACGAGGCAATTCGTGATTTCGATGAGGCAATTAAGCTGTCTCCCAAAGATCCCGAGCCGCTGATTCGGCGAGCCTCGATTGCTTTTTACAAGCATGACTACAGAACCGCAGCAGCTTTGGCTGAAAAAGCGCTGAGCTTGGACGCTAATTATGCGCCGGCATTCGATATCCTCGGGACGATAGGACTGGCAAACAAAAATTTCGCTCAAGCCAAAACCGCCTACGATAAGGAAATCGAACTGACCCCCAATGACGTGCTCGCAAGATTCCATCATTTTGAATATCTGATGGATATCGACGCGCAGCCGGAAGCGCTGCAGGAATTGGACAAGCTGCTTGCACTGAGCCCGTCCGATCTGGACGCACAGTTCACCCGTTTTCGCGGTAAGGAAATTTCGTACCACACGCTGGCGCGCCTGGAGCGTGCGACAATGCTGGAATCCATGGGCCGCTTCTCGGAAGCGATCGATGCATTCGACGACTTTGTTCGGCTCGACCCTGGCGCGTTTTCCTACGGTTGGCGCGGATGGTACCAATTTGATCGGTCCGAATTCGATCTCGCCAAGGCCGATCTTGAGAAGGCCTTGTCCTACGCCCCCGATTTTTGGATTCTTCATAACCTGCTAGGCCGAGTCTATCTCTACACCAAAGAATACGAACGCGCTGTCGATTCGCTGACGCGTTCCCTGGCTCTGCGGCCGACCTATAGCAGCAGTGCCTACTGGTCGCGCGCGCTGGCGCTGCGCGCGCTTCATCGGACCGACGAGGCCGAAGTCGACGCTCTGAAGGCTGTTACAAGCGACGACGGCTTCCTCAGGAAAAAACTCCTGACCCTTAACAAGCTTGGCTACTTTCAGCCCCCCAACACTGCGGCAGACTTCATGCCGGCGGTGCGTGACGCTGTCCGTGCCTGCATGCTGGATGAGAGGTGCTGGTGATGAAACTTGTCTGTGCATGGCTTCCCTGCGTGACCCTGGTGGTGTTCGGCGTATCGCAGGCATTCGCCGTAGATGCGAATAGGCGGCAGATCGACCCGGATGCGAGAGTGATCGACGTGAATGTGGCGGCTTGTTCAGTCACCAACCGATCTCAGGGTGGTGCGCCATCCCGAGAGGCGCCGTCTTTGCGAATCTGCGAGAAGGCAAACCGGAGCACCAACCGCTTACCGCAAGCATGCTTCTCGCCGGCGGTGAACGACGCTTTGCTCGCCTGTGCTTTGAATGAAAGAAATGAATCGCGATGAAGCGCGTTCATGCCTCGCTCATCGGCGCTGCCCTGGCCGCGTTCCTGGCGTCACGAGCTTTTGCCATGGATGCGAATACGCGACAGAACGACCCCGGCGCCGGGCCAATCGAGGTACGTATAACGGCCTGCCTGATCGCCAACCGAGCTCACCGCGGCACGCCGTGCCCTGAGCCACAGGTCTCGCAGAGTGACGACAAGGCGGAACGGGTCGCCAGCCACTTGGCGCGGGCGTGGTACTTCATCGATATGCAAGAACTCGACAAGGCCCGTGCCGAAGCTGATCTTGCCCTTGGCATTGATCCGGACGCGCAGAAGGCGCGTCATTTGTCGGCACGGCTTTCGCTCACCATGGGTGATCTGCCCCGCGCCAATGCCGATCTTGCGCTCGCGTTGAAACAGGCACCTGACGACCTGGATGTCCAGACAACCCACGCGATGCTGTTGCAATCGAGGGCCGCCGACCTCCAATCGCTGCGCGAACTCCAGGCCATCATCCTCAAGGACCGGGATCACCTGTACGCACGCGAGCAGGCCGCGCAACTATTGATGAAATTCGGTCGGTACGAAGTCGCCATCGCCAACTTCAGTTTTGTTCTCGAGCGTCGCCAAACCACCAACTTGTTGGCGCAACGCGCCCAGGCGTTTCTCGCCCTCGGGCGTCCACAGTCGGCCGTCGCCGATCTCTCCGCGGCTCTTGAACGCGATCCGGACCGGCCTGACCTCGTGACCGCCCGTGCCGACGCGTATGCACAAGCAGGTTTCGATGACTTGGCGGTGCATGATTACAACGCACTTTTAGCGACCGACCACGGCGCGCCGGTTCATGTGATGTTCGATAACGACCGCGCCAAGCTTCTGGTGAAACGTGCCTTCAGCCAGGTGCACTTGCGGCGCTTTGACGGTGCGGCGAGCGACGTCATTGCGGCCATTAGCCTGGGCGGCATGCCGGCAATTCTACGTGCACAGGTGCTGCTACGAAGAAATGGATTTTCCGACGTTGCACTAGACGGGCGAGATTCAACAAGCCTCCGCGCGGCTTTGAGCGCTTGTTTTGGTCTTGACGCCTGCTTTCAGGGCATCATGAAGGCGATCTGATTCAAGCGGCGCCACTTTGCGTGCCGGCGGCGTTGCCGCATCGTCGCCGCCGTGGTCAGAAACTGGTGTGGCCGGCATCTCCGGCCATATGCGAAGCCTGGTAGGTTCTTTTTGCGTAATCCCGCATGTCGTCGGTCGTTAGTTGCGGTTCCATCGGCAAGTTCCCAGAATCCACCGAATTTGAAAGACTGTCGAGGAAGGCCACAACGTCCTTCGACCGGGGCTTCGGTGGCTGCTCTTCGGCAGTTTCCGGTTTGGAAGGCTTAGGCGGCTTGGGTACTTCAGCCTGCGTGGTGTCCGCATAGGAAAGCACGCCGGGAAGATCCGTCGCGTCTCCAAGCTGGGCTTTCGACAGCTCTGCCATAACGGGCTCGGGTTTGGGCCGATCGGGGATCGCAGGCGCTTCGGCTCGTGCCGTTTCCACATCGTCTTCGGTCGAGATCTTCGCGATTTCTGTTTTGACCAGATTGCGAAACTGCGGATCAAACTGCGCGCCGGGATGGGAATCGTTGTTCGCAATGTACTCGATATTGCGGCCGACCATTTTCTTGGAACCCATCCCCCCAAAGGTCATCCACGGATTGGGATTATAGATTTCGATCATTTTCCCCACCCGTCCGGTGACAGGGGGATTCCAGCTCAGCATCGAGGGCTGCAACGCAATAATCAAATCCACGTACTTGGCGTTGTTGGCAACGAAGGCGGTGCTGTTCGCGCCCAAGCTGTAGCCGACAACGACCGTGCGCGTTCCAGCGGGCTGCCGGTCGATATCCTTGACCAAGGACGGCCATGACTGATGCAAATACGTTTTGACCTCGACATCCGGCATCATCTTGAGTTCGCCAACCAACTCAACGAGACCGATTGCCGGCAGTGGACCAAACATGGGCCACAGGACGCCGACGAATGTCTTGGCGTGAGCCTGGGAGCAGACCAGGGAGGCGCACAGAGCAATCGCGATTGCCAGTTTTTTCACGTGCTGATGTCCTGGAACTGATGTCTTGGAATTGGCTTGCAACAACTCGTTCGGCACCGCGCCGCCAAATCTCGCCGGTAGCCCGCCATCCGATATGCCCCGCCCCCGTATGATGGTTAGCCGATCATTGCGGGCAATTATGAGAAGCACATGGGGCAATTTGCGGATGAAAAACGGCCGCGCGTTGACATGATTAACGGCTGCCTAACGCGATCACGAACCGCAGCCGCAATTGCGCCAGCAAAACGAGCCAATGCGGACATTTCGAAGGTTGGCGCTCGGCCGCAATGGACAACTAAATGTCGGCCAGCCCCAACACGTCCGCCATCGAATAAAGGCCGGGCTTCTTGCCGCGTGCCCATAAGGCGGCGTGCAGCGCACCGCGGGCGAAGATCATGCGGTCCTCGGCGCGATGCGTGAGCTCGATGCGCTCGGCCGGCCCGGCAAAGATCGCGCTGTGCTCGCCGACGACGGTGCCGCCGCGCAGCGAAGCGAAGCCGATATCGCCGGCGCTACGCGCACCCGTCATGCCGTCGCGGCCGCGCACGGAGCGTTGCGCGAGATCGACGCCGCGGCCTTCGGCTGCCGCGCGGCCGAGCATCAGCGCGGTGCCGGATGGCGCGTCGATTTTCTTGTTGTGATGCATTTCCAGGATTTCGATGTCGTAGTCTTGGTCGAGCGTCTTCGCCACGCGCTTCACCAGCGCGGCCAGCAAATTGACGCCAAGACTCATATTGCCGGACTTGACGATCGTCGCACGTTTGGCGGCTTGGGCAATGACGGCTTCTTCTTCGGCCGAATGGCCGGTGGTGCCGATGACATGCACGATGCCGGCGGCGGCCGTCAGCTCCGCAAAGGCGAGCGTTACGGCCGGTGTCGTGAATTCGATCAGACCGTCGGCCTCTTTCAGAAGCGGCGCGGCATCGCTCACAACCTTGACGCCGTTGGGACCGAGACCTGCGAGTTCGCCGGCGTCGCGGCCGATCACCGCCGAGCCGGCCGCGTCGACGGCGCCCGCCAGCGCCAGGCCTTTGCCCGCCGCAATGGCGTGGATGATCGCTCGTCCCATGCGGCCGCCGGCGCCCGCGACCACCACCCGCATATCGGAATTTGCCGCTGCCATGAGGCTCATCTCCGCTTGCGGCCGGTATAGCGGGGCGGTGCGAGGCCAGCAACATCACGTTATTCTTCACCTCTCCCCGCACGCGGGGAGAGGTCGAGTGAGCGAAGCGAGCGAGGGTGAGGGGGCCTATCCGCTGGGCTCAAACTCGCGGAGGGGCCCCCTCACCCCGACCCTCTCCCCGCGCGCGGGGAGAGGGAGCAGTCAGGTCTGCGGGCCGTCGTAGCCTTCGATAATGAAGAGATCGATTTCAGACTTGCCGTCACGCAGCTTTTTCGCGGCCTGATACGCGGGCGAGCGGTAGCAGGCCAGCGCCGCCTCATAGCTTGGAAATTCCAACACCACGGTACGACTGCGCACCTTGCCCTCGACGGTCTCGCGCGTGCCACCGCGAACCAGGAAGCGGCCGCCGAACTGGGAAAACGGCGCCGCGTTCGCGGCCTGATAGGCCTTGTAGCCCTCGGGATCGCTCACATCGACATGACCGATCCAATAGCCTTTGCGCGTCGAAGCGGCATGCGGCGCAGACGGCGCCGGCTGCGCCCCGTCATAACCCTCGACGATGACGAATTCCGACGTCGCGCATTTGAGACGCAGCGGCTTCGCACGCTGATATTCGGGCGAGCGATAGCAGGCGAGCGCGGTCGCATATTCGGGAAACTCGCGCAGCACATTGCGGGCACGGCCGCGGCCTTCCACCACTTCCATTTTGCCGCCGCGCACCAGCGCGGTGCCGGCATATTTATGGTGAGCCGGCGGCGTCGCCGCCGTGTAGGCTTTGTAGCCGTCCGGATCGCTGACATCGATGTGCGGAATCCAATAGCCTTTGGGCATTGCGGTCTCCTTCAATGGTGCTGTGCGGCAGCGGCGATCTCGGCGACAATCGCCTGCGCCGCCAGTTTCGGATCGGCCGCGGCAAGGATGGGACGGCCGACCACGAGATAGTCCGAGCCGGCCAGGATCGCCGCGGCCGGCGTCGCGATGCGTTTCTGCTCGTCGGCATCAGAGCCAACCGGCCGGATGCCGGGCGTCACCAGCGCGAGTTTGGGGCCGACGACGGAGCGCAGCTTCGCCACTTCCTCGCCCGAGCAGACCAGCCCGTCGACACCGATGTCGCGGGCCTGTTCGGCGCGCCGGGCAACGAGCTCGGCGACCGTGACATCGTACCCCGCGGTCGCGAGATCGGCATCGTCGTGCGACGTGAGCACCGTGACGGCGAGAATTTGCAGGCCGAACTCGCGGGCATCGACCGCAGCCTTCATGGTCTGCGGATAAGCGTGCACGGTCAAGAACGTGGCGCCGAGCCGCGCCACGCTCTTGACGCCCTGCGCCACCGTGTTGCCGATATCGTGAAGCTTGAGGTCGACGAAGACCTGCTTGCCGGCGTCTGTGAGCGTGCGCGCGAACGTGATGCCGCCCGCGAACGCAAGCTGATAGCCGATCTTGTAGAACGAAACCGTGTCGCCGAGCCGCGCCACCATCGCCTGCGCGGCTTCGATCGACGATACGTCGAGCGCGACGATCAGCCGGTCGCGTGGCTCCATCGGCATTGGCGGACCTCCCTTACGTTATTTGCTGTGCAGTATCGACCAGCCGGCGCACCAAGGCTTTGAGCGATGCCGCCAAATGCTCATCCTTGAGATTGTCCATATCGTCGAAGGCCTGATCGGCCCGCGCGATGGTAAGTTGCTCGGGGATCACCAAAGCACCGCAACCGATTTCCAGTACCTGGCGCAGCGCCAGGAGAGACCGCATGCCGCCGAAGGCGCCCGGCGACGCCGCGGCGAGCGCGAAGACCCGGTGCTTGAATACGGCGAGCGGCGCTTCGCCACGTTCGCGGACACGCGAAATCCAGTCGATAGTGTTCTTCACCAAGGGCGGCATGGAGGCATTATATTCAGGCGTCACGATCAGCACGCCCTGATGCGCGGCCACCATATGCTTGAGCTGAAAAGCATTGTGCGGCGGCCCCGACTTCGCTTCGATATCGCCGTCATAAAGCGGCAGCGGATAATCTCCGAGCGAAATGCGTGTCACGCTGGCTTCGGCCAGCACCAGCTCTTTGACCGCAAGCGCGGCGAGCCGTGCATTGTGCGAGCCCGCGCGCAGCGAGCCTGGGATCACCAGAATTTTCGAAGCGGCCATGATGATCGCACGATTGCGGACGGACGAAAGTCAAGTCCTGCGATAGACCCATACGCGCGCGGGTGGCAGGTTCATCCAGATGCGCTCGGAGGCTTCCGCCGAGAACCCGCCAAGGCGCCGCGGCAGCGGCGACGCCACCGAATAGGTGAACTGCACGAACGGCGCGCCGGGCAGCATCAGGTCGAACGCGTCGCGAATCAACCGCAAGCGCATCTTGATCGGCTTGGTAACCAGCGGCAGGCCGGAGACGACCGCAGCGGCGGGTTGCAACAGCAGCGTTTCGAGCAGGCGCCGCATGCTGTACGCATCGCCCTGTACCAATGTGGCGTCCGGATAGCGCGAGCGCAGGATCCGGCAAAATCCTGGATTGAACTCCACGAGCACAAGACGCGCGGGGTCGACGCCGGCCTCGACCAGAGCCTCCGTGACAGGCCCGGTCCCCGGTCCCAGTTCAACCACCGGACCGGAGCTGTGCGGATCGACATAGCGTGCCATGGCCCGCGCCAATACTTTGCCGGATGGCGTCACGGCGCCAATCGACAACGGCCGTTCGATCCAGGAGCGGATGAAGCGCACTTCGTCGTCGAGCCGAATGCCTTTCTTCAGCTCGAACTGCTTTATCTGCCTCTCGATTTTCTTGCCGATACCATCGCGCTTTTGCTCGAACAGCCGGATTTGGCGTTCGATCTTGCGCTCGATGATGTGCTTTCTGGCTTCCAGGAGGCGAATCTGACGCTCAACTTTATGTTCGAATTTTTGCAGGGCCGGGAGCGGCATGACGCCTCACTAAACAAAATCTCGCCGTTTTTAAAACATCCGTAAACCAAAGACCAGCCGCGATGTTTCAGGCTGAGTTCGCCCGGCTGCCCAAATTGTCCAGAAACTCCTTGACCTTGCCGAGAAATCCCGAGGATTCCGGCTGCGTCGCGGTCGACGACAATCGGTCAAATTCAGCGAGCAGCTCGCGCTGCTTCTTGGTCAGACTTTGCGGCGTCTCGACCACGACCTGCACGTACATGTCGCCGCTCTGGCGTGCGCGGAGCACCGGCATGCCCTTGCCTTGCAGCCGGAAGCGCCGGCCGGACTGCGTGCCCTCCACGACCTTGACCCGGGTCTTACCGCCATCGATGGTCGGAACCTCGCACTCGCCACCGATCGCTGCCGTCACCATGGAAACCGGAACGCGGCAGTGCAGATCAGCCCCCTCGCGCTGAAAGAAGGGGTGGGCGCCGATCGAGAGGAAAATGTAGAGGTCGCCCGCGGGGCCGCCGCGAACGCCCGCTTCGCCCTCGCCGGCGAGCCGGATGCGGGTGCCATCCTCGACACCGGCTGGAATGTTCACGGCCAGCGTGCGCTCGCGCGTGACTCGGCCGGAGCCGGCGCACGACGCGCACGGACTATCAATGACTTGGCCGCGGCCCTGGCAGCCCGGGCAGGTGCGCTCGAGCGTGAAGAACCCTTGGGCGTGGCGCACTTTGCCCTGGCCGTTGCACATCGGGCAGGCTTTGGGCTTGGTGCCGGTCTTGGCCCCGGAACCCGAGCAGGACTCGCACGTCACCGACGTCGGAATGCGGATCTGTGCGTTCTTGCCCGCGTAGGCATCCTGCAGGGTAATTTCCATGTTGTAGCGCAGATCGGCACCGCGCTCGCGGCCGGAGCCGCGGCCGCGACGGCCGCCGCCCATGCCGAACAGATCGTCGAAGATATCGGAGAAGGTTGTGGCGAAGTCAGCGCCGAAGCCATGCGCCGGGCCCCCCATGCCCTGCTCGAACGCGGCATGGCCGAACCGGTCATAGGCCGCGCGCTTGTTGGCGTCCTTGAGGATCTCGTAGGCTTCGTTGACTTCTTTGAAGCGATGCTCGGCATCCTTGTCGTTGGGATGACGATCCGGATGGCACTGCATCGCCTGCTTGCGAAATGCAGACTTGATATCGCCGTCGCTCGCCGTGCGTTCGACCGAAAGGATTTCGTAGAAGCAGCGCTTGGCCATTCCAAATCCAACCATGCATCACATGCACAGCGTCATGGCCGGGCTTGAACCGCCTGCGGGGCCGAAGCCCGTTAGGCGTGGCGAGTGCCCTGCCATCCATCTTCCTTGTCGAAAAGATGGACCCAACAAACAAAGCGAGTCGGAAAAGTCCGACTCGCTTGTTCAAACCCTAGGGTGACGACTTTTGCAAGTCTCTTGCTGACAGCAGCCGGCACTTGGTCGCTCCGCCGGATCACGCTGATTTCTTGTTCTTCTTGTCGTCATCGACTTCGGTGAATTCCGCATCGACGACGTCGTCCTTCTTGTCTTCCGCTCCGCTACCGTCGGGGCCACCGCCCCCGCCGCCCGGTTGCTGCTCGGCCTGCTTGTACATCGCTTCGCCGAGCTTCATGGACGCCTGTGCCAGCGCGTTGGTCTTGGCGGTGATCGCCTCCGCATCGTCGCCCTTCAGGGCTTCCTTGAGGTCGGCCATAGCGTTCTCGATCGCGCGTCGGTCGGCATCGCCGACTTTGGAACCATGCTCGGCCAGCGTTTTTTCGGTCGAGTGGACCAGGGCTTCGGCATGATTCTTCGCTTCGACCTGGGCCTTGCGCTTCTTGTCGTCCTCGGCGTGGGCTTCGGCGTCCTTGACCATCTTCTGGATATCGGCCTCGCTGAGACCGCCCGATGCCTGGATGCGGATCTGCTGCTCCTTGCCGGTGCCCTTATCCTTGGCCTGGACGTTGACGATGCCGTTGGCGTCGATGTCGAAGGTGACCTCGATCTGCGGCACGCCGCGCGGCGACGGCGGAATGCCAATGAGATCGAACTGGCCGAGAATCTTGTTGTCGGCCGCCATCTCGCGTTCGCCCTGGAATACGCGGATCGTCACCGCGGTCTGACTGTCCTCGGCGGTGGAGAACACCTGGCTCTTCTTGGTCGGGATCGTGGTATTGCGGTCGATAAGCCGCGTGAACACGCCGCCCAGCGTTTCGATACCGAGCGAGAGCGGCGTGACGTCGAGCAGCAGCACGTCCTTGACGTCGCCCTGCAGCACGCCGGCTTGAATGGCGGCGCCGACCGCCACAACCTCATCGGGGTTGACGCCCTTGTGCGGCTCCTTGCCGAACAATTGCTTCACGACTTCCTGGACCTTCGGCATGCGCGTCATGCCGCCGACCAGGACCACCTCGTTGATCTCAGCCGCGCTGAGGCCCGCGTCCTTGATGGCCTGCCGGCACGGCTCAATGGTCTTCTGCACGAGATCGTCGACCAGCGCCTCGAACTTGGCGCGGGTGAGTTTCATCGTCAGATGCTTCGGGCCCGACGCATCCGCCGTGATGAACGGCAGGTTGATTTCAGTCTGCGTCGTGGACGAGAGCTCGATCTTGGCCTTTTCGGCGGACTCCTTGAGCCGCTGCAGCGCCAGCTTGTCGCGGCGCAGATCGATGCCCTGCTCTTTCTGGAATTCATCGGCCAGATAATTGACCAGCCGCATGTCGAAATCTTCGCCGCCGAGGAACGTGTCGCCGTTCGTCGACTTCACCTCGAACACGCCATCGCCAATTTCCAGAATGGAAATATCGAACGTGCCGCCGCCGAGGTCATAGACCGCGATCATGCCGGTCTTGTTCTTGTCGAGCCCATAGGCGAGCGCGGCCGCCGTCGGCTCGTTGATGATACGCAGCACCTCGAGGCCGGCGATCTTGCCCGCATCCTTGGTGGCCTGGCGCTGGGCATCGTTGAAGTAGGCCGGAACGGTAATGACCGCCTGCTCGACCTTCGCGCCGAGATAAGCTTCCGCCGTCTCCTTCATCTTCTGCAAGATGAAAGCGGAAATCTGCGAAGGCGAATAGGTCTTGCCTTCGGCCTCGACCCAGGCATCGCCATTCGAGGCGCGCGCAATTTTATAGGGGACGAGCTTCTTGTCCTTTTCCACCATCGGGTCGTCGTAGCGACGGCCGATCAGACGCTTCACTGCGAAGATCGTGCGCTCGGGATTGGTGACCGCCTGGCGCTTCGCCGGCTGGCCGACGAGCCGCTCGCCCTCGTCCGTAAAAGCGACGATGGACGGCGTCGTGCGCATCCCCTCCGCGTTCTCGATGACCTTCGGCGTCTTGCCTTCCATAACGGCGACGCAGGAATTCGTGGTCCCGAGATCAATACCAATGACCTTGCCCATGGTCTTTCATCCTCTCTTTTCTGGCAGGTCGGGCAGGCCCAGAAGGCGCCCTAGTCCGACCCCCTTATAACTCTTGAATGCCTAGGACTTGTCCCAGGCGATTTCCCTTGGCTCATATAGGAGGCGGTCATCGGGCCGCAAGGCAGGATTGCGGTTGCGAGGCCTACCACGTCACCCGTGACGCAGGAGACCTCACCGGACAGCGCCGTGACGGAAGGCACCGCACGGTTCGGCGCGGCACATCTCCGCGATCGTCGAGCGACCATCAGCCCTGACGCCACCGGCCGCGCTCGCCGCCGACAATAGTCCAGACCTTTTGAAGCGGATACCAGGTACTGACCTTGTCGTCTGTCGCGTCATAAAACGAGCCGGCTATTGGTCCTCCGGGAAGACAGAGCCCGGCGGCGGTGGCGCTATAGAATTCTTGCGCCCCGCCATCACAAAGTACCAAAGTTCCAGCACGACGGCGAACATGCTGGCCGCGATGGCGGGCATGGCGGCAAATTCTGCGTCGTGGCCAAGGAGCCGTAGCCGAGGCGATGAAAGAACGCGAATGACACCGCAAGCTGACGGCATGGGGCTGCGCCTTTGCCCCGGTTATCTCGACCGCCAGCGACAAGAGCAGGTGCTGGCAGCGCTCCGCCAAGTCTTCGCAGCGGCCCCGCTGTTCACACCGCGGATGCCGAATTCCGGCCGGCCGTTCACCGTGCGCATGTCGAATTGCGGGCCGCTCGGCTGGGTATCGGATGAAGCGCGGCTACCGGTATCAGCCGACCCATCCGGAGACCGGCGGACCTTGGCCGCCAATGCCCGAAGCGCTCGTCGACATGTGGAACGATCTCGCCCACTATCCGCCGCCACCGGAGGCATGCCTCATCAATTACTACGGCCCGGCCGCAAAAATGGGCCTGCACCAGGATCGCGACGAGCAGGATTTCGCCGCTCCGGTGCTGTCGCTGTCGCTTGGCGATACCTGCCTTTTCCGCGTCGGCGGGCCAAAGCGCAGCGATCCGACCCGCTCGTTCCGTCTCAGTTCAGGCGATGTGCTCGTTCTCGGCGGCGGCGCCCGGCTTGCCTTCCATGGCGTCGATCGAATTTACCCGGGCACATCGACCTTGCTCGCCGAGGGTGGGCGGATCAATTTGACCCTGCGACGGGTGACGCGCCCCGAGGGGCGACGTGTGCGGGCCCCACAGGACGCCGCGGAGGTTCTGAATGGTTAGTCGGATGAAGTTCATTGCAGATGGAACGGCTGTTGCTGTCCTCATTGCGCTCTTGGCCATGGCGGCGCCGGCGCAGGCCGCCGATCCGGTTTATCCCACAGGTTCGCGGATCGGCCTTGTGCCGCCGCGCGGCATGGTGCCGAGCAAAACCTTCCAAGGCTTTGAAGACCGCAACGATAAGGCGGCCATCTTCATCACCGCGCTACCGGCCGCGGCCTATGCTGAAATCGAAAAGTCGCCGTCCGCCGACGCGCTCAAGAAGCAAGGCATCACGGTCGAGAAGCGGGAGCCGGTTCAACTCACCAACGGCAAGGGTTTTCTGATCATCGGCAAGCTCACCGCCGACAATAAGACCTATCGCAAGTGGCTGCTGGTGGCGGCAATGGGCGATCTCACCGCCATCGTCAGCGTCCAGTTGCCGGAACAGGACAGGACCTATCCGGACAACGTCGTGCGCGCCGCGCTCGATACTCTTTCGGTGCGCGCAACGGTGCCCGACGCCGAGCAGCTCAGCCTGTTGCCATTCAAGGTCGGGGACCTTTCCGGCTTCCATGTCGAGAACGTCCTGCCCGGACGCGCTTTGGTGTTGGTCGACGCGCCCAAAAATCCTGACCCGGGCGCGCTGAAAGATGCGCAGAATATAGACTTCGATGCGCGCCTGCTGGTCGCCGCCGTCCCAGGCGGACCCGCGGAAGGCGGACGATCGCGGCCGAATTTGCGCGGTTGGCTTTCGACAACATCGGCGGCATCAAGGATGTCCAGGTCACGATGTCCGAACCGCTGCGCATCGACAACCAATCTGGACTTCAGACCGTGGCGCAGGCCAAGGACGCCAGCAACGGCGCCGACGTCATGGTGGTGCAATGGCTGCGCTTCGGCGCCGGCGGATTCCTGCAGATGATCGGCGTTTCGCGCGCAGACGTATGGGTCGACATGCTGACGCGCCTGCGCGCCGTGCGCGACAGCATCGAAGTCGAAGTGAACGACGGCGTGCCGGGTCGTTGTGCGTCTCAGCGTTACCGCGCGCGTCTAAGCTTTGGCGTTATCGTTGCCGGAGCGCGGCGATGGCGCAAGCTTCGGGCCGCCTTTCGACACCCCAACCAGGGCCGGCCGCAGCACGCGCTCGCCGATCATGTAGCCGGGCTGCACCACCTGCACGACGCTGCCGGCCGGCACCGAAGCATCCGGAACTTCGAACATGGCCTGGTGCAGATTGGGATCGAATTTCTCGCCCTGCGGCGTGAATTGGCGCACGCCGTTCTTCTCCAGCGCTTTCAACAGCTCGCGCTCGGTCAGCTCGACGCCATCGATCAGCGCCTTCACGTCGGCTTGCGCGCTGGCGCGCAGTTCGGGCGCCACCGCATCGAGCGCGCGGCGCATATTATCGGCAACGCCGAGAATATCGCGCGCAAACGAGCGTAACGCCATAAAGCCGCGCATCGGCGACTTCGCGCTCGGTGCGCTTGCGCAGATTTTCCATCTCGGCGAGCGTCCGCAACAGCCGGTCCTTCAACTCGATCGCTACCGCAACCGGATCGGGCTGTTCGCGGACCGGGATCGGCCGGTGCGGCAGCCTCCTCGGGCTGCTCGGCCGCTTCGTCCTCAGCGCGAGCGGTCTGTTCCGTCATGTCTTTTCCCATCGTTTTGCTGCCCCGCATATCAGGGCTTACGCGGCAAAAATCAAGCGCGAGAGGCATCCGGCGTGCCTTCGGCAGCGTCAGCCGGCAGAGCAGCTTGCTCACGACCTTGGCGGTATAATCCACCATGGGAACGATGCGGGCATAGTTGAGCCGGGTCGGACCGATCACGCCGAGCACGCCGACGATGTGGCCGGACGGCATCGTGGTACGGCGCCACGATGGTCGACGAGCCGGAGAGCGAAAACAGCTTGTTCTCCGAACCGATGAAGACGCGCACGCCCTCGGCCTGCTCGGCGCGGCCCAAGCAGATCGATCACCTCGCGCCGGGTTTCGAGATCGTCGAACAAGCAGCCGCACCCGCTCGAGATCGGCGAGCGCCTTGAGGTCCTCGAGCAGATGCGCTTGGCCGCGCACGATCAGCTTGCGTTCATCGCTCTCGCCGCCCGACCAGCTCGCCAGGCCGGCGGCGACGATCTTTTGCGTCAGCTGATCGAGCTCGGCCTCGCCCTCCTTGAGCGTGCGTTCGATCTCGACCTTGAGCGTCGGCGAGCGTGCGGCCGCGGATGCGCGCATTGAGGAAATTGGCGGCTTCGGTCAGCGCCGAGGTCGGCAAGCCGACCGGCAGTATTGAGAACGCGGTTCTCGACCTGGCCGTCCTCCGCCACCAGGACGACCAGCGCGCGTTCCGGCTCGAGCCGCACGAATTCGATATGCTTGAGCCGCTGATTGGACTTCGCCGTCAGCACCACGCCGGCGGCGCGGCTCAGCCCGGACAGCAGGCCCGACGCTTCGGTCAGCACGGCCTCGACCGATTTCGCCTGGCCCGAAGCCGGCGACCTGCGCCTCGATCGCCTGGCGGTCGTTCTCGGTGAGATCGCCGATCTGCATCAGCGCATCGACGAAGAAGCGCAGCCCCATCTCGGTCGGCAGCCGCCCGGCCGAGGTGTGCGGCGCATAGACCAGGCCGAGCTGTTCGAGGTCCGACATGACGTTGCGCACCGAGGCCGGCGACAAGGTCATCGGCAGGATGCGCGACAGATTGCGCGAGCCGACCGGCTCGCCGGTCGCCAGATAGCTCTCGACGATCCGGCGGAAAATCTCGCGCGAGCGCTCGTTGAGCTGGGCCAGGCCCGAGCTGGTTCGCGCCGAGGGAAATGTCGTGGCTGGCCAAGGAATGACTCCGCACTTCGCGCGCAGTATTTATCACTCCGCCGCCGCCATGGCACGCGGCACCGCCGCGCGCTCGGGCGCGCGCAGCAAGTCCATCAGCTGCCGCACCGAGCCGAAATCCTCCAGCCGGTCGACCGCGCTCGATCACATCCGCGACGTGCGCCGTCGGGCAAGAGCCCTTGGCATAGGTGCGGAATTTCTGCTCGATCTGCGCGCGCGACAGCGGATTCTCGAACGAGCCGAGCGGATGCTCGCAGCGCGCCGACAGCGTCGTGCCGTCGGCCATCTCGATGTCGACGATGGCCTGCGAGCCGCTAACCGCCGGCATCGGCGCGGACTTCGACCTGTTCGGCCGCGAAGGCGCGCAGTTTCGGATCGTCGTAACGCGCCGGCTCGAACTGCGCCAAAGTCAGCGCGCCGGTCGTGCAGGATCACCGCGGCCGTGTAGTGCGCCGACAGCAGCGCCTCGAATTTGGCTTTGTAGGTGCCGAAGCCGCCGTGCATGTCGAAGCGCCTGTCGGCTGAGCGCGATGCGGACCTTGCGAACGCGCGCGGGATCGATCTGGTGCTTGCCCAGAAGATCGAACAGCGCCGTGTTCATGCCCTGGATCAGCGTCGCCGACGGCCACAGCCGCATGCGCGATCTGCTCGAGCTCCCAGCGCGCGCCGAGATCGGCGGTCGCGGCTTCCGGCTTGCCGCCGTCCACATAGGCGTTGTAGAGGCCGCCGTCCTTGGCGGTGAGGAATTCGCGCGTGGCGACGAATTGCTGTTGCGCCAGCAGCGCCGCCATCAGGCCGGACAGCGCGCCGCGGCACTGGTGGAATTTCACCGTCGGCGTGCCCCAGGCCGCGAACGTGCCGGCGGCCTGGCTGCCGGCAAGCCCGAACGCGCGCGCCATGGTGTCGGCATCGAAATCGAGCAGCGAGCCGACCGCCGCCGCCGCGCCGAACGGGCCGATGATGCCGGGGCCGTGCCAGCCGCGGGCGCGGAATTTCGGATAATCGAGGCCGATGCCGATCCGCGTCGTCACTTCGCAGCCGGCCGCGATCGCGACCAGCAGATCGCGGCCCGAACGGCCGTCGCGCTCGGCGATCGCCAGCGCCGGCGGCACCACTTCCGGCGTCACATGCGTCATGGTCTCGCGATGCACGTCGCACATCGTGGTGGCGGTGACCAGATAGGCATTGAGCAGCGTGGCGCCGGCGAGCGACAGGCGGTCGCCGCCGATCACGCTGGCTTCGCGTCGACTGCGCCAGCGCCGACGCGAGCGCCGCGACCTGCCCGGTTTCTTCGCCCAGTCGGCCCGCAACCGCGCAGGCGAGCGCATCGAGCAGCAGGTTCTTGCAATGCTCGCGCACGCGCTGCGGCAATCCTCGTAGCGCAGGCCGGCGGCGAATTCGCGCCAGCGCCTGGGTCGCTTCCTGCTGCCATGTCACGCTCTCCGCTCGCTCTCGATCGCGTGCTGCGAGTGCAAGCAGCGTAGCGGCAAGGCGCCGCCGCTGGCAATTGGCCGCTGCGAGGCATCGCGTCTCTGCCCTTGTGGCGACCATATCCAACGCCACTAAAAGCTTGACTGCGCCGGCGCATCGGCGACGCGGCCAGCAAGGAGAACCGCATGCGGCCGAGCCGCCGACAGCCCGACGAACTGCGCCCGGTCTCGCTCGAGCGCGGCGTGGTGAAATTCGCGGAAGGCTCCTGCTTCGTGAAATTCGGCGAGACCCACGTGCTGGTCACCGCAACGCTGGAGGATCGCCTGCCGCCCTGGCTCAAGGGCCAGGGCGCGCGGCTGGATCACCGCCGAATACGGCATGCTGCCGCGCGCCACGCTGGAACGCACGCGCCGCGAGGCATCGGCCGGCAAGCAGAACGGCCGCACCGTCGAAATCCAGCGCCTGATCGGGCGCAGCCTGCGCTCGGTGGTCGATCTCAAGGCGCTCGGCGAACGCCAGATCACCATCGACTGCGACGTCATCCAGGCCGACGGCGGCACCCGCACCGCCTCGATCACCGGCGCCTGGATCGCGCTCTACGACTGCCTCGCCTGGATGAAGACCCGCGAGATGGTCGAGATCGAGGTGCTGCGCGACCATATCGCGGCGATCTCCTGCGGCGTGTTGCGGCGGCGTCGCGGTGCTCGATCTCGACTATGCCGAGGATTCGCAGGCCGAGACCGACGCCAATTTCGTCCTGACCGGCTCCGGCAATATCGTCGAGGTGCAGGCCACCGCGGAAAAGACGCCGTTCTCCGAGGAGCAGTTGACGGCGCTGCTGGCGCTGGCGCGCAAAGGCGTCGCCAAGCTGATCGACCTGCAGAAGATGGCGGTGATGTGAGCGGACGGCGGACGACGCGACGACGATGACGCGCGATGCGCCCGCACCGCCGTCTGTCACGCGTCCGTCGTCCGATCGGCCGTCTGGTCATCGCCACCCACAATCCCGGCAAGCTCGCCGAAATGCGCGAACTGCTTGCGCCCTACGGCATCGACGCCATATCGGCGGGCGAGCTTGGGCTTGCCCGAGCCGGACGAGACCGGAATGACGTTTCGCGACAATGCGCGCATCAAGGCGGAAGCGGCGGCCGCAGGCGACCGGCCTGCCGGCCTTCGCCGACGATTCCGGCCTCGCGGTCGATGCGCTCGACGGCGCGCCGGGCATTTATTCGGCGCGCTGGGCCGGGCCCGACAAGAATTTCGGCCGCGCCATGGAGACGATCGAGGAGCAAGCTGCAGCGAGCGCGGCGCCACGACGCCGGAGCGCCGCAAGGCGCATTTCGTCTCGGCGCTGTGCGTCGCCTGGCCGGACGGCCATGTCGAGGATTTCGAGGCGCGCGTCGACGGCACGCTGGTCTGGCCGCCGCGCGGCGACAAGGGCTTCGGCTACGATCCGATGTTCCTGCCGGACGGCCACACGCGCACCTTCGGCGAAATGTCGAGCGACGAGAAGCACGGCCTGCCGCCGCGCGGCAAAGGCCTGTCGCACCGCGCCCGCGCCTTCGTGAAGCTCGCGGAGGCGTGCCTTGAGCCGACGGCTGAGCCGAACGCGAGCCTTCGGCGTCTACATCCACTGGCCGTTCTGCCTGTCGAAGTGTCCCGTATTGCGACTTCAACAGCCACGTCCGCCGCGAGCCGATCGACGAGGCGCGCTTCGTGCGCGCGTTCGCGGCCGAGATCGCCGCGACCGCGGCGCGCGTGCCGGGCCGCACCGTGTCGACGATCTTCTTCGGCGGCGGCACGCCGTCGCTGATGCAGCCGGCGACGGTCGCCGCCGTGCTCGACGCGGTCGCGCAGCACTGGCGCGTCGCGCCCGACGCCGAGGTCACGCTCGAAGCCAATCCGACCAGCGTCGAGGCCGACGCGCTTTCGCGGCTATCGCGCCGCCGGCGTCAATCGCGTGTCGCTCGGCGTGCAGGCGCTCGACGATCGCGCGCTCGCCGAGCTCGGCCGCATGCATTCGGCGCGCGAGGCGCTCGATGCGGTCGCCATCGCGCGCGCGGTGTTCGACCGCTATTCGTTCGATCTGATCTATGCGCGGCCGCGGCAGACGCCGGAGCAATGGGCGAGCGAGCTGACGCGCGCGCTGGCGCGAGGCCGGCGAGCATCTGTCGCTCTATCAGCTGACCATCGAGCCGGACACGCCGTTCGCCGCGCTGCATGCCGCCGGCAAGCTGCAAAACGCCCGACGAGGACATCGCGCGCGCGCTCTACGACACCACGCAGGAGATCTGCGCCGCGCACGGCCTGCCGGCCTACGAGATTTCCAACCATGCGCGGCCGCGGCGGCGAATGCCGGCACAATCTGGTCTATTGGCGCGCCCACGAATATGCCGGCATCGGACCGGGCGCCCATGGCCGGCTCGACATCGACGGCGACCGGCACGCCACCGCGACCGAAAAGCGGCCGGAAACCTGGCTGATGCGCGTCGAAGCGCGACGGCCACGGCCTGATCACCGACGACGTGCTGACGCGCGAGGAGATGCGCCGACGAGTTTCTGCTGATGGGGCTGCGGCTCGCCGAAGGCATCGATACCGCGCGCTATGCCGCGCTCGCCGGGCCGCCCGCTCGATCCGGCGCGCATCGCGATGCTGCACGAGCATGGCCTGCATCGAGACCGACGGCCGACGGGCGGCTGCGCGTGACGCTGCCCGGCTTTCCCGTGCTCGATGCGGTGGTCGCCGATCTGGCGGCGTGAACGCTGAGCTGCTGAATTTCGACGCGCAGCTTATCATTGCCGGAGCCGCCGAAGCTGCGCGGCGGCGGCGCGAATCGATCTGCGGCCCCGACGGCGTGACGCGCAACACCGCGAGGCCGCGCTCGTTGGTGCCGTCGGGGCGGAAGCGGAACAGGCCGTCGATGCCGGTGAAGCCGGACGGATTGGTCAGCACCTGCGGGCGAAAACCGCTGCGCGCCTTGGGTCTTCACCAGCGCGGCGATCAGCGCCACCGCGTCATAGGCCAGCGTCGCGGTGCGCACCGGATCCTGCTTGAAGCGGGCGCGATAGCGCGCGGCGAAGTTGCGATAGCCGGCGCCGTCCGGCGCCGCATACCAGCCGCCGTCGAGCGCCGGCGTGGCGAAGATGCGCGGATCGTCCCACAGCCCGGTGCCGAGAAGCTGCATCCGCTTGGTGTTGACGCCGTTCGGCGACCAGCGCCTGCACCACGTCCGGCACCGCGTCGCCGCCGTCGGGAATGAACAGCGCGTCGGCGCGCGCCGCGGCCTGGGCGACGTTGCGGACCGGCGTCGGCCATGGCGGCCTTGTCGTGCGGATAGCGCTCGAGCGCGACGATCTGGCCGCCGCGGCGCGCCACCGCCTGCTTGAACGCCGCTTCGACCACCGTGCCGTAGGGATTGTCCGGGATCAGCGCCGCGAAGGAGCGCTTTCCGGTCGAGGCGGCATATTGCACGATGCGCTCGACATCGGATTCCGGCAGGAAGCTCAGCAGATAGACGCCGCTCGAGGCGACATTGGCGTCGGTCGAGAACGCGATGACCGGCACGTTGCGCGCGCGCGCCACCTGGCCGACGACGCTGACCGACTGCGCGAACAGCGGCCCGAGGATGATCTCGGCGCCTTCGTCGAGCGCCTGCTGGGCGCCTGCCGCGCCGCCTCGGCGGTGCCGCCGTCGTCCTTGACCAGAAGCTGGATGTTCGGGGCATTGAATTCGGCCAGCGCCATTTCGGCGGCATTGCGCATCGCCTGGCCGGCAAGGCCGGCATTGCCGCCGGCCGACAGCGGCAGGATCAGCCCGACCTTGACCTGGCCGGTGCCGATGCGTCGGCGCCGGGCGGCGGCCTGGCGTGCTCTGCGGCGACGAGACGACGTCGGAGTGACAGAAAGCTGCGAATTGCCCGAGCAGCCGGCCAGCAGCGTGCCGGCCGTCGCCAGCAAGCCGGCAAGCGCGCGGCGCCGCGACGGCATGGCCGCCGGCGCCTGGACCGGCAATTCCGCGGACACGGCGGTTCTCCTCACGGCGGCCTGCGCGCCGCCAGCATACGGCAATGCCAATCTGTCATTCTGGCGGCGAATAGTTAACCAAATGGAAAGGATAATGAATTCGGCCGCGCTGCCGCACATGACGCCGCAGAGCGGCGGCGCTAGACTGACGCCGATGAGCCAGACGCCGCCCGCAATCCGCCCGCCGCCAGCGACCGCCGGCCGCGGCGCTACAGCTGTCGACGGCCACACGATCGAGGTCGCCGCAGCTCGCGCCGGGACTGCATATCGTCGCGACGCCGATCGGCAATCTCGGCGACATCACGCTGCGCGCGCTGGCAGACGCTGGCCGGCGCCGACCTGATCGCCTGCGAGGACACCCGCGTCACCCGCAAGCTGCTCGACCGCTACGGCATCGCCACGCCGCTGACGCCCTATCACGATCACAATGCCGCGCAGGCGCGGCCGAAGCTGCTGCGCCGGCTCGGCCGAGGGCGCCGCGATCGCGCTGGTCTCGGACGCCGGCACGCCGCTGGTCTCCGATCCCGGCTTCAAGCTGGTGCGCGCCGCGCAGGAGGCCGGCCATGCCGGTCACGGCGCTGCCGGGCGCGTCGGCGGTGCTGGCGGCGCTCGCCGTCGCCGGCCTGCCGACCGATCAGTTCTTCTTCGCCGGCTTTCTGCCGCCGAAGCAGGCGGCGCGGCGCGCCCGCATCGCCGAACTCGCCCGCATTCCGGCGACGCTGGTGCTGTTCGAGACCGGGCCGCGGCTCGCCGCCACGCTGGCCGATCTGGCCGCCGGGCTCGGCGCCGCGCGAGGCCGCGCTGTGCCGCGAACTGACCAAGCTGCACGAGGAAATCCGCCGCGGCGATCTCGACGACGCTGGCGCAAGACGCTACGCCGGCGAGCGAGCCGCGCGGCGAGATCGTCGCTGGTGATCGCGCCGCCGGCGGCGCCGCAGCAGCCGAGCGCCGGCGAGACCGACGCCTGCTGCGCGCAGGCGCTGGCGCGCGTCTCGCTCAAGGATGCGGTCGGCGAAGTCGCGGACGCCACCGGCCTGCCGCGCCGCGAGGTCTATCAGCGCGCGCTGGCGCTGCAGCGCAAGGACGTGCCGGAGAGTCGCATGGCCGCGCCGCGCTGAGCCGCTCGGCGCGCCAAAGCCGCGCCGCGGCCGGAGCGCGTCGCGGCGTTCCGGCTCGGCCTTTCGGCCGAAAGCCGCGCCGCCATGTTGCTGATCGCCAAGGGCTACCGGATCGCTGGCGCGGCGCTGGAAAACGCCGGTCGGCGAGATCGACATCGTCGCGCGCCGCCGCCGCGATCTGGTGTTCGTCGAGGTCAAGGCGCGCGCAGCGCTCGACGACGCGGCCGAAGCGGTGACCGAGCGCACCAAGCGGCGCATCGTCGCCGCCGCCGAGTTCTGGCTCGCGCACCATGCCGACGACGCCGATCGCGACATCCGCTTCGACGTCATCCTGGTGGCGCCCGGCAAGATGCCGCGCCACATCGCCAATGCCTTCGATGCCAGCGCGATGAACGTCGCCATGACGGCACCGGCGCCGTAGCGGCGGCCGCCGAAAATTGCGTAGACCTTGACCGGCCTCATGCCGTCAGCCACGACTCCGATCGACCATGCGCTTGAATGTCGCCGTCCAGATGGACCCGATCGAGCGGATCAACATCCGCGGCGATTCGACCTTCGCGTTGCTGCTGGAAGCGCAGCGCGCGCGGCCATGCGCTGTCCTATTACACGCCCGACCGGCTGGCGCTGCGCGACGGCAAGGTTTCGGCCGCGGTGCGGCCGCTCGCGGTGCGCGACATCGCCGGCGATCATTTCACGCTCGGCGAGCCGCGGCACGCCGATCTCGCGACCTTCGACGTGGTGCTGCTGCGGCAGGACCCGCCGTTCGACCTCGCCTACATCACCACCACGCATATGCTGGAGCGCATCCATCCGAAGACGCTGGTGGTCAACGATCCGGCCCATGTGCGCAACGCGCCGGAAAAAATCTTCGTCACCGAATTTCCCGACCTGATGCCGCCGACGCTGATCACCCGCGACCTCGACGCCATCAAGGCGTTCCGCGCCGAGCACGGCGACATCGTGATGAAGCCGCTTTACGGCAAGGGCGGCGAGGCGGTGTTCCGGCTCACGCGCGAGGATCTCAATTTCGGCTCGCTCTACGACATGTTCGCGGCCACGTTCCGCGAGCCGTGGGTGGTGCAGAAATTCCTGCCCGCGGTGCGCGAGGGCGACAAGCGCATCATCCTGGTCGACGGCGAGTTCGCCGGCGCGGTCAACCGCGTGCCGGCGGCCGACGATCTGCGCTCCAACATGGTGCGCGGCGGCGTGCCGAAGGCGACCGACCTCACCGCGCGCGAGCGCGAAATCTGCGCGCGGCTCGGCCCGGCGCTGCGCGAGCGCGGCCTGCTGTTCGTCGGCATCGACGTGATCGGCGACTATCTCACCGAGATCAACGTCACCTCGCCGACCGGCATCCGCGCGGTGAAGAATTTCGGCGGCGCCGACATCGCGGCGCTGATCTGGGACAAGATCGAGGCGAAGCGGACGTAGTCTGCTCGATATCAAGCCGCGCGCCGGTGCGCGGCGCGGCGCGATCGGCGATACGCCGACAGCCGACGCCGATTTGCGCACCATGAGCACGCGCCAGCGCCGGCGAACATGCACAGCGCGCCGGCGACGAAGAAGGCCGGCAGATAGGTCGAAAACTCGGTGCGCGACAGGCCGGCGCCGAAGGCCGCGCTGGCGGCGCCGATCTGGTGGCCGGCGAAGATCCAGCCGAACACCATGCCGGCGCTTTCGCGGCCGAAGCGGTCGGCGGTCAGCTTCACGGTCGGCGGCACGGTCGCGATCCAGTCGAGGCCGTAGAACACCGCAAACAGCGACAGGCCGTAGAACGTGAAATCGGTGAACGGCAGATAGAGCAGCGACAGCCCGCGCAGGCCGTAATACCAGAACAGCAGCCAGCGATTGTCGAAGCGGTCGGACAGCCAGCCGGAGCCGATGGTGCCGACGAAGTCGAAGATGCCCATCATGGCGAGCACGCTGGCCGCGGTGACCGGCGGCAGGCCGTAGTCGTGGCACAGCGTGATGAAATGGGTCTGGATCAGGCCGTTGGTGCTGCAGCCGCAGACGAAGAACGTGCCGAACAGCACCCAGAACACCGGCACGCGCGCCGCGTCCTTCAGCACGACGAGCGGCGACAGCAGCAGCGACACGAGGCCGACGCCGGCAGCCGGCGGCGGCGTGACCGCGGTCTCGCCGTAGAGCGGCAGACCGAGGTCGCTCGGCCGGTCGCGCATCAACAGCGAGCGCGACGCAGCGCGGCGAGCGCCAGCAGTGCCGGCAGACGAAAACCAGCGCCGATGCGCCAGCCGTAGCGGGTCGTGAGTTCCGCGATCAGCGGCAGAAACACCAGCTGCCCGGTCGCGGTGCTGGCCGCAAGCATGCCCATGACCAGGCCGCGGCGGTGATTGAACCAGCGCGTCGCCACCGTGGCGGCCAGCACCATCGCGGTCAGCCCGGTGCCGACGCCGACCACGATGCCCCACAGCAGGATGAGCTGCCACACCTGCGTCATCGCCAGCGAGGCCAGAAGGCCGGCCGCGATCAGGGTCAGCGCGCAGATGATGACGCGGCGCACGCCGAAGCGATTCATGAACGCGGCGGCGAACGGACCGAACAAGCCGAACAGCAGAAGGCGCAGCGCCAGCGCCGAGGAAATCTGCGCATTGTTCCAGCCGAATTCCTGCTCCAGCGGCACGATCAGCACGCCGGGCGTGCCCATCGCGGCGGCGGTCACCAGCATGGTGAGGAACGTGACCGCCGACGACGACCCAGCCGTAATGGATGTTGCGGCGGGCCAATGCCGCGGCGAATGCAGAGGACGCCATGGTCTGCGTACAGTCCGTTAGCGCAGCACGGTTAAATGATGTGTCATCATCATTGCTTGTTTATTGATGTCGATCATCATATAATTTGTCAAGCGTCGGCGCGGCGCCGCATGGCAGAGGTGCGCAATGAGAGTGAGCCGGGAAAAGGCCGCCGAGAACCGCGAACGCATCATCGATGCGGCCGGCGCGCTGTTCCGCACCAAGGGATTCGACGGCATCGGCGTCGCCGACATCATGAAAGCGGCCGATCTGACCCACGGCGGCTTTTACGGTCATTTCGCCTCCAAGGACGATCTGGTCGCGCAAGCGAGCAGCGGGCCATGGCGCGCGCCGCCGCGAATTGGCAAAAGGTCGTCGCCTCGGCGCCGGACGAGCCCTACGCGGCGCTGCTCAGCCACTACCTGTCGGCGCGCCACCGCGACGATCCCGGCCAGGGCTGCGCCTTTGCGGCGCTGGGCGGCGACGCTGCGCGTGGCGGCAATGCGGTGCGCAAGGCCTTCGCCGATGGCCTGCGGCCGCTGATCGACATCCTCGCCAAATCGATTCCGGGAAGGTCCAAAGCGGTGCGACGCAGCAAGGCGCTTGCCGCCATGGCCGCGCTGGTCGGCGCCTGAACCTCGCGCGGGCGGTCGACGATCCGTCGCTGTCGGATGAAATCCTCGCGCGGTGCGTCGCGAATTGCTGCTGCCGCAGACCGCTAAATTTGGCCCCGCCGAACAACCCCATTTTGTTCTCTAAATGTTCTTGACGCAGCCACGGGTTCCGGTACTCTGCATCGAGGGGCAGAGGCCGGACATGGTCCAGCGCGTCTCCACGGTTGCGTTCGAGGGCATCGAGGTGCGGCCGGTCGACGTCCAGGTCCAGGTGGCGCCCGGGATGCCGGCCTTCACCATTGTGGGCCTGCCCGACAAGGCGGTCTCGGAAGCGCGCGAGCGGGTGCGCTCGGCGCTGATCGCCTCGGGCCTCGCGCTGCCGGCGCGCCGCATCACCATCAATCTCGCGCCCGCCGATCTGCCCAAGGAAGGCAGCCACTACGATCTGCCGATCGCGCTCGGCCTGATGGCGGCGATCGGCGCTATTCCGCACGATGCGCTGGCCGGCTTCACGGTGCTGGGCGAGCTTGGCCTCGACGGCTCGATCGCGCCGGTCGCCGGCGTGCTGCCGGCCGCGATCGGCGCCAATGCGCGCGGCGAAGGATTGATGTGCCCGGCCGCGTGCGGGCCGGAGGCGGCCTGGGCGAGCCCCGACATCGAGATCATCGCCGCCGCGTCGCTGATCCAGCTCGCCAACCACTTCAAGGGCACCCAGGTGCTGTCGCGGCCGCAGCCGAAAATCCTGGACGTCGCCGAACACCTTGCTCGATCTCGCCGACATCAAGGGCCAGGAAAGCGCCAAGCGCGCGCTCGAAGTGGCGGCCGCCGGCGGCCACAACCTGCTCATGGTCGGGCCGCCCGGCGCCGGCAAGTCGATGCTCGCGGCGCGGCTTCCCGTCGATCCTGCCGCCGCTGTCGCCGGCCGAACTGCTCGAAGTGTCGATGGTGGCTTCGGTCGCGGGCGAGATCAAAGGCGGCGCGCTGACCAACCGGCGGCCGTTCCGTGCGCCGCATCACTCCGCCAGCATGCCGGCGCTGGTCGGCGGCGGCCTGCACGCGCGGCCCGGCGAAGTCTCGCTGGCCCATCACGGCGTGCTGTTTCTCGACGAACTGCCGGAATTTCAGCCGCAGGCGCTCGATTCGCTGCGCCAGCCGCTCGAGACCGGCGAAGTCTCGATCGCGCGCGCCAATCATCGCGTCACCTATCCGGCGCGCTTCATGCTGGTCGCGGCGATGAACCCATGCCGCTGCGGCCGCGCCAACGAGCCGGGCTTCGCCTGCCGCCGCGGGCCCAATACGCGCTGCGCCGCCGATTATCAGGCGCGGATTTCCGGGCCGCTGCTCGACCGCATCGACCTGCACATCGAGGTGCCGGCGGTGACCGCCGCCGATCTCATCCTGCCGCCGCCCGCCGAAGGCAGCCGCGAAATCGCCGCGCGCGTCGCCGCCGCGCGCGAGCGCCAGGCCGCGCGCTATGCCGCGATCGGGCTGCCGCACGTGCGCAGCAACGCGGCGGTGTCCGGCGCGGTCCTGGAAGACGTGGCACGGCCGGACGCGAGCGGACTCGCTCTGCTGCGCGAAGCCGCCGATGCCATGCGGCTTTCGGCCCGCGGCTATCATCGCGTGCTGCGCGTCGCGCGCACGCTCGCCGATCTCGACGGCGCCGACAAAGTCGGCCGCGTGCATCTGGCCGAGGCGCTGTCCTACCGCGCGCTGGCCGACGAGATCCGCCGCGCGGCATAGAGCACGATCCCACTACGCCCGAGCCGTTGGAGACCCCGATGGCGCCGCGCATACCGATCGCGGACAGGAATTCCTGCCGGGTCTCGGCGTGGTCGCGGAACACGCCCAGCATGCGGCTCGTCACCATGGTGACGCCGGTCTTGTGCACGCCGCGAGTGGTCATGCACTGATGCGTGCCCTCGGTCACCACGGCAACGCCATGCGGCTTGAGCACGGTGTCGAGACAGGCGGCGATCTCCGCCGTCATTTTTTCCTGGATCTGCAAGCGCCGCGCATAGACCTCGACCAGCCGCGCCAGCTTGGAAATGCCGACCACGCGGTTGCGCGGCAAATAGCCGATATGCACACGGCCGATGATCGGCGCGAGATGATGCTCGCAATGCGACTCGAAGCGGATATCGCGCAGCACCACGACCTCGTCGTAGCCGCCGGTCTCCTCGAAGGTGCGCTTGAGATATTCGCGCGGATCGTCGTTATAGCCGGAGAACCATTCCTCGTAGGCGCGCACGACACGCGCCGGCGTGGCGAGCAGGCCCTCGCGGTCCGGATCGTCGCCGGCCCAGCGGATGAGCGTGCGTACCGCGGCTTCCGCCTCAGGCCGCGAAGGACGTGCCTCCTGGGCCGGGTCCGACGACTTTGCGCGCGCACGCTTGGAATTCACCGCTTTATCCATTCAAATGTCTCCGGCCAAGTCATCCATCCCTCTCGATGAGGTTTCCACCGATCAGCCAAACGCCATATTAACAAACCGTCAACCCTGCCTCCAATCGCGCTCCCTGACTGCAAGGGATGCGCAACGTTCATAGGCCAACATCCGCATCGATACGTCGATAACACCAAAACCACGAACGCGATTGCGACCCAGCGCCGCCGCGAACGTGCCGAGCGGGATAGGGACCATGCGCCCTCGCGCCACCCTTCGAAAGCCCGCCATCTTCACCCGCCGACTGTTCAACTTGGTCGTCCGCGCGGCCGTCATCACATCGATGTCGTTCGGTGTCGCATTCGGCTTCCTCTCGGGGGCAACCGCCCCAGGCGCACATTATGACCCGTACCTTTTCGCCATCGGCGTCGCCGCCCTGTTTGGCGCCGCGTGCGGAGCCATCGGCATACTCCTGTCCCGCATCCGTCAGATGAAGCGGGAACTGCGCGATTTCGAGATCCGGCTCGAGGCAGCGGCAGACCGCAATTGGGAAATCAGCGAGGCGCAGGAGCGCGCGAAAAGCTTTTTCGAGGCGCAGGGTGACGTCATCGTACGCCGCGATGGCGACGGCGCCATCACCTATGCCAACGACGCCTTCTGCAAGCTCGCCGGGCACGAGCGCGGCGACCTGCTCGCAACGGTGTTCGCCTTGCCGGTCGAGGAGCAAGGCGACACAGCGGTCCTTCCCGACGGGACGCGGGTGCACGACCAGAAGATCGCCACGCCGCAAGGCGCTCGCTGGATCGCTTGGCGCGAGGTGGCGGTACGCAGCGACGGCGCCAGCGAGATGCAAAGCGTCGGCCGCGATGTGACCGATCGCGTCGAGGCCGAACATGCGCTTGCCGATGCGCGCGATCAGGCGGAAGCTGCAAACCGCGCGAAATCGCGCTTCCTCGCGATGGTCTCGCACGAGATGCGCACGCCGCTGAACGGCATTCTCGGTATGGCCGATCTCCTCGCGCGATACGCCGCTGGTCGCCCGAGCAGGCCACTTACTTGAAGGCGATGAAAATCATCAGGCGACACATTGGTTTCGTTCATCGAGGGGATGCTCGATTTGGCAAAGATCGAGGCCGGCAGGCTGGACCTTGCGGCACGGCCGTTCGCGCTCGCGCCGTTCGTCGAGGAGGCGGTCGAACTGCTCGGTCCCCGCGCGCAGGCGAAGGGACTCGAAATCTGCTGCTATGTCGACGAGCGTTTGCCCGTGCGTGTCATCGGCGATGCGGCGCGGCTGCGGCAGGTCCTGTTCAATCTCGCCGGCAATGCCATCAAGTTTACCGAACAGGGCGGCGTGTCGATCATCGTCGAGCCGGGCGCCGAACCCGACTCCATCGTCATCGCCGTCCGCGACACCGGCATCGGCATCTCGGTGGAAGACCAGGACCGGATTTTTCTCGAATTCGAGCAGGCCGACGGCGGCGCGACGCGTAAATTCGGCGGCACCGGTCTCGGCTTGACCATTTCGAAGCGCATCATCGAAAGCATGGGCGGCGCCATCGCGGTCGAAAGCACGCCTGGACAACGGCGCGACTTTCCGCGTCGCGGTTGCGCTGCCGCGCGCCGGCGAAGACGACGAACAAATCGCTCGCGGTGCCAGACCTTGCCGGCAAGAATATCCTGATCGTCGCACCGGCTGCGATCGAAGCATCCTTACTCGCGCGACGCCTGCAGCGCTGGGGCGCGCGCACCAAGATCGTCCCCGATGAGAAAGTCGCCGCCGCCCTGCTGCCGGAGCAGTCTTGGAGCGCGGTTCTGGTCGATCATGCGCTGGGTACTGCGGCATGCGAAGCGCTGGTCCGCATGGCGGTCAGCGTCGAGCGCCGCATCGTACTGGTCACTCCCGCGCTGCGCACCGAGTTGTCCGCCCTGAAGGAGGCCGGCTTTACCGGATATTTGATCAAGCCGGTGCGCGCCGCTTCGCTCGCGGCGCGCTTTTCGGCGGACGCCGCATTCGAAGCCGATGCCGGGACTGAGACCGTCGGCACATCCGACGAAACCCGCCCCAGCGGCGGACTCGCGATCCTTGTCGCGGAGGACAACGAGATCAATGCGCTGCTGGCGCGCGCCCTTTTGGAAAAGCTCGGCCATCGTCCGACCATTGCGGCGAGCGGCGCCGATGCGATCGAAGTCCTGGCTGGCCGCGCGCGCCGCTGGCGTGCCCTACGATCGCGTTCTCATGGATCTGCACATGCCGGTGCATGGACGGTCTCGAAGCGACGCGCCGCATCAGAGCGCTGGAAGCCGAGCACACGGCTGCGCGCACGCCGATCATCGCGCTTACCGCAAATGCCTCCGCCGAGGATCGCGACGCCTGTCTTGATGCCGGCATGGACGGTTTTTTGGTCAAGCCGCTCGATCGCGAGCGGCTGACTGCCGCGCTCGCACTACCGACTTCAACGGTGCTCGCGGCGTAAGCCAACTTGCCTTATCTGCGAGGGATTCACCCCTCGTCACAACCGGCGCAGCGCCACTTGCTCGACTTGATGGCTTTCGCCTTTCGTCAAGATGAGATCGGCGCGTGGCCGCGTCGGCAAGATGTTCTCGTGCAGATTGACGAGATTGATGCGATTCCAGATCGATGTCGCGGTAGCAACCGCCTCCTGGTCGGAGAGTTTCGCGTAGCGGTGGAAATAGGATTTTGGATCGGCGAATGCGGTGCCGCGCAGCGCGAGAAAGCGATTGACATACCACGACAGCAGCACGGCCTCGTCGGCGTCGAGATAAACTGAGAAATCGAAGAAATCCGAGACGAACGGAACGGCTTTGCCGTCCTTGGGCAGCCGGCCCGGCCTGCAGCACATTGAGGCCTTCAATGATGAGAATTTCGGGCCGGTCGATCTCGATCCACTGGTTCGGGATGACGTCGTAGACGAGATGCGAATACACCGGCGCACGCACCGGCCGGCGCCCGGCCTTGATATCGGAAAGAAAGCAGCAGCAGCCCGGCAGGTCGTAGCTTTCCGGAAAGCCTTTTCTTCTCCATCAAGCCTTCGCGGTCGAGCACCGCATTCGGATAGAGAAAGCCGTCGGTGGTGACGAGATCGACCTTGGGCACGTTCGGCCAGCGGGCGAGCAGCGCTTGCAGCACGCGCGCGGTGGTGGATTTTCCGGCCGCGACCGAGCCGCCCACCCCGATGATGTAGGGCATCTTGGCGTCTTCCGTCCCCAGGAAGCCCTGTTGGGCGCGAAACAGCCGCTGAGTCGCGGCGACGTAGAGCGACAACAGCCGCGACAGCGGCAGGTAGATTTCCTCGACCTCCGACATGTCGAGCCGATCGTGCATGGAGCGCAGCCGCGCGACCTCCGCCGGCTCGAGCGTCATCGGCGTATCATGGCGGAGCGTCGCCCATTCGATGCGCGGAGAACACGCGATAGGGCGATACATCCTGCTCGGTGCGCTGCTCCATGCGAAAACCCTTAGCCGCCCTTGCGCGCGGCCTTCTCGTCGAGGCCGGACTGGCGCGTGCGCGCTCCGAGCTCGGCCTCGACCTCATCGAGCGTGACGTCGCGGGCATGCAGCACGACGAGCAGATGATAGAGCAAGTCGGCGGCTTCTCCGATCACGCGCTGGCGATCCTCGACAACCGCAGCGAGCGCGGCCTCTACGGCCTCCTCGCCGAGTTTCTTGGCGCAATGGGCCACGCCGCGGTCGAGCAGCTTGCGCGTGTAGGAAACATCGGCGGCCGCCTCGGCGCGTTCCTGCACGCGTTTTTCCAGATCATGGAGCGTGAACGTGGACATAGGATGCTCCCTTATCACCTCTGTGTGCCTGCGGGGAGAGGGTGATCAAAGATCAAGCCGCACGGCAAGACCGGCCTGGGCCATGTACTCCTTGGCCGCACGCACCGAATATTCGCCGAAATGGAAGATCGATGCGGCAAGTACCGCGCTGGCATGGCCGTCACGGACGCCCGCGACCAGATGATCGAGATTGCCGACACCACCCGAGGCGATGATGGGTATCGGCACGCTGTCCGCAATGGCGCAGGTCAGAGCGATATCGAAGCCCCGCCGTGTGCCGTCGCGATCCATGGAGGTCAGCAGGATTTCGCCGGCGCCAAGCGCGACGACCTCGCGCGCATAGGCGAGCGCGTCGATCCCGGTCGGGTTGCGGCCGCCATGCGTGAAGATTTCCCAGCGTTCTGCCTCGCCTGGCTTCGACACTCTCTTGGCGTCGATTGCCACCACGATGCACTGGTCGCCGAATTTTTCCGCCGCTTCCTTGACGAAGGCGCGGCGCGTGACCGCCGCGGTGTTGATCGAAACTTTATCGGCGCCCGAGGTCAGCAGCGCGCGGATATCTTCGATGGTGCGCACGCCGCCGCCGACCGTGAGCGGCATGAAACAGGCCTCCGCGGTGCGGCGCACCACGTCGAGCATGATGCCGCGGTTTTCGTGGCTTGCCGTAATGTCGAGGAAGGTCAATTCGTCGGCGCCGGCCTGGTCATAGGCGATCGCGGCCTCGACGGGGTCGCCGGCGTCGCGCAGATTGACGAAATTGACGCCTTTGACGACACGGCCGTCTTTAACGTCGAGGCAAGGAATGACGCGGACTTTGAACATAACGCTCCTAGGCCCCGCTGCGCCGGCGACGCCACTTCACGGCAGCCACCACGCAGGCCACGACCAGCCAAATCGCCAGGGCGAAAAGACCGTACGGCAACGTCACGAAGGCGAGCCAACCCAGAACGAACATCTCGGCTAGGGTTTCGCCGATATCCTTGCCCATGAACATGCAGGTCGATGCGCCGCCCTCATTGACGGTGCAGCCCAGCACGCTGGCTATCGCGCCCGCAATGAACGTGGAGATGAGCGGCAAGGCCGCCAGAAAGACGATCACAACGAACGTCACGCCGAGCCACAAGACGGCACGGGACCGCCGCGCGCTCACGAGACCCTTACCCCCTGCGTCATGCCCTCGAGCACGGCGAGTGCTTCCGCCGCATCGAGCCGGCCATCGTAGAGCGCGCGGCCAACGATCGCGCCTTCAAGCTTTTTTGCCCGCGGCGCCAAAAGCGCGCGCACATCGGCAATCGAGGCGAAGCCCCCGGATGCAATGACCGGGATTGAAATCTGATCGGCGAGCGCAATCGTCGCGTCGAGATTCAGGCCCTCGAGCATCCCGTCACGCGCCACGTCGGTATAAATAATAGCGGCGACGCCGGCATCTTCGAAGCGCCGAGCGAGATCAAGCGCATGTAGTTCGGAGGTCTCGGCCCAGCCTTCGACGGCGACTTTGCCGTCGCGTGCATCAAGCCCGACAGCGATGCGGCCCGGATAGGCTCGCGCCGCTGCCTTCACCAGCGCCGGGTCGCGCACCGCCGCCGTTCCGATGATGACGCGCGCTATTCCCTTGCCGAGCCAGCCATCAATGGTTGCCTGGTCGCGAATGCCGCCGCCAAGCTGCACCGGCATTGTCACCGCCGCGAGAACGCTCTCCACGGCCGCGGCGTTCATCGGCCGGCCGGCGAAGGCGCCGTCGAGATCCACGACGTGGAGGTAGGAAAAGCCCTGCGCCGCAAATCTTCGCGCTTGTTCGGCTGGATCCCGATGGAAAACCGTCGCGCGCGCCGGGTCGCCTTGTTGCAGACGCACGGCGAGCCCGTCTTTCAGGTCGATGGCCGGAAACAGAATCACGGGTTCCACCGCAAAAAATTTGCGATCAACGCAAGGCCGAGCCGCTGGCTCTTCTCCGGGTGGAATTGCGTTCCCACGATGTTGTCGCGCGCCACGATCGCGGTTACGGCGCCACCGTAATCAGCGTCACCCACAAGGTCGGCGCGATTGAGCGGCTTGAGCTGATACGAATGCACGAAATAGGCGTGCCGGCCTTGGGGGCCAAAGGCCAGCCCTTCGACCAGCTTATGGGGCCGCGTGATATTAAGTGTATTCCAGCCCATATGCGGAATTTTCAAACTCGGATCATTCGGCGTGATCCGATCGACCTCGCCGGCAATCCAACCCAATCCATCCGTCACCTCGTACTCGCGCCCGCGCTCGGCCAATAACTGCATGCCGACACAAATGCCGAAGAACGGCCGCGACTTGCGACGCACGGCTTCCTCAAGGGCTTCCACCATACCGTCGACCGCGTCGAGCCCGCGCCGGCAATCGGCAAAAGCGCCGACGCCCGGTAAAACCACGCGATCCGCGCGAGCCACCTCGGCCGGATCGCGCGTCACCACAATCCGCTGGCCGAGGCCGGCATCATGGGCGGCGCGCTCAAAGGCCTTCGCGGCCGAGTGCAGGTTGCCCGAGCCGTAATCGACAATGGCGACGGTCACCGCTGCGCTCCCGGCTGGGGAAACAGCCCGACGACTTCGGGCACTTGCGCCGTGTGCGGCGCCGGAGGCAGCGGGGCGCCCGGGGCCGGTCCTGCGGCCGCCGGCCTGCCGGGCCGCACTGAAGTGTCCCGCAGCCATGTGTCGAAGAAACGCTGCTCGGCGTCTTCCAGGTCCTCACCACTGAGGACTCCAACATTCCGCCAACCCAGGCGCGATAGCCGGAAGCGACGTAGCGTGCCGGCCTCGAGCCCGACAAAAAGCGAAATGACCAACGCCACCAAAGTCAAAACGAACGTCGACGCGCCGAGTGCAGATAATCCCACTTCGACGCCCAGCCAAACGACGATGTAGATCGCCAGAACGAACCACAAGCGATGAAACACCATCCACAACGGCGCGAGCAGGAACGCCCATAGCGAGAAACCATCGCGCACGAACGCAAAGCGCTCGGGGTCGGCCGCAGTGTCAACAGCCCGCGGCGGTGGTTCATGCACGGTGAAGATCGACATTTTTGCTTTTCAGCCGATTTGACGGCCGCCTTTCTACGCCTTGTCATTCACCTCACCTTTGCAGGGCGCGGATAATGACCTCGCACTAGCCGCCGAGGCTACCTTTGGTCGATGGGACTTCGTTAGCGGCTTGCGGATCGATGGCGACGGCTGCCCGGAGCGCCCGCGCCAAGCCCTTGAAGCAGGATTCTGCGATATGGTGGTCATTGCTGCCATAGAGCGTGGCGACGTGCAGTGTCACGGCCGCATTGATCGCGAAAGCCTGAAACCATTCCTGCACCAACTCGGTATCGAATGGCCCGACCTTGGCGCGTCCAAACTTGACCTTAAAGACCAGGAACGGCCGGCCCGAAATGTCGATCGCCACACGCGTGAGCGCCTCATCCATCGGCAAATGCACATCGGCATAGCGCGTCATACCCTTCATATCGCCGAGCGCCTGCTTTATGGCCTGGCCGAGCGCAATGCCCACATCCTCCGTGGTGTGATGGTGGTCGATGTGAAGGTCGCCCTTCGCCTTGATGGCGATATCAATCCGGGAATGCCGCGCCAAAAGGTCCAGCATATGGTCGAGGAAGCCGATGCCGGTCGCAATCGACGACGCGCCGGTGCCGTCGAGATCGACCGCGACCTCGACATCGGTTTCCTTGGTGGTCCGTTTCACGGCTGCCTTGCGCATAAGGTTCTCCGCGCTGCGCCGCGCGCCTTTTAACAGGGCTCGGTCCGCTCCGCCAATGCTCTGCGCCGTGCAATTGCATTGCCGGCGCTCAACTCCTAGATCATGCCTTGCACAATGGTTTTCCAGAGCATGGCACCCACCGAAACCGGCCTTTGGCACGGCACCACTATTCTGACCGTCCGCAAGGGCGGAATGGTTGCCGTCGGCGGCGACGGGCAGGTCTCGATCGGCCAGACCATCGTCAAAGCCAATGCCAAGAAGGTGCGCCGGCTTGTCTGGCGGCGACGTCATTGGCGGCTTCGCGGGCGCCACCGCCGACGCTTTTACGCTGTTTGAGCGGCTTGAATCCAAGCTCGAGCAATACCCCGGCCAGCTCACTCGCGCCGCCGTCGAACTCGCCAAGGACTGGCGCACCGACCGCTTCCTGCGCCGCCTTGAGGCCATGATGATTGTCGCCGACAAGGACGTGTCGCTGGTTCTCACCGGTACCGGGGACGTGCTTGAACCGGAAGCCGGCATTGTCGGCATCGGCTCGGGCGGCAATTATGCACTCGCCGCCGCCCGTGCACTCGCCGACGGACCGCTCGACGCCGACGCGATCGTGCGCCGCGCGCTCGATATCGCGGCGGACATTTGCGTTTACACCAACCGCAACGTCACCGTCGAAACGTTGAAGGGCGCCTGATCCATGGCGCCGGCGTCTATGCGTTCAGACCGATGTCAGTGGCGGACCTGTCGCTGATACGGCGCTGGCTCGCGCAACCGCACGTGGCGCAATGGTGGGGCGATCCGGACGAACAGTACGCCCTTGTGAGTGAAGATCTCGAACATCCCGCCATGGATCAGTTCATCGTCGCGATGGACGACCATCCGTTCGCCTATCTGCAATGCTACGATCCGCACGCTTGGCCGGATAATGGCCTTGGCGCACATCCGGACGGTACCCGTGGAATCGATCAGCTTATCGGCGAAGCCGACATGATCGATCGCGGCCATGGCTCCGCACTGATCCGCAGTTTTGTCGATCGATTGCTTCAGGCAGGATCCCACGCATCTTGACCGACCCCGATCCCAGTAACGCACGCGCCATCAAAGCTTACGAAAAGGCCGGTTTTCAAAAAACGCGCCTGGTGGAAACACCCGATGGCAGAGCACTTCTCATGGTCCGTAACGCATGAACGACTTCTCGCCTCGCGAAATCGTCTCGGAGCTCGACCGCTTCATCGTCGGCCAGGGCGATGCCAAGCGTGCGGTCGCGATCGCATTGCGCAATCGCTGGCGTCGGCTGCAGCTCGACGAGCGGCTGCGCGAAGAAGTATTGCCGAAGAACATTTTGATGATCGGACCGACTGGCGTCGGCAAAACCGAAATCTCTCGCCGCCTCGCCAAGCTTGCCGGAGCGCCGTTTCTCAAAGTGGAAGCGACGAAGTTCACGGAGGTCGGCTACGTCGGGCGCGACGTCGAACAGATCGTTCGCGACCTTGTCGAGATTGCCATTACGCAAACCCGCGAGAGAAAACGCAAAGACGTCGAGACGCGAGCCCAGAAGGCCGCTGAAGACCGTGTGCTCGACGCGCTCGTCGGTGCCAACGCCAGCGCGTCGACCAAAGAAGCGTTCCGAAAAAAACTCCGCGCCGGCGAACTCGACGACAAGGAGATCGAGATCGAAACCCAGGCCGCGGGCGGCGGCATGCCTTTGTTCGATGTTCCCGGCATGCCCGGCGCGCAGATGGGCGCAATTTCGATCGGCGACATCTTCGGCAAGCTCGGCGGCGGGCGCACCAAGACACGCCGTGTCACCGTGCACGAAATCCTACGACATCCTGATCAACGAAGAATCCGACAAGCTGCTCGATACCGAACAGCTCACCCAAGAAGCCATCAAAACGGTCGAGAACAACGGCATCGTCTTTCTCGACGAAATCGACAAGATTTGCGCGCGCGACGGCCGCGTCGGCGCCGACGTTTCCCGCGAAGGCGTACAGCGCGATCTCCTGCCGCTGATCGAGGGTACCACCGTTGCCACCAAACACGGTTCGGTAAAGACCGACCACGTTCTGTTCATCGCCTCCGGCGCGTTCCACATTTCCAAACCTTCCGACCTGTTGCCGGAACTGCAGGGCCGGCTGCCGATCCGCGTCGAACTAAAGCCGCTGACGCGCGATGACATGCGCCGCATCCTCACCGAGCCCGAGGCGTCGCTGATCAAGCAATACGTCGCGCTGATGGCAACCGAGGGCGTAACCTTGGAGTTCTCTCAGGATGCAATCGACGCGGTTGCCGACGTGGCGGTGGCGGTGAATTCGAGCGTGGAAAATATCGGCGCACGGCGGTTGCAAACCGTGATGGAGCGCGTGCTTGACGAGATTTCCTTCGGCGCGCCCGACCGCTCCGGCGAAACAATGAAGATTGACGCCGGCTACGTGAACAAGCACGTCGGCGATCTCGCCAAGAACGCGGATTTGAGCCGATTCATCTTGTAATGCGGGTCAAATTCGGCAGTTTCCAGGCCCGGTCAGGATGACGCATCTATGGTGCGTGGCAACAGCGAACCATAACCGCTAATCTATCGCGACCACCGCCGGGGTGTGGCCCATGTTGACGCGTCGCAGCTTGATCGCACTCTCCGCCGCATCGGCGTTCGCGCCGGGCTTGTTTGGCCGCGCCGCATTCGCGCAGACGCAATCAGGCACTTGGCCCAACCGGGCTGTCCACATGATCGTGCCGCTCGCCGCAGGGGGTCCAACGGACTCCAACGCGCGCATCCTCGCCGAACAGCTTTCGAAAATCTGGGGTCAGCAAGTCGTCATCGATAACGGAGCGGCGCCGGCACCAACATCGGAAACGAAATCGTCGCCCATGCCGATCCCGACGGCTATACCATGTTGTTCGGCACCTCGTCGCTTGCGGTGAACGCCACGTCTGTACCGTTCGCTCAACTACAATCCGGTCACGGATCTCGCGCCGGTCTCGCTGGTCGCCAAGTTTCCGTTTTTCATGTTCGTGCCGAATTCCTCGCCGGCCAAGACCGTGACGGAGTTCATCGCCTACGTAAAAGCCAAGCCGCCGGGCAAGCTCATCATGGGCTCTCCCGGCACCGGCAGCGCGCCGCATCTCACCGCCGAACTGTTCAAGCAGATGGCCGGAATCAAGATGACGCATGCGCCCTATCGGGGTGCAGCGCCAGCGTTCATCGATCTCATTCCCGGCCGTATCGATTGTTATTTCGGCAGCGGCGAGCTGCTGCAATTCTGCGATCGGGCCAGGTCCGTGCGCTGGCGACGACCGGCGTCGAACGCTCCACGGCTGCGCCGGAGTTACCGACCATCGCCGAAGCCGGCGTTCCCGGCTACAGTGTTTTGTCGTGGCAAGGCGTGTTCGTGCCGGCGAAGACGCCGCCCGATATCGTGCAAAAGATGAGCACCGATGTCGTCGCGGCGCTCGCCGATACCCGCGGTCAAAGAGAAGCTTGCGCATGCCGCCTACGCAGCGCAAGGCTCCTCGCCGCAAGAACTGCGGAGCTGGCTGAAATCGGACGCGACGAAATGGGCGGCTGTTATCAAGTCACCGGCGAATCTCAAGATTGATTAGCCTTCGGCTGCTCTCGATTGATCTCGCGGATCATCGCCATCCACTTCTCGACCTGGGCGAGGATTTGTCCGTCATTGGAATGCCGCAGGCGTTGATTTGGGTTTTGGCGGCATATTGACGGTCGCGGACATGGTGGCGGACTCCGATTGGTAGCACTCGACATGGAGCACGGTTGTCGCAGAAGAAATTGACCATTTCTTGTGCCCGCCCGACATTCCAACTGTTAAGGTTAACGGTTTGACGTCACCGCCCACGCCGCAAGCGCACATAAAGCGCGCCTTGCCCGCCATGGCCGGCGTGGGCGTCTTCGAATCCGACGATAAGCGGGCGGAATTCCGGCAGCGCCAGCCATAGCGGCACTTGGCGCTTGAGCACGCCGCGCTCGATCGCCCCATCGACGTTCGCGCTCGGCGCCGAACCCTTGCCGGTGACGACGAGCAGCGATCTTGCAGCCATCGGCCTGAGCCCGCCGTAGGAAGCGCAGCAGCGCTGCGTGCGCCTCGACTTGCGTCATGCCGTGAAGATCGATGCGGGCGTCGATTGGTTCGCGGCCGCGCGCGACGCGTTGCTTCAGCCGCCGTTCGAGCGGCGAGAGCGGCGGCATTTTTGTTGGAGCCGGCGCATTGGGGCGCGACATGGGGCGCGATAGCGGCGCCGGCGCGACCTCGCGCGATAATGGCGGGCGGCTCAGGTGATTGCTGCCGCGCGCCGCAACGGCTTGATCGAGCGTGCAAAACTGGTCCAAAGCGCGCGGTCCTCGTCGCTCAATTGCCGCCGCCGGCTCATCGTTTCCGCCGTTTCCTCGGTTTTGCCGGCGGCACCGCCGGCTCGGGCGCGGGTTCGACAACCGGTTTCGGCTCCGGTAGCGGCACCGCTTCGTCGGTCGGATCGTCCACGGGGTCAAGCCCGACGAAGCTGAATGAGCTTGGCCGCTCCAGCGGCAACGGCACGTTGCGCCCGGCCTCGACCGGATCGAGCGCCCGCGGCAGCAGCATCATGAACTGGCCGGTATTCTTGATGCGGCCGGCCATGCGCGCCGCATCATCGCCGGCGCCGAAATAGATATCGGCGCGCGCCGGCCCGACGATGGCGGAGCCGGTATCCTGCGCGATCATCAGCCGACGGAATTTCGTCGCCGTGCTTTGTCGTTTGCGATCGGCAGATCGGCCTCGATGAAGAACGGCGTGCCGTAGACATGCAGCGAATGATCGACCGCGATCGAACGGCCCGGCATCAGCGGCACGCCTTCGGCGCCGATCGCCTCGTCCTCGGTGGCGAGATCGGTGATGCGGAAGAACACATAGGATTTGTTCTGCCGCCGAACCTCTTTGGCCTGATCCGGATTGGCCTGCATCCATTCCCGGATGCGTTGCATCGACATCTCATCCTTGGGGATAGCTTTGCGCTCGATCAGCACGCGGCCGATCGGCGTGTAGGGCCAGCCATTGTGCGAATCGTAGTTGACGCGAAGGATGGTGCCGTCTTCCAGCCTGATCCTGGCCGAGCCCTGGATCTGCGCGAACAGCACGTCGACCGGATCGCGCAGCCAGCAGATTTCCAGATGCCAGCCGTCGAGCGCGCCATCCTCGATCTCGCCGCGATCGTAATACGGCACGATCTTGCGGCGGCCGAAGCGGCGGCCGACTTTGACGCCCTTGCTGGGGAAGACATCGCCGAGCTTGCGCCGGCCGGCGACGACAAGATTGGGCGGCCGGCGATAAATCGGCGCCGTGAATTCGCCGGTCGGTACGCGCGAGCCATCGATGATCGGCTCATAGTAGCCGGTCAGAAAGCCATTCGTGTCGCCGAGCTTGTTGATGTGCAGCGGCTGGAAGTTGTCCTCGAAAAACTTGCGCGCGCCATCGTCGTCGAGCGGTACCGCCGCGCGCGCACGTACGCAGATAGTCTTGAGCGCGTCGGCGATCGCTGTACCGTCGCGGACGGGCTTCCGGCTGCTGTTGCTGTTGATCGCGCGGCAACTCGCAAGAAACGTCGCGAACGCGGCAGCATGATCGTCGGTGGCCCAGCCATCGAGGTCGGCCCAGTCGACCGGCTCGTATTGCGTGTTAGGGAACTTGAGCGGCCAGGTGCTCTCGCCGCGGGCAGCCGCTGTTGTCCCGGCAAGACCGATGAAAAGAACAAGCAGGCGAAAAATCCGGCAATACGCCGTCATCGGCCTCAGTGTCCGGCTTCGGTCGCGACGACTTTCCAGTTCGGATCGCGCGAGGAGACATCGCGCGCGAAAGTCCACACGTCCGTAACGTCAGTGACCTTTTCGGCATTGCCGTCGATCACGGCGCCGGATCGGTCGCGCGTCGCGGAAATCAGCTTGGAGAGGAAGCGGACCGTGATCTGGGCCGTGCGGGCGCGCAGTTCGGCGGCGGTGATGGTCGAGCCGTCAATTGAGACAAAGCGCGTCTCGGCAGTCTCGCCGCGGCCTTCTCGCTCGGTAATCGCCGCATCGAAACCATCGTAAACCTCTTTCGACAGCAGACTGCGCAATTGGCGGCGGTCGCCCTCGGCGAAAGTGGTCACGATCATTTCGTACGCGGCGCGTGCGCCGGTGACGAAGTGCTTGGCGTCGAAGCTCGGGTCCGCGGCTGCAATCGCATCGAGGCCCGTCGCTACCGCCGAGCCGGCTTCGGCGATGCCCTTCCAGCGTTCGGCCGGGGGCTGCGCGGCCTCGACCGGCCGCGGCGTTGCGTCAGCCGGACGGGATGGCAGGGTCACGACCTTGTCGGTCGCCGGACTGCGCACGGCGTCGCGCGCCGAATAAGGATCATAAGGCGGCCGCTCGCGGCCGGTCCGCTGGCCTAACACGCTGCGCAGCCGCAGGAAAATGAATACCGCGAGCGCCAGAAAGATGATGGTGTAGATGTCGAACACGTCTCACATTCTCTCGGCGTCGCAATGGCTTTCGGCGTCGCAATGGGCGGGACTGGGCATGCCAAACGCGGCTCGGCATAACAGAACCGCAAGAAGCGGGGTTCTTCGTTCTATGTAAGCACGCCCCGGGAACCCTCCAGTGGCTGCCGACCATCATTACAGCGTGCCACCGCTAAAGCCTAGACTGTCGCTCCGGCACGCTAGTTCTGGTGTGCACGGATGGGATGGAGACGCCCGCAAGGCACAAGAGTTCCGGCGCTCGCAAGGACTGGCCCAGTTTTTTGAGCAGCAACGCCGGAATTCGGAGCAATTCGCACCGTGGGCGACGGCTGAACCGCCGCCATTGTTCGCCTGCCTGCCCTGTGTTAGCCAAGTCGCCATAGCCCGCGCGCGGGCCGGAGGTGGATAATGTCAGCGACAAACGGCGGTCCGCAGCCAGAGATGGCGATGCCGCAGATCGGAGTCCTCGCGCAATACGTCAAGGACTTTTCGTTCGAAAATCCGAACGCACCGCGCTCGATGGCGCCAAGCCCGCAGCAGCCCACCATCAACATGCAGATCAACGTCGATGCCGCGCCGATGAATGAGACGGACGTCGAGGTTACCCTGCGCCTGGAAGGTAAGGCGGAATCGCAAGGTCATGTTACTGTTCAGCTTCGAACTCGCCTTTGCGGGCATTTTCCGCGTGCAAAACGTGCCGGCCGACAGCATGCAGCCCGTTGTGCTGATCGAGTGTCCGCGCCTGCTGTTTCCCTTTGCCCGCGAGATCGTCGCTACGGCAACGCGCAACGGCGGCTTTGCGCCGCTGTTGCTTGAGCCGATCGATTTCGTCAATCTGTACCGTCAGCGCCTGGCGGCCGTGCAGGCCGCGCCGCCATCGCAACCGGCTAGTCCGAACTGACGTAGTCGCGCCAGATCGCGGTTTCTCCCAAGAGTAGCAATAAATTGGCGATGCGCGGCGCGCTCCTCGGCCGAGAGACGCGCCGGGAGCGGCGCCGGCCGTTCGCGCACGATGATAGCGTCGCCGGCAGCGATAACGGGAATTGCCGTTTGCGAGAGAATCGAGCTGCGCCTGGCGGGCGCCGATCAGCTCGATATAAACTTCAGCCAGGAGTTCGGCATCGAGCAGCGCGCCATGTTTGACACGGTGGGAATTGTTGATCGCATAACGCATGCACAAATCGTCAAGCCGATTTGATCCGCCGGGATGCTTGCGGCGCGCCAGCAGAAGCGTGTCAATTAACCGCTCGCGGCTGACTACGGCACGGCCGGCACGCTCCAATTCGGCATTGAGAAAGCTAAGATCGAACATCGCGTTGTGGGCGACCAGCAGAGCGTCGCCGAGAAAGCCGATGAGCTCGTCCACCTTGTGGGCGAACAGCGGCTTGTCCTTGAGAAATTCGATGCCCAGCCCGTGCACCTTGAAGGCCGGCTCCGGCATGTCGCGTTCCGGATTGAAATAGCAATGGAACGTTTTTCCGGTCGGAAAGCGGTTGACGAGCTCGATGCAGCCGATCTCGACCATCCGATCGCCCTGAATGGGATCGAGGCCGGTGGTTTCGGTGTCGAATACGATCTCGCGCATGAATGCTCAAATGTCCACAATGACTTGGCACAATGACTTGGCCTGCCCCAGAGCCTGGCCCGCCCAAGGTCTTGGCCTGCCCCGGATCGAAGCAGTCTTTGGCGAATCACTAGCGCCGGTAGGGCATTTTAGCCACGGCTCGCAAGATGTCGCGTACCTGCTCGCGGGCATGATCGAGACTTTTCGAGCTATCCACGACGAAATGGGCGCGCTGGCGCTTTTCCGCATCCGGCATCTGCTTGGCAAGAATGGCGGCCAATTTCTCTTCAGTCATGCCAGGACGCGTCGAGCGCGCGAGCGCGCTGAATTTCGGCCGGTGCCGAAACCACGACGACGGCATCACAGCGGCGATCGGAACCGACCTCGAACAGCAGCGGCACATCGAGGACGACGACGGAGGCGCCAAGGGTCTGCGCGTCGGCCAAAAATTTGTCCGTCGAAACGTCGACCAACGGATGAACGATGGCCTCAAGCCGAGCGAGCGCCGCCTTGTCACCCAAGACCATTGCGGCGAGCTTTGTGCGGTCGACCTTGCCGCCCGCGGTCGAGCCGGGGAACGCGTGCTCGATTGCGGACACGGCTTCGCCCTCATAGAGCGCATGCACAACGGCATCGGAATCATGCACCGGTACCCCAGCTTCGGCAAAAAACCTCGCGGCTGTCGATTTGCCCATGCCGAGCGAGCCGGTCAGGCAGAGCACAAAGGGTCGCTCACCACTCATTGGATGAGATACCCCAGCCGCCGCAGGAAGCCCAAAGCCTCCAAGAGCGGCAAGCCCAGTACGGTGAAATAATCGCCCTCCACGCGCTCGAAGAGTTGAATTCCGAGGCTTTCGAGCTGGTAGGCGCCGACGCTTTCGGTTGCGGCCTCTCCAACGGCATCGAGATAGCGATCGAGGAATTGATCGGAGAAGTCTCGCATCGTCAGTCGCGCCGTGCTGACATGCTCGAACAGAACCGTCGCATCCTGCACAAAAACAACCGCCGAATGAAGTTCGTGCGTTGTACCGGAAAGAACACGAAGCTGCGCGCGGGCGGCTGCGCGATCGGCCGGCTTGGCAAAACGCCGTGATCCCAGCGCTAATATCTGATCGGCGCCGAGCGACCAGGCGGCCGCGATGCGCCCGCGCCACAGCGACTGCCTTTTCACGCGCCAGCAGGCCCGCAATCGCGCCCGGTTGCGCCGCTCCCGCGCCCGCTTCCAAAGCGCGTTCATCGAGCTCGGCCGGATGGACCTCGATCGGAATACCAGCCGCGGTAAGCAGCGCCTGACGCGCCTTACTCTTCGAGGCCAGGACCAGCGGATCGTCGGCAATCCAAAGCGCCATCGCTCACGACGCCCTGTGCCGCCGGCGCTCGCCAAGGTGAGCGAGCACAGCCGCCGCGGTCTCTTCGATCGAGCGCCGGGTGACATCGATCAGCGGCCAGTCGTGCTTGGCGCACAGCCGGCGCGATGCGGCAATTTCCTCCGCCACAGCTTGGCGGTCGATATACTGGTCATCATCGCGATGAGCCTTGAGACCGAGCAGCCGGTTTTGCCGGATTTGCACGATCCGCTCCGGAGTGGCGAATAAGCCGACGACCAGCGGATGGTCGAGTTGCTCGACTTGGGACGGCAACGGTACGCCCGGCACCAGAGGTACATTCGCCGTCTTCACCCCGCGATTGGCAAGGTAGATCGAGGTGGGCGTCTTCGATGTGCGCGAGACGCCGACAAGCACAACGTCTGCTTCTTCGAGATCATCGGCCTGCTGACCGTCATCATGCATCATCGTGTAGTTGAGCGCATCGATACGGCGGAAATAATCGGCATTGAGGGTGTGCTGTGCGCCAACTTTGTGTGTCGATTCGGCTCCCAGGTAGGCCTGAAACAGGTGCAGCACCGGGCCAAGAATCGACAAGCACGGTAAGCCGAGCTCGCGGCATTTACTTTCCAACCGATCGACCAGATTCTTCTCGAGCAACGTATAGAGCACGATACCGGGCGATTCCTCGATTTCGGCCAAGACCCGATCGAGTTGTTTCTGCGTGCGGACCAGGGGGTGCATATGTTCGACCGGCAACACCCTCGCATATTGTGCCGCAGCCGCGCGCGCGACCGTGATCAAGGTTTCTCCGGTCGCGTCGGAAATCATATGGAGATGAAAGTAGCCGGCGGCCTGTGCCATTGGTGGTTTGTATAACCTGTTGATGCTTGGGGAGAAGGCCACGGCCAGCGCGGAGGCGCAAGCTCCATGGGGGTAATAGCGGCACGGCCGTCCACACCCATGCCTTACAGCGACGCAAAACAGCGGCCAGAGCAGGTAGTGGTGAAATGTGGATAGCCACCTCTCACTGGATCATTAAAGGCGATAAAAGGCTGATAAGTTGGCGTCACTCATTGACGCAAGATCGTAATAATCTGTGGGCGAACCGTGGATCGCCTGTGGGCACAAATGTATGAGTCCAATCAACCGTCTAAACACTACAACAGACTCTAGTAAGAATTTATCTGAGTAGGATTAGAAAAGTGACGAGTGCTCTCGCGAGAAAGGATATCCTCGACGTCTTGGCAGGCGAATGTCTTGCCACGCCGCCGATCTGGCTTATGCGCCAGGCGGGCCGATATCTTCCGGAATATCGAGCAATTCGTACAAAAGTCGATGGTTTTCTAGATCTATGCTTCAATCCGAAGCTTGCGACAGAAGTGACCTTGCAACCCATTCGTCGCTTTGGATTCGACGCCGCGATCCTGTTTTCCGATATTCTGGTTGTTCCGTATGCGCTCGGCCAGCATGTGACGTTCGAGACGGGTGAGGGACCTCGGCTTGAAGCGCTTGAGGAGCCTGAAGCGATTAAGCGCCTGCGCGGCGAAATCGATCATGAAGCGCTGGCTCCTGTTTATGAAACGATTGAACAGGTCAAACGGGAACTCCCGTCAACCGTGGCGCTGCTCGGCTTCTGTGGCGCCCCTTGGACCGTCGCAACCTACATGATTGCGGGTCGCGGCACGCCGGATCAACTTCCGGCGCGGCTCTTCTCGTATCAACATCCCAAATCATTTGCGGTTCTTATTGATAGGTTGGTTGAGGCCTCAACGAGCTATCTGATCCGGCAATTCGAAGTCTGGAGTCGATGCCGTTCAGATTTTCGAATTCGTGGGCTGGTATCTTGCCTCCTGATGAATTCCAGAAATGGTGCATCGAACCAGCGGCACGAATTGTAACGGCTGTGCGCAAGCGTATTCCTGGCGCAAAGATAATTGGCTTCCCGCGTGGTGCAGGAACAGAACTAGCGCGTTACCTCGCGACCGTTGCTGTCGATGCGGTAGGGCTTGATTGGACGATCGAATTGGTTTTCGCCCGCGATCAGATACAGCGGCAGCGGCCGATCCAGGGCAATCTTGATCCGCTCGCGCTTCGGGTCGGAGGAGAAGTGCTCGACCGCGCAACGGATAAAATCCTCGAAATGTTCCGGGGCGGGCCGTTCATTTTCAATCTCGGCCATGGCGTGATGCCGGATACTCCGATTGCAAATATCGAGCGGTTGATTGCACGCGTGCGCAACTGACTTGCGCGAAGGCGAATACTTGTTACGAAGTTGGAAATAGAGAGTGAAGGCAATCGGGCAATGTATCAGTGGATCAAGGCCTTCCACATCATAGCGGTCATCGCATGGATGGCCGGAATGCTTTATCTGCCGCGCTTGTTCGTCTATCACTGCGCGGCCGAGAAGGGCTCAGTCCAATCCGAAACCTTCAAGGTGATGGAGCGTCGTCTGCTACGCGCCATTATCAATCCAGCCATGTTCGCGACTTTCCTGCTTGGCTTTTGGCTGGCCTGGGACGGTCCTGATGCTCGCTACGGCTGGTTTGCGGCTGGATGGCTCGACGCGAAGCTTTTGCTCGTCCTTGTGATGGCAGCGCTCCATGGGTTTTTTGCCCGCTGGACCAAAGCTTTCATTGCTGACCGCAATCAGCATTCGCAGAAATTCTATCGCGTTATTAACGAGGTACCGACGATTCTCCTGATTGGAATCGTGATTCTTGCGGTGGTCAAGCCGTTCTGATCGCGTTGGCCGGACTGGCAACGTTTGTGCCGGGGTTGTGGACTTCCCAATTCTCGAAAAGCCTGAACGACGACGCACCCGGTGCGGGCTTATTTTTCGCGTCGGTTTTGCTCGAGAGAATCGCGGTCATGCGTTTCGACGCTCATTCACACCGCAATGGCTAGCCATTCGCGAGCACTGGCACATGGCGTATCGTGCGTTGACATCTGGCGGCTATCAAGCAGGCTGACCATAAAAATATTATATATTTCAATAGATTATAGATATAACTCGGGTCGAGGCCGGCTGGGACAGATTGCCGAAATGCCTTATTGAGAATGCTCGCTCTTGCGCCCGGAACAGTCTTTACGTATCTTTGTTCTATCTTCCCGAATACAGGCTGATGCACTCGCGTAGCAATCCCTGGCCGGGACTGGCCGCTTTGGGCCTTGTTAAGATTTGCGACCCCTCCCCTCCCCGCGTCCACCAGCCATCCCTTGCTGCAATTGACGCCTTCCCAATCCCAATAGGACTACCCGCATGCGGGAAATGAAACTCCAAGACCTCAAGACCAAGACTCCGGCGGAGCTTGTATCCTTCGCCGAAGAGCTTGAGGTCGAAAATGCCAGCACTATGCGCAAGCAAGAGCTGATGTTCGGCATCCTCAAACAGCTATCCGCTCGCGAAACCGACATTGTCGGCGAAGGCGTGGTTGAGGTTTTGCCCGACGGCTTCGGCTTCCTGCGTTCGCCGGAGGCAAACTATCTGCCGGGGCCGGACGATATTTACGTCTCGCCGTCCCAAATCCGTCGCTTCGGACTGCGCACCGGCGACACCATCGATGGCCACATCCGCAGCCCGAAGGAAGGCGAGCGCTATTTTGCCCTGCTCAAGGTCAACTCGCTCAATTTCGAAGATCCGGAGAAGGCCCGTCACAAGGTCAATTTTGACAACCTCACGCCGCTCTATCCGGACGAGTGGCTGAAAATGGAATTCGAGGATCCGACCAAAAGAGATCTGTCAGCTCGCGTCATCGATATCGTCGCGCCGATCGGCAAAGGGCAGCGCGCGCTGATCGTTTCGCCGCCGCGGACCGGCAAAACCGTCCTGCTCCAGAACATTGCTCATTCGATCACGCACAATCATCCTGAATGCTATTTGATCGTGCTGTTGATCGACGAGCGTGCCGGAGGAAGTCACCGACATGCAGCGTTCGGTCAAGGGCGAAGTGGTGTCTTCGACCTTTGACGAACCTGCGGTGCGCCATGTCCAAGTTGCCGAGATGGTGATCGAAAAGGCCAAGCGCCTGGTCGAGCACGGCCGCGACGTGGTGATTCTACTCGATTCAATTACACGGCTGGGGCGCGCCTACAACACGGTGGTGCCGTCATCCGGCAAGGTGTTGACTGGCGGTGTCGATGCCAATGCGCTGCAGCGGCCGAAGCGTTTCTTTGGCGCGGCGCGCAATATCGAAGAAGGCGGCTCGCTCACGATCATCGCCACCGCGCTCATCGATACCGGCAGCCGTATGGACGAAGTGATCTTCGAGGAATTCAAAGGCACCGGCAATTCGGAACTCATTCTCGACCGCAAAGTGGCCGACAAGCGCACCTTCCCGGCGATGGACATTACGCGCTCTGGCACGCGCAAGGAGGAACTGCTGGTGGTGCCGGATCAGCTCAAGAAGATGTACGTGCTGCGCCGCATCCTCAATCCCATGGGGACCATGGACGCCATCGACTTCCTGCTCGACAAGCTGCGCAACACCAAGAACAACAGCGAATTCTTCAACTCGATGAATACCTGATAACAACGCTTCATTCGGTCGATTCACGAAGCGGGCGTGCCTGAAATGGACGCCTTGGCCTCATCTTTCCCTCATCCTGCAGGACGTTTCGTGGCAATCACGGGTGCGGCGTGCTTGGAGTCGAGCGCGATATCCGGATCAACAAAACACGTCGCGCCCTTGCCGATCGTGCTTTCGCATTCTGCCACGGTGGTATAGCCGCACTCGATCATCGCATCGGTGTGTGGAGCATAGCCGCACCATTCGTCAGCGCGGGCGCCTGTCGCCGACAGCGCGGTCAGGGTGGCCGCTAAAATCAATCCGCATCGCATGGTTCGATCTCCTGGAGCCGCCCGCTAGAGGCATAAAGCATAAAACCCCCCGGAATGGATCGGACCGTCAAGTTTGTCGCACCGCGTTCAAACGGTCGTCCAAGAGGGTGGCGAGGCCCGACGGTTCAGTCACCGGCAATGAGCACGTTTCTCCAACACAGACGAAGGCCTGTGGTTCATTTGACGCCATGAGTTTCTGCCGCGCCGGATGCGAGGCCGGCAGAGCGGTTGCCGAACGCGCGTGGAGTACGATCCGGTCCAATTGTGGCCTGCTGCGGGCGGCGGCGAGCAGTGCATCGGCCGGGGCGCCCTCCCCGGTCACCACGATCTGCGTCGCGCGCACGCGCAGGTCGATGGCGTTGAGCAACGCCATGTGCATGTAAAGGTTCTCAACCGCGTGCGGCGCGACCGCGGCGATCAGCCGATCGGCTTTTTCCCGCCAGCCGTCGTTTCCGGCCAAGACTGCGAGGCGGATAAGGTTTTGTGCGGCGACCGCATTGTGATTCGGCGTCGCGTCGTCCGACGTGGAAGCGGGGCGGACGACGAGGCCTTCGGCATCGGCCGCGGTGAGATAGTAAGCGCTGGTTTCGGCATTGACATAGTCGCGGTCGAGCGCTGCCTGCCAGTCCAGTGCCAAATCGAGGTAGTTCTGCTGCCCCGTCGCCTCGTAGAGTGCGATCGCCGCATGGATCATCGCGGCAAAGTCGGAGGCAAGGCCGGGAAATTTAAGCTGGCCGTCGCGCCAGGAGTGCCCGAGCCGGTCGCCGCGGGTCATCGTTCGTGCAACGAAATTGAAGGCGGCGGCGGCCAGGTCGAGCCATGACGGTTCGTTTAACAAAAGCCCCGCGTTAGCGAGCGAAGCGATCATCAGCCCGTTCCAGTCGGCCAGCACCTTGTCGTCGAGGCCGGGGCGTATGCGCGCACCGCGCGCCGAGAGGAGTTTGGTGCGGAGCGCGGCAAGGCGCGCTTCATCCGCCTCGCTGCGCGGCTGCGGCTTGAGGCGATTGAGGATAGTGTGACCTTCGAAATTGCCGCCCGGTGTCACGTCGTAGTGGCGTGCGAAGAACTCCCCGTCATCGTCACCGAGCTCTCGCAGCACCTGGTCATAAGACCAGACGTAGAATTTTCCCTCCTCGCCTTCCGAGTCGGCGTCGAGCGATGCCGAGAATGCGCCTTCGGCCGTTGTCATCTCGCGCCTGAGCCACGCGACGGTTTCCTGGGCGCGCTGGCGGTAGAGCGCTTTGCCGGTGCGTTGGTACGCAATCGCCAGGAGTTCGAGGAGCTGTGCATTGTCGTAGAGCATTTTTTCGAAATGCGGCACCAGCCAGCGCTCGTCCACCGAGTAGCGCGAAAAGCCACCGCCCAGATGATCGTAAATGCCGCCCTCGCAGATGTGGTCGAGCGTGATCTCGACGGCCGCGAAATAGCGGGCCTCCCCGTTGCGCAGCCCGGCGCGCCATAACAGTTCGAACAGAGCCGCCTGTGGGAATTTCGGTGCGCCGCGCGTGCCGCCGTTGACCGGGTCGATCATGCCGCCGAGCTGGCGCGCGGCATTGTCGAGTTCGGCTGGCCCGATTGTAGCGCCGCCGTCCTGTTGACCGCTTGCGGCAAGCCGCGCCATCAGCGCTGCGCGGTTGTTCTCGATTTTCTGCGGCTCCTCGCGGAACAGCCGCGCGATCTCGTGCAGCACATCGATGAAGGCGGGTTTGCCGTACCGCGACATCTTTGGGAAATATGTGCCGCCCCAGATCGGCTCGCCGCTCGGGCGTGAGAAACATGGTCAGCGGCCAGCCGCCTTGCTCGCCGAGATGATGCAGCGCCGCCATGTAGATTTGATCGATGTCGGGCCGCTCTTCGCGATCGACTTTGATGTTGACGAACAGCTCGTTCATCACCTGGGCGGTCTCGTCGTCCTCGAAGCTCTCGTGCGCCATCACGTGGCACCAGTGACACGCCGCATAGCCCACGGAGAGCAGGATTGGCCTTGCGGTACGCTTGGCCTCGGCCAACGCTTCGGGACCCCAGGCCCACCAGTCGACCGGGTTGGCTTTGTGCTGCAAGAGGTAAGGGCTGGTCTCTTGGGCGAGCCGGTTTTCGTGGGCGGTGGGCTGCAGGTTCGACATGGATGCGACGCTATCGTTTCGGGTTGGAAGCAAGCTTTGAAGGATAACGCAGTTGTTTGCAAAAGAGTGCCGTGCGGCCCGCAATGTCGATACTTGTCTGGTTGCCCTTTACGCGGCGATCGTGATTGGCTTGAACGTCCAGCATGGCTTCGGACTCAACCATCTTCGCTCTTTCCTCCGGACGGCCGCCGGCGGCGATTGCGGTGGTGCGGCTATCCGGCCCGCACTGCCGGCACGGCGCTCGAGAAGCTGATCGGCCGCTTGCCGGAGCCGCGAAAGGCGGCGCTGGCGCGCGTGCGCGATCCTGACAGCGGCGAGATCATCGACGAGGCGCTGGCGCTTTGGTTTCCCGGTCCGCGCAGCGAGACCGGCGAGGACGTGGCCGAGCTGCAGCTTCACGGCGGCCATGCGGTGATCGCCGGCGTCCTCGACGCGCTCGGAAAGATCGGGGGCTGCAGACCTGCGGAGGCTGGCGAGTTCACGCGCCGCGCGTTCGAGCACGGTCAGCTCGATCTCACGGCGGTCGAGGGTCTCGGGGACCTGATCGCCGCGGAGACGCCGGCGCAGCGACGGCAGGCGTTCCGTCAGCTTAAGGGTTTGATCGGCGATCGGGCCGAGGCGTGGCGGCGCCAGTTGATCGAGGCGTTGGCGCTGGTCGAGGCGCGCATCGATTTTTCCGATGAGGCCGATGTGCCAGAGGATTTGATCGGGCCGGCGCTCGCGACAGCGCGTCGGCTGCGCGATGATATTGCGCAAGTGTTGGCCGACGGCCGGCGCGGCGAGCGGTTGCGTGATGGCCTCGTCGTTGCCATCGCGGGGCCGCCCAATGCCGGGAAGTCGACTTTGCTCAATCGCCTCGCACGGCGCGACGTGGCGATTGTATCGCCTTATGCCGGCACCACCCGCGACGTCATCGAGGTTCATCTCGACCTGGAAGGTTATCCGGTCACTCTCCTCGACACCGCAGGCATTCGAGAAAGCGCCGATCCGGTGGAGCAGGAAGGCGTGCGCCGAGCCCGCGATCGTGCCGCAGGGGCCGATCTGGTGCTCTGGGTCATTGACGCATCGGCTGCAGGCTCAGTGAGTCAGCGATGGCGGAAATGCCAATTAAATCGAGATTCTTGGTTGGTCAAGAATAAGGCTGATCTTGTGGCAGGAGGTCAACTAATGAACTAGAATTCAATAACGAGTCATGAATTCACTTATTCTGTTTCTGCCGAGACCGGGCCGGGAATCGACGAACTCGTGGCGGAGCTCGCCGCGTTACGCCAAAACATTTTTCGCCGCCACCGAGATCGGCTGTCGTGACCCGCGCCCGCCATCGCCGCGCGCTTGAAGATACGATCGCGGCGCTTGACCGAGCCCTGGGCGAGCGCACGGAGGCGGCAGGAGGAGTTGATCGCCGAAGAACTGCGAACGGCAGCGACGACACTGGGCCGACTCACTGGCCGGGTCGATGTGGAAGACATTCTTGACGTGATTTTCCGCGATTTTTGCATCGGTAAATGATTCGTTAACGGACCGCTCCCGGGAGCTATGGCGAGGTCTGTTTCACGTGAAACACGGTCATGACCGATTTTGACCCCCTTGTCGTCGGCGGCTAAAAGGGGACCGCGTTGGTCGGAGAACGCGATGGACGCCCGCTTCGATGTGATTGTCGTCGGCGGCGGCCATGCCGGTTGCGAGGCCGCCGCCGCGGCTGCGCGCATGGGCGCCCGAACGGCGCTCATCACCCACCGCTTCGCGACCGTCGGGGCGATGTCCTGCAATCCTTCGATCGGCGGGCTCGGCAAGGGCCATCTGGTCCGCGAGATCGACGCGCTCGATGGCCTGATGGGCCGGGTGGCGGATGCCGGCGGCATCCAGTTTCGCGTGCTCAACCGCCGCAAAGGGCCGGCGGTGCGCGGTCCGCGCGCCCAGGCGGACCGCAAGCTCTATGCGGCGGCCATGCAGCAGGCGATCCAGCAGACCGCCAACCTGACGGTCATCGAAGGCGGAGGTCGATGATCTCCTGGTGGACGATCGGCGTAACCGGGGTGCGGCTGGTCGATGGCCGCAGCGTTCGGGGCCGGCGCGGTGGTGCTGACCACGGGCACGTTCCTGCGCGGCCTCATCCATATCGGCGAGCGGCAAATTCCGGCGGGCCGGGTCGGCGAGGCGCCGGCCGTCGGTCTTGCCGCACACGCTGGAGCGCGCAGGCTTCGCCCTCGGACGGCTCAAGACTGGCACGCCGCCGCGCCTTGACGGCGCAACGATCGATTGGGCGGCCGTGGAAATGCAGCCCGGCGACGATCCGCCGGAGCCGTTCTCGATGCTGACCGATCGCATCACAAACCCACAAATCCAATGCGGCATCACCCGCACGACGCCGGCGACGCACGCGATCATCCGCGCCAATGTGCATCGCTCGCCGATGTATTCCGGCCAGATCAAGAGCCGCGGCCCGCGCTATTGCCCCTCGATCGAGGACAAGATCGTGCGCTTCGGCGAGCGCGACGGGCACCAGATTTTTCTCGAGCCCGAAGGGCTTGACGACACCACGGTCTATCCGAACGGCATCTCGACCTCGCTGCCCGAGGATGTCCAGGCCGCGCTGGTTGCCTCCATTCCCGGGCTTGAACGTGCCCGGATCGTCCGGCCCGGCTACGCGATCGAATACGATTACGTCGATCCGCGCGAGCTGACGCCCGTCGCTGGAGACGAAGCGCCTGCCGGGCCTTTTCCTCGCCGGCCAGATCAACGGCACGACCGGCTACGAAGAAGCGGCCGCGCAGGGACTGGTCGCCGGCCTCAATGCCGCCGCGCGGGCCGGCGGCGGCAGCGCCGATCATGTTCGATCGCGCCGAAGGCTATCTCGGCGTCATGATCGACGATCTGGTGACGCGCGGCGTCAGCGAGCCCTATCGCATGTTCACGTCGCGGGCCGAGTACCGGCTGACGTTGCGGGCCGACAATGCCGATCAGCGGCTGACCGACAAGGGCATCGCGCTCGGCTGCGTCGGCTCCGCGCGGGCGCGCAAGCATCGCCGCGAAAATGGCTGCGCTCGATGCGGCGCGGACCATGGCGCGCGCGCTGACGCTGACGCCGACCGAAGCCGCGCGGCATGGACTGTCGCTTGCGAAAGGACGGCCAGCGCCGTTCCGCGTTCGAGCTTTTGTCCTATCCCGATATCGGCATCGCCGATCTCGCGCGGATCTGGCCGAGTCTCGGCGAGTTCGATGCCGAAGATCGCCGAGCAGCTCGAGATCGATGCGAAATATGAGGTCTATCTCGGCCGCCAAGCGGCCGACGTGGAATCGTATCGCCGCGACGAAAGTCTCGTTCTGCCGGACGACATCGACTACGCGGCGCTTGCCGGGGCTGTCCAACGAGGTTCGCCACAAGCTGCAGACCCATCGGCCGCGGACAATCGGCCATGCCGGCCGCATCGACGGCATAACGCCGGCCGCGCTGACGCTGCTCGTTGCGCATATGCGCCGTCACGGCCGCAAGGCCGCCGATGGCGCGGCATGACCGCGAGCGGCAGTCGGCGTTCTCACTCATGACGCTGCCTGATCTCGCAGACGACCGCGCGTCGGGCGCTGGCGCTGACGCCTGTTTCACGTGAAACAGCCGAACGGCTCGACCGCTTTGTCGCCATCTCTTGGAGTGGCAGCAGCGCATGAATTTGATCGCGCGCTCCACCGAGCCAGCCCTGTGGACTCGCCATATCGCCGATTCGCTGCAGATTATGCTCTGGCGCCGGACGCGCGAAACGTGGGTCGATCTCGGCTCGGGCGGCGGATTTCCCGGCTTGGTCATCGCCTGCGCGCTCGCGGACACCCCAGGGGCGCAGGTCCATCTGGTCGAAAGCAACGGCAAGAAGGCGGCGTTCCTGCGCGAAGCGGCGAGGGTGACCGGCAGTCCCGGCGACGGTCCACGCGATGAGGATTGAGGATTTCATGGAAAACGCCCCTCAATCTGTTGAAATCGTGACCGCTCGGGCGCTGGCGCCGCTTGCCGAGCTGCTGTCAGCGGCGTATCCGTTGTTAGCAAAGGGCGCGCTAGGGCTTTTCCCAAGGGTCAAGATGTAGCTGCTGAATTGACCGAAGCCGCTAAATGTTGGAAAATTCAGGCTACGCTGGCACCAAGCCGGCACCGATCCCAAGGCGCGGATCGTCTGCATCCGCGGGCTCGAGCCCAGGCGTCAGTAAAGCAGTTAATGCGCCCAGGCGAGCGATCGAAACGGAAGCGGCCACGATGGAAGACGTGATCAATACCTGTCGAGTCCGCAGCAATCATCCGACGTGGCTGCGATTTCGCCGTCCGATCGCGCACCGCAGGTTAGGCCAATCCAGCCGCCCCGGGTGCTTGCGGTCGCCAACCAGAAGGGCGGCGTCGGCAAGACCACGACGGCGATCAATCTCGGCACCGCGCTTGCCGCCATCGGCGAAGACGTTCTGATCATCGATCTCGATCCGCAGGGCAACGCCTCGACCGGGACTCGGCATCGATCGACGCAGCCGGCGATACTCGACCTACGACGTGCTGATCGGCGAAGCGACGCTGCGCGACGCGATCGTTGCGACTGCGGTGCCGCGCCTCCACCTCGCGCCGTCCACGCTCGATCTTTCCGGGCTCGAGCTTGAAATCGGCCAGGCGCGCGATCGCGCATTCCGCCTGCGCAGCGCTCTGGCGCCGCTCAATGCCGCCGTTCCCGGCGGCACCAAGTTCACCTATGTGCTGGTCGATTGCCCGCCGTCGCTCAATCTGCTGACCGTCAATGCGATGGCGGCGGCGCACGCCATTCTCGTGCCGCTGCAATGCGAGTTCTTTGCGCTCGAAGGTTTGTCGCAACTGCTCAAGACCGTCGAGTCGGTGCGCGAAACGCTCAATCCCGGATCTGACGATCCACGGCATCGTGCTGACGATGTACGACGCGCGCAACAATCTGTCCGGCCAGGTCGTCGCCGACGTGCGCGAATTCATGGGCGCGAAAAGTTTACGACACGATCATCCCGCGCAACGTGCGCGTGTCTGAAGCGCCGTCCTACGGCAAGCCAGTGCTGGTTTACGATCTCAAATGCAGCGGCAGCGAAGCCTACTTGCGGCTCGCGACCGAGATCATCCAGCGCGAAAAAGAACTGTGCGTCGGACAGCCGTGATGATGCTGAGTTTGTCGTCTTCAGCGCTGACGGATGATTGCGTGTCGGGATCGTCTGCGTGAGTGAGGTTCGGGAGAATCGGCGATGGCGGAGGAGGCGTCGCGATCGCGACTGGGGCGCGGCCTTGCCGCATTGATCGGCGACGTCGGCGCCGAGAGTTCAGTCGAGCGGCCGCGCGGCCAGCGCCGGTTGCCGACCGGTTCGCTGCGGCCGAATGCGCGCAATCCGCGGCGCGTCTTTTCCGACACCGAACTCGATGAGCTCGTCGCCTCGCTGCGCGAGCGCGGCATCATCCAGCCGATCGTCGCGCGGCCGGTGCGCGGCGTCGCCGATTGCTACGAGATCATCGCCGGCGAGCGGCGCTGGCGCGCGGCGCAGCGCGCCGGCCTGCACGAAGTGCCCGTCGTCATCATCGAGGCGACCGACGCCGAGGCGCTGCAACTCGCGATCATCGAAAACGTGCAGCGCGCCGATCTCAATCCGCTCGAAGAGGCGCGAAGGCTATCGCGCGCTGATGGAGGAATTCGGCAACAGCCAGGACGACATTGCGAAAATCATCGGCAAGAGCCGCAGCCATGTCGCCAACACGCTGCGGCTGTTGAAGCTGCCGGATGCCGGTGAAGGCGCACATCCACGGCGGCAAGCTGACCGCCGGGCACGCCCGCATGCTGGTCGGCCAGCCCAACGCCGAACAGCTTGCGGAAGAGATCGTTGCGCGCGGCCTCAATGTGCGCCAGGTCGAGGCGATGGCCCGCGAGACGGCGCGCAAGAGCGGAAAAGCTCAGGCAGAGCGGTCAAAAGCCGCGCCAGGCCAACGCCAAGGACGCCGATACGGCTGGCGCTCGAGAAGCGTCTCTCCGATGCGCTCGGCCTGTGCGGTCGGCATCGAGCGATCGCGGCGGCGGCGGCGTTGTCAGCATCCGTTATCGCAATCTCGAACAGCTCGACGACGTGCTGCAGCGAAATTAGCAACAAAACCATTGAGCGTTCAGCCGCGCGCCGCAACGCGGCCTTGAAGCTTTGCGCTTCTCCGGATCATAGAGGCTCGGATAATCGTATTCGAGCGGCTTTGACGGCTCGACGTGCAGCGTGGCGAAGACCGGCCCGTCCTGTTCGAGCACGTGCGCGATCTGCTGCGTGAAGCTGCCGAGATCGGAAAAATCGTAGCAGGCCGCATAGCCCGCGGCGCGCGCGATGCCGGCGAAATCCGACTTTTTCTGATTTGGAATCGGATGGCCGCCGTTGGCCTCGTAGGTTTCGTTGTGCGCGACGAAATGGACGAGATTTTTCGGCGCGACCGCGGCGATCGTCACCAGGCTGCCGAGATTCATCAACAGGCTGCCGTCGCCTTGCAGGACGACGACGCGCCTGTCGGGACGGCCAAGCGCGAGCCCAAGTCCGTGCGAGGAATCCAGGCCCATGGCGCCGATCGACAGATAATTGAGCGGGCGCGGATTGATCTCGACCCAATCGACGGCCGAGCTGTAGGTCGCGACGACGGCTTCGTCGGTGATGTGGCGCGCCAGAATGCGAAAACATTCGTCTCGTTTCATCATGACGCCTCGGGCCTCCGCCCGATCAGAAACGCAACCGGATGCGAATTCGCGATAGGCCTTGTCGATCGCCGGCTGGATTTTGGCGACGTCGGCGTCGACATCGATGAGATGATGCGCGATGCCCATGTCGTCGAGGATCGGCTCGATGATGCGCACGCCGTAGCGCGGCGAAGCCCGCGGCGCCTTCTCGGGGTCGTGGCCCAACAATCCGACCATCATGCAGATCGGCTGATTGTATTCGACGGCGATGCCGCGGATGGCATTGAGCGAATCGAGAAATCCGGTGTGCTGGATCAAGATCAGCGCGCGCTTGTCGCAATAGGACAGGCCGGAGGCGATGCCGACGCATTCGTCCTCCTTGCAGACGCGGATCGAGCTTGAAGCTCTTTATCCGCGCGATCGGCGCCAGCAGCCCGGCGCTGGTGACGATGTCGGGCACCGAGAGGACGTATTCGATCGCCGCTCGCCTTGATGGCGGCAATGATGCCGGCTGCCCTGAAGCGCCCGCGTGTGCGTCGCCGGCATCGGTCGCGTCCATTTCCATCCGCAGTCTCCAGCCCGCCGAAAGCGTCAGCGTAGCGTGGATCGGCGATTGATGAAATCCAGCCAGCTGACGGATGTGTCCGGCTGGCCCAAAGCCGCCTGGACCGCACGGGCGTTGACAGCGGCCGCTCAGGTCCTTGATCGCGACCCGACGGATAGGACGCCCGATGGCCAGCGAACTGCCCCGCTACGAAATCCTTGCCGTGCGCTACGGCACGTCGAGCGCGCGGCCGGCGAGCCAGAATTTCATCATGCCCGACGGCCATGACGGGCCGATGCCGATGGATTTCTACATCTGGGTCATCCGCGGCGACGGCCGCACCATCGTGGTCGATACTGGATTTAGCGCCGGCGCTTCGGGCAGGCGCAATCGGCAATTCGTGCATGCGCCGGCCGATGCTCTTGCGCAGGCCGGCGTCGATGCCGCGGCGGTGCGCGACGTGGTGATCACCCACTTGCATTGGGATCATTCCGGCAACACCGATCTGTTTCCCAATGCCACGTTCCACATCCAGGATGCCGAAATGGCGCAGGCCACCGGTCGCTGCATCTGCCACAAATGGTTCCGCCGGCAGGCGGAGGTCGACGACGTCGTCGCGCTGGTCCGAAATCTCTATGCGGGCCGCGTCAAATTCCACGACGGTAGCGGCACCGTCGCGCCCGGCATCACCGTGCACCTTGTCGGCGGCCACACCGGCGGCCTGCAAATCGTGCGTGTCCATACCGCGCGCGGCTTCGTGGTGCTCGCCAGCGATGCGGTGCATTACTGGATGAATATCGACGAACGCAATCCGTTTCCCGCCGCGGACGTTTTGGAGCGCTCGAAGGCTTCCGTATCGTCGAAGATCTGGCCGACGGACGCGACCACATCATCCCCGGCCATGATCCGCTGGTGCTCGGCCGCTTCCCGCCATTGCGTGGAAACCTCGACATCGTGCGGGTCGATCTGCAGCCGATTGCTTGAGCCGGCAAGTTGTTCCAGAGATGCTTCGGTCGAATAGCGGCGCCAAATAAAAGAGCCGGCCTCTTTGGGCCGGCTCCATAACACCGTTGCGGCAACCGCGTTATCCGCGGTGGTGATGACGATGGCGATAGCGGACCACTGGCTCCGGCGTGCCATCATACCAAGCTGTGTGGGGCAAGTAAGCGTCGACGATCCATCCGCCGATAAACGGCAGAATGCAATCCGCCATTCCCCTGTAGGCTTCGCGGGGGGTGAGTGGCCGGTTGATGACGATGGTGGCGACGATCGGAAAGACCGCCATGCAGCCTCCGGTCGAGAGCCCGAAGGCGGAGAGGGTCGTAAACCGATGCACGCGCATCCCATCGTGCCAGATTTTCCGGCGCATCTCTAAATAAGCGGCGTCGGCGCCGAGGCCAACTCCTATTCCCGTGACAGTCAGGCGTGGATCCTGATGGCCGAACAACCAACTCCAGGAATTATCCTGTGCGCGCGCGACCTGGCTCTGCAGGCCCATCGCGAGGACGAGAGCAATAATGCGAAAAAGATTCTTACTCATTTGGATCCCCCTCCACATGGCGCGCCGACGCCGAAAAGGCCGACAATAAGCCAACATGGTTAATAGTATCGTGGACCAGAGTTCCAATACTGTCGAGTATTCGGTCATAACTGCCGCATAATTGTCGGCACCTGTGATCAATAAGCAACCATTTGGGCTCGCGCGGTATCCGCCGGCCGGTCGCGTCTCGTCCGTTGACGGAGCGCCGTCACAGTTATCCACAGGCGGCGGCGTGACAGGCGCAGTGTTCTTGCAGCGAAGAAGCACCGCCAGCGCACGAGCGAATAAGGGATGATTCGGCGACGGGAATTATTCGGCGGCCGTCCGACCAGCGCCCGAGCCAAATCGCCGCTCGATGTAATCGACGACGATCTTTTCGAAATCGGCGGCGAGATGTCGGGCCGCGCAAGGTCACGGCTTTCTTGCCGTCGATGAAGACCGGCGCGGTCGGCTGCTCGCCGGTGCCGGGCAGCGAAATGCCGATATCGGCGTGCTTGGATTCGCCCGGTCCGTTGACGATGCAGCCCATCACCGCGACGTTGAGGCCCTCGACGCCCGGATAGCGCGTCTTCCATTCCGGCATCGAGTTCGCGGATGAAGCCTGGATGCCGGCGGCGAGCTCCTGGAACGTGGTCGAGGTGGTGCGGCCGCAGCCGGGGCAGGCGGCGACCAGCGGCACGAAGGTGCGCAAGCCCATGGTCTGCAACAATTCCTGCGCGACTTTCACCTCGAGCGTGCGGTCGCCGTTGGGCTCGGGCGTGAGCGAGACGCGGATGGTGTCGCCGATGCCTTGCTGCAGCAGCACGCCCATGGCGGCCGACGAGGCGACAATGCCCTTCGAGCCCATGCCGGCCTCGGTGAGGCCGAGATGCAGCGCGTAATCGGAGCGCCGCGCCAGTTCGCCATAGACGCCGATCAGATCCTGCACCGCCGAGACCTTGGCCGAAAGGATGATTTTCGAGCGCGGCAGGCCGATCTCCTCGGCGCGCTCGGCCGACAGCATCGCCGATTGCACCATGGCCTCGCGCGTCACGTCGCGCGCATCGACCGGCTGGTTCGAGTGCGCGTTCTCGTCCATCAGGTGCGTCAGCAGCTCCTGATCGAGCGAGCCCCAATTGGCGCCGATGCGCACCGGCTTGTCGTGCTGGATCGCGGTCTCGACGATGGCGCCGAATTGCCGGTCCTTCTTCTCCTTGAAGCCGACATTGCCCGGATTGATGCGATACTTGTCGAGCGCCTCGGCGCAGGCCGGATGATCGGCCAGGAGCTTGTGGCCGATATAGTGGAAATCGCCGACGATCGGCACGTCGACGTTCATCTTGAGCAGCCGCTCCTTGATGTGCGGCACGGCGGCGGCCGCCTCGTCGCGGTCGACGGTGATGCGCACGATCTCGGAACCCGCGCGCGCCAGCGCCGCCACCTGCTTTGCCGTGGCCTCGATATCGGCGGTGTCGGTATTGGTCATCGACTGCACCACGACGGGCGCGCCGCCGCCGACGGTGACGTTGCCGACCTTGACGGCGACGGTGCGATGCCTTTCGGCGGGGCCGGAAAATTCCATCATCGGGTCAGTCCTTGTATCGGCATCCTCGTCCATTCCCTCCAGGGGGCGGGAACACCCTGCATATAGCGCTCACCGGGGCCGGTTGACGAGGAGGAGGCCCGCCGGCAACCAAGCCGCACGGCGAGCGCGAAAGCCGGCGTCAGCGGCTCGTCCAGAACGAGATGGCCGGCCGCGACGCCGAACAACGGCGTCAGGAAGGTGAACACCGACAGCCGGGCGGCCGAGATAGCGCACGATCAGCGCGAACCAGATCATGAAGGTGACGCTCACGACCCAGACGGTCTGATAGGCAAGGCGCCGAGCGCCACCGCCGACGGCACGGCGCCCATGCGTTCGCCGAAGACGGCAGCGCCCAGCGCCCGAGCAGCGGCGCCGAGACCACGAGCTGATAGAGCAGCGTCTTTTCGGCGCTGATGCGGTTGAGCGCGCTCGCCTTGATGACCAGCGTCGTCGCCGCCCAGGCCGCCGCGGCGCCGACCATCATGAGGTCGCCGAGCAACTGGTGCGGCGATGGCCGCCGGCGTCGGCAAGCCGAAGGCAACGACGATGCCGACGAACGACAGCAGCAGGCCGAGCCATTGCGAACAGATCGAAATGATCGCCGGGAATCAGCCAGCGCGAGCCGATCACGACAAAGAACGGCGCCAGATAGATAAACAGCACGGCGCGCGTCGCCGTGGTCCAGACCAGGCCGCGATAGATCAGCAGAAATTCGAGCGCGAACAGCACGCCGGCGAGAGATGCCGGCGGCCAAGCGTGCCGTCGCGCTTGAACAGACGGAATGCCGCGCAGCCGCGTCCAGGCAGCCACCAGAATGTCGCGATCAGCGACCGAGCGGATCGACATTGGATCAGCGGCGGGATATCGTGGATCGCGAGCTTGATCGCGACTTGTTGAAGCCCCAGCTCAGGCAAAGCCCGACGGTCACCGCGATCGCGAGCGCATCGAGCGGACGGGACGGCGGGGATGGCGCGGCAGTTTTGTTCACTTGCAGCGCATCATACGGTGAACGGCCGTGTCGTCGCGATCAATGTGTGCCAGCGCTATAGGCGTCGGATCATCGGTCGCGCAATGGAGCGAACGATTCCGGAGCGGTCAACGGATCCACGCGCAACGCGTCATCGTTCGCGGCAATGCGAGCAGATGCCGCGATCTCGATCACGGGCTCTTGGGCGAAAAGCCCGCGGCGCGCGACGAGGCCTTGAGCGCGTCCGCGACGCGCCGCCCGGCGCCTCGCCGACCGCGCCGCAGCGCTCGCAGATCAGAAACACCACGAGGTCGTCGCCGCCGTGATTGTGCACGCAGGCGACGAAGGCGTTGCGGCTCTCGATGCGATGGACCAGGCCGTTGTCGCGCAGGAAATCGAGCGCGCGATAGATCGTGATCGGCGCCGGGCGGTTCTCCGTCCGCGCAGCGCGCTCGATGATCTCGTAGGCGCCGAGCGGCTTGTGGCTCGCCAGCAGCGCTTCCAGCACCTGGCGGCGCATCGGCGTCAGCCGCTGCGCGCGCGCGCGCACATGCGCTTCGGCGTGCGCGATCGCGGCGCTGGTGCAGCGCTCGTGATCGTGATCGGGCGCTGGGAAGATCGCGCGCGGCATGGCGATCATCGCTCGGTCATGTCGTGGCGAATCCGGTCCAGCGCTCGAATGGCGCGTCTGCACGCCATTGTAGCCGGTTGAGCCAGGATCGCGAAAACGTGACGGCGACCAATTGGCCCCGGATTTTTATGTTGCGCTGCAGCAAGAAGCATCCCACATTCCGCGCCGCGCCGACCAGGTCGGCGTACCAGGACGGCCGCTTGGCACGGTCGTCGTTTCAATTGGGGATTGCCATGCTGAAAGGAAAGTCCGCGCTGGTCACCGGCTCGACCTCCGGCATCGGGCTCGCCATCGCCCGCGCGCTTGGCCGCGCAGGGCGCCAACGTCACCATCAACGGCTTCGGCGACAAGGCCGCGATCGAAAAGGAGCGCAGCCGGCATCGAGAAGGAATTCGGCGTCAAGGCGATCTATTCGGCCGCCGACATGAGCAAGCCGGCCGAGATCGCCGCCATGATCGAGACGCCGAGACAGGCATTCGGCTCGCTCGACATCCTGGTCAACAATGCCGGCATCCAGTTCGTCGCGCCGATCGAGGAATTTCCCGATCGAGAAATGGGACCAGATCATCGCCATCAATCTGTCGGCGGCGTTTCACGCCATCCGCGCCGCCGTGCCCGGCATGAAGGCGCGCAAATGGGGCCGCATCATCAATACCGCGTCGGCGCATTCGCTGGTCGCCTCGCCGTTCAAAGTCGCCTACGTCACGGCCAAGCACGGCCTTGCCGGCCTGACCAAGACGGTGGCGCTCGAAGCTCGCGACCTTCGGCATCACCGGCAATTGCATCAGCCCCGGCTATGTCTGGACGCCGCTGGTCGAGAAGCAGATTCCCGACACCATGAAGGCGCGCGGCATGACCGAGGAGCAGGTCAAGCGCGACGTGATTGCTGGCGGCGCAGCCGACCAAGGAATTCGTCACCGTCGAGAGGTTGCCGAGCCTCGCGCGTCTATCTCTGCTCCGACGCGGCGAAGTCGATCACCGGCGCCAACCTCTCGATCGACGGCGGCTGGACCGCGGCGTGAGCGAGCGGCCCGTCTCAGCGCGCCGCGCATGAAAAACATTCTCACGTCGCTGTTGCCCGGCCGCGCGCGAGCAGAAGCGCCTCGCCGACGGCCAAGCGCATCAATCTCGCGCTGCAGGGCGGCGGCGCGCACGGCGCCTTCACCTGGGGCGTGCTCGACCATCTGCTGAGCGACGAGCGGCTCGCGATCGAAGGCATTTCCGGCACCTCGGCCGGCGCGGTCAACGCGGTGATGCTGGCCGACGGCCTGGCGCGCGGCGGCCGCGAGGAGGCGCAAAAGCGGCTCGCCGATTTCTGGCGCGCGGCGAGCAGCACCGGCAATCTGCCGGCCTTGCAGCGCGCCGTGATGGAGCGGCTGTTGTCGTTCACGCCGCTCGAAGGCACGCCGGTGCAGGCCTGGTTCGACGCGCTGTCGCGCTATTTCTCGCCCTACGACGTCAATCCGCTCAACATCAATCCGCTGAAGGATCTGATCGAGCGTTTCGTCGATTTCGACGCGCTGCGCGCCAATTCCGGATCTGCAGATTTTCATCTCGGCGACCAATGTGCAGACCGGCCGCGTGCGCATTTTTCCGCGCGAAAAGATCACCGCCGATGCGGTGATGGCTTCGGCCTGCCTGCCGCTGCTGTTCCGCGCGGTCGAGATCGACGGCGTGCCCTACTGGGACGGCGGCTATCTCGGCAATCCGGTCGATCTTTCCGTTTTTCCGCACCACCGAGACCGAGGACGTGCTGGTGGTGCAGATCAATCCGCTGGTGCGGCAAGCGACGCCGATGTCGTCGCAGCGAGATCATGAACCGCATCAACGAAATCACCTTCAACTCGTCGCTGATCGGCGAATACCGCGCCATCGATTTCGTCGCCCGGCTGATCGATCAGGGCCGGCTGCCGCGCGGCACCGGGCCGGGCGAATACCGCCGCATCAATGTGCACCGCATCGTGCTCGACCGCTTCGGCACCCATTTCGATGCTTTCAGCAAGCTCTCGACCGACTACGATTTCTTCGAAATGCTGCACGTCAGCGGCAAGCGCGCGGCGCGGCGTTTCCTCGACGAGCATTTCGACGATATCGGCGTGAAGAGCACGGTCGATCTGCGGGCCGAGGCGCAGGCGGAGTGGGCGTGATCACGAGCTCGTAGCCGCCGATGGCACGAACGCGTCCGCCTTTGCTGTCCGCTCGCCGAAGTCGGTTCCGGCCGGCTCGAAGTCTGCGTCGCCGACATCACCACGCTTGACGGTCGATGCCATCGTCAATGCCGCGAACCGGACGCTGCTCGGCGGCGGCGGCGTCGATGGCGCGATCCATCGCGCCGCCGGACCGGAACTGCTGGCCGAATGCCGGACGCTCGGCGGCTGCGCAGACCGGCGCGGCCAAGATCACGCGCGGCTACCGGCTGCCGGCGAAGCACGTCATCCACGCCGTCGGTCCGGTGTGGAGCGGCGGCGGGCAGGGCGAGGATGAGTTGCTGGCGTCGTGCTATCGCACGGCGCTCGAGCTTGCCGCCGCGCATCGGCTGTCTCGATCGCGTTTCCGGCGATCTCGACCGGCATCTATCGCTTTCCGCCCGACCGCGCCGCCCGCATCGCGGTCGGCACGGTGGCTGCGGAACTTGCCGGCACGCGCACGCGGCATCGAGCGGGTCGTGTTCTGCTGCTTTGGGCCAAGCGCCGCCGACCACCACATCGCCGCTTTTGCCGACTCGGGTTGGCCTGAAGCCGCCGCAAAGCGGCTGGCAATGCCGCTGCCGCAGCGCTGCATTGCAGCAATATCCTATGACAATTATATAAGCTTCCTTATATTATGCTCGCTCTATCACCGAGGTGGCGATCCGGAGTTGTCATGTTGCCGCGATCGCTCAATCGAGAATTTGCTTTTACCCTCAACGATGTAGCCCGCATGCTGAAAACCTATGCGGACCACAAGGCGAGCCAGTTCGGGATCACCCGGGCCCAGTGGGTGGTGCTGGCCCGGCTCGACCGGTTTGAGGGCCTCAAGCAGTCGGAACTGGCCGAAATGCTCGACCTGCAGCCGATCACGCTGACCCGGCTGCTCGACCGGCTGTGCGACTGCGGCCTGATCGAGCGCCGCGCCGATCCCAACGACCGCCGCGCCAAGCGGCTGTTTCTCACGCCGGCGGCGCGGCCGCTGCTTGAGCAGCTCGGCGATCTCGGCGAGAATGATGGCCACCGCGCTCGCCGGTGTCGACCGCGAGAGCGTCGAGCAGATGGTCGCGCAGCTCGCGATCGTCAAGGAAAACCTGCGCCAGGCGATCCAGCAAAGGAGCGCGCGAGTGCCGCGGGGAGAGCAGCATTATGGCTGAGCGGGCACTCAAATCTGTTCCGCCGGTCGCGCGAGGAAGCGCCCGACGTCCGCGAATTGCCGCCGGCTACGCCGCATTCCGCAGCGACCGGCTGATCAATCCGCTGCAGCCTGCCGAACAAGAAAAGAAACCGCCGGTCGACAGCGGCGCTGGCTGCGCTGGGGCTTGTTCGCTGCTGCTGCCGATCGTGCTGGTCATCGGCGGCTATTGGTACGTCACCGGCGGCCAGATCATGTCGACCGACGACGCCTATGTGGACGCCGAGAAGGTCGGCATCTCGACCGATGTCTCCGGCATCGTCGCAGGAAGTCGACGTCACCGACAACCAGCACGTCGCCGCCGGCCAGGTGCTGTACCGGCTCGATCCGCGGCAGTTCCAGATCGCGCTCGACAACGCCAAGGCCAATCTGGCGCAGACCGCGCTGACCATCGAGTCCATGAAGCAGGATTATCAGCGCATGCTGAGCGACGCCGCCGCGCAGCAGGCGCAGGTCGATCTCGATCAGACCAACTACAACCGCGACGACAAGCTGCTGCACAGCGGCACCATCTCGCAAGCCAATTACGATCAGGCGCAATCCACGCTGCAAACCGACAAGAGCAAGCTCGAATCGCTGCGCCAGCAGGCGCAAGTGCAGCTCGCCAAGCTCGGCGGCAATGCCGACATTCCGGCGACCCAGCATCCGCAATATCTGCAGGCCCAGGCGCAGGTCGACGAGGCGCAGCGCCAGCTCGATCACACCGTGGTGAAGGCGCCGTTCGCCGGCATCGTCACCAACGTGCCGCGATTGCGCGCCGGCAAATATCTCGCCGGCCTCGACGACCGCGTTCTATCTGGTCGACACCGATCACGTCTGGGTCGACGCCAATCCGAAGGAGACCGAGCTGACCTATGTGCGGCCCGGCCAGCCGGCGACGGTGACGGTCGATACCTATCCGGACATGGAATGGCACGGCACGGTCGAGAGCATCAGCCCCGCGGCGGCGCAGGAGTTCTCGCTGCTGCCGGCGCAGAACACCAGCGGCAACTGGGTCAAGGTCGTGCAGCGCGTGCCGATGCGCGTTCGCGTCGACACCAGCGACAAGAACATGCCGCCGCTGCGCGCCGGCATGAGCGCCGAGGTCGACGTCGACACCGGCCACGCGCGCGGCCTGCCGCATTTCCTGAGTGGCTGGTTCGGCCGTCAGCCGAGGTCGTGATGGCGGCGGCCGAGAGCCTCGGCGAATGGCGGCGGCAATCGCGCGGCGATCACGGTCTGCGTGATCCTCGCCACGCTGATGCAGGCGCTCGACACCACGATCGCCAACGTCGCGCTGCCCTACATGCAGGGCAGCGTCTCGGCGAGCCAGGACCAGATCGACTGGGTGCTGACGTCCTACATCGTCGCCGCCGCGATCATGACGCCGCCGACCGGCTTTCTCGCCGGCCGGTTCGGCCTCAAGCGCCTGTTCCTGGTCTCGGTCGCCGGCTTCACGGTCGCCTCGATGCTGTGCGGCATGGCGCAGATCGCTGACGCAGATCGTGCTGTTCCGCGTGCTGCAAGGCGCGTTCGGCGCGGCGCTGGTGCCGCTGTCGCAGACCGTGCTGTTCGACATCAATCCGAAGGAGCGCCAGGGCTCCGCCATGGCGCTGTTGGGCGTCGCCGTCATGGTCGGCCGGTGCTCGGGCCGGTGCTCGGCGGCTGGCTGACCGAGAATTATAGCTGGCGCTATGTCTTCTACATCAACCTGCCGATCGGCATTCTCGGCCTTTCTCGGCATCACGCGCGTTCCTGCCCGAGACCCCGCGCAATGTCGGCGAGAAGCTGGACTGGTTCGGCTTCGGCACTTGAGCCTCGCGATCGGCGCGCTGCAGATCATGCTCGACCGCGGCGAGAGAACAAGACTGGTTCAGCTCCGGCGAGATCATCATCGAGGCCATCGTCGCCGGCTTCCGCGTTCTATCTGTTCCTCGTCCACACCTTCACGGCGGACAAGCCGTTCGTCAGGCCCGCGCTGTTCCGCGACCGCAATTTCACCGCCGGCATGCTCTTCGTCGTCGATCGTCGGCCTGACCTATTACGCCTCGCTGGCGCTGCAGCCGCCTTATCTGCAGGACCTGATGAACTATCCGGTGGTCACCGCCGGCCTCGTCATGGGACCGCGCGGCGTCGGCACCATGGCCGCCATGCTGGTCGTCGGCCGGCTGGTCGGCCGGGTCGACACGCGGCTGCTGCTCGGCATCGGGCTGGGGCTGACGGCCTGGTCGTTCTACGCGATGACGGGCTGGACGCCGGACATCTCGCAGTCGACAATCATCGGCGTCGGCGTGGTCCAGGGCATCGGCCTCGGCTTTCTGTTCGTGCCGCTGAGCGCCGCGACGCTGTCGACCTTATCGCCGCAGCCAGCGCACCGAAGGCGCCGGCTTCTACAGTCTGTCCCGCAATATCGGCTCGAGCGTCGGCATCTCGGTGGTGAATGCGCTGCTGACCCGCAACACCCAGGTCAATCACGCCGACATCGCCGCAGCATGTCACCGCCGTCAACCGCGGCATTCGAGAATCCCGCGATCGCGCATTTCTGGAACCCGCTGACCGCCGCCGGCCGCGCCGCGCTCGACGCGGTGATCACGCAGCAGGCGCAGATCATCGCCTATATCGACGATTACAAGCTGCTGATGATCGCGACGCTCGCGGTGATCCCGCTGCTGATCGTGTTCAAGAAGGCCGCGAAGGGCCGCGGCTCCGACCACCTTCCGATCGCCGAATAAAACAAACGAGCAGTGCGCCGGGGCACTGCTCGTTGAAAAAGGTGCGGTCGGTCGAAAAGCGCGCCGGGCAGGCTAAAATTACATGCCGCAATGTTCGACGTCATACCAGCGACTGCGGGATCTCTCTGATCTGAAAGCCGCTTGAACCAACGCACCATGCGCCAACTGGTCTTCTTCATCAGCCTTGCCATGTCACCCTCCTGGGTACAGTGAGCGTCGGACCAGACCGTACAGCGCGGCGCGAAGCGGCGGCGTGATGATCGTCACAACTTTTCGTTTTCCATTTAACAGGTAATTCAACGGGGCTTCGGCGCCGCACATGACAAAAAAGGCGGCCTCGCGGCCGCCTTTGATCGTTGTGCCTAAAGCGCGCTGGGCTAGACGCTATTCCGCGCCGCCTGCTGCCGCCTCGCGCGGCTGCTCGCCCTCGGCCTTCTGCTTGGCTTCGAGGTCCTCGCCGGTCTCCTGATCGACGACCTTCATCGACAGGCGCACCTTGCCGCGCTCGTCGAAGCCCAGGAGCTTGACCTTCACCTTGTCGCCTTCCTTGACCACGTCGCTGGTCTTCTGCACCCGGCGCGGCGCCAGCTGGCTGATGTGGACCAGGCCGTCCTTGGCGCCGAAGAAGTTCACGAAGGCGCCGAAGTCCATGACCTTGACGACCTTGCCGTCGTAGATCTGGCCGACCTCCGGCTCGGAGGCGATCGACTTGATCCAGTTGATCGCCGCCTTGATCGACTCGCCGTCGGCGGAGGCGACCTTGACCGTGCCGTCGTCCTCGATGTCGATCTTGGCGCCGGTCTTCTCGACGATCTCGCGGATCACCTTGCCGCCGGTGCCGATCACTTCGCGGATCTTGTCGGTCGGGATCTTGATCGTCTCGATGCGCGGCGCGTGCTCGCCGAGCTCGGCGCGCGCCGCGGTCAGCGCCTTGCGCCATCTCGCCGAGGATGTGCAGGCGGCCGTCCTTGGCCTGGGCCAGCGCGACCTTCATGATCTCCTCGGTGATGCCGGCGATCTTGATGTCCATCTGCAGCGAGGTGACGCCGTCTTCGGTGCCGGCGACCTTGAAGTCCATGTCGCCGAGATGATCCTCGTCGCCGAGGATGTCGGAGAGCACGGCGAAGCGCTCGTCCTCGAGGATCAGGCCCATGGCGATGCCGGCGGTCGGCCGCTTCAGCGGCACGCCGGCATCCATCAGCGCCAGCGAGGTGCCGCAGACCGTCGCCATCGACGACGAGCCGTTGGACTCGGTGATCTCGGAGACGACGCGGATGGTGTAGGGGAACTCGTCTTTGCGTCGGCAGCATCGGATGGATCGCGCGCCAGGCGAGCTTGCCGTGGCCGATCTCGCGGCGGCCCGGGGCGCCCATGCGGCCGGTCTCGCCGACCGAGTAAGGGCGGGAAGTTGTAGTGCAGCAGGAACGTCTCCTTGTAGGTGCCTTCCAGCGCGTCGATGAACTGCTCGTCCTCGCCGGTGCCGAGCGTGGCGACCACCAGCGCCTGGGTCTCGCCGCGGGTGAACAGCGCCGAGCCGTGGGTGCGCGGCAGCACGCCGACTTCGGCGACGATCGGCCGCACGGTCTTGACGTCGCGGCCGTCGATGCGCTTGCCGGTGTCGAGGATGTTCCAGCGCACGATCTTGGCTTCGAGCTCCTTGAACACGCCGGCGACCTGCCAGCTTGGTTGTGCGATTGGCTCGGCGCCTTCCGGGAAGAAATGCTCCATCACCTTCTCCTTGGCGGCGTCGACGGCGTCGTGGCGCTCCTGCTTGCCGGGAATCGCATAGGCGGCGCGCAGGTCCTTCTCGACGACGCCGAGCATTTCTTTTCGAGCGCCGCATTGTCGGCTACGGCGAGCTCGCGCGGCTCCTTGGCGGCCTTCTCGGCGAGCTGGATGATCGCCTCGATCACCGGCTGGAAATGCCGGTGGCCGAACATCACGGCGCCGAGCATGATGTCCTCGGTCAGCTCCTTGGCTTCCGACTCGACCATCAGCACCGCGTCCTGCGTGCCGGCGACGACGAGGTCGAGCTGGCTCTCCTTCATCTCGTCGAGCGTCGGATTGAGCACGTACTCGCTGTTGATGAAGCCGACGCGGGCGCCGCCGATCGGGCCCATGAACGGCACGCCCGAGAGGGTCAGCGCCGCCGAGGCCGCGACCATCGCGACGATGTCGGGATCGTTCTCCAGATCGTGCGACAGCACGGTGATGATCACCTGCGTGTCGCAGCGCCAGCCATCGGCGAACAGCGGGCGGATCGGGCGGTCGATCAGGCGCGAGGTCAGGGTCTCCTTCTCGGTCGGACCGCCCTCGCGCTTGAAGTAGCCGCCGGGAATCCGGCCGGCCGCGTAATATTTCTCCGTGTAGTTGACGGTGAGCGGCAAGAAGTCGATGCCGTCCTTCGGCTGCTTGGCCGCGACGACGGTCGGCGAGCACGGTGGTCTCGCCATAGGTGGCGAGCACGGCGCCGTCGGCCTGGCGGGCGACTCTGCCGGTTTCGAGCGTCAGCTTGCGGCCGCCCCAGTCGAGTTGCACTCGATGAATATCGAACATTGCGATTGTCTTTCATGGTTTTCGCGGAAGGCGCGAAAGCCATGAGCAAGACGGCGAGACGCTGTCGGTCGCAGCGCGGCTGCGCATGCCAGACAGCGTCCGGCGATCCTGCCATGGCCTTCGAGCCTTCCATCGGATGCAGACGGGCATCGGCCCGTCGCTCTAATCGGCAGCTCATGGCTGCCGGGCAAATGGCGGGCGCATCTATGCGCTCCGCCAACGAAACGCGCGGGACATTCCCGCGCGCAATCTTTCAACGGCGAATACCGAGCCGCTCGATCAACTCCTTGTAGCGCCCTTCGTTGGTGCGCCGCAGGTAGTCGAGAAACTGACGGCGCTGCGACACGAGCTTGAGCAGCCCGCGCCGCGAATGGTTGTCCTTCATATGGGATCTTGAAGTGATCGGTCAGGTTGTTGATCCGCTCGGAAAGGAGCGCAACCTGAACTTCGGGCGAACCGGTGTCGCCGGACTTGACGGCGTACGTCTTGATGACTTCCGCCTTACGCGCGGTCGTAATCGACATCGTTACCAACCTTTTCCTCTGCCGGCACGACCTGTCATGCCGGTCAAATTGAACACGCGCCTGGGGACGATCTCGCCGCGGTCGACCTCGGCAATGGCCAAAAGCTGGCCGCCGGAAGTGACCTGCGACCATGCCGCGGAAGATGGAAGCGTCCCGTCCGCGCAATAAAACGGCTTGGCCCCTTTGGAGCCTTGCCGCATCTGCCGGGCTCACGGCCAGCGCCGGGATGTCGTCCAGCGCGGTCTCGACCGGCAGGAGTGCGTCGGCGAGGTGACCCTCGCCGGCGGCCGCTCTATGGCACAAAGCCTCCAGGCGTTCCAGCGAAATCATGTCCGTCTTCGCTGAACGGCCCGACCCGGCTGCGCCGCAGCGCCGATACATGGCCGAAGCTGCCCAGCGCCGGCCGAGATCGCGGGCCAGCGAGCGCACATAGGTGCCCTTGCCGCATTCGGCCGCCAGCATCGGCGTGGTCCGGGTCGGGCATTGTCGACGCAAGTCGAGCCGATGGATGGCCACGGCGCGCGGCGCAAGCTCGACCGTCTCGCCGTCGCGCGCCAGGTCGTAGGCGCGCTCGCCGGCGATCTTGATGGCCGAGAAGCGCGGCGGCACCTGCTCGATCGTGCCGGTGAAGCGCGGCAGCAGCGGCTCGAATCGCGGCCGCGTCGGGCCGGCGTTCGCTGGTCGCCACGACCCGGCCTTCGGCGTCGTCGGTGTCGCGCTCCTCGCCCCAGCGCACGGTGAAGCGATAGGTTTTGCGGCCGTCGACCACGAACGGCACGGTCTTGGTCGCTTCGCCGAGCGCGATCGGCAGGCAGCCCGAAGCCAGCGGATCGAGCGTGCCGGCGTGGCCGGCGCGTTTTGCCGCGAACAGGCGCTTGATGACCGCGACCGCGTGGGTCGAGGTCATGCCGACCGGCTTGTCGAGCACGATCCAGCCATGCACGTCGCGTTTCTGCCGTTTCTTGTTTGTGCGCTCTCTGCGCGGTCACGGTTGCGCAGCGGCGTGACAGTGAGACCCTGCGCCCGAGGGTTGGCAACGTCCGGCGCCGACTGCGTTCCGTCGTCCGCTGCCGCAGGCGACGGAATGATTCGTCGCGGTCATCAATCGTCCTTTTCGCCGCTCAAGGTCGCGCTGGACCACGGGTGTTCGCAAAAGCTTCTCGATCCGTTCCGCTTCGTCGAATCGTTCGTCGATGCGGAAGCGAATCTCAGGAGCAAATTTCAGGTTAACGCGCCGCGCGATCTCGCCGCGCACATATCGCTTGTTGCGCTCGAGCGCGTCGAGCACGTCCTTGCTCGTCGCGGCCGCCGAGCGGCATGACGTAGATCGTCGCCAGCCGCAGGTCGGCGCTCATGCGCACTTCGGGCACGGTGATCATGTGGCCTTCGATCACCGGGTCGTGCATGTCGCCGCGCGACAGCATGTCGGCGAGCTCGTGGCGGATCAGCTCGCCGACGCGAAGCTGGCGCTGCGAGCCGCCGCGCGGACTGATCGCGATGCTGATGACGTGCCATCCGTGCAAACCGAAATTTTTGTTGCGTCATGCGCCGGCCTGTGCCGGCGCATCCACGTCTTCAAATGCGTCGATTGCTGCAGGATCAAGACGCTGGATGGCGCCGGCACTAAGCGCCGGCGCGATGACTTGGACTCACAGCGTCCGCTGCACCGTCTCCACCCGATAGCACTCGATGACGTCGCCGGCCTTCATGTCCTGGTAGTTCTCGAAGGCCATGCCGCATTCCTGGCCGGCGACGACTTCGCGCGCGTCGTCCTTGAAGCGCTTGAGCTGCGACAGCTTGCCCTCGTGGACCACGACGTTGTCGCGGATCAGCCGCACGTTGGCGCCGCGCTCGACCATGCCGTCGGTGACGCGGCAGCCGGCGACGTTGCCGACCTTCGAGACCTTGAAGATTTCGAGGATGGTGGCGTTGCCGAGCATGGTCTCGCGCAGCGTCGGCGCGAGCAGGCCCGACATCGCCTTCTTCACGTCGTCGACGAGGTCGTAGATGATGTCGTAGTAGCGGATCTCGACGCCGGCCTGCTCGGCCGCCTCGCGCGCTTCCTTGTGCGCGCGCACGTTGAAGCCGATGACGGCGGCGCCCGAGGCTTCCGCCAGCGTCACGTCGGATTCGGTGATGCCGCCGGCGCCGGAGAAGATGATGCGCGCGGCGACCTCGTCGGTGGAAAGCTTTTCCAGCGCGCCGACGATGGCTTCGATCGAGCCCTGCACGTCGCCCTTGATCACCAGCGGGAATTCCTTGCGGCCGCTGGTCTTGAGCTGGACTCATCATCTGCTCGAGCGAGCCGCGCATGCCGGTCTGCCGCGCCGCGATCTTCTCGCGCTTCTGCCGGGCGCGATAATCGGTGATCTCGCGGGCGCGCGCCTCGCGTTCGACCACGGCGAGCCGGTCGCTGGCCTCGGGCGTGCCGTTGAAGCCCAGCACCTCGACCGGCATCGACGGGCCGGCCGCGACCACAGCGTTGCCGGTATCGGACATCAGCGCGCGGACGCGGCCCCATTCGGAGCCGGCAACGACGATGTCGCCGGGCTTGAGCGTGCCGCGCTGCACCAGCACGGTCGCGACCGGGCCGCGGCCGCGGTCGAGCCGCGCCTCGATCACGGTGCCTTCGGCCGGCCGGTTCGGATTGGCCTTGAGATCGAGCACTTCGGCCTGCAGCGCGATCATGTCGAGCAGCTTGTCGAGATTGCGCTTCTCCTTGGCCGAAACCTCGACCTCGAGCACGTCGCCGCCGAGCAATTCGACCTGGATCTCGTGCTGCAGCAGTTCGGTGCGCACGCGCTCGGGCTTGGCGTCGGGCTTGTCGATCTTGTTGATGGCGACGATGATCGGCACCTTCGCCGCCTTGGCGTGCTGGATCGCCTCGACCGTCTGCGGCATGACGCCGTCGTCGGCGGCGACCACCAGGACCACGATGTCGGTGATCTTGGCGCCGCGCGCGCGCATCGCCGTGAAGGCGGCGTGGCCGGGCGTGTCGATGAAGGTGATGCGGCCGCCCGAAGGCGACGTCACCTGATAGGCGCCGATATGCTGCGTGATGCCGCCGGCCTCGCCGGCTGCGACCTCGGTCGAGCGGATGGCGTCGAGCAGCGACGTCTTGCCGTGATCGACGTGGCCCATGATGGTGACGACCGGCGCGCGCGGCTGCAGGTTTGCCGGATCGTCGGGGGCGTCGAACATGCCCTCTTCGACGTCGGATTCGGCGACGCGCCGCACCGTGTGGCCGAGTTCCTCGGCGATGAGCTGGGCGGTGTCGGCGTCGATCGTGTCGGTGATCTTCGCCATGTGGCCTTGCTGCATGAGGATGCGGATCACGTCGACCGAGCGCTCGGCCATGCGGTTGGCGAGCTCCTGGATCGTGATCGTCTCGGGGATCGTCACTTCGCGGGCGATCTTTTCCTTCGGCTCGTTGTCGCGGTGCCCGGTCATGCGCTGCACGCGGCGGCGGAACGAGGCGACCGAGCGCTCGCGCACTTCGTCGGCGGAAAGAGCGGTGACGACGGTGAGGCGGCCGCGGCGTTTTTCGGCGCCGCCGCGGGTCGGTTTGGGTGCCGGCGCCGGCCGCGCCGGTGCGCCGGCGCCACGGCGGACGTTGCGCGGTGCTTCTTCGTCGTCGGCCTCGAGCACTGGTCGCGCGGTGCTGGGCTTCGGAGCCGCGGTGACGGTGTCGGCGCCAAAGCGCTTCTTGGCGACTTCGTCGGCCTTGCGCTTGGTTTCCTCGTCGTGCTTGCGGCGCTCTTCTTCGTTGGTCTTGCGGGCTTCCGCCGCGACGCGCTCGGCGCGATCGGCTTCTTCGCGGCTATGGCGCACCCGCGCCTCTTCCTCGGCGATCTTGCGTTCTTCCGCTTCGCGCAGTCGCGCGTCGGCAAGCGCATGAGCCCGCGCGCTGCGCTCCTCCTCGGTAAGCGTGCGCAGCACAACGCCGGATGGTTTAGCCGCAGGCGTAGCAGCGCTGACGCCGGCCACAGGTCTGGTCGCGGGCGATAACGTTACGCTTTGCCGGTGCGCGATCCTGGGCGGCTGCGGCGACGGGCTCCGCCTTGGCCTCGCCCGGTCCAATGACGCGGCGTTTGACCTTCTCGACAACGACCGACTTCGACCGGCCATGGCTGAAGCTTTGGCGCACCACGCCCTGTTCGACGCCGCCGCGCTTGAGAGTCAGCGTCTTGGTCGAGGTCACGCTCAGCTTTTCGCCGGTATTCTTGGTCGTCTCAGTCATGCGCGTCCAAATCCTGGGGTACTTGTTCTCTGGCGGCTTGGTTCACTTGAGCCTTGGTTAATTGAGCCTTGCCGTCCTGATTGCCCTTATCGCCCCGTTTGCCGGTCCGAAACCGCTCAAGGCGCCGGCATCCCGCAAGAAAGGTCTTTGCCGCGGGTCCGGCAAGCAGGGCTGCATGTACCACATTTGGGCGGTCCAGTGCCAAATCCAATTGGGCCGAGGTCAGGATTCCAATCACATCGAGCGACCCCTCCCGCGGCCGCCTGCGGGCCGCCGCGTCGAGCTTTCGGATGCCGTCCGGAGCGGCCTCGGCGGCATGCAGGAGCGCGATGACTTCTTCGTGCTGCAAGGCCGCTTCGGCCTTGGCAAAGCCGCTCGCCACCAATCCAGCCTTGCCGGTCATGGCGAGCGCGTCGAGGGCGGCGCGTTCGAGGAGGCGGTCGGTGAGTGCAAGAGGTCTGGCGGAACGCGAACATCCCGCTTGAATCCGCGCGCAAAGACCTTGCGCTTGATCGCGTCCCCCAAGGCGTCTTGGGTCGCTGTCACCCAAACCCCGCGGCCGGGAAGCTTGCGCTTGACGTCCGGCACCGCCGTGCCGTCCGGCCCAACGACGAACCGGATCAAGTCCGAGACCGGCCGCACCGCGCGTGTCGCAACGCACAGGCGTTCGCGTTCTCGCGCGTGGGGACCGCTGTCGAGCTCGATATCGGCGTCGAGATCTTGGGTCTGGGAGATCATGCGCTCGTCTTAATCCCTCGTCGTTCCTTAGGGTTGTGCCTCGGCGGCGGCTTCTTCGGCCGGCGGCGGGGCAAGATCGGCCTCGGTGATCCAGCCAGCCTTGAGCCGCGCCTGCATGATGATTGCCTCGGCGTCCTCGCGCGACATCTCGAAGCCGTCGAGAATGCCGGGTTCGCGCTTGGTCTCGCCGTCCTTGCGTTCGGTCCAGCCGGCCAGATCGTCGGTCGCGCAGCCGGCCAAATCCTCGACCGTCTTGACGCCGTTCTCGCCGAAGCGGACCAGCATCGCGGTGGTGACGCCCGGGACATCCTTGAGCGCGTCCTCGACGCCAAGCTCCTGGCGTTTGGCGTCAAGCTCGCCTTCGATTTTGGCGAGATAGTCTTGGGCCCGGGTCTGCAGCTCCTGCGCGGTGTCGTCGTCGAAGCCTTCGATGCCGGCGATTTCCTTCACGTCCACCACGGCAAGCTCCTCGACCGAATTGAAGCCCTCTGAGGCCAGCAATTGCCCGATCACCTCGTCGACGTTCAGCGAGTCGATGAACATCCGGGTGCGATTCTCGAATTCGGCCTGGCGGCGCTCGGATTCCTCCTGCTCGGTCAGGATGTCGATATCCCAGCCGGTGAGCTGCGAAGCGAGCCGCACGTTCTGACCGCGCCGCCCGATCGCAAGCGAGAGCTGCTGATCGGGGACCACCACTTCGATGCGCTCGCGTTCCTCGTCGAGCACCACTTTGGCGACTTCGGCGGGCGCCAAGGCGTTGACGACGAATGTTGCGGTGTCGTGCGACCACGGAATGATGTCGATTTTCTCGCCTTGCAGCTCGTTCACCACCGCCTGCACGCGCGAGCCGCGCATGCCGACGCAGGCGCCGACCGGATCGACCGAAGAATCGCGCGAGACCACCGCGATCTTGGCGCGAGAACCCGGATCGCGTGCCACCGACTTTACCTCGACGATGCCGTCGTAAATCTCCGGCACTTCCTGGGTGAACAGCTTGGACATGAATTGCGGGTGCGTGCGCGAAAGGAAAATCTGCGGCCCACGCTGCTCGCGCCGAACATCGTAAATGTAGGCGCGGATGCGGTCGCCGTTGCGGAAAACCTCGCGCGGCAGCATCTCGTCACGCCGCACGATCGCTTCGCCGCGGCCGAGATCGACCACCACATTGCCGTACTCGACGCGCTTGACGATGCCGTTGACGATATCGCCGATGCGATCCTTGTATTCGTCGTATTGCCGGTCACGCTCGGCCTCGCGCACCTTCTGCACGATCACCTGCTTGGCCGATTGCGCGGCGATACGGCCGTATTCGAGCGGCGGCAGCTTGTCGGCGATGGTGTCGCCGACCTGCGCGGCCGGATGATGCCGGCGCGCGTCGTCAAGTGTGATCTGGAATGCGGGATTTTCAACCGCGTCCACCACCAGCATGTGGCGCGAGAGGTGAAGCTCGCCGCTCTTCGGATCGATTTCGGCGCGGACTTCGGTTTCGCTGCCGTAGCGCGACCGCGCGGCCTTGGCGATCGCGTCCTCCATGGCGCCGAGCACGATCTTTCGATCGATCGCTTTTTCGCGAGCGACCGCATCGGCGATCTGCAGCAATTCGAGTTTGTTGGCGCTTACGGTCGCCATCAGTCAGTCTCCTTGAGCTCGGTCATGTGCCGGCCTTGCGCCGGTGCATCGTTCATGTGTTTCACTTGATGGGGCTGCTCTTTCGAGCCGTTATATCGCCGGACTGCTTCACGCTCGCCGTGCTTGCTCCGCCTCAGCGACTTGGCAATGAGCGTATCGGTCAATATAAGCTTGGCCTCAGCAATATCGTCGATCGGCAGCAAAATTTCGGCGTGATCGACGGCCGCGCTTTCGCCCAACCCGATCCGCGCGCAATCGCCGTCGGTACCTTTGAGTTCGCCACGGAATCGCTTCCGGCCCTCGATCGGGGCGACCATCTCCACCTGGGCGACGTTGCCGGCATAGCGGTCGAAGTCCGAGCGTCGAACCAGCGGCCGATCGATACCGGGTGATGAGATTTCCAGCCGATAAGCGCCTTCGATCGGGTCGGCGAGGTCGAGCACCGGCGAGAGCGCGCGCGAGACTGCTTCGCAGTCTTCGACCGCCATCGTGCCGTCGGGTCGCTCTGCCATGATCTGGACCGTGCAGCCGGCAAAAGCGGATATCCGCACGCGCACCAATCGATAGCCTTGTTCGGCCAGCACCGGCGCTGCAAGCGCGGCGACGCGCGCGGCTCGTCCCGGCTCGGTGATGAGCCGCGGCTCGTCGGCAAAGGTCGTCCGCGTATCGTCCATGCGCTTGCCGGCCATCTATCCAGTCAATGCGTCCTAACAAGGAGCCGTCGGGCCTCAGGTAATAAAAAAGAGCGGGTCCCGGGGGCCCCACTCTCAAAACCGTTCGGATCAACCGATCGTTATGAGGTATCCATGACGGACGCGCCGAATATAGCGGTTTGTCAGGCCGTTGCAAGGCCCCGTCCGAGCAGCGAATAGACATCAGCATCCGGATTGGGCGGTTTCCGGAAGGCCAGCTTCATTCCCGATCCCCGATCCCCGATCCCCGATCCCTGACCGCTGATCCCTGACTCCTGATAGCAAGATTTCCTTCAGAATTTGCGCACTATTGTGTTTTTGCGGGCACCGCACAATTCGAACGGATTTTGTAGACGTTAAGATGGGTGCCACCCCTTCGCTGATCCCGGAACTCGACGACGTCCTCCAGCGCGGCTCGCGCGATAAGCGCGTCGAAACACTCCAGCGCATGACGGCGCTCTTCCTCGCGGGCGCCAGCCATTACAACGACGAGCACGTGCACCTGTTCGACGATGTGTTCGGGCGGCTTATCGAGGAAATTGAAACTCAGGCGCGCGCGGAGCTTTCCAATAGTCTCGCGCCCGTCAGTAATGCCCCGGTCAATGTCTTGCGCACGCTCGCCCACGATGACGATATTGCGGTCGCCGGTCCGGTCTTGAAGCTTGCGCGGCGTCTTGCCGAGGTTGATCTCGTCAATGTGGCGAGCACGAAGGGGCAGGCGCATTTGCGAGCCATATCGGCGCGACGGGCGCTCGGCGAGGCGGTTACGGACGTGCTGGTGCGACGCGGCGATCGCGAAGTCGCGCGTTGCGTGGCCGGCAACCGTGGCGCCCGCATTTCCGAAATTGGGTTCTCTGGCCTCGTCAAACGCGCCGAAGAAGACGGCATTCTTGCCGAGAAAGTCGGGCTGCGGCCCGAAATTCCCGAGGCCGATGTTTCAGAGTTTGCTCACGCGCGCCACCGCGGTCGTGCACAAGCGGCTGTTGGCTTCGGCAACTCCCGAGCGGCGAGCCGAGATTTGCCGGGTATTGACGAAAGTCTCAAAGGAAGTCGGCGCTCGTGTTGGTCCGCGCGACTACATTGCCGCGCAGCGTACGGTGCTCGGCTTACATCGATCGGGCCGTATGAACGAGACGACGCTCGCTGCTTTCTGTAGCGATGGCCAATACGAGGAGACGGTTGCCGGGCTCGCGGCCCTTGCCAAAGTACCGATCGATGTCGCCGATCGGCTCATGAGCGGCGACCGGCCCGATCCGGTGCTGATCTTGTGCAAGGCAGCCGGCCTGAGTTGGCCGACCGTGAGGACTGTCATCATGGCGCGTCTGGACGGAAAAACGACGTCCAGCCAAGGGCTTGATATTGCTTTCGATCATTATGGACGGCTTTCGGCGCCGACCGCACAACGCGTCGTCCGGTTTTGGCAGGTCCGGCAGGATCGATAGCGGCATCGGCTAACGGTGCTCGCCCGGCCTCTCGGCTATTTTCCGAAAAATCAGAAAACAGGATTGGCGCTCCTCTCGTGCGGCCTTGGCATGATAGCGCGTGTGCGTGAAGCCGGGCCAGGGTTGGCGCCAATCGTCGGCACACTGCGCGGTCCATTCCAGGGCCGGCGATCGCAGCAGACGTTGCAGCGTCCACGCGGCGTAATCGGGAATATCGGTGACGAAGCGGAATTCGCCGCCTGCTCGCAGGACTCGCGCGAGTTTTGCGACCATTTCATCCTGAACAAAACGGCGTTTCCAATGTCGCCGTTTCGGCCACGGGTCGGGATGGATCAGGTCGATGCCGGCCAAGGACGCGTCCGGGAGCCATGCGATCAGATTGACGGCGTCATCGAAGTGCAGCCGGATGTTTTGCAGGCCGCCATGTTCGACGCCGGCGAGCGCTTTGGCCATGCCATTGACGAAGGGTTCGATGCCGATGAAGCCCGTGCGCGGCTTTGTCTGGGCCTGGGCGATCATCGACTCGCCCCCACCAAAGCCGATCTCAAGCTGAATGTCGCTCACCGGTATCGGAAACAACGCACGCAGATCGGCCGGGGCGGGCTGCGTGAGATCAATGGCAAGCTGCGGCAGCAGCGTATCGATCAGCTTCGCCTGGTGTGGGCGCAGCTTGTGGCCCTTGCGCCGTCCAAAGAATGCACGGGAGTGGGGTTGTTCGGGTTCCATCAGCCGTCATGACTGGGCTTGGTTCGGCCATCTACGTCTTCGTTGCATCGGTATAGCAAAAACGCACATGGCCGGGACAAGCCCGGCCATCGCCGTAATGAATGGCCGCAATAAATGGGTCGCGATCAGCGCAACGCGCGTTTGAGTGCGTCGGCGAGGTCGGTCCGCTCCCAGGAGAAGCCACCGTCCTTTTCGGGCGCCCGGCCGAAATGGCCATAGGCGGCTGTTCGCCGATAGATCGGCCGGCTCAGTTTGAGGGTGCGGCGAATATTGGTCGGCCGCAGCGGAAACAGTTCGGGCAGGATCTTCTGCAGCTTCGCTTCATCGACCGTGCCGGTCTCGTGCGTGTCGACCAGAAGCGACATCGGATCGGCGACACCAATCGCGTAGGCGATCTGGATCGTACAGCGCTCGGCAAGGCCTGCGGCGACGACATTCTTGGCAAGATAGCGCGCCGCGTAAGCGGCCGAACGGTCAACCTTGGTCGGATCCTTGCCGGAGAAGGCGCCGCCGCCATGGGGTGCGTAGCCGCCGTAAGTGTCGACGATGATCTTGCGGCCGGTCAGTCCGCAGTCCCCGTCGGGTCCTCCGACCACGAAGTTACCCGTGGGATTGACCAGGAAATCGTTCGGCTTGTTCGGCATCCAGCCCTTCGGAAGCGCCGATGCAACGGTGTCCGCGATCAGCTCCCGTACCATGCTGGGTGTGTATTTCTTGCCATTGCGGCTTTGGGCATTGTGCTGCGTTGAAACCACGACCTTGGTGCAGCCGATCGGCTTGCCGTCCACATATTTGACCGTGACCTGACTCTTGGCATCGGGCTGCAGGTCGAACAGCGCTCCCGAGCGGCGCTTGTCGGAAAGGACCTTAAGGATCTTGTGTGCGAAATAGATCGGCGCCGGCATGAACGAGCCCTTTTCATAGACCTCGCTCTCGGTGCAGGCGAAACCGAACATCATCCCCTGATCGCCGGCGCCTTCTTGGTCGCCGCTTTTCTTCTTCTTGGCGTCCACCCCCATGGCGATGTCGGGCGATTGGCCGTGAAGCAACACCTCGACGTCGGCGCCGTAATAGGAAAAACCGTCCTGGTCGTAGCCGATGTCCTTGACCACGCCGCGTGCGATCTCGGTGATCATCTCGCGATTGACGACGGCCTTGTCGCCATGCCGGTGGAATAACGGCGACTGGCCGCGGCCCTCGCCGGCGACGACGATCTTGTTCGTCGTGCAGAGCGTCTCGCAGCCCAATCTGGTGTTGACTTTGCTTTCGTCAGCGATGCCGAGCTTAACGTCATTCTCGATGAAAGCATCAAGAATGGCATCAGAGATTTGGTCGCAGACTTTGTCCGGATGGCCTTCTGAAACCGACTCGCTCGTGAACAGGTAGTTTGCGCGTTGCACTGCTGAAAACCTCCCTCGTGAGACCATCCCCAAATAGCACGCACTGGCGGTGCTGATAGGGATCGACTGGCCGCGCTGGCCGAAGCGTGGTTCAGCACAAGCTTCAGACGATGTTGAACCCGGGAGAGGTTGTTACAGCGTACTCCCGCGTGGTCAAGATGTGGGCGACAGGTGGGCTAATGTGGGCCGAAACGGCGCTGTGGCGCGCTAACGCTTATCGCCGCCCGCGATTTGCTCGACGAGATCCACGATCCGGCGCCGCAGCTTGGAGTCATCGATGCGCATGAAGGCCTTGGTGAGGGCCAGGCCGTCCGAAGTCGCCAGAAAATCGGAGACGTAGGCGGGTGACGGCGCCTCGCTCGAGACCGTCCTGGCGCGTGGCCAGCGCAACAGTCGGCGCGCCCTCGAAAAAGAACGAGATCGGCACCTGGAGGATTTGGGAAATCTGCTGCAGGCGGCTCGCGCCGATGCGGTTGGTGCCCTTCTCGTACTTCTGTACCTGTTGAAAAGTCAGGCCAAGCGCATCGCCGAGCTTCTCCTGGCTCATGCTGAGCATCATTCGACGCATACGAACGCGACTGCCGACATGTTTGTCGATCGGATTCGGCGCCTTTTTGGCCATCATAATAATCAACTCCTATGCCACCTCTATTTACCGTAATGGCTGGAGATATCAAATCTCGTGCAATTGAATACCAACCCCATACGAAATTCACCGCGATCATTCAGCATTAGATCATTCGGAAAAGTGATAAACTGAAGAAGGGCGAACATCTCCGAGATGACGTTTTGCGCGTTGTGGTTGAAGATGCCGGATGACCAGCCAAATACATCCGCGGGCGCCGCATGTTTTGATGCGCGTCCGCCGCACCAGCGTACCGACGCGGTGATCCAAACTTGAAGATCTGCCGGCGTGGGCTGCTAGGTCTTTGTCACGAGGGTCTGTGTGCGGCGGCGAATGACCGCCAGTAGCGCGATCGCGACTATGATGGCCGCCGGCGTATCGCCGAAACGAGCATAAGGCGGTGCGCTAATCGGCCGCGGCAACGGCGAATCGACAATACCCTCGGTGCCGAGCGGCAATGAATTAATGATCCGTCCAACGGGATCGACGACAGCAGAAATGCCGGTATTGGCGGCGCGCGCCAATGGCAGACCCTCTTCGATTGCACGCACGCGGGCTTGCTGAAAATGCTGATAGGGGCCGCTGCTAATTCCGAACCAGCCGTCGTTCGTGACGTTGACGATCCACCCCGGCCCTCTCCCTGGCGGCACCACATCGCCTGGGAAAATAATCTCAAAGCAGATGAGCGGGTCTGCGATCGGAGCGCCGGGTATCGCGATGAGCCGGCGCCGATCGCCGGCCAGGAAACCGCCGCGCTGTTTGGTCAGTTCCTGCAGGCCGAGGCTTTCGAGGAAGTGCTGGAACGGCAGATATTCGCCGAACGGCACGAGATGCAGTTTGTCGTACAGTGCGACGATCGAGCCGTCATGGTCGATGACGTAGATCGAATTGTAGGCGGCCGGGATCGGCGGGGTTGACCGGTTCGGCGAGCCGCATGGCTCCGGTAATCAGCACAGCACCTTGAGGTAGCAGTTGCGTGATTTGCGTCAGCGCGTCGGCCTCCCGCGTGAGAAAGAAGGGAAAAGGCGATTCCGGCCAGATCAGATGCGTCACATCGTGCATGCCAAGCGATTGCGGACCCGAGGCGCGATCGGACAGCGCGATATAGCGTTTCATCACCTCCTGCCTGGCCGCGTAGTTGAATCGGATATCTTGCTGCAGGTTCGGCTGCATGATGCGCAGATGCACGCCTTCGACCAGTCGCGTCGGCGTGCGGGCGAGCCGCCATGTGCCGTATCCGCCCATTGCGGCGAGGACGGCGATGCCGAGCAAAGGCGGCAACCACGGATAGCGCGTTTCGGCGCGGTCGTCGGCGAGCGTTGCAGGGCTTGCGAAGACGACGATTGCAATGAAGGTCAATCCCCAAAGCCCGATCAGCGACGAACTTTGCGCCAGCGCGAGTGGCGAAGTGATTGCGTAGCCGAATGCGTTCCACGGAAAACCTGTAAACAGGTGGCCGCGCAACCATTCCATCGTGGTCAGGGTCACCGCCTAAAGCCAGAATGCGCAGTGCGCCGCGCATCCACAGCAACCGAGCGAGCACGAGTGCGAGCGCCGTGTAAACGCCGAGCACCGCCGGCAAGCCAATGACCGCAAAGGGCAGCATCCAGCCGAAAGTCGGCGCATCGACCAGGAACGCGTAACCGATCCAATAGAGGCCGGCGACAAAATAGCCGAAGCCGAACCACCAACCCGTCGACGCCGCAACGGTTATCCCGCCCCAGCGCCCGACGCCGGCGCCGTCGATCAGCCATACCAGCGTCGGGAACGTGATAAACAGAACAGGCCAAGCGTTGTATGGCGCCATCGCCAGCGCCGACAGAGCGCCCGCAACGAACGCAATCAGCCAGCGTCGCCAGCCCCAGGCCAGAACGATTGTGTGGATCGCTCCCTTCAGCTTCACGGGTTACGCGCGGAGTTAGGGTTTGGCCGATTGACATCATCACGCGGCGGCGCGACGGACATCGAGCGAGTCACCAGCCCCTTCGCGGCCGTTGCAGCGGATCGGCGCGCGGTGCCGCGATAAATCTTGACTCGTTTGACCCGGCGCGGATCGGCGTCGAGCACCTCGGCCTCGTAGGTGGCCGGTCCAGGCACCAGTTCGCCGCGTACCGGAACATGTCCGGCCCTGATGACAAGGTAGCCGCCGAGCGTGTCAACCTCCTGCGCCGCTTCGCCGAAATCGAAATCAGCGCCGATCACGGCGCGGAGGTCGTCGAGGCTGGCACGTCCGTTGGCCAGGAACGAGCCATCGCCCTGTTGGGTCACGGTCGGCAGCTCATCCTCGTCATGCTCGTCGGCAATATCGCCGACAATCAGCTCGACGAGATCTTCCATCGAGACGAGCCCATCGGTGCCGCCGTATTCGTCGATAACGAGCGCAAGATGAATACGTGTCGCCTGCATTTTTGCGAGCAGATCGAGCGCTGGCATCGACGGCGGGGCGTACAAAATTTCGCGCACGATCTTGGCCGCTGCCAATGGCATCGAAAGATCGATGTTTGCTAAGTTTAGATCGATTTGCGGAGGCTGCTCGCGCTGGGCAGAGAGGATGGGATTGATCGCTGCTCGCGCCGTCATGAATGCTATCAAATCGCGAATGTGGACCATGCCGGCCGGATCGTCGAGCGTGTCGTTGAAAACCACGAGCCGCGAATGGCCGGCGCCTTCGAAGACTTTGACGAGTTCGCCGATGGCGATGTCATGAGGCACGGCAATAATATCGGACCGCGGCAGCATTACGGTCTCGACTCTGCACTCACGCAGGCCGAGGATATTTTTGAGCATGGCCGCTTCTTCGGTGAAAAACCCGATTCGGGTTGCTCCGACGTGAGCACATGCTCAAGATCAGCGCGCGTCGCCGCGGTCTTCCAACCGAACAGGATGCGCATGACGCGCGTGAGCCAGCCGTCCGGCTGTAGATCACCTGACTGCGGCATAACCATCGGAAGGTCGCGATGCTCGCTCTCCGTTGGTTCGTTGGGCGTTTTAGCTTGAGCCATCGTGTCCGTTGTGGGTGTCAGTTTTGACGGCAGCATCCGCGCTGCATGTCAGAACCTTCTTTAACTCTTGGCCTGTGGCCGATAGGGGTCGGGGATCGCCAGTCGCCGCAAGACTTTGCGTTCGACCTCTTCCATCGTCTCTGCCTCTCTGCTCCGTTCATGATCGTAGCCGAGGAGATGCAAATAGCCATGCACGGTAAGATGGGCGAGATGATGAGCGAATGGCCTGCGCTCAATGGAGGCCTCCCGCGCAATGGTCTCGTAGGCAAGCACAATGTCGCCGATAAGAGGCGGCTTTCCGCCACCTTTGGTCGGAAACGACAGCACGTTCGTCGCCTTGTCGATGCCGCGCCAATTGCGGTTGAGTAAGCGGATCGCCGAATCATCAGTCAGAACGATAGCAAGCTCCGCCCCTGTTGTTGACAGCGTGGCAGCGGCCTGCGCGACGGCCCGCCGCACGATTGTTTTCACCTTAGGGACATCTTTCCAGAGTTCGGACTCGACCACGATATCGATCTTCAGTGTCTTGATCGCCACAAGCGGCGCACGCGTCATTCCGGCCGCTCTCGCTTGCGTGCCGACGCCTTGTCGGCTGATGCTTTGTCGTAGGCTTCCACGATGCGCGCGACGAGTTCATGACGGATCACGTCCGCAACCGTGAAGGTGACATGGGCGATCCCTTCGATGCCCTCGAGAAGCCGCACCGCCTCGGCGAGACCGGACGTCTGACCGGGTGGCAGATCCACCTGGCTCGGGTCGCCGGTCACCACCATGCGGCTGTTTTCGCCAAGCCGGGTGAGCAGCATCTTCATTTGCATCGCGGTCGTATTCTGCGCTTCGTCGAGGATCACGGCAGCGTTCGACAAGGTGCGGCCGCGCATGAAGGCGAGCGGCGCGATCTCGATCTCGGTTGATTGCAACGCGCGCTCGACAATGCGCGCGTCCATCAGGTCGTAGAGCGCGTCATAGATCGGACGGAGGTACGGATCGACCTTCTCCCGCATGTCGCCGGGCAGGAATCCAAGACGCTCGCCAGCTTCGACCGCCGGTCGCGACAGCACGATGCGATCGACTTCCTTGCGCTCGAACAGATGGACCGCTTGGGCGACGGCAAGCCAGGTTTTGCCGGTTCCGGCCGGGCCGGTCGCGAAGACGAGGGCATGGCGCTTGAGCGCGCGAAGGTAAGCGTCTTGTCCCGGAGTGCGAGCGCGAACGCGGCGTTTGCGTAAATTGATCTCTTCGAAATTTTGACGCGCGGTGGCGGGATCGAAATCGAACAGCGAACCTTGCGAAATGGCAAGCCTGATGGTGCCATCGACGTCGCCCTGAACCAGTTCGTCGCCGCGTTTGAGCCGCTCATAGAGGCTCTGCAGCACGCGGCGAGCCTGTTCGCAGGCTTCGCGCGAACCCTGCAGGGTGACGTGATTGCCCCGCGAATTGGCGACCACGCCGAGCCGCCGCTCGATCAAAGCGAGGTTCTGGCCATATTGCCCAAAGAGTGCGGACGCCAGGCGGTTGTCATCGAAAGTGAGAGCAAGCTGGGTCGCGTTATTCGGCGCGACGGTGATGGACTCATCCGTTCCAGGTGTTTGCAATTCAAGCTCCGGCGCCGAGGAGAATGGACTGTTGCGCGGGCGCATGCGCAAGTGTGCCGAACAGGCTGTTGCTGGCGATCTCAGTGACGGTGACTGAAGCGATCTCGCCGATCAGCGCTGTCGGGGCCGCTACCTGCACTGGCTGCGAGTACGGCGAGCGGCCGACAATCTGGCCGTCGTGGCGGCCCGGCCGTTCGAACAGCACCGTCATGGTGCGGCCAAGACAACGGTGATTGAACGCCGCCTGGGTGCGCTCGAGCTCCGCTTGGAGCCGTCCCAGGCGCTCCGACTTCGTGTCTTCATCTACTTGATCGGCCATCGCAGCGCCGGGCGTTCCCGGCCGCGATGAGTATTTGAACGAGAACGCGCCGGAATACCCGATTTCGCTCACGAGACTCAGCGTGGCGGCAAAATCCTCTTCCGTTTCGCCCGGGAAGCCGACGATAAAATCGGATGTGACCGCGAGATCAGGCCGCGCGGCGCGGAACCGCTCGACGACGTCGATGTACTCGGAACGCGTGTGACGACGGTTCATGGCCGCGAGGATGCGGTCGGAGCCCGACTGCACCGGAAGATGCAGTTGCGGCATGAGCTGCGGCAGATCGCGATGGGCGGCGATCAGATCATCATCCGTGTCGCGCGGGTGGCTGGTTGTGTAGCGCAGCCGCTCGATGCCGCCGATGCGCGCGACGCGTTCGAGCAAGCTCGCCAAGGACGACGGCCCTCCGTTCGGACCCTCGCCGTGATAGGCGTTGACGTTCTGTCCGATCAGCGTGACTTCGCGTACGCCGGCTTGCGCAAGCCTTTCGACTTCGGCGACGATTTTGGTCACCGGCCGCGATGTCTCGGCGCCGCGCGTGTAAGGCACCACGCAGAACGTACAAAACTTGTCGCAGCCCTCCTGCACGGTGACGAAGGCAGTTACGCCGCGCGCACGCACGGCCGCGATACTCGGAGCGGCAAGATGTGCGAACTTGTCATCGACCGGAAACTCAGTGTCGACCGCTTTGCCGCCGCGCTCGGCATGCTCTAGCAGTTGCGGCAACCGGTGATAATTCTGCGGCCCGAACACGAGATCGACGGCCGGCGCGCGGCGAATGATTTCTTGACCTTCGGCCTGGGCCACGCAGCCGGCGACGGCGATGATGAGACGCCGGCCGTCAGCCGCCGCGTCCTCCTTAAGGCGCCGGATGCGGCCAAGCTCGGAATAAACTTTCTCCGCCGCCTTCTCGCGGATGTGGCAGGTGTTGAGAATGACGAGATCGGCGTCGTCAGGTGTGGGAGTCTCGATAAACCCGTGCGGTGCCATCGTATCCGCCATACGATGAGAGTCGTAGACGTTCATCTGGCAGCCAAACGACTTGACGTAGAGCTTACGGGGTCCGTTCATGCCGGTCGTGGTTGAAGCTAAACTCTTATTTCTACGCGGGAATCCAGCGTCTTGACGCTCACCCCCACGGTCTTAGCGGTTTTCCCAGCAAAAAGGAATGCTGGCTAATCCTGCGGCTGGATGTTTGCCTCTGTGATCACTTTCGACCACTTGGCGATCTCTGTCTTGATATAGGCATCAAGTTCTTCGGGACTAGAACCGCCGTTTGTCATGCCCAAGTCGGCAAGGCGTTTCTTGGTGTCTTGATCGCCGAGGGCTTGTCGCGCCGCAACATTGAGTTTCGACAGGATGTCGTGCGGCGTTCCAGCCGGCGCTACGATCCCGAACCAGGTTTCGGCCGCAAAGCCCGGAATGGTCTCCGCCACTGTCGGGATGTCGGGCGCCGATGGCGAGCGCTTGGCGCTCGTGACCGCGATGGCCCGTAGCGTACCACCCTTGATATTACCCATGACGGCCGAGAGATTCGCGAACATCAGCGGAATTTGTCCGCCAAGCAGGTCGTTGATCGCCGGTGCCTCGCCGCGATAAGCGACGTGCACCATCTTGATGCCGGTCGTGAATTGGAATAGTTCGGCCGTCATATGCGGTGTCGTGCCGACGCCGCCGGTACCAAAATTGATTTTGCCCGGATTGGCCTTGGCCATGGCGATTACGTCCGCGACCGAACGTGCGGCAAACGCCGGGTTGACGACCAGCACGAGCGGTGAAGCTCCGGTTAGCGCTACGCCCGCGAAATCCTTGGCCGGATCGACCGTCACCTTGCGATAAAGATGGGGCGCGACGGCGTAAGTGGTCTGGCTGCCCATCATCAGCGTGTAGCCATCAGGTGGCGATTTCGCCACGTCCTCCGCCGCGATCATGCCGCTCGCGCCGGTGCGGTTTTCGACCGCAATCGATTGGCCGATGTTTTCGGCCATTTTCTGCGCCATGATTCGCGCGACGATATCGGTGCCGCCGCCGGCGCCGAAGCCGACAATCATTTTGATGGGCCGGTTGGGATAGGTCGTGGTCTGTGCCCGAGCGACGTCGACGACAAAGCCTAAAGCCACCGCCAGTCCCAGCACGACGCGCAGCAATCGCGTTGCTTTCATGATGTTCCCCTCCCGTATCGATCCAGCAGTCAGTGGGCTTCCGGCGCGGTTTGCCGTCTACCGGGGACGCCCGAGGTCATGCAGTTTGACAGTCTAGTGCGCTCATTGCCGCGCGTCAGCCGAGGTCGCGGCGCAGTACTACCGCCGTCGCGCCACCGGCGTAGTAGCCCTTACGTTGGCTCACCCCGTAGAAACCGGCGCGCTCATAGAGCCGCCGGGCGGGGGCATTGTGCTCATCAACCTCGAGAAAGACAGTCTGGACACCAAGCCCGGCCAGCCGGCGCAAATGCAGATCGAGCAGCGGTCGCGCCAAACCGCGTCCGCGCCGCGAGGGGGTGATGGCGACCGATAAAATTTCGGCCTCGCCTGCCGCTCCGCGTGACAGGATGAAGCCGACCAATTTGCCGCCTATCCTTGCGCAATCGGCGACCACGCTGCGGTCCATCAGCAGCCCGGTGATCTCCTGCTCGTCCCAGCCGCGCTGGAACGAGGCCGCATGCACGGCCGCGATCGCGGCGGCGTCGCTCGGCTTCGCGGCGGCGATTGCAGGTTCGGCCCGGGCGAGCAGACGAGCAACAAAGTCCATCATCGGCGCGGCAGTTGGGCGGCGTTTTGCGGTTGAGCGTCGGGCGCCCGCAGATATTGCGGTTTCGGCGCGGCGTGACCTTCCGCAACGACGGCGCCCATCCGGGCGACCCATGCGATGTCGGGTGCAGGGCTCGCGTCGACGAAAGCCGGCAAAGAGGCGGTTTTGGACAGTGCGGCGGCGACCGCTTCTGCGGCTGAGCCGACAATGCGGGCAGGGGCTTCGGATGCCGCGCGGGCCGCTTCGCTCAGCGGGGCGAGCCGTGGTGCGATGAGCGTGCGGCCGCCAGATCCGAACACCTGCAGGTAGACGTGTTCATGCCGCGCATCAATCGCGGCGACGACCGGAACCCTGTCATTGGCGGCGAGGTGAGGCGCCGCATAGACCGCGAGCGTGGACACGCCCACGGCCGGCTTGTCGGCCGCGAGCGCGATACCGCGTGCCGCCGCGATGCCGACCCGCAGGCCCGTGAAGCTGCCTGGCCCGGTTGTCACCACCACCCGGTCCAGGTCTTTGAACGCCATGCCGGCCTGATCCATCACCCGGGCCAGCAGCGGCATCAGCGCCTCGGCATGGCCGCGCGCCATCGGCTGGCTCTCAGCCACGATCGTTCCGGCCTTTTCGGTGTCGAACACGGCCGCCGAGCATGCCGCTAGCGCCGTATCGATGGCGAGCACTCGCATGATTTCACGTTAGGTGAGTTGCAGGTTACGCTTGTGAGCAGGCCCGGCGGACCGCCCCGTCTTTAGCTTCGCCACCCACGACAAAAATGCCCACACAACATCGGTCCGGGGCCTATCGGGCCAACTACATAGGCCGGACCTCGGTGACGTCGGGCACGAAATGACGCAGCAAATTCTGGATGCCGTGTTGGAGCGTCGCCGTTGACGACGGGCAGCCCGAGCAGGAGCCCTTCATATTGAGATAGACGACCCCGTCCTTGAAACCTCGGAACGTGATGTCGCCGCCGTCGTTCGCTACGGCAGGCCGCACCCGGGTTTCGATCAGCTCTTTGATGGTGGCGACAGTCTCGGCGTCGGCCGCGTCGAAGAATTCATCACCGTCGCCGCTTTCGCTGCCGCCGGTCGCGAGCAACGGCGCGCCGGACATGAAGTGTTCCATGATGGCGCCGAGGATCATCGGCTTGAGCTGCTGCCACTCGCCGGTACTCTTGGACACCGTGATGAAGTCGGAACCAAAAAACACGCCGCTGACGCCGGCGATGCCGAACAGCCGCTCGGCGAGCGGCGATTGCGCCGCCTGTTCGCTGTCGCGAAGGTCGAGCGTGCCGTTTTCGAGCACCGTCCGTCCGGGCAGGAACTTCAAGGTGGCAGGGTTCGGCGTCGCTTCGGTCTGGATGAACATGGCGTCCTCCGTCACCCTGCGCAGGCCTTCTTCGCCCACGCCGTGACTTACTCAGATGTAGTCTAATACGTGGCGAATTCCATTGGAAGTTCAAGAGTAGGTTGCCGCCTTCTAGGATTGCACGAAGCCGACCATGTCCTTCACCGCCCCGCATTGTCTCGCCGGCGAGCTTTCGTGCCCGCCCTGCGCCGTCCGCCAGCACCGCGTCGATCGCGGCGGGATCATTGAGGAGCCGTTTCATTTCTGTGGCGATCGGGCTGAGCTTGGCGACGGCGAGGTCGGTCAGTGCCGCCTTGAAGCTCGAGAACTGGGCATTGCCGAATTCCTTGAGCACCGCGGCGCGACTGGTATCGGCGAGGGCCGCATAGATGCCGACCAGATTGTCGGCCTCGGGCCGCGTCTCCAGGCCTTTCTCCTCGCTCGGCAGCGGTTCCGGATCGGTTTTGGCTCTGCGGATTTTCTGTGCGATCGAGTCGGCGTCGTCGGTCAGATTGATGCGCGAGTTGTCGGAGGCGTCCGACTTCGACATTTTTTTGGTGCCGTCGCGCAGCGACATGACGCGCGTCGCCTCGCCGGTGATCAGCGGCTCCGGCAGCGGAAAAAATGCGTCGCCGAAGCCTTTCTTGTTGATCGATTGGCCGAAATCATTGTTGAATTTCTGCGCGATGTCGCGCGACAGTTCGAGGTGCTGCTTCTGGTCTTCGCCGACCGGCACATGGGTCGCGCGGTAAACCAGAATGTCGGCCGCCATCAGTGTCGGATAGGCGTAGAGACCAATCGAGGCATTCTCGCGATCCTTGCCGGCTTTTTCCTTGAACTGCGTCATGCGATTGAGCCAGCCGAGGCGGGCGACGCAATTGAAGACCCAGGCGAGCTCGGCGTGCTCCGCGACTTGGCTCTGGTTGAACACGATGTGCTTCCTGGGATCGATCCCGCAGGCGATGAAAGCTGCGGTGACCTCGCGGATGGCCTTCGGCAGCTCGGCCGGATCCTGCCAGACCGTGATCGCATGCAGGTCGACGACGCAATAGATGCAGTCATAGCGGTCCTGCAGCTCGACGAAGCGCTTGATGGCGCCGAGATAATTGCCGAGATGCAGGTTGCCGGTCGGCTGCACGCCGGAAAAGACCTAGTTCCTGAAACGCCATGAAACACTCCGCGCGGGATCGGACGTCCCATGCCACGGCGTCGCCTCGCCCTGCAAGGGGCTACAAGGGTCCGTAGTTAGTAACCGCAGCGTATGGGTTGACTGCTGATCACTGGTCCCTGCCCACGCGTACGGCTTCCACGAGGTCGCGGAGCCGCGCGACGCCAAAGGCTTGGATTGCTGCGAGGTAGATCACAAGGCCGGTCATCACCAGCGTGAAGAGCCAAACGATCCGCGCCAGCGCGGAAGATGCCGGTGCGAACGGAGCGGCAAGAAGGTGCTGGGCGACAATAATCGCAATCGTCATCGTCACCGTCGCCAAGATGATGCGCGGAATGCGGCGTCGGCCATCGGAATCAATGGCAAGCCAGCGGCGGTGCGCCAGGATGATGCCGAGCAGCGTCGCCCCGACCCAGCCGGAGATACCGATCGCTGCTGCGATCCCGACATGTCCGTAGCGCGGAAACAGCAACACGGCGCCGATCGAGGCGGTGGCGAGCCCCGCCAATGCCGTCAGCATCGGCGTGCGCGTATCCTCATGGGCAAAAGAAATCGCGCCGAAGACCTTCTCTAAAACATGGCCCGGCAGGCCCGCCGAAATCGCCGCGAGTGCCCTGGCGACCGCCGCGGTATCGCGCGGTCCAAATGCGCCGCGTTCGAACAGGCCGCTCACGATGGGCTCGGCCAGGACCGCGAAGGCAACCGCGGAAGGCAGCGCCACCGACAGGGCGATCTCAAAAGCGCGCGATTGGGCAGCGCTGGTGGCCGCGCGTTCGCCGCTGCGCAGGCTTGCGGCGATGCGTGGGCCAAGTACCGACGCGATGGCAATCGAGGCGACGCCAAGCGGCAGCTCATAAAGCCGATTGGCGTAATAGAGCCACGAAACCGCAGCCTGCGAGGATGAGGCGACGATCGCGCCGGCCATAAGCTTGAGTTGCGGAATGCCGCCGGCGAGGACACCCGGTATCGCCAGGGCATAGAAGCGACGAACCTCGGGTGTGATCGTAAGGCGAGGGCGCAGCGGCGGCTTTGGCAGGCGCAGCAAGGCTGCGCCGATCAGAACGAATTGACCGGCGCCAGCAATCGCGATGGATGCGGAAAGGATCACGCCCGCGCTAGCCGAGGCGGTTCCGGCGCTCGCGAGCACCGTGAGCACGGCGGCCAGCATCACGCAGTTGAACACCACGATGCCGAATGCGACGGCGGTCACCCGGCCCTCGGCATTGAGCACCGAGCCGGCCACCGCAACAAGTCCTACAATCGCGATATAGGGGATCGACAGGCGAACATATTCCAAGGCGAAGTGAAATCGCTCGCCGTCGATCTGGAAACCGGGGGCGATAAGCCGCACGACGACGGGGGCGAAAACAACTCCCAGAAGCGCAATCGTTCCGAGGCCTAAAACCATGGTGCCCAAAATACTTTCGCCGAAGCGCCGCACCTGGTCGGGGCCTTTGTCGTCGCGGATGCGGATCCACATCGGTACGAACGCCGAATTGAGCGCACCCTCGGCAAGCAGCCGCCGAAACAAGTTCGGAATTTGGAAGGCGGCGAAATAGGCGTCCGAGAGCACCCCGGCGCCAAGCACGGCGGCAATGCCGACGTCACGGAAAAACCCAAGCAGCCGCGACAGCAGCGTCGCCGTGCCTACGGTCGTGACATCGCGCGCCAGCGACATGAGTGCAATTGGCCTCCGCAGTCCATTCTAGCGTCAATCCGGGAATGCGCGAAGCGCGCAACCGGGAATTCACCGACGCAGGTATCTTGGCAAATTCTCAAACCTTTCAAAACGTGTGCCTGTGGAGTTCACTGTTTTCGATATCGGTCACGGCGGTGTCGCGGCTTATTGCAGCGTACGCTGGCGCCATTGCCACGATGATCGAGCCCGTTATAGTGCGCGCCGTCCCGCACACGTTTTCCAAAGAGTCTTGTTATGCCAACTGCCCGTTACGACGTCCTCGGCCTCGGCAATGCGATCGTCGACGTGATCGCCCGCGCCGAGGAGGATTTTTTGCTCAAGCAAGACATGCGCAAGGGCACGATGGCGCTGATCGACGAGGCGCGCGCCGCGGCGATCTATGAGGCGATGGGGCCGGCGGTCGAAATGTCCGGCGGCTCGGCCGCCAACACGATTGTCGGCTTGGCGGGCCTCGGCGCGCGCGCGGCGTTTGTCGGCAAGGTCAAGGACGATCGAACTCGGCCGCGCGTTCAGCCACGACATCCGCGCCGCCGGCGTCGACGTTCGCAACACGCGCCGGCCACGGCCGGCGCGTCGACCGGGCGCTGCTATGTGCTGGTGACGCCGGACGGCGAGCGCACCATGAATACCTATCTCGGCGCGGCGCAGGACCTGCGTCCGGCCGACATCGATGCCGAGATGGTCGCGGCGAGCCTGATCACCTATCTCGAAGGCTATCTGTGGGACCCGAAGCACGCCAAGGAGGCGTTCCTCAAGGCGGCAAAGATCGCGCACGAGGCGGAGCGCAAGGTCGCGCTGACGCTGTCGGATGCGTTCTGCGTCGACCGCTGGCGCGACGAGTTCTTGCAGCTGATGCGCTCGCAGCACGGTCGATCTGATCTTCGCCAACGAGGCCGAGCTGCAGAGCCTGTATCAAACCTCGGACTTCGACGCCGCCATCGCTGCGCTGCGCGCCGATATCGACGCTCGCGGTGGTCACGCGCAGCGAGAAAGGCTGCCTCGTGATCGGCCCCGACGGCACCGAGGCGGTGCCGGCCTTCCCGGTCGATCGCGTCGTCGATACGACCGGCGCCGGCGATCTGTTCGCCGCCGGCTTCCTGTCCGGGCTTGCGCGCGGCGCCGATGACCGCACCTGCGGCCGGCTCGGCGCGCTCGCGGCCGGCCGAAGTGATCCAGCACCTCGGCGCGCGTCCGGAGACGTCGCTCAAGGACCTGGCGCGCGATAACGGATTGGCGGATTAGCGCTGGCGGAAGCCAGTTTGCAAAAGTCGCGCTCGTGAATGCGCGGCCGGTAACCAATTCCTAACCAAATTCGCTAACGACGGATCGACCGCAATCCGGGAGATCCGAAACATGGGTGAAAGCCCGGACAAAGACGTGGGTGACGGCGAGAAAGCCCGATCGACGCCAGCAAAGCCTCTGGTCACGAAGCTACCGGAACTGACAGCGAAGAACAGCAGGCCCGCGCAGCCGACAGCAACTTGCCGGTGGTCTGGTCGCCCAAGCTCGACCAAGTCGAGGCGCCGAACAGCATCGAAGCGGCAGATGGGGCGCCGGAGTTCGACGCCGGCGAGGAGATGTCGCCGCCAGGGCATGAAACCTTCGAAGAGGCCCCGAACAGCGTTCGCGTACTGCCGCGTCGGCGCGCTCAATCGCGCTTTGCATTACTCGCGGCCAGCGATCGCGATCGTGGCTGCGCTCGGCTCGTTTGTCGGATCGTTGGCGGCTTCCGGCGTCGCGCAGCTGCTGCCTGCCGCGTCGGGGGCAAACGTCATAAGCAAGGTCGCCGAACGAGCGATGTCCTGCAAGCCATGAGGACCCAGCTTGCCGAGCTTTCCACCCTCAAGGCAATATCGATGGCGCTAATCGCAGCGCCAACAACCAGTTCGCCAAGATCGCGGATCGCCTCGATCGGCTCGACAAGCGCGTGACCAACTGACGGCGGCTTCGGCGCCGGAAACCACGGGCTCCATCTCGGCCGCGCCGGCTCCGGCGCCAGAGCCGAAGCCAAAAACGGTCATCGATGGCTGGATCGTGCAGGACGTTCGAGAACGGCCGGGCTTTGGTTGCGACCCGTTATGGCGGCGTTTTCGAGGTCGGCGCCGGCAGCTTCCTTCCCGGCATCGGCCGAGTCGAGGGGATCAAGCGTGAGGACGGCAGGTGGGTCGTCGTCACCGCCCGCGGCGTCATCACGTCCACCACGATTAGCGGAGTCGCTTAAGCGGTTCGGCCTAACCACGCGATAGGAACGGCACCAGCATCGGGACGCGCCGGCAGTAAGAGCCATAACGTCCGCGCCGAGCTCAGTCGCAGGAAGCGTCTCCTCCGTCCGCGCCTTCAGCCACAAACCGAGCGCGATGAGCACCGCGCCGATGAGCCCGGTCACCGTCGCTTGCGCAGCCGCTGTCGCCAGGGTCGCCACGATCAGCCCTGTGTAAATGGGATGGCGCACCAGCGCGTAGGGGCCGGTATCGACGACATGATGGCCCTCTTTGCGCTGATCGCGCCCGACCACAGGCGGCCGAGGTGGATTCGACCCCACCACGCGAACACGAAGCCGCCGAATGTGACGGCCGCCGGCCCATACGCACCGTCATAACCGACATGCCAGATTCGCGTCTCTGTTAGTTTCCGGGCGGATCCAATGTGAAAGCAGGACAGCGCCGGCGAGAATGATGCCGCGATAGATCCACACGTTCCAGGTCGCGGCGCGCTTTTCCGTGCGACCGGACCAGAATGCCGCTGCCGCCCAGGTGATAATCCACCCAATCCAGGCGATAGCAAACAACAAACCCGGCCGTACGGTCATTCTCAACTCCTTCGCATTGACGCCACCGGCCCCGGGCCCTCAATCGACGCACGCTCAACCGCTCACGACCAATTGAGTCAGCTTTCGGTCGCTCGGCGATCATCGTATAAGCATCGCGGCGAGTTGATGCTCGCACCAGAGGATGCCGCCATGTTGAGCGCCGAGCAGAACGACATCATCACCCGCACCGCACCCGGCACCGCTGCGGGCGCTCTGATGCGGCGCTATTGGCAGCCGGCGGCGCTGGTCGACGAACTCGCCGGCAACCGGCCGGTAAAGCCGGTCCGGCTTATGGGCGAGGACCTGGTCGCCTTCAAGGACGATAAGGGCCGCTACGGGCTGATCGGCCGGCATTGCCCGCATCGCGGCACCGATCTCGCTTATGGCCGGCTCGAGAACGGCGGACTGCGCTGCGCGTTTCACGGCTGGCTGTTCGACGTCAACGGCAAATGCCTGGAGACGCCCGCCGAGCCGGACGACAGCAATCTGTGCGCCAACATCAAGCAAAAATCCTATCCGGTCGTCGAGAAGAGCGGCATCCTGTTCGCCTATCTGGGCCCCGGCGAGCCGCCGGCGTTTCCGCACTTCGACTGTTTCGTCGCGCCGCCGACGCACACCTTCGCCTTCAAGGGCATGATCGACTGCAACTGGTTGCAGTCGCTCGAAGTCGGCATCGATCCGGTGCACACCTCGTTCCTGCACCGCTTCTTCGAGGATGAGGATCCCGACAAAGGTTACGGCCAGATGTTCCGCGACACTTCCAAGGACTCGGACATGCCGATGACGAAGATCATGCGCGAGTTTCCGCGCCCGCGCATCGAGGTCGAGCCGACCGATTACGGCTTCCGGCTGATCACGTTGCGCCAGATCAGCGACGACAAGGCGCATGTCCGCGTGACCAATCTGATTTTCCCGAACGCCTTCATCATTCCGATGAGCCGAGAGATGACGATCTCGCAATGGCACGTGCCGATCGACGACCTGAAGCACTATTGGTACGCGATCTTTACGTCGTTCGGCGCGCCGGTGAACAAGGACGAGATGCGCCGGCAGCGACTCGAGCTCTATGAATTGCCCGACTACATCCCGCGCAAGAACAAGAGCAACGATTACGGCTTCGATCCGCACGAGCAGGAGCACGCGACCTTTACCGGCATGGGAGCCGATATCAACGTTCACGACCAATGGGCCTGCGAATCGATGGGCGGCATCCAGGACCGCACCCAGGAGCATCTCGGCACGTCCGACAAGGCGATCAGCGCCTATCGCCGCTTGCTGCGCCAGGCGCTCGATCAAGCCGGCAACGGCGGCAAGCCGATGATGGTGCTTGATGCCTGCCGACGCGCCGAAGCTCACCGGTCCGGCCTGCGTCGACGGCATCGGCCCGGCTGGCGATTGGCAAGGCTATTGGCAGCGCACCAGCGAAGATCGGCAGCAGACCAAGACGTGGGGCGACAGCCATTGACGCGCATTCCGTGAGCGGCCCGATCCGCAATTTCGTCGTCTCCCCCGCGGGGAGAGGTGAGCAAAGCCAATGGCGCCGCGCCGATCCTTAGCCGCGATAAGCTTCGTCGAGCGCCACGGTCTTTGGACCGGCGAACAGGTGCGCGCCGCGAAAGCGGTCGCGCAGGGCATCAAGAAAAACAAGCTCGAACTGGTGCGCTTTTCTTTCGCCGACCAGCACGGCGTGCTGCGCGGCAAGACCATAATGGCGGAGGATGCGCTGGGTCTGATGCGAGCGGCGTCACCATGACGACGAGCCTGCTCGCCAAGGACACCGCACATAAGACCGCCTATCCGGTATTCACGCCCGGCGGCGGCTTCGACATGGCGGAAATGCAGGGCGCCGGCGATTTCGTCATGGTCGCAGACCCTTCGACCTTCCGCGTGCTGCCATGGTCGTCGAACAATGGAACGCCGAATACCGGCTGGTTGCTTTGCGACATTTATTTTCCTAACGGCAAGCCGGTGCCGTTCTCGACGCGGCAAGTGCTTCGCGATGCGCTGGCGACGGCTCGAGGCGGCGGGATTTGATTTCCTCGCCGGGCTCGAGGTCGAATTCCATCTCTTCAAGCTGGAGAATCCGCGGCTCACGCCGGAAGATGCGAGCTGGCCGCCGCGTGCGCCCGATGTCAGCTTGCTCAATCAGGGCTACCAGTATCTGACGGAAACACGCTTCGATCAGATCGATGCAGCCTTGGAGCCGATCCGTCGTGGCGTCGTCGCGCTCGGCATGCCGCTGCGCTCGCTCGAAGTCGAGCTCGGCCCGAGCCAATGCGAGTTCACGTTCCGCCCGCAGCGCGGCCTTGAAGCGGCCGATACCATGATTTTGTTTCGCGCCGCGGCAAGGCAGATCGCACGCCGCAGCGGCTATCTGTTAAGTTTCATGTGCCGGCCGGCACTGCCAAATCTGTTTTCCAGCGGCTGGCATCTGCATCAGTCGCTGATCGACCGCAAACGGAAACTTAATGCGTTCGTTGGCGATGAACACGATGGGCTGTCTGCGGCGGGGTTTCATTTTCTCGGCGGGCTGCTGGCGCACGCGCACGCGGCCGCGGCCTTCACCACGCCGACCGTCAATGGTTACAAGCGCTACCGGCCCTATACGCTGGCGCCCGATCGCGCAGTCTGGGCGCGCGACAACCGCGGCGTGATGGTTCGCGTGCTCGGCCAGCCCGGTGATCCGGCGACGCATCTGGAGAACCGCGTCGGCGAGCCGGCGGCCAATCCCTATCTCTACATGGCGTCGCAAATCTACGCCGGGCTCGACGGTATGACGCACCACCGCGATCCGGGGCCCTCGGCGGATACGCCATACGAGACCAAGGCGCCGACACTTGCCGAAAAATCTCGGCGAGGCGCTTGCCGCAATGCGGGCGAGCGAGCTTTTTCGCCAATGCTTCGGTGCGGATTTCATCGAATACTTCACCCACATCAAAGCGGCCGAGTTCGCGCGCTTCAAAGCCGAGGCTGGCGAAGGCGCCGACGTGACTGCGTGGGAGCAGAACGAATATTTCGACTTTTTTTGAGCGTGAGGCTCACACATCCACGCTGGCGGTCAGCGCGTGCTCTTCGATGAACACCCGGCGCGGCTCGACCTTATCGCCCATGAGTTCGTCGAAAATGGTGTTGGCTTCGTCGATTTCCTTGACACTTACGCACAGGAGCGACCGCGCGTCCGTGTCCAGGGTCGTTTCCCAGAGTTGACTGGGATTCATCTCGCCGAGGCCTTTGTAGCGCTGGAGCGCGACGCCTTTGCGTCCGGCCGCGGTAACCGCCTCGAACAGACTGACCGGCCCTTGGATGGTCGTCTGCTCGTCCTTGCGCCGCAGCGCGCCCGGCCGAGCATAAGCCGTCTGGAGCGAGGCCGCATGTTCGTCAAGCTTGCGGGCGTCTGCCGAGCCAAGCAGCGCTTGATCGAGCACGGCCACCTCTTTGACGCCACGCAGGGTGCGCTCGAATTGGAACCCTAGGCCTTCGGTGAATTGACCCTGCCAACCGCGCTCGGTTTCTTCGGCCAAAACGTCGAGACGGCGCGCGATATAGGGTGCCGCAGCCATCGCTTTTTCCGGATCGCCGAAAATTCCGGCATTCAGCACGCCGAGGATCGCAGCCTGTTCCACGACCTGGCGATTGTAACGGCTATGCAGGCCGCTCAGCAGATTGCGGACGGTGCGTGCTTCCTCCACCAGCAGACGCAAATCCGCACCCGCCCGATGTTCGCCGGAGTGCAGTTGCAGCACCGCATCCTCGACGCCGGTATCGATGAGATAATCCTCGAGCGCCCGCTCGTCCTTGAGGTATTGCTCGGACTTGCCGCGTGAGATTTTGTAGAGCGGCGGTTGCGCGATATAGAGATGGCCGCGGTCGATGATCTCGCGCATCTGCCGGTAGAAGAACGTCAGCAGCAAGGTACGGATATGGGCGCCGTCCACATCGGCATCCGTCATGATGATGATCTTGTGATAGCGCAGCTTGTCGATCGCGAACTCGTCGGTGCCGATGCCGGTGCCGAGCGCGGTGATCAGCGTGCCGATCTGCTCTGACGAGAGCATTTTATCCATGCGGGCGCGTTCGACATTGAGGATTTTTCCGCGCAACGGCAACACGGCCTGGAATTCGCGATTGCGGCCCTGCTTGGCGCTGCCGCCGGCGGAATCGCCCTCGACGATGAATATTTCGGATTTGGCCGGATCACGCTCCTGGCAGTCGGCGAGCTTGCCCGGCAGCGACGTGATGCCGAGCGCGCTCTTGCGCGTCATTTCGCGCGCCTTGCGGGCTGCCTCGCGCGCGGCCGCGGCCTGGATCACCTTGCCGACAACAATCTTGGCCTCGCCGGGGTGCTCTTCCAGCCACGATTTGAGCATGTCATTGATGAGGCCCTCGACCGCCGGACGGACCTCCGAGGACACCAGCTTGTCTTTGGTCTGGGAGGAGAATTTCGGGTCCGCCACTTTCACGGAGAGCACGGCCGTCAAACCTTCGCGACAATCGTCGCCGGTGAGCGCGACCTTATCCTTGCGGGCGATGCCGCCCGACTCCGCATAGCCGGTCATTTGCCGCGTCAGCGCGCCGCGGAACGCCGCGAGATGCGTGCCGCCGTCGCGTTGCGGGATGTTATTCGTGAAGCAAAGCACGTTCTCGTGATAGCCGTCGTTCCACCATAACGCGCAATCGACGACGACGCCGTCGCGCTCGGCTTTCACGACGATCGGTTGCGGAACGATCGGCGTCTTGTTGCGATCGAGATACTTGACGAAGGCCTCGACCCCGCCCTCGTAGCGAAGCTCCTCGCGCTTCTCGACGGCGTGGCGCATGTCGGAAAGCACGATGTTGACGCCGGAATTGAGGAATGCGAGCTCGCGCAGCCGATGCTCGAGCGTCGCGAAGTCGAACTCCGTCACGGTGAAGGTCTTCTTCGAGGGCAAGAATGTGACCTCGGTGCCCCGCTTGTCGTGCGCGGCACTGACGACGGCGAGCGGAGCCACCGCATCGCCATCGCGGAATTCCATGAAATGCTGCTTGCCGGCGCGCCAGATGGTGAGCTTGAGCGAGCTCGAAAGCGCGTTGACGACCGACACGCCGACGCCGTGCAGACCACCCGAAACTTTGTAGGAGTTTTGATCGAACTTTCCGCCGGCATGCAGCTGGGTCATGATGACCTCGGCCGCCGAAATACCTTCGCCCTTGTGGATGTCGGTCGGAATGCCACGGCCGTCGTCGCGCACAGTGCAAGAGCCGTCGGGATTGAGCGTTACGACCACCTCTTTGGCAAAGCCCGCGAGAGCCTCATCGATCGCGTTGTCGACGACCTCATAGACCATGTGGTGGAGGCCGGAACCATCATCGGTGTCACCGATGTACATGCCCGGCCGCTTGCGCACGGCATCAAGCCCCTTGAGCACCTTGATCGATTCCGCGCCGTAATCGGAAGGTGCATCAGAACTTGGCTTGCGAATGGCTTCGGCCATGCGAGGGGCTTTCTAATCGCCTGCAAAAAGCGGGAGTGAATCAGCGAATCTTTGTACACGAAAACGAGGTTGCGTACAGGCCAAAGTGGCTATGTGTAAGGTATTGTCAAATCGTGGTTTTTCAAGGATTCGGCGAAGCCTGTTGGGGGGCCGATTCGGGACGCTTCGCTGGCTCTTTGGCGGAGGGCTATCCGCACAAAATAGTGCCGTTTTCTGCGACAAATCACGACTCTCTGGAGTGACAGCGGAGCCAGCAGCCTGGCGCGACGCGACACGCCAAGGAATTACAATTTTTAGGTATTACAATTCTTCAGCTTTGCTGTTCAGGCTTCGAAATCGGCGAAAGCACGTACTGATCGTTTGGTTGATAATCTGGCACGGCGGTCTGAAAGCATCCTAAAGCTTGCGTCCAAAGTTCCACCCGATCCAGGTCCTCGTGCAGCTGCTCGAGGGCCTCGATAAGATTGCGCACGATCACGTTTTCGGCCGGTTCCACCATGGTCTTTGGACCCGTGTCCCTTCATCACAGTTGTACCCGTGGTCGTTAAGAAGTTCGCGTGTGCTATGGTTCCCTCGATGCCGTGTCGGCGCACGGCAGATAAAGGCAAAATAGGCAGGAACACGGGGGGCGGCGAGCTACCCGGCTTTTACTCTTTCAGTTCCAGGCGCCCAGAAGCGACCTCGACAATTGCCGCATCACCTGTAATTTCCGCGAAAAGCGCCGGATCGGCGCCGGTCATCCAGACTTGCGCACCAAGTTGCGCCAATTCCTCGTGTAACGCGGCTCGCCGCGCGGGATCGAGATGAGCCACAACCTCATCGAGGAGGAGCACCGGCGCTGCTGCTATCATCTCGGTAATCAATCGGGCCTGCGCCAACACCAGGCCAATGAGCAGGGCTTTCTGTTCTCCGGTCGAAGCATCGCCGGCAGCAATGCTTTTTGGCGCATAAATCACCTTGAGGTCGGTCAGATGCGGACCATCAAGCGTACGGCCTGCGGCCGCGTCGCGCGCCCGGTTGTCGCGAAGCACGGCGCGATAGCGCTCTTCGATCTCGCCGGCCGGATGAACCGGGATGATCTGCTCCATCCAGCCATCCAGCGCGATCTCGGCCGAAGGGAAACGCGAATGCCGGCGCCCCGCGAGAATGCTTTGCAGCCGGCACACGGTTTCCACCCGTTGTCCCGCCACCGCTACGGCAAGTTCGGCCGTCTCGTGCTCGACGGCATCCAGCCAGTGTCCATCGGGCCGTGCCTCTTCCAACAGCCGGTTGCGCGAGCGTAACGAGCGTTCAAGCGCGTTGACGCGACTGCCGTGCTCGGCATCGACCGCGAACGCCAAGCGGTCGAGGAAGCTTCGACGTTCCGATGGCGCGCCGGTGAACAAGGTATCCATGGCCGGCACCAGCCACGCCATGCGCAGGTGTTCGGCGAACGCAGAGGCAGCGACAGGCTCGCGATCAATCCGGCATTTGCGTTGAATCGTTGCGCCATCTTCAGGCAGCCGCTCGATGCCGGTGCCGAGCGTGGCAAGCCCGAGCGCACCTTCGATCTCGGCGGCGACCGCCCACGAGCCATCGCCCTCGATGAACGCCACCTCCTCGATGGTCGCCCGACGCAGTCCGCGGCCGGGCGCCAGGAACGAGAGGGCTTCGATCAGATTGGTCTTGCCGGCGCCATTCGGACCTACCAGCACGACTGTGCTGGCGTCGATTGCGAGGGACGCCGTGTGGTAGTTGCGGAAATTGCTGAGCGTCAGGCGACGGATAGGCATCCGTAATCAGGTACCAGAAATCATAATTCCAGAAGACAAGATAATCTCGACCGCCGGGATGCCAACGTCCTGATACCTGATACCTACACTCTCATGGGCATCAGCACGTAGAGAGCTCCGTGTTGATCTTTATCCTGGATCAGTGTCGGCGAGCCAGGATCAGCGAGCTTGAGGACGGCTGCCTCGCTTTCGATCTGCGCGGCGATGTCGAGCAAGTAGCGCGAGTTGAAGCCAATATCGATCGGTTCGGATTCGTATTCGACCTCAAGTTCCTCGTTGGCGCTGCCGGAATCGGGATTGGTCACGGACAGCAGCAGCTTGCCGCCGGTGACCGACAGCTTGACGGCTCGGCCGCGCTCACTCGACACCGTCGACACCCGATCAACCGCCGCCTCGAATTCTTTTTTGTCGACGATGAGCTCTTTGTCGTTGCCGACCGGAATGACGCGCGCGTAGTCGGGGAACGTTCCGTCAATCAATTTAGAGGTCAGGATGACTTCGCCGACGGTGAAGCGGATTTTCCCCGGCGACAACTCGATTGCGATCTCGGCGTCGCCGTCCTCGATCAGACGGAGCACCTCGCTGACGGTCTTGCGTGGCACGATGATGCCGGGCATGCCGTCCGCGCCTTTCGGCAGATCAAGCTCCATTTGCGCCAGTCGATGGCCGTCGGTTGCGACCGCGCGTAGCATCTGCGCCTGGGCAGCGCCTGCGGCGTGCAAATAAATGCCGTTGAGATAGTAGCGCGTTTCCTCGGTCGAGATGGCGAACTGCGTCTTGTCGATCAGTCGTTTCAGATCGACGGCCTTGAGCGCGAATTTGTGCGTCATTTCGCCCGGCGCAAGATCGGGAAAGTCGCTTTCCGGCAGTGTCTGCAGCGTGAAGCGCGAACGGCCGGCACGAATCGCCAGCGCGGCGCGGTCGCCGGAGGACTCGAGCACGACCTGGGCACCCTCGGGCAGCTTGCGGACGATGTCGTAGAACATGTGGGCCGGAACCGTCGTCGATCCGCCGGGGCTGAGTTCGGCCGCGATCGTGTCTGTCACTTCAAGGTCGAGGTCGGTGGCCTTGAGGCTGAGCTTCGACCGGTCGGCGCGCACCAGCACGTTGGCGAGGATCGGGATGGTATTGCGGCGTTCGACCACGCGATGCACGTGGCCTAGCGACCTTAACAGTTCGGAGCGCTCTACGGTGACCTTCATCGCCAATTCCGTTTTCAAGCGGCCATCGAGGCGGCGCGCCGGTTTCGGCGAGCGATGCGGGAGGCCGGATGCGAAGGTGGCCCGGATAGCCGCCTTCGGCAAGGCCGGGCTGCGATCGAAGCCGCCTTTTCCCTGCGTTCCACAGGCCCGATCGACTGCTCTTAATCCTGGAGCAGGCGTTTGAGCGTCTCGATCTCGTCTGCGAGTGCGCTGTCGCTGCCGGCCAGGTTTTCGATCTTGCGCACGGCATGGAGCACGGTGGTGTGATCACGGCCGCCGAACCGGCGGCCAATCTCAGGGAGGGAGCGTAACGTCAATACCTTCGCAAGATACATCGCGACTTGTCGCGGGCGCACCACGTTGGCGGTGCGCCTAGATGATAAAAGGTCGGCGCGGCTCACGTTGTACTGGCGCGCGACGATGCGCTGGATGTCCTCGATCCGCACCCTTTTGGGCTCGGCCGGGCGGATCAGATCACGCATCTCGCGCTCGGCCATTTCAAGTGTGACCGGTTGGCCGCTGAGCTTGCTGTGGGCCAGCAACCGATTGACTGCGCCTTCGAGGTCGCGGCCATTGTGGGTGACCGACTTGGCAATGAAGGCGATCACCGGTTGAGGCACTTCGAAACTCGGATGATGGATGCGGGCGGCCGCTATGCGGCTCTTGAGAATTTCGAGCCGCAATTCTTCGCCAAGCGAACCAATCTCCACCACGAGCCCACCCGCAAGGCGCGAGCGAACACGGTCATCGAGGCTTTCGAGATCGGCGGGCGGGCGATCACTGGCAATGACGACTTGCCGGCCAGCGTCGATAAGTGCGTTGAGGGTGTGGCAAAATTCGGATTGCGTCGATCGGCCTTGGAGGAATTGCAGATCGTCGATCACCAAAACGTCGATGGCGCGCACCGCTTCCTTGAAGGCAATCGTCGTCTGGGTTCGCAATGCCGAAACAAAGCCGTACATGAAGCGTTCGGCCGTCAGATAGAGCACTTTGCGGTCGCTGCCATTGCCGGCCCAGGTGACGGCCTGCAGCAAGTGCGTTTTGCCAAGGCCGACGCCAGCATGGATATAGAGCGGATTGAACATGAGCGACTCGCCATGCCGGCTGGTCGCCACTTGTTTTGCTGCCGCGTGAGCGAGCGTATTCGAGCGGCCGACAATGAAGCTGTCGAAGGTGAGACGCGGATCGAGCGGCGAGCCGCCGAGCGCTTCGTGCACCGTCATGTACGGCACGCTGCTACGTCCGTCGCCGTTCGTCATCGCGCGACCATCACGGAAAGGGGCTGACGGCTCCGGCGGTTTCGGCTTTGGTGTCGGCGGACGGATCGTGGAAGAGCGCACCGTCAATTCCAATCGCGTAATGGTAGGTTCTTCGGCCTGCCATTTGACCAGGACGTGCTCGCTGTAATGGGATTGGATCCAGTTGCGCAGGAAACGCGTCGGCACCGATAGCCGCACTGCGCCCTGTTCGACGGTCTCCAGTTCTATGCGCGCAAACCAGCTCGTGAAAACATCTTCGCCAAGTTGGGCGCGCAAACGCTCCTTGACCTTCTGCCAGCGCTGTTGATCGGTGCTCGTCATGTTGGCCTGCATTTTTCGTGTCTCTAAAAAACCGAGCAACTCAGGCGAGGATTTCTCTCGCCATGCCCAACATTGGTGTGACGCAACGCACTGATCGAAGAATGATTGTTGAACGCGGGTGTGCAGTATAAACGGACGCCAGCAGATCAGCCGCTGGGCATGGCCATCGGCCAGGAAATTCGGCTCCGACCGCCATCGGTGTTGCATAGCGATTGCCAGATTGTCATCATGCCCCCCTCCATCGCTCCCAGTTTCGATGGTTTTTGATGTCTGCCTTCTTTTGCGCGACTTCTTTTACGGCCTCGTACGCAATTGTCTTGCTTACAACGTTCCAACGTCGCAGCCCGCGCAATCGCACTCCCAATCGGCTTACAAGACTTATCAGCAGGTCTGTTCACCAAAATACTCACCGCCACTACGCATCGGAGACGAACAAAACCAGACACAGCTCACCCATTCTCATTCTTGATGAGTTTTTCCGCGGCCAGTTTATGAAGACCTTCGAGGGCCGAAGGAGCCCGACCGTATCACGGCGCCGTCGGCCCGCAACCGCGAAAAATGCGACAGCATCGTGTTTTTTAGCTCACGGCGCTCGCTGCCGAGCCGGCAATTGATCCGCAAGGCTTTTGAACTCAACGCGATGATTCTCAGCCTCTCAGGCAACCTCGCGGCGCGCCAATTGCTCCCGGAGCAAATAAGCTTCAGCGCGGTCAATTTATCAGGAACTTTGACCCCCGGCCGACCGTGGTCATTAACCCTTTAAAACCGCATAGAATTCTCGTGCACATTTCGCAGGGTGACCCACCGCCAAAGCGCGAAGAAGCGCGCGGAAAATGCGCAAAAATTGATGAAAAACAGAACAGGCCGCGCCGCAGACCGACGCGAATACCATTTTCACCGACTTTACGGATTATCGTGACAAAAGTGCAACAGATTGATGGCAATCCACAGCGAAGTTAGATTCGCTGGTGCGCCCGGCTGGCAGCCGCCGGGCGATGCAATGCGTTGCGAAAAAGCAGCGCAGCGGCTTATTTAGCCAGTTTTGCGATCTGGTGGGTCAGCCGCGAGACTTTGCGGCGGGCGGCATTGCGATGGACGATGCCCTTACGCGCCGCCCGGATAAGGGCGGGCTCGGCTTCGACCATGGCGGCGAGCGCACCGGTACGGTCGCCCGCCGAAATCGCCTCCTCGACCTTACGCACGGAGGTACGCACGCGCGTGCGGCGCGACTTATTGACGACAGTGCGACGTGCAATTTGGCGGGCGGCCTTCTTGGCAGACTTTGTATTAGCCATGAGCTGTTGAACGACAATGATAAATGGGCGCAAGCGGGATGCTTGCCGTCTTGCGCGGGCTTATAGGGGTGCGAGGCGGGATCGTCAACGTTGCTGACCCAGAGGGGGCCGGGAGCGGTGCTCCTTCAGGCGACTTGCTTGGCGCGGAGCGCGTCGTAGCCGGCGGTAACGGAAGCCCGATCAGCCGCCGGGAACGCCGAAAGGGGCGGGGCGACACGGGCCCATTGCGGGCTGCCGTGAATATGCGCAAGCAGCATCTTGACGCCGGGCACCAGCGGCTTGCCGTCGAACAACTGGCGGATCGCTACGGCTTCCGCGAGTGCTGCGGCGTCGCCGGTGCGATAGGCGCGCGCACAAAGGTCGGCGTTGAGATTGGCGGTCGCCGAAATACAACCGGCGAACGGGCCAGAACGCGCCTGCGGCAGCGCCGCCTCGGTCGACGGAAACACCTTGAAGCGCGGCAAGATCGCCGCCGCTTCGCGCGCATAAGCCATGTCGCCGGAAGAATCCTTGAGCCCGACGATGCGTTCGCCGAAGCTATCGAGGAGGCGGCGGATCAGGGCGACGTGCCAATGCAGCCCCGACTGCGCCGGGAAGTGATAAAGGTAGATCGGGATCGGCCGTGCCGCTGTCGCCGACAGGATTGCGTCGATGCCGGCGACGAGCCCATCATCGTGCACGCCTTTATAATAGAACGGCGGCAGCACCAACGCTCCGGCAAAGCCTAGTTCGGCAGCGTGCCGGGTCAACGCGATGGCATCCGCAAGCGCGGCGGCGCCGGTACCGACCATCATCCGGTCGACCGGCAGGCCACTTTCCGCATAGGCGCTCATGACCCGCCGGCGCTGATCGAGCGAGAACGAGGTCGCTTCGCCGGTGGTGCCGAGTACGTTGAGCCCGTCGCAGCCATTATCCAGGAGGAAGCGGGCCAGCGCGGTTGAGCGCGTGCTATCCGGCTCGCCCTTCTCGTCAACGGCTGTCGCAACGGCGGCGATCACGCCGTGGAGCGTCTTTGGGGCGGTCATGGCGGTCGGTCTCCATTCACAGATGATCTCAGAGCAGTCGCTGTCACGGGCTGCTTACGGTAATGATCCAGTAAAGCAGGCTGCGGCGATGTTCAATCGAGCGCTGCCCCGGTCACAGAGGACGAATGGAAATCGGATGACCACCAGCTTTGATGTCATCATCATTGGCGCCGGGGCGTCAGGCTGCGTGCTTGCCAACCGATTGTCGGCGCGTTCGGCGACCAGCGTGCTGCTGCTCGAGGCGGGGCGCGACGTGGCGCCGGGTGCCGAACCCGCCGACGTGCTCAATTCCTACCCGACGTCCTATTACAACGACGCCTATTTCTGGCCCGATCTCAAAGTCCATTGGCGGCGCGAGAACAATTCGCCGCTCGTCGGATTTTCCCAAGGCCGCATCGTCGGTGGCGGTTCCAGCGTCATGGGCATGGTCGCCTATCGGGGCACGCCGGACGATTTTTCCGAATGGGAAGCGCTTGGCGCACGCGGCTGGGGCTGGAACGACGTGCTGCCGTATTACTGCAAACTCGAAACCGACCTGGACTTCGACGGTGCGCTGCACGGCAAAGATGGACCGATGCCTATCCGCCGCACCCGGGCCGAGGATTGGGCGCCGCTGTCGAAAGCCGTGGGGGTTTTCGCGCGGGAACACCAAATTCCGTTCATCGCCGACATGAACACCGATTTTCGCGATGGCTACGGCGCGGTGCCGATGAGCAACTGGCCCGATAAACGCGGCTCGGCGGCGATCTGCTACCTCGATGCCAATGTCCGTGGCCGCCGCAATCTGACGATCGCCACGAACGCTGTGGCCAAGGGCCTTTTATTTGACGGGCGCCGTGCGACCGGTGTGACCGTCAAGATCGGCACCGAGCAACAGGAATTCCGCGGCAGTGAAATCATTATTGCGCTTGGCGGCATCCATTCGCCGGCTTTCCTGATGCGGGCGGGCCTCGGACAGGCCGCGGCGCTGCGCCAGCTTGGTATCGAGGTGCGCGCCGACCTGCCGGGCGTCGGCGAAAATTTATCCAACCACGCCATCGTCTTTATCGGGCTGTTGCAAAAACCCGGAACGCGGCAATCTGAGAAAATTCGGCCGCATCCGATGACGTCATTCCGCTATTCATCGGGGCTTCCTGGCGCGCCGAAGTCCGACATGTACATCAATGTGCAATGCAAAACCTCGTGGAGCCCCCTCGGCTTCCAAGTCGCCAATCTGGCACCGTCGCTGCTCAAGCCGATGGCGCGGGGCCGCGTCTCGCTCGCCTCGGCGGATCCGGAACTGTACCCGCGCGTTGAATTCAATTTCACGGGGCACGAACTCGACTTGCAACGCTTCATGCAGGGCTTTCGACGCTCCGTCGAAATTTTGGCGCATGAGGCGGTGCGTGCGATGACGAGCTTGACCTTCCCGGTCAAATTCAGCGACCGCCTGCGGCGGCTCAACCGGATCACGGCCGACAACAAGATCAAGAGCGCGGCGATTGCCGGGTTGATCGATCTCGCGCCACCCCTTGCCGGGCCGATTTTTTCCACGCTTGCCGATCGTCGGGTCGATCTTGCAGCCCTTGTCGAGGACGACGATGCGTTGGCGGATCACATTCGACGGAACGTGGCCGGCACTTTCCATCCGGTCGGTACGTGCCGCATGGGTGCAGCTGATGATCGTGAAGCGGTGACCGACGTGGCGGGGCGCGTGCAAGGCATCGACGGATTACGCGTCATCGACGCCTCGATCATGCCGACAGTGCCGCGCGGCAATACCAACATTCCGACCATCATGGTGGCCGAAAAACTCGCCGATGAAATCCTTCGTGACAATTCGCAGTGAGCCAATGCATCGGCGCGCTAGAGCCGTTCCGCGCCGGTCGCCCCGACTTGAAACATTGCGGAGACAATGGCGCTGTCGGCGGCGCTAGCCTGTGTGCCTGCGCGGATTGTGCAAACGTCACCCTCTTGCAGCACCGAAGAATTCATTTCGCCCAGAAGCGGTGCTTCCTCGCGCGCGAGACCAATGCCGTTTCCGAAGTTTGTGGCGATGAACGGGTGAAGCTTCAGACCCGCCATTGCGTGCTGGGCAGCGGCATTCAATTCCGACCCTGTGACACCGGGTCGGACCTTGTGCAAGATCGCCGCGAGGATGCTCTCGGCGGTCGTAAATGTTGACGTCGGATTTGCCGTCACGGTGACAAGTCCTTCGGCCCAATAGCCGGCAAAACGCACGGCAACGCAGGCGAGCAGAGGATCGACACAGGGATCGTCGGTGCCGACGAGCGGCTGTGGCGTGCCACCATTGCGAATGCTGACCAGCATCCGCACATCCTGGGCACCGTTGGCGTAGGCTATCCGTTCGGCAGCGAGCGCCGCGGAGCGCACACCGCTGCCGTTCGTCGTCGCGGCGCGAAGTCCGCCAAGGGTGACGCTCAGGATGTTACAAGCGCGGCGCATGAGCGTAAGTTCGCGCCGAGATTTGCGACGGCGCAGCGCATCGAGCTCGGCCTCGAGCGAGACGATCGGCGACGGAGCCGCACGGTCGAGGGCGCAGCGCAATTCATTCGGGATAGCGTTGTTTCCCCACAATCCGAAACGTGTGCCGCCGGCTTCGCGCAGCCATGCCGCCACGTCCTGTTCCGGATCGCGAGAAGCCTGAATGTCGGTGACAAAAGTCAGTCGCCGCGCCGACGGCAACATGGCGCCGCCGCCCGAGAAAGCGAGGCGCAGTTCGCCTTCGACCGGAACAAACGCGAGAGCAGGGCCCAATTTCGGGACAAAGCCGGTGAGGTAGCCGAGGGCGCCATGCTCAGGACTTGTGCCTCCGACCAGGAGTCCGTCGAGGCCGTGGTTGCGCAGAACGGCGCGCACGGCGGCAATACGGATTTCGAATTCGGCACGCGGTATGAGTGACTCGTCCCAGTCGTAGGGGCCGGTCAGCAGCGTTGTTTCAAGCATCCGCATGCGACGATCTCAGCACGCGATGACGGCCAAGGCCGCGGTTTTTTGGCTGAGCACCTCGATGCCTTGCGCGGTGACGTGCACCGGTTCGCCACATAGCATGTACCCGGGACCCGGCAGATATTGATTGGGATGCACCACAAAGGCATCGCCTTCTTCCAGCACGATATCGTTGTCGCGTGCGATATCCCCCGGCCAGATGGAACCCAGTCCGAAGCCATGGCCACGCCGTCTGATATGCGGCGGGCGGCAATATTCGGCAAATCCCGCGTCTTCCAGGACGCGGTCGACCGCGCGGCAGACTTCGGCGACGCGTGCGCCAGGTCGCACCACCTCGATGCCGGCCCACATCGCGCGCACGACGAGATCGTACTTTTCGGTGAGTTCCGCACTTGGCGGTCCAAGGACCGCGGTGCGGCAGTTCTGAATAAATTGACCGCGGACGCCGGGCGTGAACTCGGCAAGAATGATGTCGCCAACGGTGAGCGGACGCGTGCTCGAGGGCATGATCCCGCGTGCATGCGGCGACGCGCTCATCATCATGAAATTATCGTCGGCACCGAGCGCCTTCATGGTCAAGTTGACCTCGATAGCGAGATCGCATTCAGGCAGACCCGGACGCGCGACTTCGGTCATCCGCTCGAACCCGCGCTCCGCGATCCACGCCGCCTTGCGCGCGTTTGCGAGCTCCGCGTCGGTCTTCCGTCCGGACGCGGCATAGAGATCGCGATCGAATGCGCGCGCCGCGTGCCCGGCGACTTCGTTTACGCAAGCCGCCAAGTGTGGCGCCGCCATGCCGCAGCCGGCGGTGGCGATGCGCGCGCTTCCGTTGTGTCCCGATCGGTGAACCAAGAGTTGCGACAATCCCTGCGCGACGTCATCCACCGCGATCGTGCGGATATCCTGCATACCGATCGCAACTCTTTCGGCATCCCAGGCCGGACTGACAATCAAGGTCGCCTCGCCATCGCAAGCGAGTACGAACAAGCTCTCGCCGAGAGACTGGTATCCGCTCAGGAACGTGACCGGGTCGGGAAAATCATAGGGTCGAAAGCCGCTCGACACGGCGATCAAAACGTCAACGGCCTTTTCCGCCATCCGACGCGTCACCGCCGCACGACGATCTGACAAATCCATGATGCTGCGTTCTCCCGACGAGAATTTCCAACGCGGACTCTTACACTCGAATTAGAACAATGTATCGGACGCGAACTTAGTTTTCGCGAGTTTGAGAAATCTTTCTAACGGTCTATCCCGCGTGTTAGCTAGGGAAGCGTCAGCGATAAGGTGCAGGTCCATCGCCGGCCGGGTCCAGCAAACAGGAGAGTATTGATGGAAGAATTGAACGGTCGGATGATCGCTTGTCAGATATTGGTGACGGGGCTGATCGCGAAAGTCGCCAACAATTCGAAAGATCCGCTGACATTCCTGACCGACTTCCGAGACGAGATCCACACCGTTGTGCGACAGGTGAGGATTGCCGGCTCGCTCGATACCGATCTTGTGCGGCAGATTGCCGTGAAGACCATAGATGAACTTTTTTCTCTCATGAAACCGCCGAGTGCCGATCCGGACGAGATGATTTGATGGACTCGAATTTAGCGATCGATCGTCGGTGCAGCTCACGCAGCTTTGCTCACGAGAGCCATGCCGTTGGCGACGGTCCGCTATGCTGCTCGTTGCGCTTCTAACGTGCGATGGGAAGCTCTTGCGTGTCTTTCAAATTCAAAAGCTGTGTCCCGCTGCGGCCGACGCTGTGGTGTTTTCTAAACGGATTGTCGATTCAAAGTCTCAGGCCCTGATTTAGAAGCGCTCTTATCAGCGGTCAGCAATCTTTAATTAGAGGCGTTAAAATGTATAGGCCGAATACAGATTGGAACAATTAGAGTATAGCGCGGAAGAAATACTAGCGAATTGTTTGACGTGCGAAGTGGCCCTCCCTAAAGTTGCCTTGGGCAACAATCGGCTTCCACGGTCTGCGTGGACTGAATATCGGGTGGGCGAGAAACATGAGCAGCGTGAAGAGGCCGCGATCATTGCGGTCGTGTTTTCCGCCGGAATTGATCGGCAAGAAGGTTGACAGCAATACAACGCGCAACGTGACGGTTGGCTGCTTGGTCGCTGTTGCATCGATCACAGGCGCCGAGGCGCAACAGGCGCCATTGGCGCCCGTCACGGTCGATGCTCCGGTCGCGCGCAAGAAGCCTGCAGCGACCACGCCGACCGCGGAGCAATTGCGCGTTCGCAACGCGCTGCGACGGGCCGCGCGAGCCAAACAAGCCGCCGCTCGTGCCAAACCGGCGCCCGCGCCGGCAATCGCAGCCGCGCAGCCGCCCGATCAGAATCCGTATGCCGATCCGGCCGCGCCCTACAAAGCCGATCGTTTACAAGCTTCGGGAAAGTTTCCGGAACCGATCCTCAATACGCCAAAAACCGTCACAGTGTTGACCAAGGAATTACTCGAGGACAAGAACGCGACGAGCCTGAAGCAGGCAGTGCTCAGCACGGCGGGCGTGACTTTCGGCTCGGCGAGGGGGGCAACGCCTTCGGCGATCGCTTCTTCATCCGCGGTTTCGACGCCCGCAACGACGTCTTCATCGACGGCGTTCGCGACTCCGGTGTCAGCGTCCGTGAGAACTTCTTCACCGAGCAGGTCGAGATTCTCCGCGGTCCGGCTTCGTCATTCGAGGGCCGCGGCACCACGGGCGGCGCCATCAACATTGTGACCAAGCAGGCTAATACCGACAAAAGCTTCTACAATATGGATACCACGTTTGGCACCGACATGACCAAGCGCGTTACGCTCGACGTCAATCAGGTCATCGACCCGACGTTTGCGGTTCGAGCCGGCGGCCTGTTCCAGGACGCCGATGTCGCCGGCCGCAACTTCGCCACCGACGATCGGGATGGCGCTTTTGTCGCGACCAAATGGAATCCGACGAATGCGATCAAGATCACTGGCGATTATGTGCACACTTACCTGCACGGCATTCCAGATTTTGGCGTTCCGTACTACAGGCCAGGGGAAAATGGGTCCAGCTCGCAAATGTTCACCAGCACCGCGGGCGGCCCTTTTCCGAATTACGGGCTGAATCGCAACACCTTCTATGGCTTCGTAAATCGTGATTTCTTTCAGGTTCAGCAGGACATCGGAACGCTCAACGCCGAGTTTCAAATCGCCCCCAATATCCTCCTCACCAACAAGACGCGCGAGTCGCAGTCGAGCAACAATTACATCGGAACCCTGCCGGAATCGCCGATCGCGGCCACGCCGCTGACGGCGTCGACACTGACGACTAATCCGCAGAGCCGCTATCAGATCACCGACGTGTTCGCAAACCAGACCGAGACAACCTACAAGTTCTTCACCGGCGGATTCAGCCACACGCTGCTGACCGGCGTCGAATTCGACCGGGAGACCTCATCGATCGACAAGTACGCCGGGCTCACCTCAGAAGGAGCGACCGGTGCGTTCAGCAGCAGCGGCTCGGACGTCGGCATCAATGTCTTCGGCCCTCAAGATACCTTTGCGCCGTTCGGATCACCGAGCCTGCTCGGCATGCCGACCGATATCGGGATCGACACGAAGAGCGTCTATGCCCTCGATTCTGCCAACTACAACGACCTCCTGATCCTCAACGGCGGCATCCGCTTCGATGACTATCGCATCAACACGTCCGGCTATGGGACCGTCAACGGCGCTACCGCATTTGGTTCGCAATCGGCGGAATTCGGGCTGCCGAATTTCAACGTGGGCGTGACATACAAACCGTTGCCGAATGCCAGCGTTTACGCGGCCTATGCAACGTCGTCCGACCCGGTCGGTTCCGAGTTCGACGGCACCAGTACGGCCTATGGTGGATTGGCTCCCGTTCTAAACGGCAACCCGGCCCAGATTTTTGGACCTGAGAAGAACAAGGCGGCCGAAGTCGGCACCAAGTGGGAGTTGTTCGACCGCCACCTGCTGGTGACGGGTGCATTGTTCCAGACCACAAAGGACAACGCGCGCGAAGCCTTCAACGTTACCAGTGCTGCAAACGCAACCCCCACCTGTCCCTATCCGGCGGGAACGACCGGCAGCGTTTCCTGCATCATCGCCGGTTCCGCCTACTACGTTCGGGGCATCGACCTCGGCGTGACGGGAAAAATCACCGATAAATGGAGCGTGTTCGGCGGTTTGACGCTGATGCAGTCGCAGGTCACCAAGTCGAACGTGCCGACCGCGAACATGCCCCAACCGTTACTTTATACGACGGACGTGGGGCTGCCGCTCGCCAATGTCGCGCATCAGTCCTTCAGCCTGCTCACCAAATATCAGCTTACCGACGTCTGGGAAGTCGGCGGGCAGGGGGTGTACCGGTCAAAAGTATATGGCGGCACGCTGCTGGCCGCGAACCAGGGTACGTCGATCCCGGGCTATTGGCGCTTTGACGCCTTCGCCGAAGCGAAGATCAACAAGAACTGGAAGGTCAAATTGTTCGTCAATAACATCTTCAATAAGCTCTACTACGACGCGTTGTACCAAAGCGGGACCCCGTTCGTCCTGGAGGCACCGGGTCGCGCCGGGTATATCGTGATTTCGGCGCGCTACTAAATCCTTCTTATTCTAATTCTAATCAGTAGGTGGGAATGCTGGTCTGTGTGCCGGACGTCCTGAGCAAGGCCGAAGTGGCGGACTTCCGCGGCGTTATGGACAACGCCATCTGGGAAGACGGCCGCTCGACTGCTGGCGCTCAGTCCGCCATGGTCAAAAAAAACGAACAACTGCCGCCGAACGGCGAAATCTCGCGGAAACTTGGCGAAGGGATTATCAAGGTGCTCGCCGCGAACCCGTTGTTCATCTCAGCGGCCATCCCCCGACACATCTTTCCGCCACTGTTCAATCGCTATGGTGTGGGCCAACATTTCGGCGTGCATGTCGACAATGCCGTGCGCGGCGATCAACTGACTGGGATGCGGATTCGCACCGATTTGTCCGTGACGCTCTTCCTCTCCGAGCCTGAAGAATATGATGGCGGCGAATTGGTCGTCGAGGACTATTACGGATCGCAGGAGGTCAAACTGCCGGCTGGGCATCTGGTGCTTTATCCTGCCACCAGCCTGCATACGGTTACGCCGATCACTCGAGGCGCGCGTACGGCGTCATTTTTTTGGCTGCAGAGCATGATTCGTGACGCCCACGCACGCAGTATGATATTTGATCTCGACAACTCAATTCAGGACCTGGTGGTTCGGCTCGGACGCAATGATCCCCAGGTCGTTAAGCTCGCCGGTCTTTACCACAACCTCATTCGCTATTGGGCCGACGTATGAAGGAATTTGGTTTGCGAAGCGTGCGCTGGTTTGTTCTCGTCGTTGCGATGGCTTGGCTTGCGTCACCCTTGTCGGCGCAGCAAAGCGTCGGCAATCCGGCTGCGCCGCAGGTGCCGGCGCAAACGCAGCAACCGCCGTCGCTATCGACTGAAGCCCCGACCGTGCAGCCGTCGCCAGCGCCAACTCAGACCGCAGCGCCTGATGCGGACAATAAAACATCCATGCCTGTTGCGGTTGGGGACCACGCGCGTGAACTGTCGCCGTGGTCCATGTTTCTTTCCGCCGACAATCTGGTCAAAGCTGTCATGATCAGCTTGGCCTTTGCGTCGCTCGTGACCTGGACGATTTTTCTGGCCAAGACTGTCCAGCTTTCCCACGCCAAGCGCAGGCTTGGCGCGGCGCTGGCACGGATCGCGGATATCCGATCGCTAGCCGAGGCTCAAGTGGCGTTGGGGTCGCGCTCTAGTGTTTTATCTGCGCTGCTCGCGGCCGCGACGCATGAAATCCGGATGTCGGCAGACAGTCCTGGTGAGACAGGAATTCGCGAGCGTGCCGCATCGCGTTTCTCGGAAATCGTACGCATGGAAGCCCGCGCGATCCGGTACGGAATGGGACCGGTCGCGACGATAGGAGCCACGGCGCCATTCGTGGGCCTGTTCGGCACGGTGTGGGGTATTATGAACAGCTTCATCGGCATCTCGAACGCGCACACGACCAACCTTGCCGTCGTCGCGCCTGGTATCGCCGAAGCGTTGCTGGCGACTGCAGTCGGCCTTGCCGCCGCTATCCCTGCGGTCATCATCTACAATCATTTCTCCCGCGCGACGAAAGGCTATTTGGATTTGGTCGCGCGTGCCACGGGCGCGATCGGCCGGTTATTGTCACGCGACCTCGACCGCTTCCAGGGCGGAGCGATTGCGCGCGCCGCGGAGTAAGACATGGGTTTAGAGTAAGAGGGTTTAGAATAAGACATGGGCGCAACGCTCGGCGATATTGACGACGATGACGACGACTTCGACGAAGCGCACGACATCAATGTGACGCCGTTTATCGATGTGATGCTTGTGCTGCTGATCATCTTCATGGTGGCGGCGCCGCTATCGACCGTGGACCTGCCGGTTAATTTGCCGTCTTCGACGGCGATTCCAGAAAAGAAACCGGACAAGCCGACTTACGTCACTATCAAAGCCGATCTTGCCGTTGCCATAGGCGAAACCCCGGTCAAACGCGTCGATCTGGTTCGTTCGCTGGACGCTATGCCGGATCTCGGCAAGGATCACCGTATCTTCCTGCGTGCCGACCGCGCCGTACCCTATGGCGAGCTGATGGATGTGCTCGAGCGGTTGCGAATAGGCGGTTACGATAAAATAGCACTGGTTGCGAATGAGGGCGTGCCCGGCGATTCGACGCAAACCGCTTCGCCGAACGCCAATCCCTGACGAGCAGCGTCTTACCAATGCCTGACCACGATCCGCCCCGCCATCTGTCGAGAACCGCTTGGATTGCGGCCGCTGTCGGCGCGCTTGCGATCCATGCCGGCTGTGCGGCACTGGCGTATGGCTATCTGCAGCCTGACGAAGCCGATGACGATCTCGGTGCGCCGGCTATTGAAATCGGCGTCGAACTTGCCGCGCCGCGGCTTGATCCGACCGATCTTGCGGTGGGGCCCGACACCGAAGCCACAGCCGCCGCCCCGGCTGTCGTTGAGCAGAAGGCGGTTGTCGAACAGACCGACCTGCCGAAAGCCGTGCCGACAGAGACCGACGACCCCGATCGGGTGGTTTCACCGAACCCGGCAAATAAGCCGATCGACGATCACCCGAAGGTGGAGACGGTTCAGGCCGATCCTTCGGAAGCATCGGTGCCCACCGAGGCGACAGCGACGCCGACCGTCGAGAACGCTCCGGTATCTCCGCATTCGGTCTCACCCACCCAGGGAACGGGCGAAAGCGCCCGGCGCGAACGCGTCACGTGGCAGAAGGAACTGGCTGCCCACTTCAACAAGTACAAGCGCTATCCGCCCGATCGATCGATGAAGAGCGCCGAAGTCGTGGTGAGCTTCGTGCTCGACAGGGTTGGGCACGTGGTGTCGACGCGCATCGCCAAGGGTTCCGGCGATGCTTCCTTTGACGCGGCGGCGATCGACATGTTGCGACGTTCAGATCCCGTCCCGCCGCCTCCCCCTTTGGTCGCCGACGAAGGTTTGGACTTTACGTTGCCGGTCATCTTCCACGTCAAGCGCTAGTGTCGCCATCGTGCTCACGCGACGTGGCGACACCCTTGACAGCATCCCGTCATCACGAAAGCTTGCTTCGCTCAGCCGAGCCGGTGAACGAGGAGAGCTATGACCAACCTGCGTTTGACGTTCGCGTGCGGACCCTACGATCGCACCCAGGCTTTGCGTGACGGCACCATCAGGCCCGAGGGCATCGACCTCACCTATATCAATCTGCAGCCAGCCGAGATTTTCTGGCGGATGCTGCAATACAAAGAATTCGACGCATCGGAGATGTCGCTCTCCAACTACACGACGCTGGTCGGCAGTGGGCTTGCGCCGTTTGTGGCGATCCCGGTCTTCCCATCGCGCGTCTTCCGCCATGGCTATTTCTTCATCAACACGCAAAAGGGTATCAAGGGGCCGGGCGATCTCAAGGGCAAGCGCGGTGGCGTGCCCGAATATAGCATGACCGCCGCAGTCTATATGCGCGGCCTTCTCGAACACGAATACGGCGTGAAGCCGAGCGACGTTGAATGGGTGCAAGGCCGCGCCGACCGGCTCGGCCATAAGCTGCCGCCGGACATTCGCCTGACCCAGGCCCCGGCCGGCACCGAGCTTGGCGATCTCCTTGAACGTGGCGAGATCGACTTCTTGATGACGGCCAACAATCCGCTGTCATTCCGCCGCGGCGCGCCGAATGTGAAAAGGTTGTTTCCCAATTACCGCGAGCTTGAGCAGGATTATTACCGCCGCACCAAGATCTATCCGATCATGCATACAGTCGTGATTCGCCGCGATGTCTATGAGCGCGATCCGTGGGTGGCGATAGAATCTCTACAAGGCATTTTGCCGGGCCAAGGATTACGCCTTCGGTTTGATTGCCGAGGCAGGGTCGCCCAAAGCATCGTTCGCGTGGCTGCAGCCTTTGATCGAGGAGGAGCAGTCGATCATCGGCAAGGACTGGTATCCCTACGGAATCGAAGCGAACCGGCCCTCGATCGAGGCGCTGCTGCAATACAACCACGAGCACGGCCTGACGCCGCGCCGCGTCAAGATCGAAGAGCTGTTTGCGCCAAGCACGATGCGCGACATCCCGCTCAGCGAGGGGCAGTTGGTGTGAACGGCTTCCGTTCTGTCCTTAGTCCCCGCGCGGCACGCTGACATAAATCTTACCGTCGCGCACGGCGACCGGCACCGCGGTCAAATGCACAGAAGCGTCGCCAGGGTGGCAACCGGTCGCGAGATCGAACTCGTAGCCGTGCCACGGACAGACGATGTGGCGCTGTTTGCCAAAACGCTGGCCGGCGCTTTTCTTGTCGTCCGTGATCACTTCCTCGACCTGATGGAAAATCTTGCCCTGGCAAACCGGACCGCCGGCGTGCGGGCATACATTCTCATAAGCCAGCACCATGCTGCCGGTGCGGAAGATGCCGACCTCGATTTCCTCCAGGGCGAAAACCCGATAGTCGCCGTCGTCAATGTCGGCTAGTTTGCCAACTGCAACTTCGTCCATCGCATCCTCCAGCCTTTTCATTCGATCCCCGGCGGGCGATGAAACCAGATCGCCACGTCGAACATGTTGAGCTCGGCGGCACGGATCAGCCCGCACGCCGTGACGACAGTTTCCGTTGCGGTCACCGCGCCGGGCGCAAACGGCGCCACGTCATGGCCGCGCCGTTCTACTTTCGCGGCGTAAACCTTGACCGCCGCCGTCAGGACCTGCTGCAGCGTCTTGTCGGATATCGCGTCAGGTTCGCCGCGTTCGAGTGCTTGACGCGCGAGAAGGCAGAAATCCGCGGTTGGTGCTTTGCCATGCGGCACCTTCCGGCGCGGCTTAGCGGTGCGTTTCGCCACTTTGCGTTTCAGCGCTCGCGCCATGGCGGTTTCCGTATTCGCCGCGCTCAATCAGGCCGTGACCGGCACGCGAACGGACGGCGCCGTCTTGGCCTTGGCCGTGATCAACTTGTGTTTTGGTACGTCCAGGTTGAACAGCCGCGCGGCGTTGAGGCCCAAAATATTGCGCTTTGCCTCCTCGTTGAGGAACGGCAGGGTCGTGATCGCGCTGGGTAGGTCGAAGTCCCAATGCGGCCAGTCGGAGGCGAACAGAAGCTGGGTGTCGGCCTTGATGGCCTCGAAGGTTGCTTCGGTCAGCTTCAAGTTGGAGCGCTCGAGCGGCTGGCTGGTGAAGTACATGTCGGCGATGTACTCGCTCGGCCGCCGCCTGAGCAGCGGGGCTTCCGATGATCGCATCATGTATTCGGAGTCGAGCCGCTGCATCAGGAACGGCACCCAGGCCAGCCCGCTCTCGATCCACAGCACCTTCAGCTTGGGGAAGCGCTCCGGCAAGCCGTTGATGATCCAATTCGTGAGATGAATAAGGTTATAATAGACGAACGAGATCGCATGCATGGAGATGAAGCGGTTACACTGCTGCATCGACTGATCGCCCCAGTGGAAGCCCGAATGAAACGCCAGCGGCTTTCCGGTCGCCTGGATGGCGGAATAGAGCGGCATGTAGCTGTCGTGATTGACCGCGCGGAAGCGCGTCGAGGTGACTGAGAAACCGATGACACCCGGTGTGTTGGCATAGGTTTCGACCGCCTTCACGCACGCCTCGGGATGATTGAACGGCAAGTAAAGCATTGCCTTGATGCGCGGATCTTGCGGCAGGATTTCTTCCGTCAACCATTTGTTGAAGGCATTACCGATCACCACCTCCATCTCGATCTGCGGATGCATGCCAAGCACCAGCATCGGGGTCGGAAACACCACCATGTAGTCGATGCCCATGGAGTCCATGGCGCGCTGCACCAGCGTCACCTGCGCGTGAGTGCGGCCGCCCGGGACCGCTTCGCCGAGGCGCTGCTGGTGTGGGATGCGGCCGAATACGTCCTGGTAGAGCAAGCCCGGCGTCGCATTGAGCAGGCCGGGCGCGCCGCCGCGCTCCTTGAAGGCGCGTGCCATCTGTTTGTAGACGTCGCTCTCCATGCGATCGACGACTTCCGACCAGAACGCCGTCTCGGTGACGTGGGCATCGACGTCGACGATGAAATAGTTGTCACGCCGCGCTTCTTTGGCGGCATGCGCAAGGATGTCGCGGGTGTCGGTTGTATTGTTGATCTTCGGCAATTCGGCGACGCCCGGCGTCTTTTTCGCGTTCTTGCCATTGCGCGGCGTCTTCTTCAGCATCGGCTTCCTCCACCGGTGGAGCGGCCGCTCGCCTGCGACCTTGGGACGCGTAGATTCTATCAGCCCTGCTTCGCGGTGCCCATCGTCATTTGCCGTGCAGCACATCGCTTAATCGCAAGCGGCTATGCCCGAATGGGCAGTCTGGCGCATTGATTTTTCGACACGAAGGGCGGATCATTCGCGTCTCATCGACCTGTCTTCGTCTGGTGACGGAACGCCGTCGCGTATGGACCAATCCGCCACCACAACCACGATCAGCGGAGCACAGGTCCGGCTATGCAATCTCGGTAAAACCTTTGGCGCAGTCGCGGCGGTCGACGACGTCTCGCTCGATGTCCCAGCCGGAGCATTTGTTTCACTGTTGGGGCCGAGCGGTTCGGGCAAGACCACGACGCTTAACCTCATTGCCGGATTTCTCGCACCCGACGCCGGTGATATTTTGATCGACGGACGCTCGGTTGCCGATGTGCCGCCGCACAAGCGCAATATCGGCATGGTATTTCAATCTTACTCGCTGTTTCCGCACATGACTGTGGCGGAAAATGTCGGCTTTCCATTGCGGATGCGATCGAAGCTCACACGCGAGGCCGCGCGAACGCGTATTGCTGAAATGCTGGGGCTGGTGCAGCTCTCGCAACTTGGCGCGCGTTACCCGCGCCAACTGTCCGGTGGCCAGCAGCAGCGGGTCGCGATGGCCCGCGCGTTGGTTTCCTGGCCGCGCCTCCTGCTGATGGATGAGCCGCTGGGCGCGCTCGACAAAAAGCTGCGCGAGCAGATGCAGGCCGAGATCAGGCATATCCACCGCAGCGTCGGCACCACGGTCGTGTATGTCACCCACGACCAATCCGAAGCCCTGACGATGTCCGATCTCGTGGTCGTCATGCATCGCGCCCGCATCGCACAAATCGGCACGCCGCGCGTGCTGTACGAAGCCCCCGCCAGTGCCTTCGTGGCCGACTTTCTGGGTGATTCAAATCTCATAGCCGGGACGGTCACGGCGAAAGACAGCCATGGATTTGCCGTGATGATCGGCAACGGCGCCGTCATTCATGCAGCATCAGGGCAATTCGCAGCGACCGTTGGTGATCGCGCTGTTGTGCTCGTCAGGCCCGAAGATATGACGGTACACCCGGTGCCATCGGAACAATGCGGCGGCGGCGACCGGCTGATCGGCACCGTAACGGAGCTCAGCTATCACGGCGATATCTTCAAACTCGACATTGCGGTGGGCGGGGATCGGCTTAAGGCCAGAGTAGAGCGGGAACACGGCGGCGATTTCGAGGTCGGGCGGTCGGTATTGCTGACCTGGGTTCCGAACGCCGCTCGGCTGCTGCCGGCATCTGAGGACAGTCTTCCCAAGAGCGCAGCGCCATGACCGCGATCGCGCAACACACAGCGAGGCCCGCGCCATTGTCTGCTCGTCCGGGGCGGCTCACGCCGGTGCTGTTGCTGCTGCCCTGTCTCGTCTGGATTTCATTCTTTTTTCTGCTGCCGCTGGCATTGATGGTTTGGCGGAGCTTTGCCGCTCAAGGGTTCTCGTTCGCCTCCTATTCGGCGCTGTTCACGTCGCCACTCTACACCAAAGTCATGATGACCACGGTCAAGATGGCGTGCATCGCGACCGTCCTCTCCCTCATCTTTGCCTATCCGGTCGCCTATGCGTTGACGATAAGCGGCGGCGCATTGCGGGCGCTTATCCTGGTGTTCGTCTTCATTCCGTATTGGGTCGACATCATCGTGCGTACGTTTTCGTGGCTGATCCTGCTTGGTGACCACGGGCTAATCAACAAGATGCTCGTCGCTCTCGATATCGTGCGCACGCCGCTTCAGCTGCTCTATAATCCGTTCAGCGTGCTAATCGCGATGGTCCAAATCCTCTTGCCGCTGACGACCGTAATCTTGTTCGGCGCGATGCTGCGCATCGATCGCACGCTGATCACAGCAGCGAAAATCCATGGTGCGAGCGGCTTGCAGGCTTTCCGGGCCGTGTTTTTTCCACTCAGCCTGCCAGGCGTTTATGCCGCAGCCCTGCTTGTCTTCGTGCTCTCGCTCGGCTTCTACGTGACGCCGGCGCTGCTGGGCAGTCCACGAGAAACCATGATTGCACAGACCATCATGGTCGAGGCCAGCGAGTTGCTCGATTGGAACGCTGCAAGTGCCGCTGGTTTCGTTCTTCTCTTGATCACCACGCTCATTGCTGCGATCTACAACCGTTACTTCAGCCTCGATCGCCTGTGGGGAGGCTCCGATATATGAGCGCCCTGGGCGCCCGTCTTGGACTTGGCGCGGCCGTAACCGCAATTCTGCTCTATTTGATATTTCCGGTGATCGTCGTGTTGGCCATTTCTTTTAGTTCCGGAAATTTCCTGCTGTTTCCGCCGCCGGGCCTGTCGTTGCGATGGTACCATGCTATTGCCAGCGACCCGGAATGGGTCAGCGCGTTGTTCGTGACGCTGAAGGTCGGCAGCCTCACGGCGCTACTGGCGACTTTGCTCGGCGTGCCGGCCGCCTTCGCGCTGGTCCGTCACGTTGTTCCGGCAAAGGCGCTGTTGAGTGCTCTTATTCTATGCGCGCTTGTCACGCCGCCGATCGTCACCGCGATATCGACCTATCTGTTCTTCGTACCGCTCGGGCTGGTCAATACCATATTCGGGTTGGCCTGTGCTCACGCCGTCAGCGGCATGCCGTTCGTGGTCATCAATACTGCGGCAAGTTTGCGTAGCGCCGATCGCAATCTTGAACGCGCTGCGATCATTCACGGCGCAGCGCCGCTATCGGCGATTATTCGGATTACGCTGCCGATCATTGCGCCGGGCATCATCATCGGAGCAATCCTGGCGTTCGTTCATTCCGCGCATGAATTGCTCATTGCAACTTTCGTGCTCGGCGGTGTCGGTAAGCCAGTCGCGGTGAAAATCTGGTCGGGCGTGCAGGCAACATCCGATCCGACCATCGCGGCCGCATCCGCGATCCTGATCGGGCTTGCTATACTGACCTTCGCGAGCGTGGCGGCGGTCCAAGCGCTGGCGCGGCGGCGCAGCGTGTGAGACCCGCAGGAGAACGAAGATGATCAATCGTCAGCACGAACATGACGTCGATGTAATTTGCGGCTGCCTGCGCGAAGCATTGTGCGAAACGCGCGGCTTAGGCCGGAGGGAATTCATAAAGATGCTTGCCGGAGTCTTTGCCAGTTCGACCGTGGGCGCATACTCCGGAGCGCGTGCGGCCGAGCTACCGGTGACCGCCTTCGTCTTTGGTGGCGTATGGAAGAAAGCAGCCATGAAGGCGTTCGGTGAGCCGTTCACGCAGAAGACCGGCATCGCCATGGCGTACCAGGATCCCTACACGTTCGCAAAACTGCGCGCTATGCACGAAGCGCACGCCATGCAGGTCGACGCTGTGTCCGTGCAAGGCGAGGAAATTTTTCAGGCCGAGCACCTGAAGATGGTCATGCCGCTCGATTTCAACGTTATCGATCGCTCGGTCCTCGATCCGCGGCAGCTTCGGCACGGCAACGCGATCGGGGCGCACACGCTGTCCTATGTGATCTGCTACAACAAGAAAAAATGGCCCGGCGAACAGCATCCGGCATCGTGGGCGGATTTCTGGGACATCGATAGATTTCCCGGGCGGCGCGCATTGCGCACCGAAGAATTGTGGACGATCGAGGCGGCGCTCAAGGCCGACGGCGTCAAAGACAGCGAATTCTACCCCATCGATGTCGAGCGTGTGTTTCGCAGCCTTGACCGCATCAAACCGCATATCAAGGCGTGGTATTCCGACAATTCCCTGAGCCAGCAATTGATGGAGCAGGAGGAGGTCGATCTCATCGCGATGATGAACGGCCGCGCCACCGAGTCGATCCTCGACCATCATGCGCCGTTCGAGATCGTGTGGAACCAAGCGATTTGCGAAGGCGGCGTACAGGGCTGGCTGGCACCGGTCGGCTGTCCAAATCCGCACGGTGCGATGAAGTTTCTCGATTTTGTCGGCCGCGCTGAATATGAAGCAGCGTTCGCGCGGCTGATGTACTACGGGCCGCAAAATCCCAAGGCCTACGATCTGATCGATCCCGCGATCGCCAGACTTCTGCCGACGTATCCGGCGAACGAGAAGGTTGCTCACATCGTCGATTTCAACTGGTGGGCGGATAATCTTCCGGCGATGCAACGGCGCTTCCAGCTCTGGCTGCAATCGTGAACCACGCCATGATGCCAATGAGATCGTTGCTGGAGCCACGATCGATCGCGGTGGTCGGCGCATCGCAGCGGCGCAGCCGTGGATCGGGTGTCGTTGCCAATCTTCGCGATGCCGGATTCAAGGGCGATATCTATCCGGTCAATCCGCGCTACGACGAAGTTCTCGGCTACCGATGCTACGCCAGCGTTGGTGAATTGCCGCAAGGTGTCGACTGCATCGTTGTCGCCGTCGGTGCCGACGCGGCGTGCGACGTGCTCGACGAGGCGTACGCGAAGGGGATTCCGGCCGCCGTGGTCCTTGCGGCGGGCTTTGGTGAAGGCGGCCATGGCGAAGCTCGCGCTCTGCGGCTGCGGGCGCTGGCGGCAAAGGGGATGTGCATTTGCGGTCCGAACTGCTTCGGGCTCATCAATCTCAAGAAAAATGTCGCGGCGTTCAGTGGTCCGCTGCCGAAGCCGCTTCGTCAGGGTGCTGTCGCGCTGGTGTCGCAAAGCGGTGGCCTCGGCGCGACCGCGTTCACGCCGCTCATGGCGGACCGTGGATTGGGCTTTGCCTACTTTGTGTCGTGCGGTAATCAGCTTGGCGCGACCATCGAAGACTTCGCCGCATATTTTGTCGACGATCCCGATGTCGAGGTCGTGGCGATCGTCATCGAGGCGCTGAAAAATCCCCAAAAACTCGCCGGCATTGCGCGCAAGGCGCAGGCGCAGCGGAAATCCATCCTGCTCTACCAAACCGGGCGGTCGGCGGCCGGACAGGTCATGATCCGCTCCCACACTGGGGCGTTGGCGGGCAACAACGAGATTCTTGCGGCCTATCTGCGCCGCTGCGGCATCGTCCAGGCTGCGAATTTCGACGAGTTCGTCGAGGCGATCGAGCTTTTTGCTGTCGCACCACTGGATGAGATGATCGCCGATGATGTTGTTGTGGTGTCCGGCAGCGGCGGCGGCGCCGCAAACGCGACCGATGTGTTGGACGAGGCCGGCCTGGTGCTCGCGAAGTTCGAGCCAGCGACCAGAGAGCGCATCGGCGCCGTGCAACCGGAATTTGGCAGTGTGACCAATCCGATCGATGGTACGGGAGCGATCTATGATGATCCCACCTTGCTGCCCAAGCTCTTCGAGGCGCTTGTCAGCGAACGGCAACGGCCGATCATTGCCGCCAGCGTGAATGTGCGTGCGGGCGGCAATGAAAGCATGCGACGTTTGGCGCATGCCGTTGCGGATGCCGCGCGCTCGTCGGGCCGGACCTTCGTCGCCTTCCAGTATTCGCCGCTCGGCGGTCCCCTGGATTCCGAAATCATCGGAACGCTGCATGCGGCGCGTGTCCCGGTCCTCCTCGGCATCTCCAATGCAATGCGGGCGCTTCGATACTTGCCGATGCGGCGAGCGTACTGGTCGCGCGTCGCGGCGGCGGCGGTGGAGCGTGCGGTACCTCCGCCAGGCGCGGATTTCTGCGACGATGCCCTTGCCCCCGATTTCCTGACCCTGCGGAATGCATTGATGGCTTTCGGGATTCCCGTGGTCGACGCCGCGCTCGCGCGCTCCGAGGAGGAAGCTGTTGCTTTGCAGCGCCGCTTCGGTGTCCCGGTCGCCATCAAGGCCGAGACGCCGGGACTCCTGCACAAGAGCGACATTGGCTGCGTGCGGCTCGGCTGTGCCGACGCGGTGGATGTGGCGGCGGCATTTGGGGCGGTCGGACAGAACGCCCGCAAGGCCGGCTTCACGGCCGCGGTGTCCGTTCTCGTTCAGCCCATGGTTGCCGGCGTCGCTGAGGCGTACGCGGGCGTGATCGATGATCCGCTGTTCGGTCCGGCGATCTGCTTCGGACTCGGCGGCATCTTTGTCGAGGTTCTCAACGATGCCAGAACCGAGATGGCGCCGTTGTCGCGCGAAGATGCTCTTGCCATGATCCACGGCATCCGGGGCGCCCAGATCTTGACGGGCGGGCGCGGCCGTGAGTGCGGGGACGTCGATGCGCTGGCAGATCTGCTGGTCCGTCTCGGACAATTCGCGATCGCGAATGCCGGCCGCTTCGGCACGCTCGATCTCAATCCCATCATCGTCAAGCCGCGCGGCGCAGGCGCCGTCGTCGTCGATATTGCCCTCGAAAATTCTAACCCCCATGAAACGGTCATCGCGGCGCGTGCCGCAGCTTCTTAGTTCACGCCAATGCTCCCAGAAAGGACCAAAAAAATGAGCTATCAGGATCTGCAATACAGCGTCGATGATAAGGTCGCGACCGTCGCTCTCAATCGGCCCGACCGCATGAACGCTTTATCGCGCGGCCTGGAGGCGGAAATTCACCGCGCTCTCGACGAGGCCGACGCGGATCGCGACGTCCGCGCCATCATTCTCACTGGAAATGGCGCTGCTTTTTGCGCCGGCTACGATCAAGCCGCCGCGCCAACCTCGGGCGTGCGGCATTCGGACCCCCAGGGTAAGACGCATGCCGAATATATCGAGCATTGGCAGCGCCATGACGGCAGCCGCGTCAACAACTGGTCGCATATGTGGAGCCTGGGCAAACCGGTTATCGCTGCGGTCAACGGCTGGGCGATGGGCGGGGGATTTTGGTATCAGCTTGCCGCCGACATCACGATCGCATCCGACAAGGCCGTGTTCGCGCAGCCGGAGGTTCGTCACGTTTCCAATTCGAGCTATCTCTTCACCGCGCTATGCGGATGGAAGGCCGCTAACCGTTGGGCGCTCACTGGCGATCACTTCGATGCACAGGAAGCGCTGCGCATCGGTATGGTCAATGAGGTGGTGCCGCACGACGAGTTGATGCCGCGCGCTCGGACACTGGCAAAGCGTATTGCGCTGGTGCCTGAGCCGTCGAATTCGGCTCAACAAGGCCATCGCGATGCAAGGCATGCTGGCGTCCGGTGTCCACTCGGCGCTGCTGCTCGAGGGAGCGCTGAGTGCGCTGGTTCATTCGTCGCACAATGAGCATCGGGAGCAGTTGTTCGAGGCGCAGCGATCGAAAGGGCTTAAGGCGTATCTCGAGCTACGCGACGGGCCGTTCCAGCCTGAGCCAATGGGTCCCCGCTCGAAGCCGCGAGCAAATAAAGGCACGTGAATAAGTCAGTAGATCGTTGGCGGGGGATTCGGTATTGCTGGGATCTTGCTCCTCGGGCCATATGCGCGCACGGAGAACGGCGATGAAGGATCAGCTGGAAAGCGATGTCGATCAGGCCTGCTCATTGCTGCGCGGAGTGCTCGGTCAGACTCGATGTCTCGAGCGCCGTGAGTTTCTCAGCGCGCTCGGCAAGGCTGCAGCCGCGTCGCCGTTGCTATCCCTGCTTGGCATGCCGTCAGCCTGGGCCGGGGCGAAGCCAATCACTTATTTCACTTATGGCGGCGCCTGGAAGCAGGCCATCATGACCTCGTTTGGCGAGCCGTTCACCAAGAAGACCGGTATTCCGGTGCAATACCAGGAGCCCTACAACTTCGGCAAATTGCTCGCCATGCATGAAGCCCATGCGCAGCAGATCGATGCGGTAACTTGCTCGGGCATGGAGGTCATCCTCGCCGAACGGCGGGGAATGATCACCCCGCTCGACTGGAGCCTGATCGACAAATCGGCGCTCGCCGATGTGCAGCTCATGCGGCCGAACGTGATCGGCGGCGCGGCGCAATCGATGAATGTTTGCTACAGCACCAAGAAGTGGCCCGGCGACGATCACCCCAATTCATGGGCTGATTTCTGGAATGTGGAAAAGTTTCCCGGCCGCCGCTCGCTGCGCCGAGACGCGCTCTGGACGATCGAGGCGGCGGTCAAGGCTGACGGCGTCGCAGACTCCGAATTTTATCCGATCGATGTCGAGCGCGCCTTTCGCAGCCTCGATCGCATCAAGCCGCATATCAAGACTTGGTGGTCCGATAACTCCCAGGCGCAGCAGTTGCTGGAGCAAGAGGAGGTCGACATCATCCACATGACGAACGGCCGCGCCACGCAATCAATTCTCGATCACAAGGCGCCGTTCGCATTTGTTTGGAACGAGGCAACTTATTCGGGGCACGGCGAGGGTTGGATCGTGCCGACCGGCTGTCCCAACCCAATCGGCGGGATGAAATTTCTCGACATCGTCGGGCGCGCCGAATATCAGGCGGTGTTCGCGCGTCTCCTCTACTACTCACCGCAAAATCCCAAGGCCATCCCGCTGCTCGATGAAAAGATCGCCAAACTGATGCCGTCTTATCCGGCGAACGAGAAACTTCTCCACGTCATCAATTTCGAGTGGTGGGCCGACAATCAGGCAAAAGTACAACGGCGGTTCGAGGAATGGCTCCAGTCATAGCACTGGCCGGCCGAAAGGATCACATGCGTTTCATGGTTGCGGCCATCACGGCCTTGTTGCTTGCAAACACGGCGACTCCGGCGCCCGCCGAGGAAGCTTGGCCGCAACGGCCGGTGACGATCGTCGTGCCGTTCCAGGCCGGCGGTTCTGCCGACCTGCTGGCCCGCATATTGCAGCAGCATATGCAAGCGGACCTCGGTGCGCCGTTCGTGGTGGAAAATCGTTCGGGTGCGGGCGGCAGCGTCGGTACGGCTTACGTCGCGCGGGCGGCCAATGACGGCTATACGCTTTTGCTCGGAACGTTGAGCGGCAATGTCATCAATCAATTCATCTATGGCAAGTTGCCTTACGACGCGGAGCGCGATTTCCAGCCCATTTCACTTCTCGTGCATCTGCCGAATTTGCTCGTCGTCAGCCCAAGACTGCCAGCCAAGACGGTGCCGGAATTGATTGCCTATCTCAAGGCGAACGACGGCAAGCTTAACTACGGCTCGTCTGGGATTGGCACCTCGTCGCAGCTTTCGGTCGTGATGTTCGAGCTTGCGACTGGTACGCATATGACGCACGTGCCGTTCCGCAGTACGACGGACGAATTAACCAGCATGGCCAACGGCAGCATCGATCTTGCCATCGACAGCATGACGACGCTGTGGCCGCAGGCCCAAGCAGGGCTGATCCGCGCCGTGGCGGTCACCAGCGAAAAGCGCGTGTCCACGGCCCCGGAGGTGCCGACGATCGGCGAAACACTGCGCGGCTTTTCGGTCTCGGGCTGGCAAGGATTGTTTGCGCCCGCCGGAACGCCGCGCCCCATCGTTGACAAGATTGCGAACGAGGTGAAGCGGGTATTTGAATTGCCCGATGTCGTCGCCGCGCTTACGAAAGTCGGCGGCCAGTCGGCGCCGATGAGCCCTGATGTATTTGCGGCATTCATCGCATCCGAACGTCCCAAGTGGCGAGATGTCGTCAAGGCGTCCGGCGTGCATATCGATTGATCTCGTGTCATGGTGGCATCCGACGTGACGCAAACTCATGCCATCGGTAAGCCGGTGCTGCGGTTGGAGGACGGCCCGCTGATCCGCGGCGCGCGGCCGCTTCGTCGACGATCTCAAGTTTGCCGGAATGCTCGAGGCGGCGTTCGTGCGCAGTCCGCATGCCCACGCTGGCATTCGCGGCATCGATACAGCCGCGGCCGCCGGCTGCCGGGCGTGCATGCGGTGTTCACGCTTGCCGATCTGGCGCCGATGCTGACGGATGAGCGGCTGCCGCTGCAATTCCGCACCGACCAGTTGCCTGCCGACGTTGCGCCCTTCGTGCTCGCCAAGGATGAGGTCGCCTTTGTCGGCGAAGCCGTCGCCGTCGTCGATCGCGCAATCGCGCGCCTTGGCGGAGGATGCAGCCGCGCTGGTCGATGTCGACTACGAGCCGTTGCCGGCGGTCTCCGATTGCCGCGCGGCGTTGCGCGCCGGGCGCGCCGCTCGCCCATCGCGGCGCAAGACCAGCAACCTGCTCATCGAGTTTCGGCAATCTTACGGTGACATCGCCGCCGCCGTTCGCACGCGCGCCGCACCGCGCGCGCGGTCAATCTCAAGCAGCATCGCGGCGGCGCGCATTCGATCGAAGGCCGCGGCGCGGTGGCGGTCTACGACGTCAACGAGGATCGGCTGACGTTGTGGTCTTCGACGCAACTCGCCCACGAGGTGCGGGCGTTCCTGATGCGGCTGCTGCAGCGCGACGAAAACCAGATCCGCGTCGTGGCGCCGGATGTCGGCGGCGGCTTCGGCGCCAAGTTCGTCATGTATCCGGAGGAAGTGGCGATGTGCGTCGCCGCCTGCAGCTTGCGCCGTCCGATCAAATGGATCGAGGACCGCCGCGAGCATTTCCTGGCGGCGGTTCAGGAGCGCGACCAATATTGGGATCTCGAGGTGGCGTTCGACGGCGACGGACGCGTGCTCGGCTTGCGCGGCGAGCTCATCCACGACCAGGGCGCCTATACGCCGCAGGGCCTCAATCTGCCCTACAACGCCTCGACCGGCGTGCCGGGGCCCTACATCGTGCCGGCTTACGATCTGCGCGTGCAGGTGGTCGAGACCAACAAGGTCGCCACCATGCCGGTGCGCGGCGCCGGCTATCCGGAAGGCGCGTTCGCCATGGAGCGCGTGCTCGACCGCATCGCGCGCGAGCTTGATCTCGACCGCGCCGAGGTGCGGCGGCGCAATCTCGTGCCGGCGGCAGAAGATGCCTTACTCACGCCGCTCAAGACGCGCGCCGGTTCGCCGGTCAGCGCTCGACAGCGGCGATTTCCCGCGCTGCCTCGATATGGCGCTCGAAGCGATCGACTATGCCGGGTTTGCCGAACGCCAGCGCCAAGCGCGCGCGCCAAGGCCGCCATCTCGGCATCGGCATCGGCAACGGCGTCAAGGGAACCGGGCGCGGCCCGTTCGAATCCGGCATCGTGCGGATCGGCCGCTCCGGGCGCATCTCGGTCTACACCGGCGCCATGCCGATGGGGCAGGGCATCAAGACCGCGCTGGCGCAAATCTGCGCCGAGCAATTCGTCGTTTCTCCCGACAGCGTGACGGTGATGGCCGGCGACACGGCGGTCATTCCACACGGCCAGGGCGGCTTCGCCAGCCGGCAGACCGTCACGGCCGGCTCTGCGGTCCACCTGGCGGCAGTTGCCGTGCGCGAAAAAGTGCTCGAAAGTCGCAGCGCATCTTCTTGAGACCGGTGTCGAGGATCTCGAATTACGCGATGGGCGGGTCGAGGTCGTCGGCGCGCCCGGCAGCGGCTTATCGCTGCGCGAGGTGGCGGAAGCAGTCTCCGGCGTGCCGGGCTACGCCATGCCGGGCGGCTTCGAGCCGGGGCTCGAAAGTCTCCAGATCCTTCCTGCCGAATTCACTCACCTACGGTATGGGTTGCCACGCGGTCGAAGTCGAGGTCGACGTGGAAACCGGCGGCGTGCATATCCTGCGTTATGTCGTGGTCAACGACAGCGGCCGGCTGATCAATCCGATGATCGTCGAGGGCCAGCTTGTCGGCGGCACCGTGCACGGCATCGGCAATTCGCTTTTTGAATGGATGGGCTACGACGAGCATGCGCAGCCGCTGACCACCACATTTGCCGATTATCTGCTGCCCACCGCGACCGAAGTGCCGAAGATCGAGGTGCATTATCTCGAATGCCCTTCGCCGCTCAATCCGCTCGGCGTCAAAGGCGTCGGCGAGTCCGGCTGTTCCCGCTGCCGGCGCGATCATCGCGGCGATCGAGGATGCACTGTCGCCGTTCGGCGTGACGATCGCGGAATATCCGGTGACGCCGGCCAAGCTGTTTGCGCTGATCGCCGCCGCGCGCTCGTAAGGTGTGCAGCCGTTGTCTTGCTTCGACCCCAGAAAGGCGTCACGCTCGCACCGGGTTATTGTTTCGGCGGCACAATTGGTGCCCCTGATTTGAATGGAGGTTTGCCGCTATGAACGATATCCCGCGTCTCATGCCCTGGATCGGCGGTCCGGTGAGCGCCTCGGCCGGCGTCGCCTTTTCGCCGCTGGTGTCGCCGGTCGACGAGAGCGTCGCTTCGCATATGATTGAATCAGACGCGGGCATCGTCGATGCCGCGGTAAAGCACGCGCACCAAGCCTTTCTGGCGAACCAGGATGCGACAACGGCGAAACGCCTCGAATGGCTGATGGCGGCGGCCGACGCCATGGACAAGATCGAGGCCGAGCTTGTCCGCTCGCTCATCCGCGTCATCGGCAAGCCGCGCCGTGCCGCGACGTTCGAATCCAAACGCGCGGGCGCGTTCATCCGGGCGTGCGCGGCGCAACTGCCGCATCTCACGGGTGAGGTGCTGCCGCTCGATGTTGCGGCAACCGGCGCCGGACGTTTCGGCTTCACCGTGCGCATTCCCTATGGGGTGGTTGCGGCGATTACGCCGTTCAATGGGCCGGTCAACTTGCTGATCCAGAAGGTTGCTCCGGCACTCGCCATCGGCAATGCGGTCGTGGTGAAGCCGTCGCCGCCCGGCACCGAGGTTGCGCTTTTGATGGCTGAGGCGATGAAGAAGGCGGGACTTCCGGATGGCCTGTTCAATGTCGTTCCTGGTGGGCGCGAAACCGCCAAAATGCTGGTCGCTCATCCACAAGTCGCCGCGGTCACGGTCACCGGCGAGCACTGCCGCGGGCAATGAGCTTGCGCGCGCTGCGGGTGCGAAGAAGTTCGTCGGCGAACTTGGCTCCAATGCGGCGAATATCGTCTGCGCCGATGCCGATCTCGCCGATGCGGCCACGCGCATCGCGGGTGCCGGCTTCGAGGCCAGTGGTCAGCAATGCATTTCGGCGCAGCGCGTGATTGTCGAACGCCCGGTCTACGATCGTTTTCTCGAGCAATTTGTTGTCGCGGCTAAGAAGCTCAAAGTAGGCGATCCCGAAGATGCCGCGATTGACGTTGGCCCGATGGTATCGAGCGCGGCGGCCGACCGGGTCGAGCAGATGGTCGCCGATGCCGTCGCCAAGGGTGCCAAACTCGTGCTCAAGCCCGAGCGCCGCGGCGCTATCCTGAGCCCGGCGATCGTGGCGGAAGCGCCGCCGGAAGCGCGATTGATGCGCGAGGAAGCGTTCGGCCCGGTCGTGGTGGTCCAGCCGGTTGCCGATGTGGACGCCGCATTGGCTCTCGCCAACGCGTCCGAGTTTGGCTTGCAGGGCGCCTGCTTTACCAAGAGCCTCGAAACCGCATTCAAGGTTTCGCGCAAGTTGCGGGTAGGGTCGCTCTGGATCAATGACGCCAGCCGCTTCCGGCTCGACACTTATCCGTTCGGTGGCGTCGGGTCGTCAGGCTTTGGCCGTGAGGGCGTGCGCTACACCATGGAAGAGTTGTCGCAGTGGAAGTTCACCGGCATGCGACTGTGACGACCGCGGTCGGATTGATCGGCTACGGCGGAATTGCGCAGGACGTGGTCGCTGTATTGCGCGAGACCGATACCGGTGTCGAAATTACCGGCGCGCTGTGCCGCCCGGGACGGTCTGCGAAAGCGCGATCTGCGCTCGCCGGAATCCATATCGTGGAATCGCTCGACGGTCTTCTTACAGGCGATCCAGTCGTCGTGGCGGAAGTCGCGGGTCAGCAGGCGGTGGCGGACTATGGTCCCGAGGTGTTGCGCCGTGGGTTCGATTTGTTGGTGATCTCGATCGGCGCGCTCGCCGACCGTGATTTGCTCGATCGGCTCAAGACCGCGGCGCGCGACGGCAACAGCCGTATTCTGCTGCCGGCTGGTGCAGTCGGCGGCCTCGATGCGATCGCGGCAATGCGTGTTGGCGGACTCCATGCGGTCCGCTACCGCTCGCGCAAGCCGCCGGCGGCGTGGCGCGGCTCGCCCGCCGAGACGGTCGCCGATCTCGATAAGCTCACGGGTCGAACAGTGCTCTATCGCGGCAGCGCGGGCGAAGCAGCGCTCCTTTACCCGCAAAATGCCAATGTGGCGGCTGCGGTGGCGCTGGCCGGTCTCGGATTTGATGCGACCGAGGTTGAGCTGGTTGCAGATCCGGATGCGCCCGGCAATGTCCACGAGATCGAAGCCGAAGGCGTCGCCGGCCGGTTCGCCATCCAGCTGCAAGGCAGGCCGTCGCGCACCAATCCCAAGACTTCGGCGCTCGCAGCGCTCAGCGTCGCGCGCGCGCTGATTAATCTGAAAGCGACGATCGTCATATGACCGTTCCTACACAACGCGCGCGAAACGCCTTCGTCGGCAGCCCGATCGAACGCGTCGAGGATTTTCGCCTCCTGACCGGCCGCGGGCAATACATCGACGATCTCGTCAGCAAGAACATGCTGCATGCGGCGATCCTGCGCAGCTCAGTTGCACATGGCCGTGTCCGATCGATCGATACGGCAGTCGCCCGCGCGCGACCTGGCGTGCACGCCGTGATCACCGCCGCCGAGATCGGCGATGTGCCGACCATCCCGCTCCGACAGGAGCCGTTGCCCGCGCTCAAGCGCTACGAGCAGCCGGTTATTGCCACCGGCAAGGTGCGCTATGTCGGCGAGCCGCTCGCGGTCGTGGTCGCCGACAGCGTCGCGATCGCGGAAGACGCCTTGGAAGCGATCGAACTCGACATCGAACCGCTACCGGCGGTGGCCGATCGCGATACGGCACGGCAGGACGATGTTCTTTTGTTCGAAAATGCCGGGACCAATCTGGCCAGTACCATCACGGCCGTGCGCGGCGACGCCGATGCGGCGTTCAAAAGCGCGCCTTACGTGCGACGCGAGCATTTCCGCGTGCAGCGCCATGCCGCAGTGCCGATGGAGCCGCGCGGTCTGGTGGCCGATTGGGACGAAGAGCATCAGTGCATGACGGTCAGTGGCGCCGCCAAAGTGCCATTTCCGAATCGGAGGACGCTGGCGAAGATGATGGGTCTGCCCGAAAGGTCAGTCCGCATGGTGGAGTGTGATGTCGGCGGCGGCTTCGGCGCGCGCGGCGAATTTTATCCCGAGGATTTTCTCATTCCGTTCGCGGCGCGGCTTATGGGACGGCCTATCAAGTGGACCGAGGACCGGCGCGAGAATTTGATGGCGCTCAACCATGCGCGCGACGCCGAGTGCGAGCTTGAAATTGCCTGCGCGCGCGACGGCACGATCGTGGCGTTGCGCGGAAAGGCTTTTACCGATCTCGGCGCCTATTTGCGTACCGTCGGCGCCACTGCCTCACGCAACCTTTCGCAGATCATGTCCGGGCCTTATCGCATTCCCCATATCCGCATGGATGTGACGCTGGTCATGACCAACAAGACGCCGTCGGGCACCTATCGCGGGCCCGGCAGGTTCGAAGCCGATTTCTGCCGCGAGCGGCTGTTCGATATGGTGGCGGCCGATCTGGGCATCGATCGTGTCGCATTTCGCCGCCGCAATCTCGTTGCCGAAGCGGAGATGCCCTACTCGCTGGCGACCGTGCAGGTCCTCGACATCGCAACTGAATTCGATAGCGGCGACTATCGTGAAACGCTCGACCGGTGTCTCGCCGAATTCAATTGGATCGAAATATCGAAGCTATCCGGCACATTGCTCAAGGGGCGCTATCACGGCGCGGCAATCGGTTGTTACATTGAGGGCGGCGCTTCTGGGCCTAAAGAAAATGCGCGCATCGCGCTCAGCGCCGATGGATCGTTCTCGGTGTTCATAGGGTCGTCCTCCGTCGGCCAGGGCGTTGAAACGGTCTTCGCACAGATCGCCGCCGACGCGCTCGAAGTGCCGATGGATCGCATCAGCAATGTTTTTCACGGTTCGACCGATTACCTTGACGAGGGTTTCGGTTCGTATTCATCGCGCTCCGTCGTGATGGGCGGCTCCGCGGTCGTCGCCGCTGCCGGCCTTTTGCGCGAACGTATCCGTGAAGCCGCAGCGCAGCGTCTGCGTTGTGTGCCAAGCGACATCGCGATCGATCACGGCATGGCGATAGGGCCAGGCGGCGGTTCGATCGCTCTCAAGGAATTCGCCGGACTGGCTGCTGATGGCACCTACGCCAGCAACAAGCGGACGTATTCTTACGGTGCGCACGCCGCGCATGTCGCGGTCGATCCCAAGACCGGCCATGTCGCGCTGATTGACTATATTGCGGTTGAAGATGTCGGCCGCATCATCAATCCGCTCACGCTGCACGGCCAAGCCGTCGGCGCCATCGTGCAAGGGCTGGGGGGCGCGTTCCTGGAGCAGTTCATCTACGACGAAAACGGACAGCTCCTCACCGGCTCGTTCGCCGATTACCTCATGCCGACGGCAAGCGATTTTCCCAGCATTCGCGCGATCGCGTTGGAACTCAAGCCGTCGCCGAACAATCCGCTCGGCGCCAAAGGCGCCGGCGAAGGCGGCATCATTCCGGTCGGCGGCGTCATTGCCAATGCGGTTGCCGCCGCGCTGAGCTCCTTCGGGGTGCAACCGCGCGAACTTCCGCTATCGCCGCCGCGGGTTTGGCAGCTGATACAGAAAAGCTTATCAAAATAGAAAATAGCGCTGCGCCATCGGTAAAACCTCCGCCGGTGCGCAGGTGAGGAGTTCGCCGTCGGCGCGCACCTCGTAAGTTTCCGGATCGACCTCGATCTTGGGTGTCGCACCGTTGTGGATCATGCTTTTCTTGGAAATCTTTCCGCGCGTGTTTTGCACCGCGAAAAGCTCTTTTTGAATGCCCAGCTTCTTGCCGAGGCCGGTCGTCACCGCGGCCTTCGAGGTAAATACGACGGACGAAGCTGTACGGGCGCGACCGAAGGCGCCGAACATCGGCCGGTAATGCACCGGCTGTGGCGTCGGGATCGAAGCATTGGGATCGCCCATCAATGCGGCGACAATCGAGCCGCCCTTGATAACGCAGTCGGGCTTGACGCCAAAAAACGCCGGCGACCACAGCACGAGATCGGCAAGCTTGCCTTTTTCCACAGAGCCGACGAGTTTTGAGACGCCGTGCGCGATGGCGGGATTGATGGTATATTTTGCGACGTAGCGCTTCACTCGCGCGTTGTCGTTGTCGCCTTTTTCTTGTTTGAGGCGTCCACGTTGCTTCTTCATCTTGTCGGCCGTCTGCCAGGTGCGGATGATGACCTCGCCGACCCGCCCCATGGCCTGCGAATCGGACGACATCATCGACAGCGCGCCGATGTCGTGAAGAATATCCTCCGCCGCGATCGTCTCCTTGCGGATGCGGCTTTCGGCAAACGCGAGATCCTCGGCGATCGACGGATCGAGGTGATGGCAGACCATCAGCATGTCGAGATGCTCGTCGATGGTGTTGCGCGTATAGGGCCGCGTCGGATTGGTCGAGGACGGCAACACATTCTTGAGACCCGCGACCTTGATGATGTCGGGCGCGTGGCCGCCGCCGGCGCCTTCAGTGTGGAAGGCGTGGATGGTGCGGCCTTTGAACGCCTCGATGGTATCCTCGACGAAGCCGGATTCGTTCAGCGTGTCGGTGTGAATCATCACCTGCACGTCATAGTCGTCGGCGACCGAGAGGCAGCAATCGATCGCAGCGGGGGTCGTGCCCCAATCCTCGTGCAGCTTCAGCGCGCAAGCGCCGGCCTTGATCATCTCCTCGAGCGCCGCCGGGCGCGACGCATTGCCTTTCCCGGCGAAACCGAGATTGACGGGAAAATCATCCGCCGCCTGGATCATGCGCGCGAGATGGAACGGACCCGGCGTGCAGGTGGTCGCAAATGTGCCATGCGCCGGGCCGGTCCCGCCGCCGAGCATCGAGGTGACGCCCGACATCAGCGCCTCTTCGACCTGTTGTGGGCAGATGAAATGAATATGCGTGTCGAAGCCGCCGGCGGTGAGGATTTTGCCTTCGCCGGCGATCACCTCGGTGCCCGGGCCGATGACGATGGTGACGCCAGGTTGGATATCCGGGTTTCCGGCCTTGCCGATCGCTGAAATATGCCCGTTCCTGATGCCGACGTCGGCTTTGACGATGCCCCAATGATCGAGGATGAGTGCATTGGTGATGACGGTGTCGACGGCGCCTTGCTTGTTGGTGATCTGCGATTGACCCATGCCGTCGCGGATCACCTTGCCGCCGCCGAACTTCACCTCTTCGCCGTAGGTACAAAAGTCTTTCTCGACCTCGATGATGAGATCGGTGTCGGCGAGCCGTACGCGGTCGCCTGTCGTCGGTCCGAACATGTCGGCGTAGACGGAACGGCTCATCTTTGCTGGCATGGCACCCTCCGTATCAGATAAATCCCCAGAGTTATCCCCCATGCGTGTCTCTCGCGCACAGTCGCACGCTTTAACTTGCGTCCTACAATTCGTCGGCTATCCTCATCGCCAGATCGCCCGTGTTTGGTTCTGCCGAATGCGAGGGGTCGCCAGGATCGGATTAGCCTGGGTGCTGAGCCGCTACTAGCGCGGCACCGAGTGCGGGTTTGGTCCTGGTTCCCAGCCGCGGGTAGCAGCGCTGAGAAAGGTGACGGGCGGGCATGCGCATGCTCGCCCGTCATCATTTTATCCCGTCATTGTTGCACATCGTTTTCACGCCGTGTGTTGGCCGCGAAGCACCGGCCAGTCCGCGAACGCGAACACGTAAAACATGATGATGTTCACGAGCGGGACCAGGATCAGCAGGCTCCACCAGCCGCTATAACCGGCTTTGTTGAGAATCTTGACCACTGGAATGAAATAAAGAATCAAGACCACAACGACGATGACGAGATGGAAAACCGACAAACCACCCATGACTTGCTCCTGCCGTCCGATGAGCAGAGAAATCGATTATAATTTTCCCATAACCTGCTGACGGAAACCATACGCCTTGCGCTTGCCGGCAAGGGCGACCAGCGTCACCCCGCGCGTCTGACCGGGCTCGAAGCGCACGGCGGTCCCCGCGGGAATATCGAGGCGCATGCCACGCGCTTTTTTGCGTTCGAATTTCAGCGCCGGGTTGGTTTCAAAAAAGTGGTAATGCGAGCCGACCTGGATCGGCCGATCGCCGGTATTCGACACGGTGAGGGTGGCCGTTTTGCGTCCCTTATTCAACTCGATCTCGCCGTTCTGGATGAACATTTCACCGGGAATCATTTCCATCTCCCTTCATTCGTCATGGCCGGGCTCGACCCGGCCATCCACGACTTTCGGCCTGTAAGGTTTTATACGTCGATGCCCGCGACGAGCGCGGGCATGACGGCGCGATGTCTGTTCGCTTCACCGTATCGGCTCGTGAACCGTTACCAACTTTGTGCCGTCCGGGAATGTCGCCTCCACTTGGATGTCGTGGATCATTTCGGCAATGCCGCCCATCACCTGCGCCCGCGTGATGACATGTGCGCCGGCCTCGATCAGCTCCGCAACGGTGCGGCCGTCGCGCGCGCCTTCGAGGATAAAATCGGAGATGAGCGCGACCGCCTCCGGGTGGTTGAGCTTGACACCGCGCTCAAGCCGGCGCCGCGCCACCATGGCCGCCATGGCGATCAACAGCTTGTCCTTCTCGCGCGGGGTAAGGTTCATGAGCAGCCTTCAGCTTACCCATAGCCGCGGCAGCGGCCCGGCGTCGAGCGCCTTGAGAACGCTGACGAGATCGTGGCGCAGTCCCGCCCCATCGGGTGCGACAAGGCGCATGACCGCGAACCCGTTCCAGGCGGATGCGCCGACTTCTCCGACAAAGCTTTGCTGCATCGCGCGCACTGCCGCCGCGCAGGCTTCATCGCCAGGTATTTTCAGCACACTTGCGACGGCCACGCCGCCGCCCGTGACAGCGCTCTGCGCCAGATGTTGCGCAATGTCGTTGTCGAGACGGACGGTCTCGGCGAAAGCCAGCTTGCCGTCAACGCGCACGCGCCAACGATCCATAAAATGGCCCTGTCTAACCCTTTCGCCCATGGCGGAGCGACCGAAAACAGCGGCTTCGACCAAGAGCAGATTGGCGTCGCGTGCCAGCTCGACGTCGATAGTGCGCCGCAGCCGGACTTGGTCGAAGAGGATTGTCTCCTGCGGCAGCCAGACGAGAGCGCCGCCGGCACCGACGTCGAGCCTTATGGCGATCTTGGTCTCCGGTCCAAGTGAGCGATAGGTTTTTTCCGCAGCCGCGGTGGTGACGGTCAATTGGGCGCGTGCTTCGACCGAGATATCGATGTCGAAGCGATCACCGCCCGCCATTCCCCCCGCGGTGTTGACGATGACGGCATCGAGCGAAGCGCGCCGATCGCTGTTTGGGAAGCGGACCCGTAGCGAGCCGGATTCGTGCACGCGCTTGCGGCGGGTACCACCCGCACCCGCCGCAACCGTCAACGCGACGCGTCCGCGTGCCCGGTTGGCGGCGAAGATTTCGTTGCTTAACGGCGCCTGCGCCATCATCGTGTCGGTCTTCAAGCGATTATCAAACAGGACATTTAGACATTTTAAATTGCCATGGCCCGCTTGAGTGCGCCTTCGTCGAGGTTGTCGCGGTCGCAGGAATAGACAATGGCCCCGCGATCCATGACGATGAAATGGTCGCCGAGTTCGCGGGCAAAGTCGAGATATTGCTCAACCAGCACAATGGCGATATTGCCGATGGCGCGCAGGTAGGTGATGGCGCGGCCGATATCCTTGATGATCGAGGGCTGGATGCCCTCGGTCGGCTCATCGAGCAGGAGGAGCCGCGGCCGCATCACCAGCGCGCGCCCGATGGCGAGTTGCTGCTGCTGGCCGCCGGAAAGGTCGCCGCCGCGTCGGCGCAGCATGTCCTTGAGTATAGGAAACAGCGAAAACACGTCGTCCGGCACGCTGCGCTCATCGCGTTTGAGCGGCGCAAAACCGCTCCTCAAGTTCTCCTCGACCGTCAGCAGCGGAAAGATCTCGCGGCCCTGTGGCACATAGGCAATTCCGCGACGGGCGCGTTCCGGCGGCCGCAACGCGGTGATGTCCTTGCCCTCCCAGATGATCGTGCCCCGGCTCACCGGATGCTGGCCCGCAAGGGCATCGAGCAGGCTGGTCTTGCCGACACCGTTCCGTCCAAGCACGCAGGTCACCTTGCCGGGTTCGGCCTTGAGCGACACCGCGCGCAGCGCGCGCGCAGCGCCGTAATGCAGATCGATAGCGTTGGCGTCGAGCATGGCTTATCGTCCCAAATAGACTTCTACGACGCGATCGTTTGTCGAGACTTGGTCGATAGTCCCCTCGGCGAGCACGGAGCCTTCGTGCAGGCAGGTGACTTTGACGCCAAGATCGCGAACGAAAGTCATATCGTGCTCGACCACGACGATGGTGTGCTCCCTGTTGATTTCCTTGAGCAACTCCGCCGTCTGGCGCGTTTCCAAATCGGTCATGCCGGCGACGGGCTCGTCGATCAGGAGAAGCTTCGGATCCTGCGCCAGCAGCATGCCGATCTCAAGCCATTGCTTTTGCCCGTGCGATAAGCTGCCGGCGAGGCGATCGCGCACAGGAGACAGGCGGATGATGTCGAGAATTTCAGCGATGCGGTGCTTTTCGTCGGCGCTATCCCGCCACCACAGCGTCGTGCGCGCCCGGCGATCGGACTTGAGGGCGAGCTCAAGATTGTCAAAGACAGTGTGGCTGTCGAAGACGGTTGGCTTTTGAAACTTGCGGCCGATGCCAAGCTCTGCGATCTCGGACTCGTCGAGCTTGGTCAGATTGTGCGAACCGTCGAACAAGACTTCGCCGCTGTCCGGCCGCGTCTTGCCGGTCACGACGTCCATCATCGTAGTCTTGCCGGCACCGTTCGGGCCGATGATGGCGCGCATCTCGCCGGGCTCGATCTCGAAGGACAGGTTGTTGAGTGCTCTGAATCCATCGAAGGAAACGGAAACACCGTCAAGATAGAGAAGAGATCGTGTGAGGGGTTCGATCACCGGATCCTCATTCCGCCGGCAGCGGTTGTGCCACGCCATCCTCGGCGGCGGCAGACGCCTGGTCACGCCGGATTGCCGTCCAGTGCCGCAATGTGCCGACGATGCCGCGCGGCAGCAGCAGCGTCACGCCAACGAACAAGCCGCCGAGCATGAACAGCCAATAGGGCGCCAGCACACCGGAGGTGAAGTAAGTCTTGCCGTAATTGACGAGAACCGCGCCAAGCGCAGCGCCCGTGAGCGTGCCGCGGCCGCCGACCGCGACCCAGATCACAGCCTCGATGGAATTGCCGGGTGCAAATTCGCTCGGATTGATGATGCCGACCTGCGGCACGTAGAGCGCGCCGGCGATGCCGGCCATGCAGGCCGATAGCGTGAACACGAAGAGCTTGTAGGATTCCACCCGGTAGCCGAGGAAACGCGTACGCGCTTCGGCGTCGCGGATGGCGATCAAGATCTTGCCGAATTTCGATGTGACGATGGCGCGGCAGACCAGAAAGCCCAGCATCAGCGCGACGCAGGTAATCGCGAACAGCGCATTACGCGTCGCCTCGGCCTGCACATTGAAGCCCAGAATATCCTTAAAATCGGTGAGCCCGTTGTTGCCGCCGAAGCCGAAATTGTTGCGGAAAAAGCCGAGCATCAGCGCGTAAGTGAGGGCCTGCGTGATGATGGACAGATAGACGCCGGTGACGCGGCTGCGGAACGCAAACCAGCCAAACACAAAAGCGAGCGCACCGGGGACAATAACGACCATCAGCGCCGCATAGGGTAAATGCTGGAAACCGTACCAAAAAAACGGCAACTCCTTCCAGTTCAGAAACACCATAAAGTCCGGCAGGATCGGATTGGCATAGACGCCGCGAGTCCCGATCTGGCGCATGAGGTACATGCCCATGGCGTAGCCGCCGAGCGCGAAGAATGCGCCGTGGCCGAGCGAGAGAATGCCGCAGTAGCCCCAGATCAGGTCGATCGAAAGTGCCAGCAGCGCATAGCAGAGATATTTGCCGAATAAGGCGACCAAATAGGTCGGCATATGGAGCGCGGATGATGCAGGCACCCCGAGATTGAGGATCGGCACGATCACGGCGATGGCCGCGACCACGATCAAGAAGACAGCGGCGCCGCGGTCGAGCGATCGGATGAGGATATGGGTCGTCATGCCTCGATCGCCCGGCCCTTGAGGGCAAACATGCCGCGTGGGCGCTTCTGGATGAACAAGATGATGAGAACGAGAATAGCGATCTTGCCGAGCACCGCGCCGGCATAGGGCTCGAGAAATTTGTTACCGATACCGAGCAGGAACGAGCCGACGAACGTGCCCCACAGATTGCCGACGCCGCCGAACACCACGACCATGAAACTGTCGATGATGTAGCCCTGGCCGAGATTGGGGCTGACATTGTCGATTTGCGACAGCGCGACCCCGGCGATGCCGGCGATGCCGGAGCCGAGCCCGAAGGTCAGAGCGTCGACCCGGTTGGTGCGGATACCCATCGATGCCGCCATGGCGCGGTTCTGCGTCACGGCGCGCATCTCGAGCCCAAAACGGGTGTAGCGCAGCAGGCCGAGCAATGCGGCAAAAACCACCAGCGCGAAGCAGATGATCCAGAGGCGGTTGTAAGTGACGGTGATGCCGCCGACGTCGAACGCGCCGCTCATGAATGAAGGATTGCCGACCTCGCGATTATTGGGGCCGAATATCGTCCGCACGGCCTGCTGCAGGATCAGAGAAAGCCCCCACGTTGCCAGCAGCGTCTCCAACGGCCGCCCATAGAGAAAACGAATAATGGTCCGTTCGATCAATATGCCGACCAAGCCGGCGACGAGAAAAGCGAGCGGAATAGCGATCGCCAGCGAATAGCCGAACAGTGCTGGATCATGCGCGCGGATGATTTCCTGCACGACGAAAGTGACATAGGCGCCGAGCATGACCATCTCGCCATGCGCCATGTTGATCACTCCCATGACGCCAAACGTGATGGCGAGGCCGATGGCGGCAAGCAGCAGCACGGAGCCGAGCGAAAGACCGTACCAGGCATTCTGTATCGCATCCCACAGAACCAGACGGTTCTGGATGGCGGCGACCGCGGCAGCCGCCGCCTTCGCGACCGGCGCCGCGGTGTCGGACGGCAGCCCGGACAGAAGTCCAAGGGCGTCCTGATCGCCGCGCTGACGGATGACATCGACGGCGGATAGTTTGTCCGCATCCGTTGCGGTATCGCCAAACAGAACAATCGCGGCGCGCGCTTCCATCAGCGCCTGCTTGATTTTTGGGTCGTGCTCTTTGGCGATGGCGGTTTCCAGCGCTGGCAGCGCGGTGTCTTCGTGCGATTTGAACACCTCTTGCGCGGCCTTGTAGCGCTTGGCTGCATCGTTGGACAAAAGCGTGAGGCCGCCAAGCGCGGCATCGATCGCTCCCCGCACCCGATTGTTGAGGCGCACAGCGTCGATATCGGCCGGCGGGTCGCCAGCGATCGGCTGACCGGTCGCGGCGTCCGTCAGCTTGCCGGATGCATTCTTGATATAGACTGTCTTGGTTTCGGCGCTGAACAGGAGTTGGCCGTCTTGCAGGGCGTGGATGATGATTGCCGCCCGCGGACTGTCGCTGGCGACGACATCACTGATGCCGGTCAGGGTCTCGTCGAAATCGTCGGCGCTGAAATGAGCGATCGCCTGATCGAGAACTCGCGGGTTGCGCTGCCGCACAGGTTGCGGCGAGGCCAAAGGCCAAAAGCAAGGCGACGAGGCAAGCTCGGCAGCAACGCATCGGCAAAATTCCCGGACTTGAAGCGGGAAGGCGAAATTCGCCTTCCCGCGGGGGCGCTATCAAAAGACGCCGCTACTATGAGCCGCCGCCGCACTTCTTCGTGACAGTGTTGTAGTTGCCGCAATCGAGCTTCACCCAATCAGCCACCAGGTCCTTCGACCCAGGCAGATAGGGCGACCAGGCATCACCCGGCACCAAATCTTTGGTTTTCCAAACCACATCGAACTGGCCGTCGCCGCGAACTTCGCCGATAAAAACCGGCTTGGTGATGTAGTGGTTGGGCAGCATCGTCGAAACGCCGCCGGTGAGATTCGCCTGTTTGATGCCGGGCAAAGCGGCGATCACCTTGTCGGGATCGGTGGTGCCGGCCTTTTCCACCGCCTGCACCCACATGTTGAAGCCGATGTAATGAGCTTCCATTGGGTCGTTGGTGGTGCGTTTCGGGTTCTTGGTGAAGTCGTGCCATTCCTTGATGAAGGCTTGGTTCGCCGGCGTCTTGATTGATTCGAAGTAGTTCCAAGCGGCGAGATGGCCGACCAGCGGTTTTGTGTCCAGACCGGCGAGTTCTTCTTCGCCAACCGAGAAAGCCATGACCGGGATGTCGGTTGCCTTGACGCCCTGGTTGCCCAGTTCTTTGTAGAAGGGCACGTTGGCATCGCCGTTTACGGTCGATATCACGGCTGTTTTCTTCCCGGCCGAGCCGAATTTTTTGATGTTGGAGACTTCGGTCTGCCAGTCCGAGAACCCGAACGGCGTATAGTTGATCATGATGTCCTCGTCCTTCACCCCTTTTTGCTTGAGGTAGGCCTCGAGGATTTTATTGGTGGTGCGCGGATAGACGTAGTCGGTGCCTTCGAGCACCCAGCGCTTCACGGAGCCGCCGTCCTTGCTCATCAGATAATCAACCGCGGGGATGGCCTGCTGGTTCGGCGCGGCGCCGGTGTAGAACACGTTGCGCTCGCCTTCCTCGCCTTCGAATTGCACGGGATAGAACAGAATGCTGTTGAGCTCCTTGAAAACCGGCAACACCGACTTGCGCGACACCGATGTCCAGCAACCAAATACGACGGAGACTTTGTCCTTGCTGATCAGTTCGCGGGCTTTTTCCGCGAACAGCGGCCAGTTCGAGGCGGGGTCGACAACGACCGCTTCGAGCTTCTTGCCGAGCAAGCCGCCCTTCTTGTTCTGCTCGTCGATGAGCATGAGCATCACGTCCTTCAGCGTGGTCTCGCTGATGGCCATGGTGCCGGAAAGCGAATGGAGAATGCCGACTTTGATCGTATCTTGGGCTTCAGCGGGCACTGCCGCCATAAGGCCAAGGGCAAGACCGGCCGCGGCGGCAAGCCAGCGACGGCCTCGCGGTCGTCCCGCGACCGCGCCATTGGAGTTAAACATCGCGATGTCCTCTGTCTGACGTGCGATCGGCCCAAGCGCCGTCCCGCAGAAACGGAAATCGCAAGGAGCATGCCAAACGGCAGCTGTTCTTAAAGTATTGTAACTGCTGTGTAATTCTTGGCCGACATGCGGTCTGAGGGCCCACCGCTCAATTTGAATCCGGTCTTAAGCCAATGCTGCTCATTTTATAGGCGGCCAAGCAAAGATCGGAACAATCCGTCTGCCAATTCCTTAGGCAAGTGGATATCGTTTCCGGCGCCGCGCTTCGAGATTGCGCCGAAATGCGATAAATCCCTGCCATGGCCAATTTCATTAGCCGTCAAAACTTCACCATCGAGTGGGGGCACTGCGATCCCGCCGGGATCGTCTTCAATAGCCGGTTCTTTGAGTTTTTCGATCGCGGCACCTGGGCGCTGTTCGAAACCGCCCTCGACGTAAGGCCGGCCGACCTTGCCGAAAAGTTTGGGATCATCGGTATCCCCTTGGTGGATGCCGGCGCGCGCTTTCTTGCGCCAGCGCGATTCGGCGATGCTGTCGAATTGATCACCCACGTCAGCGAATTCCGCCGGTCGAGCTTCGATGTCGCGCACCGGCTTGTCGTGCACGGGACGCTGGCGGTCGAAGGCCGCGAGACGCGCGTGTGGGCGACGCGCGACACGGCAGATCCGTCCAGGATCAAGGCGCACCCAATTCCGCCCGACGTCGTGGCGCGCTTCGAACTGTCATGAGCCGCGCGAAAACCATCGCCCGTGCGCAGGCCTATTTTGATAACGGCGGCTTTCTGACCGACCTCACACGGCGGGTTGCGATCCCGAGTTCAAGTCAAGAACCGGAGCGCGCGGATGTGCTACGCATTTATCTCACCGACGAAATCGTACCAACGCTGACGAAGCTTGGCTTCAAATGCCAGATTCTCGACAACCCGGTTGGGCCGCCGGTGATGGTCGCCGAGCGCATCGAAAATCCGGCCTTAGTGACTGTGCTGGTCTACGGCCACGGCGACACTGTTCGCGGCCTCGATGATTTGTGGCGGGCCGGACTGTCGCCGTGGCGGGTCGTCATCGAAGGCGAGCGTATCTATGGCCGCGGCACGGCGGACAACAAAGGGCAGCATAGCGTCAATATTGCGGGTCTCGCGGCCGTGCTCGCGGAACGCGGCGCGCTCGGCTTCAATTGCAAAATCTTGATCGAGATGGGTGAGGAGGTCGGCTCCGCCGGGCTACAGGAACTATGCGAGCGGCATCGTGATGATCTGCTCAAGGCCGACGTGCTGATTGCGTCGGACGGGCCGCGCATTGGTCCAGCCGAGCCGACCCTGTTCCTCGGCGCCCGCGGCACCTGTCCGTTCGATCTGTTCGTCGAGTTGCGCGATGGCGCCCATCATTCCGGCAATTGGGGCGGCCTGATCGCCAACGCGGGCATCGTCTTGGCGCAGGCGCTCGCCTCGATCACCGATACGCGTGGCGCGATTAAAATTCCGGAATGGCGGCCGCCGCTGCCGCAGTCGGTGCGGCAAGTCTTAGCTGGCGTCGAGGTCGACGGCGGCGAGGACGGCCCGAAAATCGACCGCGACTGGGGTGAGCCCGATCTCACACCGGCCGAACGGGTATTCGGCTGGAATAGCTTTGAGATTTTGGCCTTCACCGCCGGCACGCCCGAGCGGCCCGTCAATGCCATCCCGGGCACGGCACGCGCGCACTGCCAGCTTCGCTACGTGGTCGGTACCCCCGTCGATGATATCGTGCCGGCATTGCGCCGGCACCTCGACCACCATGGTTTTCGCCAAGTCGAGGTGCGCCGTCGTGAGGGTGGCCATTTTTTCGCAAGCCGCCTCGATCCGGCCGATCCGTGGGTGATCTGGGCGAAGCTTTCGATCGAGCGCACGACCGGTCGCTTGCCGACCATCCTGCCCAATCTTGGCGGCTCGCTGCCGAACGATATCTTTGCCGATATTCTGCATCTCAAAACGATCTGGGTGCCGCATTCCTACGCCGGCTGTTCACAGCATGCGCCGGACGAACATCTCTTGGCGCCAATCGCACGCGAGGCATTAGGCCTCATGGCGGGATTGTTTTGGGACCTTGGCGACGCCGCCACGCCGCGGCCTTCGTTCTAGCAAGCAATACTGATCGAGGCCCAGGTTGCATTGTTGCTTTGCGCGGACAAGACTTTCACCACAACAAGCTCGAACGGGAGTCAACGCCATGAGCGCCGAGCGCAACAAGCATCCAGTCGTTCACTTCGTGGGCAGCATCCCGCTACCCAATTCCGAGACCGTGTTCCGGACCCTGGCCGGCACGATCGGATCCCGCGCGGTGCGGTTGCCCGACGGCGAGACCGGAATTCGCAAATCTTGGATTCGTTTCCTGCAAGAGGTGCTGGCGGAAAACCCGGCGATCGAATTCGCCAACGACAGGCAGCCGTTCAAGTTTGTTCAGTGGGATGGCAAGGTCATCCGTGAAATCCCGCGGCTTCGCATCAAGCCCGGCATGACGCCCGACAGCCGGGATTTCAAGACCGGTTACGCCGACATGGCGATTGAATCATTCGCTGTTTTCGACCGCCTGCAAAAGGCGGGCGTTATTCCCCCGAGCGTCAAATTCCAGATCAGCATTCCGACGCCGATTGCGCCGACCTACAACAACCTAGTGCCGGAGGATCGGCCGAAATTGCTGCCGCCACTCACGCAGCATTTCATCGGCGAAGTCGCCGCGATTGCGGCGGCGCTGCCGAACGACCGCATCGCCATTCAGTGGGACGTGTGCCAGGAGGTGCTGGCTTGGGAAGGCTATTACGAGCCGGGACCGGTCGATTTCCGTACTGAGACGATCGACATCCTGGCGCAAATCGGCGATGCGGTGCCGGCCGCGATCGAGCTCGGATACCATCTCTGCTACGGCAGCCCGGCCGACGAACACATGGTGCAGCCCAAGGACGCCGGCATCATGGTGGAGATGGTCAATGCGATCGCGGCGCGCGTGAAGCGGCCGATCCAGTTCTTTCACCTCCCGGTGCCGAAGGGGCGCCGGGACGACGCATATTTCGCGCCGCTTGAAAAACTAAAACGCAATCCAGGGACCGAACTCTATCTCGGCCTTATCCATCACGGTGATGCCGAGGGTGACGCCAAGCGGTTGGCTGCCGCGCGGCGTCACATCCGCGTCGACGGTGTCGGCACCGAGTGCGGCATGGCCCGCGGCGATCCTTCACGGCTGCCGGCGCTGCTGGCTGCGCACACGCGCGCTGCGGAACTTGCCGACGGTCCGCACAGCTAGGTATCGGCGACGGCACGATGCTCCGTTGGCACCGCGTCAATCATCTGATGCGCCTGCGTTTCCATCTCACGTCTGATGCGGACAGCCTGCAGACTGCCGTCAAGCACGACGTCAGCGGCGGTCACGAAGTCGCCTGCCGCGACATTGCGCACAAGCTTGACATGATGGGCTAGCCCGATCGGCAAAGCGCCCAGTGCCAGGCTGCGCGCGGCCGGGATCAGTTTGGCATAAACCGTATAGCCGCCCTCGCCGTCGAGCATCTCGCCGGCCTTCAAGGCGCGCTTGGCGATCGTCACCGCATCGCCGCGCCAGGCCCGGCAGGTCCCCGTCGGTTCGCCCCGCAGTGCGACGTTGAGAACCGATATCGACAGCTCGAGTCCGATGAGATGGAACGGTTTGTACATTGCGGCGTAGCGACCAGTGGCATCGGTCGGCAAACCATATTGCTTGAAGCAGGCTGCGGCGTATTCGTTCTGCGCCTTAAACACCACGTAGACGCCCCAGCGCAGATCGCGCTCGACCGGCCGCCCGTCGCGATGGAGCGACGAGATCACCTCGACCACGCCGTCGCCGGCCAGCACGCCGCCCGACTGCCGCGGTCGCAAAATACTCGCAAGGTCATCGGCGCCGCACGGCGGAAATCCCAGCCCATCGTGCGGCACGTCGAGCCCGCAGGCATTGGCCACCGCGGTCATCTCGATCGCCGACTTGGTGCCGTCGAGGAATGAGTTGAACATCTGGGAGTTCATGCCGGCCCGCTTGGCTTCCGCGGCGGTGAGGCCGTAATGCTCCCACACCCCATCCGGCGTGACCGTATGGTAAGCCGGCAAATATTTCGTGCCCTTGCCCGCTGCCGTCACGCTGAATCCGGCTGAGCGCGCCCAGTCCACCATTTCGGCGATCAAGGCGGGCTGGTCGCCGTAGGCCATCGAATAGACCACGCCGGCGGCGCGTGCCTTGCGCGCAAGCCACGGCCCCGCGAGTGCATCGGCCTCGACATTGACCATGACGATGGGCTTGCCAGCTTCGATCGCCTCGATCGCGTGCGCGATGCCAGCCGCCGGATTGCCGGTTGCCTCCACGACGACGTCGACGCCCTCGTCGAGAATGGCGTCACGGCCGCGTGCGACGAAGCGCGTGCGTACGATGCGAGTTTGGTCCCAGCCGACGCTGCGACAGGCCGCCCTGGCGCGTTCGGGATCAAGATCAGCGATTACCGCAACGTCGAGACCATTGATCGACGGCACTTGCGCCAAGAACATCGAGCCGAATTTTCCAGCCCCGATGAGCCCGACGCGGACCGGCTTATCGGCCGCAATGCGCGCGGCGAGCATGGCCTGCAAATTCATGTTTTATCTGCCGCAGCGCGATTCGCGCCGCGCCGCTTTCCGCAGTCAATTTAACGCTAAATCACTAGGCGATCCAAGCTGGGCCATAAGACCAAAACACATCCGGTGCGGTTGCCAGCATCCTGATTTTAGAGGAAAATCTCGCAGATAATAAACCGCGGAGGACGCGCCGATGGAAATCATCCCGTTGGGTCCAGGCTTTGCCGCTGAGCTGCGCGGCGTCACGCTTGCGGACGTCACGGCGGACGATGCCGCCTATGCGGCAGTACGCGCGGCGTTCGAGGAGCATTCGGTCCTGGTCTTTCGCGGCCAGGAGGTGACGGACGAAGGCCAGCTCGCATTCTCGCGCCGCTTCGGGCCGCCTGAGGTGACCAAGGTCGGCTCGCTCGGCACCGGCACGCATTTCGTGATCCTCAGTACGATCGGCGGGGACGGCAAGGTAGTGCCGGCTGATCACAAGCTTGCCTTGCGCAACAAAGCCAATCAGCTTTGGCATACCGACAGCTCGTTCAAAAGCGTGCCGGCGCTGACATCGATACTGTCGGCGCGCATCATGCCGGCGCACGGCGGCGAGACCGAATTCGTCTCGACGCGTCTCGCCTTTGAACGGCTTGATCCGGCGCTGCGCAAGAAGCTCGAGAATTCTTTCGCGTGGCACCAGTATGCCTATTCGCGTAGCAAGATCGCGCCTGACCTCGCGGTCGCCGAAGAGCGCGCGCTGCCGCCGCAATGCTGGCGCATGGTGTGGAAGAATCCAGCCAACGGCCGCGGCGCGCTTTATCTGGCCTCGCACGCTTATGCGATCGAAGGCATGGAGCGCGCGGCCGGCGAAAAACTGATCGATGAGCTGACGGAAGCGGCGACGGCACACGGCACGAGCTACGAGCATAGCTGGCGCAGCGGCGACGTCGTCCTGTGGGACAACCGCGCAACCATGCATCGCGGGCGACCCTGGCCGGCCGACGAGGCGCGTCACATGGTGCGCACCACGATCTCCGCGACCGCAGTGGACGGCCTTGAGACCATGCGGCCGCCGCCACGGCTGGCCGCGGAGTAACGGCAGGCAGTATGAACGTTCATCTTGTTGGCAGCATCGGCCTTGATACGGTCGATGAGGTTTTCAGCACTGTCGGAAAGCTTCTCGGCCCGCATCTCCGTCGCGTTCCGGACGGCGAAGTCGGCGGCCGCCGTCTCTGGATCAGTTGGCAATATCCGTTGCTCCGCGCGAGTCCGTATTTACGGCCGGATCCGTCAGGCGCAGTTCGCCCGACCAATCGCTTTCCGCTCCTCACGCTGGCTGAGGGCGTGGCGCCTTCCGATGTGCGCTTCGGCGAACTCGGCTATGCCCGCGAGGCGCGCGCCTCATACCTCGACTTTGTGACGGCGCGCGAGAACGGGACGTTGCCGAAAGGCATCCGGTTTCAGGTGTGCCTGCCGACGCCTTTCGCCGTCGTCAGTTCGGTTGTGGTCCCCGCCGTGCTGCCTGCGGTCGAGGCCGCCTATGAAAAGGCGATGATTGCCGAGGTCGCCGCGCTCTGCCGGCACATCCCGCATCGCGATCTCTGCGTCCAATGGGACGTCTGCAACGAGATGGTCATCTGGGACGGGCAGCCGAGCGACGCGGTGCCTGCAGGCGTGTCGCGCGATACGCTAATCGAACGCATGCAGCGTTTATGCGCTCCCGTTCCCGACGATGTCGAGCTTGGTTTGCATCTCTGCTACGGCGATTTTGGCGCCAAGCATTTTGTCGAACCCGTGGACGCGGCCATGATGGTCGATTTCGCCAACGCCCTGACGACATCGATCAAACACAAGCTTGCCTATATCCATATGCCGGTGCCGGTGGAGCGCAGCGACGATGCGTTTCACCGGCCATTTCGCGACCTCAAGCTTGCGGATGGGACCGAGCTTTTCTTGGCCTCGTGCATGCAAAGGACGGAGTCCCAGGCACCAAGGCCCGTATCGCGGCGGCGCGACGCCACGCGCCGGAATTCGGCATCGCGACCGAATGCGGCATGGCGCGCGCCCGATCGGAAGACACGGTGCGCACGCTCCTGAAGATCCATGCCGACGTGTGTGCCGGCAATTAAGATTGCGCCGCGATCTCCACGGCCTGCAAGTGATCGTTCAGAATAGTGGGGAGTTCGGACACGGCCTGCCTGCCGAAACCGCAATACGCGCCAAGCCCGAAGTCAGGCAAATACTTGCGCGCCGTCGCAACCCGCTCCTTGAACCGCGGCATGTTGTGAATGGCCCCGAGATAGACGCGGGCCCCTTTCGCGTCGAGATCCCGCAATGGTGCGTAGAAAGCGTCATCGCTGCGATCGAGCACGGGAATATAAATCCAGTCCACCGGCCGGCCGGAGGACGCCACAAAGCCGTTGGCAAGCTTGACCACTTGGCTGAGATCATCCGGCCGGAAGCGCGGCCAGCCGCCGAGCGTGCCAAAGCAAAAGTGATAGCCGAGCGCAACGTCGCGCGGGATATGAGGCGCAAGGTCGCGCACCTCCGCCAGGTTGCGCTCGATCGCACCATCGAGCGGATAACCCGGAATGGCGCCGTAGGCGTCCTGGACCTCGGTCGAGCAATCGAACTGGATCGCCAGGGCGTTGGCGGGAATCTTGTCCACGATCATGGCGATCTCGGCCCGTGTTGCCGCCTCGTAGCCTGGCCTGATCCTCTCGAGGTCTTCTGGGTTCGGAAAGATGCGCGGCGGCAATACGCTGTTGACCATCGGTATCGAAACCTGAAATCGCAGGTGCGGCGGCAGCACGCCCTTCTCCTTCAGCACGTTGAACACGAAGTACGAGTTGATGGCATCGCGCGCGTAGCCGAGCCTCCAGCCGGGATCGCCGAAACGCACCTGGCGCACGCCATCCTTGACCTTGAACCACCAGGCGTCGGCGGCGTTGCGCGGATGCTGACGTTCGACGCCACTCTCGTCGGGCGCCGGCCCTTGGACAACCTCGAGCTCCGGGTGGGCCGCCAGCACTTGATAATGTACGCGGCTGATCCAATGCCGGCGCGGACCCACCTCGCCATCCGGCATCGCGAACAAGAATTGTCCCAGCGGCCCGCCAAAGGATTGAAAGACCTCTTGGGGCGTGTCGAGCGGGATGCTGCCCACCAATAGAAGCTCACCACTCACGGATTCCTCCATTGCTTGCCAGGGTGGCGCTTGAGAATACACTGCGCGCGGGGTCGAGAAACGAGGCAGACACGGTGAAGGGACTTATTCGCATTGCGCTGTGCTGCGCCGTTGTCGCCGCGACCAGTCACGCGGGCGCCCAGACCTGGCCGAGCCATCCGATCAAGCTGATCGTCCCGACCGGACCGGGCGCCGCCACCGACATCATGGCAAGGCTCATTGCGGACGGCGTATCCCGCACGCTCGGCCAACAGATATTTGTCGATAACATGCCGGGCGCGTCGGGCCTTCTGGCCCACGAAACCGCCGCGCGGGCTGCCGCCGACGGTTACACGCTTTTGTTCACCAATACCTCGGGTATGGCCATCAATCTCATTTCATTCAAACATCTTCCTTACGATCCGACGCGCGACTTCACGGCGGTGGCCTTGGTGTGCAGCCTCGGCCCGCAGATGCTGTCGGTGAATGCGACACTTCCTGTCGGTACGGCGGGTGAACTGATCGCCTACGCCAAATCAAATCCGGGTAAACTCTCGATCGCTTTCGACAACACAGCGGGCGCAGCCGCGTTCGCGGCGAAATTGTTCAACAAGCGCGCCGACCTCGACCTGATCGAAGTGCCTTACCGGGCTAGCGGGCAGATGAACCAAGATGTCGCCGCCGGCATCAACCAGGTTATGATGAGCTCGATCGCGGCGGCTAACGCGGTCGTCCAGGCCGGCAAGGTGCGCCGCCTCGCCGTTACGTCCGAAAAGCGATTTCCCGGGTTTGCCGGACCTGCCGTCCTTGAGCGAGACGGTGCCGGGCCTGGTGATGAATGGCTTTTTTGCCATTGTGGCGCCCGCGGGCACGCCTGCCGAGATCATCGCCCGGCTCAACCGCGAGATCGATCAATACCTCAAAGGTCCCGAAATTCAGCAGCGGCTGCTGTTGCTTGGTCTCGCGACCGATGGCGGGGGCACACCCGAGAGCACCGCTGCGACCATCGGCAAAGAGCAGAAGCAATGGCGAGCGGTCGGGAAAGAGCTGGACGTTGAGCCGCAGTGACGACATGGCAAAAGCAGCCCGTTCGGAGGAAGCATGGGACGCAACGTTCACCTCGTCGGCAGCGTTCCGATGGCAAATGCGCGGGACGTGTTCGAGAACGTCAGCGCCGTTCTCGGTGGGCTGTATCAAGCGGCTTCCGGACGGCGAGACCGGCGCGCGCGGCGACTGGATTACGTGGCTTGAGCCGGCGTTCGCAGACTATCCGGCATTTGTGAAATCCGGCGAATTTTTCCGCGTGCATGCCAGCGGCACCGGGCGCGAGCGCTATGCGCTCAAACCCGGTTTGCTCCCCGGGACGTGCGTTTCGACAATCTGTTCTATGCCGACATCGCGAAACAATCCTACGCGGACTTCAAGCGCCTGAAGGACGCCGGCAAGATTCTCGCTGGTACGAAATTTCAAGTCGATCTGGTGCCGGCGCATTCCGTTATTTGGCTGTTCCTCGTCGATCAGCTGCACGCTGCGATCGACCCCATCTACAACGACGCGATCAAGCGCGAAATCGACAAAATTGCTGCTGCCATTCCGCATGACGAATTGGCGATTCAGTTCGACGTCGCATCGGCCGTGTTTGCGCGGCTCGAGCGCAACGAGGCGAGCAGCTACGGCAAGTCCAAGGCGGAGATGCAGGAAGCGTTCGGCGATATCGTGGTCGATCTCGGCAACCGGGTTCCGGCCGACGTCGATCTGCTCTACCATTTTTGCTACGGCGACTCGAACCATCAGCACGTGGTCGAGCCGACCGACATGGGAGACATGGTGGCGTTCGCCAACCGTCTGTCGCGAAACATTGCGCGACCGCTGCAGCTCATTCACATGCCGGTGCCGCGCAATCGCGTCGACGACGCCTATTTTGCGCCGTTGGAGCGGCTTGTGCTTCGGCCCGAAACCGAGCTTTGCCTGGGACTCGTCCACTACACCGACGGTGTCGAGGGCACCAAAAAGCGGCTCGCAACCGCGAAGAAGTACGCCGGCAACTTCTCCATTGCGACGGAATGCGGTTTTGGCCGGCGCGATCCGGGAACGATTGCGGACCTTCTGCGCATCCACGCCGAGATCGCGGATATGGACTGACAAGAGAGTACGAGCTTTGCCCGACCTACGCGGCCTCGGCGACAAAGCGATTGCGCATCTTGCCGAGGCTCTCGATCTCGGTCTCCATCACGTCGCCGGCTTTGAGGAAGCTGTTGGTGCCCTGGCCGACGCCGCCGCAGGTGCCGCAGCTGAAAATGTCGCCGGTCTCGAGCGAGAGGATGTTCGAGGCGTATTCGATCTGCTCTTCGGGCGTGAAGATGAATTGCGAGGTGTTGCCGTTCTGCTTGACCTCGCCGTTGACGGTGAGGCGGATGAACAAATTCATGTGGTCTGGTACGAAGGCGCGGGCACCAGGAACGGTCCCATCGGGGCGAAATTGTCGTGGCTCTTGCCGCCGAGCCAATCCGAACGCAGTCCCGGCCGGTCCGGGCGGATCTGCATGATCGCGGCAGGAGACGTCGTTGGTCGTCATGAAGCCCGCGACATGCTCGAGCGCGTGCTCGGCCTTGATGCGCTTGCCGGCTTTGCCGATGGCGAGCGCGATCTCGGCCTCCCAGTCGATCTTCTTCATGCCGCGCGGGATATCGATGTCGTCGATAGGCGCCGGCGCAGCGAGCTCGGCGCCTTGAGGAAGAGGTAGGGCAGTGTGGTCGATTTCTCGCCGGTGAATTGCGGGCCGCCGGCAGGCGTCATGCCGGCGCGCAGCATCTCGTCGACGTGCTCCTGGAAGTTCTGCGCCGCGTAGAACATCTTGCCGGGCCGGATGACGGGCGGCAGCGCCCGCAGGCTCGCGAGCTTGGCCGCGCCGGATGGCAAGCCTTCCTTCTCCAAATACGCCACGATTTCCTGCAGCACCGCAAAATTGGCCTCCCAGTCTTCCAGGAGGCCAAGGATGCTTTCGGTTGTGGTGAGGGCGCCGGTGCGCCGCCGCCCGATAGGCGGCATGCGCCGCTTTCAGGTCGACGGCGTCGTCGCCGAGCACAACGGCGACGAATGAGCTTCCGTCCGGTTTCGCCAGTGTCGCCAGTTTGAAGGGACTGCCGTTCATGCGTGGGTTCCTTGCATTTCAGATCACGGCTTCTTTGCTTCGGCGTAGGGATAGATCATGTCGCCGGACTTGTATTCATTGGGCCACACGATGACCTCGTGGGTCGTGTCCTTGAATTGATCGATCGCGTTGCCGGTGACGTGCTGGAACTGCGTGAAGAAAACACGCGATTTCGCCCATTCGCCATCTTTGCCAAAGGTAATGTTGCCGACCACGGTGCTGAACGTGTGGGTGTGCATGTAGGCCGCGATCGTCGTTTGGTCTAAGCTTTTGGTGCCTTCGACCGCCTGTGCCAGCACTTGACCGGCCGCGTAGCCCAGCGGCGGAAAAGCCCATCCGATCGGATCGATGCCTTCGCGTTGCGCCGCGGCCTGGTACTTCGCCAGTACCTCGCGCGTGCCAGGAAAGACCAGGGACGGTGCCGGCAAAAAGACCTCGTTGTTGACGATGCCGTTCATCAACGGTCCCAACAGAACCTTGATGGGCGTCACCAGCAACCCGATAAAGGCACCGCCGAACATTTTGGGATTGAGCCCGATTTCATTGGCGGCACGCACGATGCCGACGGAATCCGGCGGATAGGCGGCGACGTAAACGATGTCAGGATTGAGCGCACTGACCGCGCGCATGATTGGCGTGAAGTCGGTGGTCGACGGCGGATAGTTCTTGTCGAATATGGTTTCGAAGCCGCCGATTTCTTTGATGCTCTGCCGCGCGCCATCGGCGGCGTTCTGGGCGAATTCGGCATCGGCCGCGACGATCGCGACGGTCTTCGGCCGCGGCTTGTGCGCCGCTGCAAGCTCGAAGAACCCGTATGCAAAGGATTTCTGTGGATCGGGGCCGGTCGGCAGCATCGAGAAGTACTGGTCGTAGTGCAGTTTGCTGTTGGCGGCATTTGCCAGAATGCCGATGGTTGTCTTCTTGTATTGCATCAAGACCGGAATCGCCGGCGCCACCATGTTGGTCGCATACGGCCCGATCAGCAGATCGACTTTGTCGACCTCGATCAGCTTGGTGTAGAGCTGCGGAATGTTGGCCGGGTTGCTTTGGTCGTCGTAGAACACCAATTCCACCGGACGTCCCAGAAGCCCGCCCTTTGCATTGACGTCGTCGCGCCAAATCTGCAGCGCAGTCAGCACCTGCTTGCCGATAGGTGCCACGCCGCCGGTCAGCGCCATGGTCATGCCCACCCTGATCGGATCGGCGGCCTTTGCCATGTTCGGCAGCATCAGGGCGCAGATGACGAGGAGCGCCGAGATTCCACGGGCTGCAGCCCGAAAGCTCAAATTGCGCATTTCCATTGTCCTCCCTGGGCGGCTCCTCCTTCTCTATTCCGCACGCGCGGCGGAAGGAAGAACTCGTTCATTTTCGATCGGCTTATTTCCTCCTGACTTCGAAGTTTTGATCGCTTTGCAGGCGATCAAACGACGACACTCTAAGCGGTGACGACTGATTTAGGTACCGCGAAACGCCGCCTTGCGCTTAGCGTGGAACGCCTCGACCCCTTCGCGAAAATCATCGGATTGGCGCAGCCGGCTGTAGCAATGACCTTCGAGCTCGATTGCGGCTTCGAGATTGGTGTCTTCGCTTGCGTTAAGCAGGGTTTTCGCGGTGCGCTGTGCCAGCGGCGAAAAGGCGCGCAGTTCGTCCACCAGGGCATCGGTCGCGGCTTCGAGTTTGTCATCCGGCACGCATTCCGTCGCGATGCCCCACTCATAGGCTTGCTTCGCCGCAATGCGTTTCGAGCGCATGACGACATCTTTGGTGCGCGTGATGCCGATGATTTTTTGCAAGCGCGCCGAGCCGCCGGAGCCTGGAATTTGGCCAAGCCGCTGCTCGGGCAGCGCATAGAAGCATGTTTCGGAAGCGATGCGAAAATCGCAGGCGAGCGAAATCTCGAAGCCGACACCGAAGCAGTAGCCGCGGTTGGCGACGATGACCGGTTTGCCGCAGCGTGCCGGCGCCGCAATGTTCCAGGCGAGCTTCTGAGACGTGTTCGGGTGACGCTGCAAGGAAACCCGCGATATTGCCGCCGCTGGAGAAATGTTGACCGGTTGCTCGCAGCACGATCACGCGCACGCTTGCGTCTTCATCGAGCGCTTCGAAAACGAGGCGAAGCTGATCGCGCTCTTCCATTTCGATGACATTGAGCGGCGGCCGGTCGAGAATCACGTCGGCACGTTCGCGTGCGGCATCGATCTCGACGCGGAAGCCGTCGAGAGTCTGCAAACGCGGATCGGAAAAAGGGCTCATGCGGCGGATCCTTGTTGCTGCGCGCCAAGCGCGGCGGGCTCAATGTCATATTCGCCGGCGGCAAGTTTGCGGCGCAGCAGCTTGCCGACCGGCGATTTCGGTATGTCGGCGACGAAGATGTAGCGGCGCGGACGCTTGAAGTTGGCAAGTCCCGACGCGCGGCAGAACGCGTCGAGCTCTTCGGCGTGCGACCGCCGCACGGCGCTTGATGAAGGCCGCCACCACCTTGCCCCAGCGCTCGTCCGGCAGCCCGACCACCGCGACCTCTGATACCGCATCGTGGAGCGAAAGGCAGGATTCGATCTCGACCGGCGAAACGTTCTCGCCGCCGGTGATGATCATGTCGTCGACCCGGCCGGTGACGAAGATATCGCCATCGGCATCGACAAAGCCGGTATCGCCGGTGAAATACCAGCCCTGCCGCAGCGCCTTGGCGTCGGCTTCCGGCCGCCGCCAATAGCCCTCGAACGAATTCGTCGCCGGCAAGCAGCGCGATGATCTCGCCCTCTTCGCCGACGGCGGCCATGTCATCGACCGATTGCGCGGCGAGCTTGACCACACGCACCATCTGGTTGATGCCGGCGCGGCCGGCCGAGCCTGGCTTTGCCGGTGCGTTCTGGTCGATGGTGCAGGTGTAGACTTCGGACGAGCCGTAATGGTTGACGAACAGGTCGGGCTTGAATGCGGCTTGCAACTCCTTGCAGCAACCCATCGGTCATCGGCGCGCCGGCAAAGCCGAGCTTGCGCACCGATGCTCACGTCGCTCGTCGGCGAAACGCGGGTGATGCACAACGTCGTGATAAAGCGTCGGCACGAGATAAAGATTGGTGACGCGCTCGGCGGCGATCAGCCGCAAGCGCCTGTTCGACGTCGAACCGGCGCAGGCAAACGAAAGCGCCGCCGATGAGCGACATGGCGAGCAGCGATCGCACCCCCATGGTGTGATAGAGCGGCATGACGCCGAGGGTTCGTTCGCCGTGGGCATAAAGGTTCTGCGCCACGTGAGCGATCGCCGCAGCGCGCTCGGCGATCTGGCGCCGCGGCACGCCCTTCGGCCGCGCCGTCGTGCCGGATGTGTAGAGCATCACCGACCACGCCTGGGCGTCGGCGCGGGCCAGCGCGTCCGCGCGTCGAACCTGACACGAGCGCGGCAAAGCTGATCTCGGAAGACGGCGCATGCATCGAGCGCGATCCGCGGCAGCGCTTGCGCGGCTGTCGAATCGGCCACCGCGGCGGCGGAAGCATCTTCATAGGCGACGGCCTTCGCCTCGGCGTTTTCGAGATAGAAGTCGATCTCGCTCGCCGTCGAGCGCCAATTCACCGGCGTGATGATGATCCCGGCGAACTGGCAGGCCCAATGCAAGCTCGCGGCTTCCCAGCGATTTTGCAGCACGGTTACAAGGTGATCGCCGGCTTTGAGGCCGATCGCTTCGAAGCCCGCCACCAGCGCAGAGATGCGCCGATACCACTGCGGCATAGGTCAGGCGCACCTCGCCGTCGACGATCGCGAGCGCGTTCGGGTCGCGGGCGACGCTGGCGATAAAGCTGGTGCCGAGGTCGAACATGCGGGACAGCGCCGGTCAGGTGTATTGGCGCCAGCCGCGATTATCGTGCGCGGCGATGACGGAAGCGAGATCGACACTGTCCTCGCCGGGGATGCGGATGCGCTTGTAGCGGAATTCGGGTGCGTCCAGCGGAATGGTCGCGTCGATCCCCAGCTTGGCACTGATGCCATTGTGGCTCGATGGATCGAGCCGCGAGCCCTGAGCATTGGGAACGATGACGAGATCGCGGTCGGCCTGCGAGCGGGTGGCGACCGCCCATTCAACTTCGGCCGCGTCGTGGATGTTCACATCGGTATCGACGACGATGACCTGCTTGACGTCGTAATGGCCGGCGAACGCACCCATGATCACGTTCTTGGCTTCGCCCTCGAAGCGCTTCTTCATCTGCACATAAAGGTGATAGCGGCAAACGCCGCCGGGCGCGAGGCGCACGTCAGTCACGTTCGGAAAACTGCGCCGCAGGTGTGCCAGCATCGTTGCCTCGCGCGGGATGGCGCCGAGCACCAGGTGCTCGAGGCCACCGCCGCTGATGGTATGAAGGATGGGTGACGTGCGGTGCGTCACGGCATCGACCTCGATGACATGGCGCTCGCCGCGCTCGCCGTAATATTGCGGAAACTCGCCGAACGGCCCTTCCGGCTCGCGCACCTTGGCCAGAACCCGGCCCTCGATGACGATCTCGGCTTCGGCGGGAACGCGGATATCGCTGGTCAGGCACTTCGCCATGTCGAGCGGGCGGCCATGCAGCGCCCCGGCGATTTCAAGTTCGTCGCAATCGTTCGGCATGATGGCCTGCGACGACAACAGCGTGAGCGGATCGACGCCGACCACGATCGCGATCGGCAAGTCCTTGCCGTCTTGCTCCATCATCTGCTGATAGTAGAGCGTGGTCCGCTGCAGCAGCAACGCGCCGAGGCGATTGGGCCCCGCCAGTTCCAGGCGATGGATCGAAACGTTCTGGATGCCGGTCCGCGGATTGCGGGTGATGGCCAGTCCGGCCGTGATGTACGGCCCGTAGTCGAGCTCGATTATGGGTCGGCAGCGGCAACAGCTTTGCGAGATCGACGTCGCGATGAATGTGCTCCTGCACCGGCGCCGTCTTCACTTCCCGCCACCGCAGCGGATGGAGCGCGGCGTATTGGAATTTCTCCAGCAACTGGTCTTCGCCGACGCCCATGGCCTCGGCGATCCAGCCGCGATCGGAGACCAGCCCGGAAACGACGCTGATCGGATGGCCGTCGGGCTTTGGAAAAAACGCCGCTTTCATGCCATCGAGGCGTTTGCCAATGGCTGCGAGCTCGAATCGCAGCGCCACACCTTCGCGCACGATCGCCAAGCGGTCGTGCCGCTGCAGATGGTCGAGCCAGCCGCGCAGGCTGAACCGGCGCGGTTGTATCCGGACGGCGCCTGGGTTGGCGGAAGTCTTTCGATGCTCGGCCGTCCTAGGCTATTCATGGGCAATCCTTGGGCAATCCTTGGCGGTCTTTGGCCGTCGTCGGCATTGCCGCCATGATAAGCTTTTGCCGCGCGCTGACAAAGGCTTGGCATGAAGACGGCTAACAGGACGATGAGACGCGATGGCGGTTGAGGAACGCGTTTTCGTTGCTGGAGCAGGACCGGTCGGGCTCGCGGCCGCAGCCAATCTGGTGCGTCACGGAGTGCCGGTGACGGTGTTCGAGGCCGGCGAGACGCTGAGCGAGGAGTTGCGCGCGTCCACATTCCATCCGCCGACTCTCGACATGCTCGACGAATTTGGCGCTGCCCTGCCGCTGATGGCGCAAGGCCTCGTGGCGCCGCGCTTCCAGTATCGCTTGCGTGAAGGCGTGATCGCCACGTTCGATTTCGCCAGCATTGCCGATACGACCCACCACCCGTTCCGTCTTCAGTGCGAGCAGTCCAAGCTCACCCGCACCCTGTACGACGCACTGAGCCGAAAACCTGAATTTCACATCGAGTTCGGCAGTCGCATTGTCGGCATCGAGCAGGATGGCGCGGCCGTACACGTGACCCTTCAGCGCAATGGATCGACGGAACGGCGCTCCGGCCGCTGGCTCATCGGGGCCGACGGCGCGCGCAGCGATGTGCGCCGCGCGCTCGATATCGAATTTGCCGGCTTCACTTGGCCGGAGCGCTTTCTCGTTGTCTCAACGCCGTTCGATTTCTACGGTGTGATCGAAGACTTGGTTTCCGTCACCTACGTTGCCGATCCGCAACGCTGGCATTTTCTGCTGCAAATTCCCGGCCTATGGCGCGTGATGTTTCCGCTGGCGGAGACTGTGAGCGACGAGGACGCCACGAGCCGCGCATTTGCCGATAAGCTGATGGCGGGCGTCGTGCCGGGGATTTCGCAATATGATATCGCGCACACGACGCTCTACAAAGTGCACCAGCGGGTCGCCAAGAGTTTCCGGCTTGGCCGCGCCTTCCTGGCCGGCGATGCGGCGCATCTCAACAATCCGCTCGGCGGCATGGGCATGAACGGCGGCATTCATGATGCCATGAACCTGACGGGAAGGCTTGCCGCGGTGTGGAACGCGGGCGAGTCGGATCAGGAGCTCGACCGCTATGACCGGCAACGCCGCCTCATCACGCTCGAGCACATCGAGAAGCAATCGATCCAGAACAAGCGCAACCTCGAATGCGCCAATCCGGACTTCACCGCGGAATTGCGCCAGACGGCAGCAGACCCTCAAGGCGCGCGTGATTACCTGTTGCGCGTATCGATGATCGCCAGCCTGCGTCGCGCCGCGCAATTGGGCTGAACGTGGTTGCCAAATGGCGGCGCGGCCGCAAACCACGCCACGCGGTGCAGCCAAACGTCGCGGGGCGCAATACTGCGAGATAAAGTTACAAGGATTTTACATTCGTGTACGATGGCGCTCGGGCGAGCCGAAGAGGACGCGCAATCCTCAGGGAGGATGTCTTATGAAGGCACTCGCGGTCTCGGCAGCGATGCTGCTGCTGGTGAGCACAGCGTCTGCATTTGCCACCGTGAGAATCCAAGACGATGATGGCGGACAGATCGGCAAATACCTGGCCAAGTACAGAGCATTGCGGGTGTCCGGCGAACGGGTGATCATCGATGGGACCTGCGCCTCGGCATGCACAATGTTGTTGGGCGCCATACCGCGGAACAGAATCTGCGTGACGCCGCGGGCAACGCTGGCATTTCACGCCGCCTGGAATCCAACACCTGAAGGCACCGAGGTCAGCGACGCGGGAAACCATTATCTGTGGTCAAACTATCCGACCGACGTGCGCAATTGGATCAGCCGTCACGGCGGATTGCGGTCGCATATTATCTACCTGCGCGGACGCGAGTTATTTGCGATGTATCCGATTTGCCGCTGATCAATCATGACCAGACCGTAAGGCGCGTAAACAAAATTTATGTCGCTGAATAGGCGTGGCGCATAATAATTGCCTCTCATTATTAGTTTCGCGCGAAGGGCGTGCTGCGCTGGGTGTCAAGCTGCGCATTGTTCGTCTTTTGCAAACAGTCCCTTCAAAAATTCCGCGATTAAAGATCGCGGCGCAACGCGTATCTCCACCCCAACGGACAACGAGGGCATCGCCCTTGTCGTCTCGTAACGAGGAGAAAGACTATGACTAACATTTCAAAAATCGCCGTCATTGCGGCAATCGCGACAGTTGGCATCGCTTCGCCGGTGTTCGCTCAATCATTCAATCCGGGCTTTGGCACTGGAAACGTGGGTGGATTCAGCTATGGGGCGAGTGCTCCGCAGGCCAGAACTGCTCTCCGTGATAATGGCCTCGAGGCTTATGCCAGGATTCCGCGAGCCAGCCGTCAGAGCGGTCTCCGGGCCTATGCCTACGTGCCGCGCTCGCCGTCGACCGCTTATTCGAACAACCCGGCCGATGCGGGCGGTGGCAGCACTGGCTACAATCAGATGCTTCTCCAATACTGAGGCATCGAAGAAAATGGGGCGGGCTCTGCTCGCCCCCTTTTTCCTACTTCATTCTCGCCTCAAATCAGATGTCGCGATGTCGATTATTGCAGCCTTGCCTTCGGGCGACTCGTCGTTCCCAAAGCTTCCAGCGCGGGCCCGCTCATTGCGATGTCATGCGAAGAAACCGCAACAATGACCGGCGAAGCGGGTACTTCGAGGCTGCCATCGTACCCATCCTGCCTGATTCGATAAGAGTGGCCGAAACGCAACGCCAGAAAATCAACAAAAGTCCTGGTTTTTGCCGAGAGAAAACGGCTGTGCGGATAGACGGCGTGCACCGGCGTCTCGACCGCCTTGTATGCGGGTAATAGCCGGACCAGGCGGCCGGCCTTCAGTTCGTCTTCGACGATGTAATCCGGCGCCAGAATCACGCCCGCGTCCTTGAGCGCAAGCGTCAGCAGCGCATCGCCGCTGTTCGCAAGAAAGCGACCGGAAATGCGGATCGCGTCTTCGATGCCGTTTTGGTCGACGAAGTGCCAAACGCTGTGCGGCGTCGCGTAAGTGTAAACGAGACAATTATGCGTAGCGAGATCGCCCGGTATTTGTGGAGTACCGCTTCTCTCAAGATAAGCCGGCGATGCGCAGAGTATGGTTTCAACCGAACCAAGCTTGCGGGCTATCAGGCTAGAATCTGCGAGGCGGCCGAGCCTTATCGCCACATCGAAACGTTCTTCGAGCAGATCGACATAAGGGTCGTCCAGGCTCAACTCGATTGAGACCTCGGGATAAGTCGCGAGATAGTCGGCAATCGCCGGAGCAAGGTGACGCATTCCAAACGACACCGACGCGCTTATTCTTAGCAAGCCGCGCGGCGCTGTCTGCAGATCGCCTGCGGCACGCTCCGCCTCTTCAATCTCTGAGAGAATGCGCACGCAGTGTTCATAATAGTTTTGGCCGACTTCGGTCGCGCTGACACGGCGTGTCGTCCGGTTGAGCAGCCGCACGCCCAGGCGCTCCTCGAGTGTCTGAACATGTTTACTGACCATGGCTGGGGACATGCCAAAATGACGAGCCGCAGCCGCGAAGCTACTGGCCTCGACGACTTTGACGAATACGGCCATCCCGTTGAAACGATCCAATCGCTACCTCGCACTTTTGTCTAAAGGACATTGTGCCCCTCCGGCGTGGTAGCGCTTCGATCCGGCGCAATCCACTCCGGCATCTAAGGGAGGAAACTGAGGAAACCATGGCTCGCGATCTCATTGCAGGGTTGATCAAATCGCATGATGCAGATTAGCAGCGATGCGCAACCCCGCGTTCGGCGCGGGGTGAACCTCGACTCCGGCGTTGCTGCGACGCGACGAAGAGCGCTCTGCTGGGGATGATACGCGAACAAAAAGGCCCCAGGGGGACCCACGATGCGCAGAATTCACGGCGAAGGATACCAGATCACGTCCGAATGACGTCGATCACTCGGCGGCCGACAGCATACGGGCCGGCTCCTCCTGGTGGTTTTCGCCACTCAGCCAATGCTGGAATCGATCGAGATAAAGATAAACCACCGGCGTCGTGAACAGGGTCAACATCTGGCTCACGATCAGACCGCCGACCATGGCGTAGCCGAGTGGTTGGCGCAGCTCTGATCCTGAGCCTGTTCCCAACATCAACGGCAGGCCGCCGAACAGCGTCGCCATGGTGGTCATCATGATCGGTCGGAAGCGCAGCAGGCACGCGGCGCGAATCGCCGCTTCCGGCGTGAATCCCTCGCGTTCGCGGGTGATCGCAAAATCGACCAGCATGATGCCGTTCTTCTTCACGATGCCGATCAGCAGAATGATTTCGATGATGCCGATCACCGAAAGATCGAAGCCGCCGAGCCATAGTGCGAGCAACGCGCCCAAGCCGGCAGAGGGCAACGTGGAGAGGATGGTCAACGGATGAATATAACTCTCGTAGAGTACGCCGAGGATCACGTAAACGACCACGAGCGCCGCCGCGATCAGAACCGGCTCGCTCGACAGCGAGCTTTGAAAGGCCTGCGCGTTGCCCTGAAAGCCGGTGATGATGGTGTTCGGCATTCCAATTTCGCGGGCGGCCTGCTCGATGGCGGTCACGGCTTGTCCGAGCGCCGCGCCGGAGCGCAGGTTGAATGACAGCGTTGCGGCCGGGAACTGCGACTGGTGCGGGACCGCAAGCGGACCGACCGCATTGGTATTGAAACTGACCAGTGTCGACAGCGGTACCAGTTGTCCGGTCACCGGCGCCTTGACGTAAATCTGGTTGAGAGACATTGGGTCCTGCTGCAACTGCGGCAGGATTTCGAGCACGACGAAATATGAACTCACCTGCGTAAAGTATTGGGTTACGTCGTTCTGGCCGAAGGCGTCATTGAGCGTGGCGTCGATTTGCTGCGCCTGAATGCCGAAGCGCGCGGCGGCGTCCCGATTGATGGTCACCGAGAGCAATGGCGCGTTGGTCTGTTGATCGGAGGAGGCGTCGGCCAGTTCGGGTAAAGTCTTCATCTTTGCCAGCATCCGCGGCGCCCAGATGCTGAGCTCGTCGAAATTCGGATCCCGCAAAGTATATTGGTACTGACCGGCCGAAATACGCCCGCCCACCGTAATGTCTTGGGATGGCTGCAGGAAGAGCCTAACGCCCGTCACCTTGGCGAGTTGCGGCCGCAGCCGGTTGATGACGTCCACGGCGCTCGATTTCCGTTCGTCCCGTGGCTTCAGCGCCACGAAGAATCGGCTGGTATTGAGCGTGTTGCCGCCGCCGTTGCCGAAGAACGATCCGAATGAAGCAATATCGGGATCGCGCGCAAGGATCTGGGCAAGCTCCTGTTGGATGCTTCTCATCTTGGTAGGAGAGACGTCCTGAGCCGCATAAGCGATGCCCTGGATCGTGCCGGTGTCCTGAACCGGAAAAAATCCCTTTGGGATGTTGACAAACAACACCCCCGTGGCCGCCATGGTAAGGAAGAAGATCATTAATGTCACAAATTGGTGGCGCATCACCACGTCGAGCCCGCGGCGGTAACCACCGATCAGCGTCTCGAAGCCCCATTCGATGCTCCGATAGATGCGGCCATGATGTTCGGATTCCGCTGCGAGGAAGCGCGAGCAGAGCATCGGCGTCAAGGTCAACGACACGATCACCGATACGGCGATGGCCGCGGTGACGGTGATTGCGAATTCTCGAAACAGGCGCCCGATGATGCCGCCCATCAGCAGCAGCGGAATGAAAACGGCGACCAGCGAAATACTGATCGAGACAACCGTGAAGCCGATCTCGCTTGCCCCCTTCAACGCCGAGAGCATCGGAGGCGTGCCCGCCTCGATGTGTCGGTAGATGTTTTCCACCACCACGATGGCGTCATCGACGACGAACCCGACCGCGATGGTCAAAGCCATCAGCGAAAGATTGTCCAGGCTGAAACCGAAAAGAAACATCAGCGCGGTCGAGCCGAGAAGAGCCAGCGGCACGGTGACGCTCGGAATAAGCGTGGCGCGAATATTGCGCAGGAACAGCAGGATCACCATCACCACCAGGCCGATCGTGATCGCAAGCGTGAACTCGACATCGCGGACCGACGCGCGGATAGTCTGCGTGCGGTCGACCAGCGTATCCACCTTGATGCCTTCAGGCGCGATCGCAGCCAGCCGTGGCATCGCGGCCTGGATCGCTTCGACAGTGCTGATGACGTTGGCGCCGGGCTGCTTGTAGATCAGGAGCAGCACGCTCGGCTTGATGCCGTTCAGCGAGCTCAACGCGCTCTGGGTGACGTCCTGGGGACCCGTGATAGCGTGACCGACATCGCGGACTCGGACCGGAGCGCCACCGCGATACGCAATGATGACGTTGTCGTATTGGTCCGGCTGGGTCAATTGGTCGTTGGCGGCGATCGTAAAGGTCTGCAGGGCACCATTGATGCTGCCTTTGGCGGCGTCGACGGTGGTGGTGGTGAGCACGCCGCGCACGTCCTCCAGCGTCAGTCCACGCGCTTTGAGCTTTGCCGGATCGACCTGAACGCGGATCGCCGGCTTCTGCTGGCCGCCGATATTGACGAGCGCCACGCCGCTGATCTGCGAAATCTGCTGAGCGAGTACGGTTTCGGCGAAGTCGTCGACCGACGTCAGCGGCAGCGTGTCTGAATGAGTGGAGAGGATCAGAATGGGGGTGTCGGCCGGATTCACCTTCTTGTAGTAGGGCGGCACCGTCAAATTCTGCGGCAGTGTCTTGCCGGCTGCCGTGATCGCAGCCTGCACGTCTTGCGCGGCGCCGTCGATGTTGCGGTTGAGATCGAACTGGAGCGTGATAACGCTGGTTCCCAGCGCGCTCACCGAGGTCAATTGCGTGACGCCGGCGATCTGCCCGAACTGTTCTTCCAACGGGGTTGCGACAGTCGCCGCCATCGTGTCAGCGCTCGCGCCCGAAAACAATGCGGTGACCTGAATGGTCGGAAAGTCGACCTGCGGCAGCGGCGCCACCGGCAGCAGCGGAAACGCCACCATGCCGACCAGCGCCAGCGCCCCCATCAGCAACGAGGTCGCAATCGGCCGGCGAATGAAGGGTTCCGAAATATTCATTTACGTCTTATCCGGGCCGCCTGCCGCAGCTTGCGTCTTCGCATCAACCCGGGTTCCGACGTCCAGTCGGTATTGGCCGTTCACGACGACTTGTTCGCCGGCCGCAATGCCCTTGGTCACGATGGTAAGGTCGTTGTCGACCGGAATAGTTTCGATATCGCGTTGATCCACCGTGTGGTCCGGCTTGACGACCCAGATGTACAGGCCACTGGGGCCACGCTGCACCGCGACCGGCGGAACGGTCACGGCATCCTTGCGGGTGGTGATCAGAATGCGGATGCGCACGAACTCGCCCGGCCAGAGCCGGTCATCCTGGTTAGGGAATTCCGCCTTGAGGCGAATGGTGCTGGTGCTCTGATCGATCTGATTGTCGATCAGCATCAGGTGGCCTTGCGCAAGCTGCTCCTTGTCATTCTGATCGAAGGCGAGGACCGAGACGCTGCCATGCAACATTGCCTCGCGCACCGGACCGAGGTCGTCCTGCGGCAACGTGAATATCACCACGCATGGCTTGATCTGAGTCAGGACGGTCAGCGGATTGGGGTCGGTGGTGTGGATGATGTTGCCGATATCGACTTGGCGGAAGCCGACCACGCCGTCGATCGGCGCCACAATGGTAGCAAAGGCGAGCTGCGTCTGTGCTGCCTCGATGGCACCTTGATCGGCGTTGATCATCGCCTTCAATTGATCGACTTTGGCCTGTTGCTGATCGACATTCTGCTGCGTCGCGAAGTCGCGTTTTACCAAGGTCGTGAATCGCGACAGATCCTTTTGCGCGGCAATCAGCTGTGCTTCATCCTCGCTCTTTTTTGACAAGGTCTGGTCGAGGGCCGCCTTAAAGGGCGCCGGATCGATCTTGGCCAGAACATCGCCTTTGCGCACGTCCTGACCCTGCCGAAAGTCGATGGAGACGATTTGGCCCGTAACCTGGGCGCGGATGCAACGGTGTTGAACGCACTCACCGTGCCGAGCGCGTCGTAGTAGATCGGAACGTCGCGTTGGGTCGCTTCGGTCACCGTTACGGGAATCGACGGCGGGGCGGCCGCGTGGGCTACCGGCGCTCCTTCACGCCGCCAAATCATGAACGCCGCGCCGACCGCCACGATTGCGATCCCTGCGACTAAGGCCAGCAGGCGCAATCTCCGCCCTTTCATCGGCTCACTCATCTGCCCAGGTATACCTTGCTCCTCTCGTGGCTCAAACTTGAACCTCATTTTAGGTTCCACTCGCCCGTTCACGGGCCGGTGAACCCATTGAGCAATCTGGCAATTATACCCGATACCAGAGCCGGGGCTCATTAAAGATAATTAAGGTCGCGATCAAGATCGGAAGCTGCCGCCGCTTCCTTGCATAACATTAACGTAAACGCGTTAGAACGCGGCGCATGCGGCGCCGCTGTGCGTAGTCTTGAGACGACCAGCCTATAGATAGACATCCTGGCTCCGAGCAAAGCTTGCACATGCGATTGGCGCGTTCGCTCTCCAACACTCTCAACGTTTTCCTGACCGGGCGTTTGCGGGCCTACCTCGACATTCTCGTCGTGGGCTCCGGAGCCCGAATGTTCGGGCTCGCCTCGCAGTTCGTCGTCCTGATCATGTTGAGCCGGTTTCTGTCGAAGGAGAGTTTCGGCGACCTCATGACGGCCTACGGCTTTTACAGGCTTGCCGGTTTGGCGCTCGGCGTCGGCGGTTCGCTGGTTTTGTTGTTTCACGTATCGCGGCATCGCGACGATCGTGCGGCTGAGATCAGGCTGCAGCGCTTCTCGGCGTGGTGGGCGCAATTCCTTCGGCGGCGATCGCGCTCATCGCAATCTGCGCGGCCCATCCCGTCGCCGCGGCGCTTGGCAAGCCGTCGCTTGCTCATTGGCTGCAGCAGCTCGCGCCGTTTTTGATCTTCACCACTCTCCTCATCATCGCGACCGGCGCTCTGGAAGGGCGCTCGCGCGTGGCGGAGTCGATCTTTTGGGGCGAGGCCGCGCCCAATGCGGTGCGGATTATCCTGTTGCCGTTGGTCGCTGTGTTTAAGCTGCCAGAAGCCTACGTGGCTTACGTCATGACGGCGTCGGTTCTGTTGCCGTGGCTGTGGCTGGCACGGCGAATGTGGAATCGCTCGGTGCCGGCTGGCAGCGCTGGTCGGGCTGGGACTTCAGCTACTGCGGCAAGTTCGTCGGCGCGACACTGTTCGCCAATCAACTGGGTGCGGCCGATATCGTGATCGCGAGTGTGCTGTTCTCGTCGGACGACCGTGGCGGACTATGCCGTCGCATCCCGGCTGGCGTGCCTGTTCAGCTTCTTTCAACTCGCGTTGCTCAAACGCTTTGCGCCGCGCGCCGGCCGGTTGCTTCAGATGAAGGATGAAGCCGGCGCTGCACCGTGAGTTCGATGTCTGCCGCCAATTGACCATCGGCTGCGGTGCCTTGACGATCAGCGGCGTGCTGCTCGGCGCCGCTGCTGCTGCCGCTGCTCGGCAACTACATGACCGCGCGTACGCTGTTGATCTGGCTGGCGATACCGTCATTCATCGTCTCGTTCTACGCGACGTCGGATCGGCTGCTGATCATCGCCGGTCAGGCCAACGTCGCGCTCGTGGTGACGGCTTCTGTCATTTGCCGTCCTGATGGCAAGCCCGTTCGTGACTCGCGCCTTGGCTCGGTCCTGCCGCAATTCCTGCCGCCATGATTTTTTCCGTGCTTGTGTTCAGTCCGATTGTCGCCGTGTGGGCCCGGCGGCTGGTCGGCGTGCGCACGCTTGCGACGCGCGACTGCATTTTCATGGCAGTGCGGATGTATTGCGCTTGCCGGCGCCGCTGCTGCCGATTCATATCTGAGCGCGGCGATCACGTGCGGGCTGCTTGGCGTCGATCGGCGTCTACCTACGTGATGGCGGCGACTGTCGCGTTCCGCCGCCGACGACTACGACAGCTCTCTCATCTTGCGCGCGGCGGCGTCTTCGGCCAAGCTCGCCGCTCCTGATGCCGGATAGAGTTTCGAAATAGACCGCAAGCGTACGCTGCGCGATGGTGTGCCAATCGTGCCGCGCCAGAATTCGATCGCGTTCGACGGCGTCGAGCTTCTCGACGGTCGGTGCGGCGAAAGTCTGCTTCAAGATTGCTCCGCCAAGGCCGCGATATCGCCGACCTCGACATAGCGGGCGCGCGACAAAGCAATTTCCCGATGCGCGGGAATATCGCTGAGGATGACGGGAAGCCCGTAGCTCGCGGCTTCCAGCACGGCGATCGGTTGGCCTTCATGGCTGGACGGCAGCACGAACATGCCGGCATGGGTATAGAGTTCGGCGAGCGCATCGCCGGTCTGGTGTCCGAGCATGACGACGCCAGGCGTGTTGCCTGGGCGGCTTCGGCAACCGCGCGGGCATAGCTGCTCGAATAATCGGCGCCGCCCACGAGCGCGAGCTGCCATGCGGCGCACGCAGTCGCGCATAAGCGGCGATGAGGTCGAGCTGACGCTTCTGCTCGTCGATTCTGGCGACCGTCAGCGCGTAGCGATTTGCCGTGAGGCCGAATGCCTCCAAGCGTTCTGGTCGAGGACGACGACCGGCGGCTTGTCGATGCCGTTCGGAATGGCGTTGACCGGGCACCCGGTAGGTGTCGCGCCATCTGCGTCGCCAAGACCTCGGAGACCGCGATGCGGCCATTGGCGAACGACATGCCGACCCATTCGCCGAACCGCAGAAGCGATCGCGCCAGCGGGCCCCATTTTTCATTCTCGTAATTGAGAACGTGATGGGTGACGACAACCCGCAGGCCGAGCGCGCGGGCAAGCGGCGTAAAGAATGCCGGCCCGATGGCATGAATGTGCAGGATGTCAGGCCGGCTGAAGGCGGCCCGCACCACGCCCAGAAAGGTATGGACAAAGGCCTCGAGGCCGGTGATCCGCGGCGCCCAAAGCCGCGAAAGCTTGATGCCGCGCCAGCTCTTCGTACCTTTTGCGACGTAGCCGCTGCGCACGATCGCTTCCACTTCGCAGCCCAGTTCGGTGAGCGCGCAGCGACAGCTTCTCGGCGTGCTTTTCGGCACCGCCCTGCACGTCGGGAAAGCCACGGATGCCCAGCATGGTGACGCGCAGGGCGCGCCGCGCCTGCTGATCGCGCTGCTGCATGGTCCGCGATCTTGTTCATCGGACGCGTGCTCGCGAGAGCGCCGTACAGATCGAGCTGGCGGTCGAGATAGACGGTGGCGTTGAAATCGTGCTCCACCCAGGCCCGGGCGGCTGCGCCCATGGCCGCGACGCGGCCGTCGGGCAGGCTCGCGAAGCGCGTCAGCGATCCGCAAGCGCCGCGACGTCGCCGGTCGGAAACAGCACGCCGGTCTCTTCCTCGCGCACCAGTTCGGGAATGCCGGCGATGCGCGAGCCGATGACCGGGCGCCCGGCCGCATAGGCTTCGAGCAGCGCCAGCGGCGCGTTCTCGTTGACCTCCGATGGCACCACCACGGCGCGGGCGTCTGGATGACCGGGACCAGCGCGTCCTTTGTCAGATGGCCGGAAAGATCACGTCGGCGCCGAGTTCCGCGCCGAGCCGGCGCAGGCGCGCCTCATGCGGGTCCGGTGCCGACCAGCGTCAGCGGCTGCCGCGCGGCGCCGCTGCCCGCACCAGGGTCTCGACGCCTTTGAGCTCATCGAGCCGGCCGCAATAGACGAAACGCCGCCCGGCGCCCGAGCCTGGCTTGAACCGCTCGACGTCGACGAAGTTCGGAATATAGACGAAGCGCTCGCGCGTCCAGCCCCATTCCACCAGCTTGTCGAGCAGATACCGGCTCGGCACGACGAAGCGGTCGACGTTCGCCTCATAGAGGCCGAAGCAGCCGATGCACGTAGGACTTCGACCATCACCAGACTCGAGAGCGCGAGCGAGCCCTTGATGCAGCGGTTGACGCGCAACGTTGTAGAGCTTGCCGCCGCGGCAACGTTCGCAGGGCTTGCCGCCGCGACATCATCGTGTAGGCGGGACATGCGAGCTTGAGATCGTGCAGCTGTCATCACCACCGGAATTCCGCGCTCCTTCAGCAGCGGCAGAACCGACGGCGACAGATGGTGATAGATGTTGTGAACGTGCGCGATCTGCGGCTGGACACTGTCCAGCAGGCTGCGCATGTTGCCGCCGCGCCTGCATCGAATAGATCACGCGCGGCGCGCGCACCACCTTGGCGCCGAGGCCGTAGTTTTCGCCAAACTCGATCTCGTCGGGAAAATAGTCGGACCACGGCGTGGCCAGATTTTTCGGATGCCGCATGGCGAAAGGGACGACCTGCCAACCGATATTCTCGAACATCCGATTGTGCTCGAGAAACAGCACCTCCGCGCCCCCGCGCCGATAGTAATAGTTGTTGATCGCCAGCAGGCAATTTGTGTTTTTCAACATGCGATCACGCCGAATTTCTTGCGAGGGTTTGGAAACGAATGCCGATGATCGCAGCGACCATCAGCAACCAAACCTCACTGCCGCCTCGAAAGAACATCGGATTCAAAACCCGACAGGCAAAGTCCGAACATCCAGATCTGCAGAAACAGCGTCGTCAGAGCATGGTCGGCGCGCATGTGTGACCGCGCGCCGAAAGTCGTCGAAAGGCTGGACGATGATCCACCACAGCGCGAACGCCAAGCCGACAAGCCCTGTCGTCACCGCAAGATTGAGATAGCCGTTGTGGGCGTCGCTGGCGCGGTAGCCCCAGGATTCCTGATAATTCCAATGCGGCCAGCAGGTCGGCGTCCCCCAGAACGCTTCGAAGCCGAAACCGAACAGCGGGCGCTGCGCGATGTGGTCGAGCGCAAACTGCCAGATTTCGTCGCGGCCGGTGAATGTCGGGTCAGACATGACGTCGCTGAGAAACGCCTTGATCGGCTCGAATATGACCGAACCGACGGTCATCAAATTGATCAAGATCGGCGCCGCCAGCACCACCGCGAACGCCAGAAAGGCACTGCGCAGGCGCGGGACGATATACGAAAGAGCCAGTGCGACAGGCAAAAGGATGAGAGACGATTTGTCGTGCGTGAAATTCAGGAAGACTCCAGCCAGGACGACGATGAGAAGCCCAGCGAGCCGGTTCCAGGCGCGACCAACAAAGATCCCGATGAAGATCAACAAGGCCATGCTGGCGCCAGCGCCGTTCTTATGAGCGAAGAAGCCGCGCCAATCGCCGGCGAGCGCCGGTTCCGCAATGTCGCTCGGCTTGGTGAATGGAGAGTTGGGGTATAAACGCGACCCCGAAATAGCAGGCGGCAAGCACGACAAGCGCCGCAACGGCCAGCAGGCGCGCGAAATGCTCCCGCCCGTACGGCAGCAGCAGAAACACAGAGGCCTGAAAGACCGTAAAGATCGTCAGCACGACGCGCCGCGCGGCGACGTCCGGATAGGCCGACAGCACGGCGGATATTCCGAACGCTACGATCGTCAGGACGAGGGGCAGCGTCACGACGCGTGGTAGAAGAAACGGCCGCTTCAGCAAGACGAATGCCGCCAGCGCTCCGGTCATCAGCACGGTCGCCGCCTGATTGAGCAGATCGCCTTGGGTGCTTGGTTCCAGAAGATTCGGATCGCTCAGATTCGGAAACGGCGCGACTGTGAACCACGACAGCAGGAATGTTGCCAGAAAGAGACAATTGCGCGCCAGGTGGTCGATCGCCGGTGCAGCCCGACGGCCCGGCGTCGAGACCGACGTCATGGTTTGTGCTCGTTCGCGGGGGACAGAGGCTGCCATCATGCCGTTCGCAAAACGCGAATCTCTCGCCATTTGGCGCCGGAAGGCGTCACCAGATTGTTAAAAGCTGTTCTCGGACGCGAAGGCGGCCGCGACTTCTGCGCGCGTCTCAGCGCGCGGCGCATCGCAAATCACCACGCTTTTAATCCACTCCGCCGGGTCAACGCGCCGCTGCAGCAGGCCTGGCCATATGCCGGCGGCGTAGACGTTCCACGCCGCAACCGAATAGGCGCCGAGACTGATCGAACGACAGCGCAGCGCCATCACAACGAAGGGCAACAGGCCGAGCGCCCCGACCGCGATCGCTGCCGGGACGACGCCGTTCACCACAAAGGGGATCGCGATCAGTGCGACCCACCAGACGTGGACCGCGGTGAGCAGGAACAGCTCCCACCGCAGTTTCCGCAGCAGGAGCCAACAACATTTTCGACCAAGTGTCGCGCGCAAGATTTCTCCGGTGCCGAACGCATAGCGCGTCGCCCAGCGGCGCAGCAGCATCGAATAGGCGTTGCCAGCATGGCCGTAGTGATCGATGGCCGGAACGTCGATCCGTGCAAGTTTCCAACCTTCCGCGCGGAGACGGACGCCGAGCTCCAGTTCCTCGGCGCTATGCAAATTGCGGTCTCCCAGGTACCCCACCGCTTCGATCGCCTCGCGCCGATAGACGCCGCCGCAATCCAGCCGGCTGACTTCGCCGGGACGACGATCGATGTCTTGGGCATTAGCTCGTTTGACGTATTCAAAATTTTCGGTCTCGCGCTCGATAATCATTCCGCCGACGCCGGCGAAGGCCGCGCTGGCTTGTAGGAATTGGATGGCGGCAGACAGGAATCCCGGGTGCAAGCACATATCGCCATCGATCAAACAGACATAACGCCCGGAGCTATATTGGTAGGCGAGTTGGGCGCCGGCGCCGCAAGAACGATCCTCGATCCGGCTCAAGCTCACGATCTTGATCGGGAATTGCGCGGCAATCTCAAGGGTGCGATCGGTCGAGGCGCTGTCGGCGAGAATGACCTCGCCGTTCATGCCGTCGAGCGCCGCGAGTGCGCTTTCAATCGCGGCGGCGATATGGCGCTCTTCGTTGAGGGCCTTGATGACGACGCTGATATCTGGACGCGAACTGGACATTCTGACGCACTATTCCGGGCTGTGGCTACGCGGCGCCCGCCGCATTGTTCGATGATTGTCCGCGGCTTTGACCCTTGAGCAAGCGCACGCCCATCTTCACCTTGTCTTTGAGCGTCTTCTGCGACAGGCAGGTCATCAGGCAGAGCCGGTCGCAGGCCACGGTTTGCCGGCGGACCTCCTGTGCCTTCGGCCCATACCAGATATCGCGCGCACTCTCTTCGAGAAGGCTGCCGACCGCCGGGTAAAAGCTGCAAAGTGCAACGGTGCCGTCGGCGCGAATGAAGAAATTGCGCAGGCCGACGCGGCACGGCATCGATTCTTCGGGGGCCTTCTTTTCGCGGAAATGATCGGCCATCAACCGGAGCGTCGCCGGCGGCGTGAGGATCGGCGCCCCCGCTTGCTGCATGACGACGAGGCGCTCCACGACCTCTTCGAGTGCCGGCAACTCCTCTTTTTCGATCCAGAGCTCGTCATAGGTCTCCGGCGTCCAGCGGTCGACGGGCTGCGGGCTGACACAGCTCGCGCCGATTGATGCGGCCCACTCCACGAGCTCCGGGAGTCCACGAAAGTTCTTGGCATTCACGGTGGGTTTGATGGTGATCGGGAATTTCTTACCTTGCCGCTCGCGCTCGGCGAGGAGGTAGCGAATCCCGTTGGACAGTTTGCCGAACAGGCCATCGTAGCCGCGCAGATGGTCGTGCAGCTTCGGGTCGGCCGAATCGACCGAAATGTTGATGTTGAATGGATTACTGGCAACGATCTTGACGGCGTTGCGTGGCGTCAGCGCCGAGCCATTGGTCGTCACGCCGGCCGAAATGCCGCTGCGGTTACACCATGTGAGGAGGTCGATGAAGCCTGGTTTGATGAAAGGCTCGCCGCCGCTGAAGTTGATCGAAAAATTACCGACGAATTCTTTGACGCTCGAGAGGGCATTCTTCCACTCGTCGATCGTCATTTCCTTGACGTAGTGCTTGAGCCGCCAGAATTCGCAATAGCGGCATTTCACATTGCAGTGTTCGTTGACGAAACCGTAGAATGCCACCGGCTTTGTGTAATCCTGGCCGGTGTGCAAATAGATTTCTTCAGCGGCGGTATTGACCGTGTGCTTCCAGGCTAATACCGCGAGTCGCGAGGCCTCCATCGACGGCTCCGATATGCTGCTGTTCGTGCTGCGCGATTACTATCAAGCGCGCCGCGGTTCCGGGCGACTTCTCCCAATTAACGCTAACGCGCGCCGTCGGCTTTGCGCTGCGGGCGATCGTTCAGCCCGAGGGCTTCCGCGACGGCGGGCTCGATGTCGTTACGCGTGTCGCTGCGCGCGAGCGCGAAACCACCGGCCCCGCGATATGTCCAGACCGCCCAGCCGAAGCCATTTGCCTGCGCGGCCGCGCTGACGTCGTGGAACCATTGTGCGCGCTCGGCGGCGCGTGCGCCGGTGAGCTGGAGTTCCGTCTTCCTGACGCCGAATTCGCCCAGCATGACGCGATCCGGCGGCACGCCTTGAGCCCGCGCCCAATCGCCAACCTGCGCAAAGGTCTTCACGATCGTGTCGCGATCGAAGGCCGATCGCCGATAGCTTTCAAGCCTCTGTTGGGCGTCCCGGTCGGCCAACGTCTTCTGCGGCTGCGAGAGATCGGTCCTGGCAATCGCGGCCGCGCTGGCCTCGAGGCTGTCCTGCAGCGGGCGGGCGCGCGCCGGATAGGGCACGTCCGCCAGATATCGCGCGTCGTTCCACGGTGCGCCCTGATGGGTGAACTGGTAAGGATCGTAATAGTGGAACGTGAGCAACGCCGCCGGGTCCTTGGCGAAGGCATCCGTCCGCATCGCCATCAATGCCGCAGCCGACGCTTGCTCGCCGCCATCGAGGACGAGGATGAGATGGGCTGATTGCCGACGGGCCGCCGCATAAGCTGCGTCAAGCATCGGCTGCCATGCGCGCGGCGGCACTGGCGGCTCGTTCATGAGTTCGAGCGCGACTTTGTCGGAATGGAACGTATCGAGCTGCCGCGCCGTGCGTTCGATCAGCCGCAAATAGTCTTGGAAGACCGGCGTGTTCAAACCGGCAGTCAGGGCCTGCGCGGTGTAGGCCGGATGCAAGTCGCTCGGAAACAATGCGACGACGACTGAAAGACCCGACTGGAGAATGAGACGTACGCGGTCCATGAGGATATGGTCGGCCGTGTCGCGCGCGATGCCTTGGAATTGCAGGAACGGTCCCGGATCGACCGCAAGGCGTACAAAATCGAAGCCGGTGCGCTGCAGCGTCTGCAGTTCGTCCGCCGTCAGTGCGTTCGACGGATCGGAGAACGGCGGAAACGCGAACTTACGCGCCGGCCCGGGTTCGATCCGGGCCCAGGCCATCGCTTGGGAAATGCCGATGCCGCGGTGAAATCCCGCTGCGGTCGCCGCTTCATCGGCGGCTGCCGCGGTGACGCCAAACCACGCCGCAATGCCCCAGCACAAAATGCCAAGCGCGACGCCGATCCGCTTGGTCGGCTTCATATCCAATACTCCTGGTGGCAGCGGCCGTCGGGCCGCCAACTCACATATGCGCGACCGGGTCGCCAAAACCCGAATGGAAGGCGCGGTAAACGCCGTCGATCTTGCAACGCAAGGACGCCGGCGTATCGCTGCCGTTCAGCGGTTCGCGCGGCAGCGCATAGAGATGGTCGCGGTGTGCGGGAAACAGAGTGCCGCGCCGGGTCGTCACCGCGGTCCGAAAACCGGCGGTCTGGGCGATTCGTGCTTCGCGCGGTCCGCAGGCGTTGGCGTGCCCGAATGGATAAGCAAAATGCAGGACCGGCCGCCCGATGACGTCCTCAAGCGCGTGGCGGCTGGCAATCATGTCTTGTTCGGCCTCGGCCACCGAGGCGCGGGCCAGATTGATGTGCCGCTCGCCATGCGCCCCAATGGTCACAAGCGAGCTGGCAGCAAGACGCTGCAATTGCTCCGTGCTCAACGCTTCGCGGCGCGCCAGTGCCGAACAATCGATTCCACCAACGGCGATTGCAGCTTTGATAGGCGCGAGCGCGTCGAAATTCGCGTGGACCAGCGATTCGATCGCAAGAAACGTCCGCTGCTTGCTGGGTTGATCGGGGCAGTCGAACCGGCAATCGAGCTCCGGCAATTCGATGCGGTCCCGAGTCGTGACCATGGCGGCAAGACCAAGCCACCAGGCGTCGATCCGGCCCGTCATCATGCCGGTGGCAACATAAACCGTAAACGGTGCCGCAAAACGCTCCATGATGGGTAAAGCGTGGGTCAGATTATCGGCGTAACCGTCGTCAAAAGTGAAGGTGCAGAATTTGCCATCCACTGGTCGGTTGAGACGCTCGATCGCCTGATCGAGGGTGACGAATGCAACGCCACTGTCTCTGAGCCAGGACAGTGACTCTTCGAGCGCCGCAACAGGACAGCGTAGGCCCGATTCGGGATGGAAACATCCGTCGCCCACAATGCTGTGCAACATGAAAATAACGCCTGAGCCGCCGTAGCGGAACGCGAGTGCCTTGCCGATGCCGCTATAGCGCGCAAGGACGGGAACCGCGGATTTCACCACCGAGCGCGCGTTCATTGCTTTGTCACCATGGATCGTCAGTTCTAACCCGACCGAGCGCAGCGCCGCATGATATGTGTGGCTAACCTTAACGAAAACTGGAGTGCTGCCTGTCGGCGGGGTGCGCGCTTCGCCAACAACGACCCGCTCCGCAATTTCGTTCGTGGCATTCGGAAATGCCTTAAGCCCGCGCACGAGAGCGGCAAACAGGGCGTAACGCTCGGCCGCACGCCGTGGTGTTGTGCGATTGCCAGAGCAGGATCCGGAAAAGTGGAAGGCGGTTTTCCGAAAAGATCATGCTCGATCAAAGTGCCGGAGCGAAAATCAATTCAACCTGAAACGATTTTGCTCTAAGCGGTCTTGGATTCGGTCAAAACCGCGCCGCAGATTTTGCGCGCGTCGGGCCCGAGGCTGGCAACGAACTGCTCGACAGCGATTTCGTCAGCCTTATCGGCTCTGGCAACCACGATGATGTGATCGACGAGGCCGGCAAAAAAGCGGGCGGTTGGATCGCCCCGGAGGTCCATTGCGGTGACGATCACCATGTCGAAATATTTCGTCTGCGCGAACGCTATTCTGATGTCCTCGTCCTGGATACTGCGATCGCGGCGGCTGTTCGTCGAGATGAACGGCAGCAGATCGATATTGGAGTCGCGGTCACGGACGACGACATCCGAGAGCACCCGGCGCCCGACCGCGACATCGACCAGGCCGGCATCGCTTTGATCGGCATCGATTGCCGAAAGTGTTCGCCGCTCGAGATCAGCGTCGATCAACAACACCCTTTGAGTCGCGGCAGCGACAGCCGCGAGCGTCAGCGCGACCGCCGCACTATCGTCCTCGTCATCGGAGGCGACGACGAGGACGCTTCGGTTGCTGCGCCTGTCGTGGCTCGCCTGCACTGCATCATAAACTTTGCGGATTCCCATGGCGAAATCCGACGTCGGATCCTCCGCCGCGTTCAAGCCGAACGAAACGTCGACGCCCGGCAAGACAGCGAGAACCGGGATGGCTGACGAAACCGCGGCGGCCGCCCCTGTGGGCCAAAATCTCCAGGCTGCTGGGCGCGCTCCTTGGCGCGGCTTCGCGGCGACGATCTCACGACGGCGTTGCGGCGGCATGACTTCACCCGTGGGCGCCCGCAACAGCACGATGCCGGTGCCGACGGCGGCGCCCGCGACAAGCGCTCCCAGCGCCACCAGCAGGCTCGACGGCGGCGAGCTCCGGCGCAGCGGCAGGTCGGCCTTGGAGATCACCTGGATGTTTTTAGTATCGAGGCGTTCCTGTTCGCCGGTCTCGCGCGCCCGTACCAGGAATGCCTCGTAAACGGCGCGATTGGCTTGTGCGTCGCGCTCAAGCTCGCGCAGCGGGACCAAAGTTTTGTTCGTGGTCATCGCATTCTGCTTGAGGGCATCCACATTGTGGGCAATGAGCGCTTCGCTGGCTTTCGCGGTCTCATATTCGGTGCTGGCCGAAGCGGCGACCCGATTGACTTCTGTCGCGATCATCTGACGCAACCTATCGGCCTGCGCTTAGATCTCGATCACGGCGGGATGGCGTTCGCCGAGCGTGGTCATCTGCTCGGCTTCGCGGCGCAACACCTCGGCATATTGGCTGCGCAAGGCGGTAATGGTCTGCGATTGCAGCGCCTCGGGGAAGGCGCCGATTTCACCCTTCGAGCGCTGCACGGCCTGAACCTGTTCGAGGTTCGCCTTGGCTTGGGCGGTGCGGGCGCGGGCCGCGCCCAATTGATTGTTCAGGTCGGCGAGCTGCTGTTCGCCAACGAGTTGGCCGTTGGCACCGACGATGCCGTTCTTGGCCTTGAATGCTTCGACCCGTTCCTCGGCGTCGCGCACCCGAGTCCTGAGATCATTGAGACGTCCGGTCAGCGACTGCGAAACCTGCCGGGCGGCGTCGGATCGCACCTGCGTCTGTTCCGTCAAGTAGGACTGCGCGATCGCATTGGCGATGCGCGCCGCTTTCGCCGGTTCCTTGCTGGTTACGCTCACGTCCACAACGTAAGTGCGGTCGGCGCGCTTGACCTGAACGCGACGTTTGAGCTCGGTCAGCGCCGCAAGGGTCTTGTCGGCCGCGATGGTGCTCTTGCCGATCACGCCGTCCAACATCACGCGGAGGCTCGACTCGCCTTTGGCAAATTCCGGATCGCTATCGAGCCCTTCAAACTCGACCACGCGACGCAACACGTTGTCGGAGGTGAGGACCCGAACCTGGCTCTCGACTTGGAGAAGAGCCGCATCGCTCATCTGATTGGTCGGAGTGAGCTCGTTGGCAACCGCCCGCAGATCGGTCGGATCGATCAGAATTTGCGTCACCGCCGTGTATTCGTGCGGAACGAAAAGCACGAACAACGTCGCGAGCAGCAGCGCCGCGACGCTGGTCGCGAGGATTGTCCCTCTGCCCCGCCAGATCACCGACAGGATTTGGGAAAAGTCGATCGTGGGGAAGGGCGCGAAGCCGACGGCGACGTCGCCGTTCCCAACAACTGCTGTTTTGATCTGACGCGGCGCTTCGAACATGCGGCACTCTACTCTTCAGTCGCAGCGAGCTGGGCATGACACGCTCGCGACGCCAACAGCGTCATCGGTCACCGGCGTAAGCAAGCCGCAGTAGTAGCGAGGATATTTATCCGACAGATCGGCGGCGGCCGCTAATAGTTAATCAATTCATAAACGATTAAAGTTAACGCGCGGTATATGTGCGCTTCTCTCGCCGGACGTTGCAAAGACCGCGCGCCGCGAACCCAGCGCACCGTCAACGGCGGCGCAGGCGAGCAAAGATTGCGGCGCCGGCGACCAGCAGTGCAAGGATCGGAATCCAGATCAGAACGGCGCCGAGAATAAAAATCAGGATCACCACGAACAGCGCGGTGAAGGCCAGCATCAGCAGCGCAAACCCGAACGGCCCCACGCGTGCAATATGGATGCGGCCTGTTCCGTGCGACTGCGCGTAGCCATACGGCGGCCATGCGGATCGACGCTGGCCGCGATCCGGCGGAATGATTTCCGGTTCTGTGCGAGGTTGTTCCGGCGTGGTTCGGTCGTCGACCATCACGTCACCGTTGAATAGGGAACCGTGGAGTTTGGCGAAGCGCGACGCCCTCGCCCGCTATGTGGGGTCGCTTGTCCGGGTCGCAAGCCGCCCTGCGGCGCTTGGGCAATACGGGCAGTAGGGGGGCGCGATGATCGCGCAGGAACCCGGCCAGTTGCTCGCGTCGTCCGCTTCACGCCTCGCGCGAACGCGGTGTGCATTCGAGGCTGTCGAATTGCCCAATCCGATAGATCACGATCGACACCAGCCAACTCGCGATGAAGATCGCGATGATAAGATAGCCGAAGCTGCCAAAATTCTCATTGAGGGAGCCGATCCAGCTCCAGAGCGGACCTTCGAGGTTCAGCCGGTCGGCAAGCAGGCCCAGCGCCTCGATGCCGCCGACGAGCACCGCAACCGCGACGGAAACGAAGGTGATCGTCAGATTGTAATAAAGCTTGCGGATCGGTTTGGTGAACGCCCAACCATAGGCCCCAAGCATCAGAACACCATCCGCCGTATCGATCAGCGACATGCCGGCGGTAAACAGCGCGGGAAAAACCATGATCGACCAGATCGACAGACCGCGCGAGGCTTCCGCCGCAGACATGCCGAGCAGCCCGATTTCGGTCGCGGTATCGAAGCCAAGACCGAACAGGAATCCCAGCGGATACATATGCCAGCTTCGCGTCACCACCCGGAACATGGGCCGGAAGAAACGACCCAAAAACCCCCGCTGCGCCAAGAGATGACTGAGGTCTTCCTCGATGAACGCGCCGCCGCGGCGCACGTGTTGGAACGTTTGGTAGATGGAAATCAAAATAAGCAAGTTGGCGGCCGCGACCAGAAACAGGAAAGTGACGGACACCAAGGTGCCGATGACGCCGCCCACCATCTTGAACGTCTCAAAGCGACCTTGCAGCGCGGTCGTCGCAACAGCGATGGCGGCGGAGGCCAGCACGACGACGGTTGAATGACCGAGCGAAAAAAAGAAGCCGACGGCGACAGGCCGCTTGCCCTCCTGCATCAATTTTCGCGTCACGTTGTCGATCGCCGCGATGTGGTCGGCATCGACGGCGTGACGAAGACCGAACGTGTAGGCCAGGAAGGCGGTGCCGATCAGCACCGGATAATCATGGAATGCGACCAGCGCCCAAATCCAAGCCGCGAGATTGGCGAGAACCAAAAACAAAAAAATACCAACGACCTTGCCGCCTAGTTCGGCATTCTGGTCGTTGAAAAGTCTGGCAATTGTCGTTCGCATCGACACTCCGCTTCCTGCCGCCAATCGATACGACGGCGCTCGTGCGGGCGCAAGAGTGGGTGAGACGAACTTATCGATTCGTCATACCGGCGGCAGTCGCGGCAGTGACGTGCGGGTTATTCCGGCTGGATGCCGGCGGCCTTGATCACTTCGCTCCAGCGCTGTGTTTCTTGGTCGAGGAAAGTCCTCATTTCGGCGGGCGTGCCGCCGCCGGGCGTGAGGCTGAGCTGCTTATAACGAGCGAGCAAACCGGGGTCCTTCATCGCCTTGTTGGCGGCGTCATTGAGCTTGGCGATGACGGCCGTGGGCGTTTTTGGCGGCGCGGTGAGCGCGTTCCAGGTGTCGGATTCGCAGCCATGAACGCCGACCTCGTCCAGCGTTGGAACGTTCGGGAGTGCTGCGGTGCGTTCTTTGGTCGTGACCGCCAGGATTCTGGCCTTGCCGGCATTGTTGAGTTGGAGCGATGTGGCGAGCTCGCTGAACATCATGTCGACATTGCCGGCGAGGAGATCGTTAAGCGCCGGCGCCGTGCCCTTGTATGGCACATGGACCAGCTTGGTGCCCGTGATGGTCGCGAACAACGCGGCGGTCAGGTGCGACGTGGTGCCGATGCCTTGAGAAGCGTAATTGATCTTGCCCGGATTGGCCTTGGCGTAGGCGATCAATTCCTGCACCGTTTTTGCCGGGAAGTTCTCGCGCACCAACAAGACGTTGGCGATATGCGACATGATGGCGATCGGCATAAGCTGTTTTGGGTCGTAATTAAGGGACTTGTAGAGAAACGGGTTGGTGGTGATCGGCGATGGTTGCGACGCCAACAAGGTGTAGCCGTCGGGTGCGGAGTGATAGACCGCTTCCGCCGCGACGCTGCCGCCGGCCCCGCTCTTGTTCTCGACCGGCAGCGGCTGCCCGAGGAAAGTCCGCATCTTGTCGGCGACGATCCGGGTGACCGTGTCGACGCCGCCGCCTGCCGGCACCGAGACAATGACGCGGATCGGGTGATCGGGAAAATTCGCTGCGCCGTCTTGCGCGCTGGCAGCGGTTGCCACGAGCGCGGCGCCGAGAACGGCGATGACGGCGAGGTGTCTGAACATGGCGCGAACTCCTGGAAATCAGCGCGGTGCGGCCTTATTGCATAGCGCAGATCAGCGGCTAAGTCCCGCGACGCGCTGCCGCTGGCGTTCAAGGCAGCCGAGCCTGATCCGGGAAACCGAATTCCACTCGTTCGGATCATGCTCTAGGATCGTTCCGAAATGGGAGAAGCGTCGTAATGAGCAAGCTTGATTTCGTTCTGGAAGAGCTGGTGACCGCAAACCGAATATTGGCGAACGAAGGGGTGGTCAACTCGTTCGGCCATGTCAGCGCGCGGCATCCCGACAACCCGCAGCACTACCTGCTGTCGCGCGCCCGCGCTCCCGAGCGCATCGAGCGCGACGACATTGTCGAATACACGCTCGATGGTACGCCGATCGACGAGCGGGGCCGCACGCCCTATCTTGAGCGCTTCATTCACGGGGCGATCTACGAGCAGCGGCCCGATGTGCACGCCGTGGTCCACAACCATTCGCCGAGCGTCATCCCGTTCGGCGTCACCGGCAAGAAGCTCAAGCCGCTGCTGCATATGTGCGCCTCGATCGGTCACGAAGTGCCGATCTGGGATTGCCACGACAAGTTCGGCGACACGACGCTGCTCGTTACCGACATGGCGATGGGCCGCGATCTCGCGCAGCTCATGGGCTCGCGCCCGACGGCGTTGATGCGCGGCCACGGCGCGACCGTGGTCGGCCGCTCGGTCCGCCACGCCGTCTTCGTCTCGGTCTATCTGGAAGTCGGCGCCAAGTTGCAGATGCAGTCGATGGCGATGGGCGAGATAAAATTTCTCACCCCCGGCGAAGTCGACAAGATCGTCGCGCGCGTCACCGACTACACGCTCAACCGCGCCTGGGAGAACTGGGCGCGCCGCGCCGGGCGCGAGATGCAGAAAGCGTAACGGATTGACTGCTACGTGACCTCGCTGTCCATGTGGGCCAGCGCGGCCGGCAGATAGCGCGTGCCGGCGACGGCTGTGGCCGGCACCGCCTGTTCGATGCGGGCAAGATCGTCGGGCGCTAGTTTGATGTCGACCGCGCCGAGCGCCTCCTGGAGTTGATCGCGGCGGCGCGCGCCGATCAGGGGGACGACGTCGCGGCCGCGCGACTTCACCCACGCCAGGGCGAGCTGCGCGGTGGTGGCGCCCTTCTCCCGCGCGATCTCGCCGAGCGCCTCGACCAGCGCAACGTTCTTGGGAAAATTCTCCGAAGCGAATCGTGGCTTGCGGGTGCGGATTTCACTGACCGCGCTCCTCGCCGCCTCGGCGCGGTCGCTGATGAGGCCGCCGGAGAGGACGCCATAGGCGACCAGTGCGATGCCGAGTTCGCGCGCGGTCGGCAGGATGTCGCGCTCGATGCCGCGGCTGAACAGCGAATACTCGATCTGCAGCGCCGCGATCGGATACACCGCATGGGCGCGCCGCAAGGTCTTGGCCGATGTTTCCGAAACGCCGATGTGGCGCACGTAGCCGGCTTTCACCATGTCGGCGATGGCGCCGATCGTATCTTCGATCGGCACGGCTGGATCGACGCGTGAAGGCTGGTAGAGATCGACGTAATCGGTGCCGAGCCGGCGCAGCGAATAGGCGAGGAAATTTTTGGTTGACCGCGGGCTGGCGTCGTCGCCGATGATTCTTTTGTCGGGCCCGCGCATCGAGCCGTATTTCAACGCAATGAAGGCGTGCTCGCGCTTGCCGCCTTTGAGCGCGTCGCGCACCACCATTTCATTGTGGCCCATGCCGTAGAAGTCGGCGGTATCGATCATTGTGATACCCGCCTCGAGCGCGGCGTGGATGGTGGCGATGAACTCTTGGTCGTCAGCCGGCCCGTAGCCGCCCGACATGCCCATACAGCCCAGCCCGAAGGCCGAAACCATAGGGCCGTTACGGCCGAGTTGAAGCATCTGCATGGATTCTGCCTGTCGAAGTGTGCGCTGGAGGCTCGCGGGTCAGTTTATCCTGTTCAGGTCTTGAAAAACGAAGAGAAGAGAGGCATTTTAGCAGACCGGTCAGACCAGTCTGGGTGCTACGATGCGAAAATGGCAGATGCAGGACGCCAAGGCAAAATTCGGCGAAGTCGTCCGCCGCGCGACCGCAGAGGGGCCGCAAATCGTAACCTATCGCGGAGCCGACATGGCGGTCGTTCTGTCGGTCGATGAGTATCGCCGGCTCGAAGCGAAGCGGCCGTCTTTTGTCGATCACTTGCTCAACGGACCGAAGCTCGACGACAAAACCGTAGACATGATCAACGACCGCTCTCGCGATATGGGCCGGGACGTCGATCTGTGAGCTTTCTTCTCGATACCAACGTCGTATCGGAGTTTCGCCGCAAATCGCCAGACCCGAATGTCGTATCGTGGATCGCAACGGTGGACCCTGCCGATCTTTTCGTCAGTGCGCTAACGCTCGGCGAAATAGCCAAAGGTATCGCCCTGCGCGTCGAGCAAGGCTCGATGCAAGCCACGGCCCTCGCGCAATGGCTGGTCGAGACACGACTGGCGTTCACGGATCGCATCGTCGCGATCGACGCAGACATTGCCGAAGCATGGGGACGGCTCAATGCGCGACGCACCCTTCCGGTCGTTGACGGCTTGCTGGCAGCGACCGTACTGGTTCGCGATATGACGTTGGTGACGCGCAACGTACGCGACATTGCCGGCACCGGCGTTCCAGTTTTAAATCCCTGGTATCCTTAAGCCGCTCACTCCGCGGCGAGGCGCACTTCCGGCGCCGCTGCGCGCACGTCGCCATCGACGTGCTTTTCGTATTTGACGAAATTCTCCTGGAACATGCGCACCAGCTTACGCGCTGTTTCGTCAAAGGCTGATTTGTCCTTCCAGGTCTTCATCGGGTAGAGCAGGTGCGGCTCGACGCCCGGCACCGAAGTCGGCACCGCGAAGCCGAAATAGGGATCGGTGCGGTAGCTGGCGTTCTTCAACGAACCATCGAGCGCGCCGGTGACGAGCGCGCGCGTCGCCTTGATGGGCATGCGGCGGCCGACGCCGTAGATGCCGCCGGTCCAGCCGGAATTGACCAGCCAGCAATCGACGTTGTGCTTCTTGATGAGATCGCGCAACAGGTTGCCGTATTCGGACGGCGGTCGCGGCAGGAACGGCGCCGCGAAGCAGGTGGAGAATTCGGGTTGGACGCCAACGAGGCCCTTCTCGGTGCCGGCGACCTTGGCGGTGTAGCCGGAGAGGAAATGATACATAGCCTGCGCCGGCGTCAGCTTGGCGATCGGCGGCATCACGCCGAAGGCGTCGGCGGTGAGGAAAATGATATTCTTGGGCTGGCCGGCGCGGCCGGTGCGCGATGCGAGCGGCATGAATTCGATCGGATAGGCCGAGCGGGTATTTTCTGTTCTCTTGTCGCTGTCGAAATCGCAGATGCGGGTTTCCGGATCGAACACGACGTTCTCGAGCACCGCACCGAAACGGTTTGTCGCGGCGTAGATTTCGGGCTCCGCTTCTTTGGAGAATCTGATGGTCTTGGCGTAGCAGCCGCCCTCGAAATTGAATACGCCGTTCGGGCTCCAGCCGTGCTCGTCGTCGCCGATCAGCGTGCGGTCCGGGTCGGCCGAAAGCGTTGTTTTGCCGGTGCCGGAGAGGCCGAAGAACAGCGCCACGTCGCCGTCCTTGCCGACATTGGCCGAGCAATGCATCGGCATCACGCCTTGCGCCGGCAAGTAGAAGTTGAGGGTACTGAAGACCGACTTCTTCATCTCGCCCGCATAGGACGAGTTGCCGATCAGAACGATTTTTTTGGTGAAATCGATGGCGATGACGGTTTCGCTGCGCACGCCATGGCGCTGTGGGTCGGCCTTGAAGGTGGGCAGATCGACGATGGTGAGATCGGGCACGAAGCTTGCGAGATCGGAGATTTCAGGACGGATCAACAATTGCCGGATGAAAAGCGAATGCCAGGCGAGCTCGGTGAAGACGCGCGTTTTGATCCGGTATTTCGGATCGGCGCCGCCGTAGAGGTCTTGCGCATAGAGCGTCTTGCCGCGCGCATGCGCGATCATATCGTCATAGAGCAGTTGAAAATTGGCTTGGCTGAGCTTGCGATTGCCGTCCCACCAGACGGTGTTCTCGGTCAGCGCGTCGACGACGATGTGCTTGTCCTTGGGGCTGCGGCCAGTATGGGCGCCGGTTTCGGCGCAGAACGCGCCACCGTGGACGAGCGCACCCTCGTCGTTCTTGACCGCGTGCTCGACCAGTCTGGTGTCAGGCAGGTTCCAGTAAACCTCGGCGAGATCCTTGAAGCCGAATTTGTCGGCGCCGTGTGCGCCGTTCCTCAAACCTGTTTCCTTCACCCTAGCCTCCGCTTCTTGGCCCGCGTGTCTGTGCCGGGGCCTTGAACGGCCGCCTTGCGACGCCACTTCACTCGTCCGTCACCGGGACGTGCGACCGTATATCGAGCATCCTAGCATCTGCCAAGACGGGTACCCATTACAAGCCTAACGAGCCGACCATGCGCGCGTTCTAGTGTGCAGTGCAACGAGCCGCGCGAGCCGGTGAATCAGAGAGGGACTCAATCTGCTGAGACGCTTTTCGGGCCTTGTTAAACGCTTCGCGCCTTGGCGGCCAACTCCACCACCGTCTTGCGCAACTGCTCCGCAGTGGTGACGCGCTCCCGAAACGGCAGGCGCAGCGTCAAGTCGCCGCGCGCGAGGTCGAGACCATCCGGATCGAGACCGGTGAGACGCCATGCGCCGTCGTCGGCGCCGAGAAGCTTGGTGGCGTAGAGCCGCACCGCATCCGCGTGATCGGCGTTCATGTGCGTGATGGCGCCTTGTTCGGCCGCAATCAAACCGTCCGCATCGGAAACATTCGTCAGCACATCAACGGCTCTCAGGTCGGCGGCGCGGGCGAAGCCGCCGTTGAGATGTGCCGACACCACGGCGAGGCGCCAGAACGAGAAATCGGCGAAGCCGGCATAGAGCTCCGACTTGGGGTGCCGGGCGAGGAAACGCTGCCGCACCAGGGGCTCCCGCGGATCGTCACGTGCGAGTCTCGCGAATGTGCCAAGCACGGTCACGCGCGGGTGCGCGAGCGGGTCGCCTTTTCCCGCCGCCGCCAGCAGGATCGAAGCGCGGCCATCGGCCTCGAGATTGGCGGTGTGGGTGGAAAGCCGGGACACCAGGATCAGCGGCGAGCCATCGACATCGGTCGCCACGTTGACGAGCGACGCGAAGGGATAGCCGGTATTGCGATCCAGGGTGGCGACGGAGCCGGCCCGGGTTGCCCGCAAGAGACCCCGCGCCACGGCTTTCGGGTCGAAGTCCGGCGCTGCGTTCGGGGCGGTTTCGGGGAGCCGGTTCGGCATCGCGCCCGGCAGCGGAGCAGCGGTTTTATCGGCTTCGGACATGGTGTTTCCGGTGTTCTGGCGGGCGCTACCTTAGAGTGATGTCAAAGCAATTGCCCCGATTTTGCCTTGTCTGGTCACACTTCCGCCCCTACATGGGGCTTGAAAGGCAAGCGGGGCCGGGCTGGTGAAGCTGCGGCCGACTCATGCTAAGAAGGTCGCCATGCCGATCATCGCTCTCGTCGACGACGACCGCAACATCCTCACCTCGGTGTCGATCGCGCTCGAAGCCGAAGGTTATCGCATCACGACCTACACGGACGGCGCGTCGGCGCTGGACGGCTTCCGCACGGCGCTGCCCGATTTGGCGATTCTCGATATCAAAATGCCGCGTATGGACGGCATGGAGACATTGCGCCGGTTGCGACAGAAGTCCGACCTGCCGGTGATCTTCCTCACCTCGAAGGATGAGGAGATCGACGAGCTGTTCGGCCTGAAAATGGGGGCCGACGATTTCATTCGCAAACCGTTCTCGCAGCGCCTCCTGGTCGAGCGCGTCAAGGCGGTGTTGCGCCGCGCCTCGCCGAAGGATGGCGTGGCGCCGAAGGAAGCCGACAGCAAGGTCTTGGAGCGCGGGCTTTTGCGCATGGACCCGGAGCGGCATACCTGCACCTGGAAAAACGAACCGGTGACGCTCACCGTAACCGAATTCCTTATCCTGCAGGCGCTTGCCAGCCGGCCCGGCGTGGTGAAAAGCCGCAATGCCTTGATGGATGCGGCTTACGACGATCAGGTGTATGTCGACGACCGCACCATCGACAGCCACATCAAGCGGCTGCGAAAAAAATTCAAGGCGAGCGACGTGGAATTCGATATGATCGAGACGCTGTACGGCGTCGGCTATCGTTTCAAGGAATAAGCGCTGGTAGTGCGCAGTAGGTCACGGCCGGGCAAGTCTTGCACCGCAGACAAGCCTTGCACCGCAGAACCGTGAACCCACCGACTGACTGGGACGGCTGACGTGCGGTAGTATTGGCGTTCGCCCCCGCCTGTCTTGTCCGCGCCGTGTGCGGGCGAGGTTGGAGTGGGGCCGGTCGGAACCCCGGCAGACGATGTGCTTGATCGAACCTTAGATATTCCGCGGGCCGGCACCCAGGCTGAAGCCCCGACGACAGGCGGAGCCGAAGCAGCGGCTCCCGTCGACGCCGTGGTGCATGCCGACATCGAGTCCGATGGCGCCGATGACGGCGAGAAGCAAAGCCAGCACCACGGTCTTGGCAGGGTCGTCGACTGGCTGCGGCGAGCCTGGCAGTTTTTCATCAGCCAGAGTTTTTCGAGCCTTACCCGCCGCATCGTCTCCCTCAACGTTGCGGGTCTGCTGGCGCTCTCCATCGGCGTCATCTATCTCTCGCAATTCCGCGCCGGGCTGATCGACGCGCGCGTCCAAAGCTTGCTGGTCCAGGGCCAGATCATCGCCGGCGCCATCGCCGCCCAGGCGACGGTCGAAACCGATTCCTCGATCACCATCGATCCGGAAAAGCTGCTCAACCTGCAGCCCGGCGAAAGCTACGGCCCTTCGGAGGACGCGCTCTACGGCATCGATTTCCCGATCAATCCCGAACGGGTGGCCCCGGTGCTGCGGCGGCTGGTCTCGCCGACCAAGACGCGCGCGCGCATTTATGACCGCGATGGTGTGTTGCTGGTCGACAGCCGCAATCTTTACGGCCGCGGCGATGTGCTGCGTTTCGACCTGCCGTCGCCCACAGCCGAAAAACCGGGGCTGTTCGAACGCGCCTTCATCGCGGTGCGGATGTGGCTTGGTCGAGGTGACTTGCCACTCTATCGCGAGCTCGGCGCCGATAATGGCAAAGGCTATCCCGAAGTCGGCCAGGCTCTGAACGGCCAGAACGCCAGCATGGTGCGGATCAACGAGCGCGGCGACGTCATCGTTTCGGTCGCGGTGCCGGTGCAGCGCTTCCGCGCGGTACGCGGCGCGCTCATGCTGTCGACACAGGGCGCCGACATCGACGATATGGTCGAGGCTGAACGGCTTGCCATCGTAAAGGTCTTTCTGGTTGCGGCGGCTGTTATGATCGTGCTGTCGATCCTGTTGGCGGGAACGATCGCGGAGCCGGTGCGCCGCCTCGCGGACGCCGCCGAAAGCGTGCGACGGCGGATTACATCGCGCGTCGAGATTCCTGATTTCACGCGCCGGCGCGACGAAATTGGGCATCTCTCCGGTACGCTGCGCGACATGACCAACGCGCTCTATAGTCGCATCGAAGGCATCGAAAGCTTCGCCGCCGACGTCGCGCATGAATTAAAGAACCCGCTGACGTCGCTGCGGTCGGCGGTGGAGACGATGCCGATCGCAAAAACCGAAGAGAGCCGGGCGCGGCTGCTCAGTGTCATTCAGCACGATGTCATGCGGCTCGATCGGTTGATCTCCGATATCTCCGATGCCAGCCGCCTTGACGCCGAGTTGCAGCGCCAGGAGTCTGCGCCGGTCGACATCGCCAGGCTGCTCGGTACGGTCGTCACGGTCGCCAATGAAGTGAAACGCGATGATGGCGTCAAAGTCACGCTCAGATTCGAAGGCGGCGACGGGCGCGCATTCCAGGTGCCGGGGCACGACTCGCGCCTCGGGCAGGTGGTTGACAATTTGATCGAGAATGCGCGCTCGTTCTCGCCAGCGGGCGGCACCGTGCGCGTCGTCTGCCGACGGACCAGAAATAACATCGAGATTTTTGTCGATGACGACGGCCCCGGCGTGCGGCCCGATGCGGTCGAGAAAATTTTCGAGCGCTTCTACACCGATCGCCCGCATCAGGGCTTTGGTCAGAACTCGGGGCTTGGCCTTTCGATCTCCAAGCAGATCGTCGAGGCCCACGGCGGCGCGATCTGGTTCGAAAATCGTCTCGGCGCGATGGCTACGGACGGTACACCGACTGTGCTCGGCGCGCGCTTCATCGTCCGCTTGCCGGCAATGTGATGTCAGAACAGCGCCCGACGGTGCACGCCTCGGCGGTGCTGGTTGGCGCACGCGCGGTGTTGATTCGCGGACCGTCGGGATCGGGTAAATCGCGGCTTGCGCTCGACCTCATCGAGGCCGCGCGGACCGGCGCCCTGCAGTTCGCGAAGCTTGTGGCCGATGATCGTCTTCATCTTGAACCGGCCGCGGGACGGTTACTGGCGTATCCGGCCGATGCGCTGGCCGGCCTTATCGAGGTGCGCGGCTTGGGTTTGCGGCGGCTCGATTTCGAGCCGAGTGCCGTTGTGGGCCTTGTGGTCGATCTCGCGGCGGCCGATGCCGAACGGCTGCCCCCACAGGAAAAACGGCAAGTTGAGCTTGAGGGCATTAAACTACCGCGACTCGCCGTCGCAGCCGGTGTGGCGGCCTTGCCGGGTGTGCTCGCCTTCGTCGCGTCATCCCAGATCGAACGGATTTGATCCAGCCGAATTGCTGTTGGAGGCCTGCATTGCGCACTTTATGGGCTATGCGGTCGTCAAGCCGGTCTTGGTTGGAAATTGGTAACCTTAACGTCGTTACACTTGGCACCTGTCGTGTGGAACCTGTTGGGGCGATCGCCGAGCCGAAAATGGCGGCGCGGAAAATCCGATTCGACATTAAGCTACCGCAATGCAACAACCGCCGAAATTCGCACAGAATGCCTCTTGCGCTTGCCCTTCGGATGGTCATGATGAACACCCTTTCGTGCGGTGCAACCGGGACGCGCCCGCGGGTAATTTTATGATCGGTGTTGTGCTGGTGACCCACGGGCGGCTTGCCGTTGAGTTCCGTGCGGCGTTGGAGCACGTGGTTGGACCGCAAGGCCAGATCGAGGCGGTGACGATCGGCCCTGACGACGATGTCGAAGAGCGCCGCAAGGACATCATAGAAGCGGTGAAACGTGTTGATAGCGGCGACGGCGTTGCCATTCTCACCGACATGTTTGGCGGCACGCCGTCCAATCTGGCGATCTCCGTCATGAGCCGGCCCAAGGTCGAAGTCCTCGCCGGGATTAATCTTCCGATGCTGGTCAAGCTCGCCAAGGTGCGCGACGAAAGTCCGCTCGCCGAGGCGGTCGCGGCCGCCCAGGAAGCGGGACGCAAATACGTCACCATCGCCAGCCGAGTGCTCACCGGCAAATGAACGAACCGGCCCACAGCACCGACGACTGTGGGCTCGATGCGCGCCCGGCCCGCGAGGGTGCCGTGGTCCGCGTGCTTGCCATTTGCAACCGCAAGGGACTGCACGCGCGGGCGTCGGCCAAGTTCGTGCAGACGGTCGAGAAATTCGACGCCGAAGTCCGGGTGATGCGGTGCGGCGAGACCGTAGGCGGCACCTCGATCATGGGCTTGATGATGCTCGCGGCGGCGCCCGGCACGTCGATCACCGTCGAGGCGGCCGGCAACGATGCTGCCGAAGTGATCGAGGCCCTGACTGCTCTCATCAACTCTCGCTTCGGCGAGGAAGATTGATTCCACAGCCGATCCGCAGATGGCTGGTGAGACGAAGCCGCCGATCAGGAGGAAGCAGATGATTTTCGGAAAGCCCGACTCGAGCAACTCAAAGGGCCAGTCATCGGCGGCCGCGACACCGGCATCGTCGTCCGAGCCTGCATCGGTCATCCCGGCGTCTCACAACGAGCGGCAAGCGACGCTCCGTTACGTCGATCGGCCCGATGTTCAAGAGACCTTTGCGGACTCCGTCACCGGCCTCGTTTTCGATGGTCAGACGCTGCGCATCGAGTTCGGCGTCACGCGTCTCGACGAAATGAAAACCAACGCGCCGATCACCGGCCGCCGCTATCCGGCTTGCCGGGTCGTGCTGCCGCCGGCCGCGGCGGTAGAACTGATCAATCGTATGCAGCAGATCGCAGCGGCGTTGACCCAGGCTGGCCTCGTGAAGCCCGCACCGAAGCCCGGCGAGACGCCGCAAGCCGGCTGACATTCTATCAGTGCCGATTTGCCATGAGCGCCGATTAGCCATGAGCGCCGGTGCGCCATAGGTGCGGTCGACGTGTTGCCGCGTGAGTTTGGCGAAGGTCCAATAGGCCGTTGGCCTATCATCGCCTCCAATAACCCGCTGTATTCGCCCCTGTGCTGGGTGGTCGCGCCTTGGGAAGACCGACATAAAGGTATCTTTATGTCTTTATTGCCGCCGCCTCGCGGACCCTGCTATAGGCAGGTCAGCATCGGCCTGACGGCCAGCTCTCAAAACACCCAACCCGGACGCCAAGGACCGCCATGAACACGTCGACCAAGCCGAAAAACGCGCCCACGCGATTATGTCGTCAAGGACATCGGCCTCGCCGAGTGGGGCCGCAAGGAAATCGCCATCGCCGAGACCGAGATGCCCGGCCTGATGGCGACGCGCGAAGAGTTCGGTCCGAAGCAGACCGCTGCGCGGCGCGCGCATTGCCGGCTCGCTGCACATGACCATCCAGACCGCCGTGCTGATCGAGACGTTGACGGCGCTCGGCGCCGACGTGCGCTGGGCATCCTGCAACATCTATTCGACGCAGGACCATGCCGCGGCCGCCATCGCCGCCGGCGGCACTCCCGGTGTTCGCGGTCAAGGGCGAGACGCTCGAAGACTATTGGGATTATACCCATCGCATCTTCGAATGGCCCGACGGCGGCGGTCCGAACATGATTCTCGACGACGGCGGCGACGCCACGCTCTTGATGCATCTCGGCATGCAGGCCGAAACGAACCCTGTCGGTGATCAGCAAGCCGACCAACGAGGAAGAGGAAGTGCTGTTCGCGGCGATCAAGCAACGGCTGAAGGACAAGCCCGGCTGGTATTCAAAGACGGCCAAAGCCATCAAGGGCGTGACCGAAGAGACGACGACCGGCGTTCACCGTCTCTATCAGATGGAGAAGGAAGGCCGGCTGCTGTTCCCCGCTATCAATGTCAACGACAGCGTCACCAAATCGAAATTCGACAATCTCTACGGCTGCCGCGAGTCGCTGGTCGACGGCATCCGCCGCGGCACCGACGTCATGATGGCCGGCAAGGTGGCGATGGTCGCGGGCTTCGGCGATGTCGGCAAAGGCTCGGCGGCCTCGCTGCGCCAGGCCGGCTGCCGCGTCCTGGTCTCGGAGATCGATCCGATCTGCGCGCTGCAGGCCGCGATGGAAGGCTACGAGGTCGTCACCATGGAGGACGCGGCGCCGCGCGCCGACATCTTCGTCACCGCAACCGGCAATCTCGACGTCATCACCATCGAGCACATGCGCAAGATGAAGCACCGCGCCATCGTCTGCAACATCGGTCACTTCGACAGCGAGATCCAGGTCGCGGCGCTCAAGAACCTGAAATGGCAAAACGTCAAGCCGCAGGTCGACGAGATCGAATTCCCGGACGGCAAGCGCATCATCCTGCTTGTCGGAAGGCCGACTGGTCAATCTCGGCAACGCCATGGGGCATCCGAGCTTCGTGATGTCGTCGTCGTTCACCAACCAGACGCTGGCGCAGATCGAGCTTTGGACCAATCCCGGCAAATACCAGAAGAAGGTCTATGTGCTGCCGAAGCAGCTCGACGAGAAGGTGGCGCGGCTCCATCTCGACAAGATCGGCGTCAAGCTCACCAAGCTTTCCGACAAGCAGTCGACCTATATCGGCATTCCGGTCAGCGGGCCCTACAAGACGGATCAATATCGCTATTGAGCCGCGCTCACGGTCGCGGCGGCACCGTCGCGATGACGAAGCGCGCGGGCGTGCCGGTGAAGCCGAGCCAATGCCTTTGCAGCGTCACGTCCTCGTGCTGGCCGGGCGGTCCGGCCGCGGTGAGAGTCTTCATGTTGGCGAGGCAGCCGGCATCTTGCGCCGGGCAAATGATCGCAATGCCCTCACGCGCGATGCGTGCGTCATCGACCCACGGCGACAGGTAGGGTGAAAAGTCGGCGTAAGTCGAAGGCCGATCCTTCATGTAGAAGGCCGCCGCACTCACCAGGGTGAACGGCCCGGCGACAAGCCGTAGCGGGGCGTTGGTGGTTTGGCGCCATTCGCTCTCCGCGGCTGCCGCCGCGAGGCTCGTGTATTCGGCGTCGTTCTCGACGCCGGCCTTGAGCTTCGCGAGGGCGACGATCGGCGAGGCGACCACGGCCGTCAGCGTTATCACCGTCACGATCGCGGCCAGACGCATCACCGCGATCCGCGACACCGTCACGAGCGGGGATGCCAACATCATCACGGGCAACAAATTGTAAGCGGGGGCATTCCAGAGCGACAGCAAGTCCGCGCGCAACGCCAGCGCCACCACAATCGACAGCACAAGGGGTGTCCAGAACAGGGCAGTCGCCGGGCGGCGCGTCGGCTCGGTCGCAAACCAGCTATCGCGTACTGCCACGCCCGACGGCCGGATCAAGAGCGCGACCAAGATGATCGCCACCGCGCCGTAGCCGATGGTGCCCAAGGTGTATTCGCTGAGCGAATTCAGAAAATCCCCGCTCGAATGCGCCAGACGCCGCGTCTCGATCCATCTGAGCGGCGGAAAATCCTCGACAATGAGCCAAATCACGTGCGGCAGGACCGCGAGCAAAAAGGCTGCGGCGCTGATCCACGGCGCCGGCGAACGCCAATAAGCGTTGCGCCTGCGATCGACCAGGGTCGTGAAAGCGAGCGCGACGAGTAAAAATCCCGACCAGTATTTCGTCAGCATCGCGGCGGCTGCCGCCAGCCCGGTCAGCACCGCCCAGCCGGCGCGCCGCCCGTCCAGCGAGCGCATCAAGGCCCACATCGCCAGCGCCCAGAGCGGGATCAGCGCCGAGTTCTGGTCGAATTTCAATCCTAGAAAATTGTAGAACGGGATCACCCCGAGCAGGAACGGCACGGCCGCACGTTTTTCGCCGTCGAGCCACAGGCCGTTGAGCGCAATGGCGATATAGATACCGGCCGACACGGTGGCTACCGCCAGCAACGTGAACGACCAATCGGCGAGCGGAAAGATCCAGAACCAGAGTTTGATGACGAACGCGAGCAGCGGCGGATGCTTGGGATAGCCGAGCGCTGGTTCGCGCGACCAGATCACCATCTCGGCCATATCGGCGTTGACGTCCTGGCTCGACTTGGCGATCACGCCGTACAGTGTCCACAGCGCCGCATAAGCGCAAACCAGACCGAGGGCGAAGCGCGACCGTCGTGCCGGATCGCACAAGCCGTCGACGAGGTCTGAAAACATAACTTTTATCATGCTCAATACCGCTCGCGGTCCTATGTCGATGACCGTCACACGTCGCTGGCGGCCCGAAATCGCATTGCGGCGTGGTCTAATCCGGCCGCGCCGGCACCATGGCGACGCGATACTTTATTGCCGGCCCGACAAAGCCCAGAAAGGTGTGGCGGAACGTGACGTCGGCCGAGCGGTTACCGGCGCCGGCCAGCGCGGCATTCACGGCTTGGCACGGCGCATCGCTGTCGAGGCACGCGATCAGAAGGCCTCTGGTGGCGATTGCAGCGCGGCCGTCCTTCGATAGCGGGTCAGCTTCGAGCGGCCGGGAACCGGGCAGATAAAACGGCAGGCCGTCGACAATATCCGGCGAACCCCAATAGAGCTGCGCCGGATCGGCTCCGAGCCGTTCCGCCACCGCGGCGACGTGCCGTGAGGCCGGCCGGTTCGGGTCCATACCTGCGCTGAGCCTCTCATAGGCTATGAGTGGTGAAACGATGACGAACGCCAGGCTCAGCGCCAGCGTAACCAAGCCCGCGGCAGCAACCGCGCGCGCGTCAACGGCAAGGCGGCGCGATCCGTAGAGCACGATCGGCAGCAGCGCCCAATTCGGAAAGGTCCAGTCAGGGGTCAGCCGGTATGGCAGTATAAGGTTGACCAGCGGGGGCAAGAGCAGCGGGACGACGAGCAAGACCATGGCCTGCTGCCGGTCGGGATCGACCGCCCTCGCGATGTCGGCGAGCGCGGTGCGGTCGGGGCGAAGCGCCGCAAGAAGCGCCAGCGGGCCGATAACGAACGCGAGCGCACCGACGAGATAGTAGGCAGATCGGCCGAGCGCGGCGCTGAACGTGTCGCCGCTCATTACGCTGTCGCGGATGAATGCGTAGTTCGATCCGCCGGCTTCGGCGATGTACCAATAGAGGTGCGGCGCGATCACGATCGCGGCGCCGGCCGCCATCAGATAGGGGGATAGCGACCGCCAGAAGCGTCGCGTGTCCGCGCCGACGACGGATGCGACGGCCATTCCGGCCAACAGATAGACCGCCCAATATTTGCCGAGGACGGTCAGGCTCGCGAATGCGCCGGCAAGAACCAAATCCAAAAGTCCCAAGCCGCGGCGGGCGCGCAGATAAAACAGCAGCGTCGCGGCCCAGAACGGCATCATCACCGAATTGGCGTTCAACTCTGCGGTCTTGAACGTGTAGAGCGGCACCAGCATCAAAGCGGCCACGCCGAACAACGCTCGATTGCGGTCGAGGTGATCGCGCAGCAGCCGCCAGGTTATGGCAAGCGTGACGGCGACGACCGCGACATCCTGCAGATGCGCCGCCCAATCGGTATGCGGGAACACCGCGAACCACAGCATGAACAGCCAGGCGGTCATCGGCGGGTGTTTGTAGCCGAAAGCGAAATGCTGCGCCCACAGCGAAGCCTCGCTGGCGTCCCAACGCAGCGTCACGGTTGCGGACGACACGGTGTCGTAGAGCATCCATAGCACGACGAAAACGCCGAGCGCCCAGGCCACCAACGTCGCCTCGCGGTGCCCGGCCGCTACTCTTTGCGCCCGCTGGATCAAACTGTCGCCGCCGCTCTCCGCGCGCATGCGGCCTGATTGATCCGGACTAGCGATGGACATCGAGCGTCATGGCATGTGGGGTGTTTTTGCCGGGGGCCGGGGGCCGGCGGCTTTTCGAGCTGCATAGTGGAGTTTATTGCAGCGCGCGACAAGCGCGCCGCAATCGCAAGTGCGGCGCGCGAGTTCCCGGCGCATTGCAATTCGCTCGCGCATTACGTTATCTCATGGTCGATGGACAGTATTTCACCCGCAAAAGCCGTGGCGACGCCGGCCGGGGCGCCGCGTTCCACGCTGCGGCCGGCGCCCGAGCTCAGCGTCATTGTGCCGACGTTCAACGAACACGCCAATGTTCCGATTCTGGTCGAACGGCTTAACAGTGTCCTCGATTGCCGCGACTGGGAAGTCATCTTCGTCGACGACAATTCGCCCGACGGCACGGCCGCCGCCGTGCGCGCCATCGGTGAGACCGACAACCGTGTGCGCTGCATCCTGCGTATCGGCCGACGGGGTTTGGCCGGCGCCTGCCTCGAAGGCATGCTGGCGAGCCAGGCCCGCTATCTTGCCGTCATGGATGCCGACCTGCAGCACGATGAAACGCTGCTTGTCGCGCATGCTCGATCGTCTGCGAACCGGGAGTGTCGACGTCGCGATCGCGAGCCGCTATCTCAGCGGCGGTTCCGCCGCCGGCCTGTCGAAGCATCGCGCCCGGGTGAGCTCATGGTCGAATGCGCTGGTGCAGCGCGCGCTCGGCATCTCTCTGACCGATCCGATGAGCGGTTTTTTCATGATCCGGCGCGACGCCTTCGAGACGGTTGCGCCGGCGAATCTCGACGCAGGGTTTCAAGATCCTGCTCGACATCATGGCGACCGGCCGCGGCCGCCTGCGCAGCGTCGAACTCCCTCCACGTTCCGCGAGCGCCAGCACGGCGAAAGCAAACTCGACAGCAAGATCGCGCTCGACTTCGCCGCACTGGTGACCGCAAAGCTCACGCACGACGCGATCTCCGCGCGTTTCCTGCTGTTCTGCCTGGTTGGGCTGACCGGCATCGCGATTCACTTGAGCACGTTGTTTGTTGTATCGAATAATTTTTTACTCTCGTTCGGCGTGGCCCAGGCGGTGGCGACAATCGCCGCCATCACGTGGAATTTCGTGCTCAACAATTTGTTCACTTACCGCGACCAGCGGCTCACCGGTTGGCGCTTCCTGTTCGGCCTGATCCGGTTTCAGGTCATTTGCGCCATCGGTGCGATCTCCAACGTCGGGATCGCCACCTGGATCTACGATTACGACAGCCGATGGTGGATCGCGGGGCTGGGCGGCGCGCTGGTCGGGACTGTCTGGAATTTCGTGGTCAGCGCCGCTTTCGTCTGGCGGCAACGCTGAACGTTGACCGCTTGGCAACGGCTTGCCGCCTGGAAGGCTTGCCGCTTTGGGGCGTGGGTGTTATCTGCGCCGCATGAGCGCCACGCCCATCGAGAGCATCCGCAACTTCTCCATTATTGCCCACATCGACCACGGCAAGTCGACGCTCGCCGACCGCCTGATCCAGTCGACCGGTGGCCTTGAAGCGCGCGAAATGGTCGAGCAGGTGCTCGATTCGATGGATATCGAGCGCGAGCGCGGCATCACCATCAAGGCGCAGACGGTGCGGCTCAAATACCGCGCGCGCGACGGCAAGGACTACGTGCTCAATCTGATCGACACGCCCGGGCATGTCGACTTCGCCTACGAGGTCAACCGCTCGCTGGCCGCCTGCGAGGGCTCGCTCCTGGTCGTCGATGCGAGCCAGGGGGTCGAGGCGCAAACACTCGCCAACGTCTACCAGGCGCTCGACAACAACCACGAGATCGTGCCGGTGCTCAACAAGGTCGACCTGCCGGCGGCCGAGCCCGACAAAGTAAAGCAGCAGATCGAGGACGTGATCGGCCTCGACGCGTCCGACGCGATTCTGATTTCGGCCAAAACCGGCGAGAACGTGCCGGCGGTACTCGAAGCGATCGTGCACCGCCTGCCGGCGCCCAAGGGCGATGCAGCCGCGACGCTCAAAGCGCTGCTGGTCGATAGCTGGTACGACGCCTATCTGGGCGTCGTGGTGCTGTTCCGTGTCGTCGACGGCGTGATGAAAAAGGGCCAGCGCATCCGCATGATGGGCACCGGCGCCGCCTACGAGGTCGACCGTGTCGGCGTGTTCACGCCCAAGCGCATCGAGCTCGACGAGCTCGGCCCCGGCGAGATCGGGTTCTTGACTGCCTCGATCAAGGAAGTTGCCGACACCCGGGTCGGCGACACCATCACGGACGACAGGAAGCCGGTCGCGGCGCCGCTGCCCGGCTTCCGGGCCGCGATCCCGGTGGTGTTCTGCGGGCTGTTCCCGGTCGATGCCGCGGATTTCGAGAAGTCTGCGCGCCGCGATGGGCAAGCTCCGCCTCAACGACGCGAGCTTTTCCTACGAGATGGAAACATCGGCCGCGCTCGGCTTCGGCTTCCGCTGCGGCTTCCTCGGTCTGCTTCACCTCGAAATCATCCAGGAGCGTCTCGAGCGCGAATTCAACCTCAATCTGATCGCGACGGCGCCATCGGTGATCTACAAGATCAAGCTGCGCAACGGCGAACACCTGGAAATCCACAATCCGGTCGACATGCCGGACCCAAACCACATCGAGGAAATGCAGGAGCCGTGGATCGAAGCCACGATCCTCACGCCCGACGAATATCTCGGCGCCGTGCTCAAGCTCTGCCAGGACCGCCGCGGCGAGCAGAAAGAGCTCACCTATGTGGGCAACCGCGCCATGGTGAAATACGACCTGCCGCTCAACGAAGTGGTGTTCGACTTTTACGACCGGCTCAAGTCGGTGTCGCGCGGCTACGCCTCGTTCGACTATCACCTCACCGATTACAAGCCGGCCGACCTGGTCAAGCTGCAGATGCTGGTCAATGCCGAGCCGGTCGACGCGCTCGCCATGCTGGTGCATCGCACCCGCGCCGAGAGCCGCGGCCGCGCGATGGCCGAAAAGCTCAAGGAGCTGATCCCGCCGCACATGTTCCAAGTCCCGATCCAGGCCGCGATCGGCGGCAAGGTGATCGCGCGCGAGACCGTGCGGGCGTTCCGCAAGGACGTGACGGCGAAATGCTACGGCGGCGACGTGTCACGCAAGCGCAAGCTTCTGGAGAAGCAGAAGGAAGGCAAGAAGAAGATGCGCCAGTTCGGCAAGGTCGACATCCCGCAGGAAGCCTTCATCGCGGCCCTGAAGGTGGATGTGTGAGGCGTCGGCGGCCGGGGCGCGAGAACCGACGCGTCAGCGCCGTGCCGTGTGCCGGGCGATGAGTTGATCGGCGACGTCGTCGAGGTCATTGCCGACAATCTGCGGCTGCGGACCCACGCCCAGAACGTCATTGCCGGCGCGTTTGATGAGCGCTGCTTCCCAGCCCGCCGCAACGGCGCCGAGGGTGTCCCAGGTGTGGCAGGCTATCAGACAGAACGCGGAGGGCTTTGCGCCAAGCTCTTTCTCGACGTAGGCGTAGGCTTGGCGCGACGGTTTGTGATGCTTCACGCCGTCGGCGCTGAAGCGCCGTTCAAACAAATCGGTAATGCCGCCGTGCTCGAGCTGCCGCGTTTGAACCTCGAGCAGATTGTCCGTGAGCGTGAAAAGCCGAAAGCCCGCATCGCGTAGCTTGCGCAGCGCTGCCGGAACCTCGGGATGGGGCGGCATCGTGGAGAATTTTTCCGTCAGCTCCTTCTTGTCGTTGTCGTCGATCTTGATGCCGCGCGTATCCGCCATCATTTTCATCACGGCCGCGCCGATATCGGTGAAAGGCACGTAGCAGCCCGCCACCGTGAGAGCCGCCGAGTACAGGATCAGGTTGGCGAACCACAAACGCATGGCGCTTTTATCGCCGAATATGCGCTGGAAGGTTGGCTCCATTGTTTCAAGATCGAGAACGGTCTCGTTGACATCGAAAACGATCAAGGGAAGCGCTGCCATATTTCAGTCTCCTGTTCGCGGGCGAAAATAGAATAATCCTAAAAAACGCCGCGATCGATGCCGTCTGCGTTGGGGCGAATGGACGTGAAGCGGGGCAGTGTCGTATCACACCTGGGCACTATGATCGGCGCGCGAGGTGCATCCCCTCAGCGAGTCGCGGCCATGCGCTCGCATGATGCGATTGGCTTTTGAGCGACGACATCGATGATTGGGATTTCGGTTTTGCTGACGTCGATATTGGCTGGCTCTTTCGATCGATTTCGATTTCGATCAACGGATCCTTCGATTGTCAGATTGTAATTGTTCAAATCAAAAAATTGAATCGCTCCAATCTTTGCATTTTCGGGAATATTCGACTGCGCAAAGGTTTATCATGGGTAAGGTCCGACGCGGAGCGGACCGGGTCACGAGGGCATTATGGCAGGCGCACACGGGGCAACACGGTTTCCATTTCGGGCAGCCGTTTCGTTGATCGCGCTGGCTGTGGGACTTGGCGGCGTCGACTATGCCGGCGCGCAAACGCCCTCAACGCCGCCGGCCACGCCCGACTCCAACTGTGCCCGCGCCCGCGCAAAGTCAGGCGCCGAGCGGCCCCGCGCCAGCACAATCGAAATCCAACTCGCTGCCGCAGATCGTCGTGACCTCGCCGCAGGTGAAAAAGTTACGACGTGCGCGGGTCGCCCGGACGCCGCTGCGAGGCGCGGCGCAGTCGCGCCAGGCGGCTCAGAAACCGCCGGCACCGGTGCCCGCCCCGCCGCCTGGACCCGGAACGTTCCGCGGCGACAGCGCCAGCGCGCACGTCACGCCGCATGACGTGCCGTCGCTGAGCAAGACCGGAACAAAGCTGGAAGATTTGCCGAGCCAACGTGCAGATCATTCCGCGCGAGATCCTCAATCAGCAGGGCGACACCATGCTGCGGGAGGCGATCCCCAATGCCAGCGGCGTCAATCGGGGCGGCCAGGATTCGCTCGGCTATTTCGATCACTTCCTGATCCGCGGGCTCAATGCGCAGATTTACCAGGACGGCTTTTCCGACGGCGATCAGCTTGGCGGTCTGTCGCACTCGCTCAACGGCGTGAAGAGCGTCGAGGTCCTCGAAGGACCCGGCTCCGCACTGTTCGGCAGCGGCCCGCCCGGCGGCACGATCAATATCGTCCATTACACGCCGTCCTCGACCTTTCACTATGGCGACAGCGTGACGGCGGGCTCGTTCGGCACGGTCACCAACCAGGGCTACGTCACCGGCCCGACCACGATCCAGGGCTTGAACTACCGGGTCGACGGCACGCGTGTCGCGGTCGGACGGCTTTCGCGATCTCGGCAGCCACGACTACGAGATCCGGCCTGACTGCAGTGGACGGTCAACAACCACGTCATCGAATTTGCGCTCGATGCACGACAGACGCACCAGACGCCGGATTCTACGGGCTTGATGTATTTCCACGGCACGCCGATCGGCAGCGTACCGATCGATTCGAAATATTCGACGCCTTGGGCGTTTGCCAACGAGACCTATGTGCGTCCAACCTTCACGGACAAGTGGTGGGTCAGCGACGCGCTGACCATCAATAACCGCTTCGCCTACACCCATCGGACGCTCGACGTCGAGCGCAACGGAGACAGCACGAGCACCACGGTCGCGATCACGGAGTGGTCGATCGGGCGCCAGCTTCGCGAACAAGACGATCTCGACAACAGCTACGATTATCAGTTCGAGCCGGTCTGGAAATTCGTACCGGCTCTGTGGGCCACACGCTGCTGACCGGCTTCGAGGCCCTGCACAGACCACCGACCGAACGGCAGACGGCCGACCTGCCTCAATCGTCGATGCGTTCGCGCCGTCGCCGCCCGAGACGCCGGCAGCGTCACGTTTCTCTGCGACGCCAAGCATTCCTGCGACGACGACCGCCTCGCGGCGACCTATCTGGCACCTATGCGACGGACCAGATCGACGTCACCGATCGCTTCAAGGTGCGCGCTGGCGTGCGCCAGGAATGGTGGGACACGTCGCTCTTGCCGCTGTACAGACCAGTGCCGATGTCGCCCGGACCAACGGCTCGCTCCGGGCGTTTCAACAACAACGGCCATGCCGATCATCGCCGGCCAGGAAGAGGACCAAAAACGCCGCTGAGCTGGAATGTCGCCGCGCTTTACAAGCTTACCCCTGAGGTTTCCGCTTATGGCGGCGTGTCCAAGAGCTGGCTGTCGAATTTCAATTCGGAGAATACGCAACAGGGCATTGGGCCGGAAGAAATCGGCGCTGCAATATGAAGGCGGCTTGAAATTTGCGTTTCTCAATGACCGGATCACGCTGAACACCGCGGCATTCCGGATTTTTCGCAATAACGTCGCGACCGCCTTCACCGATATGCAGCGGTCGACGAGAGCGGTCGCCTTCGACGCCTAGAAGATCGACGGCGTCGAAGCGTCGCTGGATGCCAAGGTCACCGATCAGTGGCACATTCTGGCGAACGCGACAGCCATGGATCCCGTGGTCACTGCCAGTCCGCAGACGGCAGTGCAGTCGACGGTGATCGGAAACGCAGCCACAAGGCGTGCCGCGGTATCTGGCAAATCTCTGGTCAACTTATGATTTTTCGCATCGCGGGAATTCGCGGCTTCCAGGTCGGCGCCGGCGTCAGCTACCAGGACAAAAGCTACAGCGACAACACCAACGTCAACTCGATTCCGGCCGCCACGATCCTCAATGCCGAGCTGGCGTACCTGTCACCGACTTGGGATGTCGTCCTGAACGTGAAAAACTTGACGAATGCGCGCTATTTCGTCGCCGCCAACGCTGCCGGCGCCTATGTGGGCAATCCGCTGAGCGCGTTCCTGACGGTCAGGTACAAAAACTAAAGAAGTCCGGTCGTTTGGCGGCCGCGCCGGGCGGTCTCGGCGACGCGCAGTCTCCGCAGTGGCGATTATTGTTGACACAAGTCTCGACTTGCGCTACATAAGCGACGAATCTCGCTCACCAAGGGACGTGTTCTCGAGGCATACCTGAAGATGGAGCGAGTGCGGTGCCCGCGGGCGGATTTGCACTCCGCACCCGGGCGGCTCGGGCATCAAGCCTGCCGGCATTATGACCGGCACGCGAGGTGCTCGCTTTAACCGGACCAGCGCCGGCGGGGGTAACCCGCCGCTTCCAGGCGCCGTGTTGCGGGAAGCCTTGGCCCGAGCTGAGCCTTTGGGATGAGTAGTCCCTTTGGCGAGAACCGCGGTGGAACGCCGACAGGCGAGCGCGCTCCGCTAAGCGCGCGCCGCACCCGCTGGTGCGGTAGCTGGAGTCCGCGTCTGTCGGCGTTCCGCTTCCCCTTTTTCTTAGCTTCGTAGCCTGGGTTGAGCGGAGCGAAACCCGGGAGCGGCGTTTGATGTTGCGCGATCGTCCCTGGGTTTCGCTCCGCTCAACCCAGGCTACAGACCGTTGGCAAAACTCGGGCGCATACGCGTCGCGAGAACAATCGGTGTCGCCTATAATCGACGCGCGTCCCGTAACCCGCCCCCGATGGTTAATCGGGTCTTAACCTCGCCGCTCCTATGCTATCCAGTCCCGATGCGGCGGGCGGACCCGCTGTTCATGATGTACAGAATGACCCGCCAGTCCCTCACTTCGTCTCATCGCGCGCCCGAAACGCGCTCGCCGTTTGTGCGCTCGCGCGAACTCCTTGGCGATGACCCGCCGGGCAAGCCTGCGATCAGCCTCGCGGTCGGCGAGCCGCAACACGCCATTCCGGCGTTCGTCGGGCCGGTGATCGCCGCGCATCTCGACGAGTTCGGCCGCTATCCGGCGAATAAGGGGCTCGATGCATTTGCCGAGGCGGTCGCCAAATGGCTCGGCCGTCGTTACGCGCTCGAGCGGCCGGTTGATCCCGCCACCGAAGTCCTGGTGCTCAATGGCACGCGCGAGGGACTTTTTCTCGCCGCGCTCGCAGCCAAAAAATGGGTGTCGCCGCGCGCCGGCTTGCCCGCCGTGCTCATTCCCAATCCGTTCTATGCGGCCTATTCGGCCGGCGCTGCGGCGGCGCGATTGCGAGCCGGTCTATCTGCCCACAACGGTTTCGACCGGCTTCTTGCCCGACCTCGATGAACTGACGGAAGATTTGCTCGCGCGCACGGTCGCGTTCTATCTCGCGTCGCCGTCCAATCCGCAGGGCGCCGTAGCCGACCGCGACTATCTGGCGCGATTGACGGCGCTGGCGCAGCGCTTCGGTTTCGTAATCTTTGCCGACGAATGCTATTGCGAGATCTACAGCGAGCATGCGCCGCCCGGGATGCTCGAAGCCGCAGGGCCTGATTTCGCCAACGTGGTCGTGTTCCATTCGCTGTCCAAGCGTTCAAATCTGCCGGGCTTGCGCATCGGCTTTGCCGCGGGTGACCGCAAATTCCTGGCGGCCTTTCTCGAATTGCGCAACGTCGCCGCCCCCATGGTGCCGACACCGATGCAGCACGTCGCGATCGCGGCTTACGGCGACGAAGCGCACGTCGAAGTGAATCGGCGGCTCTACCGCGAGAAATTCGATCTGGCCGACCAGATTATCGGCGATCGCTACGGGTATCGCCGTCCTGCCGGCGGTTTTTTCCTTTGGCTCGACGTCTCGGCCTATGGCGGCAGCGAAGCGGCGACCCAACGGTTGTGGCGAGAGGCCGGCCTGCGTGTCGTGCCCGGCCGCTATCTTGCGCACGAGCAGGCCGACGGCAGCAATCCCGGCGCCGACTACGTGCGTGTCGCCATGGTGCAGAACAAGGAGATCACCGCCGAGGCGTTGCACCGCCTCGTCGCGGTGCTCGGCTGAGCGAAGAAGGGCGCGAGAGCATCCGATGTCGATCATCGACCGCAGCCTCGACGGCATGGCCTTTGTTTCGGGCCAGATCGGCGCCGTGCTGCAGCGGCGGTTGCGCGAGGTGGGCGGTATAGCCCTCCTCAGCGTGGCGATGATGGCGGGGCTCGCACTCGCCACGTGGTCGGTGCAGGATCCGTCGCTGAGCCACGCCACCGATGCACGCGTGCACAATCTGCTCGGCCTGCCGGGCGCGGTGGCCGCCGATCTGATGATGCAGTTGCTGGGCTTGGGTTCGCTGGCGCTGCTCTTGCCGATTGCGGTTTGGGGCTATCGTCTGCTCGGCCATAGGCCGCTGAGCCACGAGCGCTTGCGGGTGCTGCTTTGGCTGTTTGGCGCCGTGTTGACGGCCGCCTTTGTTTCCTGCCTGCCGCGCAGTCCGCATTGGCCGCTGCCGTCCGGACTCGGCGGCGTCATCGGCGACGCCGTATTGCGGTTGCCCGCGATGGTCCTTGGCGCATCGCTTTCGTCACTCCAGCTTTTCGTAGCCGCCATTGTGTTCGGCGCTGCGGCGCTCGCCACCTTCGGGGGCGCCGCCGGTATCCTTTGGCGCGAAGCGCCCGACCAGGACGCCGAAGATGACGAGAAGCCCGAAGCGGAAGCCGACGAAGACGGCGACGCTCACGCCTGGATCTCGCTTGGCTGGCTGGAACATGCGCTGCTCAGCATCCGGGCCCGGCTGACGCGCCTCATTGTTCGTCGTGATGCTTCGCCGCTGGCATCGCGCGGCAACGGTCCCTCAGCCATCGCGCCGGATTGAGCCGCGTTTCGAAAAGACGGCGCCGCCGCTTGCCGCCGAAGCACCCGGTGACGATGACGATGACGAGGAGACCGAACCGAGTGCTGAAGCGTCCCCGGCGCCGCGCAAGCCGCGCCCGGCGCCAAAGCCCGCGCGCCGGTCTTCGGGTGGCTACGCACTGCCGCCCCTCGAACTCTTGACGCAGCCGAGCAAGACCGGGCGTTCCACCGTCAGCAGCGAAGCCTTGCAGGAAAACGCCACAGCACTCGAAGGCGTGCTCGGCGATTTCGGCGTGCGCGGCGAAATCATCAACGCGCGGCCCGGACCTGTGGTCACGCTCTACGAGCTGGAGCCGGCGCCCGGCATTAAATCGTCGCGCGTGATCAGCCTTGCCGACGACATCGCCCGTTCGATGAGCGCGCTGTCCGCGCGCGTGGCGGTGGTGTCGGGCCGCAACGCCATCGGCATCGAGCTGCCGAATGCGACCCGCGAAAAAGTCTTTCTGCGCGAGCTGCTTGCCTCGCGCGACTACACCGAAGCCAACGTCCGGCTGCCGCTGTGTCTCGGCAAGTCGATCGGCGGCGAGCCGGTCCTGGTCGACCTTGCCCGCATGCCGCATCTGCTCATCGCCGGCACCACCGGTTCGGGCAAATCGGTCGCCATCAACACCATGATCCTGAGCTTGGTCTATCGGCTGCATCCCGACCAGTGCCGGCTGATCATGGTCGATCCCAAAATGCTGGAATTGTCCGTCTATGACGGCATTCCCCATCTGCTCACCCCCGTGGTCACCGATCCGAAGAAGGCGGTGGTCGCGCTCAAATGGGCGGTGCGCGAGATGGAGGAGCGCTACAAGAAGATGTCGAAGCTCGGCGTGCGCAACATCGACGGCTACAACGCGCGCGTCGTCGAAGCGAACAAGAAAGGCGAGAAGCTCAATCGCACCGTGCACACCGGCTACGACCGGGAGAGCGGGGAGGCGATCTACGAGAACGAGGAGCTCGATCTCGAGCCGCTGCCCTACATCGTCGTCATCGTCGACGAGATGGCCGACCTGATGATGGTCGCCGGCAAGGACATCGAAGGCGCGGTGCAGCGTCTCGCCCAAATGGCGCGCGCGGCCGGATTGCATGTGATCCTGGCGACCCAGCGTCCGTCGGTCGACGTCATCACCGGCACCATCAAGGCCAACTTCCCGACCCGCATCTCTTTCCAGGTGACGTCGAAGATCGACAGCCGCACCATTCTGGGCGAGCAAGGCGCCGAGCAGCTGCTCGGCCAGGGCGACATGCTCTACATGGCGGGCGGCGGCCGCATCAGCCGCGTTCACGGACCTTTCGTCTCCGACGAGGAGGTCGAAAAGGTGGTGCGCCACCTCAAGGCGCAGGGCGTGCCGCAATATCTCGAAGCCGTGACGGCCGAGGATCCGCAGGACGAAGACGGCCAGGCGGTGTTCGACAATACGGCGATGGGCGCCCCCGAAGGCGGCGATCTTTATCAGCAAGCCGTGCAGGTCGTGATGCGCGACCGCAAAGCCACCACCAGCTACATCCAGCGCCGGCTGCAGATCGGATACAATCGCGCCGCCTCGCTGATCGAACGCATGGAAAAAGAGGGGATCGTCGGGCAGCCGAATCACGCCGGCAAACGGGAGATTCTCGTCGAAGGCGCGGCCGAGGAACCCTATTGAGAATCGACCGGGTGATCTTTAAGCCCACAGAGGTAGCCGCGAATTCGCCATATCGCGCGATTAGCGAATGGCCTCGGCCACGAGTGTGTACGCGGTAGTAGCAGTGGAGAGGGACAAATGGCGGGACGCGGCGCGACAATTATGCTCATGGCGGTGGTTTGCGGCGTTCTGACGACGGCGGCCGCCGTTGCGGAGACGGTGCCGTTGCCGACACCGGCGCCGCAGCCCAAAAGCGGTTCCGCTTCGCAGCCCGCGACGACACCCGCATCGCCGGCGGCGGCTGATAGCGCGGTCGCACGGTTTCTTCCCGTTTTCGTTCTCGCTCGACAAGGGCCTCCAATTCCACTCCGGATCGACGACCGCGTTTGACGCCAAGCAACGCGCGTTGCTCGATAAGGTCAGCGCCTACCTCTCGAGCGTGCAGACCATGGTGGGAAATTTCGTCCAGGTCGGACCTGACGGCAGCCGCACCGAGGGAAATTTCTACATTCAGAAACCCGGCAAAGTGCGGTTCGATTACAACCCGCCGAGCCCGATCGATATCGTGGCGGACGGCTCGTCGGTCGTCGTGCGCGATCGCAAGCTCGCGACGCAGGATCTCTATCCGCTGTCGCAGACTCCGCTGCGCTATCTGCTCGCCGACCATATCAATCTGCTTCGCGACACCGATGTGGTGAGCGTCTCGTCCGACGATACTTTTGTCACCGTTGTCATCGAAGAAAAAGTGACGATGGTCGGCACCAGCCGATTGATGATGATGTTCGACGCCAAGGATTTGACGCTCAAGCAATGGACCGTCACCGATCCCCAAGGCTATGACACGACCGTCGCGGTCTATAATCTGGACGACGGCAAAAAGCCCGATCCGAACCTGTTCGTGATCAACTATCAGCGCAACACCGGGATCAGTAATCAGTGATTCAGGGATCAGTTGTCAGACAATCAGGCATCAGGCTATTCGACTATCTGTTTCCTGCTTTCTTGATCCCTGCTACCTGACTCCTGATACCCGACAAGTGCAGCTCAAAATCACGACCTGGAACATCAATTCGGTGCGGCTGCGCATCGACCTCGTGGCCAAGTTCATCAAGGCGGTCCGTCCCGACATTCTCTGTCTGCAGGAGACGAAGTGTCCCGACGATGCCTTCCCGCTCAAACGCTTCAAGCGGCTCGGCTACGAAAACGTCGCGCTCAACGGACAGAAGGGCTATCACGGCGTCGTCGTGGTCTCGCGGCTGCCGTTCGAGCGCTTCAACATCCAAAGCTTCTGCGGCAAGACCGACTGCCGCCACGTCACGGCGGTGTTCGGCGAGCGCGCCGGGACTGCGCGAGCCGATCACGGTGCATAATTTCTACGTTCCCGCCGGCGGCGACATTCCCGATCCGGCGGTCAATCCAAAGTTCGCCCACAAGCTCGCCTTTCTCGACGAGATGCGGGACTGCGCAGACCTTGCGTCCGGCCCCGTCCGAGCGCGCGATCCTGCTCGGCGATCTCAACGTGGCGCCGCTCGAGCACGACGTCTGGAGCCACAAGCAGATGCTTCGCGTGGTGTCGCATACGCCGATCGAGTGCGAGAAGCTCACGACCGCGCAGCGTGCCGGCGGCTGGATCGACAGCATGCGCCGGCTGACGCCCGAGCCGGCGAAGCTCTACACGTGGTGGAGTTACCGCGCGCCGGACTGGGCGACGGCCGACCGCGGACGGCGGCTCGATCACATCTGGACGTCGCCGATGCTCGCCGACCACGTCGTCGGCATCAGCATTGCCAAGACTTATCGCGGCGCCGAACGCCCGTCCGACCACGTCCCGGTGACGGCCACGTTGGAGATTTAACACCCGCCCTGTTTGCGATGGCCACGGCACGCATTAGGATTGCGCCGACGATCAACGTGAGCGCCTCTCGATGCGCGTGGTGATGAAGAACTTCCGTAGCCGTTTCAAAAGGTTTCAGGAACGCTCGCGCGAGCCGGGTCTCACGGCGCTGCTGATTGTTCAGGTCGCGCTGATTTTCCTGATCATTCCGCTCGCCAGCATGGGTCTCATCCCGGAGTTGGCGGTGCCGGCCATGTTTGTGCTGCTGGTGATCGCAACGCTGGTGGTGACGTCGCGCAGCCGTATCGCCGTATGGGCGGTGCTGATCGCGGTGCTGCTCAGCCCGTTCGGCATTTTCATCCACGCCGAACATCCCTCGGTGATCACGGAGTGGCTGAGCACGATCGGGCGCCTGCTCGGCATCGCGGTGGTGAGCATTGTTATCGCACGCGCAGTCTTTGGCGGCGGTCGCGTGACGCTGCATCGGGTCCAGGGCGCGGTCGTGCTCTACCTGAATTTCGCGCTGTTCTTCTTCACCATCTACCGGTTCATCATCGTCCTGGTGCCGACCGCTTTTCACGGGATGCCGCCGACCGGCTCGGAGAATGGTTCCGGCGGCACGCTGCTCTATTTCAGCCTGACCACGCTGGCGACGCTGGGTTATGGCGACATCACGCCGGTCCACGAAATGGCGCGCAATTTCGCCAATCTTGAAGCGGTGATCGGCCAGCTTTATCCGGCGACGCTCTTGGCGCGTCTGGTCAGTCTCGAACTCGAACACCGCCGCCGGGCTAATAAGGATTAGGTTGTTCACGCGGGCTGAATTGCCAGCCCGCGCGCTTGCCGTCAGATCAACGGCCCCGGATTCTTCCGGTAGCGGTTCACGATCGCGTCGGCCGACATATAGGCGAGCGCCTGGATCGTCAGCGTCGGATTGAAGCCGGCGCCCATGGTCGGGAAGGTCGAGCTGCCGATCAGGAACAGGTTCGGGATGATCCCAGGTCTGGCCGTATTTGTTGACGACCGAGTCCTTCGGATCGCTGCCCATGCGGGTGCCGCCTTCGTGGTGCGCGCCCGGTGCGCCCGCCGGGCTGACCGGCGCCGCCCAGACCTGCGGGCCGCCCATCGCGTGGCCGATCTCGATCAGCTTCTTCTGCATGAACTCGACGCGCGCCCGCTCGTTCGGCCGCCGCCAGTCATAGGTGACGCGCGGCGCCGGCAGGCCCCAGGCGTCGCGCACATTGGGATCGAGATCGATGGTCTGGTCGGCAGTAGGGCAGGTTCTCGGTCTGCGCGACCATGGCGCCGTGGCGCGCATAGTCCTTGGCGAGGAAGTCGCGATAGGCCGCGCCCCATCGCGGCGTGCCGGGCGGCGGCGCGATGGTCGAGGCGGCGATCGGGCCGCCTTCGAGGTTCGGCGTGCCGATCGAGATCTGCGCGCCGCGGATGAAGCCGAGATCCTTGTGGTCGAAATTGTCGGCGTTGAAGTCGTCGATGGTGTGCTTCTGCGCGCTCGGCCCCATGAAGTTGTTGACGTAGCGGTCGTCGAACGTGACGAACACGTCCGCCATCATATGCGCCATGATGTGCTTGCCGAGATGGCCGCTCGAATTGGCGAGGCCGTTCGGGAATTTGTCGGTCTTCGACAGCAGCATCAGCCGCGTATTGTCGTAGATGAACGGCGCGAGGATGACGAGATCGGCCTCGATCGTGTTGTCGGAGCGGTCGGGGCCGTAATAGGACACGCCCGTCACCTTGCCGCTATTGTCGCTGTTGACGCGATAGCACATGGCGCCGGTGATGAGCTTGAAATTGCCGGTGGCGTCGGCCTCCGGCAGCTTGGTCACGAGGATCGACGACTTCGCGCCGACATGGCAGCCGAACGCCTGGCAGAAGCCGCAATAGGTGCAGCCCGGCCGGTCGTTGTACGGCTGCGACAGGATCGCGCGCGGCGACGAGAACGGATGATGGCCGAGCTTCTTGGCGCCGGCTTCGAACAGCAGGCCGGACTGATCGACGATCAGCGGCGGCAGCGGATAGTCGCGCTGCGCGCGGCGCTTCGAAGACATTGCCGCCGTCGATCTTCTTGCCTTGCAGGTTGCCGGCCTTGCCGGAGACGCCGAGCTCGTACTCGGCCTTGTCGTAGAACGGCTCGAGCTCGGCATAGCTCACCGGCCAATCGACCAGCGAGGAATCCCGCGGGATCGCCGACGCGCCATAGCGCTCGATGGTCTTGGTGCGCACGCGGAAATCGTCCTCGTGCATGCGCCACGACAGCGCGCCGTAATGCACCGTGCCGCCGCCGGCCTGATTGCCGTTGTTGAGGACTGGCATCGGATTGGCGCGCGCGTTGGCGTTCGGCCGCCAGGTGACCGGATCGCGCTTCGATAGTTCGGCCGCAGATCCTGGCGCTGGAAGTAGCGCAGCTCGTCATGCGGCTCGAAGTCCGCGGTCTTGAGCCGCGGGCCGCGCTCGAGGCCGATCACCTTCATGCCGGCCTTGCCGAGCTCGGCGGCGAGGATGCCGCCGGCCGCGCCGACGCCGACGATCACGACATCGGTTTTTTCGGTTGCCATGGCTCAGCCCTCCTTCCTGGCGCGCGCGCCTGCAGGCCGATGATCGGCTCGCGCGTAAAGGCTTGGTGCTTTGCATATCCTCCTCGGTGAATTGCGGCTGCGCGCCGGGGAAGCCGACCAGCCGCCAGCCGGCGAAGTCCTTGTTGCCGCCATAGACCGGGTCGGCGAACATGCCTTCCATCGTGTGCGTGCGCAGCGTGTTGAAGAACGCCTGCGCCGTCGGCCAGGCGAATTCGGGCGCCTTGCCCTGTTCGAGCGCGGTGATGGTTTCGTCCTGCTGCGCGGCGGTGAGGCTGCGGAACGGCTTGCCGTAGGCTTTGCTGCAATGGGCGTCGAGCTGCGCGAGGCCGCATCGATAGAAATACTGCTGGTCCTCATAGGCGCCGGCGAGCGCGAGGTCGATGTAGTTCAGCACGCCGGCGTCGGTCGCGCCCGGCTTGCCCGGCGCGCCCGGCATCAGCCGCTCGGTGAATGCCGTGATGGTGCGGGAATCGTCGTCGTTGAAAAACGCGCCGTGGCCGCCGCTCATAGGCGGCTCATGCGCCTGCGGCGCTGCTGACTCCGCGGCCGGAGCATCGACAGCAGCCTGCTGTTGGTGGCGGCCTTTGGCGAATGCTTCCGGAACCAGCGCAGCACTCGCGGCCGCGCCGGCTCCAACCGCCGTGCCGACCAGGAACGCACGGCGGCCTTCATCATGCTTGCTCATGAGCGAACCCTCCCATTTTCCGCCGCGTCTTTGATTCGCTGCGTTGCGCAGCGGCGATCCTGGTGACGGCGATTGCGTGCGCGTTCAGTCCGACACGGCGACTGAGCGGCCCCTCCTCGTCGAGACTGTTCCTTTTGCCGATCGCAGGCAAGATGGGACGGCGCAATGCATGACAGCCGCGCGCTCCGGGCGTCTGTCCGCAACGGACTTCGCTCTAGCGCGGCCCGTTGCCGTGCTTGAGCGCGTTACGAACGTTCTCCATCTCGCGCGTCCACTGGTCGGTGCGCGAAACGATCAACTCGCGCAAACGCTGCGCGGCGTCCGGATAGCCTTCGAGCATTCTCAGGAACATCGAACGTGAGATGCGCATCACCTTGGAGTCCTCGCGCGCCGTCGCGGTGGCGGGACGCGTCGTTTCCGCCAGCAGCGCCAACTCGCCGAGCAAAGTCCCCGGCCCCGCGATGACTTCGGCTTCGCCTATCCGTCTCGACTTGAGGCTGAAAGAACCGCGCAAGACGATGTAGGCGCCGTCGGCGGGATCGCCGGCCGCGAACAGGATGTGGCTGGCCTCGACAGAATGACTTTCGACGCCGATGGCGAGGATGCGCAGCGCGTCGGCACCGAGGCGGCGGAGAGTTGGGACACCCTCAAGGAACGCGATGTCATCCTCGATGGTCATGACCGCAGCGACTACGGCACGAGCTTGTAGCCGCCCGCTTCGGTGACCAGGATGGCGGGGGCAGCGGCATCCTTCTCGATTTTTTGTCGTAGCCGATAGATGTGCGTCTCGAGCGTGTGCGTGGTGACGCCCGAATTGTAACCCCAGACCTCCTGCAACAGCGTCTCCCGTGAGACCGGCTTTTGGCCGGCACGGTAGAGGTAGCGCAGGATCGCCGTCTCCTTCTCGGTGAGGCGGACCTTGTTGCCCTTGGGATTGAGGAGAAGCTTCGAGCTTGGCCGGAAGGTGTAGGGCCCGATCGCGAAAATCGCGTCTTCGCTCGCCTCGTGCTGCCGCAGCTGCGCGCGGATGCGCGCCAGCAGCACCGCAAACCGGAACGGTTTGGTGACGTAATCATTGGCGCCCGATTCGAGGCCGAGAATGGTATCGGAATCGGTGTCGTGGCCGGTGAGCATGATGATCGGCGCCTTGAAGCCGTTCTTGCGCAGAATGCGCACGGCTTCGCGGCCGTCGATGTCGGGCAGACCGACATCCATGATCACCAAATCGATCTGTCCCGCCTTGGCGGTTTGCACGCCCTTGCTGCCGTTCTCCGCCACGACAGCTTCGAACTCCTCGTGCAAGGACAATTGCTCCCGCAGCGCCTCGCGCAGCTCGGCATCGTCCTCGACGATCAGAATTTTCCTCGAATTCGGCATCAAATCCGACCCCCACAGCCGGTCACAAGCGGCCGCCTCGATTTCGCCGTGGCTTTGCCGCCTCGCTTGGCGCGAAGTAGAACATTCGTGACAAAAAGCGCAAGCGGGACTTGGTACAACGCCTTTGTCCACGGTCTGGTCAATTGGGGCGACGGACATGCGACGCGATCGGCTCCGGACCATCCGCATCCGTACGCGGCCGGGCCGGCGGTCACAGGGATGGCTGTTCGCGGGAGCACTGACGCTGCCGGTCGCTCTCGGTCGATCGGGTATCAGGGCTCTCAAGCGGGAAGGCGATGGCGGCACGCCGCAGGGCCGCTTTCGGCCATTGCGGTTGTGGTGGCGGCCCGATCGGCTGTCCCGGCCGTCGACGTTGCTACCGGTTCGCCGGATCGGCCCAAACGACGCCTGGTGCGAGGATGCCCACGATCGGCGCTACAATAGGGCCTTTCGGCGGTCGGCCAATGAACCGGGTGACCGGCTCTGCCGCGCCGACGATCTCTATGACCTCATTATCGAAATCGACCATAATACGGCGTCCCCGCGTCGCCGGATTCGGCAGCGCCGTCTTCATCCATGTGGCCCGGCCCGGCTTTGCGCCGACAGCAGGCTGCGTGGCGCTGAGGCGGCGCGACCTCCGGGCTTTACTGGCCGGGCTGACATCAAAAACGAGAATAACGATTCATTTTTAAGCGGTTGGTTATCGCGTCCCGAAGATCGCGGTGCCGACCCGGACATGGGTGGCGCCGAAGGCGATTGCCGTTTCGAAATCCGCGCTCATGCCCATCGAGAGCAATGCCAGTCCGTTACGGCCGGCGATGCGGCCGGTCAGCGCGAAGTGCGGGGCCGGTGCTTCGTTAAGCGGCGGGATGCACATGAGGCCGGAAATGGTCAGGCCATAGCGCTCCCGGCAGGCGGTGAGAAAACCGTCGGCGTCCTGCGGCAGCACGCCGGATTTTTGCGGTTCGCCGCCGGTATTGATCTCGACGAATAGGAGCGGTCGGCGGCCCTGGTTGCCGACCTCCTTGCCGATCGCCTCGGCGAGGCTCGCCCGATCGAGCGAATGAATGGCGTCGAACATCGCCACCGCATCCCTGGCCTTGTTCGACTGCAGCGACCCGACAAGGTGCAATTCCAGGCCGGGATGGCGGGCGATGAGCGCAGGCCATTTGGCCTTGGCTTCTTGCACCCGGTTCTCGCCGAACGCAGCCTGACCAGCGGCAATAACGGGTTCGATCGCGCCGGCATCAAAGGTTTTGGATACCGCAACGAGCGTGACGGTCGCGGGATCACGCCCTGCATCGCGACACGCCCGTGCCATCGCGTCGCGCACCGCTGCAATTCCCGCTACTCGGCTCATGCTTGCCACCAGGTAAATGCACCGCCGAACGGTTCAACTTTTATCGAAGGCGCGAAAATCATCTTTACGCATTTCCACTACGGTGTGGAACCGGGGCGGGGAATCAACGATGCCGGACAAAGCAGCCAGGTCTCGCACGGAGAGGCGGCGTGATACGCCGATCCTCAGCATTCGTGCCCGGCTGATCGTCTTGGCGCTCATGGCCATGGCGCCGCTGATGTTTGAACGTGTGCGCGGACTCGAGGCCGCGCGCGCCAATCGCATCGCGCGCGCTCGCACGGAGGTTATGGATCTGGCGCGACACGGCGCCGAGTCGCAGCGCGAGATCGTCTATTCGGTGCGCGCGCTCCTGCAGGTCGTGGCGCGCGTTTACGCGAAGATACCGGCCGATCCGGACGACCTGCAGCCAATACCTGTCCGACCTGACCAGCAACGTTCCTTGGATCCGGGTGCTGTCGGTCGCCGGCGACAACGGCCAAATCACCTGTTCGACCGACCCGCAGGCCATCGGACTTAACGTTTCCGATCGTCCCCATTTTCAGAAAGCCCTCGTTTCGCGGGATTTTGCCCTCAGCGACTACCTCATCAATCGGCTTCGCCAGACGCCGACGCTGTTCGCAACCTATCCGGCTATGAAGGCCGACGGCTCGATTGACGGCGTCGTCCTGGCGTCGATTGATCTGCAATGGGTCAGCGATCTTGCGGCCACCGCCGCGCAGCATTCCGACGCTTCGGTCGCATTGGTCGACGACACCGGCATGCTCATTGCCGCGTCGGGCGACCAATCAAGCTTTATCGGCAAACAAGTCGCCCGCAATGCTTTGGCGGACGCCATGCTGGCCCGCGACGAGGGCACGGTGACGGCCGCGGGTTTCGATGGCGTCCGCCGCATCTTCGCTTATGTCCGCGTGCCCTGGACCGAAGCGCGGCTCGCCGTCGGTCTCGATGAGACCGCCGTGCTCAGCAGCATCGATCGCGAACTCGACATCGCCTACCTGCAACTGGCGCTGGTCGGCATGTTCGTTCTTCTTGTCGCATGGTTCGGCGGCGAACAGCTCATCGTGCGACCGATCCGTCTGTTGGTACGCACCGCCACCCGCTTCGGCCGCGGCGATTTTCATGTGCGCGCTACGCAAGAGCGCTGGCTTGCCGAATTCCAGCCGCTTGCCGCCGCGCTTGACGATATGGCCAGCAAACTTGCCGAGCGCGAAGAAGAACTGCGCATCGCCAACCAACATCTCGAGGAGCTGGCGAGTCTCGATGGACTCACTGGCTTGGCGAACCGCCGCGGCTTCGACCGTCAGATCGAGTGCGATTGGCGCCAAGCCGCGGAACGCGGCGCGCCGCTTGCGCTGATGATGATCGACATCGATCATTTCAAGCTGTTCAACGATCGTTACGGCCATGTCGCGGGCGACGCCTGTTTGCGCGCGGTCGGCGAAATGCTGTCGCTGGTTGCGCTGGATTACAATGTGCTTGTTGCCCGTTACGGCGGAGAGGAATTCGCACTTCTGTTGCCCGGCCTCGATATCGCGAAGGCGACGTCGCTTGCCGATGAGGCGCGCAAAGCGGTCGAGGAGCTGTTTATCGCTCACGAGGAAACGCCTTGCGGCTACGTCACGGTCAGCGTCGGCGTCGAATCCCTGGTTCCGGAGCCGGATCAGTCCGCCGCATATCTGGTCGAAGCCGCCGACGGCGCGCTCTATGCCGCCAAGCGTTGCGGCCGCAACACCGTCGTCGCGCACGCTCCGCTGTTACTGCGCCAGGCGTCTTGATCGGCGGCCGCGGCGCGTCAGGATTTCCGCTTCCTCGTCTTCGGCCGTGACGCCGACTTCTTCCGCGGCGCCGGTTTGCGGACCTTCTTCGGTGGCGCCCAGATCATGCCCTCGAGTTTCATGCCGTCCGGGTCGGCGAAATAGACGGCGTAGTAGCTGTCGCCATAATAATCACCGGGCGGGTCGATGACGGTCATTTCATTATCGACTAGAAATGCGCCAAGCGCGTCGACGTCGGTGCGGCTCGAAAGCTCGAACGCGTAGTGATGGAAGCCGATATCGCCCTTGCGATATTTGTGCTCTTTCCCTTGTGCATCGGCGGCGGCAATCCAGAACAGCGTCTTGCCGTTGCTCCAGCCGGCCATGTCGTCGTAATCGTGTTTCAGCTTGAAGCCGAGAAAGCGCAGCAGCTTGCCGTAAAACTCCTTTGAACGCGCGAAATTGCCGACGCTCAGAACAAGGTGGTCGATGCCGACGACGCGAGGCATTGGATCGTCTTCTCCGAATGCAGTGGTGCCGCTTTGGGCGCTTGCGTTGAACCCTGCAGCCGCCCAAAATGTTCCTGTGGCCCTCCGGCTAAGCCCCCACAGCTTCAGCGCACGATCGGAACATCATGCCAAGGACCTTGTTCGACAAGATCTGGGACTTTCATCTGGTCGGCCAGCGCGCCGACGGCCGCGATCTCCTCTATATCGATCGCCATGTGCTGCACGAACTGCACGCGCATCATGCGTTCGCCCAGCTCGAGAAACAGCAGCGGCCGGTGCATCGGCCGGACCTCACCTTCGCGGTGCAGGACCATACCGTCGCCACCAAGCCCGGCCGCGACGAGACGACCAATCCATCGGGGATCGCATTCCTCCGCGCGATGCGCGACGGCACCCGCAAGAACGGCATCAGGCTGTTCGACGTCGACGATCCCGAGCAGGGCATTTCGCACGTCGTGGCGCCGGAACTCGGGATCGTACTGCCGGGCGCGACGCATGCGGTCCCCGACAGCCATGCCAGCACCGTCGGCGGCCTCGGTGCGCTGGCCTTCGGCTGCGGCACCACCGAGATGACGCATATCCTCGCCACCCAGGTGATCGCGCTCAAACGCCCGAAAAGCATGCGCGCCCGACTCGACGGTCGTCTCGGCGCTCACGTCAGCGCCAAGGACGTGGCATTGCGGCTGATTGCCGAGCTTGGCGTCGCCGGCGCGCGCGGCCACGTGGTCGAATATGCCGGCGCCGCCATTGAGCGCGATGCCGATCGAACAGCGCATGACGTTGTGCAATCTCAATATCGAGATGGGCGGCCGCTCGGGTTTTGTCGCGCCTGACGATGCGACTTTCGCCTGGCTCGAGGGCCGTCCTTATGCGCCGCAGGGCGCGATGTGGGATCGCGCGCTCGCCCATTGGCGCACGCTGAAGAGCGACGATGATGCCGCATTCGACCGCGAGGTCGCGCTCGATTGCGGCGCGCTCGAACCGCAAATCACCTGGGGCACCGATCCTAGCCAAGTCGTCGGTATTTCGGACCGGGTGCCTGATCCAAAGGCGATCGATCCGAACCGGCGCGAGGCCGCGGAAAGTGCGTTTGCCTATATGGGCGCTTACGCCGGGCACGCCGCTTGCCGGCCTGCCGGTCAATCGGGTCTTTATCGGCTCATGCACCAACAGCCGGTTGCCGGACTTGCAGGCCGCGGCGGCGGTGGTGCGCGGGCGCCATGTCGCCGAAGGCGTGGTCGCCATGGTGGTGCCTGGCTCGACGACGGTGAAGCGCGAGGCCGAGGCGGCGGGGCTCGACCGCGTATTCCGCGACGCGGGTTTCTTCTGGGGCGAATCTGGTTGCTCGATGTGCGCCGGAGGCAACGGTGACCGTGGCGCGCCGGGCGAGCGCTGCGTCTCGACCACCAACCGCAATTTCGAAAATCGCCAGGGCCCCAAGGTGCGGACGCATCTCGCGAGCCCCGCGACCGCAGCGGCGACCGCGATCGCCGGGCGCATCGCCGATGTCCGGCAATTGTTGTCGGGAGTGGCGTGATGCAGCCGTTCACCAGCCATACCGGCGTCGCTGTCCCGCTCTTGAAGGACGACATCAACACCGACCAGGTCGCCCCGATCCTGAACTCGCGCACCCTTAAGGACGACTACAAGGCGCTGCTCTTCATGCGCGCGCGGCAGCGCGACGACGGCAGCGAAGATCCAGATTTCGTTCTCAACAAGCCACAGTTCCGCATGGCGGGCATTCTGGTGACTGGGCAGAATTTCGGCGCCGGCTCATCGCGCGAGGCGGCGGTGTGGTGCATGCTGGCCAACAACATTCGCGTCATCGTGGCGCGCAGTTTCGCCGACATCTATCGCGAGAATTGCCTGCAGAACGGCGTGCTGCCGGTGGTGCTCGGCGCGCCGGATGCCGCTGCGTTCGAGGCCCGGGTCGTTGCGGTCAATGGCGCCGCGCCGTTCACGGTCGATCTCGTGACGCAGCGCATCAGCGGTCCAGGCGGTCCGGATATTAGGTTTGAGATCCCGGCTGCCGACCGCACGCGTCTCATCGAGGGCCTCGACGATATCGGGCTGACGCTGAAACACATGGCCGAGATCAAGAGCTGGGAGCAGCGCGCGGCCGCGGCGCAGCCGTGGTTGCAGACGGCACGCGACAGCCGGCGACAGAGGGCAGGGTGCACGATGAGCGCACGAAAGAAATTCAGAGCCATCATGGCGGGCAAGCGCCTCGTGCTCATGCCCGGCGCCTATGACGCGCTGTCGGCACGCATCATGGAAGCCGAGGGCTTCGAGGCGATCGTCGCCGGCGGCTATGCGGCCATCGGCAGCATGCTGGCGCAGCCCGACATGGGCCAGTCCAACGTGCGCGACTATGCCGATCATTATGCGCGCATCTGCGCGGCGGTCGAGGTGCCGGTCTATGTCGACGCCGATACCGGCTTCGGCGGCGTCAACAATGTGCGGCAGATGGTGCGTGCCTTCGAGGCTGCCGGTGTCGCCGGTCTTTTCTTCAGCGATCAGGTTTTTCCGAACCGCTGCGGCTATCTGCCGGGCAAGCAGGTCGTGCCGGTCGAGCAGATGCTGGCCAAGATCAAGGCTGCGCTCGATGCCCGGCGCGACAGCGATTTGTTCATCGTCGCCCGTACCGACGCCGCCGGCGTCGAAGGCCTCGATGCGGCGATCGGGCGTTGTCAGCTGTTCATGGCCGCCGGCGTCGACATGGCGAAGCCGCAAGGTGTCGACACCATCGCGGACATCAAGCGCGTGATTCGCGAGGTCGGAGGACCGCACATGACGACGCTCTCGCAGGCCGCCGGACCGAAGGCGCGCAGCCTCGAGGATATGGCGGCGGCTGGCGTCGTCGCCGCGACGTTTCCCTCGATCGCGCTGTTTGCCGCCGCGCATGCGGTTCGCGATGTCCTGCGCATTCTCAAGCGCGAAAATTCCTTGACGCCGACGCACGATCGTCTGCTTCCGCTCGAAGATTATTACGACCTGGTCGGCCTCAAGAAGCTATTGGCGCGCGAGGAAAGCTATGATGCCGCTGCCGCGGCGCTCGCGCACAAGCGCGCCGCGGAGTAGGCGGCGGTGAGGTCTTGGGTATCTCGGGTCATTGCCGCAGGTGCCGTCGGGCTCGGCACGATTCTCGCCGCGGCTTTTGGCGCACCGGGCGCGGCCGCGGAAGATTTCTACAAGGGCAAACAAATCCGCCTGATCGTCGGCTTCCCGGCAGGAAACGACTACGATCTCGGTGCCCGGTTGCTCGTCAAATATCTGGCCAAATATATACCCGGGCAGCCGTCGATCATCGTTCAGAATATGCCGCAGGCGGCGAGCATCGTCGCCGCCAATAGTCTTTACGAGCAGGTGCCGAAGGACGGCACCGTGTTCGGGTCGTTTTCACGCAATGTCGTGAATGATGCGCTGACCGGCCAGCCTAACGTGCATGTCGATCCGCGCCGTTTCATCTGGCTCGGCGCAACGTCGATCCCGTCACGCGTTTGTGTGCGCTGGTTCACGGCTCCGGTGAAGACTCCCGCCGATCTGTTCACGCAAGAGTTCATCGTCGGCGCGGCGGGGGCCACGTCCTCGCTCGCCATACTGCCGACCGTGCTCAATCACGTTCTCGGCACCAAATTCCGCATCGTCGAGGGATACCAGGGCTTGGGTGACGCCATGCTCGCCATCGAACGCGGCGAGCTGCAGGGCGCTTGCGCGTCCTACGGCCAATTCCGAGTCAACGAGCAGCTCATTCACGACGGCAAGCTGAAGTTTCTCCTGCGCGCCGAAGAGGCGCCGATTGCAGAGATCCCGGATGTGCCTTCGATCTTCGACTATGCGAAGACCGACGAGCAGCGCCAGCTCATGCGATTCGTATTCTCAAGCACGGAATTCGGCCGGCCTTACGTCTTCCCGCCCGACGTGCCGCAGGATCGCGTGGCTATCATGCGCAAGGCGATCGCCGCGGCCGCTCGCGACCCGGCCCTTATCGCGGAGGCCGCCGCCATTAAGATGGATATGACTTACACGCCGCCCGATCATCTGGAGCAGCTCGTCGCCAAGCTTTATCAGACGCCGCCCGCACTCATCGCGAAGGTGAAGGGCTTGCTGCCCAATATGAAGTGATGCGGCTTTCCAATGAGAACCGGGCTCTGCAAAAAGGATCGGGGCCCCAAAAAGAAAGGGGCCGGCACAAGGCCGGCCCTTCCCCCATACAATGCTGTACAGCATTCACCCCTTGGTAACGACCGGCGGCGGCGCTTTGCCTTTGCCGGTGTTAGCGCAGCCAGCAATGCTCAGGAGAGCAAGCACTGCGGCCGTTGCTAAAGCGACCTTTTTCATGAAAGAAACTCCCCCTTGTCATGACGAATTAACCATACGCGCCGAGCGCTCTATCCTCTAGTGCAGAAAAGCCACACTCCAGATTTGATTGCGCCGCAAACGCGTCCGGCGCCGCCGGCGTTGCCGCATTCCAGGTGTGGCAAGAGCCCAACCGGCTCCAATCCTAAGGATAGGCGCTCATCTGGCTGGCTTTCGGCCTCAAATCTTCAAAACAGGCCATTTTTTTCTACAAATTCGTGCCCGCCTCGATCCCTGTGGCGCAGCAGAACAGTGCGTTGCAAATATATCGCACTGCGAAAAATCCACGGGGCTTGCCGAACATTTGCCATCGGGCGATGGCCAATTGTTGGTACCATCCCGGCAGTCGATGGGCCGGGTTCGGCTCGCGGTGGCCGAGACGGCCACCACCAAGGTGAATCACACCATCGTGCCGAATCATCGTATCGTCACCGCGATGGCTCTTTACGGTTACCCGGAGGGCAGAATGCAGAACAAGTTCAAGCGCGGCGGTCGGTCTGCGCTGCTTTCCCGCCTCTTTGCATGTGCATTCGTGGCCGGACTTGGTTTTTCGGCCGCCCATGCTCAGGGCACTTATCCGGTGACGGAAACGCGGGCCGTGGCAAGGACCAATGGGGGCGCCTACTACATCGAATTCAGGTCGCGCTACGCCTGGGACTACGGCCACACCTTTATGGTCTTTGGCAAAGTCGGCGAGCGACCCACCAAGGCTAACGTGGCCGGCCTTTCTCCTGTCGGCGACGATCCGACGGCCTGGGTGGTCGGGCATTACGTTCCGGTGCCAGCCGAAACGGGGGCGACCGACGGCGACCTCGAAGCCAAATACGTGTCCGCCCGGTTTCGCGTGACGATGGACAAAGAGCAGTACGACCGGGTCGTGGCTTACATCAGGCATTTGCAGGCCACGTCGCACACGTGGAGTGCCGAACTCTACAACTGCAATGCTTTCGCGGGCGATGTGGCGCGGTTCATGGGCCTGCGCGTCCCAGGCTCGTCGCTGATTTATCCGCGGGTGTACGTCAACAACATGCGCAAGATTAACACCGGGCACCCGGAAGCCGCCGATCAGCTCATCAGCGACAACGTCAAGGAAATGAGCAGCCCCACGCGCGACGGACGGGCGATGATCAACACCGGGGTCCATACGGTCCGTGCCGATCCCGAAAACAGGCCTGCGACAGTATCGACGCCGACACCGAGAGTCACAATCGGGCCGGTTCGTGTATCGGCCAGTGCGGGAACGTCATTCGCTGCTTCTGAACGTACGTCACAGTAGGACCGCACTTGCTCCTGATTCCACGCAGATTGATCGCGGCGCTAGCCGTTAGCCTTGCGCTTGCGGGCTGCGCGACGTCGCCACAAGGCACCCCAATGGGCGACGCGGGCACCCCGTCCGCCACCCCGGCGAGCTTCGGATCGCGCGACCTCACGCCGCAAGAAAAGAAGGTCATTGTCGACGCGGTCGGTCCGTCGCTCAAAAATCCAGCCGCGGCGAAATACCGGTGGACGAAGTTCCCCGCTGTCGTCACCGAAAATTCGGTCAACTACTGCGGAACGGTGGACGCGCAAAGCCCGTATCCGGCTTACAGCGGTCACCAAGCCTACATTGTTGAAGCCCAGGTCGCGGGTGGCAGGGTGTCCTCGGCCGTCATCGGCCTTATCGCCGGCGGCAAAGATTTCGCGCTCGTTACCAAAATGTGCGCCAAGTACGGCCTCGATCCCAATCGCGCGAGCTGAGCCGTTTCGGGCTGCGCCGCAGTCGGGACACGCGGCCGGATTTTCTACGAGGGCGGCGTCCATTCCTCGACGCTGGCGCCGGCCAGTGATTGAACACGAGTCTCGTCGGCGGCAAGTTCCCGCGCGGGTCCCGAGTAGACCACGTGACCGTCGTCGAGCACATAGGCGTGGTCGGCAACCTCCAGGCTCATCCGCACGTTCTGCTCGACCAGCAGCACGGAGATGCCCTCCGCGCGCATTTTGGTCACGATGCGAAAGACTTCGCGCACGATCAGCGGCGCGAGCCCTTGTGAGGGCTCGTCGAGAATGAGGAGTTTGGGATTGATGAGCAGCGCGCGGGCGATCGACAGCATCTCCTGCTCGCCACCGGAAAGTTGCCGGCCGCGGTTGGATTTGCGCTCCTCGAGGCGGGGAAACAGTTGATAGATGCTTGTCAATGTCCATGGGCCGGGCCGCTCGATCGGCACCCGCAAATTCTCGTCGACGGAGAGATTGGGAAAGATGCGGCGGCCTTCCGGGACATAGCCGACACCCAGCGCGGCGACGCGGAACGCGGGCCAGCGCGTGGTCTGCGTGCCGAAGAAGCTGACGCGGCCTTCGCGCGGCGGCGTCAATCCCATGAGGCTGCGCAGCGTCGTGGTCTTGCCGGCGCCATTGCGGCCAAGGAGCGCGGTGACCTGGCCCTCGGCGGCTTCCAGGCTGACGCCATGCAGGATGTGGCTCTTGCCGTAATAAGTGTGAAGCCCTTCGGCGGCGAGTGCGGCGCTCATGCGGCTTTGCCCAAATAGGCGGTCTGAACCGCTTCGTTTGCGGCAATCTCCTGCGGCGTGCCTTCGGCGAGGAAACCGCCTTGATCGAGCACGGTGATGCGGTCGGCAAGATGGAAGACGACACGCATATCGTGTTCGATCAGCACGATCGTCAGGTTGCTTTCCTTGTGCAGGCGCCAGATGAGCTGAGTGATGTCATAAGTTTCCTGGTCGCCCATGCCGGCCGTCGGCTCGTCCAGCAGCAAGAGATGCGGCTTGAGCGCAAGCGCCATGGCGATCTCGGCGGCGCGTTGGTCGCCGTGCGCGAGTTCGCCGACCAGGCGGCCGGCTTTGCCGGCGAGCGCCGTGAGCGCCAGCGTCTCGTCGATGTGGCGGTGAAGGTCGGCCGCCTCGGCGCGATTGAGCCATGGCCGCAGGCGATAACCGGCCGCGACTTCGGTGGCAATGCGGACGTTCTCGAATACAGTCAGCTCGGGAAAGATTTCGGTAATCTGAAACGTGCGCGCCATGCCAAGGCCGACTCGCTGCTGCGCCCGCACATTGGTGATGTCGCGACCCTCGAACGCGATCGTGCCGGATGTCGGCGCAAAGAAGCCGCTGACCAGATTGAAGAAGGTCGTCTTGCCGGCGCCATTCGGCCCGATCACGGCGCGCAACTCGCCTTTCTCGACCGTCATCGAGATATCGCGCACCGCCACGAGGCTGCCGAAACGCTTGGTCAGGTTCTTGGCCTCGAGCACGCTCATGCCGTCCTCCGCTGTCGCAGCAGGCCGAGTATGCCGCGCGGAAAGAACAACACGATGAGCACGATCAATAGACCGATGAACGACATCCAGTTGACCGTGACGCTCGAAATATAGTCCTGCAGGACGACGAAAACGACCGCGCCGAGCAGCGGACCCCAGAATGTACGCATGCCGCCCATCACCGCCATGATGACGAAATCGCCCGACAGGCTGTAGTGCAGCATACGCGGATCGGCGAAGTTGTTGAGCAAGGCATAGAGCGCGCCGGCGAAGGCCATGAAGAAGCATGACAGCGTGAAGGCGACCCAGATGTGCACCTCCACCGGAATTCCGAGGAAGCGGGCGCGCTGCTCGTTCTCGCGGATCGCAATCATGGTTCTGCCGAATGGCGAGCGCAGGACGAATGCCATAACAGCAACGGCGGCAGCAAAACAGACCAGAATGAAATAGTAAAAATACACATCGTTGTGCAGCAGATCGATTTGGAAAAACTTGAAGTCGAGCGGCGCACGCGCAAATCCGCGCAAGCCGTCATCGCCGCCGGTCACCGAACTCCACTGGAACGCAATGTAATAGAATACCTGACCGAAGGCGATTGTCACCATCGCAAAGTAAATGCCGCGGCGACGCACCAGCAACGCGCCGAGAATCGCGCCGGCGACGCCGCCAACCAGCGTGCCGGCAAGGAGCGCAAGCGGCGTGCTCGCCGCAACATATTTCAGCGCCAGCCCAGACGCGTAGGCGCCCAGGCCGAACCAGGCCGCGTGCCCGAACGACAGGACGCCGGTAAAACCCAACAGGAAATTGACCGACATGGCGCCGAGCCCCAGCACGAGCACGCGGCTGCCGAGCGCGGTGTAGCCTCCGAACAACGGCATCCATTGCGGCGCGAAGATGAGTGCCGCCCAGAGCACCGCGAGGACGGCCAGATGATTGCGCTGCGCCGCGGTCACGTCATCATGCCTTCCTCGCCGAGCAGACCGCGGGGCCGAACCAAGAGCACGATCGCCATCAGCACGTACATGATCGCGTCGCTCGCGGAGGGAAAGACAACGGCGGTTAATCCGGCGGCGACGCCGATCAGCAAGCCGCCGATCAGCGTGCCGGTCAACGAGCCGACGCCGCCGACGATGATGGCAATGAAGCTCGGCATCAACAGGCCATCGCCCATGGTGGGCTCAAGGCCGATTTGGCCGGCCGCCAGGACGCCGGCCAATCCGGCGAGGAAGATGCCGACGGCGAAATTGAGCGAGCGCAACGCACGCACGTTGACGCCAAGCACGGCGACGGTCTCAAGGTCGAGCGTGCCCGCCCGGATGCGGACGCCGATACGCGTATAGCGCAACAGAACGAACAGCAGCCCGACCACGACGGCGACCACCGCCACCATGAACATGCGATAGCCTGTGAGAAAGAAGAACTCGCTGCTCAGCGAAGACGACAGCGTCTCGGGAATCGAAACCGGAAGCCCTTGCGCGCCCCAAATCTGGCGGGTGCCGTCTTCGATGATGAAGGCCAGGCCGAACGTCAGCAACAAGCTGTAGAGCGGATCGCGGCCGTAGAGGCGGCGAATGAGCAGCCACTCGACGATAATGCCGATGATCGCGGTGAGGAACGGTGCAACGATCAGCGCGCCCCAGAAACCGAGATACGGTCTCAGCGTGTAGGCAAGATAACCGCCGATGACGAGAAAGCCGCCGTGGGCGAAGTTGATGACGCCTGAAAGATTGAGGATCAGCGACAGACCGATCGCCATCAGCGCGTAGAACGCACCGACGATCAGTCCGTTGGTGACATCGAAGAAGACGAGTTGGAGCATCGATGAATCCGGGCAGAAGAAGGCCCCTCACTTGGGATCGGCGCGGCGACCGAAGTGAGGGGCAACCCATACGGACGCGATCAGGCCGGCATCTGCATCTTGCAGCCGGTATCGGGCACCGAAGGCGCGATGCTGTCGCCGGCCACGATATTGTTGACCTTGAACAGATTCTCCGGGTCGCCATCGCCTTTGTGCATCAGTTCGCCGATGAAGGCCGACAGCATGAGCTGATGATCGCCGCCGCGGAAATACACATTGTTGGGCTGCAACTTGATTTCAGGCGGCAATTGCATGTCGCTGAGCGCCTTGGCGGCCGCTTTGGCTTCGATGGTCTTGGCCTTTTCGCAGGCCAGCGCGTAGGCGTGGATCGTGACATAACCGAACCAGGTGCGCGCGGTCGGTACTTTGCCGGTGCTCTTGCGAATGTCGGCGATAAACTGGTCGAGACCGGGCGTGCCCGCCGCCTGCTTCCAGTACCATTCGAACATCCAGACCCCGACCCGCGCCTCGGGCGGCATGGCCTCGACGGATTCCAGCTCCTGCTGGGTGCCGGCGACGTGAATCTGCTTGTCGATGCCGAACTGCGAGATCTGCTTGAGGCAGTTCACCATGTCGTCGCCCTGCACCAGCACGATCAGGACGTCGGGGTTGGCCGCGCGGGCCTTGATGAGATAGGCCGAGAAATCGGTAGTGCCGAGTGGGGTCAGCTCGTTGCCGGTTATGGTGCCGCCGAGCTTTTTCAGATTGGCGGCGCAGCCATCGTAGAGGGTGTGGCCGAACGCATAATCGGGCGTGATGAAATGCCACTTTTTTCCGTAGGTTTTGAACAGCACGGGGCAGATCGCGTTCGCCTCCATGCGCGTCGTATTGCAAACGCGGAATACGTTCCATTTGCAGTCGGCGCCGGTGATCGGGTCGGTATGGCCGCCGGGGACAATGTGCAGCACGCCCTTCTCGTTGGACACCTGTGCCATCGCCTGAGCCAATGCCGAGTTCACATTGCCGACCAGAAGGTCGACGTTGTCGCGCTCGATGAGTTTGCGCGCTTTCTGGACCGCCGTGCCGGCGTCGCCGCTGGTGGAGTCTTCGGTCAACAATTCGATCTTGCGGCCGAGGATGCCGTTCTTGGCGTTGATCTGGTCGACCGCGAGCTGGATGCCGTTCCCTTCGCTCTTGCCGGGTGCCGCATAGGTACCGGTGAGCGGATTGTCGACCCCGATCTTGACCGGTGTATCGCCGCGCGCCGAGACGATGAAGGGTGCGGCGATCTGGACGAGCCCCGCCGCGGCACCGGCCTTGACGAGGGTACGGCGGTCCATGGCGCCGAGATCGAGGCGTTTGTTCATTTGTTCCTCCCGGAGGGTGTTGTCGCGAAGCGATCTTGACTCGCCACCATAGCGCCGACAAGGGGCTGCGACCATACAACCTCGGCGGTTGCGCGATTGTACTCTTTTAGGGCTTATTCCGCCGCCGCTTGCTTGTCCGCCGGGAAGAAATCATCCCACACCCGATGCAGTTGGGCGAGCGCCCCGGCGAGCGGGAGGACCGTGAGCCGCTCACCCTGGCGTTGCAGCAGCCCTAACCGTTCCAGCTTGGCCAGCGCCTCGTCGACCTCGAAGTCGAGATCGACACCGCAGGTCTCGAGGAGCCATGCTTCGATATGGCCATCGAGCTCATCCGCCGTCGGCGGCGACGAGGCCGTATGCAGGAAATGATAGGCGAGAAAGGCCTCCTTGCATTCCTGATCCTCGGCTGCGCCGATGATGTAGTCGAAGATGCCCGCATTGTTGTTGATGTTGCGATAATAGATGTTGTCGGTGAGCTCGATTTGATATTTGAGCGATTGACGTTGATATTTCACCCACTGCTGCAGCAGGAAGCCACCGAGCGCCACGAGGCCGCCGAGACCCGCGAGCGCCGCTTTCATGTCCTTGTCGCCGACCGGAGCCGACATGCCTAGATAAAAGCCAATCACCAGAAACAACACGGTGGTGGTTGCATAGAGATTAAGCAGGATCGGAATGCCGCCGGCGATCGCCGGTAGGCTGAGAAAGAGCTTGTCCTTGTTGCTCATCACCACGCGCACGTTGGGGAAGAGCGCATTCAGATCGCAGCTCGCGATGTTGCGGAAATATTTGAACAACACGGTGCTGGGCCTGATCTTGCGGCGTTCGAGCGCGCGGAGCTTGCGCCGGGAGGCAATCTCGGCATGCGATTTCATCGCCACCATGAGGACGACGTCGTCGTAGACTTCGGCCTCGACTGTGCGCTTGCGCAAGCCGAACCATTGGGAAACCTCGAATTGTTCGACGTGGCGTCCTCTTCGGTAGAAGCGCACCTCGCGAAAATCGTCGAGCGATGCCTGGACCTCGACCCGCAGCATGGTGCGCCGCCGATGCGCGTCGCCGATCTCATCGTGCGCCAGCTCGATGAAATTCGCGCCTTTGAGAACCTTGTCGAGGGCGCGCATGAGGTCAGCGTAGGTCCGCTCGATCAGATCGCGGTCGATGGCCGCGTGCGTGGTGCTATCGGGACTGAAACAGTGATAGTCATTGCGCAGGCGATCGAGCAGCGCGAAGTATTCGTAATGATAGATTGAAGCCAGCATCTGGCAAAGCTTCTGAAACTCCCCGCGCTCCGTGTCGCTGGCAAAGGTGCCTTTCCGGACGAGAGCGGATAGCAAATCGCTCTTGCGAACGGGAATGGATTGGTCCATCCCGTCATTCGCGGTGTGATGCTGAACGTCAGTCATGACTAACGGAGACCGGCCATCGCTAAGGCGATGCGTACATCGTCCTGGCGTCGGCCGTGAAGGCTTTGCGGGAAGTCGGATCGAGATAGAACATGTGTCCGCCGCGATAGAGCTTGAGCTGGTGCGCGTCCCTCGCCGTCGTTCGGCGGCAGATGGTCGAGCACATAGCGCGTGTCCGAGTAGGGCGTGACCATGTCGCTGTAGCCGTGCGCGATCATGAGCTGGAATGACGGGCGTGAGCGCAAGCAGCACGCGCAAATCTTCGGCGACGCTCGGCTGCCCGTGGCCGCCATCCTGCCAGTCCCATTTGCCGGAAATTTCCGTCGCCAGCAGATTGTAGGTCATGTCGGTCTTGAAGCCGAGCTCGTCGCGCGCATAGGCGACGAATGCGCTGCCGTAGGAGCGCACCACGCCGTCGAGGATCGGATCGGGACCGCGCGGCGCCGGGCGACTTCGGGATTCGGATCGTCGGATCGCAAAGGTCGCATCGTAGTGGCTGACGATCTTGTGGTCGCCGCGATGCGAGATTTTTGACGTAAGCGTCGCCGATAAAGCCGCGCGACCGGGCGACGACGTCCTCCGGCAGGCCGGTCATTTGGGCGACGCGCGCATAGAAATTCTTCGCCGCGTCGCCCTTGCAGCGGCGGACCGGCGAGCGTCGTCAGATAATCCGTCAGCGCAAAATGCTCGGCTTGCGCCAATGCGTCTGTTGCTGAAGGTGCCCTTACGCTCGAGCTCGGCTGCGGCGAGCGACGGCAGTTGCAGCGCGGCGCCGAGCGCGAATCGGTCGCCGCCGAACTGGAATGCGCCTTCGAGCATGCGGCGAGACCATCAGAATGCCGGAGATCGACATGCCCTGCTCGTTCTGCAGCGCGCGCGCCACCTTGGCGGCGCGGAAGCCGCCGTAGCTTTCGCCGAGGATGAATTTCGGCGAACTGACGCGGCCGTTCTTGGCGACGTAGAGCGCGATCACTTTCGCCATCGATTCGGCGTCGCGCGTGCACGCTCCAGAATGCGCTGCCGCCATCGGGCTTGGCGGCGCGGCTCCAGCCGGTGCCGACCGGATCGATCAGCACCAGGTCGGTGAAGGCGAGCCAGGTATCCGGATTGTCGATCAGGTGGACGCTGGCGCCGTCATGTCCTGCCATGCCGAACTCGGCGATGCGCGGGCCGACCAGGCCGAGGTTGAGGAACGCCGAAGCGGCGCCCGGGCCGCCGTTGAACACGAAGGTGACGGGACGCGCTCGCCGGGTTGTCGGTTTTCGCCACATAGGCCGTGTAGAACACCGCCGCCGAGCGCTCGCCGGATTGATCGAACAGCGAGAACGTGCCGGCGGTCGCCGTGTAGTCGAGCTTGCCGCCCGGCGACGCGATGCTGTGCTGCGGTCACGGCGTCGCCCGGCAACAGCGACAGCACGCCGGGGCCGTCTGTGTGCCGGCCCTCCGCCGCCTTGTTCTGGGCGGCCGGGATGCTCGCCGCCGCCTCGGCCGGGGTGCTCCTGCGCGACCGCGGCGGTGGCGATGACGACGGATACCAGGCCGACAACAATACGACGAAGATCAATCATGTTCGTTTCCGGGATTTGCGGGAGCGTGCGGCAAGCTCAGAAGGGCAAGCTTGAGATAAGCGGCCTTATTCCAGCTCGACGGCGCCCTCGATGTCCACCGCAAGGCCGATGCCCTTCGACCGTCAGTGTCACTTTGGCCGGCAACGTTTCGTTGCCCTTCAGCCGACCGCTCGCAATGGCGGTCCGCACCGCCTGTTCGATCTCGCGCTGCGATGTGATGCCGACCTTTTTGAGAAATTTGCGCACGCTCACATTGAGTGTGTCTTCGTTCATGATCGCCTCCCGAAAGTGCCGGAAAGATGGCCGTCGGTGGCCATCAGTCTATCGAATGCGGCGACACCTGACGACTGGCCGGCCAACGGCCGAGAGCCGGTAGACAATAGCGACAGGATCGGAGAAGTTCTGGCCCGTTCCGGCGCCTCGGTTGCAGGATTTGGCCGGGCAAGAAACCGGCGTGGAGGCGCCCGCAATGCCCTTTCCCCGTGCTTCGAAAGCTCTTGCGCGCTTCACCGTGCTCGATCTCACCCGCGTGCGGTCGGGGCCGACCTGCGTGCGCCAGCTCGCCGACTGGGGCGCCAACGTCATCAAGATCGAGACGCCGCCCGGCGTCGAAGAGCCGATGGGCGGCCCGCGCGAGGGCGGCGACTTCCAGAACCTGCACCGCAACAAGCGCAGCATGACGCTGAACCTGAAGGCGCCCGAAGGGCTGGCCGCGTTCAAGCGCATGGTCAAGAAGGCCGACGTCGTGGTGGAGAATTTCCGCCCCGACGTGAAGAAGCGGCTCGGCATCGACTACAAGACGCTCGCCAAGATCAATCCGCGCATCGTCTATGCCAGCATTTCCGGCTTCGGCCAGGACGGGCCCTATGCCAACCGGCCCGGCTTCGACCAGATCGCGCAGGGCATGGGCGGCCTGATGTCGATCACCGGCCTGCCGGGCCAGGGCCCGGTGCGCGTCGGCATTCCGATCGCCGATCTCACCGCCGGGTTGTTCGCGGCGCTCGGCATCCTGGTCGCGCTGCTCGAACGCGAGAAATCCGGCAAGGGCCAGCAGGTCATCGAACCTCGCTGCTGCAGGCGCAGATCTTCATGCTCGATTTCCAGGCGGCGCGTTATCTGGTCAGCGGCGAAGTGGCGAAGCAGGCCGGCAACAATCATCCGACCAGCATTCCGACCGGCGTGTTCAAGACCAAGGACGGCTACATCAACATCGCCACCACCGGGCAGAACATCTGGCAGCGGTTTTGCGAGGCCGTCGGCGCCGACCGCGCTGTTGCAAAACCCGGATTACGCAACGCGGCACGGCGCGCTCGCAAGAATCGCGACGCGCTCAACGCCGAGATCGACACGCTATCTCGCCGGCCGCACCAGCGCCGAATGGGTCGAGCTCTTCAACGAGGCCGGCGTGCCGTGCGGGCCGATCTACGCCATCGACCAGATGTTCGCCGATCCGCAGGTGCAGCATCTCGGCATCGCGCAGAGCGTCACCAAGAAGGACAAGAGCAAGATGCGGCTGGTCGGCCAGCCGGTGACGCTGTCGCGCACGCCGTCGCGCCTCGCGGCGCGGCCGCCGGAGCTCGGCGAGCATACCGACGCGGTGCTCAAGGAATTCGGCTTCAGCGCCGCGCGACATCGCCGCGCTGCATAAGGCGAAGGCGGTGTGATGTCGCCATTGACAAGCTATTCCAATCGCATGCGGCTGACGCGGCAATCCATGATGCGCGGGACGCTGCACGGATGCGCGGGTCGAGCCCGCGCATGACGACAACAAATGAAGAGGACTGAACAATGACTCAAACCGACAAGATGCTGTCGCACAAGGAAGGCGGCGTCGGCATCGTGACCTTCAACAATCCGGAGCGGCACAATGCGGTGTCGCTCGACATGTGGGAGGCGACCAAGCGCATTCTCGACGACTTCGCCGCCGATGACGAGGTGCGCGTCGTGGTGCTCACCGGCGCCGGCGGCAAGGCGTTCGTCTCGGGCGCCGACATTTCGAAATTCGACAGCGAGCGCGCCTCGCTCGAGGCGGCGCGCGCCTACAACGTCAAGTCGGAGCGGCCTACGCCAGCATCTACGAATTCCCGAAGCCGACGATCGCGATGATCCGCGGCTATTGCATCGGCGGCGGCCTCGGGCTCGCCACCTGCTGCGACCTGCGCATCGCTCCGACAATTCGCGCTTCGCCGTGCCGGCCGCCAAGCTCGGCCTCGGCTACGGCTATGCCGGGCTCAAGCGGCTGGTCCGACATCGTCGGGCCGTCCTTCGCCAAGGAGATTTTCTACACGGCGCGCCAGTTCGACGCGCAGGAAGCCCTCACCATGGGCCTGGTCAACCGCGTGGTGCCGCCGGCCGAGCTCGAAAGCCACGTCAAAGGCCATGACCGACATGATCTGCGCCAACGCGCCGCTCACCATCAAGGCGGTGAAGCTCACGGTCGGCGAAATGCTCAAGGACGAGTCCAAGCGCAACGTTGCCCGCACCACGGAGCTGGTCGAGAAGTGCTTCGCCAGCCGCGACTACACCGAAGGCCGCACCGCCTTCATGGAAAAGCGCAAGCCGGTCTTTACCGGGACGTGATCGAAATCCGGGGGTCGACGAGGACCTACGGAATCCGCTTCACCACCTTGGTATCCAGCCCGAACACGCGCGCGGCATTGCCGCCGAGAATGTTGCGCTTGGCCTTTTCGCTGAGGAACGGCAGGTCGTAGATCACGCCGGGCAGGTCGAAATCCCAGTGCGGATAGTCGGACGACCACAGCAGCTGCGTCTCGGCGTTGATCATCTTGAAGGTCGCTTCGAGGATCGACAGGTCGTCCGGCTTCTCCATCGGCTGCGACGAGTAGAACATCTCGCGCATGTATTCGCTCGGCTTGCGCTTGAGCGACGGGCAGTCCGAGGTGCGCATCATGTAGGAATGGTCGAGCCGCTGCATCAGCGAATAGGCCCAGGTCAGCCCGCTCTCGATCCACATCACCTTGAGCTTGGGAAAGCGCTCGGGCAGGCCGTTGATGACCCAGTTGGTCATGTGGATCATGTTGAACCACATGAAGCCGAGCGAGTGCACCGAGATGAAGCGGTTGGTCATCTGCAGCGCGCGGTCGTCCCAGTTATAGGCGGCGTGGAACGAGATCGGCTTGCCCATCTCCTCGAGCAGCGCGTAGGTCTTCATGTAGGCGTTGTCGTGCACCGGCTTGTAGCGCGGCGAGGTCACCATGAAGCCGACCACGCCCTTCTTGTCGCCGAAATCCTTCACGGTCTTGTAGGCGGCCTCCGGATCGTTGAACGGAAGGTAGAGCATCGAGACGAGCCGCGGCTCGACGGCGAGGAGGCGCTCGCACAGCCAGCGATTATAGGCGCGGCACAGCGCGACCTCGATCTCGACCTGCGGATGCAGGCCGAGGAACAGCATCGGCGTCGGGAACATGCAGGCGTAATCGACGCCCATCGCGTCCATCCATTCGAGCGTCATGGCGATGTCGCGATGGCGGCCGTCGGCCGGCACTTTCTGCAGCTTGCGCAGATTGGCGCGGGTGATGCGGCCGCCGAGATTCTGGTTGCCGACCGGCGTGTTGAGCAGGCCGGAGCGGCCCGGCCGCTGCGCCGAATTCGATCATGTCGCGGCGGATCACCGGGCTTTCGATGTACTCGAACACTTCCTTGTAGGATTCGTTCTCGTAGTGATGCGCGTCGACGTCGACGATCAGAAAGTCCTGGTAGTTGCGCGCGCGCGCCTGCTGGGCGGCGTGCTCGAGATGCTTCGCGGTCGAATAATCGTCGAAATTGAGCTTGCGGACGTCGTTCGGGACCGTATCCATGACGATCTCCTCATGCTTCAGGCCACGACGTAGATGTCGTCGCCGCGCTCGCACCACCTCGAATTTCTTCAGCTTCAGCTTGCGGTCGCCGACGCAGCGGCCGGTCTTGAGCTCGTATTCGTAGCCGTGCCACGGACAGACGAAGTGCATCTCGTCGGAGAAGGTCTGGCCCTGATAGGTGCGGTCCGCGCCGATCATGTCGACCACCTTGTTGATCAGCAGCCCTCGCAGGCCGGGCCGCCGGAATGGACGCAGTAATTGCTGTAGGCGTAATAGGCGCCGGCCTTGTGGAACACGCCGATCTCGTTCTTGCCGGCGACCACGATGCGGCGGTCGCCGTCCGGCAAATCGGCTGCCTTGGCGACGAACCATTCTGCCATGAATGCTCCCGGTCCTGCCGTCTCGGCGGCGATTGCGAGCTGCGCGCGCCAGTATAGGTGCCGTGCGCTGGCGAGCAACAAGGGCGGCACCATTCGCGCCGCTGCGACGGCAGCTATGCATCGCGCGCGTGACCGCGATCCTATGCTGCGCCGACAGTGCCAACGAAGGGGGACGATCATGGCCGAACGCAGACCGAGCCAAAACTGCTGCTGCCGTTCCTGCGGCCGTTCTACGATGCCGTCATTCCGTTGTCGTGGCTGATCGTCCGCGTCGCGGTCGGCTGGAATCTGCTGGTGCACGGCTGGGGCAAGCTGATGCTCGGGCCGGCGCCCGCTGCTCAAGGGCTTCGCCGATCAGGGCTTCACGCCGCCGGAATTGTGGTACTGGGCCTCGTCGCTGACCGAAGTCGTCGGCCGGCATCGCGCTCATCCTCGGCCTGTTCACCCGCTTCTTCGCCGCCGCGGCGGCGATCGAAATGCTGGTCATCACCATGCTCTATTGGAGCAACGGCTTCTCCTGGCTGCAGCGCGGCTATGAATACAGCTGCTCTGGGGCCTGGTGTGCTTCGCCATCGCGCTGCGCGGCGGCGGGCCCTATTCGCTCGACCGCAAGCTCGGCCGCGAGCTTTAGCGGCCACGGCTGCCCGCGCCCTTGTTTCCCGAGGCTGCGCGCCGCTAAATACTGCGCACGCAACGCTCAAGCGGATTCTCGGCCGTGGAGAGGTGGCAGAGCGGTTGAAAGCACCGCACTCGAAATGCGGCATACGGGCAACCGTATCGGGGGTTCGAAATCCCTCCCTCTCCGCCAACTTCGCTAAATTACTCGCGCTTTCGCTCTATTGCCCACGCTGACGTATGTCGACCATCCGAAATGGTCGCGAGCACGGAATAGATAGCTGAAAACGCTTCGTTGCCCCAATTCCTAAGCAAACTCTTTCCTTTTTAATCTCGGATCGTGTGCTCAGGCGCGGCGTACTTATAGACGCAGGAGCTTTTTCGCGTTTTCACCCAGAATTTTGCGACGATCCCGGTCGCAAAGCGGTACGCCCTTTAGCCAGTCAACTCCCTCTCTGTTTGAGACAAACGGCCAATCCACAGAGAACAGGATACTGTCGATACCCATTTCCATTTGGCACGCGAGCAGCGCCGGCGTCGAGAAGAAACCGCTGGTCGTCACATAGAAATGTTCCACGAAGAGATCGCGGAAAGAGCCTGAAAAATTCCCCGGCCGGGACAGCGTCTGATCAATTCGCCACATCTGATAAGGTATCGTCTCGCCAAAATGTCCCAGGATGAAATCGCAGATCTGGATAAGCCTCCAGTACGCCGCTGAGCACAAGCCGAATGGCTTGAGTGGCTCCCTCGGCCGCAAAGCCGCATGCTGCTCGCGCGAAGATGGGATATTCGGAATAGTCTTTGTAGTAGGCGTCGTATACCGCCTGATGCGGCTGCGACGGATGAATATAAATTGGCGCCCTGAGCTTTGCGGCGCGCTCCAGGACCGGCCAGAAACGCTTGGCATCGATGAACTGGCCTTCGGTCAAGCCATGGATCATCGCGCCTTTGAATCCTAGACGGGTGACCGAACGCTCGAGCTCCTCGGCTGCTGCCAACGGCTCGGATGTGGGAAGCGACGCGAAACCAGCAAAGCGGGTTGGGTGGGCGCCGATCGCGGCCGCGAGGCGGTCATTGACTTCGCGGGCCATGGTCACGGCAGCATCGCCGGTGATCCGCTGCAGCCCGGGGGCAGCGTGCGAGATGACCTGGATGTCAATGCCCGCCTCATCCATTTCCCTTAAGCGTAGTTCGCCGAGGTCCTCCAGACGTCTGCGGGACTCCGAAGAACGCATGCCTTCGACTGATCCTAGCTTGTTCACCACCGCAGAGTCTGAATAGTGCTCTTCCAGCGTTACGATGAATGGCTTGCTTTGGGTCACAGACATACCTGCGTGCGAAGTTATTTTATTGGAACGAGTTCGGATCGAGTTTCTTGACGACCTCAGTCCAGGTTTGGAGTTCTGCGGCGAGCTGCCGGCTGAATTCATCCATTCCGTAGGACTGCGGTTCGAACCCGAGTTTCGCAAACTTTGCGCGGGCTTCGGGCATCGCAGCGGCTTTGAGGATTAGTTTCGAAATTCCCGACGCCATAGCTCCGGACGTCTTGGCGGACATGAAGAACCCGGTCCACGCGAGAGCCGAAAGCGACGAAAATCCGGCCTGCGCGAAAGTCGGTACGCTCGGCAACATCGCCGACCTCTCTTCCCCGGCCACTGCGAGAGCCTTGAGCTTTCCGGAATTAATCAACGGCAAAGCCGGCGGTACTGTACTGGAACCAACCTCAACTTGACCGGCCATCACTGCAGTAAGCGCCGGGGAGGCGCCCGTAAATGGAACATGCTGCATCTTGATGCCGGATTGCGACATCAGCAGGTAGGCCACAGCCAGATGCGACAAAGAGCCAGTGCCCGTTGTGCCGTAGTTGAAGTTCCGCGTGCGCGCCAGATCCATCAGCTCTTTCAGCGAATTGACCGGAAGCTGCGGGTTACACACGATGACGATCTGCTGAGGCGCAACACTTGCCAGCGGGATAAGCTCCTTGGCGATCTCAAAGTCTGTATCCGGCTTAATGATCTGGTTGATGAGCAGTGGGTTGGACGCGACAAGCACGGACGGTATCTCGGGTGCGGTGCCGGTCACCTGGCGCGCGGCAATGACGCCGGCGGCGCCGGGACGGTTCTCCACGACGACTTTTTGATCGAAATGGTTGTTCAGCTGATCCGCGATGATCCTGGCGACCAGATCGGCACCGCCGCCCGGCGCAAATGCCACTTCAAAACGTATGGGCTGTGACGAAATCGCCTGCGCATTCGCCGGGACCAGTCTATCGGCGAGCAACAAGGCAATCCCCGTTACGGCGATGGCTAGCCACCGCATGATGCGGCGACTGCTCCCGCCGGGTCGGGTTGCGGAGCAACGACAGCAAGAGCATCGCTGTTGCACGTGGGCTGCGGATGTCACGATTGTAACTCCCTGTGGCCTGACTACTGCTTTTGGTAATGAAGTTCATCGATCACGCGTCGGTATTTTTGGTCCGCGGCTTCGATGAGGAGGCGATAATGCTCGGGGGAATAGTCCTTGGTTTCATCAGCTCCGAGCCCTGCCACGAATTTCTTGCCCTCGGGCGATGTCATGATGCGGGCGATCTCGGTGTGCAGACGCTCAATGACAGCCGCAGGCGTTTTTGCCGGGGCCAAGAGGCCGACGACATTAATGACATCGAAGCCGGCCAAACCCAATTCGGCCAGCGTCGGGATATCCGGGAGCACCGCGCTTCGTTCGGCACTGGTGACCGCAAGCATCCGAATATGGCCGCCCGCCAGTTCGGCGCGCATCGCCCCATAGGCGTTGAACGTCAGGTGCGCGTCGCCGCGAATCACTCCGATCATTGCTTCTGCGGCGCCCCGGTACGGGATGATCTGCGCCTTGATTCCCGCCGCATCGATGAACATCGCGCTGATAATGTCGCTGAAGCCACCGAGCGAGGCCATATTGATCTTCCCAGGATTTGCTCTGGCGTAGCTGAGAAAATCCGCAATCGTCTTCACCGGCAACGAAGTGCCTGTGACCGCGACGAATGGGTGTTGGAATACTGCAGAAATTGGGATCAGGTCGGTCGTGGCATTGAACGTGGGTACGAGCTGAAGCAGAGGGCTTTGGAGCACGGTGCTGCTCGCAACCAACAAGGTTTGTCCGTCCGGACGAGCGTTCGCGACATAGCCGCCGCCAACCAATCCACCCGCTCCTGGACGATTCTCCACGATTACCGGCTTGCCGAATGCCTCACTGAGGCCGGGTCCGATGAAGCGCGCCAAAAGGTCGGTCGACGCTCCCGGCGAAAATGGGACGATCAAATGGATCGGCCCGATCGGGAAGGTCTCGGATGGGCCGGCCATGGTGCGGGCTGCCACGCCAATGAGGGACGCCAGCAGGCAGATGGATGCGAGACAGTGTCTGACCGCGAGACGTGGTTGCAAGAACGATCTCCTCTATCGTTGGCGCCCGCTGTCGGCTTTGCGCGCAATCGGTGCGCCATCAGAATCAAACAGCAAAACGGAAGTCTGTTCTGGCAGCGGCTCTTCAAGACGAACATTAATGACTTGACCCCTGGTCGTACGCACGCTGGCGATATGACGGGGCTCCCAGCCGTCGTGCCCGGCCGCGTGACGAACGGTTGTCATCTGTTCTACGACGCCGTCTGCAACCGTATCCGCAGACCACGATGCGGCACCGCAATTCGCACAGATGAATCGGACCGGGAAGTAAGTCGCGTTACAGACGTTGCATCGCGTGAGCGGAAGGCCCGGTTTCATGAGGCGCGCTCCAGGACAGCGGCGCCGGCGCAGGCGCCATATCTGTAGAGAACCATTCCGTAACCGCTTGCGACCGCGATACGGGCATCTTGGACCTGACGATCTCCGGCGCGGTGCTGAAGCTGGCGAACGGCCTCGACAGTGCCGTTCAAACCGCCCGCCGCGCCAGCCTGTCCGGCAGACAGAAGGCCGCCAGATGTGTTGATCGGAAATCTGTTCTCGCCAATCGCTACCCGCGAATAGCGGGGCAGGTCGCTGTCGGGGATCATCTGGAGATCGTTCAACTGGGCGAACACCATCGCCGGATAGTCGTCGTAGATGGATGCAACGTCGACATCCTGCGGCGCAACGCCCGCGGCCGTCCAGAGATCGGAAGCGATGCATGACAGGCCGGTGCTCAACCCTTCTCCCTGCTGGTTGTCGTAGTTAAAGCTCTGGCGCAATGCGCGCACGCGCACCGGCTTTCTGTGTGTCGGCGCTCGGTCTGCGGTCGAAACAATAATGGCTGATGCGCCGCTCGCCGACGGCACACAGTCAAACCGGGTGAGGGGGTCCGCGACCATCGGCGCATTCAGATAGTCCTGCATAGTCAGTGGCTGTCGATAGACAGCTGCCGGATTACCCGCCGCCCATCGTCGCTGCGCGACGGCGAGGCGGCCATAGTCCTCGCGAGTCAATCCGTACTTCTTCATTTGGCGCTGCGTCAGCAACGAAAAGAGCGAGTTCGGGCCCGCATGTCCGAGCGGCGCAACATGATCGCGGATAGCGCGATTATAATTCGATGAGATTTTCGCCACGCCTTGGGGATCAATGGCGTCACCCGATACTATAACAATAACGGATGCAGCCCCGGTTTCCACGCCGCGAATGGCGTGGCCCAGCATATTGATGCCGGACGCGCCGCCGTTGGTATCGTGCAGCAGCCAACGCAGCGACATGCCAAAACGCCAAGCGATATCGATCGCCTTGTCGGGTTCGATGGAAAAAGACGACACCGCGAGGCCATCGACGTCGGACAGCTTGAGGTCGGCGTCTTTCAACGCGTCGACGACGGCGTCACGCAGGAATGTGTGCGTCGTTTGCCCGGGCTCGGGATGCCGGGTGTAGCCCGCTTCGCCTGTTGCAATTATTACCGCGCTCATAGACCGGCCTCCGCGCCGCAATCGTCCTCGCTCCGAACCAGCGCATCGACGATAATCGCGCCATCGGCATTGGCGATGACGGGATTGAGATCTATCTCTCGAACCGCCGGGTTTGCCGCGACGATTTCAGATAGTCGCGCAGCCATAGAAGCGATGGCCATGCGGTTAATTGCCGGCCCGCCGCGATAGCCGTCGAGGAGACGGCGAGAACGCAATTGATCCATGGCCGCCGATTACATGCTCCGGACGCGCCGGCGCGCGACAGAACACGACATCGTCGAGTATTTCTGCAAGCACACCACCGATCCCAACCATGATGATTGCGCCGGTCTCGTTTGTGCGTTTGGCGCCGACAATCAATTCCAAGCCCGGGGGCACCATTTTCTGTACCAACAGCGAGATGCCGGGGAACCGCTCGTTCAGAAGCGCGCTTGCCGCACGCACGGCTTCGCTGTTCGACAAATTGAGGTGCACCCCACCGACGTCAGATTTGTGGGCGATCGCGGCAGATGACACCTTCAGGACGACGGGGTAACCGAGCCGTTCCGCAGCCGCGACCGCCATGTCGCCATTCGGCACCTCCTGTTCATCGGTCACGGGAAGGCCATAACTGGCAAGATAGCTTTTGGACGCAGCTTCCGAGAGCGTACCTGGCGCCAGCGGTTGAACGACGGCGACGTTAGATCGACGCGGGCCCGCGGACTGGTCTGCGCGTCGCGCGCCATCAGATGGTGCAGCGCGCGCACCGCGCGGTCGACCGAAGGGAAGTTTGCGACGCCTCCATCGGCGAGAAGGGCTTCGCTGTGCGGTGCAACGACACAGGCGACCACCGGCTTCACGGCGTTCGCCTCAATGAGCGCGTTGGCGAATTCCGCAAAATCCAGACCAATGGCTATCCCGATCATGGCATCGACCTCGGGCTGTGCGACGATAGCCTTGGCGCAACTGTCCAGATGCTCGCGCTTGGTCTGACCGGTCACCTCGACGGGATTTCCAAGGGCCGCGAAAGGCGGAACGATCGCGCGCAGCGACCGAAGCTTGTCCTCCAGTGCCGGAAGCGTAATGCCGACCTCGTCACAATGATCGGCGGCGACAACGCCGGGCCCGCCGGCCAACGAGAAAATCGCCGCCCGCGAGCCGCCGACGCGCCGCCGGCCGTGGCGTGAAAATGCCGCTGCGGCGTCAAACAGATCTTCGCTGCTCGCCGCAACGGTGGCCCCTGCCTCACGGAGCAGCGATCTGAGACGCGACCGTCGCCGGCCAACGATCCGGTGTGTGACAGCGCGGCTCGCTGGCCCGAGCGCGAGCGACCGCCCTTGAGAACCACAACAGGCTTGGATTGGGTCACCTCGGCGATGGCGTCAAGAAACGCTGCGACATCCGGTACGCCTTCGACAAACGCCGCGATGACGTCTGTCTGTGGATCGTCCTTTAGGTAGCGGAAAATGTGAGCGTGGGTCAGGTCGGCCATGTTGCCGACGCTGGCGAGCTTGGAGAGGCCGACCCGCGCAGCAGCTAAAGCGGCCATCGCGGCGTTTCCAAATGCACCGCTTTGCGAGACAAAGGCGATGTTTCCGGGAGCCGGCGCGGCTTGCGACATCGGCGATGCGTTCATCGGCAGATGAAAATTCCGGATGCCAAGACAGTTCGGTCCGATCAACCGCAGCTTGCCGCCGGTGCGGCGCAGCATGTCATTCTGCACGGCACGCCCTGCTTCTCCCACCTCCTGAAATCCGGCGGTGTAGATCACCGCCGCGCGGGCGGATGCTGCTACCGCATCTTCGATCGTTGCCGCGGCGTACTGCACGGGCACACTGACCAGAACGAGATCCACTGGTTGGGGCAGATCGCGCAAGGACGCGAGCGGCTGGAGTCCGCAGACCTGCTCCGTCGATCGGCTGATGGGGAAGAGTTTTCCCGGAAAGCCGGATGCCTGAAGGTTACGCAGCACTTGGGAGCCGAATCTGGATGGATCGGCAGAGGCGCCGACCACGGCGATGCTGTTTGGGCAAAACACAGCATCGATGGCAGCCGTTTCGTTCATGACGCTCAGACTACATCTGCTTCGGTTTTCCGATCGAAACCATACGGCAAAGCGGGGGCTTGTCAACTGTCAAGAAATGTTGTTTCCTACAGAGAAACACAACGAAGCTATTTTCGTGGCCGTCAGAGTTTCACCGGCGTGTGCGCTCACGACATTCGCGTCGGGCAATTTGCTGTCAAAGCCATCGCAATGGAAATCGACCAATGAAGCCTCGTCACAGCGGAGTTTCGGCCCCCGCAGAGATTGTGGAGGACGGTGCAGCGCCGCCGCGCTCACTGGAGATCGAGATCGGACAGCATGTCCGAAGGTTGCGCCAGTCCCTGAATCTCACTGTCGCCGAGCTCGGATCAGCCGCGCACGTATCGAAAGGTATGTTGTCAAAAATCGAGAACGGCGCGATTTCACCATCGCTGGAGACGTTGAGCGGGCTCGCGAATGCTTTGAATGTTCCTGTTCGAGATTTCTTTAATACCGCGGACGATCAGCCAATCTGCTCATTCCTGAAAGCTGGGACCGGGACACGAATGAACCGACGCGGAACAAAAGTCGGTCATCATTATGATCTGCTGCTTGGCCAATCACTCAAAGGCAACACCGGCATCGAACCCTATCTGATCACTCTCGACGAGCAATCCAGCGCGCACACAACGTTCCGGCACGGCGGCTACGAATTTATTTTCATGCTCACTGGTAAGCTAAAATACCGGCACGGAGAGCGCAGCTATCTGTTGGAGAGGGGCGACGCGCTTTGCTTCGACGCGAGCGCTCGACATGGCCCCGAACAGATGATCAGCCTGCCTATTACGTATCTGTCGATTATTTCATTTCCGCGACGAGACTAAGGATCGGCCGGTCTGCCCGTCGACGATGCCGCGCGTTGTCAGCGTCGGCCGAGCGCGTTACCGAGAGAGCGTGTCTCGACCAGGGCAGTAGGCACCCTTTCGCTATTGCGATCCGGCGAATCCTGCGTCGGCGACGACCTTTCCCCATCGCGCCGACTCGGATTGAACATAGTGTTCCAATTCGTCGCGCGCTCCCCTGCCAATGGAAGACATGCCAAGGTCGAGTAATTGCTTGGTCACTTTGGATGTATTGAGAATTTCATTGCTGGTCACGTTCAACTTGTCGACAATGTCCGTAGGTGTCCTGGCAGGCGCCACCAGCATCTGCCAGGAGTCTCCGGCGAAGCCGGGACGCCGTTCTCGGCAAGCGTTGGAATGTCTGGATCGCCGTTAAATTGCTGGGCCGTGCTGACGCCTAGAGCGCGCACCTTGCCGGCCTTGATCAGGGGCGCGACCGTGCCGATGTCCGAGAACATGAACTGTATCGTACCGCCGAGGAGATCGGTCAGCGCCGGTGGAATTCCGCGATAGACGACCTCGGTCATTTTCGTGTTGGTCATGCTTTTGAGCAGCGCGATGAGGACTGAGGCTGTCGTTCCGAAGCCACCGGTGCCATAATTCAATCGGCCGGGATTTTGCTTCGCGAGTTCAACAAGATCTGCCGCGTTCTTAACCGGGAGATTTTTGTTGGCAACGAGGACGAGCGGGATGGAGCAAAGCAGCGACACCGGCACGAAGTCCTTCACTGGATCGTAGGGCAGGCGTTTGTATAAGGTATTATTTATCGACATTGTGCTGCTGGTGGCCACGAACAGGGTATAACCGTCGGCCGCTGATTTGGCGGTTGTTTGCGCGGCGAGGAGAGTGCCGGCGCCGGGCTTGTTCTCGATCACGAAGGGCTGGGCGAGACGAGCGCTCAACTCCTTGGCGACGATCCGGGCCAGCACATCGGTCACGGCGCCCGCAGAGAACGGCACGATAATTGCCACGGGCCGCGACGGATACCTGTCTGCTGCGTTCGCCGGCGCGGCCCAAAATGCGACCAAACCAACCGCAAAGATCCCCGCATAGCGGGCCAGAACCGTGTCACGTTTAGAAAGGAAGCGGAGCCCGCTAGGACTACTGTTTGCGGCGCGCCTGAATTGCCCAGATAATCTCATCATACGCTCCCAGTCTGTAAATCATCGACCCAACCGGTACTTTATGGTTTTCAGGCCGCCTATCCACGCTCTCGTACGAGGCCGTCACCGCGAAATATCTGGAGCCCTCGCCCGATGCGAGCACGAATATCTACCAGCGGCTGCAAACGCAGCGCGCGCTGCAGTCGATGTCATGATCGTATTCATGACGTTCCGGTTGCCAGCGGCAACCGCAACGCCACGCAGAATCCGCCGATCGGCGACGGGCCGAGCGTGAGTTCGCCGCCGTAGAGCTCGGCGAGCTCGCGGGTGATGGCGAGGCCGAAGCCGAAGCCTGGGGCGTTTTCGTCGAGACGGGCGCCAGGCTTCAGCACCTGCGGAATTTGGTCGGCCCGCAATCCTGGGCCGTCGTCGTGGATGGCCAGCGTCACCGTGCGGCGGTCGGCGCGCGCTTCGACCCGAACCTGCGCCTTCGCCCAGATGAAAGCGTTCTCCATCAGGTTGCCGGCCATTTCATCGAAATCCTGCGGTTCGCAGGCGACGGCGAGTCGGGCCGGGACGTCGACGGAGAGCGTCACACCTTGTCGGCGTGCATCTTTGCGAGTACGTCGCCAAGATCGGCATGTGCGGCGCGACGCGGTCTGTGCGCGCACCGGCCCGTTCAACGCCGCCGTACGCGCGCGGCCCAGATGATGACGAATGCGGCGCTCCATCACGGTGACAGACCGGTCAGATCGTCGCGCTCGCCGCCCGCGCTCGATATCGCGATGGCGAGTGTTGCCAGTGGCGTTTTCAGGCCGTGGGCGAGATTGGCGACATGGCGTCGCGCGCGCTCGAGGTTGGCGGCATTTTGTTCCAGCAGAGCGTTGAGCTCCACCACCAGCGGCTGGACTCCTGCGGCTGCCGCGACGGCACACGCTCGCTGCGGCCGGCACGCACATCCGTCAGCGGCCGCCGCAAGCGCTCGAGCGGCCGCAGTCCGAGACGGATCTGAAGCACGATCGCGAGCACCAGCGCCAGGCCGAGCAACGCCAGCGAAATGCCGAGCGTGGTCATTGCCTCGCGCAAGGGTCCAAGCACCGCCCCGCGCGGCGCTGACGCAACGATCGTCGACTGTCGATCGCCCCGACTTTCACGACGTGAGCCGGAAATGCAGATGCATCGTCGTCGGGGCCGATGCCGTCCGCGGGCCGCGGCCGATCCCGCTCGGCGGCGGGCCGTTCCGGGCGGCGGAGGCCGCGGCGCGGCGATCTCTGGGCGTCGGGAATATCGAGATCGGCGCCATCCAGCGAGAGCGGAACGAAGCGTATTGTTCGGTCCCGTGATTTGCCAGTACCAGCCGCGGCGTGGCCGATCGAACGGTGGGCCGTCGGCATTGCCGGCGAGACCGATCGCGCGCCGTCTGTGGTCGACGCGCAGCATCGACGAAAGAAACACGATCTGCGTGTCGAGCCGCTGGTCGATCTGCCCCTGCACAAAGCGATGCAGCACGAAAACAATCGGCCACAGAGGCGATAATCAAGCGCCAGCGCGATGAATACGCCGGCCGCCGATCAGCAGCCGCCGGCTGAGCGACGCGTCTCGCCAGCATCACGCGCCGCCCGCCGTCAATCGATAGCCGCGCCCGCGCACGGTCTCGATCATGTCATGGCCGATCTTGCGGCGCAGCCGGGCGACGATCACCTCGAGCGAATTGGAATCGGTGCCGGCGTCGCCTTCATAGACTTTCTCCATCAGTTCGGTGCGATCGAAGATGACATCCTTGCGCATGATCAGGCATTCGAGCACCCGCCATTCCAGCGCCGTCAGCTTCAGCGGCAGGCCGTCGAGTTCGAAGACGCCGGTCTGAGCATCGAACGTCAGCGGCCCGCAGGCGAATTTCGGCGCGGCATGGCCGGCGGAACGGCGGACCAGCGCGCGCAGCCGCATGATCAGCTCCTCGACACGAAACGGCTTGGTCAGATAGTCGTCGGCGCCGGCCTTGAAGCCGTCGACCTTTTCGGTCCAGCCGTCGCGCGCCGTCAGGATCAGGACCGGCAATTGCCGGCCGTTGTTGCGCCAGGCGCGCAAAACCGTGGCGCCCGGCATCTTCGGCAAGCCAAGATCGAGCACGGCCGCGTCGTAGGGCTCGGTGTCGCCGAGATGCTGGCCTTCCTCGCCGTCGGCCGCGATATCGACGGCAAAATTCTCCCGTCGCAAGCGCGGCGGCGATCTCGCTGGCGAGCAGCGCGTCGTCCTCGACCAGCAAGATTTTCATGGGCTGTCCCGCGCAATAAACGCCACCAGGAGCTATGCGGCTTAGCTTAACTCAGGCTGAACGGTTCGGTTCAGGCTGGATTTGGCAGAGCTCTGTACGGTCCGGCCATCGACAACGATGACAAGGACACGGGATCATGACCAACGCTGAAAATACCTCCGAACCGAAAGCGCTGCCGCCGCCAGCGAGCCGCATGCGTTTTCGCGTGGCAGCCTCGCGACCGGCGCTCTCGCCGCCGTGCTGATCGCCGGCGCGGCGCTTGGCGCCGGCGGGACGAGGCTTGCCCAGAATTGGCAGCCGCGGAGCGTGCTGCTGTTGCAGCCCGCGCCAATCGACAAGATGACCGAGCGAAGTCCGGTCGCGATCAGGGGCGACGTCGCCGAGGTCTTCGGCAACAAGTTCGTGGTGCAGGACGGCAGCGGTCGTGCGTTGGTCGACACCGGGCCGCGCGGCGAAGGACCGCATGGTGGTTGCCAAGGGCGAGACCGTCACGGTGCAGGGCCGGTTTGACCAAGGCGTGATCCACGCCGAAGTGGTCGCTCACGCCGATGGAAGCAACGAGGCGTTCGGGCCACCGCCACCGCCGCCACCGCCGGGTGCGGACCGCGGACCGCCTCCGCCACCGCCGGCCGATGCGGAGCGTGCGCCACCTCCGGCTGACCAGCCGCAGCCTCCGCCTGATCGGTCGCCCCAATAGGACGCTGATGAGGCCGGACCGGCTTAAGCCGGCCCGGTCTCCATTTCGGGTCTGATCACGATTGAAGAGAAGCACCGCGCGCCCGCGGCTGGGATCCAGCGAATCTGGCATCGTCAACGGCCAAATTCTGGAACTCCAGCCCCGTGACTTTCGAGAGGCGCTATACCAACGTCGATCGGGAACGAGCTGCGAGCAATTGAGTTTTGATGCAGTGAAATGAATATTTTACCGTGCGTGTATACCGCCGGATTAATCCTTTCTTTCCGAGTATGGTCATGACCTTTGGGTTCAAAGGGACGTCGAGTTCTCGCAGGAATGAAAGCGAATGTCCGCACATTGTGGAAATGGCGCTCCCGCGTGACGGCTTTGACCATCGCTTGCGGCGACAGATGGAAGACTTCCATCTGTCGCACAACATCAAGGCGCGCTTCGGCCGCCGAACCCGATATGGCAGCCAGGAGTACTGTCGCTGGTGTTTCGTTGATGCGACATGCGCGGACGGGTTTCGCGAGCGTTTCGGCGGCGAGCGGTTGACAATGGTCAAAACAGCCATGGAACCGCCGCCGCCGCAACAGCGTTAGCCATCAGATACAGGCGCTAACTGTTAGGGATGTGCGATGGTCGGCGCTTTTGTTTTTTTGGTCCTTGCCTTGCAAACAATGGTTACCAATCTCGCTTTGGCTCTTTCAATCTCACGTGCCGGCCCCACAGCAATCCCCATCTGCAAGACGCTGCCACGGACGAAGGAGGTCTGTCGTGCGTTGTATCATCGTGAATGACGCTCATCTCAAGGCGAATGCCAGTTGCACGCACTGCCACGGCAAAATTGGCGGCAACTACATCCGGGAGATAGGCACGCGGCTGATCTATTGCGGATATCGCTGCTATGGCGACGCGGTCGAGTTGCCGGTTATGGCTTTCGCGTTTCGAAAAGGTTTGGCTGCCTCGAGGACTGTCAATTCATGACATTGCGATTAACGACACTGCGCTGCGACCATTGCCGGAAACAACTCGCCCACGATGTCCGTCGCTATTGGCACATGCGCTTCTGCTCCGCGGCGTGCATGCAAGCCTATAAGCATCGCTTGGACGACAAGACACAACTTAAAATTAACCGCCTCGATTTTAAGGCGAGCCACTATTTGAGCAAATCTGATTTGAGCAAACCGGCGGCGGCGCCGTGAGTCCATTTTCAAGCCGCTGACGTGAAGGACATGGCCGTTGGCGACATGAGCGCTGTTGATCGGGAGTTGATCTAACGTTTCAACCTGACTTGTGGGCAGTCAACGAAACCGACTCTTGTCGCCTGAAGGATCGTCGACATATCCCATGTAACGCGCTGCAAAATTCAATCCGATGAGATGAGCACGAGGGTTCGCATGGCCTCGCAGCGTGAAACGGTGAGGATATTGGTCTTGCGAGGGAGTGTCGTCGATCTGCACATTGTGAGCGTAGGCATCGTGCCGAAACTCCGGAATAGATCGGATTTTATGGATCGTATCCTCCGGGGCAGCGTTAACGATCGGAGGGCTGACCTTGGGTGGGGCCTGCACCGCTCCCCGTGCCGCAGTCGCGATCTTGGAAGTCCTGATCCTTGATGGTCCGGCGTCTGCCACAGCCTTGAGGGCTACGGATTCGCGCGCCATCTTCACGGCCTGAAGCGGAACCCTCGGCTGGCTGGGTGCCAGAAATGCGCTCAACGACATCATCAGCGCGACGGCGATGCCGGTAACCATTCCCAAATAGCCGATGAGTGTCGCTAGGAAGGTCATGACGTCTTCCGGCCACCCCATGTCTCCGTAACGGAGAGCTGTGACTTTCGTTCCGGGCAAAGCCCCGGTCGCGCCGGATCAAAGCAGTTCCGCTCGTCGCAGAACCAGGGCTATGATTGCGATTGGGCGACCATGAGGAAAAGGCTTGATGAGAGGCATTGCCTGCGTACCCGCCGGGGCGGCGTGGCAGCTTACTGTTGGCGCTCATTGGCGGCGCGCGGTCGTCAAGGCCCCGGTCGTGATCGTATGATGAGGGCAGGGAGGACTCTTCTTGGCTGATTACTTCGCACTGCTTTCTCGTGCCGTTGCGTCTCTTGATCCCAATTCCAGAGAGTCGCGCGAGGCGCTTTACAAGCGCGCCCGTGGCGCCTTGTTCGATCAATTGCGCGCCGCCGAGCCGCCTTGGTCCGACGCGCAAATCAAAGCTGAGACTGCTTCGCTGGAATCGGCGATTGGGCGCATTGAATCCGAGGTCAGGCGATCTGGCAGCCGCGGCGGACTTGGTGTGACAGAGCGCGCGAGCCGGCCACGACAACAAATCGATGCCGTCGCGGATGCGGACGCGGCTCCGGAACGGCGGCCGCGAACGACACCCAAGCCATTCTCGCCCGTGCTTCTCGGCGTGATCGGCGCGCTTGTGCTCGCGGTCGTTGCTGCGAGCGGCTACGCCTACTTGGCGCGATCCAAAACGAGACCTGCGGCAACTGCCGACCGAACCGGCGCCAGCGCTCCGAGCAAGCCCGCCGTGGCCGCGCCGGCCAGCCCCCGGAAGACGGCGAGCGCGCCAAAAAGGGCGGCCGATACCGATGCTTCAAATCTTTCCTACGAGCTGAGGCGGCAGCTTGTCTTCTATCGCAGTACTTATCCGCCCGGCACGATCATCATCGCCAAGTCGCAGCACATGCTCTACATGGTGCGGGCCGCCACCGTCGCGCTCCGCTATAGCATTGCGATCGGCCCGAAATGCCAGGACGTGGCCGGGCTGCATCGCGTGTCGGGCAAGGATACGTCACCGGTGTGGCCGCCGGCGCCGAGCGGCACAGAACATCGGCCCGACAGTCGGCTTGGAACACGGATTCTGTATTTGACCGGTGTCGACTACGGCATCAACGGTACCGACAAGCCGAACGTCATCGGTCAGGATTCGCCGTTCGGTTGCTTTCTGCTCGCCGACGATGACATCAACGATTTATACGATCGGACGCCGGTCGATACGCGTGTCGTGGTCATGAATTGAAGGCCGCTGCGAGCCAACAGGGCGCTGCAGACTAACGTTGACCGGCCTGGAGCAGATCGAACTCGCCACCGAGCACCAGATCGAGGCGGCCGGTGCGCCATTTGCCGCCGGCGTCGCGCACCAGCGGCGGTTCTTCGCGGTAGCGCCGCACGACCGTATTCGGACGCGGCGCCTGCGTCCAAGGCCTTGACGATCATGCCGCGTTCCTTGGCGGCTGGAACGTCGCCAAGCGGCACCACGCCGATGCGCACGCGCGCGGTTACCCGGCCGGCCGCGCCCTCGGAGGGCTCGAAGACATGAAGGCCCGCCTCCGGCGACAGGATGCGATGGGCGCCGAAGCCGCTGACCAGCGAGGATCGGTGTGACGTTGGTCCTTGGCGGCGCCCGGCAATTCGCCGACATGCATGCGGCGCTTTGCGGCCCAGGCGCGATACATCGACACGAGGCTGCGGCACCAGGCGATCGTCGCCTGCCGATCGCCGGTGCCGTCGAAGACCGGCTCGATCGACCAGCGCGAGTTCGATCGGCGCGTCTTCGAAGGCGTCCTTGATGCCCTCCTTGATCAGATGCAATTGCAGCGCCAGGCGCCCGCTGAGTTCGGCCGAATAGGGCCGCGACGATCGGGCGTAGCGGGCAAGCCGTCCGCGCAGCGCGTCCGCCGTCTCCGTGGCCGCCTTGACCCGGTCCATCAGCGCGAAGCGCGCCAGCGTGCCGAAACGATCCGGCCGCGTCCAGAAATCAGCCGACGACATGTCGTCGGCCAGCCGCGCCTTGAGTTCCTCCCATTCGGCTGAATGAAGCGTCCGCTCGATGTCTTCGTAGTCCGCTTTGCAGCGCTTGAAATTCGCTCTGCGTCCCTTTCGGCGCCAGGATCACCGCGGCCAGAGCGGCGGCCGCTGCATCGCCTCGGCGGCGGGCGGCGGAAGCGGCTCGTCCGCGCTGTCCACATCGGCATCCGGATCGACGAACTCGGCCTGAATACCCTCGCCGTCGCTGCGGACGAACAGGAACTGCTCGCCTTCCGGAAAGCGCTTTTCCACGATGATCGCCGCGAGCGGCGCAACAACATATTGGTCGATCGCGCGCTTGAGCGGCCGCGCGCCCATTTCGGGCGAAAAGCCCCTCTCAAGCAGAAATTCCAGCGCCGAGGATTCCCATTCGATCGCCCAGGCGCGGTCTTTCAAACCGCGCCGGTCGAGCAGCGCGGCAAGCTCCTTCTTGAGGATGCCGCGCATCAGGTCACGCGTCAGCGGCCGGAACACGATGACTTTGTCGAGCCGGTTCTGGAATTCCGGCCGATAGGTCTGGCTGATGGCGCGCAAGACCTGCTCTTTGGTGAATTCGTCGGCCTGCGGCGTAAAGCCAAGTCCCATGCTGCGATGGGCGGTGGCGCCGAGATTCGACGTCAAGATGATCAGGCAGTGCCGCAAATCCGCGACCTGGCCCATCGCGTCGGTCAGCCTGCCTTCATCGAAGGCCTGCAGAAACAGGTCCCAGATGATGCGGATGGGATTTTTCGAATTCGTCGAGCAGGATGACCGAGAACGGCTGCTTGCGCACACGGCTGATCAGCAAGTCGGCCTCGATGGCCGCTGCCGTGTTTTGCCCGAGAATCTTGCTCATCGATTCGTGGGTCTGGAATTCGCTCATGTCGAGACGGATCATCCGCTCGACCGAGCCGAACAGAAATTCAGAGACAGCCTTGGCGAGTTCGGTCTTGCCGGTGCCGGTCGGGCCGGCGAACAAAAAAACGCCGATCGGCTTGTCGGGGTCGTTCAGCCCGGCCTTGAGCATCGCGATGCGGTCGACGATAGCCTCGACCGCTTCGTCCTGGCCCATGACCCGCGCGGTGAAGAAATTGCCGGATCGATCCGAGGTCGAGTTGCTCCTGCGTGTCGAGAATTGATATCGGCAGGCCGGAAAGCTGGGACAGTGTTTCAAGCACGCGGCGCGGTGTGATCTCCCGCCGTCGCTCGGCGCGGATTGCGCTCAGTTTGAGCATGAGCAGCGCCGAGCCCGGCAGGCCGCCGCTGCCGAGGTATTGGCTGGCAGTATCGAGCGCGACCTTGGCGCAGTCGGGATGGAAATGCGCGTCCTGCCGCGCCGCCATGGCATCGACCACGTCGTGCGCTAAGCTCAGGGTTTCGGGCGGCGACAACGGCTCGATCGTCACGGTCTCGAACAAGCCGCGCAGCGACGGCTTGATCTGGAATAGCCGCGCGGCGCCCTTCGGGCTTGCCTCGCACCAGACCAGCAGCCGGCCGGCGGAGATCGACGGAATGATCTGATCGAGCATGGTCGCGCTCTGGCCCTGGATGTCTTCCGCTCATCGCCAATTGCACGATGTCGGGAATGTACCAGATCATTCTGTGGCCCTTCGCCAGCTCCTCGATCACCTGGCGGATGCGGCCCTCGAGCTGGCCGATATAGATTTGATCGGCTTGCAGATCGGCGCCGCTGGCCTGGAAGACGCTCCAGCCGTCCGCCGCGATCCGCTGCGCAAGAAGCTGCAAAAATGATGTCTTGCCGACCAGCGGGTCGCCGGAGACAAGCAATGAGCGCGGCGGATTTTGCCGCAATGTCGATTCGGCAAGGGCGAAAGACTTGCGCCAGCCGTCCGGCTCGACGAGGACATCGAGGTCCTGCTGTTTGCTCCAAAACTGGCCGACCGACGTCAACGCGCTGGTATGAACGACAGGCGGTACCAGTGCTGGCGGCACGTCGTCGAGCTCTTGGATGAGCGTCGTCGCAAACGGGTGCGTGATGCGTTGCAGAAATCGCCGGATGACATCGTGCGGGGCGGTGCTCACCGTACTCAGCGCGGGCCCGAACGTGGCGATATCGCCGCGTTCCGCGCAGCGCACAAGGTAGTCGCGAATAATGTTCGGCATCCACCGATTGTCGATCCACCAATCTCTCGCCCGGGCGATCGGCGCCCCCACCGGCACGCGCGGTTCGGTATCGCCCAGCAATTCGAGCGCGAAATACATCGTCCAGGGCGAAAAATGCTCGCAGTGTTTGAGCACACGTTCCGCTGCGGCGTTGGCTTCGCGGCGGTTCTTCAATGCTGTCAGCGCTGCGCTGGCGAGCGACCAGCTATTGCCTTCGACATATTGCAACAGCACAGCGAGCGACACCGCCGGGGCGCCCAGCAGCCTGGTCGCCTCGATGAATTGCGGTTGCGCGTAAAGCGCGCTCGGGTGCGCCGCTGCCGAGCCGAATGGACCGAAAATCTTGTCCAGCTCGTAGAGACGGGTCGTGAGCACCGCCGGCTCTTCGGTGCTGCTTGGGACGCTGACTGATTTCAGCTTGCGGTGTACCGACCACGCGCGCAGTTTCTTGCGGAATACAAATCCGGAAATAACGACGAACAGAACCAGATAAAACACGACGACCGCGTAATCCACGCTGCGACCCCGCGCTCAACGCCGCGCTGTTGGCTTCAATGCGAATCTCTCAAGACCGGCTGCGCCGGCAATCAACATCGCAATCGTTATCAGCCTCACATCTGCGAGATGAATTTCGTGTTGAAATATGCCTGCAATCCTTCAATTCCGCCTTCGCTGCCGTAGCCGGATTCTTTGATGCCGCCGAACGGCGTCTCCGGCGTCGAAATGGCGATGGAGTTGACCCCGACCATGCCGGATTGCAAAGCGTCGCCGATTAGGTTCGCGGTCCGCGCCGAATTGGTGAAGGCATAAGCGGCGAGCCCGAAGGGCAGGGAGTTGGCACGTTCCACGACCTCATCGAACGATTTGAACGTTACCACCGGCGCCAATGGGCCGAACGGCTCTTGCGTCATCACCTTGCAGTCGTCGGGCACGTCGGTGATCACCGTCGGCTCGAAGAAATATCCCTGATTGCCGCGGCGGCTGCCGCCCGTTGCAATCTTGCCGCCGCGCTCCTTGGCGTCGTTGACGAAGGATTCCATGGTGTCGATGCGGCGTGCGTTCGCCATCGGCCCCATGGTGTTGCCCTTCTCGAGGCCGTCGCCGAGTTTGATCGCCTTGGCGTATTCGGTGAAGCGCGCGAGGAAACGGTTATAGATCGGCTCCTCCACGTAAAATCGTGTCGGCGAAATGCACACCTGCCCGGCATTGCGGTACTTGAAGGCGGCGATCGTCTCGGCGGATTTTTCCGGATCGGCGTCGGCGAACACCACGACCGGCGAATGGCCACCCAACTCCATGGTGGCGCGCTTCATGCCTTTTGCGGCAAGGGCGGCGAGATGCTTGCCGACCGGGATCGAGCCGGTGAATGAAACTTTCCGCACGTCGTCCTTGGCGATAAGATGTTCGGAGATGGTCGCGGGGACGCCGAACACCAGGTTGAGCACGCCGGCCGGCAGTCCGGCGTCGGCGAAGCAGCGCACCATCTCGACGCAGGCGCCCGGCGTTTCCTCCGACGCCTTGAGGATGAGCGAGCAGCCGGCCGCCAGCGCGCCGCCGATCTTGCGCGCCGGCGTCAGCGTCGGGAAATTCCATGGCGTGAAGGCGGCGACGACGCCGATCGGCTCCTGGGTCACGATCTGGCGCAAGCCCTTGCCGCGGCCGGGCACGATGCGGCCGTAGGCGCGGCGGCCTTCCTCGGCGTACCACTCGATGATATCGGCGGACGTGATCACCTCGCCGCGCGCTTCGGGGTAAACCTTGCCCTGTTCCTGCACCAATATCTTCGCGATCGCGTCATGGCGCTCGCGCATGAGATCGGCGGCTTTGCGCATGATCTTGGCGCGGTCGTAGGCGGCGGTCGCGCGCCAGACGGCTAAGCCCTTCTTGGCGGCTTCCAGTGCGTGGTCGAGGTCGGCCACGCTGGCATGCGGCAGACGAGCGAGCGGCTTTTCGGTCGCCGGATTGATCACCTCTTCGCCGCCGCGGCCGTCACCGTTGAGCCATTTGCCGTCGATGAAAAGTTCGAGATTGGCGTACATGACGTCCTCACTGGGCTTACTCTTGGGTATGGATTAGCAGGTTTCGGCGGGGCTGCGTAGGGCAGGCAAAATCGCCCGCACTTGCGGCCCTGGGCGTGGGGTGCCTCGCTGCGAAGCGATGTCAGTCGACGCGCGTCGGGTCGATGACGAAATTGGTGAACCCGCCGTCGCGATCGTCCATTCCGGCCAGCACCGCGTTGACCTTGGACAATGGCGAGACCCGGTGATCGAACACGGCGAGGTCCAATGTGCCGGCGCCGGCCATCGCCGCCATGTCCTCGCCGTCGGCCGTGGTGAACCAGACCGAGCCTTGCAGGCCGATCCGATTGGTCATCAGCCAGAACGCATTGATCGGCAGCGTCTCCATGACGGCGCCGACATTTACCGCGCGGCCGCCGCGGCGCAGGCAATGAAGCGCGCGCATCATCGCGCCTGCGGGTGCGCCGGGCGGCAGGCAATCGATGACGCCGTCGACGCCGTCATTTTCGGTTGCGGCCTTGGCCCAGCACGATCAGCGGGTCCGGCTGTGTGGGCTTGCCACCGCTTGTCGGCGCATTCGGCACCGTCAGAACGTCGATCCGTTCCGGCGCCAGCGCCTTGACGCGATCGAGCAACGCCGCATTGCGGCCGGTGCCGAGGATTTTTGTTGCGCCTATCGCCAGCGCGAGCAATGCGGCACAAAGGCCAAGCTGGCCGCCGATGCCGTTGATCAGCAAGCTTTGCCCGGGACCGACGCCGATCTTCCGCATTGCCGCATAGGCGGTGCCGAAATATCCGAAGCGCGCGGCGGCCTCGAAGCTCACATTGTCAGGCAACCTGACGAGGGCCGTTGCGGGAGCCGTGATGAACTGAGACAGCCCGCCGTAAGGATAGGCCCGCATGATCTCCTGTGAGCGGCCGAAATAGCCCTGAAAGGTGAAGTGCGGGCAATCCAGCGTCTGCCCGCTGCGGCACATCCGGCACGATCCGCAACATCGCGCCGGATTGACGTAGACGCGTTCGCCCGGCCGGATCGACAGTACCTGGTCGCCGACCTTGCTGACGACGCCGGCCGGATCGAGGCCGAAGATCGCCGGCAGCGGCGGCATGACCTTGAGATCGGGCGTCTGCGTGCCGAAGAAGTTGCTCGACCACCCTCGCGAGATTGGGAACGACGCCGCAGGCTTTGACCTCGACCTGGACATCGGTCGGGCGCGGTTCCGGCGTCTCCAGCCGGTCGAGCGTCATGGGCGAGCCGTAGGCATGAAGTCGTGCGGCGATCATGCTGGCCATTAGGTCTCCCGCCGATCGCGACCGCGCCCACAGCGGGCGGCCTCGCCCGCTGTTATTTGTTCCGCGCTGCCGATTCCACGACCACCTTGACGGCCTTGTTCAAGTCCGGCTTGTCCTTCGAAGATCGACCGCGATGTTCGCGATCTTGGCGTTGAATGCCGCCTGTTCATCGGGCGGCAGCTCGATCAGTTCGCCGCCCTTATCGGTCCACGCCTTGCGCTGCGCGGCGAAGAAATCATTCACGAAAGGAATGATGTCCTTGGCGGTCTTGGTCGCATCGTCGAGAACGATCTTCTGCAAATCCGCAGGCAAGGCTTCGAGCCATTTCTTGTTCATGACGGCGATCGTGTTCACGTAAGGCTGACCGATCTCGACGGCGTATTTCGCCGCGTCCAGGTAATGCAGCGGCCCAAACATCGGAATGGTGCCCAGCGCGCCGTCGATCGCGCCTTGCTGGATCGCGGGCAACACGTCGGCCAGCGACATCGCCACCGGGGACGCGTCCATCCGCTTGACCATCTCCAGTTGAAACGGCGATGCCAGAACGCGGATTTTCATTCCCTTGAATTCAGCCAGATGTTGGATCGGCTTGCGCAGAGCGATCGATGACGGACCGAGGGGAAATATGGCGACGCCGCGCAGGCCCTTGTTCGCGCCCAACCCAAGATCATGGAGTTGACCGGCGGATCGTTGATCACGCGCACGTCCTGATCCTGGCTCGCAAACAACCCCGGCGCGCTCAATGCTTCGTAGCGTTCGTCGACGCCGACTAGAAACTCCGGCGGTCCGATCCAGCCCTGGATCGAACCGAATTGCGTGCCTTCGATCTGCCGCGGGATGGAGCCGAGCTGGCTCGCCGGATAAACCTCGCCCTTGATCCGACCCCCGGAATCCTTTTCGACCGCCGCGGCGAAACGCTTGAGCCATTCATGCTGGGTGTCGTTCAGCGTCGCCGTGCTGAGCTTCATCACATAGGTTTTGTTGTCTTGCGCATAGGCCGCCGTGGGCGGCGCAAGGAGCGCCGAAGCTAGTACTAACGCGAGCGCCGCGCCGACCTGTCCGTTACGCTTGTTCGTCATGCTGTCCTTCCAACTTTCGGCGTGGCGTACATTGTGGCGTCACACCCATCGATGCCGGCAAATGCAATCGCGTCCGCGTGCCATCCGAGCCGCCCGCAGTCCACAAAGTTGCAATCATTGGGCAATTATTCAGCGAGGAAAATATGTAATCACAGGAATCGTTGGTTGCATAGCCCGTGCGATCGACTCCCCGTGGCGCGGGTCGGCGCGCCTCGGCCGGCGTGCGCGAACACGACTACTTGTTGCGCGCCGCCGACTCGACGACCAACTCAACCGCCTTGTTCAGCGCCGGCTTGTCCTTCGAAAGATCGTTGCCGACGCTGGCAAATTTGGCGATCATCGCGGCCTGCTCATCGGCCGGAAGATTGATGAACTCGCCGCCTTTGTCGGTCCACACCTTCTTTTGTGCGGCAAAGAATTCATTCACCCACGGCACGATCTCCTTCGAAACCGCCGCGCCATCGTCGCGGAGAATTTTTTGGAGGTCCGCCGGCAGGGATTCGAACCATTTTTTGCTCAGCTCGGCGATGGTGTTGACGTAAGGCTGGCCGATTTCGATGGAATATTTAGCCGCGTCTCCGAAATGCAGCGTCGTGAAGACCGTAATGGTGCTGAGTGCGCCGTCGATCGCGCCCTGCTGGAGCGCCGGCAGCACGTCGGCCAAGCGACATCGCCACCGGCGAGCCGTCCATCCGCTTGATCATCTCGAGCTGGAACGGCGAGGCCGAGCACACGAATTTTCATGCCCTTGAAATCGGCGAGGTGACGGACCGGCTTGCGCGAGTCGACCGAGGATGGCCCAAGCGGAAACAGCCCGACGCCGGTCAGCCCCTTGTTGGCGCCTAATCCCAGCATCATGTCGCGGACCGGCGGATCGTTGATCACGCGCACGTCCTGATCCTGGCTCGTGAAGAGAGCCGGCGCGCTCAGCGCCTCATAGCGCTCATCGACGCCAACAAGGAATTCTGGCGGTCCAATCCACCCCTGGATCGATCCAAACTGCGTGCCTTCGATTTGCCGGGGTATCGAGCCGAGCTGGCTTGCCGGATAGAGCTCCGGCTTGATCCGGCCGCCGGAATCTTTCTCGACCGCCGCCGCGAAGCGCTTCATCCATTCATGCTGCGTATCGTTGAGCGTGGCGGTGCTCAACTTCATCACATAGGTTTTGGTGTCTTGAGCGTTGGCTGCGGACGATGGTGCCAGGAGCGTCGACGCCATCGCCAATGCGATCGCCGCACCAATGGTGTCGACCGGTCTATTTCGCCCAAAAGTCATGTTTCGCTCCCCTTCGGCGTGAGCCGTTGCGGGTTTGTATCACGCAATCAACGCCGGCGCATGCGGCCGGGCGCCACGGGCCGGCTAGCTCCTATCCGCGCAAAGACGAGAGCTTGACCGGTCCATCAAATAAAGTCCCGATCAGCTTCAGTGCCGCGGCGGCGCGGTCGGCGCTCCAGCCGCCGTGCGCGGCGTTGAGCATGAATTTCTCGTCGAGGTCCTTGCGCGTCAAAGGCTCATGGGCGCCGCCGCGCATGTAGGGCTGGCGTTCTTCCACCACCGTGCCGTCACGCAGCGTCGCCCGGATGTGGCCGGTGAAGTTTTTCGGATAAGGGTTTTGCGGATCGATGCGGTAGCGCACCTTGCCGGCGAGCGCGACGACGGCGTCATCGTGAACCGCCGCATCGGAGAAGTCGCCGAGGCCGACATTGCCGCGCACGAAACCTGCGGCGACACAGTAGGGCGTGGAGAATTTGCCCGAGTAGCCGTTGGCGGGCTTTTGCTTGGCGGCGAGCGGCTCCCACAGGCGATGCACCGTGCCTTCGCCGACGTCGCACACCATCTCGACGACGTCAGCCGCCTTGATGCCGCGCGCAGCGAGCCGGCGCGCGCAGTCGATATACGGATGGGTCATGGTCCCGCACGGATAGGGCTTGAAGGCGAGCGTCTCCGTCACCCAGCGGGTGCCGAAGTCGCCGATGAGGGCGTCGTAGTCGCCTTTGGGGGTGTGCGTGAAGCCGTGAAAGAAGCCGTGCACGCCTTCGAACACCGTGCGCGGCCCGAGAAAGCCGGCGCGGCCAAGGAGCGCCGCGCGCAGGCCCGATTGCGCCGCCCAGCCGGCATGCAGGCGCTTCGTCCATGCGCCTTCCGCCAGATATTCGATGATGCCGCTCGCCATCGAGGCGACGGTGCCGAGCGCGTCGACGAGCTGGCGCTGATCGAGTTTGAACGCTGCTGCGATCCCGGCGGTCGCGCCCATGGCGCCGAATACCGCGGTGGGATGAAAGCCCGCCTTGTGGGTGAGCGTCGGCGCGACAAGACTAAGCCGGCACATGGTCTCGACCCCGACGGCGACGCCGAGCAACGCGGCGCGTCCGTCGAGATTATGCCGCTCGCAGGCGGCGAGCACGGCCGGCACGATGACGGCGCCGGCATGAACCGGGCCGCCCTCGAAGGTATCGTCGAAATCCTCGCCATGGATCGCGGTGCCGTTGACCAGCGCCGCACCGGCCGCGCTGAGCGTTCGGGCATGTCCGATCGCCGTGCACGGTCCGTCGTCGTCACAGGCGGCGAGCACGCTTTGGACGTAATCCTCGTTGCGCGCGGTCACGGCGAGGCCGACCACGTCGACCACCAGCTCCTCGCATTTACGGCGCACCGCCTCGGGAAGACGTGACGCATCGAGCGCGCAGATTTTCTGCGCCAGGTGCTCCGCAACGGCGGTTTTGGGAAGTTCGGTTGTTGTCATGGGAGCCGTTTGTTTGAAAGGAAATTCGGTTGGCTTCCGCTCATTCCCGCGAAAGCGGGAATCCAGGTGGGGGAGCAACCAACCGCGGCGAGATCCACTGGGTCCCCGCCTTCGCGGGGACGAGCGGATTGAGACCCGTCAATACCGGTTCGCGATCGGCAATTCTTCGGCCGGGAACAGCGTGATCACGCGGCAGCCCTTGTCGGTGACGACCACTTCTTCCTCGATGCGCGCGGCCGAGAAGCCGTCGGTGGCGGGGCAATAGGTTTCCAGCGCGAACACCATGCCTTCCTTGATCTCGGTCGGATGCTCGAGCGAGACGACGCGGGAGATGATGGGCCGCTCGTGGATGGCGCAGCCGATACCGTGGCCGAACTGCAGCCCGAACGCCGTCATCTCGTCGGGGAAGCCGAAATCCTGCGCCTTCGGCCACACCGAGCAGACTTTGTCGGTCGACACGCCCGGCTTGATCAGCGCGATGGCGTTGTCGAGCCATTCGCGGGCTTTCTTGTAGGCGTCGTGCTGCACCGGCGTGGCGCGGCCGACATTGAAGGTGCGGTAGTAGCAGGTGCGGTAGCCCATGAACGATTGCAGGATGTCGAAGAATGCCTGATCGCCGGGCCGCAGCATGCGGTCGGTGAAATTGTGCGGATGCGGATTGCAGCGCTCGCCCGAGATAGCGTTGATGGCTTCGACGTCGTCCGAGCCGTGGTGATAGAGAAATTTGTTGACCTCGGCGACGATATCGTTCTCGCGCACGCCAGGCTTGAGCTGCTCGTGGATGAGGTGATAGGCGCCGTCGACCATCGCGGCCGAGCGATTGAGCAGCGCGATCTCGTCGGCTGATTTGATCTCGCGCGCCTCCAGCATCGTCTGCTGGCCGTCGGCGACCTTGAGGCCGGCCTTCTCCAGCTCGAACAGCATCGGCGGCTCGATGATGTCGACGCCGACCGGCATTTTGTCGCAGCCGGCTTCCTTGATCAGCGAGGCGATTTCCTTGGCGTGGCGCGCCATCAGGCCGAACGCCGGATTGACGGTGCCGCGCAGGCCGATCAGGCCGGCCTTGCAGTTCTCCGGCTTGAGCCAGGGCGTGTAGAGCTTGTGGTGCACGGCGGCCGAGCCGAAATCCCACAGGATCGGATCGTTGCTGGTGCGTGTGATCAGCGCCCAGCGGCACAGCTTGTCGCGCTCCCACTCGCCGATCTTGGTCGAGGTGCAGTAGCGGATGTTGTTGACGTCGAACACCAGCAGTGCGCCGAGCTCGGATTTCTCCAGCGCCTGCTTGACCCGGCCGAGCCGGTAGCGGTGCAGCCGCCGGTAATCGACCCGCTCCTCGAAATCGACCGCCATGCTGCCGAGCGCCGGCAGCGCCCGCCCCCAATTGTAGCGCGGATTGACGTCCTCGGCGCGGATCGAGCGTCGGGTCGCGGGTGATGTCGTCCATGGCGGGTTTTCCTCCTTTATTCCGTCATCCTGAGGCGCCCGCCAAAGGCGGGCCTCGAAGGATGAGCGGCCACTGTTCAGCAACTTGAATTCTATTCTAAGCTCAACGATAGCATTTGTTACCCGGCTATCCCGGGGCCGTCGCCCTTCGAGGCGCGCGGCTTTGCCGTGCGCACCTCAGGGTGACGGAACTTACGACGGCATCGGGACTTCGCCCACATCCTTCGGGACCTTGTAGCCCTTTTGCGTCGCCGGCCGTTTGGCGATGGCGACGTACCAGCGCTTGACGTTCGGATATTTGTTGAGATCGACTGTCTGCCATTCGTAGCGCGACACCCAGGGCCAGATCGCGATGTCGGCGATCGAATAGTCGTCGGCGACGTACTCGTGATCCTTGAGCCGCTTGTCGAGCACGCCGTAGAGCCGGTGCGCCTCTTTGAGATAACGCTCCTCGGCATAAGGCGCCTTGCCCGGATTGTACTTCACGAAGTGATGCACCTGGCCCAACATCGGGCCGGGACCGCCCATCTGCCACATCAGCCACTCGATGGTGTGATAGTGCGCCGCGCCGGTCTTCGGCAAAAGCTTGCCGGCCTTGTCGGCGAGATAAATCAGGATCGCTCCGGACTCCATCAAGCTCATGCCGTTGTCGCGGTCGACGATCGCCGGGATGCGGTTGTTCGGGCTGATTTTCAGAAACTCCGGCTCGAACTGCTCGTCCTTGCCGATGTCGACGGCATGCGCGGTGTAGGGCAGGCCGAGTTCTTCGAGCGCGATGGAAGCTTTGCGGCCATTGGGTGTCGTCCAGGTGTAGAGATCAATCACGGTGTTGGTCCTGTCTGGTTTCTGGCAATTGAGAGTGATGGCTTGTCGATCAAAATCGCCGCATGCGTCTATGCGGCACTTTTCTCCGCTTGCAACGCGTCGGCTGCAAGCTTTTTGATGTGATCGCGGATGTCCTTCGGCCACGCCTCGAGCAGCCGGTTGAAGGCCGGCGCATCGCCGGCAAAGAGCGCGCGCGCGGCGCTCTCGAAGCCGACGCGATTTCCCGCCATGACCGACATGAACCGATAGGCCGCATTCTGCGAGGCGCGGATGCGATCCTTGTCGACGTTCGCCCGCATGGCGTGCTCGACGAGCTTGCGCAGCGCGACCGATGCACCGCCCGGCTGGCTCGCGAGCCAATCCCAATGGCGCGGCAGCAGCGTCACCTCGCGCGCCACGACGCCGAGCTTCGGGCGGCCGGGGCCGCGCGGCGTGTCGGCCAGCGTTGTCGCCGAAGATGCCGTCTCGTCGCGCGTGCTCCATAAATCGATGTCCATCTGCTCGCCTGTCGCGGCGTCGAAGGCGAGAATCGGTGCGTTTTGTTGCCGTGCGGCGGCTTTCCGGGCTGCCAGCACGATGCATCCAAGGTCGCCCGCCGCGATGCAGGTGTCGCCCTCGAACGCAATAACGGTCGGATGCTTAGCCATCATTGGAAACTCCCGGTCCAGACGGCTTTAATTATATCCGGGTAAATCACATGTCAATATTACCCGGATAATATAATGCGCGCTGATCGCGGCGCTATGCGACCTTTCGGCCCCACAGCCGGGTCGAAGCGATATCGGCGCCGTCGCGGATCGCCTTGAGTTTCAGCCACACCGCGGGCTCGATGACCCATTCGCGGCGGGTGAAAGTGCCGAAGCCGCAATCGGTCGAAGCGACGACCCGCTCGCGGTCGCCGATGGTCGCCACCGCCTCCTCGATCCGGCGCGCCACCACTTCGGGGTGCTCGACGAAGTTGCTGGTGGTCTCGACCACGCCGGGGATGAGGATCATGTCCTTGGGAAACGGCACGCGCTTGAGCGCCGCATATTCGTGGGCGTGACGCGGATTGGAGAATTCGATCGACAGCGCGCCGACCTTGGCCTGGTAGAGCGCCGGCAGGATTTTATCGAGCGCGACATCGTGGATGTGCGGCCCTTCCCAGTTTCCATAGCAAACATGCAGCCGCACGCGGTCGCGCGGGATGCCTTCGATGCCTTTGTTGATGGCCGCCACATGGCGTTCGCAGCGCTTGAAGAAATCGGCGTCAGACAAATCGCGGTACATCATGGTGCGGTCCATGGCGAGGTCGGGCGCGTCGATCTGCAGAACGAGGCCGGCCTTGTGGATCGTCTGATATTCGTTGCTCATCTCGCGCGCGATGGCGTCGAGATACGCGTCGTGCGATGCGTAGTGGGCATTCAGCATCGTGGTCGAGATGATGCCGGGCGACGGCGCGGTCATGAACCGCTCGGAGAAGGCGTGCAGCTCGTCGGCGATCTTGTTGAAGCCGGCTGTTTCGTCGGTGATCGGCTTGAGATCGCGATATTTGATGTCGGCTTGCGCCTCGGGCGCGCCCTGCTGGCTCTTGGGCGGATTGGGAAACCGCCGCATCAAGTAACTCAACAGCTCGGGAAATTCCTCGAACTCCTGGCCGCGGCGGCGCTTCGACACGCCGGCAAAACCCGACATGCGCTGCGGCACATAAGTCTGGAAGCCGATCCGCCGCTGCTCGCCGTCGTTGCCGATGTCGATGCCCGCGGCGATCTGTTTCTCGACGACATGCCGGACCGCTTTGTCCATCTCGTCCGCGAGCAGCTTCTGGTCGTAGCTCTTGCCTTCCTCCTGGATCACCAAAAGGTCACTGAGCTTCTCGTTGCGCGGCAGGCTGCCGACATGCGTGGTGAGAATTCGATCGCGGCTTAGAATCATGACTACCTCTGTGTCATGCCCGGGCTCGACCCGGGCATCCATCTCTCAAGATGCTAAGATGGATTGCCGGGTCAAGCCCGGCAATGACGAAAAATATTCCATGAGCAAATTGCCATGAATGCGTTGCGGCCGATTTTTCGCATCGGCATAATGCCCTGCAGTGGGCAAGCGGATGGGCAAGAGCCGCGTGTCTTTGGGAGGACCTGCCGCGATGAGCATCGCCCCGCCGCGCCCCGCGCCGAGCGCGCCAATCGATGCAGTTCCGCGCGACTACAATTTTGCCGCCGATATCCTCCGGCGCAATCTCGACGCCGGCCGCGCTGAAAAATCCGCCTACATCGACGATCGCGGTACCTGGAGCTATGCCAAGCTCGCCGATCGCGTCGAGCGCTTCGGCCACGTTTTGCGCTCTCTCGATATCCATCGCGAGGAGCGTATTCTTATTTGTTTGCTCGACACCATCGATTGGCCGACCGCGTTCCTTGGCGCCATCAAGGCCGGCGTCGTTGCGGTCCCGGTCAACACGCTGCTGACCGAGGACGATTACCGCTTCATGCTTGAAGACAGCCGCGCGCGGCTCCTCGTCGTCTCCGAGGAATTGCTGACCAAGTTCGCGCCGGCAATCGATGCCAGCAAGACGCTCGCGCACGTGATCGTTTCCGGCAAGGATGCGCGCAATCACCTTCGCTTCGAGGATGCAATTGCGGGCGCCAAGGCCGATGCCGTGACTGCGCCGACGACGCGCGACGACATGTGCTTCTGGCTCTACACCTCCGGTTCGACCGGCAAGCCCAAAGGCGCGGTCCACACCCACGCCGATCTGAAACTCACCGACGAACTTTATGCGGCACCCATTCTCGGCCTCACTGAGAAAGATATTTGCTACTCGGTAGCGAAGCTGTTCTTCGCCTACGGCCTCGGCAACGCTCTGACGTTTCCGATGTCGGTGGGCGCCACAACCGTGCTGTTGCCGCATCGGCCGACGCCCGAATTGGTCGCTGAGGTTTTGATGAAGCATCAAGTCACGGTGTTTTTTGCCGTGCCGACGTTCTATGCCGGCTTTCTCGCAAGTCCGGCCGCACCGGAGCGTGCCGCGCTGAAAATGCGGTGCTGCGTTTCAGCCGGTGAAGCGCTGCCGACCGATGTCGGCCGGCGCTGGAGCGAGCGCTACGGCGTCGACATTCTCGACGGGCTCGGCTCGACCGAGATGCTGCACATCTTTCTCAGCAACCGATCGGGCGACGTGAAATATGGCACCAGCGGCAAGCCGGTGCCCGGCTATGACTTGCGCCTGGTCGATGACGACGGCGAGATCGTCAAGACGCGCGGTGAAATGGGCGAGCTGCAAGTTCGCGGCCCGACCAGCGCGATGATGTATTGGAACAATCGCGAGCAGTCGCGCGCGACCTTTCTGGGCGAATGGACCCGGTCGGGCGACAAGTACGTCGAAGACGAGAAGGGTTACTTCGTCTACTGCGGCCGGCGTGACGACATGCTCAAGGTCTCCGGCATGTACGTTTCGCCGTTCGAGGTCGAAGGCGTGCTGCAGAGCCATCCCGACGTGCTCGAAGCGGCCGTCGTCGGCTGGCCGGACGTCGACACGCTGATCAAGCCGAAAGCCTTTGTGGTGTTGAAGTCGGCCGACAAGGCGTGTGATGATTTTGCGCGCATGCTGCAGGATCACTGCCGGCAAAAACTCGCTGCCTTCAAATATCCGCGCTGGATCGAATTCCGCAGCGACCTGCCGAAGACCGCGACCGGAAAAATCCAGCGCTTCAAGCTGAGAGCGGAGGCGCAGGCGAAGTAAAGCGGTCTGGCGACGGCACCTTCACGCGTCATTGCCGGGCTCGACCCGGCAATCCAACTTTTTGCAGACCCTCAAGATGGATCGCCGGGTCAAGCCCGGCGATGACGACCAGAGAAGCCGCATCATTTAATCCAGCGGTTCGACTTTGACGATCGAGGCGCCGTGATTGCTGCCGATCCACAGCGTGCCCGGATTTTTCGAATCGTCGACGAAGACGCGGCGGATGTTGGTCGGACGCGGCAGCTCATATTCGGTGTATTGACCGGTTTTAATGTCGAGGCGGGCGACCCTGTCGGTGTTCATCGAGCCGGTCCAGGCTTCGCCATTGGGGTCTTCCACGACGTCATAGGGCGATGACCACGGCGTCGGCACTTTCCATTCCTGGATTTTGCCGGTCTCCGGATCGAGCATGCCGATGGCGTTGCCGAAATATTCGGCGAACCACAGGCGGCCCTGATCGTCGACGCGGCCGCGCCGCGGGTGCGAGTTCGGCGTCGGCGTGAGGAACACCGTCGGCTCCTTGGTCTTGGCGTCGATGCGCACGATGTTGCCGGCCGAGAAGTCGAGCAGATAGAGATTGTTCTGCGCATCCGAGTGGATGCCGTAGGTGCCGATCCGCTTGCCGGTGCGTGGATCCTTCGGCGAGCCGAGGTCCTCGAAGGCGTTGGTCGCAAGGTCGAGCCGGTAGATGTGGCCGCCGGCGGAATTCTTGATCCACACCTTGTCGTCGGTGGGCGTGCCCTCGACGGCAAGATGGCCGAGCTGGCCGGCGTCGGAATCCCACGCCTTGGGCGTCGACCACTCCTCGAATTTTTTGGTCTTGCGGTCGAATTTGGCGATCGCGCTCTGGTACATCACACCGACCCAGGGATTATCGTCCTTGTCGATTTCGAGATCGAGCGTGCCGAGCGAGTAGCCGGGCTTGGTCACCGGGATCGGATATTGCGTGACGTGACCGGTCTTCGGGTCCATCTCGCCGATGAACATCTGGCCGAAATCCGAATACCAGACGTTGCCCTCGTGATCGAGCACCACGTCGTGCGGCTCGAATCAGCTTATTCGGCAGATCGTATTCGGTGATGATGACGTGGGTGGATTTGCCGGTGAGGCGCGGCAGCGTCTTGAGCGGCCAACTCCAGGTGTCCTGCTGGCTCAGGTTGATGCTGGCAAGCCACTCCGCGATTTTTTGCGCTTCCGGCCCCTTGCCGATATTGCGCCCGGCGTCGCCGGCGAGCCGCTGCGGCTTGAGCGGCGTGCTGCCCGGATAATAGCCGCCCATGCGCTGGAACACCTGCATGAATTCGTCGGCGTCGTGGGTCGAGCGCACGATGCGTTCGAAGCGTGTGGCAGTCGTTGCATTGGAGCACGAATTTCTTTTGGTCGTCGGTGCCCGGCATGCTTATGAGCCACTCGGCATTCGTCATCTGGTCGGCGAGGTTTCGCGTCGGCTTGAGCTTGACGTCGAGCTTGGTCTCCTGGCCTGCCGTGAGGGTGGCGTCCTTGGGACCATCGAGATCGTAGCCAACGGCGCGGATGGCGATCGCGTAGTGCCCGGGATCGAGTCGCGACGCCGGGAAGCTGAAGTGGCCCTTGTTCGTCGCTGACGACGGAGACCGTAATGGTCGAGCCGTCCTTCTTGGCGCTGACGACGACGCCTTCCATCATGCCTTCCTTGGCGGACCTGACCGCTCCCGAAAGGGCGGCCGCGGTCTGCGCGGAAGCCAGTGAAGCCTGCAGCAAAGTCGCGGCCAGGATTGCCGCCGCGGCAAAGAATGTCTTTGCGATCCGCATGAGTGCCTCCCATTTCCGCGCCGGGTGGGGCGCGAGCCGCGCCGGACCGGCAATTCTTCGCTATTTGCCCGAGCCTAGGCCCGGCGCTGGGGCACCTCAAGGAGGCCCGCTCCGCCCGTACCGCAACGGGCATTGCGCCGGCATCATGCCTTGCGTTAACAATCGGCGGGTATTACCTGGACGCCGGTTCGCCGCGGTAGCTCAGCTGGTAGAGCACCGCATTCGTAATGCGGGGGTCGGGGGTTCGAATCCCTTCCGCGGCACCAGTTTTCTTCTGTCCGGCGCGGAGACATGGCTCGCACAACTCAGACGCTCGTCTTCCGGGCCGGCATGTTCCTTTGTGCGCTGCTCGGCGTCAGCGCTGCGGGCGCAGCGGCCGATCACTATCCGTCGCGACCCATCCGTCTGATTGTGCCGTTCGCGGCCGGCGGCGCGGTGGATACCGTGGCGCGGGTGCTTGCCAATCCACTCGCCGCGCGTCTCGGCCAGCCCGTCGTGATTTACAACCGCGGCGGGGCTGGCGGCATGGTTGGGATGGACGAAGCCGCAAAATCGGCGCCCGACGGCTACACACTCCTGCTCGACCATAGCGGGTTGACTTACATGCCCGGACTGCACCGCAACCTGCCGTTTGATCCGGTGAAAGATTTTGACGGCATCGTCACTGCCGTCTCGGGCCTCTACGTGCTGGCGGTGAACCCGAAGCTACCAGTCAAATCGGTCGCCGAATTGATTGCTTATGCCAAGGCCAATCCCGGGAAGCTGAGCTATGGGTCGGCCGGGATCGGCTCGTCGCTCCATCTCGCCGGCGAGTTTTTCAAGCGTGAAACCGGCGTCGATATCGTGCACGTCCCCTATAAGGGCGCCGCGCAAGCGGTCACGGATTTGGCCGGCGGCCAGACCCAGATGATGTTCGGTCCTGCGGTCAACATCCTGCCGCTCGCTCAAGCGGGAAAAATTCGGGCGCTGGCGGTCACCTCGGCCAAGCGGTCTGCGCTTGCCCCTGACCTTCCGGCGATGGCGGAAACGCTGCCGGGCTTTGAGGTCGTTGGCTGGTACGGACTTGCCGCTCCGGCCGGCACGCCAAAGGAGGCGGTCGTCAGACTCAACGCCGAAACCGACCACGTGCTGCAATCACCCGATCTGATCGCGCAGTTTCGCAAACTCGGCTATGAACCGATCGGCGACACGCCCGAACAGGCCAACGGCCGGATCAAATCGGACGTTGAGCGTTGGACGAAAATCATCCACGACGCCGGCATCCAGCAAGAATAACCGGCGACATGGACCAGAACCTCAAGGCCGATGCGGAAACGCTGACCAAGACGCTGTGCGGCCATTTGGCGGCGGTGCAGTTGGGCGATCTCAATGTCGCCGCGCTGGGTGAAGCACGCCGCGGCGTGCTCGATTGGGTGGGCTGTGCGCTCGCCGGCAGCGGGCACAAGACGATCACAACCTTGCTGTCCGTTTTGCAAGAGACCTCGGGGCGCCCGCAGGCGACCATATTGGGGCGCGGATTGCGGCTCGGCTTGCTCGATGCGCCTTTGGCAAACGGCCAGATGGGACACGTGCTGGATTACGACGATACCCACATGGGCGGCGTTGTGCTGCACACGAGTTCGCCGGTGCTCGCCGGGCTGTTCGCGCTGGCCGAACGCACGCCGGTCAGCGGCGCCGACTTTATGCTGGCGTATGCGGTTGGCTTCGAGGCTGGGGTGCGCAGCGGCCGCACGGCGCCGGGCCACCACAAGGGCGGCTGGCATCTGACCGGCACGCTCGGCTCCATCGCGGCGGGCGCGGCCTGCGGTAAGCTCCTCAACCTCGACCGGCAGCGCCTGACTTACGCGATGGGCATCGCCGCGACCCAGGCCGCCGGCATGCAGCAAAACCGCGGCACCATGTGCAAGTCGTTCCACGCCGGCAAAGCCGCGGCCAACGGCGCGCTGGCGGCGCTTTTGGCGGAGCGTGGCTTCGACAGCACCCAGGAAATCATCGAGGGCCAAAAGGGCTTTTGCCGCATCTACAGCGACGTGGCGGACCCGGAGCAACTGACAGCCGGGCTCGGCGAGCGTTGGCTGATCGAAACCAATGGGCACAAACCCTATGCTTGCGGCGTGGTGCTGCATCCGCTCATCGATGCCGTCATTGCCATCCGCGATCGCCACGCCATTGACCCGGCTGCGGTGAGCGAGATCAACCTGCGGGTCCATCCCCTGGTGCTGTCGATCACCGGCGTGGTCGAACCCTCGACCGGCTTGCAGTCGAAATTCAGCACGCGTCACTCAGCGGCGGTGGCCTTGATCGACGGCGCCGCCGGTGTCGCGCAATATTCGGACGCCAAGGCAACGGATCCAACCTTGGCAGCACTGCGCCGGAAGGTAATCGCCGTCGCCGACGAAACGCTGCGGAAGGACGAGGCGCATGCGGCGATCACCGCCGGCGGTCAGCGTCACGAGGCTCACATCCCGCATGCGAGCGGCACGGCCGACAATCCGATGAGCGACGCCGCGATCGAGGCCAAGTTCATGGCCAATGCGGCACCGGTGATCGGGCGCGAGCGCGCCGAGCGCGCGCGTGACTTCGTGTGGGCACTTGAGACGCAGCCGGACGTTCGCGCGTTGGTCGCTTTGTTGGCTTGACGGTCCGCGCCTTGCAATCGGTTATGCCCGCGGGCCTGCCCCGCGCGCCCATACGGCTTCGCCGTCCCATAGATTGCCGGATTAAGCCCGCCCACAACGAAATCCCTTGCACCTGGCGTTGGCCAAGTTGCTATCATTTCCAGCCAATCGGTTTCGGTAGGAGACACCCTTGCCCGTGATGTCCGGAAAACGCGCCTTCCTCGATCTGCTCAAGCAGGAGGGCGTCAAGGTCATGTTCGGCAATCCCGGCACCACCGAGCTGCCGCTGATGGATGCTTTCGCGGTCGAGCACGACATTCGCTACATCCTCGGGCTTCAGGAAGCCGCGCTGATGTCCATGGCGGACGGCTACGCGCAGGCTTCCGGCGGGCTCGCGGTGCTCAATCTTCACGTCGCGCCCGGGCTCGGCAACGCCATGGGCATGCTGTACGACGCCATGAAGGCGAATGCGCCGGTGCTGGTTACCGCCGGCCAGCAGGACCTCGACTACATCGCTACCGAGCCGGTCCTGACCGCCGACCTGCCGACGCTGGCGCGGCCGTTCGTCAAGTGGGCCGCCGAGGTGCATCGCCCCGAAGACCTGCCGCGCTACGTGCACCGCGCGGTGAAGACCGCGCTGGCGCCGCCGACCGGTCCGGTATTCCTGTCGCTGCCCGGCGACATTTTGAAGAACGACGCCGACATCGATCTGCTCGAGCCGACGCGCGTGGCGCCGCGCGTGCGCGGCGATGCCGACGCGGTGGCCGCCGCCGCCGATCTGCTCGCCAAGGCCGAGCGGCCGGTGATCATCGCCGGCGATGCCGTGGCGCAGAGCCGCGCCCACAAGGAGCTCGTCGCGCTCGCCGAGGCGGTCGCCGCGCCGGTCTACGTCGAGTTCATTCCGAGCACCGCGTCGTTCCCGGCGTCGCATCCGCTCTATCGCGGCATGATGACGCGCTCGCAGGCCGGCGTGCGCGAGGTGCTCGACCAGCACGACCTGCTGTTCTCGGTCGGCGGCGATCTGTTCACCTGGTCGCTGCCGTCGCCGATCGATCCATGGCCGCCGGGCCTGCCGCTCATCCATCTCGACACCGACCCTTGGCAGATCGGCAAGAATTATCCGGCGCCAGGTCGCGATCCTCGGCGATCCCAAGGCGACGCTGCCCGATATCACCTTGGCAGATCGGCGCGCGGATGACGGCGAGCGCCAAGAGCGCAGCGAGCGCGCGGCTCAAATCCACGACCGACGCCATCAAGCGGGACCGCGAGGCGTTCCGCGCCAAGGCCCGCGCCATGGCCGGCAAGACGCCAGTGCAGCCGCTCGCGCTGCTCGAAGCGATCGGCGCCATGCTGCCGAAGGACGCCGTGGTGATCGAGGAAATCCTGTCGTCCGCGCCCGGCGTGCGTTCGCTGATCAACAGCGACGACGAGCAGAGCTTCTTCGGTCTGCGCGGCGGCGGCATCGGCTGGGGCTTGCCGGCGGCGATCGGCGCCAAGCTCGCGCTGCCCGACCGGCCGGTGGTGGCGCTGGTCGGCGACGGCAGCGCCATGTACACCATGCAGGGGCTGTGGACCGCGGCGCGTTACCGGCTGCCGATCGTCTGGGTGATCTTCAACAACACCAGCTATCGCATCCTCAAGCAGCGCCTGGTCATGCTGCGCGGCCTCGCCGAGCAGGCCGACAATTTCGTCGGCATGGAGCTCAACGATCCGGCGATCGATTTCGTCGGTCTGGCGCGCTCGCTCGGCATCGCCGGCCAGCGCGCCGCGACCGTGAAGGACGCCACCGACCTGATCGGCAAGGCGCTCAAGGACGGCACCGCCATGCTGATCGATGTCGATATGGAACGCGGCTATAAGCCGATGTGATCCCTACAAGGTTGAGGGTGAACTCAAGCGGCATATCGACGAAAATCTTGTACTGCTGCGACTTCGGCTTCGCCTTGTCGTCCGCGTTGAGATATTCGACCGAGCTTTTTCCCAAATAGGCCTGCGGCAGGACCATGACACGGACGAAGCGAGTCGGCCGGTCCGCGGCCTGGGCGAAGACCGGATCGGGTCCGCTCTCGAACCACGCTCCGCCGGGACCGTAGGACGTCGAGCGTCCATGGGTGTCGATGCGGATACCGCCTTCGACCAGGCAACGGATGCCCGGTCCTTGATGCCGATGCAGATAGGCGCAACCGCCGGCCGGAAACGCGACGCTGTCGCCGCGCAGCAACAACGACCCCGTCGGCACGGTCTCGAGACGGGTCGTCAATTTGTCCCGGGAGGCGACGCCGACACCTGCGACCGGACCATGAGCGGTGTCGTCTTCTGTCACAAGCTCCCAGCGCCAAACCGTCGCGCCAGTGCTACCGGCCTTAAGCGTGACGGTGTCCTCACTGCTCCAAGCTTCGTCATCATGCAGCACGCGATCGCCGACTGCGAGCGAACCATGCACCACGAAAATCATGCGCGGGAGAGCCGACAGCGCCACCGCGGCGCCATCCGACAGCACGTCTTCGTAAAGCCGAAGCAAAGGGGCCATGAATTTTCTCCTGACAATGACGGAACGGAGTGTCGGTGCGGAACGCCGCGGACGCAATGGGTTTACACCTCCACGCGAGCGGCGCTAAATCGAATCCCGATACAACTCCCGCAGCCGCGACGATGCGAGGAATTCTCATGCCTACGATCGAGACCGAGCGCTTCCGGCTGCGCAATTTCGTCGAAAGGCTGGTCGAAGCCGGCGAATGCGAGGTGCGCGACCAACCGACCGATCTGGTGGACGTGGGCGGTGTCCTCGAAGGCAATCCGCGCGCGGTGCACTTCAAGGCGGCGGGTCCGGAAAAAGCCGAGCTGGTTGGTAATGTCATGGGCTCGCGCAAGCGGATCGCGCTTGCGCTCAATACCGATGAGCGCGGACTTTTGGGCACGCTCAGCCAGCGCCTCAACAAACTGCATCCGGCGGAAAAGGTATCGTCGCAGCAGGCCCCCGTGCAACAAGTCGTGCTCAAGGGCGATGACGCCGATCTGTGCGCGTTGCCGGTGCATCTGCAGCACGGCGCCGATGGCGCGCCGTATATTTCCGCTGGCATCGACTACGCACTGTTTCCCGGCACCGGCTTCACCAATGTGGGCTGCCGGCGGATCATGCTGCGCGGGCCACGGCAGGCCGGCATCGATTTGATCGCGCCGAGCGACATGCGCGCGATCTACCTCGAAGCGGCCGCGCGCAAGGAACCGGTGCCGGTGGCTTACGCGGTCGGCTCGCATCCGGCCGATTATCTGGCCGCCATGGTGGCGCTGCCGTCGGTCAACGAGCTTGATGTCGTCGGCGCCATGCGTGGCCAGCCGGTGCCGGTCGTGAAATGCGTCACCAGCGACATTTGCGTGCCGGCCGACGCCGAGTATGTGATCGAGGGTTTTCTCGATCCGGCCGGCCATGTCGAGCCGGAAGGACCGTACGGCGAATATGTCGGCTATTACGGTGTGGTGAAACGCAACCCGGTCCTGCATGTCACCGCGATCACCCATCGCGAGGACGCGCTATTCCAGACTTTGACCATCGGGGGGCGTTCGCTGGCGCGCACCGACACCGCGCAGCTCACCACCGTGAAGACCAAGTCGGCGGCCTGGGCGGCGCTGATGGCATCGGTGCGCGAGCCGCTCGCCATTTTTGCCACGCCATCGAGCGGCGGCATGTATAACGTGCGAGTCTCGCTGCGCCAGCGCGTGCCGGGCGATGCGCGCAACGCCATCGCGGCCATCTTCGGATCGCACGCCGAGGCCAAGCACGTCTTCGCGTTCGATCCCGACATCGATGTGTTTTCTGACGAGGAAACCGATTGGGCGTTGGCGACGCGCTTCCAGGCCGACCGCGATCTCATCGTCGGTTCGGGTTTCCGGGTCGTGCCGCTCGATCCTTCGCTCGGCGGCGCGCGCACCGGCGCCAAGCTCGGCTTCGACTGCACGATCCCGTTCGGCAAGGCGAATTCGTTCGAGTTCTCGGTGCCGACGCCGCCGGCGGCGACAAAGGGCGTCCCGCACAAATCAGCCGCCGATGCACTGGCAGCGGGGCCGGCGAGCTTTTTGGAGCTGATGGGAGCGCTCGGCAGCAAGGACGGCCGCGAAATCGTGCGCCAGCTTGACGCGCTCTACACCGCGCGCCGCCTCGGCCGCCACGATGACGGCCGCTATGTGCTCAAGAACGACGGCAAATAACAGTGCCGGTCAAGCGCATGGAGGAATAATGCAACGCACTACGCCGCCATTCCGTGCCGATCATGTCGGCAGCCTGTTGCGACCCGCCGCGCTCAAGGACGCGCGCGCCAAACACGAGCGCAACGAGATCACCGCCGCCGCGCTACGCGCGATCGAAGACCGCGAGATCGAGCGCGCGATCAAGCAGCAGGAAGACATAGGTCTCAAGCTTGCAACCGACGGCGAGTTTCGCCGCTCCTGGTGGCAATTCGATTTTTTCAAGGGCTTGGACGGCGTCGAACTCTATCAGGTTGGCGAAGGCATCATGTTTCATGGGGTGAAGACCAAGGCCGAGAGCGTGCGCGTCGTCGGCCGGGTCGGCTTCTCCAGCCATCCGCATGTCGACGATTTCCGATTTGTCAAAGCCCATACGCGCGTCACGCCGAAGATGACGATTCCGGCGCCGGGCGTGCTGCACTTCCGCCAGGGCCGCCGTTCGATCAGCAAGGAAGCCTATCCGGATCTCGAAGCCTATTTCGAGGATGTGGGAAACGCTTATCGCAGCGCGGTGCGCGCTTTCTACGATGCGGGCTGCCGCTATCTGCAACTCGACGACACCACCTGGTCGATGATGTGCGATGAGCGCGAGCTTGCCCATTCGCGCGAGCGCGGCGACGAGCCGGCGAAATTGCCGGGCGCCTATGCGCGCATGATCAACCGCGCGCTTGACGGCAAGGCGGCCGACATGGTCGTCACCATGCATTCGTGCCGCGGCAATTTTCGTTCGACCTGGATCGCGGAAGGCAGCTACGAGACCATGGCCGAGAAGTTGTTCAACGACGTCGATGTCGACGGCTATTTCCTGGAGTACGACAGCGATCGGGCCGGCGGCTTCGAGCCGCTGCGGTTCTTTCCGAAAGGCAAGAAGCAGCTCGCGCTCGGTCTCGTCACCTCCAAAAGCGGCGCGCTGGAGAAGAAGGACGACATCAAGCGCCGCATCGACGAGGCGGCGAAATACGTCGCGCTCGATCAGCTCTGCCTGTCGCCGCAATGCGGCTTCGCCTCGACCGAGGAGGGCAACGTTCTGTCGGAGGACCAACAATGGGCCAAGCTGCGGATGATCGTCGAGTTGGCGGCCGAGGTATGGCGCTCAGTCGCCGCTTGCGCATGCGAGGCGAGCCGCTCGTTCAGATCAAGCCCGAATAGGCGCGCAGGCCGGGAAGCAGATCGCCTAGCAACGATTGCGGCCAGGCGACGCCGAGCGCCCAGTGAAAGACCACCCAGCAGAGAACGGTGGTTGCCGCAGCGAAGCCGAGCGATCTCAACCAGGGTTCGCCGAACCCGAGGCCCATATAGGCGAAGACAAAGACCGCGATAGCCGGAATGAAACCGATGAGCGCGACGAAGCCGATGAACAGCGCCATCCAGACAAAGAAGGTTGTCGCGCGCCAGCGCAGAACGTCGGGCGGCAAATCGAGATCCATTCCTGATTTTTCTTGTTCGCTTTTGGCGGAATGAGGGGAGGGAGCAATTTGCAGGCCGGAATCGGCGTGAGCGACGACCATCTGCTCGCGGCCGAAGAGTTCATTCACGAGATTGAGCACCGCGGCGACCAGCGCCATGCCACAGGCCGTGAGCGGCACGAGTTTGGCATCGTGCGGCCATCCCTCCGACGAGATGATCGCCGCGACGATGAGCACGATGACGGCGAGCGAAAACGCCGGAGCGGCGCCAAATCGTGGCTTGCGGCCACCGACATTGCGGAACTGGCCGATCAGCGTCGTCACGATCTGCGAAATTGGCCGATAGAGCGCCCAGACGACGCAAGCCAAAATCGCCAGCACCGCTGGCCGCCATAGCCAGCCCCAGCCGTAAAGCTGCGTCGAAATGAACAAATAGCGCTCGAAAATGGCGCCAACCACGATGCCGAGCACCATCGGCGGTCGCGGCCAGCCCAGGCGTTTCATGATCCAGCCGACGATGCCGAAGGCCACCAGCGAAAAAAGATCGCCCCAATCGTGCTCGCCCTCGAACGCGGCGACGAACACCAAGGCGATGATAACCGGCAAAAGAATTTCGGGCCGGATGCGCGAGATCTGCGCGAGGTAGCGGCTGCACGCGAGACAGATGATGGCGCCGATCACATGCGCCAGCGTCAAGCTCCACACGATCATGTAGGTCAGGTCGAGATGCCGGGTCAGCATCTCGGGCCCCGGCGTGAGGCCGTGCATCAGGAAGGCGCCAAGCAGGATCGCCATCGACGCGCCGGCCGGCACGCCGAACGCAATGGTCGGCACCAGGTGGCCGCCCTCCTTGGCGTTGTTCGAGCTCTCCGGGGCGATCACGCCGCGAACGTCGCCGGTGCCGAATGTTTCCGGGTGTTTCTCGGTGCGCTGGGCGTAGCCATAGGCGATCCAGTCGATCACCGCCGAGCCGATGCCCGGTATGGCGCCGAGGCCGGTGCCGAGCACGCTGCAACGCAGAACCAGCCACCAGTTCCGCGCCACGTCGCGCACGCCTTCCCATTGGCTGGACATGTCGATGTTGGGCGCGTTGTCGCCGGCGATCCGCTTGCGCGAGACGGCGAGCTCGGCGAGCTCTGGCAGTGCGAAGAGGCCCAGCGTCGCCGGGATCAACGGCACGCCGTCCCACAGATAGAGCCAGCCGAAGGTCCAGCGCAGCGTGCCGCTCTGCGCCCGCGAGCCGACCATCGCGATCATCAGGCCGAGTCCGGCGGCCGTGAGTCCCTTGAGTGGGGCGCGGCCGCTGAGCGTCGCCACCATCGACATTCCGAACAGCGTGAAGGCCAAAAGCTCGGGTGAGCCGATGGCGAGCATGACCGGCCGCAGGATCGGAATGCTGAGCGCCAGTACGATGGCGCCGACAACACCGCCGGCGAGCGAGGAGGCAAAGCCCGCGCCGAAAGCGCGGCCGGCTTCGCCGTTGCGGGCCATGGCATGACCGTCGATCACGGTCGCCGCCGCCCCGACGTGGCCCGGCACGCCGAACAGGACGGCGGTGATGAAATCCGTCGAGGTGATCACTGCCGCCATGCCAAGCAGCAATGCGAACGCGGTGTATTCGTCGAGGTTATAGGTGAACGGTATGAGCATCGCCAAGCCGACGATGCCGCTGAGACCCGGCAACACGCCGATGGCAAGCCCGATCAGCACGCCGAGGAAAAGGAACATCAGCCGTGTCGGCTCGAGCAGCAGGTGCAGCGCATGGATAGCGCTGGCAAGCATGTCGGGCTGCATCGAGCGGCTACTCCTGGCCGGCGGTCGGCGCTGGATTCATCCTGTCAAAGTCCCGCCCCTGACAGTCCCACGACGACGATCTCAAAACCCACCGACATCGCGCACTAAAGCCGCCGATGCGTCAAGCCTGCGCCCGAATGGCGTGTTGCCGCACGTTTACGCCACGCCGAAGAACATCCAATTATTCGCTGGCTTCCGCCAAAACGCCAATGGACTTGCGTCGGGAAAGCCTCGCTGCGTCCCGGAAAGGCGAAGTCGCTCCAGCCCCAGAATCAAGACACGGATTTGCGACATTGGTGCGATGCAGCGCATGAGATATGCGCATGGAACTCATGCCGTTCAAGCACTTCCCCTGCGTGTGAATTGGCTTATGTTGCAGTGCAACAATAATAATAAATGCTGGGAACGCCGTGGAAATGTTCGTGCCCCGAAGGGAAATGACGCCATGGCTTACGCACCGTCTTCAGTTGCCCCGCCCGCACTCGGTTACCCGGGAGTTGCTACCGCCGATCGGTCCCGGCGCGGCCTTTGGCGTCGGTTGTTCGACGCCGTGATTGCGGCGCGTCAGCGTCAGGCTGACTGCGAAATCGAGCGCTATCTTCATGCCATCGGAGGGAAATTCACCGACGGCGCCGAGCGCGAGATCGAGGATCGCTTTCTGTTCGCGCCGTCCCGGTGGTGACGACGCCGCAATCGTAACAGCATCAAAAACGACCGACACAAAGGATAATAGAGAATGTCGACGCTATCGATTCGCACCGCGCATGTTCCGCAGGCGTGGTGGATGCCGCCCAGCTTTGCACGCATCGTCTCCTTCATCGATGCGGTGCTTGATATGGTTGTCGAGGCGAACCGGCTGGCCAGCGCCGCGCGTACGCGCTACCCATGTGCAGACTGAACAATGGGCCGCGGAGCTTGCGCGTTCCTATCGGCTTTTCACTCGCAACCGTTGTTTCCAGGCGACCATTGTCGTCAATGTTGGGCCGCGACTCGCGATGAAGGTGAGCGTCAGGGTCAGCGTTTGATTTTTGCCAAAGCCGCTTTGATGCGCAGCGGCGCGTGTGGCCGAGCGTACATCTGCTCCGTGTAGGCGGCCAAGCGTGGCAGTCCGTTGAGCAGGTTCGCCTCTTTGGCCCAATCGAGAGTGTGGGCGAGCACGAAATCGCCGACGGTCACGGTATCACCCACGACGAACTTTCTGCCGTCCATGTGATCTTCCAGCACATGCGCCATGGCCGTGAAATCGTCGCGGGCTAGCGCCACGTCGCCAGGCAACCGCCGGTCTTCTGGATAGATCGCTGTGTGAAGCGCAATGCGCCAGAGCGGCTGCTCCAGCTCCGTCGTGGTGAACAGAAGCCATCGGAAGAATTGAGCGCGTTGCACAAGGCCCGTGGGCATCAACGCTCTGTCCGGGTATTTCTCGGCCAGATAGAGGACGATGGCGACAAACTCCGTGATGACCGTGTCGCCGTCGATCAGCACTGGGATTTTTCCAGCCGGATTGATCTTGAGGAACGCGGCACCGTGGTGCTCGCCGGCCAGCAAGTTGACGGTAACCGCCTCGAACGCGACGCCCAATTCCTGAAGCGTCCAGCGAGCGCGGATCGAGCGAGTCGGAGCAAATTCGAATAACTTCATCGTGTCCTCTTTCTTTGCGGCGGCGGCGGTGCCGAGCTTCAGCAAGCGCGCCTAACCAAGTGCGCGCAGTGCGGCGCGCAGTCTGCCGGCATCAAGGCCGGGCAAGTCGCTCTCGATCGTCTCGTGGGTCTTGCGCCAGATCGGCACGGCGGCGGCCAGTATCTTCCGGCCCGCGGCGGTGAGCGTCAGCAGCCGCCCGCGCCGGTCTGCCGGATCTGCCGCGATCGCCACCAGCCCGCGACGCTCGAGCGGTTTCAGCGCAGCCGTGAGCGTGGTGCGATCCATCGCCAAGAGCCGCGCGACTGGGCCAATCGCCGGCGGCTGCGGGCAATTCAAGGAGATGAGCAGTGAAAATTGCCCGTTGGTCAGGCCGACCGGGCGGAGCGCCTCGTCGAATCGGCGAGCCAGGGCGCGGGCAGCGCGTTGCGCATGAAGGCACAAACATCCGTCGCGCACTTCGATCGTGGTTTCGAAAGGGACCGAGGTTCCCATGGATTGTCTCTTGACTTGTCGTATAATAGGTTGATATCAACTTTGTTGTCAAGCTCGATTGACTTGGGAGATTCGCGATGTTGGATCACACGGTTGTTTCGCGAGAAGAGTGGTTTAAGGCCCGCACGGCGCTGCTCAAGCGCGAGAAGGAGGAGACCCGGCTGCGTGACGCGGTGAATGCCGAGCGGCTCGCGCTGCCGTGGGTGCGTGTCGATAAAAACTACAAATTTGACACGTCGGGCGGATCAAAGAGCCTCGCGGACCTGTTCGAGGGGCGCAGCCAGCTCATCGTCTATCATTTCATGCTTGGGCCCGAGTGGGACGCGGGCTGCACCGGCTGCTCGTTCATGGCCGATCATTTTGGCGGTGCGCTGTCCCACCTCAATCATCACGACGTGACGCTGGTCGCCGTCTCACGTGCACCGCTGGCAAAGATCGAAGCCTATAGGCAGCGGATGGGTTGGCGCTTTCCCTGGATATCGTCGTTCAACAGCGACTTCAATTTCGACTTCAAGGTCTCTTTTACCAAGGAGGATTTGGCTGGCGAAACCGTTGAATACAACTTTGTTCGCATCCCGGTCGGCCAAGCCTTCGACGAATTGCCGGGCCTCAGTGCCTTTTACCAGAACGAGGCCGGCGAAGTGTTCCATACTTATTCGAGCTACGCGCGCGGACCGGAGGCCCTGATAGGAACTCTGATGATTCTCGATCGCGCGCCCAAGGGCCGCAACGAGGAAACAACAATGAACTTCGTCCGCCGCCACGACGAATACGAAGATGCCGCAAAGGCCGGCTCATGCCACGACTAGCCTGACGGGCGCACTTTCGAGCAAATCGGTTTCCGGCCTGCTCAGGGTGTTCGCAGGTCAGCTCACGCCGTGATGGCAGCATCGGGCTGGTCAACACGTGCGCCTGGATCGGCCACGCCATTCGGCGGCGCGTCGAGTTGCTGTTCGATTTGCCGAATCACGTGGCGTGAAAACGGACCGAGATGAAGATAAAGCGCCGTCATGAGGACGATAATGCGGGCCCACTGCGGGTTGGCGGTCGCACATTGAAGGATCGTCTGCCTGAAGATGTCCTGGGCTCCCGGCAGCCTCGACACGATCCGATGGATAACCTCGAGGCCGCCGAGCTTGCTACGCGAATCGTTGGCGCGGACTTGACGGTTAGGATTGGATTTGCCGAGCAGGCGCGACAGCCGCTGAAGACGCTTGGCGTAGGCAGCGGGATCGTAGACTTTCTCCAGCACCCGCTTGTAGTCGTCCAGGATTTCGTCTCTCGGCCGCAGTGTGTCGAAGTTTAAGCCTTGCGTGCATTGATCCATGCCGGCGGCGGGATCCAACAAAAGATCCGGATGCAGGCGGCCCTCGCTCTCAAGCCGCCGCGTGAGCTGGGTGTTCGGCAGTGCGTAAAGCAGCCCGACCATGCAGACCGGAATAGCGGCCTCTTCGATCAACTCGATGACCGCATCCGCAACCGAACCTCGCTCGGTGTCGAAGCCGATGATGAAGCCCGCCGTGACGTAGAGCCCGGCGGCGTAAATCCGGTGAACGCTCTGCGCGATGTTGCGTCGCGTATTCTGCTTTTTCCGCATCGCCGCCAGGGTATCGGGATCCGGGCTTTCAATGCCGACGAAGACACCGATGAAATTCGCCACGTTCATCAACCGCAGGAGTTCCGCGTCGTCGGCGAGATTGAGGGACGCCTCGGTGGTGAACTCGAACGGATAGTCGTGTTGCTTGAGCCACGTTTCCAGCTCAGGCAGGAATAACTTGACCGCCTTCTTGTTGCCGATGAGATTGTCGTCGACGAAATCGACATGGCCGCGATAGCCGAGCTGATAAAGCGTGTCGAGCTCATGCAGCATCTGGGCATTGGTTTTGGCGCGCGGAACCCGCCCGTAGAGTTCGATGATGTCGCAGAACTCGCAGGTGAACGGACAACCGCGCGAAAACTGCACGCCAATGTAAAGATAATGCTCGACTTTCAGGAGATCGAAGCGCGGAACCGGACTCTTCGTCACATCGATCGAGAACTTTTTGGCCTCGAAAACACCCTCCCTCGCGCCGTTTTCCCACGCTGCGATGAATGTATCGATGATGCCTTCGGCTTCGCCGAGCACCTGAAAATCCGCCTTGCTGTACAGATGGGGAACCGAGGTCACGCCCGGGCCGCCCACCACGACCGGCTTGCCGTGCGCGCGGCATAAGTCAATGACGGCAATCGTGTCGAAATACTGCGGCAGCATGCCGCCGGTCATGACCAGGTCGGCCCATTCAAGATCGCCGTCGGTCAGCGGCTCGGTGTTCCGGTCGACCAGCCGGACGGTCCATGCCGCTGGCAATAAGGCCGCGACAGTGATCAGGCCGAGAGGCGCGGTCGGGTATTGCGCGCCGAAAAGTTCACAGGCCGCCGCGAAGTTCCAAAATGTGCCGGCCCCAAAGCGCGGGTAGATCATGAGGACTTTGCACGGACGCTGTGGCGACATTTGTCCTCATGGCTGGTTCAGCCGTTTGTTTATATTGTCCGCAAGCATGATTGGCTGGCGCACGCCATGTTCCGTCGCCCTCGGACTGGCGGCCGATCGATGTCCACGTTATCAGATGTTCGCATCACATGAAAGCCTGACACGCGGCGGTTCGGATGGCCGGTGCCCGCAGCGCCGGCGAGGCCACATTACTGTTTGACGCGCCCCATGCGGCGCGGGCCCGTGTCGGTGACGCCGAGATGGGTTTCCAGCGCTGCGCGGTCGGCCGCGAGCGTCGCGCTGTCGGCGGCATGAACGACGCTGCCGCGCTCAATGATGATGGCATGGTCGGTGACGCCGAGAATCTTCTTGGCATTCTGCTCGACCAGGATCGCCGACATGCCTTCGTCGCGTATCACGCGACGGAGCGCCCGCAACAACTCTTCGACGATGATCGGCGCCAGCCCTTCCAGCGGCTCATCGAGCAGCATAACGCGCGGATTGAGCACGAGCGCACGCGCGACCGCGAGCATCTGCTGCTCGCCGCCGGAAAGCTGATTGCCGAGGTTTTGCTTGCGTTCGGCGAGCCTTGGAAACAGAGCGTAGACTTTTGCGGTGGTCCAGCGTCCTGGCCGCGCAACCGCCGTCAGGTTTTCGTGCACGGTGAGCGATTTGAAAATGTTGCGTTCCTGCGGCACCCAGCCGACGCCGGCGTGCGCGCGCTGCTCCGGGCGCAATTTGGTGATGTCGGCGCCATCGAGCCTGATCGTGCCGCCAAAATAATGCGTGACGCCCACGATGGTGTTGACCAGCGTGGTCTTGCCCATGCCGTTGCGACCGAGCAACGCCAAGGCATGGCCTTCGGCAAGAGACAGCGAGACATTCGACAGCACGACGGCCTCACCATAGCCGGCCGATAATTGCTCGATGGTCAAAAGTTCAGTCATCGAGTTCCTCGCCGAGATAGACCGCCTTGACGCGGGGATCGCGCGCGACCTCCTCGGGCGCGCCGTCCACGAACAAACCGCCATTGACCAGGACGGAAATGCGGTCCGCGAACGAGAACACGAGATCCATGTCGTGCTCGATCAGCAGCACGGTGACGTCGGCCGGCAGCGCGGCAATTGTTGCCAAGAGTTCGTGTCGTTCGGCCTCGGGTACGCCGGCGGCGGGCTCGTCGAGCAACAGCACCCGCGGCCGGCACGCAAAAGCGAGCGCAATCTCCAGCAGACGCTGCTTGCCGTAGGGCAGAATGGCCGTGCGCTCGTGCATCACGTCGCCAAGCCGAAAGCGCTCGACGATCTCGACGATCTCGTCGGTGACCGCAGGCTTGCTGCCGACGAGCCGCCAACAATCGCCGCCCGAGCCCAAGCGCTCGGAGACCGCGAGCCCGATGGTCTCCAGCGGCGTGAGGTCGAGAAACAACTGGTTGATCTGGAACGTGCGCGCCATGCCAAGCCGCACACGCTGGTGCGGGGAGGCGGCGGTGATGTCCTTGCCTTCGAGAATGATGCGGCCGTTGGTCGGTTTGAGCACGCCGGTGAGCAGGTTGATCACCGTGGTCTTGCCGGCGCCGTTCGGGCCGATCAACGCATGGCGCGCGCCCTTTTCCACCGTCAGCGTGACGTCATGGGCCGCGACGATGCCGCCGAACCGCTTTTCCAGGCCGATCGTCTCGAGGATTGGCATGTCCGTGCGTTCCGGCCTCAGGGTCCGTCCGGAGCGGCGCCGCGCAACGCGGTCGGCCGCGCCGTCAATCGTGCGCCGAGCCGGGCGACGAAACTGCGTAATGCCAGATTTCCCCCGCCAATGCGATCGCGGCCGACCAGTACGATCACGACGAGCACCAGCCCGATCCAGAACTGCCAGTATTGCGGCGTCAGGGTGGAGATCCAATCCTGCAGAAATTTGTAGATCACCGCGCCGATCAGGCCGCCGTACAGATACCCCGTGCCGCCGATGATGAGGACGAGAAGCAGGTCGGCCGAGCGTTCGAGCGAAAAAACGTCGAGCGAGCAGAACGCCGTGGTCTGGGTGAGCAGCGCGCCGGCGATGCCGGCAAAGCCCGCCGAGATGGTATAGATCGCGACCAGCCGGCCATTGACCGGAACGCCGATCGCCGACGCGCGCAGCGCGTTGCCTTTCACCGAGCGCAGCGACAGGCCGAACGGCGAATACACGATGCGTCGCGCAATGACGAAGCAAATAAACAGCACGATCAGGCAATAGACGTAGCCGTTGTGACCATACAGATCGAACTGAAACAGGCCGAGGATCGGCGCGATGGTGACGCCCTGCAGCCCGTCGGCGCCACCGGTGATGTTGGAGTAGCGGTTGGCGACTTCGCCGAGCATGAGCGAAACGCCGAGCGTGACCATGAGCCGCGTCAGGTCCGAGCCGCGCAAGACCAGAAAGCTGGTGACGAAGCCGAGCGCGGCCGCGACAAAACCCGATAGGATCAGCGCAATGACCGGCTCGTTGACGATGCCGTACTTGGCGATCAGGCCGGAAAAATATCCGGCCAGACCGAAAAAGGCCGCCTGGCCCAGCGAGATGATGCCGGCGTAGCCGAGGATGAGATCGAGCGACAGCGCAAACAGCGCGAGGATCGCGGTATCTTTCAAGATCAGATACTTGCCGGGGAACAGCCAGATCGTCGCAAAGGCGAAAATCCAGAACGCGATCTCCAACGGCGACCAGCGCGCGCGGCGGGCCAGATAAGCAGTGACGCCGTTGGCGAGGTCGGCCATTGCCGTCACCGCGCCACGCTGCGGGCGAACAAGCCCTGCGGCCGCCAGATCAGGACGACGATCATGATCGTGTAGATGACGAAGGCGCCGAGCTTGGGCACGTAGTACTTGCCGGCGACATCGCCGATGCCGAGCAGGATCGATGCGACGAACGGCCCGGTGATGCTCGACGTGCCGCCGACCGTCACGACGATCAAAAAGTAGATCATGTATTTGAGGGGAAATGTCGGATCGAGGCCGAGGATCTCGGCGCCCAGCGCGCCGCCAAGCCCGGCGAGCCCGGACCCTACCGCGAATGTGATGCCGAACACGGCGCCGACATTGATGCCGAGACCGCGCGCCACGCGCTGATCGTCGACCGCGGCGCGCAAGCGGCTGCCGAACCGGGTCTTGGCGAGCATCAGTTGCAACGCGACGGTGAGCGCGCCGCACACGACGATAATGAGCAGTCGATATTTGCTCATCCCGACGCCGAACACATTGAACTGGCCTTGCAGCGCATCCGGGATTTGCACGAATTGCTGCGAGGAACCCATGACGTAATCGGTCGCCGCCACCGACATGAACACCAGCCCGATGGTAAACAGCACCTGGTCGAGATGGCTCCTGGCATAGACGTGGACGTAAAGCGTGCGCTCCAACACCCCGCCGAGCAACGCCGTCGCCAGGAAAGCGAGGGGCAGCCCGAGCGCGAAGGGGACGCCAAGGCGGTTGACCAGAACGACGGTGCAATAGCCGCCCGCCATGGCGAAAGAGCCGTGGGCGAGATTGATGAAATTCATCAGGCCGAGCGTGACGGACAAGCCGCACGCCAGCACGAACAGCAGCATGCCGTAGGCAACTCCGTCGAACAGGATGGTCAGCATGATCGGCGAGCGCTCCCCAAGCGTGCGTCATGATAGCAACGATACGGGGCGTTGGCGCATCCCCTGGTGTGACGAGTCCCGCTCCGTTACTTCTTCTCCGCCGCTTTGATCGGATCCTTGACCGCCGTGAAGGTGGCGAACTCCACATTGTAGAGTTCGCCGTTCTTTCTTTCGACTTTTCGGATGTAGATGTTCTGGATGATGTCGCGGGTCTCCGGGTCGATCGAGATCGGGCCGCGCGGGCTCTCCCAGGCCAGGCCTTTGGCGGCGGCGATCAGCGAATCCCCGTCGGTCTTGCCGCCGGTCTTCTTCAGCGCTTCGTACATCAGATGCATGCCGTCGTAGCCGCTGACCGCCATGAAGTTCGGCCGCATGCCATTGTTGGCCTTCTCGAATGCGGCGACGAAGGCTTTGTTGGTCGCCGAATCATGGTCGGCCGAATAGAAATGCGCGGTGACGGTGCCGATCACGGCGTCGCCCATGCCGTTGAGCAGGTCGTCGTCGGTCACGTCGCCGGGGCCGATGATCTTGATGCCGGCCTTGTCGAGGCCGCGCTCGACGAATTGCTTGACGAAGATGCCGCCTTGCCCGGCCGGGACGAACACGAAAATCGCGTCGGGTTTTTGATCGCCGGCGCGCTGCAGGAACGGCGCGAAATCAGGCGACGCGAGCGGGAAGCGGATGGTGTCGAGCACCTGGCCGCCCTTCGCGGTGAATTCTTCCTTGAAGGATTTCTCGGCATCGGCGCCCGGCGCATAGTCGGACACCATGCTGACGACTTTCTTGATGCCGTTTTGCGCCGCCCAGTCGGCCATCGGCACGGTGGATTGCGCGATCGTGAAGCTGGTGCGCGCGATGTAGGGCGATTTCTCGGTGATGATCGAGGTGCCGGCCGCGGTGACGATCTCTGGTGTTTTGGATTCGGTCGCGAGCGGCGCGGCTGCCAGCGCCGCCGGCGTGACGCCGAAGCCGGCCAGGAACGTCACTTTGTCATTGACGATCAGCTCCTGCGCGATGCGCTTGGTGTTGTCGGGAACGGCGGCGTCGTCCCTAATGATGAGATCGATCTTCTTGCCGGCGACCGTGTCGCCGTGCTGCGCCATATAAAGTTTGACCGCGGCCGCGATCTGCTTGCCGGTTGATTGCTGCTGGCCCGTCATCGGCAGAATGAAGCCGATCTTGACATCCTGGGCTTGCGCGCCGGCGGCCGCCGACAGGGTGAGAGCCGCAACGGCTGCGGCCATAAAATAGTTTCGCAACATCAGGTTCCTCCCCAGAGCAGGCCAACGGGCGCCTTGCGCGCATACCAACATTCCGGCTGGCCGTTGTCCAGGCTTGGGGTTGTTTCACCTTGTCTCACCGTCGGACGCGTCGCCTCCATAACCGCTGCCGCCGGGCGCCGGCGCTGTGCTAGCATCGGTCATTCCGGCGCCGGTATTGTTGCGCAACGGTCGATTGAGCAACAGAGAACAGGAGTTTCGCGATGGCCAAGATCGTGCTCGGGCTCGGAAGTTCTCACACGCCGATGCTTCTTGCCGCCGACGAGACGCTGCCGCGGTTTCTGGAGACCGATCAGAAGATCAGGCACCGCGACAAGGAGGGCCGGCCCACCACCTATGCGGAACTGCTGGAGAAGGCCGATCCTCAGATGGCGGCGAAAGTCGCGCCCGCCGAACTGGTGGCGCGGCAGAACCAGGCGCGGGCCGCGGGCGCTCATCTGAGCAAGACGCTCGCTGCCGCCAGGCTCGATACGCTCATCGTGATGAGCGACGACCAGGACGAGGCCTATCTGGAGGACGCCCGGCCGACCTTTGCGATCTATTACGGCGACACGATCCTCAACAGCAACGCGCAGCACGAGCAATACCATCAGCGGTTTCCGGAATGGTACGTGAAGAACCGGCAGGGCTTTTTCGAAGATGCCAAGCCGCGCGCCTATCCGGTCGACGCCAAGCTTGCCCTGCATCTGATTGATTGGTTGATGGAGAACGGCTTCGATCCAGCGTCCTCGAAATGTATGCGCAAGGGCGAAGGCGAAGGCCACGGCATGGCCTATGTGCACCGCCGCCTGATGGACGATCAGCGGCCGGTGCCCATCGTGCCGGTGTTCCTCAACACTTATTTTGCGCCGAACCAGCCGCGACCGCGGCGCTGCTATCAGCTTGGCCAGGCCATCCGTACCGCTGTGGAGTCCTACCCGGGCGATGCGCGCGTCGGTATCATCGCGTCGGGCGGCTTGAGCCACTTTCTGGTGGACGAAGACTTCGATCGCGCAATTCTTAAGGCCTGCGCCGACAAGGACGCCGGCTTTTTGCAAAATCTGCCGCGCAACAAATTGCACTCCGGCTCATCCGAAATTCTCAACTGGGTCGGTATCGCCGGCGCCTGCGAGCATCTCGATCTGAACTGGTCCGAATATGTGCCGGGCTATCGCACGCCGGCCGGGACCGGGACGGGATTGAGTTTTGCCAGTTGGGCGTAACGTCCAAGCGCCGTGGTGAGGCATTTATTCCGGCTTGATCCCGGCCGCTTTGATGATCGGGCCCCATTTGTCGTGCTCGTCGCGGATCAGTTTTGCAAAAACGTCGGGCGAGGAGCCGATCGGGGTGGCGCCGAGTTTGAGGAGTTCTCGCGCACCGCCGGAAGCTGAGCGACCTCGGCGCAGTCCTTGGCGAGTTTCGCCGTCACGTCCGCCGGCAAGCCGGCCGGACCGAGGAAGCCCCACCACACCCCGGTGTCGTAGCCCGGCAATGTATCGGCAATCGGCGGAACGTCAGGCAGCACGGGCGAACGCGCCGCAGTGGTGACGCCGAGCGGACGCACCGTGTGGGCTTCGATCTGTCCCATCAATTCCGGGATGTTGTTGAAGGTCAGCGGAATATGTCCGCCGATCAGATCGGCGAGCGCCGGGGCGCCGCCCTTGTAGGGCACCGCAACGATGTCGATCTTGGCCATGGCCTTGAAAAGCTCGCCCGCCAGATGCGGCGATGTGCCGACGCCGGCGTGGCCATAGGACAAGTCTCCCGGTTTTGCGTGCGCAGCCGCGATCACGTCGGCGACCGATTTGAACGGTAAATCGGCGCGCACCAGCAGCATGTTGGGCGAGGAACCGATCAGCGAAATCGGCGTAAAATCCTTGAACGGATCGTACGGCAGCTTGGCTGTAGAAATATCCGTTGAGCGCGTGGCCGGTGGCGACGACGATCAGCGTGTAGCCATCGGGGGGCGCCTGCGCCAAAGCCTCTTCGGCGATGACGCCGCCGGCGCCTGGCCGGTTCTCGACCACCACCGATTGCCCCCAACGCTTCGCCAACTCGTCGCCGAGCGTACGCGCCACGATATCGACGGCGCCGCCGGGCGGGTACGGCACGAACAGATGGACGGCTTTCGACGGATAGGCATCCTGCGCCACCGCAGCGGTGACGCCGAGCATCATGAGCGCGACGGCGGAGATGACGCTGCGAAGTGCGCTTGTCATCGGGGCCTCCCTTGTCCTTTTCTCAGATCGATTGTGAAAGATTACGGGCGAGAGTCCAGAGCGTTCGCCTGACGGCATTCAGCCGAGGGGCTTTGCAAACGACCGGCGGCGGCGCGCTTTTTTTGTTTGGACCGGTGATAAAAATCCGCGGAGGTTCGGTTTTGTTGGTCGCGATGGGAACCGACCCCGTGCGTGGCAACGTGAAAAGCGAGGATCATTTTCGGTTTTAAGTCGAAAAGTCCTCGAAGTCTTGCCATAATGGGGCGCGAGAACGGGACGTGAGATCGGGGAAAGGGTGATTCCATGAGGTGGCAGGCAGCTTTGGCCGGCGCTCTCGCGTCGGTCTTCCTCAGCAATGTGGCTTCCGCAGAGGTCCGCATCGTTAGCGATCCGGGCGGCGAAGTGTCTTCGTATATTCGCAAGTTCCAAGACGTGCGCGCCTCCGGGCAACGCGTGGTCGTCGACGGCCCATGCCTTTCAGCCTGCACGTTGCTGACCGCGTTTATCCCGCGGGACCATATTTGCGTGACCAGCCGGGCGGTGCTCGGTTTCCACGCCGCTTCCTATTACGACGATACGTCGCGATCGCTGGTGCCGACGCGCGAAGGCACACGTCTGGTTATGCGTCTCTACCCGGCCCCGATCCGCAATTGGATCCAGCGCCACGGCGGGCTGACGCCAAGGCTCATGACGCTGCGCGGGCGGGAACTCGCTGGGCTCTATCCCACCTGCCACTGAGGCGTTTCGGCAGGACCATCGCGTTCTGGCCGCCCGCCGCGAAGGCTTGGGGCGGTTGTCGGTCCTCGTATTCCGGCCTATTTACCGGGTACCGGACTATTGCCCATGCCTGAGACCGCTGCACCACGCGTGATGTCCCGACCGCTGCTAGCAGCCGGAGCGACGATTGCGGTTGTCCTTGGGGGCACGGTCTTGTTGTGGGCGCATTACGGCGCCACGATTTTCTTCGAAACAATCCGCGCGGGTTTTGCTGCGTGCTTCGGGTGATTGGAGAAGAATAGTGAACGGCCGAGCCTCTCGCGTCTTCATGGTCCTTGGCGCCTTCCTGTGCGGCCTTGTGCTGTTTTTCGGAGCCATCCTCATCATCACCGGGCGTGCGCCCTCGCCGATCGGATCGGCGGTAGCGGCCGTTGGAGGCCCGTTTCATCTTGAGGACCAGAACGGCAAGCCGGTCAGCGACCAGGATTTAAAAGGACATCCCTCCCTGGTGTTCTTCGGCTTCACGCATTGCCCGGACGTTTGTCCGACCACCTTGTTCGATATGTCGCAGTTGTTGCGCAAGCTCGGGCCTGATGCCGACCGCGTCGGCGCCGTGTTCATCACTGTCGATCCCGAGCGCGACACGCCAGCCGTGATGAAGGATTATCTCTCGAATTTCGATCCGCACCTGCGCGGATTGACCGGCGACCAGGCTTCGATCAATGCGGCCATCAAGGCTTATCGGGTCTATGCCAAGAAGGTTCCGCTGGAAGGCGGCGACTACACGATGGACCACACGGCCATCGTCTACTTGATGGACAAGGACGGTCACTTCGTCGCACCTTTCAACATGAAGCGGACGACCGAGGCCGAAGCGGCCGACTTGCGGCACTATCTTTGAACGCTCTTCAATTGCGCGCGCCCGATTGACGCAGATAGTCGGAGCGTCGACGCGATGGCGGTCAATCGCCGCGATTGCGCTTCGATAGCGGGCCGCCTCCTGTTGCGATGATTCGAAGCGGTGACGCGCCGGTGCGCATATCCCGGCGCAACCGGGTTTTGGCGCGCGCCCGCGACGTCCGCGCCAGCCCGTGTTCGGTCTTTTCCCAGTATTGCGGCTTGGACAGAAGCTGAAACAGCGCGCGCCAGGCGGCGAGCGACAACAAGAACCAATACACGGGAGTCAGCCCGACGACCCAGGCATGCACCAGCAGCCCGCGGCGGCGCAGCCCAACGACGTCGAGCGCAATCGTTGAAACGTATCCGCATAGCAGTGTGGCGACGAATAATACCGGCGCGGCGCGTCCCATGGCCCCGACAGCCTGCATAGGCGGTTTAGCGAGCACCGTGTAAACCAGCGCGGCCATGAACACCGGATGGACCAGGGCGGCGAGCACATTGCAGGCGAAGAAAAGCTGAAACGTGATTGCGCCGGCCGGGCCTGAGTTCGCGCATCAGCCGCAGCGGCCGCCGCATATGCACGAGCCAGGTCTGCATCCAGCCTTTGTACCAGCGCGTGCGCTGCTTGAGCCACGGCATGAAACACGCCGGCGCTTCCTCATAGGTCGCCGACAGCAAGCGCCGCGGACCGATAGCCGAGGCGGCACAGACGGATGCCGAGATCGGCGTCCTCGGTGACATTGTACGGATCCCAGCCGCCGATCTTGCGCAGTACGGCGGTGCGGAAATGATTCGACGAGCCGCCAAGCGGAAACGGCAGCCGCAGCGCTGCAAGTCCGGGCAGGAAAACGTCGAACTGGCCGGCGTAATTGGCCGTGAACATGCGCGCCAGCCAGTTATCGGCGGTGTTGTCGATGGTCAGGCTCGCCTGCAGGCAGGCGAGCCGATCGTCGGCTGCCATGAAGGCGGCGACGGCGCGCCGGAGCTGATCGGGTTCCGGCACGTCTTCGGCGTCAAAGACGACCGTATAGGAGCCGCGCGCCAACGGCAGCGCCACGTTAAGCGCCTTCGGCTTGGTGCGCGGTCCGATCGGCGGCGCCGTGATGATCTCGAACGGCGGGCCGAGATCGAGCGTCGCCAGCGCGTCCCGGGTCTCGGTGTCGTCAGCTTCGAGAACGAATTTCACGTCGAGTTTTTCAGGCGGATAGTCGAGCGCACGGATCGCAGCGACAAGATTTTGCACCACGGCGGCCTCGCGATAGAGCGCGCAGATGATCGTGTAGATCGGAAGCTCGGTCGGCGGCGATCCGATGCGATTGTTCGCGGCTGGTGCCGCGTGTACGAGCGCGCTCGACAGCCGCAAGGCCGCCGCTGCGAGAAAGACCGTGCACAATAGGGTGCCGCAGGCGTCGATCGTCGCCGCGGGGACGAACGCCAGTACGGCGAGGGCGAGCGTCACCGCTGCAATCGCGGCGGCGCATCCCCAGCCGCGCGACCGCGGCGCATTCGAGAGCAGCGGCTTGCGTTCGGCGCAGCCCGTAGGCCGCGCGCTCGCCGAGCGCTTTCTGGGTATGCCGCATGACGAAGCGCCCGAGCTGTTCGGACGACGTCAGACGGTAGCGCTGCAGCCATTGCGGCTGCGACTGGCGCGGGTCGGCGAGGCGGCGCGCCGTGAGACAGCGCGGCGCGACGATCCAGACAATGTCGCCGCCCTCGCGCAGCGGCAGCAATCCCGCCGCCGCGGCCTGGATCAGCTGACTGTCGTCGAGCGGGCAATCGGCGCGCGCGACGTGGTCGAATCGCTCGTATGTCGTGCCGAGCGACGCCGCCAGCGCAGTCAGGTAGGCGTCCTCGGTAATGGCATCCGCGCAGATCAGCACTTGGTCCGCGCCGAGACCGATCGACTGCGCGCGCGCTTCCGCGGCGGCAATGACATGGCGCGGCAGGAGACCGCGGACGCAATCGAGTTCAGGACAGTGCGTGCGGCGGCGTCGGCAAACGGGGTCGCGATCGCGCCGCGTTCTGCGGCGACGGCCGCATCGATCCGTCCCGGCACGGGCGGCACGTTGCCTCAGTTACGCCACCAAACGCCACGATCGGCCCCCTGACCCCACGAACGGCGCTGCGATTGCCTCGACTTTTGGCGCCACGCACCGCTAAGCGGGCCGACGGACAGCGCAAGCGTCACGATCGTTACCCATGCAATCCGGAATGGCAATATCTCATCGTCGCAGCGCACCGCTTGCCGGGCTGATCGGCCTGATCGCTCTGGTTATGGGCGCGGCCGCGTGGCCTCTTTCCGGCGTCGCCCGCCGCGCGGGCCGCGGACAGCGGCGTGACGCAGCCGCACGGCGTCGTCGTGCCGGGATTTTGGGACCCGCGGCGCCGGCCGGAACGGCCGGACCTCTCGCACATGCAGACCATCCGGTTCCTCACCGAAACGGATTACCCGCCATTCGATTATGCGGGACCGGACGGCAATCCGGCCGGGTTCAACGTCGACCTGGCGCGGCTGCTCTGCGACGAGATCAAGGCCAGTTGCACCATCCAGGCGCGCCGCTTCGACACCCTGCTCGACGCGCTCAACGACAATCGCGGCGACGCCGTGATCGCTTCGATCGCGTCCACCGCGGAGACCCGCCAGCGCGCCGATTTCACCGATCCGTATTACCGCACGCCGGCGCGTTTCGTGGCGCGCACCGACAGCCCGATCGGCGACGTGCTGCCGGAACTGGCTCGACGGCAAAAAGATCGCCGTCGTCGCCGGCACCGCGCACGAGGCTTACCTCAAGGAGATGTTCACCGAGGCCGAGTTGCGGCCCTATCCCAATGCCGCGGCGGCGCGCGCAAGCGTTGCGCAACAAAGAGGTCGATCTGTTGTTCGGCGACGGCATCGCGCTGGCGTTCTGGCTCAACGGCAGCGATTCCGGCGGCTGCTGCGCTTTCCGCGGCGGTCCGTTCCTGGAGAGCCGCTTTTTCGGCGAAGGCGTCGGCATCGCCGTCAAGCGCGGCAACGACCTGTTGCGGCAGGCTTTGAACTGGGCGCTGTTCCGGCAGTGGGAGAAGGGCAACTTCACCGATCTGTGGCTGCGCTATTTCCCGATCAGTCCGTTTTGATCTTATTCGAGAGGGTGCGCCGTCATTGGATTCGCCGTATATTGAACCGAAAGGAGACCTCAATGGCAAAAATCGAACGGCTGACGATCGATTTGCCCTCGCATTTGGTAGCCGGTCTGCGCGAATCGGTCCGGACTGGCGCGTACCCTTCCGAAAGTGCGGCCATCGAAGAATTGCTTGCCCATTGGTACGGTCCCGAGGGGACGAACGAGCCACCGATCGCGTTGCTTCGTGCCTTTGTCGCTGAAGGTCTCGCCGACGACGATGCAGGACGGGTATCTGATGCCGAGAAAGTCTATGAGCGCGTCCTTGCGCGGATCGACGATCTCGCAGCCAGCAAGGCAAAGTGACAAGTCTCCTCTACACTGATGCCGCTGAACGGGATTTCACTCACATATCTTTGCATATCGCGGCCGATAACCCACGCGCTGCACGTCTTTTTGTTGAACGTATCCGACGGCATTGCGCCTATCTCGTACAATTTCCCGAGATGGGGCCTCGGCGACCCAATGTCGGCCCGAACATCAGATCGCTCGCGTGCGGATCGTACGTGATCTATTACCGGCCGACCGAAGGCGCCGCAGAGATTCGATATTCTACGCATATGGCACGCTCGTCGAAAAGTGCCGACAGCCGCCGATTTGTCTTAAGTTCGTATCCTCTCATACATCGACCTTGAACACCGTCCGCGCGACGAAAGAAGCAAGCAATGACCACGGTCGAAACCCAAGCCAATTCGCTGCGCCAGCTCGCCGAGCAGTCGCACGCCTGGCCGTTCGAGGAGGCGCGCAAGATCGTCGCGCGGCTGAAGAAGCAGCCGAAGGACGAGGTGATCTTCGAGACCGGCTATGGTCCGTCCGGCCTGCCGCATATCGGCACGTTCGGCGAGGTCGCGCGCACCACCATGGTGCGCCACGCCTTTCGCGTCCTGACCGACGACACGATCAAGACCCGGCTGATCGCGTTCTCCGACGACATGGACGGCCTGCGCAAGGTGCCCGACAACGTGCCCAACAAGGAGATGGTGGCGCAGCATCTCGGCAAGCCGCTGACCCAGGTGCCCGATCCGTTCGGCACCCACGACAGCTTCGCCGCGCACAACAATGCGCGGCTGCGCGCGTTTCCTCGATCAGTTCGGCTTCGATTACGAATTCATGTCGTCGACCGCCTGCTACACGTCGGGCCGCTTCGACGCGGCGCTGCTTGAAGGTGCTGCAGCGTTTCGACGCGGTGATGGCGATCATGCTGCCGTCGCTGCGCGAGGAGCGGGCGCAGATCCTATTCGCCGTTCCTGCCGATCTCGCCCGCGACCGGCATCGTGCTGCAGGTGCCGGTCGTCGCCCACGACGCCAAGGCCGGCACCATCACCTACGAGGATCCCGACAGCGCGGAGCGCGTCACCACGCCGGTCACCGGCGGCCGCTGCAAGCTGCAATGGAAGCCGGATTGGGCGATGCGCTGGGTCGCGCTCGGCATCGACTACGAAATGGCCGGCAAGGATCTGATCGATTCGGTGAAGCTGTCGGGCGAAATCTGCCGCACGCTCGGCGGCACGCCGCCGGAAGGCTTCAACTACGAGCTCTTCCTCGACGAGAACGGCCAGAAAATCTCGAAGTCGAAGGGCAACGGCCTGACCATCGACGAGTGGCTGCGCTACGCCAGCCCGGAGAGCCTGTCGCTGTTCATGTATCGCGAGCCGAAGGCCGCGAAGCGGCTCTACTTCGACGTCATCCCGCGCCACGTCGACGAGTATCAGCAATTCCTCGACGGCTATGCGCGGCAGGACGCCGAAGCGAGCGGCTTGGCAATCCGGTCTGGCACATCCATGGCGGCGCGCCGCCCAAGGCCGACAATCCGGTGCCGTTCGCGATGCTGCTGTCGCTCGTCACCGCGTCGAACGCCGAGAATGCCGAGACGCTGTGGGGCTTCATCGGCCGCTACCGGCCGGGCGTGACGCCGCAGAGCGCATCCGCATCTCGCCGCGCTGGTCGATTACGCCATCCATTACTTCCGCGATTTCGTGCTGCCGGCGAAGAAATTCCGCGAGCCGAGCGCCAGCCGAACGCGCCGCGCTCGATCGATCTGCGCGATGCGCTGTCGCAACTGCCGGCGGACGCCTCGGCGCAAGCGATCCAGGACGTGGTCTATGAGGTCGGCCGCCGCGAGCCGTTCCTCGACCAGAAGAAAAAGGGCAAGGACGGCAAGCCCGGCGTCTCGCTCGACTGGTTCAACATGCTCTATCAGGTGCTGCTCGGCCAGGAGAAAGGCCCGCGCTTCGGCTCTTTCGTCGCCGCCTACGGCATCAAGAACACCGATCGACATGATCGACGGCGCGCTGGCGCGATCGGCGTGACTTATCGCTTCCCCTGAAGAGGGGAGGGTAGGTGTCCGCAGCGGGCGTGCGCAGTGACTGATCCCCAGGCTCGTGCTCGCCGCCTCCCAGGGTGACGTTGCTGCCTGCCTGCACATCGTAGCCAATGACCCTCGCCACCTACGCCCTGATCGGCGTCACCATCATCGTCTCGTCCTTCATCTCCGGCGTGTTCGGCATGGCCGGCGGCATGATCCTGCTCGGCGTGCTGCTCAATTATTTCGACGTCGCCGAGCGCCATGATCCTGTTCTCGATCATCCAGTTCTGCGCCAACGGCTGGCGCGCCTTGCAATGGCGCCAATACGTGCTGCTGGCCGATTTTCCTGAAATACGTCGCCGGCGCGGTGATCGCGTTCGCCGCCATGTACGCGATCAAGTTCGTGCCGAACAAGACGATGGTCTATCTGAGCCTCGGCCTGATGCCGTTCGCGATCGAGGCGCTGCCGCGCGACATGCGGCCGAACATCGAATGGCGCGGCGTGCCGTTCATCACCGGCGTGCTGACGACGGTCATCCAGGTGCTGGCCGGCGTCGGCGGGCTGTTCCTCGACATCTTCTTTCAGAAGAGCATGCTCGACCGCAAGACCACCAACGCCACCAAGGCGACGGTGCAGTCGCTCAGCCACGTCGTGCGCGATCGCCTATTTCGGCTCGGTGTCGGGCTTGGCGCAATGTGCCGAAATGGGCGCTGGCGCCCGCCATCGTGCTGGCGATCGCGGCGACGTCGCTGGCGCCGTTGGTGATCGAGCGCATGACCGACCACGGCTTCCGGCAATGGACGCGGCGTGATCATCTTCGCCGTCAGCATCGGTCTATCTGTTCCGCGGCGCCATGCTGTGGTGGCACGGATGACGGCGGTTGAGCGCTTACTGGCTCGCCCAGAGGATGCGCGCGATCCACAGCACATCGGCGACCGCGAGCGTGCGGTCGGGATGCTGGGCGTTGAGCGATTTCAGCTCGATCGATTTCGCCGTCCGGCGCTTGAGCTCCTTGGCCATCACCTCGCCGGCCCTGGTCCTGACCACGACGCGGTCGCCGCGGCGGATCGGCGCCGCCGGCGACACCACGATCACGTCGCCGTCGCGATAGGCCGGCTCCATCGACTGGCCGGAGACTTCGAGCGCATAGGCGTGCTCGTCGCTGACCGCCGGGAAACGCGATCTCGTCCCAGCCTTCGCCGGCCGGAAAGCCGCCGTCGTCGAAATAGCCGCCGGCGCCGGCCTCGGCGAAGCCGATCAGCGGCACCGCCGCGCGCCGCCGGCCGCCGCCGGTCTGCGATCAGCCCGACAAAGACGTCGAACGGCGTGCCGGTCGCCGCCAGCGCCTTGGCGATCGACTTCGGTCGAGGGCCAGCGCGCGCGGCCTTGCGGCGTGATGCGCTTGGATTTGTTGAAGGTGGTCGGATCGAGGCCGGCGCGCCGCGCCAGCCCCGAAGCGGAAAGCCCGGCGCGCGCGGCAAGCCGATCGATCGCCGACCAGACCTGCGCGTGCGTGAGCATCAGCACTCCCTGCACTGCGGGTCGATGATAGGAATTATTGCCTGCACGCTCAAGCCCTGCGGAGCTGTCGGAGTGCTCGCGCGGAGCGACTTGCGCCGCATCGGACAACTGCAACCGCCGCCTTGAACGACCGATGACGCGCCGATAGGGTCGCGCCGGACTGGAAGGCGAACAGGTGGCGACGATCTATAAAATCTGCGAGCAGGCATCGTGGCGAGCGGCCGAGAGCGGACGGGCTATTTCGCGGCTCGGCCGTCGACGAGCGCGACGGCTTCATCCATTTCTCCACCGCCGCGCAAGCTGGCCGAGACCGCGGCGAAGCATTTTGCCGGCGCAGCCGGATCTGATGCTGGTCGCGGTCGATGGCGACGCGCTCGGGCCGGCGCTGAAATGGGAGCCGTCGCGCGGCGGCGAGCTGTTTCCGCATCTTTATGGCGCGCTGCCGCTCGCGGCGGTGCGCTGGGCGCGGCCGCTGCCGACGAGGTCGACGGCCGGCGCGCGATTCCCGGAGCTTGAGCCGTGATCGGCCTGTTCGACCGTCTGGCCCGGCCGTTGCTGCACGCGCTCGATCCGGAAGACGCCCACGGCCTGGCGATCAGGATGCTGAAATATCGCGCCGCTGCCGCCGGCGCCGGGCGCGACGACCCGCGGCTCGCCATGCGCGTCTTCGGCCTCAATTTTCCCAATCCGGTCGGGATCGCGGCCGGCTTCGACAAGAATGCCGAAGTGCCCGACGCGCTGCTGCGCGCCGGCTTCGGCTTCGTCGAAGTCGGCACCATCACGCCGCTGCCGCAGCCCGGCAATCCGCGGCCGCGGCTGTTCCGGCTCGATGCCGACGGCGGCGTGATCAACCGGCTCGGCTTCAATTCGCAGGGCGCCGACGCGGCGCTCACGCGGCTCGCCGCGCGCGCCAATGCCGGCGGCATCGTCGGCATCAATGTCGGGGCCAACAAGGATTCGCCCGACCGCATCGCCGATTACGTGCGGCTGATCGAGCGCTTCGCCCCGGTCGCGAGCTACGTCACCGTCAATATTTCCTCGCCCAACACGCCGGGCCTGCGCAATCTGCAGCAGGCGGCGGTGCTCGACGACCTGCTGGCGCGCGTGGTCGATGCGCGCGAGCGCGTCGCGCAGAAGCGCCGGCCCGACGCCGGTGCTGCTGAAGATCGCGCCCGATCTCTCGCTCGGCGATCTCGACGACGTGGTCGGCATCGCGCGCTCGCGCCGGGTCGACGGCATGATCGTCGGCAACACCACGGTGGCGCGGCCGCCGAGCCTGCGCGAGACCGCAGACCGCCAAGGAGGCCGGCGGCCTGTCGGGCCGGCCGCTGCTGCCGCTCGCCAATCGCATGCTGGCCGAAACCTATGTGCGGGTCGAGGGCGTCTTTCCGCTGATCGGCGCCGGCGGCATCGATTCCGGCGCCGCCGCGCTGGCCAAAATCCGCGCCGGCGCGAGCCTGGTCCAGGTCTATTCCGGGCCTGGTGTTCCGCGGGCTCGGCCTGGTCGCCGAGATCAAGGCGACGCTGCTCGCCGCGCTCGAACGCGACCGCCAGGACAGCCTCGTCGAGTTCGTCGGCGCCGATGCCGCGGCGGTCACGGCCGAGCCATGGCCGCAATAAGCATGGCCGCAATAAGCATGGCCGCAATAAGCATGGCCGCAATAAGCATGGCCGCAATAAGCATGGCCGCAATAAGCACGGCCGCAATAAGCACGGCCGCAATAAGCAAGGTGGGCGCCGGTCGTGTGAACCGAATCGCTATTGCGTTTGCTGTGCCGCTTCGGTCACGATCTTGTAGGCATCGTTGAGCAAAGGCTTTGTCTTCGACACGTCTGCGCCGACGCTCGAAAAGGTCTTCATCATTGACGCCTGCTCGGCGGACGGCAGGCTGATCGAGTTCGCCACCACTGTCGGTCCAGCCTTTGCGCGCCTTGTTGACGATGTCGATGGCCACGGGATAGATCGCGGTCTGCTGCGTGGCGGCGTCGCTGTCGACGATTTTCTGCAGGTCAGCGGGCAATGAATCGTACCACTTCTTGCTGACTTCCGCGACCGCGTAGACGGCGGGCTGGCCGGTCTCCGTTACGTATTTCGCCGCGTCCTGAAAGTGCATCGGCGTCCATACGACGATGCCGCCGACTGCGCCGTCGATGGCGCCCTGCTGGATCGCCGGTACGACGTCGCCCAGGGTCATCGCCACCGGCGTAGCGCCGAGCCGCTCGATCGCCTGAGTTTGAAACGGCGAGGCGAGAACGCGGATTTCTTGCCCTGGAAGTCGGCCAAGCGGCGGATCGGCGTTTTCGCGATGATGGACGATGGCGCATTCATAAAGATAGCGACCCCATGCAACCCTTTGTCCGCGCCGAGGCCGAGCATCATCTTGCGCGCGGTCGGGTCACTCGCGAGACGTTCGCCGTGCGCCATGGAATCGACAAGACCGGGCGCCGCCATCACCTCGAAGCGCTCGTCGACCCCGACAAAGAATTCCGGTGGAATCATCGCGCACTGGATGGCGCCGAATTGCGTGCCTTCGATCTGCCTCGGGATCGAGCCCAACTGACTCAGCGGGTAAATCTCCGGCTTGATGCGGCCGCCTGAATCCTTTTCGAGTGCGGCGGCATAATTCTTGGCGAAGACGTAGCTCGGATCGTTCAGAGTCGGCAGGGTTATCTTCATCGAATAAGTCTTGTCTTGCGCCGACGCCGTACCGAGCGGCAGCGTCAACGATAGAATGATCGCGCCGGCTGCTAATGCGGTTCTGCCCGATACCGCGGCGCTCAAGACCTTGCGGCGCGTATCATCAATCCTCATGGCGTTCCCTCCCACATATGTGCGCGCGGCTTTGCGCCGTCGGCAAGATGGCGTGCCAGACTACACCAGACGCCAACGCGAACCTACGAGCAGCGTGCCGCATCCGAGTGTCTCTGTAATGGGGTCAAAAACAGGCTTTCCCCAAGGCCCCATCGGTTGGCGGCCCATATCTGGGAAATGGCGCCTGCCCTGAGGTGTCATCAAAGATAGCCGTCCCCGCCGGAGTGGGTCTATATTGGCCTGAATAGGGTTCTTCAATAGGCTTTCCGAGGGAGTGCGATGCGCGCTGGACCATTCGCAATCGCCGGAGTGTTTTTCGCGGCGGGCGCCGCTTTGGCTGCGGAACCCTGGCTCCAAGCGACATCCAGGCAACTTTTTTCACCGGCCAACCCTTTATCGCCGCCGCGCTCACCGGCACCAAATTCAAAATGACCTTCACGCCGGACGGTAAGATGACGCGTGAGCCGCTGGCCCAATCCGGCGACAAGACCGCCGGCACGTGGCAACTCAACGCAAAGGGTTTTTGCACGAGCTGGCAGCACGCGAAGTCCAATTGCTTCACGGTCGTTCCTATGAGCGACAACAAATGGTCGGTTCAGAAGATCGCCACCACCATCTCGGTCTCGGTTGCGGTGTGGTCCAAATAGCGATGCGTCAATAGCGTTATGCGAATAGCGTTATGGGAATCGTTATGACGGTGATCCCGCGCGGGCGCGACTGCTGTCCGGCACTTCAAACCGGATAACTCGCGGCGTCCTGGCCGCAAGCTGTCGTCGCGGCAAAGCGTATTATGTTCCGTCCGAATCCGCGCTGATCGATCTGAAAAAATGCTCGGCGTGCTGATAGTAGTTCTCTGCACCGACCGTGTTGCCGAGTTGGGTTTCAGCGCGGGCGAGCGCGAGATATCGCTCGTAGTTTCTTTGCGCGTTTTGAGAGTTTTGCGGTTGAGGGCGGGGGGCATTAGACGGCCACCGCTTCGAGCGTCCGGCAAATGACCCTGCGGGTCTGGATTGACGGCGGCTCATATTGGACTTTGGGCCATTTTGCATGGCTCACTCCTTGGTCGTTATGGGGTAAATTGCGTCGTCCGAGACACGTCGGACGCGAGCCAGAACGGGCGGCGGGCATGCGCTGAGGAGCGAGCCGACACGCTGTCGAAGCCCTGTGCAGTTCTCGGCCTGCCGCGTGACGGCCGGTTGCGTGTTGCGCTCATCAATCCACAGCTAGACGTATCAAAGGAGGACGCGGCCTCGCTGGTGGCCGAACCGTCGCAACCATGAATTCTCGTACGAGCAGTGGCGACAAAGGCCCCCGGAGGACATGGTTACGGTTTTTCTGAGTCTGAGGTTCTGGGTTTGGCGGTTCGGTCGCCGCGGCATACTTGCCGACTACACGCGAGATTGGTGAACCAAACGTGTAAGATATGAGGATAGCAGGAGAAATTGTCAAGCGAATGGCGCCCATCGTCGATTGAAGGGCGGGCGCGGTCGGCTCGTTCGGTGAAACGACAACCGCGACACTCACGGTCATCGGCTTGCCGTACCATGTGCTTGGTGCAGCTAATGCGAGGAGCCGCGATGACAGTCACCGAATCCAGGGAGCTCAAAAAGGGCGCCCGTGTCTGCTGGCGCGGCAATGCCGCCGACACCGGCGTTATAACTGAAACGCGTTGGGATGCCGTCACCATAGCCTGGGACAACGGGCAGGTGGCCAGCGTCTGCCACGGCGATATGCGCGAAATTCAGCGAGCAACGGCAAAGCCTTAGCCGACATAGTCGCATGCTCTGCAAAGGCAGCCTTAATATCGCCTCGCCCTCGGCCGTTCCCTGCCGGGGAGGCCTTTTCGGACCGGACGCCTCTTGTTCTTTGTTGCCCGCACGCCCAACTCCTGTCATATACCTTACAAGCACCGGATTATTGGACGCCTGCTCGAAACAGGGTTTTCCTGCTGGCGACCCTGGTGCCTTCGGCAGGCAGACCCCAATATCGACGCCGGTTCGTACCATGCGTGCTATCGATACTCGAATTTGCGTATTCGCGCGCCAGGGCTCTGGCGCATCGTGTTCATCATCCGCTCGATCGAAGAGGTAACGCCGCGTGCAGGTTCTCGTCCGTGACAACAATGTTGACCAGGCTCTCAAGGTCCTCAAGAAAAAGATGCAGCGCGAGGGCATCTTCCGCGAGATGAAGCTCCGCGGCCATTACGAAAAGCCTTCCGAGAAGAAAGTCCGGGAGAAGGCGGAGGCGATGCGCCGCGCCCGCAAGCTCGCGCGCAAGAAGTTGCAGCGCGAAGGCCTCTTCCGATGAAACCTCGCGTGGTTCCAGGGGCGGGCGCCCCCGGAAGAAGCGGCCCGCCGCGCGCTCCCCGCTTCTGATCTCGGGACGATTGTTGCTTCCAGGGCCGTTGCCCTGCGCGGCGCAAAGATGCGCCGGCGGTTGGTTGCGTGCTCAGGTTTCGTCGCGGCGCGCTTTGAGCCTGGAGTGACCTGCAATTCGAGGGCGCTTGCGGCGTCCGACAGGTCACGGCTTCCAGCCGGTCCCGTGGCAGCGCTGACATTTAACTTTCTTGTCGCCCTGTTTGAGCAGGCCTTTGCCTTCGCAATTCTTGCACTTCACTTTTGGTTTGTCCGCCTTCTTTGGCATGTTCTCTTCCTATCCGATGCCGATCTTTACTCTCCGGCCAGAGCGAATGCCATCGGCAAAAGGCGGCACTCTGCGGTCGTGGAATTGTTCAGCCGTCGATGCTCTTAGTATTGATTTTACTCACACGGTTTGATGGGCTGTTTCTAACGTGACCAAGTGTCGACCAGGCCCTTGCACAAGTGTCAGCGATATCTGCGGCGGCGCGATACTATGAACGCGATACTATGAATTTGGGAGCGCAGGATGATCGATTGCTACACGTGGATGACGGACAACGGATACAAGCCTTGCATCATGCTGGAGGAGACCGGACTCGCGCATAGGATCGTTCCGGTCAATCTGCGGAAAATGGAACAAATGTCGCCGGAGTTCATGAAAATCAGTCCCGGCCACAAGATACCCGCCATCGTCGATCATGATGGGCCCGGAGGCGCGCGCGTGACGCTGTGCAAGTCTGGCGCGATCCTCAAATATCTCGCGGAGAAGTCCGGCAAATTCTATCCGAACGAGGCGGCCGCCCGCGCGAAAGTGGATCAGTGGTTATTCTACGGTTCCGCGACTTTCACCACGCTGGCGCAGCAATTTGGACACTGGACGATACGCTCGCCCGTGAAGGCGCCGCCCGCGCAACAGCACTATGAGGCTAACCTGCGCGACATGCTCGGCATCCTCGACCGGCATCTTGCCGTAAACGACTATTTTGGCGGCGACTACTCGATCGCCGACATGACCATGTATTCGGACATCCACATTCACGGTGTGAACGACATCGGCCTTGATGACTATTCTCACGTCAAGCGTTGGCATGATGCCATTGCGGCACGTCCCGCCGTGCAACGGGCTTGGGCCCCGTTTCCTGCTTGATTGACGGTATCGATCGCTCTGAGGGCGGAGCAGGCGGCTGCGCCGTCAGCGCAATGCCGCGGCGCTCGGCGACGGCGCCAGTACCGGCTGGAGTGCCGGAACAAGGCGGCGCTCGTTCGCGCCGTGCCGGGATCGGCGCGATAAACCTGCTTGGTCGCCTCGACGATATGGACGCCGGCAAACGGCGCCGAGAGTGTCGCGCCGGTGCGTTCCCAGGCCACGGCGGAGCGCAGGAACCAACCGCGCGCGATCGGCGGCACATAGAGCGCCTCGCCCCAGCCGGTCGGCGTGAACCAGGTCTCGCGCAGTAGCTGGGTGATCTGCGAGCGCGAATAGGGCCGGCCTTGGCCGAACGGCGTCGTGTCCATGCGGGCCCACAAGCCCGCGCCGGTTCGGCACCACCGCCAGCAGCCGGCCGCCGGCCGCCAGCACGCGCCAGGCTTCGCGCAACAATTCGACCGGATCGGCCGACATTTCGAGCGCATGCACCAGCAGGACCCGATCGACCGCCGAATCGGTCAGCGGCAACTCGTCCTCCTCGACCAGCGCCGTCAGCGCCGGCCGTGTCGACGGCCAGCGCACCACGCCCTGCGGCGCCGGCATCAGCGCGAGGCAGCGCTCGGCTTCTTCGCGGAACAGCCCCAGATAGGGCGTGGCATAGCCGACGCCGAGCACCCGCAACGCGCGGGTGTCCTTCCAGCGCGACGCGAATGCCGCGGCCGACGAAGCGGCGGGCCACCGACGCCCAGCCGCTGGGCGTAGAAGTTGCGCAGGTCGACGACATCCATGCGGTTCAAAATAGCATGGATCTAGCCGTCATTCCGGGACGTGCCGAAAGCTCGAACCCGGAACTTATGATCGCCAGCCTTGCGGTCCGGTGCTGCGAAGCGCCTACTTTGGTCAATTGCTGACGATGGATCGAGGCGCACTTGCCGCGCCGGAATGATGGTGAACATGCCTGCGCAGACCTATCTTTTTCCCTGCCTCAAGGATAATTTCGGCGTGCTGCTGCACGATCCGTCAAGCGGCGCCACGGCCGCGATCGATGCGCCGGAAGCGGCGCCGGTCGAGGCGGCGTTGCAAAAGACCGGCTGGCGGCTGACCGATATTCTGGTCACCCATCATCACGCCGATCACACCCGGGCATCGGCGAGCTCAAAGCGCATCACAAATGCCGGGTCGTGGCGCCGCGCGCCGAAGCCGCGCGCATCGCACATGTCGATGAAACCGTCGGCGAGGGCGACACCGTGCGGGTCGGCGGCCTCGAAGCCGTGTCATCGACACGCCCGGCCATACCGCCGGGCACATCTCGTATTTCTTCCCGGCCGACAAGCTGGCGTTCGTCGGCGACACGCTGTTCTCGATCGGCTGCGGCCGCGTCATCGAGGGCAACGCCGAGATGATGTGGCATTCGCTGCTCAAATTGCGCGCTCTGCCCGACGATGCGCGGTTTTATTGCGGCCACGAATATACCGACGCCAATATCCGCTTCGCCAAGACCATCGAGCCGAACAACAAGGCGCTCGCCGCGCGCGCCGAAGAGGTCAAGCGGCTACTCGCCGCCGGCAAGCCGACCATTCCGGCGACGATCGGCGCCGAAAAGGCGGCCAATCCGTTCCTGCGCGCCGACGATGCCGAGGTGGCGAAATCGCTCGGCCTCGCCGGCAGCCCGGCCTGGCAGGTGTTCGCGGAAATCCGCGAGCGCAAGAACAGGTTTTGACGGCGCCGCTGACGGCACACGACATCATCCGGCTGCTCGATCTCAAGCCGCATCCGGAAGGCGGTCATTTCCGCGAGATGTTTCGCGATGTGGGAGTAGGCCGCGCGGCCTCGACAGCGATCTATTTTTTGCTGGCGCGCGGCGAACGCTCGCACTGGCACCGCGTCGATGCGGTTGAAATCTGGCATTGGTACGCTGGCGCGCCTCTCGTCCTCGAAATCGCGCAGCCGTCCGGCAGCATCGCGCGCATCACGCTTGGGTGCGATCTCGTCGCCGGCGAACGCCCGCAATCGGTTGTGCCGGCTCATGCCTGGCAGGCCGCGCAGAGCCTCGGCGACTGGACGCTCGTTGGCTGCACGGTCGCGCCTGGCTTCGAGTTCGCCGGGTTTGAATTGGCGCCAGAAGGATGGGCGCCGGTGTAGTCCGGTGAGGTCGTAACTGCCTCCTCGGATTGCGTTACGCCGCCTTGCCGGCCGCCTGCCGCTCCAGCCAGCGCTGCACCCGCATGTCTTCGCAAACGGTAACGTTGAACCGCATCCACGGTGAGCGCTCGAGGTGCGGACGAAACACTGTGCCCGGCGCCAGCATGACGCCGTGGCGCCGCGCCGTTTCCGCCAACACGAGCGAGTCCTCGATATCCGGGAATCTCGCCCATACGAACATACCCTCGGCGGGTTCCACAAAAAGATCGAGGCCCATGCGTTCAAAGGAGCGCACCACATTGAGGCGCGCCTCACCGAGCCGTTCGTGCAACCGTGACAAGTATTTGCGATAGTGGCCGTCGACCAGCATCAAATAGATCAGCCGCTCGGTGAACTGCGATGTGGTGATGCTGGTCAGCATCTTGATGTCGGCGAGTTCCTGGGCGATGTGCTGTGAGCAGACGACGAATCCGACACGCAGGCTACCCGACAACGTCTTGGAAAAGCTGCGCGCGTAGATCACGCGGTTGAGCTGGTCGAGCGTCGCCAGTCGCGGCGTCGTCTTGGTCTGCAGATCGCAGAAGATGTCGTCTTCCACGACGGTGAAGTTGTAACGTTCTGCGGCCTGCAGCACCTTGAACGCCACATGCGGGCTCATATCGGTGCCGGTCGGATTTTGCATCACCGACTGGGTGAAATAAACCTTCGGCTGGCGGGCGGCAGCGAGCTTTTCGAGAACAGCAACATCCGGGCCATCGGCATTGCGCGGCACGGGCAGCATCTCGACGCCGTGCAAGCGCAGATTCCCGAACATGTTGTAATAGCCGGGATCATCGACCAGCGCTGCATCGCCTGGCTTGAGAAGATAGCGCGCGACGAGTTCGAGTGCTTGGCTGGTGCCCTGTGTCAACAAAATCTGGCCCGCATTGGCGGTGATACCGAGTCCGGCCAGCATCTGCGCCAGATGCTCGCGCAGCGGCAGGTACCCAAACGGGTGCCCGTATTCGAGCAGATAGGCACCGTTCTTGCGTGCGAGCACGTTGAGGCTCTGGCGGATGCCGACTTCATCGAGCCACGAATTAGGCAGCCAAGGACCGCCCGCAAGGACAGTATTCTCGTCCGCCTCCAGCAATCGGCGGATGAGACCGACCAGTTGTTCGTTGCGCTCGTGATTGTCCGACGGTGAAGGGTGCGCGCCCTCGGCACGGGCGGGCATTGTTGTGTAGAAGCCCGCACCTCGGCGCGACTGGAGATAGCCCATCGCGACGAGGCGATCGTACGCTTCGACCACAGTGAAACGGCTGACGCGGTAAGTCTCGGCAAAGCTACGGATCGACGGCAGCTTGCTGCCGGGTCGCAGATGGCGGTCGTCAATCTGGCGTTTGATGCCGGCGACGATCTGCGCGGCGAGGGGTTGGTCGCCGTTCTGACTGACAGTGATGGAGAGCATACCGATTTCCGCCTGACCCAACTGGCCCGGCCACCGGACCAGTACAGTTACATGAAGTGACGTTAAAACTGTCTATTATCGTACTGCAAAGTGTTCGGCACTATAGCGTACATGTCAAGCAGCAAGACTGCGACAAAACACGCGATCTCGCCGCAGGCATCCGACAGCAACCCACAGGACACGAAGGGAGAAACTCATGCCTCTCATTCAGGTTCGCGTTATCAAGGACGTGTTCAGCAAAGAACAGAAGCGCCAAATCATCAGTAAGCTAACCGACGCGATGGTCTCGATTGAAGGCGAGAGCATGCGTGGCGTGACATGGTGTGTGGTCGAGGAAGTTGAAAGCGGCGACTGGGGAATCGGCGGCAATGCGCTGACCACCGCCGACGTGCACGCTTTGGCGCGCGGAAAGGCAGCCTAGCGAGGCCGTGCGCCGGCGCCGGTACTCTTAAGGTGCCCTGGTCGGCGAACGGCACACTTTGCGCCGATAGCGACAATCAACATTTCCGAAGAGGCTTTTCATGCCCACTTCATTGGAGCGTTTCGCATACGGCTCGACGACGAGCGACGAACACTTGGATCATGACGCCCAAGGGCTCCTGCATTTTTATGCCGCAGCCACGGTGACGGTGTTGTTGCTCTTGACGCTCGAAGCGTACCTCGGGATGTACGCAGGGCTCAGCCGTGCAGAAGCGATCGTCCATGCGACCGGGCTAGACCTCATCCCAAACGAATTTCTCGGGGTTTGGTAAAACGAGATGAGCGGCGGTCGTACGGACATCACGCCATGTACTGTCCGCCGTTCGCCGTCAGGGTCGAGCCGGTGATCAGCCCGGCCTCGTCGGACGCCAGGAAGACCACGCAGCGCGCGATTTCCTCGGGCTCGCCGAGGCGGCCCAGTCGGAATATGCGGCAGGATGTTCTTCTCCAGCACGTCTTTGGGCACCGCCTTCACCATTTCGGTCGCGATGTAGCCCGGGCAAATGGCATTGACGGTGATGCCGCTCTTGGCGCTCTCCTGCGCCAGCGCCTTGGTGAAGCCGAGTCTCGCCGGCCTTGGCGGCCGAATAGTTGGTCTGGCCCATCTGGCCCTTCTGGCCGTTGATCGACGAGATGTTGATGATGCGCCCGAACTTGCGCGCCCGCATGCCTTCGATCACCGGCGGCACATGTTGAACAGCGAATTCGAGATTGGTGTTGATGACCTCGGCCCAGTGCTCGGGCTTCATGCGGTGGAACATGGCGTCGCGGGTGATGCCGGCATTGTTGACCAGCACCTCGATCGGGCCGAGGTCGGCCTCGACCTGCTTCACGCCGGCCGCGCAGGCCTCGTAGGATGAAACGTCCCATTTGTAGACGGCGATGCCGGTTTCGGAGTTGAATTTCTGCGCCGCCTCGTCATTGCCGGCATAACTGGCGGCGACGTTGTAGCCCGCGGCCTTGAGCGCCTTGGAGATCGCGGCGCCGATGCCGCGCGTCCCACCCGTGACCACCGCAACGCGCGGCATGATATCCTCCCTATCTTCGGTGCCGGGCACCGCCCCCGGACAGCAGCGTCCAAGCTTAAAGACATCGATGGCCGGGACAAGCCCGGCCATCTCGTCAATCAGTCGAACGCGCTGCTGCCGGTCAGCGTTCCAGGCACATCGCAATGCCCATGCCGCCGCCGATGCAGAGCGTGGCAAGGCCCTTCTTGGCGTTGCGCTTCTGCATCTCGTAAAGCAGCGTCACCAGCACCCGGGCGCCCGAGGCGCCGATCGGATGGCCGATCGCGATGGCGCCGCCGTTGACGTTGACCTTGCCGGTGTCCCAGCCGAGGTCCTTGTTGACCGCGCAGGCCTGCGCGGCGAACGCCTCGTTGGCTTCGATCGAGATCGAGATCGCCGACGTTCCAGCCGGCCTTCTTGAGCGCCGCGCGCGAGGCCGGGATCGGCCCGGTGCCCATGATCTTCGGATCGACGCCGGCCTGCGCCCACGACACGATGCGGGCCAGCGGCGTCTTGCCGAGCTTGGCCGCCTCGCTCGCCTTCATCAGCACCACGGCGGCGGCGCCGTCGTTGATGCCCGAGGCATTGCCGGCCGTGACGGTGCCTTCCTTGTCGAAGGCCGGGCGCAGCTTGCCGACCGCTTCGAGCGTGGTGCCGTGCTTGGGATATTCGTCGGCATCGACCACGATATCGCCCTTGCGGCTCTTGACCGTCACCGGCGTGATCTCGTCCTTGAACTTGCCGGCCTTCTGCGCCGCCTCGGCCTTGTTCTGCGAGCCGACCGCGAACTCGTCCTGCTGCTGGCGGGTGATCTGCCATTGCCGCGCGACGTTCTCGGCGGTGTTGCCCATGTGATAGCCGTTGAAGGCGTCCCACAGGCCGTCCTTGATCATGGTGTCGATCATCTCGAAGTTGCCCATCTTCACGCCGCCGCGCAGATAGGCGCAGTGCGGCGCGACGCTCATCGACTCCTGGCCGCCGGCGACCACGATCTCGCTGAATCGCCGTTGAGGATGGCCTGGTAGCCGAGCGCGACCGCCCGCAGCCCCGAGCCGCAGAGCTGATTGACGCCCCAGGCCGGCGTTTCGACCGGGATGCCGGCGGCGATCGAGGCCTGGCGCGCCGGGTTCTGGCCCTGCCCGGCGGTGAGGATCTGCCCCATGATCACTTCGGAGACCCGCTGCGCCTTCGACGCCGGCGCGCTCCAGCGCCGCCTTGATCGCCGTCTTGCCGAGTTCATGGGCCGGCACCGTCGCGAACGCGCCGTTGAATGCGCCGACCGGCGTGCGCGTCGCGCTGACAATGACGATGTCGTCTTTCATGGGGAATCCTTCCGGGCTGGTAGGGCATTTCGCGCGCGGGCTGGCCGCAGGCTGCGTTTCATATATGTCATAAGGACGCCAGCCGCCGCCGACAAGGCGGACGGCGGCCGCATCGCTGGCATGTCGACGGACCGGTGCGGCCGGGCGCCGATCCGGCTCCGTCCCGGCGCCAAGCCGTTGGCCGCACATGCAGACACAAAACGGTAGCCGCGCCCGCGCGAAACCGCCTATTTTGATCGCAAGCCAGCGGTCGGTTGCACCATGCCCGAGACCAACGACCAAGACCGCACGAGCCGGTCACGATCAAGAAGTACGCCAACCGGCGGCTCTACAACACCGGCACCAGCACCTACGTGACGCTCGAAGACCTCGCCGCCATGGTCAAGAACGGCGAGGATTTCGTGGTCTATGACGCCAAGACCGGCGAGGACATCACCCGCTCGGTGCTGACCCAGATCATCTTCGAGCAGGAGAACAAGGAAGGGCAGAATCTGCTGCCGATCACCTTCCTGCGCCAGCTCATCCGCTTCTACGGCGACAGCATGCAGATGCTGGTGCCGCGCTATCTCGAAGTCTCGATCGAGTCGCTGACGCGCGAGCAGGAGAAGTTCCGCCAGCAGATGGCGCAGGCCTTCGGCGTCGGCCCTTCGGCTCGCTCGAGGATCAGGTGCGGCGGAACATGGAAATGTTCGAGCGCGCCTTCGCGATGTTCGCGCCGTTCGCGCGGCGCGAGGCCAGAGCGGCGAGGCGGCGGCCGAGCCGGACAAGCCGCGGCGAAAGGCGGCGACATCGACGATCTCAAGCGTCAGCTCGACGAGATGCAGCGAAGGTCGATCGGTTGAGCGAAACCGGCACGAGAAACCCGAATAAAGCGCCATCTCCCGTACCGGGAGAGGATCGACCGTGCGGAGCGCGATCAGGTGAAGCGGCCGGCGCTCGGCGAGCCCACTGGCCTTCAGACGCCTGCGGCTTGCGCCTCTCCCGGAACGGCGAGCTCGACGGCAGAGCGCTCACCCCGCTTTCGCGATGGTCGCGAGCCACGGCCGCTCGATCGACAGCGAGGCCGATCAGCGCGCCCTGCAGATAATCGCAGCCCCATGCGGCCAGCGTCTGCGCCGCCTGCTTCGTCCTGCACCCATTCGGCGACGGTCGCGAGCTTGAGCCGCTTGGCGAGATCGATCAGCGTGCGCACGAAAGCGCGGTCGTCCTCCGAGCGCATGATGTCCTGCACGAAGGCGCCGTCGATCTTGACGATGTCGACGCCGAGCTTGCGCAGATTGCGAAACGAGGTGTAGCCGGCGCCGAAATCGTCGATGGCGATGCGGCAGCCGAGATCCTTGACGCGGGCGACGAAGCCGCGGGTCTCGTCGATGTCGTGGATGGCGGCGCTCTCGGTGATCTCGACGATCAGCCGCTCGGCCACGCCGGGATGGGCGCGCAGCAGCGAGCCAAGGCCCGCCCACCAGTCCGGATCGGTGGTCGAGGCGGCCGAGACGTTGAGGCTCGCCCGCAGCGCCGGCGCCGCGATCATCTCGTCGACGACGAGTTCGAGCACGCGGTGATCGAGCAGGCGCACCAGGCCGAGCCGTTCGGCGATCGGAATGATGTCGCTCGCGGCGATCAGGCTGCCGTCGGTGCGGCGGATGCGCATCAGGCACTCGTAGAAGGCCGGCTGCCGGTCGACCGCCGCGACGACGGTCTCGTAGGCGAGGAAGATGCGCCGCTCGTTGAGCGCGGCGACGATCTCGTCGGTGGCGCGCACGTTCTCGCGGCGCAGCGCTTCGCGCTCGATATTGGGCCGGTAGGCCAGGAACGAGCCGCGGCGCTTGGCCTTGGCGGCGTCGAGGGTTTCCTGCGCGCGGGCCAGCACTTCGGTGACGCTGCGGGCGTGGCGCGGCGCGGTGACGCCGCCGATGGTGACGGTGACGGCGATCGGCCCGGCGCCGGTCGGCACCATCTCGTCGCGCACGCCGGCCAGCAGCCGCTCGGCGGCGATCGCCATGTCGTCGGGCGTGCAGTCGCGCAGCACGATGCCGAACTTGTTGCCGGAATAGCGGCCGAGCGTGTCCTTGCCGCGCATGCGGCTGCGGATGCGCTTGGCGACCGCGGCGATCACCTCGATCGGCGATGTCGAAGCCGTAGGACTCGTTGATGCGCGCCAGATTGTCGATGGCGACCAGCAGGAAGCCGCACGACGAGCGGAAGCGGATCGCCTCGTCGAGGGTGTCTTCGAGCACTTCGGTGAGGTGGTGGCGGTTCAGTTCGCCGGTGAGGCCGTCGCAGCGGGCCAGATAGGTCAGCCGGCGCTCGTGCTCGTAGCGCTCGTTGATGACGCGCACGAGGCCGTGCGCGCGCGCCGGCCGGCCGTCGGGGCCGGCGAACCAGCGGCCGGTGTCCTCGACCCACAGCCGCGTCTCGGAGCCGGGATCGGGGCGGATGCAGTATTGGATCTGATAGGCGACGCCGTGGCCGTCGTCGCGCTTGTCCGATTGCATGACGGCGTCGAAGCGCGGCCTGCGCGTTCTCGGCCTCGAGGAACTGCGCATAGCCGCGGCCGGTCGCGATCGCCGGCGACGTCGCGGATCAGCAGCACGTCGCCGACATTGCCGCTCCACAGCAGGACATCGCTGCCGATGTGCCAGTCGTAGGCCACCTCGCCGACCGAGGCGAGAATTTGGGCCGCGTCCAAGGTGATGGAGTCGCTCGAACCGCTGCTGTTCACGGCCACCTCTTTGGCGATGACGGGAGTTCCAGGTGACGAAGCAGACGGCGCTGTACCGCCAGCATAGCGGTAGACCTTAAATGATTCGGTTAATCCCGCGCTGTGCTTGCGCTCCGGCCGCGGCACGCCGCTTGCGAGTTTATGGCCAAAGGTCATGACAATCCCGTTTCGGGACAGAAGCCCAATGGTGCAGGCAAGTCGAGCTCTCGTCGTCGTTGCGCCAACGCCCCACGCGACACCAGCCGGTCCCGGCGCCGAACGCGCGAGCGCCGGCTTCATCGCGCAGCTCATCGCCACATCGCAAAAAGCGCCGCAGACGCGGGCCCGCCGCCGCGCCGAACCCGACGTCGCGAGCGCCGCCTACAAGGCGCTCGGCCAATGGCCCACGCCGCCCGGGCGCGCACTGTCACGCTCGCTGTGAAGACACCCACGAAAGGCGCCTGCAGACCCGAGCGCTCACGTTCACCGTCATCCTGAGGCGGCCGCCGCAGGCGGCCCTCGAAGGATGCGCGGCCCGGGCCGTCGCCCTTCGAGGCGCGGCTCCGCCGCGCACCTCAGGGTGACGGAGTACAATCGATGCGGCGGGACATTGTTGACGACCAGCGCCGTCAGGCCGGCGGCGGCGGCGCGCTCTCGACCTCGACCTGCCGCTGCGAACTGCGGATGCTGACGATAAAGCCCGCCAGCACATCGACGAGCGTGATGGTCATCAGCAGAAAGAAGGTCGAGGTGCCGGCCCGCTGCACCAGCAGAAACTCGACCAGCATGGCGATGAACAAAGCGAGCGCCAGGACGTGGTCCATGATCGAGCGCATCCCCATCCGGGTCGACTTGATGATCTCGATCCAGAGCAGGAGGATCGAAAATGCGAGGAGCAAATCCTCCCACGTCACCACCCAATCCTGACCCGACATCATGTGCACGGTGGTGACGGTCGACGTCCAGCTCACGCCGGGCGTCAGGAACGCGATCATGTTGTAGACCGCAAAGGGAATGAGAAGCAGAGGAAAGCCAATGGCGAACATGGCGCGCGTCTCTCATCCGAGCCGGCCGACGGGCCGGCTCACTCCTCGTCACTGATGGCTCGGCACCAGTCTATCCGGCCTTTTGCCAAATCTCCAAGTATCCCGGCTCCAAGCGTTCCCGGACGCGGCGCAGCACGGAGTGTTGTGCTGCAGGTCCGGACCTTTACGAACGCGGAGTCTGCGACGATCCGGGCGCTGTGGTGCACCCCGGCGCAGCAGGCCGGTGCACTGGAATCATTTGCGATTTAGCCGCGTTCCACACGTATCCCACACTTTGGGCTGACGTGCGGACCGCTGCAGCGTTCAATCAGAAATCAATACTTTACCAAACTGCACTCGGAATTGTGTGCGGATACAGAAACCAAGGCGCGCTCATAGGCTGCGTTTAGCCTTTTGGTTTCGGCCTCGGCGAGCTTGCTGAAGGCTGGCGACATGCCATGCACCCGGTCCGGGTGGTTCTGCTTGATCAGTGCCTTGTAGGCCGCCTTAACGTCCTCGAGCGAGGCCGCGTCAGATAGACCCAACACGACAAAACAAGCGTCGCCCTGGTCCATCTCGTTTGAAGCCTCGTGCGGCGACGGGCCTTGTTCGCGTTGGTCGGCTTGGCGTTGATGGACGAGTTGACCCAGATCGATGTTGGCCAACCCCTTGAGTATCCAGAATTCCAGTTCGTATTCCCGCTGCAGACCCACTCTTCGCAGGAGGTAAAATGCCGGCGCCGCAATGGCGGTAAATCCGGCGGCGACAGCGTTGGCACAGTAAAGACGCTCGTCGAACGGATACCAGATAATCAGGTTCTTGACGTGGGTCGTCAATTGTTCGCCCCACGCAGGCTGATCGTGGCCGTACAACACGACAATCAGAAATGCCAAACTCAAAACATGTGTCGCAATCGCGCCACCCAAGGTGAACTGCGCGGTTTTTTTGCGCGCCCATGATTTTAGGCGATTGAGGGGCCTTCGCTTGAGCTGAATGATCGTTGATCGCAAATGTTGCGCATACGCTTCGAGATCGTCGAACTCGTCCGCGTTTTTTCCATGACTGGCAGCCAAGCTGCCAAATAAGACGCGCCAGAGTTTATTAGGTTTCCTGCTCTGATTGACGATTTCCTTAAGACGGCCGTGGACGTCCTTGTACAGTTGCGCCGCTCGATCGAGTTCGATTGCTTCGGACTTGCGAAGCGAGAATTCCGGTCGAATGCGCCGGACGGCCAACGATTGCCGCACATAGCACAGCAGCAATCCAGGCAACGCCCACGACGCGATCAATACCGCGTTGACAAGCGCAATCGAAAGCTCTGCACCGCTTCCCGGTTCAAGCATAGCACGCAACGCTTACTGAACTACGCGGACCCCAAGGCCAGCCGACAGGTATCCTGCTCCGAAGAATTAAGGAGCTTCCCGTCGGAATATCGGCAAGACGACGTCAAAATGCGGGCAAGACGCGTTGGATTTTCCGGTTGCTGCCGTGATGGCGACGGCAACTCGCTCTCAGCGCAGCCTCGCGGAACTCTGGTTGCACTTGGCCTGCTATGCCCTGGGCTGGCGCGCAATGGCGCTTAACCACCAGGGCGAAGCTGCGCTCTGCACCGCGTCGGGAAACGCCGGCGTTAGGCGTCCGCTTTCTTCTTGAGCACCTGCCGGCCGCGATACATGCCGGTCTTGAGATCGACGTGGTGGGGCCGGCGCAATTCGCCCGAATCCTTGTCTTCCACATAGGTCGGCGCCTTCAAGGCGTCGGCCGACCGGCGCATGCCGCGCCGTGACGGCGATGTTTTTCTCTTGGGCACGGCCATGGGCGTGTCTCCTTGCTTCGACGTTTTAACGGAAGCGCGGCTTATAGAAGAACGAGGCTGCTAGCGCTAGTGGGCGTAAACGCAGGCATCCAGCGTCGGAAAGGCGGCCGAGCGGCGCTCATAAAGCCCCGCCAGCCGGCGGATCATGGGGCTAGGCCGGCGCGCGCTGCGCTGGACCGGGTTGGGCAGGATCGAGGCCAGTTCGGCAGCCTCCCGCCCGTTGAGATCGCGGGCGGATTTGTTGAAGGCCCATCGCGCGCCGGCCTCGGCGCCGAACTCGCCGTTCGGACCCCATTCGGCGATGTTGAGATAGATTTCCAGGATGCGCCGTTTCGGCAGCACCAGGGTGAGCCATATCGCCAGCGGAATTTCCAGCACCTTGCGCACGATGCTGTGGCCTTCCCAAAGGAACAGGTTCTTGACCGTCTGTTGGGTGAGGGTCGAGGCGCCGCGCGACTCGCCGATGTCGTCGGAGGACTGTTTGAGCGCCTCGCGGATCGCGCCCAGATCGATGCCGCGGTTGTGGCAGAAGCTGCCGTCCTCGGCGACGATCACCGCGAGCGGCAAGGCCGGCGCGATGCGGCCGATCGGCACCACGGTGCGCACCACCGGCGCGCCGGTCGCCCAACGCCACAGCATCGGCGTCGAGACCGGATCGACGAACCGGTAGAACGGCGCGATCGCATAGGGGGCGAGCAGCAGCACCACAATCACGATGGCAAAAATCACGAAGATGCGCCGCAAACCGTGCCTCTATGGCGATGCGCGGCCCACCGGCGGCATCGCGCGCGCATTCTACCCGGTCCTGTGGCGAAAGCGTGCGCGACTGCCCGCTTTCAGTGACGAAGGCTTTACGGCTGCGATGGCACCATGCGGGCGGGTTCGGGGGAGCCGCAGATGTCCACGTGGCAGGAAGCAAAGGCGGAACGAAACCGCCGGTCGCTGGCGCGCCTCACCAAGGCGCTGCCGCGCATCTTTCCGCCGGCCGTGCTGGCGCGGGCGCTCGGCCGCCCGTTCGTGCCGCCGACGCCGCGGCTGGCGATCGATTCCTACTGGCGCGCCCATCCGCTGCGCGCCGATCGCCTGGCGCGGGCGCTGGCGGCCCGCAGCAGCGCCCCCGGCGGCTGGACCTGGCGGCTCGGCGACGACCGCGACAGCGGACTGCCGGCCACGTTCCGGGCGCCGCCCGCGCCCTACCGGGAGCGCGCCCACGCGAAGGGGCCCGGCTTCTGCTGCGTGTGCGGCCAGCCGGCGTACCGCTTCGGCTGGCATGTCGATTTATGGGACGCCGGCCCCAACAAGACCGCGACCTGGCACTGCGCCTGCGTGATCGCCTGGCAATTCTGGAACGCGCCGAGCGGCGAGGTGGCGCTGCTGCGGCGCGCGCAGGCGCGGCGCTGCGGTGAGACCGGCGGCCGGTTATGGAAGGGCGCCGAGGTCGACCATCGCGTCCCGCTGTTTCGGGTCTGGAGCGAGCACCGCGCCGCGCCGTGGCCGAAGCTCCTCGATTACTGGGGCCTGCCGAACCTGCAAGTGATCAACCGCGACGCCCACGCGGCCAAATGCGCGACCGAAGCCCGCGACCGCAGCGTCGCGCGAGCGCTGGCGGTGCGGGCGTAAAGCCGCCGGTCATCTTTGAGCCACGCGAGACGGGCCACGCAACCTCATGGCGAACTCGTCTACCGCGAAATGAATTAATTCAGCGTCACCGTAATTCCTGCGCAATTGCAGGCGCGCGACTACTCGCACAATTCTCCACGGAGCACTTCGATGACAAATCCTTCTGGCGACGACATCTTTGCCAGCGCGGCGATCAGACCAGATGGCTATACCGGCGCTTGGGACAATTCACACAGAGGCGTCACACGAATAGAGATTTCCAATCACGTCTATTGGTTCACTCCCGACGAACGATTTCATGAAAACGGCAACGATTTCTGGATTGTCGTACATTATTTTGGATTTACCAAAAGGGGTGCCGCTGGAACAAAGATGGGCGATGGACGAGAGATTTTCACCGCACAACAAGCTGCGTCGGCAAAAAACGCATCGCCGAATATTATTCAGGGCTGGAGGATAAAATACTCTTTCCTTTCAACAGACCCAAGTGCCGCTTCCTGGGCGTCATCTTCGAAGATGGATGGATTCGTGTGAGGTGATAATCTCTGAAGGGAAGAAAAGGTAGGCCGTCGTCGCGTCGTCGGGTTCGAGACGACAAAGCCGTTGCCGGCGGGGGTTCGATGTCGCGTGCTGCAAGTATTTTGTTCTTTGGTCGGGCGCGTTGCTTCCGCGCTAGAGGTTTGCGGCGATCGGCAATCGTTGGCGCTGCTCGCGCGGCGATCGCGCTTGGCACCGCTGTATTGACACGTCCAATTTTACTACCAGCGGCGCGGATGTGTAATGAGCGAATGAAGAAGCAAATAGCGAATCACATAGCGCCGTTCAAGCTTTGGATTTTCAGATCCAAAGAACATCGCAAACCCAAATGCTGGTGCGCGACGGCGATTTTCTTCAGACCAACGTAAGACCATCGATGGCTTGATCGTCGCTCTTATCAGCAACCCCAAGTCAAGCGATGGAGTCTCGCTGTTTTCATCGAAGAAAGGTCATTTTCTTGGTCAGGTTGTTTTCTTACCAGGCTGGATAGTTGATGATGGCTAAGAGTCTTATCGCGTGCAAAGACCGTGTCTCACTCATGGGGTGCAGTCCAGCACCATCACCGTAGTGCTTGCAATTTTTCATCGTGCGGGGTTGCGCGGTTCAGCACTTCGGTTGGTTGGCGCCGCCACAGATTGGCCAGAGTGCTTCCGCTTGCTGCGCTGTATCGACGTTGGCATTGCAACTCATGATTTTGCAGTTCTCGATCCCATTTTGCTTGCAGTACTGGACCAAGTCGGCCTGCGCTTGGGCCTGGGTCGCTTCAGCGAAGTCGTTATATGCGCGAGCGGTATTGCCGACCGTGCCCTTTATTCCACATCCCCATCCCGCCCAAGCTCCGGTCAGCGTTGCGGCGGCAACGGCCCAAGCAACGCCAAATCCAACGATTAATTTCTTCACGATGCTCTCCCTATTTGACTTGACTGAGGGTCTCGTCAGCGTCCGCCCAAACGGCAGGCTTCAGCTTGTTGCGTGAAGCAAGTTTTATACTGGACCAAACATGAATTGTAGCACTGCTGTTTTACGATACGACCATGGTCGGGCGTCGTCATGTTCGTTTGCGCATCGCAGGCACTATGGCATTCTTCTTGAGCGCGATCGCAAATTTGGATGCCCTGGCATGCCGGGCTCGCGCCTTGCGCTTTGGCCATGGAAGGCGAAGCCAGCAGTAGCACGGTCAATAAGGCAAACACACCGCACCGCCGTGTCTGAAGCAATCCCGCTTTCTGAGTAACGCCGCGCAATCTCGTTCGGGTTTCGCCGGCCCGAAGATGCCCCGGCTGGCCGTTTTCGTTACCGCGTCACGGCGGCATTTTCAATCCGGCCGCCTCTCCGACGCGAGACTTACAGTGGTCGGACGATCGATGCGTCCAACGCGAATACGCCACGCGCAGCTGTAGGAAAATTGATTTAGTTAACTGCACTGTCACCGTAATCCCGGGATCGAAGTGCCGCGCGGGCGCTTGCGGTGCGGGCGTAGGCGACCGTTCAATCATTTCTCTTCTGTCGATAGGCCATGCGCTACGCCTACAACGCGAATTCAGTTAAGTGCACTGGAGCAGCCGCATTTGAACGGGCGGCAAATAAGCTGGGTTCTTCGCTGAATGCGCAAGCGATTATAGTGTTCGTTGACTCGGAACAGCGAACCGATGCGGACCTATTGCGTGTTTTCGGTCTGACTTCGGCCGAGGCGCGATTGGCCAATCTCGTAGTCGTGAGCCGAACATGAGAATTTGCGACCGGGGGATGATCGAAAACCACCGGCGAGTTATCAATGCGGCGCCGGATGAACAAACCAGACCACTACGCAAAAGAGCAAGAAAACTGCCAAAATTGCAAAACCGAAGAGGCCGATCCGATCCGGTGGCTCATCGATAGTCCAGAACAGGTCTGCCAGCAGGCTTAGAATCGACTTCATAGATTCAACCTTTGATCTTCGCGGCCTTGCGCAGCGTTTCATCAATGCGCGACTGCCATCCCGGTCCGGTTTTCTTGAAGTGCCGGACGACATCGGGACTAAGTCGGATCGATACCGGAACCTTAGTGGGCGCCTTCTGTGGTCCGCGCGCGCGCCGGATGCTCGCTGCCAAATCAGGAAAGGCCTCGGTGAACGGTTTAGCCGCTTTGATGTCGGCACCGGTCCACTCCGGGCTGTCGGATACCGCGGCAAGATCGCGCTTGGTGTAGGGGCTCTTCGTTCGTTTCGTCATCGAAGCATCATCCTCTCTTTCGCGCTGGCATGGCGCATGCTGATCACCGAGATGCCTTCGGCGCCGCGCCGGGCGAACACGACAACGATGGCGCGGGAGCCGAAGCGACCGATGGCCTTGAAGCGGTTGCCTTTTGCCGGCGCGACCAAAGCCGTCAGAAAGAACTCTCCGTTCAGCGCTGCGAAGTCCAAGCCGTGTTTGGCGATGTTGGCGAGGCGTTCGGTTCGTCCCAAACCATGATCATACTTAATTGTATATGCGATAAGATGGCAGGCGTCTAGTCTAATCGTACGTACGAAATAATTCGCATTGACTAAACCGTTGGATCGTCGCGCACGCAATCGAGAATATGATCGCAATCGGCGCGACCGGCTGCCTTGGCGGCGGCTTTACTACACGGCGCAATGGCGCGCGTTGCGAGCGGCACAACTGCGGGCGCAGCCGCTTTGCGAGCGTTGCTTAAACCAAACGCCGTCGCGCGTCGCGGAATTACCGTGTCTCACTCATGGGGTGCAGTCCAGCACCGTCACTGTAATTCCCAGTAATTCCGGGCCCGCGTAAGGCCGTCCTGGTGCGATGATGCGGCCGTCAGCGCACTCCGCTTTTGATTTTATAAGATCAAAAATTCTGTCATCGTAATTGCCGCTCCCAGTCGTCAGCGCGTCAACACGATGTGGGTCGCCAGCTCCGCTGGGACCACCTCCGTCACCCGGTAGCCCAGGCCTGGCAGGTCGATGCCTGCGAACAGGGATTCGCCACGACCCAGAACGATGGGCGACAGCGCCAGGTGCACCTCGTCGATCGCTCCTGCGAGCACGTACTGGCGGACCGTCGATACGCCGCCGCCGATCTTCACGTCCAGGTCGCCCGCGGCGGCTTTGGCCTGGGCCAGCGCCGCCTCGATCCCGTCGGTGACGAAATGGAAGGTCGTCCCGCCCTCCATCTCGATCGGCGCCCGGGCGTGGTGGGTGAGGATGAAGGTCGGCGCGTGATACGGGGGATTGTCGCCCCACCAGCCCTTCCACGCGTCGTCCGGCCATTCGCCGCGGATCGGGCCGAACATATTGCGGCCAAGGATGAAGGCGCCGAATCCTTCCATTGCGGCGCGGGCGAAGCGATCATCAGTCCCATCGGTCCCGCCGCCTTTCCCGACCATCGATCGAAAGGTCCGGGTCGGGAAAAACCAATTCATCAACTCCGGTCCGCGCTTGCCGAGCGGATACTCCAGGCTCTGGTCCGGGCCGGCCCCGAAGCCGTCGATGGACACTGCAAAACTTCCTACGCGCACCTTGCCCATGCGGGACTCCGTCTGATTGTGGCCTGCAACCAGTGCATGATCTTTTCGGAAAACCGGTCTCCACTTATCCTGATCCTGCAGCGGCACCACTGTCAGGCCGTCATCGGCAACTCTATCAGGCCCAGATGGCGCGCCATCGGACGGAAATCGCTATCATTGTGGAGCAACGGCGTGCGGTTCTCGATGCACCACGTACCAATCAGCAGGTCAATGGTCTTGCGAACGGTAATCCCGCGCGCGCGCAAATATCGAAAATTACGGGCGGCCGCGCCCGCAATCTTATCACCGGCCATTGGTTCGATTGCGAAGCTGCGCAGCAGAGCCTCCACGTCCCGAGCCGCCCGCTCGTTGGCCAAGCCTTGCAGGACTTCGCAAAGCATCAAATCCCCGACGACGATTTCGTCCGTGCCGAGGGTCGCTCGCAACCGCCGCACGTGGGGTGCGCTGCGCCCGTTGAGGAAGTCGATCCAGACGCTGCTGTCGACAACGATCAACCTGATCCCCGCCCTTTGCGGCTCCGCGCGAGATTGCCGCGCCAAGAGTATTTGCCGAATGCCGCGCCGACCCGTTGCTGCCGCCGTAACCTGATCATCAACCGAAGCGCGTCTTCGACCGTCTGTTTCTTCGTCGCGTGACCGGACGCTTCCTGCGCTTCCGCCATGAGCGAGTCGTCGATTTCGATGTTGGTGCGCATTATCGAGCGTTCTGGCTTAATGTGTATAGATCAATGATAGCATACACATTGAGCGCGGGCAATCGTCGATAGGAAGAGCCGGCGCGTGTGTGGACCGCGGCGTTGGGATGCGCGAGCGGACATAAAAACGGCCGCGCTCGCACAGGCGAACTCCCCTCCCCCTTGTGGGGAGGGGTTGGGGGTGGGGGTCGGGAGGCAAGCAAACAATCCGGCGATCGCGCCGCGCGTGCGTCGACGTCGGTGCGTTCCCTCCCGACCCACACGCTGCCCTCCCCACAAGGGGGAGGGTGAAGAAGTCACTCCGCCGCAGCCGCTTTCGCCGCCGCCTGCTCGCGCACGAATTTCGTCACCGCCAGATTATCGACCTTGCCGGAGCCGAGCATCGGCAGCTTGTCGAGCACGATGACTTCCGCCGGCAGCATCAGCTCGGAGGCGTGTTTGCTCCTGGCATAGACCTGGAACTCGGAGCGCGTCGCGCCGGTCTTGTCGGTGACCATGATGAGCCGCTCACCCTTGCGCGGGTCGGGCACCGAAGCGACCGCGGTGACGTTGTTCGGCCACAGATCGCCGGCCAACATCTCCACCGCGGCGAGCGAGACCATCTCGCCGCCGATCTTGGCGAAGCGTTTGGCCCGGCCCTTGATGGCGATATAGCCCTGGTCGTCGATGGTGACGATATCGCCGGTGTCGTGCCAGCCTTCGGCGGGCGGCTCGAGCACGCCCGGTTTATCGGCATGCACATAGCCGAGCATGACGTTCGGCCCTCTGACGAACAGCCGGCCGCCCTCGTCGACGCCGTCGACTTTCTCGAGCTTCGCCGTCATGCCGGGCAGCAACCGGCCAACGGTGCCGAATTTATTGAACATCGGCGTGTTGAGCGCCATCACTGGCGATGTTTCGGTAACGCCGTAACCTTCGAGAATGCGCAGGCCGAACTTTTCCAGATAAATCAGGCGCGTCGATTCCTTTACCGGCTCGGCGCCAGCCAGGATATAGCGCAGCGAGCGGAAATCGTACGGATTTGCGACGCGCGCATAGCCGTTGAGGAATGTATCGGTGCCGAACATCGCGGTTGCGCACACGCCGTAGACGAGCTCCGGCACCGTCCGATAGTGCAGCGGCGACGGGTAAAGATAAGTCGACACGCCCGACACCAGCGGCAAAATGGTGCCCGCCGTGAGACCGAACGAATGGAACACCGGCAGCACGTTGAAGATCTTGTCCTCACGTCCGAAATCGATGCGCGCCGCCGCCTGCGCGACGTTCGACAGCATGTTGCGGTGAGACAGGACGACGCCCTTGGGCGTGCCTTCCGAGCCGGAGGTGAAGAGAATCACCGCCCAATCGTCGGGCTTGCGCGCGACCAGCGGCTTCTTCCATCCCAACAGTCCGCGAAGCTTGTCGGAAAAGCCGATCGTCTTGCGGATATCTTCCAGATAGACGATGCGCACCTGCTTCTCGAGCTGCGCGATGAGATTGTCGAGCCGGCCTCTTTCCACAAACGCGCGCGACGTCAGGATCGTGTCCAGATTTGCCGCGCGGCAGGCCGACAGGATGTTGGCCGCCCCGGCGGTGAAATTGATCATGGCCGGCACACGCCCCGCGGACATGACGGCAAACAGCGTGACGACCGCTCCGTTCGAGGTCGGCAGCATGACGCCGAGCGAGCGGCCTTCGAGCGCGAACGGCATCAGCTTGGCGCCGAGGATCGCGACCGACTGCAACAGACGTTTGTAGGTCAGCCGGCCGCTGACCGGATCTTCGACCGCCAACCAGCTCGGGCCGTGGACCTTTGCCGCGTCGATGAGCGCTTCGACAACGGTGCGGTCGGTCGATGTGGTTCTGAAAATCAGATCGGACATGATCTCGTAGAGCGCCGCGCCCGCGGCCTGCCGCCGCTTGCGCCCCTTGAGCTCCGGATCGACCTTGAGCTTCACGGGTTCGAGGATCGTGACCGTGATCTTGGGAAACAGCCGGCGGCGCACCTGCGAGCGCTTCAGTCGGCTGAACATCGTCGCCTCGGGCCCGTCGATGCGGACCGGCACCACCATAGCGTCCGACTTGTCGGCGATCAGCGCGGCGCCGTCGTAGACTTTCATCAGGCTGCCGGTGACGGTGATGCGCCCTTCCGGAAAAATGACCAGGCTGTTGCCGTCGCGCACCGCGTTGATGAGCGAGCGCATCGCCATCGGCTTGAGCGGGTCGAGCGCCATGGTGCGCACGAATTTCAGGAACGGCTGGATCCACCAATGCTTCGCCATCGCCACGTCGATGGCGAAGACCGGGCGCCTGGGAATCAATGACGCCGCCAGCGGCGGGTCGAGGAAGCTCACGTGATTGAGGGCGATGATCGGGTTGTCGCCGGCTTTGGCGATGTTCTCCATCCCCTTGACTTCGAGCCGGTAGAAAGCGCGAAAGACGATCGAGAGAAAATCCTGCAGCCAGCTCGCCGGCATGGTGCGGCCGATGATGATGGCAACCAGAAGGTTCGCGACGCCGATCAGCACGAAACACATCGGCACGCTCAGCCCCGCCGCCTTCTGCAGCACGGCAAAGACCAGAGAGCCGACGACCATGAAGGCGGCGTTGAGCACATTGACGGCCGCGATGACACGGGCGCGGCGGTCGGCGCCGGCCCAGGCCTGCACGGCCGCAAAGGTCGGGACAACGAACAAGCCGCCCGCGATCGCGAGCCCCGCGAGATCGATAGCGATGTGAATCCCGCCCCGCGCGGCGAAGAAGTCCGCAATGTCCAACGGATTGGCCGGGTGGACGAAGAGATGCGCGGTCCAGCCGAGATCGATGGCGAACAAGCCGAGCAGCACGCCGCCGATCAGAGTCGGCAAAATGACGATGCGACCCGCCGCAAGCCACGCCGCAAGACCGGACCCGAGGGCGACCGCAATCGAAAAAATCGTGAGGAAGACGGTGACCACCGCCTCGGTTCCGCCGAGGTCCGATTGCGCCAGCGGCAACAGCAATGACATAACAACCGCGCCGACCAGCCAGAACCAGCTCGTCACCATCGCGCCCCACCACAGCCGCGGCTCGGCGCGCAACTGTTTGATGAGTGAGCCGGTGGAGACGAAGATGTTACGGTTGATCGTGAGGCCGGGTGCGCCCTCGCCAGTCCTCGGTATGTAGGTGGCCGATATCCAGCTCACGAACGCGGTCAGGAGCATCAGCCACGCGAAGTGGATCGGATTACTGTTGCCCTTCGCCGCAATGCCGGCCGTGATGGTGCCGAGCAAAATGGCCAGGAACGTGCCGCCCTCGATCAGCGCGTTGCCGGCCGGAAGCTCTTCGCGGGCGAGATGGTCCGGCAGGATGCCGTATTTGACCGGTCCGAACAGCGACCCCAGCACTCCGAACAGAAACAGCGCGAGGAACAGGAGGATGAGCGAATGGAACGCGAAGCCCGCGACGGCGAGCGCGGCGGCGCCCATCTCGACGAATTTGACGCGCTGCGCGACCCACGCTTTGTCGTAGCGGTCGGCGAGTTCGCCACCGAGGCCAGACAGGAAAAAGTACGGGCCGATAAAGGTCGCGCTGGCGAGCTGGATCAAGGCGCCGGAATTAGAGCCGGAAATCTGGAATAAGATCAGGAAGCCGAGCGCCGTCTTGAGGAAGTTGTCGCCGAAAGCCGCGAAAAACTGACACAAGAACAGCGGCGCAAACCGGCGCGTCGTCATCAGGGACGTGAACATGGCTCTCCCGCCGCTTGCTTCCCGAACCGGCCTGTGCCGGCGCCCGCTGACAGTCTAGACGCCGCCGCGAGCGTTGGCGACGCGGTAACACTAGCGTCGTCCATTCTTATGTCGTTTCAATGATTTATAGCATAATTGAACACGCAAAATCAAAAGCCTATCGTGCCGGGCCCCGGCCGAGGCGCCGCGAAACGATGCAAAGAGTGGGAAGGAATCAAGACGATGAAGCTCAAGGATCAGGTGGCGATCGTCACCGGCGCCGGACGCAATATCGGCGAGGAAATCGTCAAACTGTTCGCCACCGAGGGCGCCAAAGTCGCCGTCGTCGATCTCGATAAGGGGCGCGGCCAGAAAGTCGCGGACGCGATCAAGGCAGCCGGCGGCGACGCGACGCTGTTCGTTGCCGACGTGTCCAAAGGCAGCGACGTCGCGGCGTTGGTCAAGGATGTGGTGTCGCGTTACGGCCGCATCGACATCCTCGTCAACAATGTCGCCATCTCGGACAACAAGCACATCTTCGACATCACCGAAGAAGAATGGGATCGCGTGCTGTCGGTGACGCTGAAGAGTCAGTTCCTGATGGCGCAGCACGTCGGCAAGCAGATGGCCGCGCAGGGCACCGGCGGCCGCATCGTCAATATCGGCTCGACCTCGGGCTTTACCGGACGCGGCCGGGCCGTCGCCTACTCGGCCGCCAAGGGCGGCGTCGCCAATCTCACCCGCGCCATGGCGGTGCAACTCGCGCCGCACAAGATCAGGGTCAACGCCATCGTGCCGAACAAGATCGGCTCGCCGGTCGGCAAGGACGAGTTCGACGCGTCGCGGCCGGTCCCCAACATGGCCAAGCGCCCCGGCCAACCCGAGGAAGCCGCCAAGGCCATTTTATTTTTGGTGAGCGACAACTCGTCGTTCGTCTACGGCGCCAATCTGTTCGTCGACGGCGGCGTCTCCGCGATGGATTTGTCGTAAGAGGCAAGCTCAGAATCGTCATGCCCGGGCTTGACCCGCCTGCGGGCCGTAGCTCTCAATTGGCAACGCTCAACCAAACGCCCCCTTCGGCGGGCGAAGGCCCGGGCATCCATGCTGCTTCGTGGTCCCATGGATTGCCGGGTCAAGCCCGGCAATGACGACGGAAAGTTGCCGCGCTCTCGCAACAATCCATCACCCGTATTTCACCGGCTTGTTGCCGGTCCAATTCGGCGGGTTGCTCGCCTTGACGCGGCGGGCGTCCTTCACCAGTTCCTTGATGGCGCCGGTGATCGGCAGCGAGAGGCCGGCTTTGTCGGTCATGTCGGCGACAATCTGCATATCTTTGAGCGCCCAGGTGAAGGAGATCATGTCCCACTCCTTGAGCGCATCGGACGCACCGGAACTCATCATCAGCGCCTCGCGCAACTTGACGAGATCGATGCCGGTGGTTTCAGCAAGCTTGCCAGCCTCCATGAGACCGACGGCATTCACCCAGAGCAGCAGATTGTTCATGGTCTTGCCGACTTGGCCGTGACCGACATCGCCGAGATGAACAATATCCGACGCGAAGGTGCCGTAGACCGGCCGCGCGCGCGCGACGACCTCCGCCTTGCCGCCGACCAGCGCCAGCAGCGTGCCGGTATCGGCCGCGAACCGGCCGCGGCAGATCGGAGCGTCGAGCACCGCGATGCCTTTGTCGGCGACCCGCGCGGCGACAGACTTCATGGTGTCGGGCTTGGCCGTCGATGACACCGCGATGATCGAGCCGGGCGCCAGCGTTTCCAGCAACCCGTGCGCGCCGAAGACGACTTCGTTGATCTCATCGTCGTAACCGACGCCGAGAATGACGAAACTACAGGTCTTCCCGAGTTCGGCCGGCGTCGCCACCACGGCGGCGCCGATGGCGCGCGCGGCCTCGCGCTGCCTCTCGCTGATATCGCAGACCGTGACCGCGTAGCCCTTCGCGACGAGATGCTTGAGCATGGCGAGACCCATGCGTCCCGCGCCGACGATGCCGACCCGATCTTTCGTGCCATCCGCCATGATCTTCAATCCTTGCTGTCGTAGTCGTGTTCGGCCGCTGCGGTAGAGACGTAGCCTTCGGCGATATCGCGCGCGAGAGACGACGGATCGCGCTTTTTAGGATCGCCGTAGCCGCCGCCGCCGGCGCTTTGCAGCATGAAGCGCTCGCCGGCGCGCAATTCGTATCGTCCGGAAGCCGGCGTTTCCTGCTCGTCTTCGGCGCCCAAACGGATCACGAAGCGGCTGCGGCTGCCGGGCTTGCCGCCGGCGACGCCGCTCGGCGGAAATTTTGCGCGATCGTAACGCCGCACCACGGTGGCGTCCTGCAACAACTCGTAGATCCGGCGAAACGCCAAGCCGCCGCGGAACTCGCCCGCGCCAGCGGAATCCTGCACCATATCGAAAGCTTCGATGCGGCACGGAAACTCGGTTTCGAGAATCTCGATCGGCGTGATGTGGAGATTGCTGATATGGGTCGCGACCGCAGACGCCCCATCGCTGCCGTTGCCGCCCCCATAGGCCGAGCCGAGAATTTCATATTGCAGCGACGGTTGGCCGGGCCGGCCGCCTGCATTCCAGGAGATCAGCAGCGCGCCGGACGATCCGCCGTTGGCGACGGCGCGCTCCGGGCGAAATGGCGCCAATGCCTGGAGGATCACGTCGACGAGCTTGAGGTTCGCTGCCTGATAGGAGCTCACGGACGCCGGCGGGCTCGCATTGGTGATGGTGTCCGGTGCGTATGCGAACCGCACCACCTCGCGCATGCCGTCGTTGAAGTGCAGTTTGGGATCGAGCGCGCCGATCAGCGAGTAGAACACGCAAGCCTCGACCATCGACGGCCGCAAATTGATCGGCCCCTTGGCCTGCCGATCGGCCTTGGTGAAATCGAAGGTGATCTCGCCGTTCTCGACGCGCACCGTGACGGCGAAGCGCACCGGCCGGTCGAGTTCGACGCCGTCATTGTCCATAAAACCTTCGGCGGACGCTTCGCCGTCCGGGAGCCCTTTGATCGCGGCGCGCAGCTCGGCGGCGGCGCCGGCGAGCAGCGCCGCGAACGCGGCCATCACCGCATCGGAGCCGAACCTCTCGCAGGTTTCGAGAATGCGAACCGCGCCCATCTGGGTTGCCGCCATCTGTGCGTGCATGTCGCCCCGCACCAAATCCGGCTGCCGGCTGTTGGCGAGGATGAGCCGCTCCAGATCGACATTGAAAACACCGCGCGCATAAATTTTGACCGGCGGCAGCAGCAGACCTTCCTGGAAAATTTCCGTCGCGGTCGCCGAGGTCGAGCCCGGCATGGTGCCGCCGACGTCGGCCTTGTGGGCAATCGAGCCGGCAAAGCCGATCAGCGTCGTGCCGCTGAGGATCGGCGAGACGAAAGCCATGTCGGAAACATGCGGCAAGCCGCCGTCGTAGGGATGATTGCACACAAACATGTCGCCGTCATGGATATCGTCGCCGAAGCGTTCCAGGATTTTCGCCACCAGGTGCCGGTACACCGGCGCATGAAAAAACATCGGCGGCGCCACGATGAGCCCGCCGTGGCGATCAAGGATCACGCAGGAGAAATCGCGCGACTCGCGGATGATGGTGGAATAGCCCGAGCGGTAAAAATGATAGTGCATTTCCTGCATCAGGCTGGCGATGCGGTTGCGCACGACTTGCGTGGTGATGGCGTCGACCATGGAGCCTTTGCCCTCAGCTCTGCCGTTCGAGGATCAGGTTGCTGTAGCCATCGACCGAAGCCCGCCAGCCGGGCGGCACCGCGGTCGTCGCGTCGAACTGCTCGACCATGGCGGGGCCGGCAATTGTCGCGCCGACCGCCAGCCGATCGCGATCGTAGATGGCGGTTTCGGTCGCTGTCTCCGCCGTAAAGAACACGCGACGCATTCCCTTCGCCGTCGCGGGAGCCGGCGGCGCCTCGGGCGCGGGCAGCGCGCGCGGCTTGAATTTAGGCACCGTGAGCCGCACCCGCAGACGGTAGCTTACGATTTCAACGCTCTTCTCCTTGGCTGCGTGACCGTGGATTTCGCTCATGGACATCGTCGAAGCGCCGGCGCGCCGCGGCGAGCGCACCGCCATCGAGCGACGTCTGCCATAGCCCGTTCAACGGCACGCGCAACTCGTAGCCCTGACCGGCATAACGCATGTCGAGATCGCGCTCGAAGGCGGCCGCGCTCGGATCGAGGCCCTCTTCGGCAAGCTCGCTCGCGGCCTTGGCCTCGATCTCGCGAAACATAGCCTCGGCATGGGCCGGATCGATGCGGTCGAGCGCGCCCAGTTCGGATCGCACATAGTCGTGCAGCACGTCGGTGCAGAGCAGGCCGAGCGCCGAAAACGCGCCGGGCCGTGCCGGCACGACGATGCGGCGCATGCCAAGCTCCTCGGCGACCGCCGCGCCATGCACCGCGCCGGCGCCGCCGAACGGCAACAAAGCGAATTCACTCAGATCGACGCCGCGCCGCGCCGCAAACACCCGCACCTCGTCGGCCATGCGCATATCGACAATGCGGCGGACACCGGCGGCGGCCTGCGCCACCGTCATCTGCATCGGCCTGGCGATCTTGGCGTCCAGCGCGGTGCGCGCCGCTTCGGCGTCGAGCGTCTGCGTACCGCCGAGAAAATAATCCGGATTGAGGAAGCCGCAGACGATATCGGCGTCGGTCACGGTCGGATTTTCGCCGCCGCGGCGGTAGCACACCGGCCCCGGATCGGCGCCGGCACTTTGCGGCCCGACCGACAGAAATCCCGCGCGATCGATCCAGACGATCGATCCGCCGCCGGCCGAAATCGTCGTCAAGTCGAGCGCCGGCACGTCGAGCTGCCGTCGCGCGACGGTGCCTTCGGTCACTTCGAGTGGAGCGCCGCCTTCGATGAAGGCGATGTCGCAGCTCGTGCCGCCCATGTCGAGCGTGACCAAGCCGCGGGCGGCCGAGCGATCGTCCGCTTGCGGCAGGTAGGCGCTCGCCTGAGCGCCGGCCGCGGGGCCGGACAGCAGGCTATGGACTGTCTTATGGCCGGCGACCGCCGCGGCGAACGGCATCACGCCGCCATTCGACTGCATCAGAAAGCGCTGCTGGGTGATGACGCCCGCGGTATTGAGACGCTTCTCCAGATCGGCGATGTAGGTGACGAGCACCGGCGCCAGATAGGCATTCAGCAATGTCGCGGAGAGCCGCGGCCATTCGCGCACCCGCGACAGCACCTCGCACGACAGCGACACATGCGCTTGCGGAAAGACCTCGCGGATCAGCGCGCCGGTGCGCTGTTCGTGCGCGGGGTTCATGAACGAAAACAGATAACACACCGCGATCGACACCACGCCCGCCTGCTTGAGATCGGCCGCCGCCTGGCGCACCGCGTCCTCGTCGAGCGCTTCGACGACAGCACCGCTGTAGTCGACACGGCCACCGATTTCGCGGGTGAGACTCTGCGGTGCGATCGGCGCCGGCTTCTGAAAGAAATAATCGAACGGATTGCCGTCACGCGCCTGACCCTGGGTTTCCTGGATAGCGCGGAAGCCGCGGTTGATCAGCAGGCCGACCTTGGCGCCGCGCATTTCCAGAAGCGCATTGGTGGTGATGGTCGTGCCATGAGAAAAAAATTCGATCTGCGCAAGATCGACGCCGCGTTCGGCGAAGTTGCCGATGCCGCGCATGATGCCGAGGGCGGGATTGGCCGGCGTGGTCGACACTTTCTCCACGATGATCGAACCGTCATCGACGTCCAGCAGCACAAGATCCGTATGGGTCCCGCCGACGTCGACGCCCAGCCGATACTTTTTCGTCATCGCCTAAGTCACCGCTCCTGGCCCTCGCTTATGGGATTTTCTATAGTCGCTTGCGTGGTTTGCGCCAATGCCAGGAGCCGGGGTCTGATATGATGAACGCTTGCAAGTGGCTGCTCGCCCTGTCCATTGCGGCGCTCGCCGCGGCGCCGGTCCGCGCCGACGAGCCCTATCCGTCCCGCGTCGTTAAAGTCGTCGTCCCCTCCCTGCCAGGGTCGACGACCGACATTCTGGCGCGGCTCATCAGCGATCAACTCAGCCAGACGTGGGGCAAGCCGGTCGTCGTCGAGAACATCCCGGGCGGTGCGATGAATATCGGCGCCGAGGAGGTGGCCCACGCCGCGCCCGACGGTTACACGATGCTGATCTGCCCGCCCTCACCGGTTTCGATCCAGCAATTGCTCAATCACGACCTGAAATACGACCCGACAAAGTTTTCGGCGATCGCGATGCTCGCCAAGATTCCCAACGTGCTGGTGGTGCGGCCCAGTTTTCCCGCCAACACGATTGCGGAGCTGATCGCCTACGGCAAGGCCAATCCCGGCAAACTCACCTTTGCGTCCCAAGGCGTCGGCTCGACCGCGCATTTGTCCGGCGCCGAACTGGAAATCCTCGCCGGCATCAAGATGGTGCACGTGCCCTATCGGGGCGCCCAGCCCGCGCTCACCGACGTGATGGCCGGCAATGTCGATATGTTCTTCGACACGCTGACCACATCGGTGCCGCTCTACCGCGCTGGCAAGCTGAAGATGCTCGGCGTCGCCAGCGAAGAGCGCGCGAATTCGGTGCCCGAAATCCCCACGATCGCCGAGTCGGGACTTCCGGGCTTTCGCTCGATCACGTGGTTTCCGATCGTCGGACCGCCCGGCATGTCCGATGCGTTGGTGCAAAAGATCAACCACGATGTGGAGGCGATCCTGCGGCGACCCGATATCAACGCCAAGCTGCAAGCCCTGCGGCTCGATCCCATGATCGGGACGCCGGCCGATGCGTCGAAATTCATGGCCAGCGAAACGAAACTGTGGGGGCGTGTGATCTCGGAAAACCACATCACGCTGCAGTAGCTCTAGCGATCATTTCCCTCTCCCGCTTGCGGGGGAGGGTAGGGAGGGCTCGCGGCAAAGAGGCTTGCGCAAGCGTTGAAGACCTACCCCCTCCGGGCTCGCTTCGCTCGCCTTCCTCCCCCGCAAGCGGGAGAGGAAAAGAAAGTTCAAAACCCCGGCGCGTTTTCGACCTGGTCGTACCAGTCGAAGCCCATGTCTTTGACGATGCGATTGCTCATCACGATGATGCGGCATTCCTCGCCTGGCTTGGCGAAATGCTGATGCATCGTGAAGGGCGGGATGTAGACGTAATCGCCGACCGTCCATTCGAATTTCTTCGGTGTCTCCGCCCATTGCCAATCGAAGGCTTCGACGCAGTCCCATTTCAAGTCCCAATGCAGATCGTAGCCCGAGCCTTCAACCACGAAGAACAATTCCTCCCACATGTGCCGGTGCTTGCCGGAGCGCTCGCCGTCCTTGAGGAACTGCATATAGGCTTCGATGCAGCACTCGCGCGTGCGCATCTTCTGATGCACGAGATGCTTGATGAGGCCGTCGGGCGACCGCTCCCACGGCATGTCCTTGGCCTTGATGACATTCGGCAGCGTGACGTAATCGGCGCGGAATTTTTCCGATTCGGTCACCGCTTCGGCCAGGAAGGTGCTGGAATTGGAGCCCGACAGTGAGGCTTGTTTGTCTTCGAACAGTGCCATGATGCTCTCCGCCCTCAGATTTCCGTCGGCGGATGAAATTCGGTGACACCGTCCGGCAGCTTGTCGGTTGGCCACTCCACCATCTTCTGGAACAACAGGTGCATGAACAGGAACAGCGGCTTGGCCTTGAACACCAGCAGGATGCACGACTCTTTTTCGTCGTCGTTGAAGTGCTGATGTACGCAGCCGTTCTCGACCAGCATGACGTCGCCGGCTTCCCACTTCATGTAGCGGCCGTCATGGACGTCGTGGCCGTGGCCTTTGAGCACGTAGAACACCGCACTGTTGAGATGGCCGTGCTTCTGGCCGGCGTTGAGCGGCGCGTAGCACTCGATGTGCGATTCGATCGACTGCACGATCGAGACCGATTGCGGGCTGATGATGTGCTTGCCGTACATCGCCGGTCCGCCTTTCCAAGGATGGTCCTTGGAGGAATAGACGCGGGGTTCCTCGAGCAGCTTCTTGTAGAGATGGCTGTAGGTGCCTTCGAGCGCGCGCACGAACGTGCGCTTCTTCGCCCAGCGATCCCATTTGCCGTGCTTGATTTCGTCCTGGTCCTCCTGGGACGGCTTGTTATGGCCGAGCCCGGGCGTTTCGTATTCCAACATGCCGGTCATTGCGCGCTCCTTGCTTTGTTCGCCGCGATGCGACCGGATGCAGGCCGCCCTCTGCACCGCCGAAAAACGCATCGCGCTGGCGCTTCGCGTTGGTCATTACGGGATTTCAGCTATGCGTGCAACGCCGTGACCGTGCCGCAACCGGCACGTTTGGGCGGCGGTCTCTTTTGCCTCGCACGCGGCGGTGCTATCGCATTGCCCGAGTCCTGCGACCCCGGCACCCTCCCGGACGCTGATGAATGTGGAGCCGCTGATGCAACGAGCCAAGCCGCCATTCCGGGCCGATCATGTCGGCAGTCTGCTGCGGACCGCGGCGCTCAAGGAGGCACGAGACAAGCGCGGACGCGGCGAGATCACGGCAGACGCCCTCCGCGTCATCGAGGATCGCGAGATCGAGGCCGTGATCCGCAAGCAGGAGGCGGTCGGCCTCCAAGCGGTCACCGACGGCGAATACCGCCGCATCTCGTGGAACTACGATTTTCTGGAACAGCTCGACAACGTCAAGTCCTACGTCGGCGAACGCAAGATCAAGTTTGCCAAGAGCGGTCCGCAGCCGCGGCCGATCCTGCTGCGGGTCATCGGCAAGCTTGGCGGCTACAAGCCGCATCCGATGATCGAGCATTTTGAGTTCCTGAAAGCGCACACCAAACAAACGCCCAAAGTGACGATCCCGTCGCCCTCCTCGCTGCATTTTCGCTACGGCCGCGACGCCGTGCCGGCATCGATCTATCCGTCGATGGATGATTTTTATCGCGACCTCGGCCAGTCTTACCACAAGGTGGTGCACGCCTTTGCGGCCGCCGGCTGCCGCTATCTCCAGCTCGACGAGGTCAATCTCGCCTATCTGTGCGATCCGGCGCTGCGCCAGCAGATCACCGATCGCGGCGAGGATCCGGCGGCGCTGCCGGACGTCTATGCGGGCATGATCAATGCGGCGATCGCGGACATTCCGTCCGACATGACCATCACCATGCATCTGTGCCGCGGCAATTTCCGCTCCAGCTTCGTCGCTTCGGGCGGCTACGAGCCGGTCGCCGAGCTTCTGTTCAACACGATCAACGTGCACGGCTATTTCATGGAGTACGACACCGAGCGCGCCGGCGGCTTCGAGCCGTTGCGTTTTGTGCCGAAAGGCAAGACCGTCGTGCTCGGTCTCGTCACCACCAAAAGCGGCACCTTGGAAAAGAAGGACGACATCAAGCGTCGTATCGACGAGGCGGCGAAATTCGTCGATATCGACCAGCTTTGCCTCTCCCCGCAATGCGGCTTCGCCTCGACCGAGGAAGGCAATGCGTTGGCCGAGGAGGAAGAATGGGCGAAGCTGCGGATGATCGTGGAGATCGCCGCGGAGGTGTGGGGAAAATAGCAATGATCATTCGTCATTGCCGGGCTTGACCCGGCAATCCATCGGACAATGCCACGTCGCATGGACCCCCGGGTCGAGCCCGGGGGTGACGACAATGAACCAGGGAGCGAAACAATGAGTCAACGAACCAAGCCGCCCTTTCGCGCCGACCACGTCGGCAGTCTGTTGCGGCCTGCCGCTCTGAAACAGGCGCGCGAGCGCCGCGCCAAAGGCGAGATCGGCGCCGCCGAACTCACGGCGGCGGAAGATCGCGCCATCGAGGACGTCATCAAAAAACAGGAAGATGTCGGCCTGCAATCGGTGACCGACGGCGAATTCCGCCGCTCATGGTGGCATCTCGATTTCCTGTGGGGTCTCGACGGCGTCGAGCGCCACGTCATGGATACCGGCATCGCGTTCGCCGCCGTGACGACGCGCAATGAGGGTGTGTGCGTGACCGGGAAGATCGGATTCACCAACCATCCGATGATCGAGCATTTCAAATTCCTCAAGGCGCACACCAAGCGGACGCCGAAGATGACGATCCCCGCGCCGTCAGCGCTCTACGGCCGTCCGAGCCTTACGCCGATCGACAAGGCCGTCTATCCGAAGCTCGATCAGATGTTCGACGATCTCGGCCAGGCCTACAAAAAAGCGGTGCGCGCCTTTGCGGACGCCGGCTGCCGGTACCTGCAGCTCGACGAGGTGTTCATCGCCATGCTGTGCGATCCGAAATATCGCCAGCAGATGAAAGACCGCGGCGACGATCCGGAGACGCTCGGCACGCTCTACGCCGACCTCATCAACACGGCGATCTCGGACATCCCGGCCGACATGACGGTGACGATGCATCTGTGCCGCGGCAACTACAAATCGACCTTCATGGGCAGTGGCGGCTACGACGCCATGCAGGAAGTGCTGTTCGACCGCATCAAGGTGCACGGCTATTTCATGGAGTACGATACCGCCCGCGCCGGCGGCTTCGAGCCGCTCAAGCGCCTGCAAAAGGGCCGCTTCGCGGTGCTCGGCCTGGTGACGACGAAAACCGGCACGCTGGAGTCGAAGGACGCCATCAAACGCCGTATCGAAGAGGCCGCCAAGTTTACCGACCTCGACCAGCTCTGCCTGTCGCCGCAATGCGGCTTCGCATCGACCGAGGAAGGCAATACGCTGGCCGAGGACGAAGAATGGGCCAAGCTGCGGATGATCGGCGAAGTCGCGCGCGAGGTTTGGGGCGGATAAGCTCTCAACATGCCTCCGCGTCGTCATGGCCGGGCTTGTCCCGGCCATCTCGATACGAGTGGCACGGCGCGAAATGAATCGAGATGCGCGGGTCAAGCCCGCGCATGACGACTGTTAATTTTAGGGGTGAACAAATTCATGCCAAACATCGTCTCCGGTAAGGTCGCCATCGTCACCGGCGCGGCGCGCGGCATCGGGCGCGGCATCGCGCTCGCCATGGCGCAGGAGGGTGCGCGTGTCGTGGCGTGCGATATCGGCGCGAGCCTCGACGGCGCCGGCACCGACGCCGGTCCGGCGCAGGACGTCGTCGCCGAGATCAAGAAAGCCGGCGGCGAAGCGATCGCCTCGACGTTGTCGATCAGCGAGCCGGGGAATGCCGACAAGATCGTCAAAGCGGCGCTCGACGCGTTCGGCCGGGTCGACATCCTGGTCAACAATGCGGGCATCCTGCGTGACCGTATCTTTCACCGCATGAGCTGGTCGGATTGGTCGGACGTGATCGGCGTTCATCTGCATGGCAGCTTCAATATGAGCCGCGCCTGCGCGACACATTTCCGCGAGCAGAACTCCGGCAGCTTCGTCCATATGACATCGACCTCCGGGCTGGTCGGCAATTTCGGGCAGGCCAACTACATGGCGGCCAAGATGGGCATCGTCGGGTTGTCGCGCGGCATCGCGCTCGACATGGAGCGCTTCAAGGTGCGCTCGAATTGCGTCGCGCCGTTTGCCTGGACCCGCATGATCAATTCGATCCCGGCCGAGACCGAGGAGGAGAAGGCGCGCGTCGAGCGCTTTCGCGAGATGACGCCGGAGAAAATCGCGCCGCTCGTCGTTTATCTCGGCTCCGACCGCGCCGACGGCATCAGCGGCCAGATTTTTTCGGTGCGCAACAACGAGATCTATCTGTTCAACCAGACGCGCCCGATCCGCACCTTGCATCGCTCCGATGGCTGGACGCCGGAAAAGCTCGATCAACAGCTCAAGGGCGCGTTCACCTCATCCTTCACGCCGCTCGATCGCTCGACCGACGTGTTCTCGTGGGACCCGGTTTGATCAGTCGCCTCACAATGACGTCATGCCCGGCACACGGGTCCGGCCTCCGGCCGGCCCGAGTATAAACCTTGTGCCGGGCATCCACGTCTCTAAGCTCAGTGGCAAACTAAGATGTGGATGGCCGGGTCAAGCCCGGCCATGACGGGAAACCAAATGACCATTGTGTACGACAAGCTGATGGCGCTCGACATTCCGCCGGTTGAGCAAACCTACGGTCCGAAGGACTGCATGTTGTACGCGCTCGGCATCGGGCTCGGCCATGATCCGATGAACGAGGACGAACTGCCCTTCGTCTATGAGAAGAATCTGAAAGTGCTGCCCACCATGGCGGCCGTGCTCGGCTATGTGGGCTTCTGGGCGCGCGATCGCGACACCGGTATCGACTGGGTGAAGATGGTCAACGGCGAACAGGGCATAACCTTGCACCGGCCGCTCGCGGGACAAGGCACCGTCATCGGCAACCAGCGCATCGTTGAGGTGATCGACAAGGGCGCGGGCAAAGGCGCGCTGGTCCTCACCGAGCGCGAGGTCACGGACAAAGCGTCCGGCGCATTGATCGCGACCGTGACGCAAACATCGTTCTGCCGCGCCGACGGCGGCTTCGGCGGGCCGCCACGGCAGAGCGCGGAGCCGCATCCGATTCCGACCCATTCGCCGGATGCGGTCTGCGATCTCTCGACGCGGCCGGAGGCGGCGCTGATCTATCGTCTCAGCGCCGACCGCAATCCGCTCCATGCCGAGCCGGCTGCGGCGAAGCAGGCCGGCTATCCGCGGCCGATCATGCACGGGCTCGGCAATTTCGGCATCGCCGGCCATGCGATCTTGAAAACGATGTGCGGCTACGATCCGACGCGGCTCGCATCGTTCGCGTGCCGTTTCTCCGCGCCGGTGTTTCCTGGCGAAACCATCCGCACCGAGATGTGGTGCGACGGCGCGGTGGTGAGCTTCCGCTCGCGCGTGGTCGAACGCGACGTCATTGCGATCAACAACGGCCGCGCCGAGGTGCGGCCATGACCGAAAACACCGAGCTCGCGCCGATCCGCGAGGCGGTCCGCGCGCTGTGCGCCGATTTCCCCGGCGAATATTGGCGCGCGCTCGATCGCGAGCGCGCTTACCCGGATGCGTTCGTCGCGGCTTTGACCAAGGCGGGCTTTCTCGCCGCCCTCATCCCCGAAGAGTACGGCGGCAGCGGCCTGACCATGACGGCCGCGACCGCCATCATGGAAGAAATCCAGGCCAGCCGGCTGCAACGGCGCGCCCTGCCACGCGCAGATGTACACGATGGGGACGGTGCTGCGTCATGGCAGCGCCGAACAGAAAAAGCGCTATCTGCCGGGAATAGCGCGCGGCGAACTGCGCCTCCAGGCGTTCGGCGTCACCGAACCGACCTCCGGCACCGACACGCTCGGCCTGCGCACCACCGCGGTGCGCGACGGCGACCACTACGTGATCAACGGCCAGAAAATCTGGACATCACGCGCCGAGTATTCCGATCTGATGCTCCTCCTTGCACGCACGACACCGCGCGAGCAGACCAAAAAAAGAACCGCCGGGCTTTCGGTGTTCCTCGTCGACATGCGCGAGGTAAAGGGCAAGGGCCTGACGATCCGCCCCATCCGCACCATGATGAACCACGCCACCACCGAAGTGTTCTTCGAGAATATGCGGGTGCCGGCCGAAAACCTCATCGGCCAAGAGGGCGAGGGCTTCCGTTACATTCTCTCGGGCATGAACGCCGAGCGCATTCTGATTGCGGCCGAATGCATCGGCGACGCCAAATGGTTCATCGAAAAAGCCAAGGGCTACGCCGGCGAGCGCGTGGTGTTCGGCCGGCCAATCGGACAGAACCAGGGCGTCCAGTTTCCCATCGCCCGCGCTTACATCAGTATGCGGGCTGCCGAACTGATGGTCCGCGAGGCGGCCGCGCTCTACGAAGCCGGCAAAGATTGCGGCGCCGAAGCCAACATGGCCAAGCACCTTGCTGCCGAAGCGTCCTGGGCGGCCGCCGACATGTGCGTGCAGACTCACGGCGGCTTCGGCTTCGCCGAGGAATTCGATATCGAACGCAAATTCCGCGAGACCCGGCTCTACACCGTCGCGCCGATCTCGACCAATCTGGTGTTGTCTTACATCGCCGAGCACGTCCTCGGCCTGCCGCGGTCGTATTAATGTTCACCGTCGTCCTGAGGTGGCCGCAAAGCGGCCCTCGAAGGATGCCGGCCGAGGCGCCGGGGCCGTCGCCCTTCGAGGCTCGCTTCACTCGCGCCTCAGGGTGACGGTGCGTAGGATGTCCACATGACGCTCCCCCTCGCCGGTCTCCTCGTCGTCTCGCTCGAACAGGCAGTCGCCGCGCCGATGTGCAGTTGCCGGCTCGCCGATGCGGGCGCGCGCGTGATCAAGATCGAGCGGCCGGAAGGCGACTTCGCGCGCGGCTATGACGATCTGGTGCATGGCGAATGCAGCTATTTCGTCTGGCTCAACCGCGGCAAGGAATCGGTTGTGCTCGATCTCACCACGACGGCCGACAAGGCGCTTTTCGCCGCAATGCTCGCGCGCGCCGACGTGTTCGTGCAGAACCTCAAGCCCGGCGCGGTCGGCCGGCTTGGCTTTGCCATCGAGCGGCTGCGGCGCCAGCACTCGCGGCTGATCTGTTGCTCGATTTCCGGTTACGGCGAGACCGGACCGTACGCGACGCGCAAAACCTACGACATGCTGATCCAGGCGGAGTCGGGCCTTGCCTCGATCACCGGCACCGCGGAGCCGGCGCGCGTTGGCGTCTCGGTCGTCGATATCGCGTCCGGCATGAATGCCTACGAGGCGATCCTGGAGGCGCTGATTACGCGCGGGCGCACCGGCGAAGGCGCGGCGCTGTCGATTTCCATGTTCGATGCCATGGCGGATTGGATGACGGTGCCGCTGTTGCAGCAGGAATCAGGCACGCCGCCGCGCCGCATGGGTCTCGCCCACACCTCGATTTCGCCCTACGGCGCGTTTCAAAGCCGCGACGGCATCGCCATCCTCATTTCGATCCAAAGCGATCGCGAGTGGCGCGTGCTGGCCGAAAAAGTTTTGGGCGATGCCGCGCTCGCCGCCGATCCCGCCTTCGCCACCAATGTGGAACGCGTGAAGCGCCGCGCCCAAACTGACGGCAAGGTCGCCGCCGTGTTCAGCGCTCTTGACGTCGAACCGCTGGCGCAAAAGCTCGCGGCGGCCGATATCGCGTTCGCGCGCGTCAATGGCCCGGCAGACCTCGCGCACCATCCGCATTTGCGCCGGATCACGATCGGCACGCCGAGCGGCCTGGTGTCCTATCCGGCGCCGGCCGAGCAACACGCCTCGGCGTCGCGCCGCTACGGTCCGGTGCCGGGACTCGGCGAGCATACCGATAAGGTGCGGGCGGAATTTATGTCGTAGCGTCTCGTCATGGCCGGGCTGGTCCCGGCCATCTCGATTCGTATGGCGCAGCGTTCTAGAAATCGGGATGCCCGGCACAAGGCCGGGCATGACGGGAGCGGCAGAGAGGACGAATCACCATGGACATCGGCTTCATCGGTCTCGGCAACATGGGCGCCCACATGGCGCGGCATCTGGTCGAGGCCGGCCACAAGGTCATCGTCTATGACACACGCCAAGAGGCGATCGGCAATCTCGCCGCGCTCGGCGCGGTGGCGGCGCGCTCGCCGAAGGAAGTCGCCGATATGGCGGAGACCGTGATGGTCAGTCTGCCGACGCCCGATATCGTGCTCAAGGTGGCGACCGGCCCCGATGGCGTGATCGAGGGCAAACGTGTGCGCCGCTTTGTCGATCTGTCGACCACCGGCTCCGTCATGGCACAGCGCATCTTCAAATTGCTCGCGGCCAAAAACATCGTGCAGATCGATGCGCCGATCAGCGGCGGCGTTGCGGGCGCGGCAAAAGGCACCGTGGCCGTCATGGCCTCGGGGCCGCGCGCCGACGTCGCGGCCGTTGAGCCCGCCCTCAAAGCGATCGGCAAGTTTTTTAATATCGGCGAGCGCCCCGGACTCGGGCAGACGATGAAGCTGTGCAACAACGTGCTGTCCGCGGCCGCAATGGCCGCGACCTCGGAGTCGATGGTCGCGGGCGTGAAGGCGGGTCTCGATCCGCGCGTCATGTGCGACGTTATCAATGCCAGCTCGGGGCGCAGCACGGCGACCGAGCAGAAATTTCCCGACGTCGTCATCCCGCGCAAATTCAATCAAGGATTTACCGCCGGGCTCATGATGAAGGACGTCAATCTGTTCGTTTCAGAAGCGAAGGCGCTGGGGGTGCCGATCCAAGTCTGCGAGGCCGTCGCCGCATTGCTCAAACTCACCTGCGACGAGATCGGACCGGACAAGGACATCACCACGATCGTGCAGCCGGTCGAGCGCCGCGCCGGCGTCGAGGTGCGCGCGCCCGGCGGGTCGTAGGCGGCGGCCTAATGGCCGATTGGCGGTCAGAAGCCACGATAAATCAGCCACTTATCGAAAGGCGACATTCTGTGATGGCGGTCACTTCGCCCGCGCGGGCTGGGCCGTAAGGTGGGGTCAATGAGGATGTGAGGAGGCCCCGATGGCCAAAATCATCAAAGCGACCCGACCCCGACTGGCGCGCATCCTGGCGCGATTTGGCCGGACCGATCATCAAAACACTTCGCCCGCAAGCTGCTGGTACGAATACGCGGTGTCTTCGCGCGGCCTCTAATTTCCAGATCTAGCGTCAGGCGACGCCTAGGTGACGTCAATGGGTCAAGTCTCGGTCCCCCGACAACCCCCGATGACCCTATGACGTCCAAGGGGTGAAACTCGGTCCCCCCCGACACCCCTGATGACCCGCACCCCCGGGTCAGTCTCCCCCGCCCGGACCAACGGTCCGGGCGGGTATTTGATTCAAGTGGCTTTTACACGGATCAATTCTGCCGCATTGTTGGATGGCGAGCCGGGACGCCGTTCCCAGCGAACGGTCCACACCTAACAGTCGGCGATGGGCTTGATGCCGCCTACCCGTCCCAAACAGAGTTTGCTGTCGGGCTTGCCCGAGCATCTTTGGGCCGACCTGTTCACCAACGCGACGCCGGTGCGGCTGGCGTCGGACGAAGTCTTGTTCATGGCCGGAGATGCCGGCGACGGCTGTTACCTCGTGGCGGACGGGTTGCTCAAGGTCACTATGGTCTCGCGATCCGGCACCGAGCGGATACTCGCCTTCCTTGGTCCGAGCGCGATTGTCGGCGAGTTGTCGATGATCGACGGACGAACGCGGTCTGCGTCGGTGGTGGCGGTGCGCGACGCCTCGCTGAGTTTTCTGAGCCGTGCCGCGTTCGAGGAATTCGCGAAGAAACATCCCGAAGTCTACAAATCCCTGGTGACGCTTCTGGCCACGCGGCTGCGCGAGTCGGATGCGGTGATCGCGGCCGGAAGTTTCCTGCCGCTGCGGGGCCGTGTCGCGCGCACGTTGCTCGAACTGGCGGAAGACTTCGGCCAGGATGTCGGCTCCGATCGGATCGTGATCCGCCAGAAGATCGGACAGAGCGACCTTGCCGCCATGGCGGGTATCGCGCGCGAGAATGTCAGCCGCATCCTCAATGATTGGAAACGCCGCAAACTTGTAAGCCGCCTGTCCGGCTATTATTGCCTAGAGAACAGGGCGAAGCTCGAACAAGAAGCGGAGCTGTAGCGATCAAGCGTTGCATCACGTCGTCATGAACAATCCTCAGCTCGATGATTTCCGCCGTATCGTCGTGAAGGTCGGCTCTTCGCTTCTTGTCGATTCGCAGGCCGGCCGGCTCAAAGAATCCTGGCTCGCTTCGCTGACGGACGACCTCGCCGCGCTTCATCGCGGCAAGCGCGACATTTTGGTAGTGTCGTCAGGCGCCATCGCACTCGGCCGCGCCGTACTCAAGCTTCCGGAAGGCGCACTCAAACTCGAGGACAGCCAGGCCGCGGCGGCCGTCGGCCAGATTGCGCTCGCACGCACCTGGACCGAAGCATTGTCGCGACACGGCATCACTGGCGGCCAGGTGCTGGTAACACTGGGCGACACCGAGGAGCGGCGGCGCTACCTCAATGCGCGGTCCACGATCGATAAGCTCCTGGAATGGCGCGCGGTGCCGGTCATCAACGAGAACGATACGGTTGCGACCAACGAGATCCGCTACGGCGACAACGACCGTCTCGCCGCCCGCGTCGCCAGCATGGTGAGCGCCGATCTGGTGGTGCTGTTGTCCGATATCGACGGCCTCTACGACGCCCCGCCCGGCACCGATCGCTCAGCACGGCATGTGCCGCGCGTCGAGCGCATCACGCCGGAGATCGAAGCGATGGCGGGCGCCGCCGGCTCGGAACTGTCGCGCGGCGGCATGCAGACGAAAATCGAAGCCGCCAAGATCGCCATCGGCTCGGGCGCGCATATGCTCATTGCATCCGGAAGGGTCGAGCACCCGTTGCGGGCGATTGCCGAGGGCACGCGATGCACCTGGTTTATCGCGATGGGCAACCCGGTGACGGCGCGCAAGAAATGGATCGCCGGCTCGCTCGAGCCCAAAGGCACGCTCACGATCGATGCCGGTGCGGTGGCGGCGCTGCGGCGCGGCAATAGCCTGCTGCCGGTCGGCGTCGTCAAGGTCGATGGCGGCTTTGCCCGCGGCGACGCGGTGATCATCCGCGGCCCCGACGGCGCCGAAGTCGGCCGCGGCCTGTGCGCCTACGACGCCGACGATGCGCAAAAGATCACCGGCCGTTCGTCTGGTGATATCGCGTCCCTGCTCGGTTATAGCGGCCGCGCCGAAATGGTGCATCGCGACGATTTGGTCGTCGAGCCGGCCTGGTAGAGGCCCCGTGCAGGATGACCTGCCGGTAAAAACAGCGAGCCCCAGCCGCTAACGCGACCGGGGCTCGACGCCGGGAGATTGAGGGTGAGGGGCTGGGGGCTTCGCCCGGCGTCTGACTGTTAACGTGCGTGTTGCCGGGGGGTTCCGGCCGGCGCGCTTATTTTTTTTCGGGGGCCTGAAGGCAGCATTTTAGCCTGTCGTTGGCCCTGAATAGACCTGCGCCGGCGCCGCGACACGGAACCGCGGGACGGTGCGGAACGCGCAAAGTCGGCGGGGAGATCAATCCGGCCGCCGTTGGGAAGGACGAGGTAACGAGATACCACGTGCAGATCGCCATCTTTGCCGCTGCGCCCCTCGACCACGTAGGTGGCGCCGACGGGACAACGCTTCGGCAGGCGGCTCGACTGACTTTTCAAAGGCAAATACATCACACCCTCCTGTTACTCTTACGCATAAGCCCGGAGACCGAAGTTTTCCGGATGCCCCAGGCTTCTGGAACCATGGGGCGGAAACGCGGCCTTCTCCCGCCAAGTTCCTGAAATCCGCAGACAACCGCGTGACAGTTGTGGATCGCTGTGGACAATCTCGATCGCCAGCCGGCTCGCCGGACCTCGCCCGACGTGGTAGAAAGCGCTGAATGCAAGACGGATCAATGCCATGAACGCCCCCCTCAAGGCGCTCGGAACGGCCGGCAAGATCGACGCGACGCTCGAAGCGACGATGCGCGGCATCGGTCGTGACGCGCGGCAGGCCGCCCGTGTGCTGGCGTTAACGTCGGCGTCCCAGAAGAATCGGGCGCTCGCCGCCATGGCAAAAGCCATCCGCGGTTCTCAAGCTGCCATTCTGGCCGCCAACGCGGAGGACTTGGCGGAAGCCAAGATCGCCGGCGCGACTGTCGCATTTCTCGACCGCTTGACGCTCGATGCCAAGCGCATCGAGGCCATGGCGGCCAGCCTTGAGGTGATCCGAAAGCTCAAGGACCCGGTCGGCGGTGTTCTGGCATCGTGGCGGCGTCCCAATGGGATGCGGATCGAAAGGGTTCGGGTTCCGCTCGGCGTCATTGGCGTGATCTATGAGAGTCGGCCCAACGTCACGGTGGACGCGGGCGCGCTTTGTCTGAAAGCCGGCAACGCCGCGATTTTGCGCGGCGGCTCGGAAAGCTTTCGCTCCGCGCGCGCGATCCACGCCGCCCTCGTAGAGGGGCTCTTGGAAACCGGACTGCCTGCGTCCTCGATCGCCCTGGTGCCAACGCGGGACCGGGAGGCGGTCGGCATGATGCTGGCCGGCCTTGATGGCGCGCTCGACGTGATCGTGCCGCGCGGCGGCAAGAACCTGGTCGCCCGGGTGCAGACCGAGGCGCGCGTGCCGGTCTTTGCCCACCTCGAAGGCGTCTGCCACGTCTATGTCGACGGCAAGGCCAAGCTGCCGATGGCCAAATCGATCGTGCTCAATGCCAAGATGCGCCGCACCGGCGTTTGTGGAGCGGCCGAAACCTTGCTCGTCGATCGCGCAGCGGCACCCAAAATGCTCAAGCCGCTGCTCGACATGCTGATCGAGGCAGGTTGCGAAATCCGCGGCGATGCGGCGGTCCGGGCCGCCGACAGCCGCGTGAAACCGGCGAGCGAAGCCGATTGGAGTACCGAATATCTCGATGCCATCCTGACCGCCGGCGTCGTCGATGGCGTCGACGCCGCCATCGCCCATATCGAGCGCTACGGCTCGCACCACACCGACGCGATCGTCACCGAAGACAAAACGGCAGCGGAAAAATTTTTGCGTGAGGTCAATTCGGCAATCGTGTTGCATAATGCTTCGACGCAGTTCGCCGATGGCGGGGAGTTCGGTTTCGGCGCGGAAATCGGCATCGCCACCGGCAGGCTGCACGCACGCGGCCCCGTCGGGGTCGAGCAGTTAACGAGTTTCAAGTACCGCATACGCGGCAGCGGACAAACGCGGCCATGATTTCCGAACGCCGCCGCGGCTGTTCGCGGCGGGGTGGGCGGTGCGCGGGGGAGGCGGTTCTTTCCGAAGGCTATGAAGCGTGAGTACTCTTCTGCGCGCCCGGCAGCCGCAAGGCCCGGCGACCGAGGCCGCGTCATTCTGCCCCCGCATACACCCGGCATGCGTATCGGCCTATTTGGCGGAACGTTCGATCCGGTGCATGCCGCGCACCGGGCCGCCTGCCTCCTGGCATTGCGGCGGCTCGATCTTGATCGGGTGTGGTGGCTGGTGACACCCGGTAATCCGCTCAAGGACACCCATGGCTTGGCGCCGCTGGCGCGGCGCATCGCCAACGCACGGGCCCTGGCGCACCACCCGCGCATCGATGTCACCGGGGTCGAAGCCGAACTGGGCAGTCCCTACACGTTCGAGACCATCACCTACTTGGTGCGGCGCTGCCCGGGGGTCCATTTTGTCTGGATCATGGGAGCGGACAATTTGCGCAGCTTCCATCGTTGGCAGCGCTGGCGCGACATTGCCGGCCTGGTTCCGATTGCGGTAGTCGATCGGTTGGGGCCGAGCCTTTACGCGTCAGCGAGCGCCGCTGGCCAGGCATTTGCTCGCGCCCGCATCCCCGAATCGGCCGCCAAGACACTGCCGCAACGCAAGCCGCCAGCCTGGATCTACCTGCACGGCCTCAAATCGCCGCTGTCGTCGACCGCATTACGGGCGAAGCGGGCCCAGCAAAGCAGTTGAATCCCATAGCCCGGCATGCCTATCTTAGGGCAGTTCCGGTCGCGATGGCCGGAGCCGACATGGAGCGAAAGGATACCGACCCCTGTCCACATCCGTGATCTCTCGGGCGGATCGTCGCGCGCCCGAACTGGTCTCCAGAATGCGTCCTGACGCTGAGGAGATCCTTCGCTTGGTCCTCGCCCGCCTCGACGACATGAAGGCGGAGGACATCCTCACCATCGATCTTCGGGATAAATCTTCAATCGGCGACTACATGGTCGTATCCACGGGCCGGTCGCAGCGCCATGTCGGGTCGGTGGCCGACAGGGTCGTGGAGGATTTGCGCAAGGCTGGTGTGGCCGCCCGTGTCGAAGGCGAGCCGCAATGCGACTGGGTGCTGATCGATGCGGGCGACGTGATCGTCCATGTGTTCCGTCCGGATGTCCGAACCTTCTACAATCTCGAAAAGATGTGGATGTCGGGCCATCCGGCGCAGCGCGCGAGCTAGGTCAAACTCCGTTCGATCGCGCGACGAGATAGATCATCGAGATCTTTGCCGCTCTTTTTGGGTGGTTAGCATGCGTATCGTCATCGCTGCCGTCGGTCGTTTGAAACAAGGCCCCGAGCGTGAGCTCGCCGCGGCGTTTCGCAAGCGCGCCGCAGCGGTCGGCCGCGTCAGCGGCTGGCGCGAGGTCGAGATCGTCGAGATTCGCGAAAGCCGTGCCCAAGACGCCGAACGCCGAAAAGTCGAGGAATCGATCGCGATCGCAACCATCATTCCTGAACGCGCCGCGATCGCGGTCCTCGATGAGCGAGGCGACAGTATCGACAGCGCGGAACTCGCCGCGCTGCTGCGCGAATGGCGCGCCGAAGAGCGGCCGGCCGCCTGCTTCGTTATTGGCGGTGCCGACGGCCTTGCCGGCAGCCTGCGCGATCGCGCCAAGCTCAAGCTTGCCTTCGGGGCCGTGACTTGGCCGCATCAACTGGTGCGGATCATGCTGCTCGAACAGCTTTATCGCGCCGGCACCATCCTTGCCGGCCACCCCTATCACCGCAGTTGAGGACCACCGCACTTTGCGGCCCTTAATTCTTCTTAATCTTGCCTCACCGATTTGTGACGTGTTGAACCGAGCGGCGTCTTATTCCAGTCGCATCGTGCCTGCTTTGTCTTGCGTTCCTGAGGCTGGCGTCTACCCTTGGACACGATGATTCTCCGACGGTCGAGCCGAACTGATCCGCGCTTTGTGCTCGGATCGGCATTGGCTTTGGCGCTGCCGCTCGGAGCAGGTCTGACCGTGCTGGCGCAGGCTCAATCGGCTAAAGTCCCTGCTGTCCAAGCGCCAAACGCCCAAACGCCTGTTGCGCAGGCTCCTGTCGCGCAGGCCCCTGTTGCTCAAGCCCCGATTCCTTACCTGCAATCACCGTCCGCAATACCCCGACCGTCCGCCGTACCGGCGCCCGCCACACCACCGCCGTCCAACGCGGCCGCCGATGCGGCCGATGACGCGATCAAACAACACGATCAGGAGCTCGAAGCGGCACGCGCCCAACAGCGCGCGACGGTGGAGAATCAGGCAAAGCTCAAGCGGGAGATCGAGGCGCTTGGCGAGGACCGGCGCCAGCTCAACCAGCAACTGATCGACACCGCCACCCATGTTCGCGATGTCGAGGCGAGCATCGACGGCGACCGAGGCGCGTCTCAAGCCGCTTGCCGATCAGGAACAACTTTATCAGAAGTCGCTCGAGCAGCGCCGCACCGCGATCATCGAGATATTGGCGGCGCTTCAGCGCGTCGGGCGCCAACCGCCGCCGGCGCTGCTGGTGCAACCGGAAGATGCCCTGCAGGCGGTGCGGACCGCCATTACGCTCGGCGCCGTGGTTCCCGAAATGCGAGCGCAGGCCGACGCTCTTGCGGGCGATCTCGCCGAGGTCGCGCGCGTGCACAAGACCATCGTCGCGGAACGTCAACAGCTCGCGACCAATCTGGAAGTCCTCGCGCACGAACAACTGCGCATGAACATGCTGATCGACGAGCGCCAGAAGAAGCAGGCTGCGACCGAGCAGGCGCTCGACAGCGAACGCCAGCGCGCCGCCGATCTCGCCCACCAGGTCGATAACCTTCAAGGACCTCATTGCCAAGCTCGAACAGGGCCGCGATGACGCCAACCGGGCGGCCCGCCTTGCGGCCCGCGGCATTGCCCAAGACGGCACGCGGCCCAATCTGGCTGCACTCAGCGATCCCGGCCGCCTGGCTCCCGCGGTGGCGTTCGCGGGTACCCGCGGACACCTGCGCTTACCCGTGAACGGTGTGAAAATCCGCGAGTTCGGCGCCTCGAATGGTGCCGGCGGAACCCAGAAGGGGCTATCCATCGCGGCGCGGGCCGGCGCACAAATTACCGCCCCATGCGACGGTTGGGTTGTTTACGCCGGGCCGTTTCGCAGCTATGGGCAACTCTTGATCCTGAATGCTGGCGGCGGGTATCATGTGCTATTAGCGGGGATGGAGCGGATCTCCGTCGATCTCGGCCAGTTCGTGCTAACGGGTGAACCCGTAGCGGTGATGGGCGGCGTATCGCAGGTATCTGCGGCCACCGCGCCAGGGTCCAAGCAATCTGTACTCTACGTGGAGTTCCGTAAGGACGGCGCTCCCATCGATCCCAGCCCGTGGTGGGCGACAAACGAAGGCGAAAAGGTTCGCGGATGATGCGCAAAACTTCCCTCATGTTCCTCGGTGCGGTGGCAGGCGCCGCGGCAACGCTGCTCGCCACCCAGCCACACAACATGATGTTCATCGGCTCGAGCGCGAAAGCGGCGGCGTCCGACACCTACCGGCAGCTCAACCTGTTCGGCGACGTGTTCGAGCGGGTGCGCGCCGACTACGTCGAGAAGCCCGACGACAACAAGCTCGTCGAATCGGCCATCAACGGCATGCTGGCCGGGCTTGATCCGCATTCGAGCTACATGGATCCGAAGAGCTTCAAGCGACATGCAGGTGCAGACCCGCGGCGAGTTCGGCGGGCTCGGCATCGAGGTCACCATGGAAGACGGCCTGGTGAAGGTCGTCGCGCCGATCGACGACACGCCGGCCGCCAAGGCCGGCGTCATGGCGAACGACATCATCACCCAGCTCGACGATGAAGCCGTGCAGGGTCTTACCCTCAATCAAGCCGTCGACAAGATGCGCGGTCCGGTGAACACCAAGATCAAGCTCACGATCATGCGCAAGGGCCAGGACAAGCCGATCGTTGTCACGATCATGCGCGACGTCATCCGCGTGAAATCGGTGCGCTCGCACAATGAAGGCGATGATGTCGGCTACATCCGCATCACGCAATTCAACGAGCAGACGACGGACGGCTTGAAGAAGGCGATCACCGATCTCACCAACCAGCTCGGCGCCGACAAGATCAAAGGCTTCGTGGTTGACCTGCGCAACAATCCCGGCGGTTTGCTCGATCAGGCGATCTCGGTATCGGATACCTTCCTCGACAAGGGCGAGATCGTATCGACCCGCGGCCGCAATCCGGAGGAAACCCAGCGCTTCAACGCCCGGCCCGGCGATCTGACCAAGGGCAAGCCGGTGATCGTCCTGATCAACGGCGGTTCGGCCTCGGCATCGGAAATCGTTGCCGGCGCCCTGCAGGACCATAAGCGCGCGACGCTCATCGGCACGCGCTCGTTCGGCAAGGGCTCGGTGCAGACCATCATCCCGCTGGGTGCCGGCAACGGCGCGCTGCGGCTGACCACGGCCCGCTACTTCACGCCGTCGGGCCGCTCGATCCAGGCCAAGGGCATCACGCCCGATATCGAGGTGCTGCAGGACGTGCCGGACGACCTGAAAGCACGGACCGACACCAAGGGCGAGGCGTCGCTGCGCGGCCACCTGAAGGCTGAAGGCACCGAGGAATCCGGGTCGCAGTCCTACGTGCCGCCGGATGAAAAAGACGATGCGGCGCTCAAGATGGCGCTCAATCTGCTGCGCGGCGCGACGAGCAACGCGGCCTTCCCGCCAAACCCGAAAGCCGCCGTTCCGAATTGAACGGCCGATCCGCGAGTGCAAGTTTGGGGCGGCGCATGAGCCGCCCCATTTTTTTGCGTTGGGCTTATAGGGGCGTGACTTCTGGCGCGGCAGCGCCGCCGGATCGTTTGGCGGCCGTGATAAGCTGCCGCATGATTCGAGACCGCCTGATTCGCAAGGGCAATGACGCGCAAGGGACCGGCCGATGACGGCGGATGACCTGAACGCGCCGCTCGGCCAGCAGCAAGACAAACGCCGCCGCCGGATTTCGATCCCGTTCCTGCCAATCATTGCTGGGGCGCTGGCGCTGTTCCTCGGCGTGTTCGTGCTGTGGGCGATCATGGGAGATAATCCCTTCGGCGGCGAACCCATGGCGGTCGCGCCGGTCGATCTGCAGACCGCAAAGGCCGCGAAGCCGGCCGACGTGCCGGAAAAGCATGAAGCGGCCGCCGACCCCGCGGAGCACCGGCCGCTACGACGGGCCGCCGCCGACGTCGGCGCCGCCCAATGAAGCCCCGCCGCCCGGCAGAAGACAGTCACCATCATCGACGGCAAGACCGGAACCGTCAGGAGGTGATCATCCCCGGTCCGGCCAAGACGTCCGGGCGCGGGCGCCGCTGCCGCCCCGCTCGACCAGAAATTCGTCGAGATGACGCCGCAAGGCCCGATCCCGAAGATCGCCGCCGACGGCGTGCGACCGGCCGACGCCTTCGCCCGGCCGGTGAAGCCGCTGCCGGGCAAACCCGACGCGCCCCGCGTCGCGCTGATCGTCGGTGGTCTCGGCGTCAGCGCCAATATCACATCCGACGCGATCGCCAAGTTGCCGGGACCGGTGACGCTTTCGTTCATGCCCTACGGCACCGATGTCGTATCGCTGGTCGCGCGGGCGCGGAGCGCGGGCCACGAAATCCTGCTGCAGGTGCCGATGGAGCCGTTCGACTATCCGGCCAACGATCCCGGCCCGCAGACACTGCTCACGTCGCTGGCGCCGCAGCAGAACATCGATCGGCTATATTGGCTGATGAGCCGGTTCCAAGGCTATGTCGGTATCGCCAACACGATGGGCGCGCGTTTCACGGCCTCCGAGCCGTCGTTCGCGCCGGTGCTGCGCGAAACCGCCAAACGCGGCTTGATCTTTGTCGACGACGGTTCGAATCCGCGAAGCGTCGCGGGCCGGATCGCCGGCGCCAACAATCTGCCATTCGCCAAAGCCGATGTGGTGCTCGACGCGGTTCCGACGCCGGACGAGATCGACCGCGCGCTGGGCCGCCTTGAGATGGCGGCGCGCGAACGCGGCGTTGCGGTCGGCATTTCCTCGGCATTGCCGGTATCGATCGAGCATATCGCCAAATGGGCGAAAGCGGCCGAGAGCCGCGGCTTGCTGCTGGTCCCGATCACCGCCGTGGCGTTAAAAGCGAAGCAAAGCTGATGAGAAAAAGCGAATAGCGAATTGGCGAAGTCGCGAATAGAATTACTGACTATTCGCCATTCGCCATTCGCCATTCGCTATTCACCGTCAACCTCATGCGCTTCGAAGACCTTCCGTATCGACCGTGCGTCGGCGTCATGGTGCTCAATCGCGCCGGCCTTGCCTTCATCGGCCGTCGCATCGATGGCCCCGAGCACGTCGATCGGACGCATTCCTGGCAAATGCCGCAGGGCGGCATCGATCCGGGCGAAGAGCCATGGCCGGCCGCGCTCCGCGAATTGCGCGAGGAAACAAATATTCACTCGGTGGAACGCATCGGCGAAATTGCCGAATGGCTCAGCTACGACATTCCCCGCGAGATCGTCGGACAAGCCTGGAAGGGCAAGTATCGCGGTCAGACGCAAAAATGGTTCGCGCTGCGCTTCACCGGCGACGAGAGCGAGATCGACCTCGACCATCCCGATGGCGCGCAGGAGGCCGAATTCGCGGCCTGGCGCTGGGAGCCGCTGCAAAACATCCCGGCTCTCGTCGTGCCGTTCAAGCGTGCAGTCTATGAGAATGTGGTCCGCGCGTTCAAGCATCTCGCCAAGGCTTGAGCGGCATTATTTCGGCGCGACCGCAAGTGCGCGTACGCGGCATGAACGGCCGCCCTTGGTCCGATCGTCGATCCCAGCACGCTACGACGACAATGCCGTCTGCAACGACTTCAATTGATCGAGGCGATGGGCAAGCTTGTCGCGCATGCTTTCGTCCGTGGTGTCGGCGAGATCTTCTTCCGCGTCCTTGATCTCGGCGGCAAGCATCGCGGTATCGAAATTCTCGCGCGGCACCGCCCGATCGGCCAGCACCGTCAATCCAGCGGGACCGACTTCGGCAAAACCGCCGATCACCACGATCGGCAGCCGCGTGCCATCGCGAAACACGGTCACGATACCCGGGCGCAGCGTGGTCACGACAGGTGCGTGTAAAGGCAGGATGCCCATGTCGCCCTCGGCGCCGGGCAGATCGACCTGATCGACCTCGCCCGAAAACAAAACGCTTTCGGGCGATACGAATTCGAGATGGAGTGTGGCCATAATAACCTGTGCTCGGACCTATTACGCTTCGGCGGCGAGCTTCTTGCCCTTCTCGACGGCTTCGTCGATCGTGCCGACCATATAGAAGGCTGCTTCCGGCAGGTTGTCGTACTTGCCTTCGACCAGTCCCTTGAACCCGTTGATGGTGTCCTGCAGATCGACCAGCTTGCCCGGCGAGCCGGTGAACACCTCCGCGACGTGGAATGGCTGCGACAGAAAGCGCTCGATCTTGCGGGCTCGCGCCACGGTGAGCTTGTCCTCTTCGGACAGCTCGTCCATGCCCAAAATCGCGATGATGTCCTGGAGTGCCTTGTAACGCTGCAACACCTGCTGCACCCGGCGCGCGACCGCATAATGTTCTTCGCCGACGACCAGCGGCGACAACATGCGCGAGGTGGAATCGAGTGGATCGACGGCCGGGTAAATACCCTTTGCGGCGATGTCGCGCGACAGCACCGTGGTGGCGTCGAGATGCGCGAACGATGTGGCGGGCGCCGGATCAGTCAAGTCGTCGGCCGGCACGTAGATGGCCTGCACCGAGGTGACCGAACCCTTGGTGGTCGTGGTGATGCGCTCTTGCAACGCGCCCATGTCGGTCGCCAGCGTCGGCTGGTAACCGACCGCCGACGGGATGCGGCCAAGCAGCGCCGACACTTCAGAACCGGCCTGCGTGAAGCGGAAAATATTGTCGACAAAGAACAGCACGTCCTGGCCTTGATCGCGGAAATACTCCGCGACCGTGAGACCAGTCAGGCCAACCCGCGCGCGGGCGCCCGGCGGCTCGTTCATTTGCCCGTAAACCAGCGCGCATTTGGATTTCACGTTCGGATCGGGATTGTGCGGGTCGGCATTCACCTTCGATTCGATGAACTCGTGATAGAGATCGTTGCCCTCGCGGGTCCGTTCGCCGACGCCGGCAAAGACCGAATAGCCGCCGTGCGCCTTGGCGATGTTGTTGATCAGTTCCTGGATCAGCACCGTCTTGCCGACGCCGGCGCCGCCGAACAGTCCGATCTTGCCGCCCTTGGCGTAAGGCGCCAAGAGGTCGACGACCTTGATGCCGGTCACCAGAATCTGCGCCTCGGTCGACTGGTCCGTGTAGAGCGGAGCCGGCGCGTGAATGGGGCGGTGTTCCGTGGCATTGAGCGGACCGGCTTCGTCCACCGGGTCGCCCACCACATTGATGATGCGGCCGAGCATGCCTTCGCCGACCGGCGCCATGATCGGATTGCCGGTGTCGGTCACCTCCTGGCCACGCACCAGCCCCTCGGAGGTGTCCATCGCGATGGTGCGCACGGTCGACTCGCCAAGGTGCTGGGCGACTTCAAGGACCAGCCGGTGGCCCTGGTTCTTGGTCTCCAGCGCATTGAGAATTGCCGGCAGATGGCCTTCGAAATGCACGTCGACCACGGGGCCGATGACTTGGGTGATGCGTCCGACTGTGTTCGCCATGGAACGTCCTTAGTTGTGTTTGCGCGGGCTGCTCATCACAGCGCCTCCGCTCCCGATATGATTTCGATCAGCTCTTTGGTGATCTGCGCCTGGCGCGTGCGGTTGTAGTACAGTGTTTGCCGCCGGATCATGTCGCCGGCATTGCGGGTCGCATTGTCCATCGCCGACATTTGGGCGCCGTAGAACGACGCCGAATTTTCCAGAAGCGCGCGAAAGATCTGAACGGCGACGTTGCGCGGCAGCAGCTCCTGAAGAATCTCTTCCTCATCCGGCTCGAATTCGTAAACCGCGCCCTCCAGGGCGTCCGCCGCCTTGGGGTCGAACACCGGCGGAATGATTTGCTGCGCGGTCGGGATTTGCGCGATCACCGAACGGAAGCGCGAGAAGAACAGCGTGCAGATATCGAACTCGAACTTGTCGAACAGCGCGATGACCTTTTCGGCGATCATCTCGGCCTGCTCGAAATGCAGCACGCGCACCGAGCGTAGATCGACCATCTCGATGATCTGCTTGTCGTACAGCCTGCGGAGTTGGTCGTAGCCCTTGCGGCCGACGCAGAAGAACTTGACCTCTTTGCCCTCGCCGATGAGGGCGTTAGCGCGCTCGCGGGCAAGCCGCACGATCGCGGTATTGAACGGGCCGCACAGGCCGCGTTCGGCCGTGCAGACCAGGAGGAGGTGGACGCGATCGTCGCCGGAACCGCGCAGCAGCCGCGGCGCGGTGTCGAGGCCGGCGACCGACGCCGCAATGTTGCCGAGCACCGCATCCATGTGGGTCGCATAGGGACGCGCCGCTTCGGCCGCGGCCTGCGCGCGGCGCAGCTTCGATGCCGCGACCATCTGCATGGCCCGCGTGATCTTCTGCGTCGCCTTGGTGGCGGCGATGCGGTTGCGCAGGTCTTTGAGGCTGGGCATATCCGATCAGTCCCTGCGCTTCTTCTTGCCTCCCCCCGCAAGGGGGAGGTTGGCGAGCGAAGCGAGCCAGGTGGGGATCAGTGTGCGCTGACGAACCCCCATCCGGTCGCTGAAGGCGACCACCTTCCCCCTTTCAGGGGGAAGCAAATTACAATTGCGTGCCCGCGTCATCACGCAAACGTCTTCGCGTATTCGTCGACCACGCTCTTGAGCTTGCCGGCTGTCGCGTCGTCGAGATCGCGCAACTCGCGGATCGACTTGAGAATGTCGTCGTGCTTGTTGTGCAGCGTGCCGAGCAGGCCGTCCTCGAAAGCACGCACCCGATCGACCGGGAGCGGATCGAGATAGCCGTTGACGCCCGCATAGATGACGCAGACCTGCTCTTCCATCTGCAACGGCGAGAACTGCGGCTGCTTGAGCAGTTCGGTGAGCCGCGAGCCGCGGTTGAGCATGCGCTGCGTGGTGGCATCGAGGTCGGAGCCGAACTGCGCGAATGCCGCCATTTCGCGGTACTGCGCGAGCTCGCCTTTGATGCGGCCGGCGACCTTTTTCATCGCCTTGGTCTGTGCCGCCGAGCCGACGCGCGACACCGAGAGTCCGACGTTCACCGCCGGGCGGATGCCTTGGTAGAACAGGTCGGTCTCGAGGAAGATCTGGCCGTCGGTGATTGAAATGACGTTGGTCGGAATATAGGCCGACACGTCGTTGGCTTGGGTTTCGATCACCGGCAACGCCGTAAGCGAGCCGCCTTTGTTGTCGTCGTTCATCTTCGCGGCGCGTTCGAGCAGCCGCGAGTGCAGATAGAATACGTCGCCCGGATAGGCCTCGCGGCCCGGCGGCCGGCGCAGCAGCAACGACATCTGGCGATAGGCCACCGCCTGCTTGGACAAATCGTCGTAAATAATCACGGCGTGCATGCCGTTGTCGCGGAAATACTCGCCCATGGCGCAGCCGGCAAACGGCGCCAGGAATTGCATCGGCGCCGGATCGGAGGCCGTCGCGGCGACGACGATCGAATAATCCAGCGCGCCGTTTTCCTCCAACACCTTGACGAACTGCGCGACTGTCGAGCGCTTCTGTCCGACCGCCACATAGACGCAATAGAGCTTGATCTTCTCGTCGTCCGAGGCATTGACCGATTTTTGGTTCAAAATCGTGTCGAGCGCGATCGCGGTTTTGCCGGTCTGGCGGTCGCCGATGATCAGTTCGCGCTGACCGCGGCCGATCGGGATCAGCGCATCGATGGCCTTGAGCCCGGTCGCCATCGGCTCACTCACCGACTTGCGCGGAATGATGCCGGGCGCCTTCACGTCGACCCGCGCTTTGGTGTCGGACTTGATCGGCCCCTTGCCGTCGATCGGATCACCGAGCGCGTCGACGACGCGGCCGAGCAGTCCCTTGCCGACCGGAACCTCGACGATGGCGCCGGTGCGCTTGACGGTCTGACCTTCCTTGATCTCGCGGTCCGAGCCGAAAATCACGATGCCGACATTGTCGTTTTCGAGATTGAGCACCATGCCGCGCACGCCGCTCTCGAATTCGACCATCTCGCCGGCCTGAACCTTATCGAGGCCATAGACGCGGGCGATGCCGTCGCCGACCGAGAGGACCTGGCCGACTTCCGAGACCTCGGCCTCCTGGCCGAAGTTCTTGATCTGCTCTTTGAGGATGGCGGAAATTTCCGCCGCGCGGATATCCATTATCGGGCCTCTTTCATCGCGTGCCTGATCGCATTGAGTTTGGTGCGCAGTGACGTATCGACCATACGGCTGCCGAGCTTGACGACGAGGCCGCCGAGAATGGCGGGGTCGACTTTGACATCAAGATCGACATCCTTGCCGCTGACCGATTTGAGCGCCGCGCGGAGCGCATCGAGATGGTCGCCCTTGAGGTCCTCGGCGACCGTGACCTCGGCCGTGACCTCGCCTTTGTGCGCGGCGACCAGTCCGCGGTACGCCCGGATCATGTCGCGAACCGAAAACAAGCGGCGATTCGCGGTCGCCAGCTTGAGAAATTTTGCCGCGAGGCCGCCGATGCCGGCTTTCTCGAGCACGGCGGACAGCGCCTGCAACTGTTCATCGGCGGAAAACACCGGGCTGCGCACCAGACGGTTGAGATCGGCGCTTTCGGCAACAAGCGCGTTGAAGCGATCGAGGTCTGCCTTCACGGCGTCGAGTGCGTTCGTCTCGCGCGCGAGATCGAACAGCGCAGTCGCGTAGCGGCCAGCCATGCCGGATACGGTGTGTTCTTCGCCTGCCACGTCGCGTGCTTTCTTCGCGTGCTCGTTTCGCGTTCTTTTGGAGCTTTTCCGCAAGACTGGCAACCGACGCGGACGGTCGGCGCAAGCCATTGGAATTAAAGCGGAACTCGGAAATTCGAGGGCGCTGCGGAGTGCCCCCGCGCCGCGCGAAAATCGCCGCGTTGCTAACATACCGCGGAATGCGGTGCAACACGCCGCAGTTCCATGCAACTAGCCATGATGGAACTTTCGGCGCGCTCCGCCGTTGGCGATTGTCGGCAGCTTTGTCCAGCTAACCCCCAATAGATATTGAGGAAATTGAATGACCGTGTTGGCCATGAGGACCGCAATTTGCCTCACTTTCCAGCACGCACCAACGCGCGGGAGTTTTCGCCATGCTTGAACCGTCTATCGCTAACGACAAAAACGTTCTGAGCAGCGTGGACCTGACCAATTGCGACCGCGAGCCCATTCACCTGCTGGGGCACGTGCAACCATTTGGTTTTGCGCTGGTGCTATCGCGCGATTTCACCGTTATTTCCGCCTCTGAGGACGCGGGCGATTTCCTCAACCTCGGCCACGACAAAATTATCGGACTGTCCCTCGCCGACGTCATCGAGACGCATACGGTCCATATCATCCGCGGCAGGATACAACTTCTACGCTCGCCGGACGCGGTAGAACGCATTTTCGGAGTGTCCTTGACCAAATCTGCACCGCTGTTCGACATCGCGGTGCACTTTTCCGGCAGACATATCTTGATCGATGGCGAACCGCACGTCGCGGAGACCGAACTCAACGCCAGCGATTTTGTCCGCACCATGCTGGGCCGGCTGCGGCACACCGCAACGTTCAATGCCTTCTGCCGAGAAGCGGTCCGCCAGATGAGAGGGCTGACCGGCTTCGACCGGGTCATGATCTATCGCTTTGCACCCGACGGCGCCGGCGAAGTCATCGCGGAAATGGCGGCATCATCGCTGGTTTCGTTTCTCGGCCTGCACTATCCCGCAACGGACATTCCAAAGCAGGCGCGCGAGCTTTACCAACGCAACTGGCTGCGCATCATCCCCGATATCAACGCGCGACAGGTTCCGCTGGCGCCGCAAGTCAGTCCTGACGGCCCGATCGACATGTCGATGAGCATGGTGCGCGCCGTCTCGCCCATTCACATCGAATATCTCCAAAACATGGGCGTCGGCGCGTCGATGTCGGTGTCGATCCTGCGCGACGGCAAACTGTGGGGTCTGTTCGCATGCCACCACTACGGCCCGCACCTGATCTCGTTCGAGCGCCGGACGGCTGCCGAATTATTCGGCCAGATGTTTTCCTGGATTCTGGAGAGTCGCGAGCGCGAGCAGGATATCGCCTACGAAGCGCGGGCGCGCGAACTGAACCAGAAAATCATGACCGCGATGGCATCGGGCGACCCGACCCTCGATACCGTCACCGACCTGCTCGATGAATTGCGCCAGGTCGTCGATTGCGATGGCGCCGGAATTTGGAACGACGGACACATCACGCTCCGAGGCTTGACGCCATCCGGCGAAGAATTCACCGAGCTCGTCCGCTTCATGAATCAGCGGGACGTCCCCGGCGTCTACGCCATCAACGAAATCAGTAAAGTCTACCCGCGAGCGGCCGATTTTGCCGATCGCGCGGCAGGCTTGCTGGCGGTGCCGATTTCACGCGCTCAACGCGATTACCTCGTATTCTTCCGCGCCGAGGTGACCCGCTCGGTGACATGGGCGGGCGATCCGACAAAGCCGGCGACGATCGGGCCGAACGGCGTGCGACTGACGCCGAGGAAAAGCTTCGAGGCGTGGCGGGAGACGGTGCGGGGGCAATCGACGCACTGGACCGATGTCGACATCAGGATCGCCGAAAGCTTCCGCGTGACCTTGCTGGAAGTGATCTTCCGCATGACCGACGCGGCGGAGAAAGAACGGCGCACGGCGCAGGAGCGCCAGGAGTTGCTGATTGCCGAGCTGAACCACCGGGTGCGCAACATTCTCGGCTTGATCCGGGGTTTGATCGCTCAAGGCAAGAACTCGACCATGACGGCCGAGCAATTTGCCGCGGTCGTCGGCGGCCGCATCCAGGCGCTGGCGCGCGCACATGACCAGATCACCAAGATGAATTGGTCGCCGGGCGGCGTACGCCAACTCATTGAATCGGAGGCCGCCGCTTATCTCGGCGGCAAGGTGGACCGCGTGCATTTCACCGGTCCGGATGTCGCGCTTGAACCCGAAGCCTTCGCCACGCTCGCATTGGTCGTCCACGAGCTGGTGACAAATTCGGCCAAATACGGTGCGCTTTGCGATTCTACCGGCCTGGTCAAAATCGACTGGCATCTCGATAAGGCCGATCAGCTCGTTATCGAATGGCAGGAAAGCGGCGGGCCGCCGGTGCTGCCGCCGACGCGCCACGGTTTCGGCTCGACGATTATCGAGCGCTCGATCCCCTATGACCTCGCCGGCCAGTCCGAGATCCACTATGAGCTGCTCGGCGTGCGCGCGCGGCTCGTCATTCCGGCGCGCTATGTGCGGAAGGATTTTGTGCCGACGGAAAAGCGCGCCATCGAAACGAAGAAGTCGGCAAAAGTCCTGTTGTCCGGCTCAGTCTTGATCGTCGAGGACAATCTCATCATCGCCATGGATGCCGAAGCGATCATGGAACAGTTCGGCGCGAAACGCGTCGATATCGCCTCGAACGTGCGCGATGCGCTGCGGACAATAGAAAAGAGTTCCGCCGGACTTCGCGCTCCTGGATATCAATCTCGGTAATGAAAACAGCGTTCCGGTTGCGATGAAGCTCAATCAACTGGGTATTCCATTCGCGTTCGCGACAGGGTACGGCGAGCGTGCACCGCTGCCGCCCGAACTGGCGCAAATCCCGATCGTGCAAAAGCCCTACATGCCGGAGGCGCTGATCTCGGCGGTGCCGTGGCAAGACACCAAGAGCGTCGACTAAGCGCGCGTCGTGAATTACGCAGCCTCAACCGCAGTGTGGCGCCGGATCACGTCGAGAAAAATCTCGCCGTACTGACGCAGCTTCGCTTCGCCGACACCGTGCACCGCGCCCATCTCTGCGGTCGTCGTCGGCTTGCGCCGCGCCATGTCGATCAGAGTCTTGTCGGCAAAGACCACATAGGCTGCAACCCGCTGCTCCTTGGCCAGTTCAGAACGGCGCCGCCGGAGCGCTTCGAACAGCGCACTGTCGCCGGCCGCGCCGTTCGCAAGCGCCGTCGCGTTGGCGGCGGCGCGCGCGGCTTTCCGTGTCGCCGGTTTCAGCGTGTCCTTGCGCAGGGTGACCTTGGCGGCGCCCTTGAGCACGCCGCGGCCGGCCTCGGTGACCGTCCAGGTGCCAAAGCCTGTGATGTCGAGCGCGATGATGCCGGCGCCATGGAGCTGGCGAAAAATCGAACGCCATTCCTGCCTGCCGTATTCCTTGCCGACCCCGAAAGTCGGCAGGCGGTCGTGACCGAATTTCAGGATCGCGTCGCTCGCCTCGCCCAGGAGCACGTTGGCCAGGTGCTCGGTGCCGAAGCGTTGGCCGGTCCGCACCATAGCGGAGAGCGCCTTCTGGGCGGCGATGGTGCCGTCGATCACCTCGGCGCCGTCGCAGCAGAAATCGCAATTGCCGCATGGCTCGGTCGTCTCGGCGAAATAGGCCAGCAGCGTCTGGCGGCGGCAGCGCGGCGATTCGCACAGCGAGACCAGCGCGTTGAGCCGCTGGCGGTCGACGCGCTTCTGCTCGTCGGGGGCGTCGCTGTCATCGATCTGCATCCGGCGCAGCCGGACATCGCCCATGCCGTAGAGCGTCATGCGTATCGGCCGGCAGCCCATCACGGCCGGCACGGCCGATCTCCTGGTAATAGCTTTCGATATTGGCCGGCATGTCGGCATGCAGCACGAAGCGGACATCCGGCTTGTCGATGCCCATGCCGAACGCCACGGTCGCCACGATGACGACGCCATCCTCCTGCAGAAAAACATCCTGGTTGCGCGAGCGCGCCGCCGACTCCATGCCGGCGTGATACGGCAACGCCTTGACGCCGGTCTGGCGCAGGAAATCCGCCAAATCCTCGGTCTTGCGCCGCGACGCGCAATAGACGATGCCGCTTTGTCCCTGATGCGCGGCGACGAATTCCGCAACCTGCTTGCGGCCGGTCGCCTTGGCGCGCATCGCCAGCCGCAGATTGGGCCGGTCGAAGCCATGGACGAACACCGCCGGCGCACGGGGAAAAAGCTTTGCAAGAATGTCGGTGCGCGTCGCCGCATCGGCGGTCGCGGTGAACGCCACCGTCTGCACGCCGCCGAGCGCCGCCTGCACGGTGCCGAGCGCCGCATATTCCGGACGGAAGTCGTGGCCCCATTGCGAGATGCAATGCGCCTCGTCGACCGCCAGCAGCGCGACCCGAGCGCGCTTGAGAAGATCGAGCGTTTCGGATTTCACCAGCCGCTCGGGCGCAATGTAGACGATGCGCAATTCGCGGCGCGCGATCCGCTCCTGGATCGAACGATTCTCGACCGCATCGTTCGCGGAATTGAGCGCCGCCGCCGCAACCCCATAGCCGCAGAGCTGCGCCACCTGATTGCGCATCAGCGCGATCAGCGGCGACACCACGACGGTGAGACCGTCGCGGAGCGAGCGCCGGGAGCTGATAGCACAGCGACTTGCCGCTGCCCGTTGGCATAACGGCCAGCACGTCGCGGCCATCCAGAACGGCCGCGACGATCTCGGCCTGGCCCGGCCGGAAGCCGTCAAAGCCGAACGTGGTCCGAAGTGCATGCTGCGCGGTCGCGAGGTCCGCCGTGTCGGTTTCCATCGTGATCGTTCTATCTTTGTTCCGAAAGGCTCGCAAGCAGAGCAGGCATGTCGTCGACGGTATGGCGCCTTTTCTTGCGCCTTGATGTCTGCTGATGCAGTTTCGGTTGGTCAACACTTCCCTCCCACAAGCCCTCGGTCCATGCCTCCTGCCGGAATTCCGCCGCCGGCCCTCCGGTCGGCCGCCTGCTCAAGCCGCTGTGCCTGCTTTGGCTCGCCGGCGTCGCGATGCGGATGACGATTCTCGCCATGCCGCCGGTGATCCCGCTCATCCACAAAGAGCTGCACATGTCGGAGACGCAGGTCGGCCTGCTGATCGGTCTTCCGCTGGCGATTTTCGCCGTTGCGGCCGTGCCGGGATCGCTGCTGATCGCGCGGATCGGCACGACGCCTCGCGGTCGTCCTCGGCATGGTGATCGCGGCGTTCGCCGGCGCCGCGCGCGGCGGCGCGGTCGGCATCTGCGACGCTCTACGCCGCCGCGATCGCGACCGGTTTCGGCATCGCCATCATGCAGCCGGCACTGCCCACGCTGGTGCGCGAATGGCTGCCGCAGCCGCATCGCGCTCGGCACCATTGCCTATACGGCCGGCATGCTGATGGGCGCGACGTTCCCGCCGGTGCTGACCATTCCGTTCGTGCTGCCGTTGGTCGGCGGCTGATGGCGGCTCGATCTCGTGGTCTGGGCGGTGCCCGCGCTCCTCATCGCGCCGTTATTTTTTTTGCTCAGCCCGAAGAGCGATCGGTCGCCACGCGGCCGGGACTGCGATCGGTCGGACGCTGGTGGCCGGATTGGAAGAATCCGCTGGTCTGGCTGCTCGGCCTCACTTTCGGCAGCAACAACAGCCCGTTCTTCGCCACCAATGCATTTCTCGGCGATTACCTTACCAGCGTAGGGCAAAGCGGACCTGCTTGGGTCCGGCCCTGGGCTGGCTCAACGGCTTCCAGGTCGTGGCGCTCGTCATCCTGCTGGCGATGGCGGATCGCCTGCAGCGGCGCGCCTGGCCGTTCCTGGTGTTCGGCCCGATGCTGCTCGCGGCTTTTCTCGTCCTGATCTTCGTTCCGACTCCGCTCGGCATCATCGGCTGCGGCCGCATTGGTCGGCTTCACGACGCGCGGTGACGTTGACGGCGACGCTGGCATTGCCGCCGCTTCTGGTCGCGCCGGGCGACGTTGCCGCGCACCGCCGCCGGCATGTTCACCGTCAGCTACACCATGGCGATCATCGTTCCGACCATCAGCGGCGCGTTATGGGACATGACCGGCAAACCATGGACGGCGTTCGTGCCGCTGTGCGTTTGCGCCGTGACGCTCACGGTGTTCGGCGCCGTGGTCACGCGTTATCCGGCCGGCGGCGCGAAGCCGCGCCGGGCCGATGAGCAGACAGCTTCGGTATCGCAGCGAGCCGAAAGGCAGATCGCAATGACCACACGACCGAAAAAACCCGCGCCGAAAAAGAAGCCGTCGCAGACGGCGCCGATGCTGCCGACCGACCGCATCGCCTATTCGCCGATCACCGAACGCGCGCCGCTCAAGCTGCCGAATGGCGCCCGCATGGCGGTGTGGGTCATCGTCAATGTCGAGGAATGGGACGCAACGCAGCCGATGCCGCGCACCGTGCTGACGCCGCCGGCCGGCGGCTCGCCGATGCCCGACGTGCCGAACTGGGCCTGGCACGAATACGGCAACCGCGTCGGCTTCTGGCGCTTCATCAAGGTGTTCGACGAGTTCGCATGTCCCGGGCGTGCTCGCCATCAACGGCTCGGCGCTCGCCGCCTATCCGGCGATCGTGCGCGCGGCGGTCGAACGCAACTGGGAATTCATCGGCCACGGCTTCACCCAGCGCAATATGCAGAAGGTGCCGGACGAGCGCGCCGATATCCGCAAGACCCGCGAGGTCATCGTCAAGGCCACCGGCAAGCCGCCGCGCGGCTGGCTCGGCCCCGGCCTGACCGAAACCTGGGAGACGCCCGATCTCCTGGTCGAGGAAGGCTACGACTACGTCGCCGATTGGGTGCTCGACGATCAGCCGGTCTGGCTGAAGACACGCGGCAAGCCGATCGTCAACGTGCCCTATACGCAGGAATGCAACGACGTCGCCATGATGCTGATCCAGCATCACAAGGCGTCGGAATATCAGCGAGCGCGCGCTCGACCAGTTCGAGCAGATCTATGCCGACGCGGCGAACTCGGCGCGCATCATGGCGCTCGTCGGTCCATCCCTACATCATGGGCGCGCCGCATCGGCTGAAATATTTCCGCCGCGTCGATCGAGGTCATCCGCAAGAAGCCAGACGTGCTGTTCTGGACCGGCGCGCAAATCGTCGATTGGTACCTCGGCGCCGGGCCGAAGGCGCCGTGACAAATCCCGAGCAACCCATGCCTGCGAAGCCGAGCGTCGCCGACGTCGCAGGCCAAGCTGATGCTGGTGGTGCTGTGCTTGATCTGGGGCATCGACCTGGCCGCTGATGAAGATCGCGCTGGATGAGATCCCGCCGTTCAGCATGCGTGCCGCGACGTCCGCCTGTCGGCGCGCTGACGCTGCTATCTGGTGTGTCTCGCCACGCGCCGCAGTTTTCGGATTCCGACGGCGCAGCGCCTGGGCGCATGTTTTCGTCGCCTCGCTGCTCAATATCGCCGGCTTCTGTCTTGTTGAGCGCGTTCGCGCAACTTGCGACCGCAACCTCGCGGGTGGCGATCCTGGCCTACACGATGCCGATCTGGTCGGTCTTGCTGGCGTGGCCGTTCCTCGGCGAGCGCCCGAACCGGCATCCAGGCGGTCGCGCTTGGCCTTATGCGGCGCCGGGCTCGCGATCTTCATTTATCCTTTGACCGCAGCGGGAGTTCCGTCGGGCGTGATGTTGGCGCTCGGCCAGCGGCGTCAGCTGGGGCGCCGGCACGGTCTACCTGAAATGGGCGCAGCATCGATGCCGATCCGATGGGCGTGGCGTGCTGGCAGCTTGCGGTCGCCTTCGTCTTCATCGCCGCCTGCATGCTGATGTTCGAAGGGCGGCCCGATTTCAGCGCCGCGAATGCCGAGGAGCTTGTCGGCCATGGTCTTTATCGGCGTGGTCGGCAACGGCGTCGCTTACGGCCTGTGGTTCGCAATCGTCCAGCGGCTGTCGGCGGTGACGGCGTCGCTCGGCGTGCTCTGCGTCCCGGTGATCGGCGTCATCGCTGCGGTGATGATGCTCGGCGAAGTGCCGACCGCCGCCGACATCGTCGGCTTCGCGCTTGATCTTCGCGGCGTCGGCCTGCGTCCTGCTCACCCGGCAAGCGCGCCGTGCCGTCCCCGGTTTCCGAAGAGCCTTTACGCGAGCCGGCGACCACTTCGCTCGAAACCTAAGCTGCGCCAGCTCGACCAGGCGCGCCACCATGGCGCTCTTGGGGTCGGCGAGCGGCTCGATCACGGTGAAATGATTGGTGCCGGCGACTTCCTGGTAGGCCGCCGCGCCTTGCTGCCACGCCTGCACAATGAGCTGACTCTGACGCTTGAATTCGCTCGACTCCAGCGCGCCGACGACCGCATCGAATGTGCGGCCGGGCGCCAGCGGCCAAAATGCCGGCGAAGCCCGGCGCACCTCTTCGGCATCGAGCCGCAAATCCTGATTGACGCTGATGCCAATGAGGGGCGTGAGGTCGAAGACGCCTGAGATCGCGTAACCGACGGGCACCAGATCAGGTGGCGCCTTGGGATAGAGCGAAGCCCAGTCGGTGGCGATCATCGCGCCCGCAAGATGGCCGCCGGCGGAATGTCCATAGATCATCAGGCGCCGGTCGAATCGTTGCCACAGGAATGCGCAGGCCCGGCGGATTTGCTCGATGATGTCGGCAATGGTGACGATCGGGCACAGATCGTAGCCCGCCACCGCAACCGCAATGCCGTGCGCGTTCAATCCCCGTGCCATGTGACTGAACGAGGACGGATCGAGCGAGCGCCACCAGCCGCCGTGGATGAACATCGCCAGCGGGGCGGTGCTGCCCGCCTCCGGCAGGAAAAGGTCGATGGTCTGCCGCGGCGAATCGCCGTAGGAAAGGCCGAGCTCGGCACAGCCGCGCTTGAGCGTCTCGGCGCGATAGTTCTCCGCATCACGCGCCCAGCGCAAGAAATATCTTCGATGTTCCGGCACGCGGGCGCGATTGTTATATTCGGCTTCGTAGTCGATGGCGGCCATCGGCGGCTCCGGCAGGTTTGAAACTCGCGAGAGTGCTGCAACGCGGACCCGCGAGCAAGTCACTGCGACGCCCGCGGCTTCCACACGCAGCCGCAATCTTGCTAGAGAGTGAGCATGAAGGTCGACGGCAAGGCAATGCGCACGATCTGGCTCGAGCCGGACGGCTGGTCGGTTGGCGTGATCGATCAGACGGCGCTGCCGCATCGGTTCGACGACGGAGCGGCTGACGACGCTCGAGGAGGCCGCGCACGCGATCCGCGCCATGCTGATCCGCGGCGCGCCGCTGATCGGCGCCACCGCCGCTTACGGCATGTGTCTTGCGCTGCGCGCAGGACGCGTCCGACGAAGCGCTCGACCGCGCCTATGCGACGCTGCTCGCCACGCGTCCGACCGCGATCAATCTCAAATGGGCGCTCGACGAGATGCTGGCGGCCGTGCGCAACCGGCCGCGCGCCGAGCGGAGCGCCGCTGCCTATCGGCGCGCCGCCGAAATCTGCCGAGGAGGACGTCGCCATCAACACCGCCATCGGCGCGCAACGGCTTGCCGCTCATCGAGGCAATCGCCGCGCGCAAGAAGCCCGGCGAGCGCGTCAATGTGCTGACCCATTGCAATGCCGGCTGGCTGGCGGCGGTCGATGTCGGCACCGCCACGGCGCCGATCTATCTGGCGCACGACAACGGCATTGCCATGCATGTCTTCGCCGACGAAACGCGGCCGCGCAATCAGGGCGCCTCGCTGACGGCCTGGGAACTCGGCCATCACGGCGTGCCGCACACGGTGATTGCCGACAATACCGGCGGCCATCTGATGCAGCATGGTCTGGTCGATCTGGTCATCGTCGGCACCGACCGGGTCACCGCCAATGGCGATGTCTGCAACAAGATCGGCACTTATCTGAAAGCGCTCGCCGCGCGCGACAACGACGTGCCGTTCTATGTCGCGCTGCCGTCGCCGACCATCGATTTCACGGTCGCCGACGGCGTCGCCGAAATTCCGATCGAGCAGCGCGGCGCCGACGAGGTGGCGACGATGACCGGGCGCACCGCGGACGGCCGCATCGAGACCGTGCGCATCGTGCCGGACGGCTCGCCGGTCGCCAATTACGGCTTCGACGTGACGCCGGCGCGGCTGGTGACCGGGCTGATCACCGAGCGCGGCGTGATCGCGGCCTCGCGCGCCGCGTTGGCGAGGGCTTTTCCGGACCGCGCCGGCGCGGCAGAATGACAGGGCGGTTCAGCCGGAGTTCGTGGCGTGCGTAAGCTCTGCGTGTCGCGTCCGCTGTCGAACCTGCCGCTGCCCGGAATTCTGACCATGAGCTTCGAATTCGCTGGCGGCCGCGTTGCCGGTCGACGGCCGCCAATCGCCGACCGCGCTCGCCGTCGCGCGCGGCACAGCGCGTTTTCTGCACGCGCTCGGCTATTGCGTGGTCAGCGAATTGCCGCTGCCGTCCGGCCGGCGCGCCGATCTGGTTGCGCTCGGCGGCGACGGCGAAATCATCATCGTGGAAATCAAATCATCGGTGGCCGACTTTCGCGCCGACCAGAAATGGATGGATTACCGGCTGCATTGCGATCGGCTGTTCTTCGCCACGGTCGTCGACGTTCCGTGCGAGATTTTTCCGCCCGATGCCGGGCTGATCGTCGCCGACGCATTCGGCGCGGCGATCGTTTGCGAGGCGCCCGAGCATCGGATCGCCGGCGGCGACGCGCAAAACCGTCATGCTGCGCTTTGCGCATGCGGCAGCGTTGCGTCTGCAGGCGCTGGCCGATCCGCAAGGACCCTATACGGGGAGAATTCTGAGCGGCGACGTGCCGTTGCGTTAGTCGATGGCAAAGACTGCGGGCGGTGACGGCAGCGCTGACTATTTCGGCGCGCGCTTGGCGAGGATGCGCTGCAGCGTGCGGCGATGCATGTTGAGACGGCGCGCGGTTTCCGAAACGTTGCGGCCGCACAGTTCGTAAATGCGCTGGATGTGCTCCCAGCGCACGCGATCGGCCGACATCGGATTTTCCGGCGGCTCGATCTTTTTGTTGTCGAGCGCGAGCAGGGCCGCGGCGACATCGTCGGCATCGACCGGCTTCGCCAGATAATCGACGGCGCCGAGCTTCACCGCATTCACCGCGGTCGCGATGTTGCCGTAACCGGTCAGAATGATGGCGCGCGCTTCCGGGCCGGCGCTTCTTCATGGCCGAGATGACGTCGAGCCCGTTGCCGTCGCCCAGCCGCATGTCGACGACGGCGAAGGCAGGGGCGGCCTTCTCGACCTGCAACAGCCCGTCGGCGACCAATTCGGCGGTCGTCACCACGAAGCCGCGGCCTTCCATGGCGCGGGCGAGGCGCTGCAGGAACGATTTGTCGTCTTCGACGATCAGAAGCGAACGCTCGGTCGGAACGCGGGCCTGGCCGCGGCGGTGGTCATGGCAATTCTACTCCGTCAAGAGCTTCATGCGACGCGTGGCACGCGGTGCATCCCACAGCTCGCTCAGCCATGCGGCCGCCTGCAATGATTACCGCGCCGAAACCGAGTTTCGTATCAAACGGTCAACTACACGTCAATAATCAAGCCTAACATCCCATTACAATTAAGAAGCGAGAAGCCGCGGGCTCAAGAGGGGGTGACGTGAGGGGCCGTTCAAAGTCGGCGCGGCTCCAGGTCACCGTCACCGTCGCGCCGTGCAGCGGGGGCGCCTGATTGATGAGCGAAAGCGTGGCGCCCGAGCGTTCCAGAAGCGTTTTTGCGATAAAGAAGCCGAGACCGAGGCCGAACGCCGCCTCCTCGTCCGCGTCCGGGCCGCGCGGCTCCGGCCGCCGGTGCGTGACGTAGGGCGCTCCGATACGATCCAGCACCTCGGGCGCAAAGCCGGGTCCATCATCACTGATGCTGATGCCGACCTCTTCGGCCGACCATTGGGCAAAAATCTCGACGCGCTGATGGGCGAAATCGACCGCATTCTCGATCAGATTGCCGAGGCCGTAGCGGATCGCCGGATTGCGGGCCCCGACCGGCTCTGTCGCGCGGTTTGGCGGCAACGTCACACCGATCGCAACGCCGAAATTGCGATGCGGAGCCACCGCTTCTTCGATCAAAGCCGCGAGCGGCATACGATCGAACGGTTCTCCGGCCGGAAGTTCGGTGATTTTCGACAGGATTTCGCGGCAGCGCTGGGCCTGTTCGCGCAGCAGTTTCACGTCATCAGCGTGGGGCGAATGCGGATCGAGCGCCCGCTCGATCTCACGGACCACGACGGTGATGGTCGACAACGGCGTACCAAGTTCGTGCGCGGCGGCAGCGGCGAGACCGTCGAGCTGCGACAGATGCTGCTCGCGCGCCAACACAAGCTCGGTCGCAGCCAGCGCGTCAGAGAGCTGCCGGGCTTCCTCCGCGACCTGCCACGTGTAGACGCCGATGTAGCCGATTGCGAGCAGGATCGAGAGCCAAACCCCGACCATGTAGATTTCCGGGAGATCGAGCGGATCGTCGGGGTCCCACGGCAGATCGTAATGGAAGAAGACGAGCACGGTCGCACACAGCATGGCGAAGGTGCCGATCAGCAAAGTCATGCGCGGCGGCAATGCGGTGGCCGAGATCAGCACCGGTCCGAGCAGCAGGAAGGAAAACGGATTTTCGAGCCCGCCGGTGAGGTAGAGCAGCGCCGCCAGTTCGGCAATGTCGAAGGTCAACAGCCAGGCGGCGCGATCAGGCTCGAGCCACTGGGTCTGGCGAAAGCCGATCCGCAGCGCCACGTTCAGCAACGCTGCGAGCGCGATTACCGCGAGACTGGCCCAGATCGGGACCGCGTATTCGAGGCCGAAATGCACCACCAGCACCGCAGCGACTTGGCCGAAAACGGCAAGCCAGCGCAGGCGAACCAGCGTATCCAGCCGCACGTTTCGCGGCCGATCGTAAATCTGCGGCAGACCGAACATGCCGCCAATGTAGCCGCTGGCGCGGCCAGTACCAAACAGGGCAAGGTGCCGCTGGCGCCGGAGGCGACAATCGGCGACATTACGGTCGACATGTTCCACGACGCCGATCAATTGATGAGGAGTGACCGCAATGGCTTATGAGCTCGATCAGTTCGTTTCGGATTGTCGTTCCATTCTTGCTCGCGACAAAGGCCCGACGGGCCGCGAGGAAGTGCGCACCCATCTCGAGCGCTTGCTCGGCAATCCCGACTTCATCCGGCAGCATTGCGGCGAGGACACGCCGCGCGGACTTCACGTGCTTTATGAGGACCCCGAGCTTGGCTTCCAGGTCCTCGCCCACATCAACGACAAAGCGCGCGTTTCGCCGCCGCACGACCATGGCGACTCATGGGCGATCTATGGCCAGGCCACCCACCACACCGACATGATCGAATGGGAGCGCGAGGACGATGGCGCCGACCCCAAGCACGCCAAGCTCAAGCCGGTGAAAAAGTACCGGCTGACTCCCGGTCATGCCGGCATCTATCAGGACGGCAGGATTCATTCGATCGACTATCCCGACTATTCCCGCTTCATCCGCGTGACGGGGACCAATCTGGATCGCATCCACCGTGTGCGCTTCGACCTGAAGACCGGCGAAGTGCAGCCCATGACGCCGCAGCAGGCGACGTGACGGCGAGCGCACGGCGGCAAAGCCGCTCATGAGCGCATCATTGGTGGACGCACCAAACCTCCGGCGCATGATCGGGGAGGGTGGCGAGCTGGCGATCGTCGACGTGCGCGAGGAGCTGACCTTTTCGCAACGCCATCTGCTGCTGGCGCGTTCGATCCCGTTGAGCCGGTTCGAGCTGAAGTTTGCGCAGCTTGTGCCGCGCCGCACGACGCGCATCGTGCTCGTCGACGACACCGACGGTCTTGCCGGCTGCGCGGCTGCTATTTTGGCGCGCAACCACTATTCAAATGTGTCCATTCTCGACGGAGGTGTTGCGGCCTGGGAAGCGGCCGGATTCGAGGTGTTCTCAGGTGTGAATGTCCCGAGCAAGGCGTTCGGCGAATTCGTCGAGCACGACAGCGGGACACCGAGCATCGCGGCCGCAGAGCTTGAAAAACTGCTACGCGAGCAAACCGACATGGTGGTGCTCGACAGTCGCCCGTTCGACGAATATTCGCGCGTGTCGATCCCGGCGCCACGAACGTGCCGGGCGCCGAACTGGTGCTGCGGGTGCGCGAGATCGCCCCGTCGCCCGAAACTTTGGTCGTGGTCAATTGCGCCGGCCGCACCCGCAGCATCATCGGCGCGCAGTCGCTGATCAATGCCGGTGTGCCGAATAAGGTCGTTGCACTGCGCAACGGCACCATGGGCTGGAGCCTCGCCGGCTTTGTCACCGACAGCGGCAAAAATCGCCGGGCCCCGGATATCTCGCCGCAGACGATCGCGTGGGCGCGCCAAGCCGCGCAAACCGTGGCGGAGCAATACGGCGTCCAGCGCATCGATCGCCCAACGCTCGATGCTTGGCGCAGCGACCCGGCGCGCACCGTCTATCTCTTCGACGTGCGCGATCCTACGGAATACGCCGCCGGTCATGTCGCCGGCGCGATCTCCGCGCCTGGCGGCCAGCTTGTGCAGGCGACGGACCAATATGTTGGCACGCTTGGTGCGCGCATCGTACTGATCGACGACGCCGAAGTGCGTGCGGTGATGACCGCATCCTGGCTGCGCCAGATGGGTTGGAAAGATGTTTACGTGCTCGTCGAAGCCGGAACGGAGACGGGCGCGCCAGTCAATCCTGCACTTGCGGCGGAGAAGCAGCCGGCCGCTGCCGCCATCGACTGCGCGACGCTTCGCGAGCTTTGCGCCCGAAACGACGCCACCGTGGTCGATCTCTCGCTCAGCCGGGACTATCTCAAGGGACACATTCCAGGAGCGTGGTTTGCGATCCGCACGCGCCTTGATCTCGCGCTGAAAAAGATTCCACTGCGCGGCACGCTGGTTCTCACGTCAGACGATGGCGTGCTCGCGGATTTAGCGGCAGCGGAAGCCGCCGCACTATTCGACGGTCCGGTGCGCACGCTCGCCGGCGGCAACGCCGCATGGCATGCGGCCGGCTATCCGCTGACGGCGGAGGCCAGCATGGCCGATGATGTCGTCGATCAATGGCGCAAGCCCTATGAACGCACCGGCGATACCAAGGCGGCGATGAGCGAATATTTGGCGTGGGAGACCGACCTCCTGCCGCGCATCGCGCGGGACGGATCGCTCGACTTCGCCAGCTTCAAGATGCGGCTTCCAGAAGAATCTCGGTAAGGCGTTCGGGATTATCCACCATCACATCGTGGCCTCCAGGCACCTCGTAAGTGCGCCACGATGGATCGGACTTCAGCGCCGCATAGGCCCGGTCAAATCCCGGATTGGCGTAACTCTTGGCGCGGACATAGGCCTTCCGGGCGATGCGCTCGCGCGCGCCGGTCAGCACCATCTTATCGACGAAACACCCGATCGGTTGGGGGACGCAGAGCCCGTCCACCCAATCGCGGTCAGCCTCGTTGACGCCGAATGCTTCGGCGGGACGCGGCGGAATGCCGAGATCGCCCCGTTGCAGCGTGGCCTGGACACTGTCTCGCACGGCAGGTCCAGTCAGATCCTGCACGGCTTCGCCGTCGTGCGGCACGAAAGCGTCAAGGAACACGATCGAGCGGATCGCGGCCGCCATCTCCTCGGTGACGCCGGAGATGACGAAGCCACCGTAGGAATGGCCGCAAAGCACGACGTCGCTCAAACGTTCCCACTTCATGACGTTGACGATGTCGGCGACGTGAGTCTTGACGTCGATCCCTGCACCCAGGAGGTGCGAACGCTCACCAAGCCCGGTCAGCGTCGGGGTGAAAACCGCGTGGCCGTCGCTACGCAACCGGTCGGCGACGCGCCGCCAGCACCATCCGCCATGCCAAGCGCCATGGACCAGGACAAATGTGTAAGGCACGACAGTCTCCTTCACGCGGCTCGATCGGACGCAAGCGGGACGTCAGGGCAGATATCTGCCATTCGATTAGGGATGCCAAGCAGCGTCTGCGGCGTTTGGCTCGGCGGTACTGCGGCGCGCGTTGTCGATGAATGTCAGCAAGGCGCGCAACGCATCCGGTACGCCATCGCCACTCACGGCGGACAAGACAAGCGGCGTTTTCTTGGCCACACGCTTCAGCCGTGCCACTTGTTGCTTGATATCGTCGGCACTGAGCGCATCGGACTTGCTGAGCGCCACGATTTCCGGCTTTTCCGCAAGGCCGCTGCCGTATGCCGCTAGCTCCGCCCGCACGGTCGTGTAGGCCTCGCCGGCGTCGCCGCCGGCGCCGTCGACCAGATGCAGCAGCACGCGGCAGCGTTCGACGTGGCCAAGAAAGCGGTCGCCGAGGCCAACGCCATCGTGTGCGCCCTCGATCAGGCCGGGGATGTCGGCGAGCACAAACTCGCGGCCGTCGGCGTCCACCACGCCAAGCTGAGGGTGGAGCGTTGTGAACGGATAATCGGCGATCTTCGGCTTGGCAGCGCTGACGGCAGCGAGGAACGTCGATTTGCCCGCATTGGGCAGCCCGACGATGCCCGCATCGGCAATGAGCTTGAGCCGCAAGCGGATGGTCAATTCCGTGCCCGACTGGCCCGGATTGGCATGGCGCGGCGCGCGATTTGTCGATGTCTTGAAACGAGCGTTGCCGAAACCGCCATTGCCGCCGCGCGCCAGCACGGCGCGCTCGCCAACCGCGGTGAGATCGGCGATGAGCGTTTCGCCGTCTTCCTCGAAGATCTGCGTGCCGGCCGGCACCTTGAGCACCGCATCGGCGCCATTGGCGCCGTGACGGTCTTTGCCCATGCCGCCGCGACCGTTCTTGGCCATGTAATGCTGCTGATAGCGGTAATCGATGAGCGTATTGAGACCGTCGACCGCAACCGCCACGACATCGCCGCCGATGCCGCCATCGCCGCCGTTCGGGCCGCCATACTCGATGAATTTCTCACGCCGGAACGACACGCAGCCGTTCCCGCCGTCGCCGGAGCGAATATAGATCTTGGCCTCGTCGAGAAATTTCATGGTCGTTGATCGATCCGTTCAGCGCTTTGCCTCAGCTCTCAGCGTTTGCGTTCCGTCACGGCGCGCTCTAGTGCCTGGCGAATGTAGCGCTGATAAGGAATGCCCTCGCGCTTGGCGTTCTTGCGGACTGCATCGAGCAACTCTTCGGAAATCCGCAGGTTGAGCGACTTCTGCTTGGGCTGGAATTCGAAGCGCATCCAATTAGCGGGCTTAAGGTTATCCGCATGCAAATAATCGGTCAGGTCTTGTTCTAGAAATGCTTCAGCCTCCTCATCGGTTTTGAGCACCGGAAATTTCTTTTTCATATCGGGCGATCTCCTTCTTATGCATGTACCGCGCGCTGATTGGTCGCCAGAGCGTTTCGCCATTCCTTACCCGAGGCGTAAAGGCAACGAAGATGTATCTTTGGCTCGGATTTCGACCAATGGCGATAAAGCGGGGCTCGTCCTCGGAATTCGCGCCGTCAGCCACGAGATAGGTCTCGCTATGGGCGAGAACGTGTTCGATCTCATCGATCGACACGCCATGTTTTTGGCATTTCTTCCGATTGCCGTCGTCCCAGTCGAACCGTGCGGGCCAACGCTCCATTTGGGCCTTGTATAGGCATTTGCCTCTACAAGTCAAATCACGCGACGTGCCGCACGCGCCCCCAGGCCTTGAGCGAGGCCCACAGCCCGCGATCGAGCCGGAAGCGGTCGACGGGCGCTGAGGAATTGATAGCGCGGATCCGGTAGAGGCCGACTCCGGTCCATTGGAAACCGCATTTTTCCAGCAACCGGCGCGACGCCGGATTGCTGATCCTTGCGCCGGCCTGCAGCGCCTCATGGCCGAGGTCGCCGAAGGCGTGGTCGATCACCGCGCGCACCGCCTCGGTGGCGTAGCCGTGGCCCCAAGAAGAGACACCGAGCCAGTAGCCGATTTCGGGAACACCTTGGCGCGGGTCGACCCCGCAGGCGCCGATCAGGGTGCCGTCGAGCATGATAACGAATGTCGCCTCGCCGTCCTGCCTGTTCACCGTTTCGATGAACTGCTCGGCGTCGGCGACGCCATAAGGATGCGGGATGCGCGCGGTATTGGCGGCAATGCGGAGATCGTTGGCGAGCGCGGCCATCGCTTTTGCGTCCTCGTGACGGGCTGCGCGCAGCATCAGCCGCTCGGTCTCGAGGACGGGAATACTGCGTTCGTGCGCCGCGATCGCGGGGCGTTCTTCCAACAGGGTCATAGCCTGGGCTCCTGCAAATAACCGAAAGGGGGAGCCGGCATCCCGGTCTCCCCCTGTTTCGGAGCCCATTGGGGCCCGCCGGGGCGACTAGGTGCCGGCGGACCTCATATGATCCACCGTTTTACTGGGCTGCTGCCTCCGTCATCGGAAGTACCGATACGAAGATGCGGCCCTTGGCTTTGGTACGGAACTCAAGCTTGCCGTTGATCAAGGCAAACAGCGTGTGGTCGCGGCCAAGGCCGACATTACGGCCGGGATGCCATTTGGTGCCCCGCTGGCGCGCGATAATGTTGCCGGCGATGACCTGCTCGCCGCCGAACTTCTTGAGCCCCAGCCGCTGACCGCCGGAATCACGGCCGTTGCGCGAGGATCCGCCTGCTTTTTTATGAGCCATACTTCTTCGTCCTGAACTCTATGATCTAGATAACCCGTCTTCGTGACGAAATCATCTCACTTTTTGCCACGCGGCTGCGGTTTTTTCTTGGCCGCGGGCGGCTTCTTGCGAGCCTTCGCCGCCGGACGAGCCGGTTTCTTGGATTTCTTCGACTTCGTCGCGCGCTTGGTCTTTTTCTCCGCGGCCGCCTCGTCCCCGGCTTCGCCGGTTTCCGCCGGCGCGGGCTTCTTCTCGCGCTGCGGCCGCGGCGGCGCGGTCTTGTTCGCCTTGCGGCCCTCGGTCAGGATTTCCGTAATGCGGACCAGAGTAAATTCCTGTCGGTGGCCGCGCTTACGGCGGGAGTTTTTCCGCCGCCGTTTCTTGAAAGAGATGATCTTCGGCCCGCGGCCGTGGTCGAGCACCTCGGCAGCGACCGACGCGCCTTCGACGGTCGGCGAACCCGGCAAAACGTTGTCGCCGCCAACGAGAAGGACCTCGCCGAACTCGACGATCTCGCCCGGTTCGCCTTTGATCTTGGCGATCTGAATCTTGTCTTCGGCGGCGACCCGATATTGCTTGCCGCCCGTTTTGAAGACCGCGAACATCTTTTTATCCTCGTGTCCGATTCCGATGCTCGGATTTCTGTATCCGGACCGGCTTCTTGCAGTCGATTCTGATAATGGTTACGGGCGCCCATGAAGGCGCCCGCGGCTCCTTATGACCGGGCCATAACTCCCTGTCAAGAAAAGCGGCGTTCGAAATTCCGCGGCAGCTCTCTCGAAGTCGGGTCAAAACCTCAAGGCAATCAAACAGATGCTGGGTAGACGGGATGCCGGATGTGCGGTCGGAGACTGGGCGCTCGGGGTCATGGGTATTGCCCGACAGAGTGAATTGGCCGCCCGCTCCCGCTGCCGCGGCGACGTGCCGCTGGCCGGGCGCCGCAGCTGGAGTTGGAAGCTTCCGTCAAATCCAGGATCGTGCGTTAAGCTGAGAAGCATGACCGCGCGGAAGCACGGAGGAAACGTCGATGTTCACGCTGTCGCGTCGCACGTTGCTCGGGATTGCGCTGCCCGCGGTCGCCGTGTCCGCGGCGTTTCGCGCAGGATGGGAGATTATCCGAACCGTCCGGTGACCTTCATCGTGCCGTTCGCGCCCGCCGGCGGCACCGACATTCTCGCGCGCCTGCTCGGTCAAAAGCTTGAACAGCGGCTCGGCAAGCCGTTTGTGGTCGAGAATCGCCCGGGCGCCGGTACCGTGATTGCCACCAACTTTGTCGCCAAATCGATACCGGATGGCTACACGATCATGATGACGGTCTCTTCGCTCGCGATCGACGCGACTTTGTACAGGAAGCTGCCTTACGATCCGGCCAAGGATTTGGCGCTGGTTGCTCTGGTCGCCTCGGTGCCTTTCGTGCTGGTCGTCAATCCATCGCTGCCGGTGAACAGCGTCGAAGATCTCATCGCCCTCGCCAAGAAGCGGCCACTGAGCTTTGGTTCCGGCGGCATCGGCGCCTTCCATCATCTGGCCGCCGAGCTGTTCGACAGCATGACCGGCATCAAGATGACTCACGTTCCCTATCGGGGTACGGCGCCGGCACTCAACGATCTGCTCGGCGGTTATATCCAGGTCATGTTCAGCGATCTCGGCCCGGCGTTGCCGCTGATCAAGGCCGGTAAGCTGCGGGCGCTTGCGGTGACGACCAAACAACGTTTTGCGGCACTGCCCGACGTTCCGCCGCTGGCCGAAGTCGGCGTGCCCGGTTATGACGCGGCCGCTTGGCAGGGGGTGATAGCGCCGGCGCAAACGCCAACGGACATCCTCGCCAAGCTCAACAAACAACTGAATGCAATCGTGGCCATGGATGATGTGCGCGACCGCCTGAAGGACCTCGGCATGAATGCCGTCGGAAGGGCTCGCCAGAGGACCTCCAGCGCTTTCTCCAGTCCGAGTCACGCGTTGGGGAAAGTCGTCGAGGCGGCGGGCATTGCAGGTCGGAGTGACGGCGGCTCTGTCTGGTCCCGAAAAGCGCAAGCCGGCTTTCGGAAAACATGCTGCGAAATAGCGCCCTGAGTTAATCGAAAGTTTTAGAGCGATCAGTCCATGCGGAAGGCCGATCGATTTGATCACCGGCGTCCAGCGCGCAATTTCCTCGCGCACCATTGGGTCGCCTCCTCGGGACCGGAATCAAGCAACGGCTCAAAGCCCGAATTGATCATCGGCTTGATGAAGGTCTTGTCCTGCATCGCCGCGCGCGTGGCGGTCGCGATAGTCGCCTGCGAGCGCCGCCGGCAATCCGGCAGGCGCAAATACGCCATTGAGATTCGCCGCCACCATTCCGGGCAACCCGGCTTCGATTGCGGTCGGAATATCGGGCGCCGCCTTGATGCGCTTGGTCCAAGTGATCGCAAGAATGCGGATTTTGCCGGCGCGGTGAAAGGCCAACAGCGGGCCGCCGATGTTCGGCGTCATCATCGGAATATGGCCGCTGGCAAGGTCGGTGACGCCCGGCGCCGAGCCCTTATAGGGGATGTGCACGATATCGGGCGCGCCGATGAGCTGCTTGAATAGTTCGCCGGTGAGATTGGTGATGGTGCCGGCGCCAGCCGAACCGTAGGACAGCTTGCCCGGATTGGCCTTCGCGTAGGCGATCAGTTCCTGGAGCGTATGCACCGGCACAGACTCGTGCACCGCGATCGAATTGGGCGCCATGCAAAGGATATAGAGTGAAAAAAAATCCTTGAGCGAGATCATAGGGCGGCGGCGACATCACGACCGGCAGGATGACCTGCGTGCTGGTATTACCGAGCAGGAAGGTATGGCCATCGGGCCGCGAGCGGGCGACTTCCGCCGCGCCGATCACGCCGCCGCCGCCGCCGCGATTCTCCACGACGACGGTGCCGAGCACGGACCGCATCCGATCAGCCCACATGCGCCCGACCACATCGGTCGCGCCGCCGGGCGAGAACGGAACGATCAACCTGACCGTCCCCTCGATCTCGGCCGCCGCAGACCGCGGCAGCGCCGCCGCCGCAAGGCCGCCAAGGCCGAGCTGGAGCAGGTCACGGCGCTTCACGACGTCAGTCATTCGAGGACCTTGGCCACTAGACGCCGATACTACACATGGTGGACTGTGTGAATGCAATGGAGCGCATGTCGCAGCGTCGAGGCCATTCAGGGTGCCACCATTTCCACCAGATGAAATCGACCGCCAGCTTCCGGTCGGCGATGAAATTTTTCTCGATCATGTCGGCCATTTCGTGCGCGAGCCGGAGGCTGCGAGCCGCGCCTTGGCGCGCGCCGGCTTTGCGCCGACGCCGATATCGATCCAGGTCAATCCGGATCCCGCCGGCGGTACGCGTCCGACCGGCACCGGCAACGTCACCGGCGATGTTGCCGCGCGGCTATATCGAAGTCCTGTTCAAGACCGCCGATACGCCATCGGCCGCGAGTTCGACGCGGCGCTGGAGCGCTATCCGGGGGCTGCATCTCGCCGCCTTCGCGGTCGCGGATGCGCAGAAGGCGCCGCGAGCGGCTCGCCGCCGCGGCCTTTCGCGTCCGCCGATCTGGTCCACATGGAGCGGCCGGTCGAGACCGAAGCCGGCGCTGCAACGGCGGCCTTCACCATCGCGCGTGTCGAGCCCGGCGTGATGCCGGAAGGCCGCATCCAGATGCTGACCCACCATACCGAACAGGCGGTATGGCAGCCGCGCTGGCTGTCGCATCCCAACAGCGCTATCGGCCTCATCGATGTCGTCATCGCCGTCGCCGACGTCGAGGAGGCGGCACAGCGCTTCGCGCGTTTTACCGGCCGCACGGCCGACACCGACATCCGGGCGGCGCGCTGCATCCGCCTCGACCGCGGCGGCATCTATCTCGTGTCAGCCACGACGGGCGAGCGGTGAGATTGCCGGAGGTCGCGATCACCCGCTGCCGTACATCGTCGGCTATGCGCTGCAGGTGCAATCGCTCGCTGCCGCCGAAGCGGCCGTCAGAGCGCGCCGACCTCGAATGGCGCGCCTTCGAGGATGGCATTGCTCGCGGCGTTTCCGGCCGAGCTCGGCGAAGGCGCGTGGTTTTTTGTCGAGACGCGCGTCAGCGCTGCCGTGGCGGCGGTGACGCTTCTTTGTGGCGAGGCGCTGATCTCCGAAAGCGGGGACCCAGCGGACTTGCCGCAGCGAACGCGCGCTCCGTCTGGATTCCCGCTTGCGCGAGAATGAGCGGAAGGTTTTGGCTATTCCGCCGGCACCTTCTCGGCTTCGGCCGGGACGACTTCCTTGACCGCGCCGCGCCAGCCGTTGTGCGTCAGATCGAAAATGATGCCGTCCGGGTTCTTGTATTTGACCTCGTAGAAGGCGTTCGGATTGTCCTGTCGGGCCGCCGCCGAAATAGGTCGCGCCGGCGTCGGTCGCTTTCTTGGCGCTTCTTCGAGATTGTCGACCCACATGCCGAAATGCACGAGGCCGTGGTAGCCCTTGTGGAAGCCCGGAACGTCGTCGTCGTATTTCAGCAGCGCGACGTTGATGGTGCCGTCCGACACGTAGCAGCCGATGCCGGCTTTGCCGACGCGCTTCATGCCGAACGCTTCCTCGAAGAAATTTGCGGCCTTTTCCGGATCGGGAACCGACAGGGCGATGTGACGAAGCCGTGCAGCCATGGCAATCTCCCTTGCGGTGGCGCCAGATTGGTGTGGCACCAAGTTGGCTGTGACACGATATTGACGACCAGCATCCTCCCGGCCGCCGGCGAGCGTCAAGCGGCGATGCGGCCGGCTATTGCGGCTTGATGCCGGCGGCTGACGATGACGTCGTGCCATTTCTTGAGGTCGGTGGCGATGCGGTCGGCGAGCTGCTGCGGCGTGCTCGGCTCGGCCTCGACGCCGAGCTTGGCCGAGCGCATCAACGCGTCGCGCGTCGTGCAGGATCGCATTCGCCTCGGCATTGAGCCGGCTCACGATCGCGCCGGCGTCCCGGCCGGCGCATAGATCGCCTGCCACAGCACGGCTTCGTAGCCGGGCAGGCCGGCTTCGGCGATGGTCGGCACGTCCGGCAGCGCCGGGCTGCGCTTGGCGCCGGTGACCGCCAGGCGCGCACCTTGCCTCTGCGGATCAGCGGCAGGGTCGGCGGAATGGTGACAAACGCGGTGTCGACGCGGCCGGCAATGAGATCGAGGCACTTCCTGCTCGGTGCCGCGATAGGACACCGGCGTGAGCTGCGATATTCGGCCATCTTGGCGAACAGCACGCCGGCCAGATTGGCCAGCGTCGCCGGGCCGGCCTCGGCGAAGGTGTGCTTGCCCGGCTCGGCCTTGGCCAGCGCGATCAGCTCCTGCACGTTGTGCGCCGGCACGCCCGGATAGCTCGCCAGCACAAACGGCGAAGCGCCGATCATCGAGATCGGCGCAAAATCCTTGACCGGATCGAACGTCGGCGTGCGCCATGAGGCTTGGCGAAATCGTGAAGCGTCGCGTGTTGGCGAGCCCGAGCGTGTAGCCGTCCGGCAGCGGCGTGCGCGACCGAATTCGCTGCCGAGATTGCCGCTGGCGCCGGGGCGATTTTCGACCACGACCGGCTGGCCGAGCCGCTCGCCGAGTTCTGCGCCACGATGCGCGCGACGATGTCGGAGCTGCTGCCGGCCGGGAACGGCACGATGAAATGGATCGGCCGATCCGGCCAATCCTTGCCGTTCGACGCGGGCTGTGCGAGCGCCGTACCGGCGGCAATCGCCGTCGCCAACAAGCAACAGCGATCAGGCGACTCATCGCACTCTCCCATTGCATCAGGCAATCGCCTCGGCTTCCCGCAGGCTTTCGAACAACGCCGTGCGCAGCAGAAACTTGCGCGCCAGCGCCGGATCTTCGGCCGTGCGGCGCAGCTCGTCGTGATTGCGCCGGCGCACCGCCGGGTCCTGCTCGGCCAGCAGCCGCTTGTTGCGGATGGTCTGCGCCTGGGTGTGCTTGATGGCGACGTGGCGGCGCTGCCGCTCGTAGCGGTCGAGCACGCCGTCGTCGGCTTCGCCGCGCGCAATGGCGATGAGCTTGTCGGCGAGATTGATGGCGTCGTGGATGCCGCTGTTCATGCCCATGGCGCCGATCGGGCTGTTCACGTGCGCGGCATCGCCGGCCAGGATGGCGCGGCCGACGCGGAATTTCTCCGCGACGCGCTGATGCACGACATAGAGATTGCTGCCGACGATATCGAACGGCTTGCCGGTCGGCAGAAAGCCTTGCAGCCGCGCCTGCAGCGCCTCCGGCCGCATCAGCGCCGCCTCGTCGGCTTTCGGATCGGTCGGGAAGTGCACGCGCCAGCGGTCCGGCGGCCCTTTCCAGTGGAACAGGTTCGACCATTCCGCCGGATCGGAAATGTAGTTGCGCTCGGCATAGCCGTGCTGGCGGAAATCGTAGGCCACTTCGATGTTGAGCGTGCGGTCGGCATAGGTGAAGCCCTCGAACTCGATGCCGAGGTCCTTGCGCACGATGCTGCGCGCGCCTTCGCCGCTGACGATGATAGCGGCCCGCGATGGTCTCGCTCCTCGCCGGCGGCATTGACACGCGCGCGGTGACGCCGTCGGCGTCCTGCTCGAAGCCGATGAATTCGGTCGCCAGCCGCAGCTCGATGTTGGGATGCGCCTTGGCCATCGTCAGCGCCTCCTCGACGATCTTGATGCGCTCGCATTGCAGCACATAGGGAAAGCGCGTGTCGTCCTTCAGATGGGCATGATCGAAGGCGGCGATCAGCTTGCCTTCGTGCCGGTCCCAGTAATGAAACACCGGCGCGACGATGCCGCGCGGCTCGAGCTTCTGGTAGAGCCCGATGCGGTCGAACATTTCGAGCGTGGCCGGATGGTTGGTGCCGGCGCGCGGCACCTGGTCGAGGAAATTGTCGTCGCCGAGCGCCTCGACGAGGCAGACTTTCAGGTCGGCCTGCGCCAGCGCCAGCGACAGGCACGAGCCCGACCGGCCCGGCGCCGATGACGACGATGCGATCTGGATAGCTGGCATCGTCATCCGCATGCCGAGCTACCAGGCTCATGCTCGGCATGAGCGAGATCGCGTGACGCGACGCTTACGCCTTCGCCACGACTTCCTTGGCGGCGCCGGCCCAGCCGTGATGGGTCAGGTCGAACACCACGCCGTCCGGGTCGCGATATTTGGCCTCGTAGAACGAATTGGGCGAGGTCGGCCGGCCGGCGAGATAGGTGCCGCCGGCGTCCGTGACCTTCTTCTCGGCCTCGTCGAGATCGTCGACCCACATGCCGAAATGATAGAGGCCGGGCTTCTCGTTGCCCTCGGTCTTGAGCAGCGCGACGTTCATCACGCCGTCCGACATGTAGATGCCGCGGCGCGCGGTGCCGGCGCGCGTCATGCCGAAGGCCTGCTCGAAGAATTTCGCCGCCTTCTCGGGGTCGGGGACGATGATGGCGATGTGGCGAAGTCTGGTGGCCATGGGCCGTCTCCATTGCTTGGTCTTGGATGGGGGATGGCGCACCTTAATAAGCGGTGCGATATTTGCAAAGCCCTACGCCCGCGCATGACGCAACCGGGAGACGATCCGTTGCACACGCCGACCAATATCGAAACATCCTGGCCGGACGCGATCTACGCCATTTCCGCCGCGTCGGCATCCGCCAGGTCGGCTATGTGCCGGATGCCGGCCATAGCCGGCTGATCGCGCTGTGCCAGGACGATCCGGACATCGCCGACGTGGTGCTGACGACCGAGGAGGAAGGCGTCGGCCTCGTCGCCGGCGCCGCGCTCGGCGGCCAGCGCGCGGCGCTGCTGATGCAGTCGAGCGGCGTCGGCAATTGCATCAACATGTTTTCGCTGCTGCGCAATTGCGGCTTCGGCTGCGTGGTGCTGGTGACCATGCGCGGCGAGTTCGGCGAGTTCAATCCGTGGCAGGTGCCGATGGGCGCGATCACCGAGGACGTGCTGCGGCTCGCCGGCTTTCTCACCTACCGCGATCGAGACGCCGATGCGGTCGACGAGATCGTCGGCGCCGGCTGCGACATGGCGTTCGACGGCAATCTCCAGGTCGCGATCCTGCTTGTCGCAGCGGCTGATCGGCCGCAAGCAATGGACCCGATGATGCTCGACCGGCGCGACTTCGTGCGGCAGCTTGCTGATCGACCGCGGCGATCTGCTGGTCGTCAGCGGGCTTGGCTCGGCGACCTACGACGTCGCCGCGGCCGGCGATCATCCGCTCAATTTCTATCTCTGGGGCGCGATGGGCGGCACCGCGATGATCGGCCTCGGGCTGGCGCTGGCGCGGCCGGACCGCCGCGTCGCCGTGCATCACCGGCGACGGCGACATGCTGATGGGCATGGGCAGCCTCGCCACCATCGGCGTCAAGCAGCCGAACAATCTCGTCATCGTCGTGCTCGACAACGCCCATTACGGCGAGACCGGCATGCAGCCGAGCCACACGCGATCCGGCATCGATCTCGTCGCCATGGCGCTGGCCTGCCGCTTCAAGCAAGCCCGCGCGGTGTCGCGCATCGAGGAGGCTGCCGAGGTGCGCACGCTGCTGCATGACGGCGAAGGCCCGATCCTGGTCAGCGCCCGCATCAGCGAGGAGGACGTGCCGCGCGTGCTGCCGCTCCGCGACGGCCATGCCATCAAGCAGCGATTTATCGCGGCGTTGAACGCTTTCTGAAGCGTAACGTGGCGCGCCGCTTGAATGCCGTCGCCGATTTTTGAGGATTGCCGCATGGCATTGCGAAACACAATTGAGGTCGTCACCAAGCTCGCGGAACAGGGCGCCATTCAACGCTACGCAATCGCCGGCGCAGTGGCGGCGCTAAACTATATTCAACCGACTCTCACAGAAGACCTGGACATCCTGATATCTGTTGCGCATTTCGAAACACGTCGGTCGGGGCTAATTCTGCTGACCCCGATCGAAAAAGCCTTGAACGATATGGGATACACCGAGCGCTCCGACGTTGGGTTTATGATTGACGGATGGCCCGTTCAATTCCTTCCGGTCGCATCGGCGCTTGACGAGGAAGCGTTGGAGCAAGCAGTAGAGCTTGACGTCGACTTGACGTCCGAGCCGCGCCTGAGGGCTCGAAGCCTGAGGGCGGAGCATGTCGTCGCCATAGCGGTAAAGGTCGGGCGGCTGAAGGATTTAGCGCGCGTTCAGGCATTTTTGGAGCAGGGAGCCGTGGACCTGATCGCGCTAAAGGCGGTCCTGGAGAGGCACAAATTGACGGGCGAATGGTTGAGCTTTTGCGCGAGAGCCGCCGTTGAAAATCCCCTTGAGTCGATCTAGTTTCAGCGCACGATGGATCGGAATTATCAATATCCAGATATTTCAGACATATTGGCCCGGAAAGCGTCCGGGCGGCGGCAGCGTGCGGGCCTCAGCTTCGCGGAAAAGCTGGCTATCTTGGATGTCCTCAAAACGCGCGTAGCGCCGCTCGTTCAGGCGCGCAATGCGCGGCACAAGCAAATTCCGCCCATGCCCCCGAAAGCCTGATCCCGGAAAGTCTGAGCAACTCTAAGGGGCGCGCCCTTTCGCCGCGAGCTTCACCGCCTCGATGATCTCCGGATAGGCGGCGCAGCGGCAGAGATTGCCGGCGAGATAATGCCGGATGTCGTCGTCGCTCGGATCGGGATGCTGCTTCAGCAATTGCTGCGTCATCAGGATGAAGCCGGGCGTGCAGAAGCCGCACTGGAACGCGCCGCACTCGATGAAGGCCTGCTGCACCGGTCGAGAGCGCGCCGTCGGCATCGAGATGCTTCGACGGTCGTGACGCTCTTGCCGTCGACCCAGACCGCGAAATAAAGGCAGCCGGACACCGACCTTGTCGTCGACCAGCACGGTGCAGCAGCCGCACAGGCCCTGGCCGCAGCTTTCGCGCGCGCCGAACAGATCGAAGCGCTGCAGCAGCTCGACGAGATTGCGATGCGGCTCGATCGCGGCTGAGACCGCTTGGCCGTTGAGCGTGAAGTTGATGGTGCGCATCGTCGTCATCATTCGTCCTCGAGTGGGCGGCCTTGCTTGCTGCGCGCAACGCGCGCAGCACCGCTTCGGCGGTGATCGGCAGTTCGGTGATGCGCACGCCGACGGCGTCGTGGATGGCGTTGGCGATCGCCGGCGACACGCCGAAGGTGCCGGATTTCGCCGAGCCCCTTGGCGCCGAACGGGCCGCGATGCTGCTCGGCTTCGACCAGCTCGTTCTCCATCGGCGGAATGTCGCGGATGCCGGGAATCTTGTAATCGGCGAGCGACGCGTTGGTGACCTGGCCGCCGTCGAGATTCATGTTCTCGGACAGCGTGAAGCCGAGCTGCATGATCGCGGCGCCGGACAGCTGCGTGCGCGCGACGCCGGGATTGATCGGCCGGCCGCAATCGGCGGCGTTGACGAGCTTGGTGATGCGGACCTGGCCGGTCTCGGTGTCGACTTCGACTTCGACGCCGGCGCCGCCGACCATCCAGAACGGCGTGACGTTGTCGGACAGGCCGGTCTGCGCGATCGGGCGACTTGTAGGTCGGCACGAAGCTGCCGATGCCGATGACGTTGCCGGCCTGCATGCCGTAGCGCTTCTTGAAGATCTCCGCCGGCGGATAATTGGTGCCTTCGGGCAGGCCGGCCTCGGCGGCGAGCGCGCGCAATCTTGTCGCGCGCGTCCTCGGCGGCGAGCCGCACCGCATTGCCCATGTGGAAAGTCGAGCGCGAGCCGAGCGTGCCCATGTCGTAGGGCGTCACGTCGGTGTCGGGATGGACGACGCGGACGCTCTCGGCCTCGATGTCGAGCACTTCGGCGACGATCTGCGCGAACGCGGTGTCGGAGCCCTGGCCCATGTCGACGGTGCTGGTGTAGAGCGTGGCGCTGCCGTCGGCGGAGACATTGACGATCGCGACCGAGGTGGTCGGCGAGATCGAGGCCTTGAAGCCGATGGCGATGCCGCGGCCGCGGCGGATCGTGCCGCTGCCGCGATCGAACGGCGCGCTCCAGTTCATGCGCGCGGCGATCGCATCGAGCACCTCGGCGATGCGCGGCGTCCTTCATGGCGGTGCCGCTCGCCTGCGGGCGGCCCTCGCGCAGGATGTTCTTGCGGCGGAACTCGACCGGATCGATGCCGAGCTCGCGCGCGATCAGGTCGGTGTGGCTCTCATAGGCCCAGACCAGTTGCGGAATGCCGAAGCCGCGCAGCGCGCCGGCCGGCGTGCGGTTGGTGTAGAGCGCGTAGGAATCGATGCTGACGTTCTCGATGTCGTAAGGGCCCGGCCGCGGTGAAGCCGGACTTCTGCGTCACGCGCGGGCCGATGTCGGCATAGGCGCCGCCGTTCCAGAACACCTCGCAGGCGCGCGCGACGACGCGGCCGTCCTTGTCGACGCCGCTCTTGATGCGGAACGTCGTCGCGTGCTTGGTGATCATGTAGAACTGCTCTTCCATGGTCAGCGCGATCTTGACCGGCCGGCGGACGATGAGCGCCAGCGCCGCGACCAGCGCTTCGAGCTTGACGTAGACCTTGGCGCCGAAGCCGCCGCCGAGATACGGCACCTTCACCCGCACGCGGTTTTCCGGCCAGCCGAGCAGCCGCGCGATCTCGATGCGCACGAAGGACGGCGTCTGGTTCGAGCGTGTGGATCGTCAGCGTGCCGTCGCCGGGCTCGGCGACCGACGACGAACGGCTCGAACGGCATATGCAGGCACTGCTGAGTCTTGAAGGTGTGCTCGAACACACGGTCGGCGCCGCGCCAAGGCGCCATCGACGTCGCCGCGCCGCAGATGATAATCGAGCGCGACGTTGGTGCCGGTCTTGCCCTTGAGATGCTTGAGATCGGCGAAGGTGCCGGCCGGCTTGAGCACGTCGTGAACGACGATGTCCGGCTGCATCGCCTCGACCTCGTCGTAGACCGCCGGCAGCTCCTCGTATTCGGCCTCGATCAGCTGCACCGCCTGCTCGGCGACGTGCGGGTCGTTCGCCAGCACGACCGCGACCGGCTCGCCGACGTGCCGCACCTTGTCGAGCGCGAGGATCGGCTGATCGTGGAAGGCCGGGCCGTAATAGGGCTCGGGGATGAGCTTGCGGATGTCTTCGCCGGTGACGACGCGATGGACGCCGGCGAGCGCGCGCGCCGCCTCGGTATCGATGCGGCGGATGCGGCCGTGCGGCACCGTGCGCGCGGAACACTTTGCCGTAAAGCATGCCGGGCAGGCGCAGATTATGGACGTATTCGGCGCGGCCGGTGACCTTGGCGCGGACTTCGAGACGCGGAATGGCTCGGCCGACTTGATCCATCCGCGCACCTACCGCGCGCTTGTCGTCCAGCGCCTGCCGCACGGCGCGGCGCAGATAGACCCGCAGCAGCTCGCGCTTGTAGGCGGCGGAGCCGTGCGCGTCGGCGAGGATCGAAGCTTCGTCGGCCGCGGCATCGCCGGCGCGCGTCAGCACCGCATCGTCGGGCGCCGCGCCTTGCAAGCGCCTGCTCGGCGCGCTGCCATGCGGGTGACCTTTTCGGTCGCGGCGCTGACCACGACGACCGGATCGCGGATCGCGCCGTCCTTGAGCGCGAACGAGACCGCGACGCCGAGCGCCGGCCAGTCGTCGGCGGAGCGCGACGTGACTTTCATGTAGGCGGCCTTGCGTCCGTTGAGCGCCGGCACCGTCACGGCGGTGATCAGCTCGTTCTTTTCCAGAACGGTCTCGTAATAGCCGGCATAAAGCTCTTCGAGCGGCAATGTCGCGATCGCCGTTCGGACCGCTGATCGCGACGCGTGGCGCCGAGCGCGGTGAGCACCGGCGGCAAGTCCATGTGCGGATCGCCATGCGCCAGCGCGCCGCCGACGCGCGCGACGTTGCGCACGCGCACGATTCGACAGCGTGCGCATGGCGCGCTTGAGCACCGGCAAGCGCGCGGCGACGTTCGCGTCGTGCTCGACTTCGCTCAAGCGTCGCCATGGCGCCGATGCGCAGCGCGCCGCCGCCGGTGACCGTGATGCGCGCGTAGTCGGGCTCGATCCGTGCAGGCAGACGAGCAGGCTCGGCTGAAACACGCCGGCCTTCATCATCAGCATCAGCGCGGTGCCGCCGGCGACGGCGCGGATCGTCGGCTCCTGCGGATCGAGCAGCGACATCGCTTCTTTGAGCGACGTCGGCTCCGCCATTTCGAATGGAATCACTGGATGCTTCTCCCGACGGTTCTTTGTCGTGTTTCAGGCGGTTGCCATGCTCAGCACATGGTCGGCGATTTCGGCGCGCGTGCCGACCCAGACGTCCGGCGCCGCCGTCGCCCGCTCGATGATCTTCTCGTAGAAATAGGCGCCGCGGTGGTGGCCGAAGATATGGGCGTGGCTGGTGACGTCGATGATGCGCAGCTCGTTGGCGCGCTCGCGCGCGATCGTCGATCATCCTCGTTGAAGCTTCCAGCATCAGCTTCGGCGGATGGCCGTATTTCATCGAACGGCCATGTCGTTGACGTCGGTAGGCCAGCGGGATCGCGACGATCCTGCTGTTGCCGGCTGTTTTCACGTAGGGCAGGTCGGTGTCGAAGACATCGCCGTACCAGCGATAGCCGGCGTCGGCGAGCAGCGCCGGCGTCGTCGGTTCGCGAGGTGCCGCGCGGCGACAGCCAGCCGACGCACCGGCTTGCCCGACGCCTTTCCGCGAGCAGCTGGTGCAGCGCGCGATGTTCTTGCGTTCGTCTTCGTCGGACAGCAGCGCCGGGATCACGTCCATGGCGTAGGAGTGCGACAGCACTTCGTGGCCGCGATCGGCGATGGCTTTGACGGTGCCGGCGCGCGCTCGGCGATGATGGCGTTGACCATCACGCTGGCCTTGGCGCCGTGACGCGCGAAGCCGTCCATCAGCCGATGGATGCCGACCTCGACGCCGTAGGCGGCCCAGGAGATCGCCATGGTGTCGAGCACGCCGGCCGGCAGCGGATTGCCCATCGGGCTGATGCCCGGCGCCTTGCCGTCCGACCAGGCTTCGAGGCAGACATTGAAGACGACGGCGATGCGCTTGCCGTTCGGCCAGACCCAGTTCGGCTGTTGCTTCATTCCCGGCTCCGCCGGCATGACGCTCCCGTCGCACGGGCACTGCCGGAAAGCCGTTAAATCACAGGAGGGTTCGCCGCGTCGAGACGGTCGCGCGGTCATGCCGCTGCGGCATGACACTCATGGCGCGTCGCGCGTGCGCGGGCTCATGAACCAGGCGCCGGCGACCACCAGCAGCGCCATCACGGCCGGCGCGATCGCGAGCCACAGGCTGGCGGCGGCGACCGCCGCGGTGGCGGCCCAGCCGATCGACGAGAAGGCCTCGGCGAAGGTCGCGATCCGCGACGAGATCTGACGGCGGCGGAACTGGCTGCGCTTGGCCTGGCTGCGGAACCAGAGCTGGATCGCGGTCGCCGCCGCGGCGGCGATGACGATGCCGGCAGCCGTGACCAGCGCGTGCCACGGCGAGGCGATGGCCAGCGCCGCGACGAGCGGCGCGAAGATGAGGCGATGGCGCCGAGCACCGCCTCGATCTTGGCGCGCACGACGAAGCGTGCCGGCACCGGCGCGGTGGCGACGAGATCGGGCGCGTCCTCGCCGGAGATCGCGAGCCAGGCGAGGCCGCCGGCAAGCTGCCCGGCCGCCATGACCAGCACCGGCACCAGCAGCGCATAGCGCCGTCGCCGCCGGTGCCGAAGCTGCGCCACAGCAGCAGCGCCGGCGGCAGCAGATAGAGCATCTGCATCAGCGTCTGCGACACCAGCCAGGGATCGCGCCGCAGCAGCATCCATTCCTTGCGGCGCAGCGCCTGCCGCGGCGAGGCGCTTGCGGAAGCCGGCTGCGTCGCGACGCGGCTGACGCCGGACTGCCGGAGACGCCGCGCCGCGGCGATGGCATAGTCGCCGAAGCGCGGCGCGACCAGCGCGATGGCGACGCGCGAGCAGCGCGAAGCTCGCGACGCAGCACGGCGCACAGCGCGACGCCATCGCCGAGCGCGGCGCGCGCCGGCCACCACACGACGCTGCCGAGGTCGGGCGCGTGCGCCAGCACGGTGTCGGATTGCAGCACCGCTAGCGCGCGACAGCGTGCCGATAGGACAGGATCGCCGCGACCTGCAGGCCGATGACGAAGGCGGCGCCGATCACGGCGGCGACGACCTGCGCCACGAAGCGCGTGCGCTTCGGGCCGATGATGCGGAACAGCGCGACCGTCAGCGCCGACCGCCAGCGCCGCCGCGGCCGCGCCCATGGCGACGATCAGCCCGTAGGCGCCGAGCCAGCGCAAGCCGCCGCGCACGACCAGCACATCGATGAACGGCGCCGCGAGCGGCAGCGCCATCATCGCCATCGCCAGCGCGACCGTGGCGATGCGCACCGCGAACAGCTTGCTGCGCGGCGACCGGCGACGCGAGGATGAGATCGAGATCGGAGCGCGCGTAGAAGGCGCGCGTCACCGATTCCATCGCCTGCGACAGCATCAGCGAGCCACGACAGCAGCACGCTTGCCGGTGATGGCGACCAGCGTCGGCTTGTCCGGCCGCGGCATCGGCGTAGCGGCCGACCATCCAGTAGGCGACGAGGTGCATGAACACGACGAAGACCGCGAGCGCGATGACGACGCGGCGCAGCCGCTCGCGCCGGCCCGCGGTCATCATCGCGAGCCAGTCGCGCCAGGCGAGCCGCAATTCGTGCGCGCGCAAACCAGACGGCGGTGCCGGGCATGGCATCGGTCGTCACGCCGCTTCGGCCTGCTCGGCCACCAGCGCGAGGAACGTGTCTTCGAGGCTGGCGCTCGGCCGCCGGCACTTGCCGGCCTGCCGCCGCAACTCGTCGAGCGTGCCTTCGGCGATGAGCCTGCCGTGGGCGATGACGCCGATGCGGTCGGCCATGCGTTCGGCGACTTCGAGAATGTGCGTGGTCATGATGACGGTGCCGCCGGCGGCGACGCGCTCGCGCAGCACGTTCTTGACCTGGCGCGCCGAGCCGGCGTCGAGCCCGGTCAGCGGCTCGTCGAGAATGATGAGCCGCGGATCGTGCACCAGCGCGCCGGCGAGCGCCACCTTCTGCCGCATGCCCTTGGAGAATCCCTCGCAGCGCTCGTGCGCATGCGGCGCAAGGCCGAGCCAGTCCGATCAGTTCGCGCGCGCGCGCCTCGGCGAGCGCCGGCGTCGATGCCCCAGAGCCCGGCGACGAATTCGAGATATTCGCAGCGGCGTCAGCTTGTCGTAGATCATCGGCTCGTCGGAAATCCAGGCGATGATCTGCTTGGCCGCGACCGGATCGGCGAGCGCATCGATGCCGGCGACACGGATCGTGCCGGCATCCGGGCTGCAGCAGGCCGGCGATCATGCGCAGCGTCGTGGTCTTGCCGGCGCCGTTCGGGCCGAGCAGCGCATAGAACTCGCCGGCCCGTACCGTGAGATCGAGCCCGTCGACCGCGGGGCGGTCGAAGCTCTTGACCAGACCGCGGATCTCGAGCGCGAATGGGTGATGCGTCGCGTGCATCATGGCCGGCACGTTAGCCCAGCAGAGGTTTCAGCTCTCGTGAATCGGCGTCCTCAAATTTACGTTGTGCTGTCAAAGCGTTATGCGATCGATCTCGGCCAGGTCGGCCGGCGACAGCGCCCAGCCGACGGCGCGCGACGTTCTGCTCGACCTGCTCGGGCTTGGTGGCGCCGGCGATGATGCTGGCGATCGTCGGCTGGCTCGCCAACCAGCTCATCGCGAGTTCAAGCAGCGTGTGGCCGCGCTGGCTGGCAAAAGCGCCAAGCGCCTCGACGATGCGCCAGTTGCGATCGCTGAGGACACGCTCGGCAAAGTTCGCATTCTTCGGCGAGCCGCGACCCGGCCGGCAACGGCGCATCGCGCTTGTATTTGCCGGTCAACAAGCCGTGGGCGAGCGGAAAGTAACGGCAACAGACCCAAGCCGTGCTTGCTGCATGACGGCGAGGCGGTCTTTTTCCAGATCGCGTCTGAGCAGGCTGTATTCGTCCTGGCAAGACACAAAAGCTGTGAGACCATGCTGCCGTGCCACCGCCTGCGCCTCATCGAGCTGTGCCGCCGACAGATTGGAGCAGCCGATGGCACGGACCTTTCCGGCCTTTACCAGGTCGTCGAGCGCCCGCAGCGTTTCCTCGATCGGCGTCTGCGGATCGGGCCGATGCAACTGATAGAGATCGATCCAGTCGGTCTTGAGCCGCCGCAGGCTCGCTTCGGCCGCCTGCATGATGTAGCGCCGCGACGCGCCCTTGAACTTGCCGGCGTCATCCATCGGCATGCCGAACTTGGTCGCCAGCACGATGTCTTTGCGCCGCGGCCCGAGGATCTGGCCCAGCAATTCTTCGGAACCGCCTTTGTTGCCATAGGTATCGGCGGTGTCGATCAGCGTCATGCCGAGATCGAGCGCTTTGCCCACCACGCGGCGCGACGCCGCCAGATCGATGCGGCCGCCGAAATTGTTGGTGCCGAGGCCGACCAGCGAGACTTCGAGGTCCGATGGCCCGAGCTTGCGTCTTTGCATACTCAGCCGCCGACATTGAAGGCGGCGAGCGCCGCCATGTTGACGAGCTGAGCGTCGTTGGCGGCCAGCGGGACGATCTGCACCGAGCGGTCGAGCCCGACCAGCATCGGGCCGATCACAGTGGCGCCGCCGAGCTCCATCAGCATCTTGGTCGAGATCGATGCCGAGTGGAACGCCGGCATGATCAGCACATTGGCGGGCCCCGACAGCCGGCAGAACGGATAGGCTTCGCGCAGCTCCATGTTCAGCGCCACATCGGCCGCCATATCGCCGTCATATTCGAAATCGACGCGCCGCCCATCGAGCAGCCGCACGGCTTCCTGTACGCGCTCCGAACGTTCGCCGGACGGATGGCCGAACGTCGAAAACGCCAGCAAAGCAAGGCGCGGCTCGTAGCCGAGCGAGCGAGCGACGCGCGCCGCTTCGATGGCGATTTCGGCGATATCCTGCGGCGTCGGGCATTTCGGTCACCGCCGTATCGGCTACCAGCACGGTGCGGCCGCGCGCGAGCACGAGCGAGATGCCCATCACGCGGTGGCCGGGCTTAGGGTCGATGCAGCGCCGCACATCCTCGAGCGCGACGGAGAAATTGCGGGTGACGCCGGTGACCATCGCGTCGGCGTCGCCCAGCGCGACCATGCAGGCGGCGAAATGATTGCGGTCGGTATTCACCAGACGCTGGCAGTCGCGCTGCAGAAAGCCGCGCCGCTGCAGCCGCTCGTACAGATAGGCGGCGTAACTGGCGTTGCGCGAAGATATCGCCGCATTGATGATCTCGATGCCGCCGCCGAGCTCGACGCCAAGCGCCTTTCGCGGTGTCGCGCACGCGGGCTTCGCGGCCGACCAGCAGCGCGGTGCCGAGCCCCTGGTGCACGAAGCTTGCCGCCGCGCGGATCACCTGCTCCTCTTCGCCCTCGGCGAAGACGACGCGCCGCGGCGCCGGCGCAACCGCTCATAGACGCCCTGCAGCACGCCGGCGATCGGATCGAGCCGGCTGCGCAATTGCTGGCGATAGGCGTCCATGTCGGCGATCGGACGGCGCGCGACGCCGGAGTCCATCGCCGCCTTGGCGACCGCCGGCGGAATATCGGAGATCAGCCGCGGATCGAACGGCACCGGAATGATGTAGTCGGGGCCGTATTTCGGCCGCGCGCCGTAGGCCACGGCGACTTCGTCGGGAACATCCTCGCGCGCCAGCGCCGCGAGCGCGCGCGCCGCCGCGATCTTCATTTCCATGTTGATGGCGCGTGCGCGAACATCCAGCGCGCCGCGGAAGATATAGGGAAAGCCGAGCACATTATTGATCTGGTTGGGATAGTCGGAGCGGCCGGTCGCCATGATGGCGTCGGTGCGCACTGCCGCGACTTCCTCCACGGTGATTTCGGGATCCGGATTGGCCATGGCGAAGATGATCGGCTTGTCGGCCATCGACTTCACCATCTCCGGGTGTCACCGCGCCCTTCACCGAAAGCCCGAAAAACACGTCAGCGCCGGCCAGCGCTTCGGCCAGCGTGCGCGCCTTGGTTTTGACGGCGAAGCCCGACTTCCACTGGTTCATGCCGTCGGTGCGGCCTTCGTAGATGACGCCCTTGGTGTCGCAGAGGATGAGGTTCTCGCGGCGAAAGCCGATGGCGCGCAACAGTTCGAGGCAGGCGATGCCGGCGGCGCCGGCGCCGTTGCAGACGAGCTTGGTGGTGGCGATCTCGCGGCCGGTCAGTTCGAGCGCATTGATCAGACCCGCCGCCGCGATAATGGCGGTGCCGTGCTGGTCGTCATGAAAGACCGGAATGTCGAGCAGTTCGCGCAGCCGCTGCTCGATGATGAAGCATTCCGGCGCCTTGATATCTTCGAGATTGATGCCGCCCCAGCTCTTGCCGAGGAACTTCACGCAATTGATGAACTCGTCGGGATCTTCGGTGGAGACTTCGAGATCGATGGAATCGACATCGGCGAAGCGCTTGAACAGCACCGATTTGCCTTCCATCACCGGCTTCGCCGCCAGCGCGCCGCGATTGCCGAGGCCGAGGATCGCGGTGCCGTTGGTGATCACCGCGACGAAGTTGCCCTTGGTGGTGTAATCGTAGGCGCGGGCCTCGTCCTCGGCGATGGCGAGCACCGGAACCGCAACGCCGGGCGAATAGGCGAGCGAGAGATCGCGCTGCGTCGCCATCGGCTTGGTGGCGACGACTTCGAGCTTTCCCGGGCCGGCCCTGGCTGTGGAACAGCAGGGCTTCCTGGTCGGTGAAAGTCGGCCGGTTCGACCGGCCGCCGTTTTTCGAAGCCATTGCAATTCCCTGCTGATGACGCCCGGCGACAGATGGCGGGCCGGCGGGACCTTAGCGAAACCGGCGGCCTCTGCTCAAGGGAGCACCGACACGCCCAAGGCGGTTTCGCCCGCAACGCTGTTGTGCACAAATGCGCCGCACGCGCCGCCGCATTGAACAAGCGGGCACGGAAGAGTAATCCGTGGCTCCGAACTGCCAATCCGCAGCCAGCCGGCACCCCATGATCAGATTTCTGCTCCGTTTCATCGGCCTCTGCCTGCTGGCGACCGCCTTCGTCTTGCTGGTCTATGACGGCACCAAGTCGATCGCCAACCAGCAATTCATCGCCATGAAGCTCAGCGAAGCTTGGGCGATCATCGACCAGAACAGCCTGAATGCGGTGCAAGACTGGTTGAAGCAGCAAGGCCATGTGGGCGTGGGACCCGTACCTGCAAAGGGTCTTCGATTTGCCGACGTGGCTGGTGCTCGGGGTCATCGCCATGATCCTGATCCTGCTCGGCCGCAAGAAGAAGCCGCTGATCGGCTATGCGCGGGATTGAGACAAAAAGGTGCGGGCTCGAAGGGGCAGAGGGGAAGTGACAATGGCTGCCAACGGCTACGACTACATCATCGTCGGCGCCGGTTCGGCCGGCTGCGTCCTGGCCAACCGGTTGAGCGAGGATTCAGGCGCGCGCGTGCTGCTGCTCGAGGCCGGCGGCCGCGACTGGCATCCCTACATCCACATTCCGCTCGGCATGGGCCGCATGCACGACTACGGCATGTTCGATTGGGGCTACCACAGCGAGCCCGAGCCGAACCTCAACAACCGCCGCATCGAGGCGATGCGCGGCAAGGTTTTGGGCGGCTCGTCCTCCATCAACGTCATGGCCTATACGCGCGGCAATCGCGGCGACTACGACCGCTGGGCGCAGAAGGGCGCGCGCGGCTGGTCCTATGCCGACGTGCTGCCCTATTTCCAGCGCTGCGAAACCTGGCAGGGTGGCGCAAATGCCTGGCGCGGCGGCAACGGCCCGCTCGGCACCGAATTCGCCAAGACCCAGGACCCGCTATTCGAGGCCTGGATCGCGGCCGGCGAGGCGGCCGGCTATCCGCTCAACCGCGGACTATAACGGCAACGCAGCAGGAAGGTTTCGGCCGCAGCCAATATACCATCCGTGACGGCCGCCGCTCGTCGTCCGCCAACGCATTCCTCAAACCGGCAACGCGGCCGCAAGAACCTTACCGTCGCGGTCAACGCGCACACGACGCGCGTGGTCCTCGAAGGCACGCGCGCGACCGGCATCGAATACGTTCAGGACGGCGCGACGGTCCGCGCGGCGGCGACGCGCGAAGTGATCCTTGCCGCCGGCACATTCAACTCGCCGCAACTCTTGATGCTCTCGGGCATCGGCCCGGCGGAGCATTTGCGCGGGCTCGGCATCAATGTGGTCGCCGACCTGCCGGTCGGGCGCAATCTGCAGGATCATCTCGGCGCCTATATGACCTACACCCGGCCGAACCCCGGCGCGTTTCATCGCGAGATGCGCTTCGATCGCATGGCGGTCAGCATGGTGCGGGCTTATCTGTTCGGCAGCGGGCCCGGCACCGTGGTGCCGGGCGGACTGCATGCCTTCATCAAGACGCGGCCCGAGCTTGCGGTGCCCGACATCGAGTTCATGTTCCGCGGCACGGCGGCGGCGCCGCATCTGTGGTTTCCTGGTGTCCGGCCGGCATTCCTCGACGGCTTCGGCATCCGCCCGACGCTGCTGCATCCCGACAGCCGCGGCGAAATTCTGCTCGGCAGCGCCGACCCGATGGCGCCGCCGCGCATCGTCTATCGCTTCTTCACCGCGCCGAACGATCTGCCGACGTTGCGCGAAGGCTTCAAACGCGCGCGCGAGGTCGCGATTCAAAAAGCCGCTCGATCCGTTTCGCGGCGACGAGATCGGACCCGGCCCAAAAGTTCAGACCGACGCCGAGATCGACGCCTGGCTCAAGAGCGTCGTCATCACGGCGCATCATCCCTGCGGCACCTGCGCGATCGGCCCCGACGGCGTGCTCTCGCCCGACCTCAAGGTGCGCGGCATCGAACGGCTGCGGGTCTGCGATGCCTCGGCCATGCCGGACCTGGTCTCGGCCCACATCAACGCCTGCGTGCTGATGATGGCCGAGAAAGGCGCCGACCTCATTGCCGGCAAGCCGCCGCTGCCGGCGGCCGAGGCCGCGTAGGCGCCGCTTGCCACCGCTCCCCACAGGGGGAGGGGAGTTCGCTGCGCGAGCGCGACCGTTTTTATTTCTGCTCCCGCATCGCCAGCACCCGATCCACCATCGCGCCAGCCTCGCCGAGATAATTCGCCGGATTGCAGAGTTTTTCCAGCGCGGCGCGGTCGAGGTGTTTGGTGATTTCCTTGTTCTCGGCGAGGAGATCGACCAGCGGCCGTCCGGTGGCGACGACCTTGCGGCAGATGTCGTAGACGAGATCGTGCGCGTATTGGCGGCCGAGATGCGGCCCGAGCCCCATCATCACCGCTTCGGAAACGATCAGGCCCTTGGTCAGGTCGAGATTGGCGCGCATCTTCTTGTCATCGACCTGCAAGCCGGTGAGCACGAAGCGGGTCTGCGCCAGCGCGCCGGCGGCGAGGCAAAAGATTTCCGGCAGCACGATCCACTCGATCTCCCACGGGCCGGTGGCGCGCTCGTGGTCCTCGACCATGGCGTCGAGCAGCGCGGCGACCTGCTGGCGCACCACCGCGGTGAGCGCGGTGATGTAAACCGAAGAGATCGGATTGCGTTTCTGCGGCATGGTCGATGACGAGCCGCGGCCCTCGTGGAACGGCTCGTAGAGCTCTTCGACTTCGGTCTGCATCATCAGCTTCACGTCGAACGCGATCTTGCCGCAGGTGCCGGTGACGAGGCCGAGAAAGCAGCCGACCTCCGCGATGGTGTCGCGCACGGTGTGCCAGGCGATGGCCGGCACGCCGAGACTCAGCTCCTTCATCAGTTCGGCCTGGGTTCGAGGCCGCGGCCGCCGAGCGAGGAGAGCGTGCCGGCCGCGCCGCCGAACTCGCCGACCAGGACGCGCGTGCGCAACTCGCGCAGGCGCTGTTTGTGCCGCTCGAATGCGGCGAGCAGCGTCGCCATCTTGTAGCCGAAGGTGATCGGCACCGCCTGTTGCAGATTGCTGCGCCCCGCCATCGGCGTGTCGCGATATTTCCGCGCCAGCGCGGCGAGCGCGTCGGCGATGCCGTCGAGGTCGGCTTCGACCAGCGCCAGCGCCTCGCGGATTTGCATCACCGTCGCGCTGTCGGTGATGTCCTGCGTCGTCGCGCCCCAATGGCACCATTCGCCAAGCCCGTCGCGGCAGAGCGCGACGAGCTGCTGCACCACCGGCAGCACCGGATAGCCGATGCGCTCGGTCTGGGTTTTGAGCTTGGCGAAATCCATTTCGGCGACGCTGCAATGCTTGCAGATTTCTTCCGCGGCTTCTTTCGGAATGATGCCGAGCCGGCCCTGCGCCCGCGCCAGGGCGGCTTCGAAGTCGAGGTATTTCTGGACGCGGTTCTCGTCGGAGAAAACGCGCCGCATCGCTTCGGTCGAGAAGATATCGCGGAAGATGGCGGAATCGATTGTCGTCGAGGGCATGTCTTGCAGTCTCCGGCGAGCACCTGCTCTAACAAAATGGATTTACCAAGCCTACCCCCTTAGAGTGGCAGCATGATTGCGCGTCATCAGCGAGAAAGCTGCGGTGTCGGCACTGGTGCTGCCGCCGCAACTCCAGGGGATTCTGGAGGCGGAGTACCCGCGCTTCAGCGACGCCGAGATGCGGCGCCGCCGGACCGCGATCGAGAACCTGCTCGCAGGAATCTGGTCTCGACCACCTCGTGTTCTGCGGCGCCAATCGCTTCGGCTCGGCGGTGCAATGGTTGACCGGCTGGCCGGTGACCGCCGAGGCCGTCGGCGTGTTCACGCCGGGCGAGCCCGACGCGATGTTCGTGCAGCAGTCAACCACGTGCCGCTGGCGCGACGGCTTGCTGCGCCCGCCGAGTGGAATGGGGCGGCGGCTCGTCGATCGGCGCCGCAATCGCCGCCCTGGAGCGCCGCGGCGCGCGGGACGGACGCGTCGGCGTCATCGGGCCGATGACCTTCGAACAGCACGCGCTGCTCGCGGCGCGTTCGGCGCCATCGCGAATCTCAACCGCCGCTATGTGCGGCTGCGCCAGATCAAATCGGCCGAAGAACTCGATTGGATGCGGATCGGCGCCGCCTTGACCGATCGCGGCATGGCCGGCGCTGCGCGACGGGCTGCGGCCGGGGCTCACCGAACGCGAGCTCGCCGATCTCGTCGAGCGATCCTACGTCGCGCTCGGCGGCACCAACGTCATCCATTATTTCGGCGTCACCGCGATGGCGGCGCCACGGATCGCCGTGCCGACGCAATTCGGCGCGAACCGCAAAGTCGAGCGCGGCGATATCGTCTTCGCCGAGATCAGCGCCGCGTTCTGGGACCATCCCGGCCAGGTGTTGCGCAGCTTCGCGGTGGGCGAAGAGCCGCCGCAAGCTCTATCGCGACCTGCACGCCGTCGCCGACGCGGCCTTCGACGCGGTCGCCGCTGTGCTGAAGTCCGGCGCGATGCCGCCAACAGGTCATCGAGGCCGCGAGCGTGATCGAAGCAGGCCGGCTTCACCATCATCGACGATTTGTTGCACGGCTATGGCGGCGGTTATCTGCCGCCGGTGCTGCATTCGCGCAGCCTACCGCCGCCCTATCCTCCGCTGCGGGCGGGTCCGGAGCGGGCTATTCCCGACGAGCCGTTTCGCGCCGGGATGACCGTCGTCATCCAGCCCAACGTGGTCACGCCCGACGGCAAGGCTGGCGTGCAGACCGGCGAAATGGTCCTCATCACCGAAACCGGCATCGAGCGCATGCACGCGATGCCGCGCGGTTTGGTGCAATTATAGGTCGCTAACCGCGTTCGTCGCGGCGGTACCACGGCAGTAGCGCCGCGTGCACCAAGCGACCAGAAGCTCGAAGCCGACGCCGAAGGCGGCCAGCAGCAGCACGCCGACGAACGCCTCGTTGTGGTGGAATGTGCGCGAATTGTAGAGGATGAAATAGCCGAGGCCCGCCGATCGCGGTGAAGAATTCGGCGACCACGGCGCCGATCAATGCGCGGCCGGCGGCGAGCCGCAGACCGGCGAGGAAATACGGCGTCGAAGCCGGCAGCACGATCTCGAGCAGCGCGCGCAAGCGGCCGGAGCGGAACGACCGCGCCACTTCGAGATAGTCCCGCGGCACCGCGCGCGCGCCGTCGGCGACGTTGACGATGATCGAGAACAGCGCGGCGAACACGACGGTCGCCAGCCGCGCCGCGCTGGTATAGCCGAACCACAGCGAACCAGCGGCAGCACCACGACCATCGGCATCGCGTAGAAGGCGTTGACGTAGTGCCGCAGCGCGCGCTCGGCGAGGACGCTGCGGCCGATGGTCGAGGCCGAGCGAACGTGCCGATGACGAGAGCGATGGCGAGGCCTTCCGCGACGGCCGCGAGGGTGATGCCGCCGCCCGACAGGAAGGCGGGATCGACGATCACGTGCGGCATCGCCGGCAGGATGCCGTGGGCGTTGGCGACATAGGCCGGCGCAAAGAGCCGCACGACGATTTCCCACAGCAGCAGGATGACGGTGCCGGCGATCAGACGCGGCACCAGCGTCGGAATGCCGCGGTCAATGCTGGTCGTTGCGCCCGGCGGACGGCCGGTCGGCGCCGAAGTGCGGACCGCGGAATCGACCATGACGTTAATTCCGCCACCGCGCGAAGCGGTGCTCGAGGAGCAGGCCGAGCCGCATCAGCCCGAGGCCGAGCAGCAGATGATCAGAATCGCGGCGAACACGCCGGCGGTGTCGAAATTCTGCGAGGCGCCCATGATGAGCTGCCCGAGGCCGGTCGAGCTGAGGAAGAATTCCGCCGCGACCATGCCGACGAGGCAGCGGCCGATCGCCTGGCGCACGCCGGTCATGGTGAAGGGCAGCGTGTAGGGCAGCATGACGTCACGCCAGAGCGCCCATTCGCTCGAGCGGAACGAGCGCGCGACCTCGATCATCTCCGGCTTGATGCTGCGCGCGCCTTCGACCGTGTTGTAGAGCGACGGGGAAGACGCGCGAAGAGAAACACCACCAGCACCTTGGGCACGAAGCCGAAGCCCATCAGCGACAGGATGAAGGGGATCAGCGCCACCATCGGCGTCGCGTAGAGGATCATGATGTAGGGGTCGAGCGCGACGCGCAGCACCGCGACGCGCGCCAGCAGCAGGCCGACCGGCATGCCGACCAGCAGCGACAGCACGAAACCGGTCGAGGAACAGATCCGGCCGAATCGAGTGTCTGTGCGACGAGCGTGCCGTCGAGCAGCAAGCTCCCACAGCCGCATCAGCGTCTCGGACAGCGGCACGAGGAAAGCGGGGCTGGTGTGGCGCCCGACGATCTCCCACAGCGCCATGCCGGCCAGCAAGGCTCAGCGCGAACGGAAGATGCGGGTGATCAAAACGCTTCGCACAGTGTCGCTCTCATCGAGGCCGGTGTTTCATTTGACCATCGCGTCGGCGTCTTTCCAGACGCTGCGGTCGATCAGCTTGTCATAGGTCGGCAGGCTCCTTGCCGGGCTTGATGGTGCCGATCTTTTTCATCAACGCGGCGACGGCCTCGATCTTGTTGCGATCCATGCCGTCGTCTTCGTCGCCCAGAAGCCGATGGCGAGGAATTGCTTCAGCGCCTTCTTGCAGATCGCGACGTCGTGGCCGGTGATGGTGCCGATCTGGGCGACGGCGTCGGCATTGTTCGGATCGGGCATGAAGCGGGCCGCCGCGATCAAGCGCGGCGATGATCCGGACATAACCGTCGCGCTTGGCGGCGAGGTGGTCCTTGCGCGCCACGTAGATCAGATAATGGCTGGTCGGGATGGTATTCTTCATGGCCATCACCGATGTAGACCTTCTTGCCCTGGCTTCGATCAGCGGCAAGATCGTCGAGATGGAGCACGCCGAAGGAGAGCTGGCCGGCGATCATCGCGGTGCCGGAATTCGAGCCGAGCGCGACCTGGTTGCACCTGATCGATTTTGACGTCAGGGGCAGCCCACCAGCATGACCTGCAGCGCCACCGAGCGCGCGCCGCCGATGATATCGACGCCGACCGCCTGTCCGACGATATCCTTGCAGGTCTTTGCCGGCTTCGGTGGTGGCCGAGAGCCCAGTCGGGATTGTTGAAGCCGTAGATGCCGACCAGCGGAACGTCGGCATTGGAGACCTGATTGATCGACCGGCGGCGTCGGCGACAGCGCGATGTCGACGTCGCCGGCGACGACGGCGCGCGCCGCCGCCGTGCCGTTGTCGAACTGGCGAAGCTCGACATCGGCGCCGTATTTCTTGAACAAGCCCTCCTTCTGCGCGACATAGGCAATCACGGTCGCGAAGATCGGCGGCACGCCGGGAAGCGCCAGCACCGATCTTCTTGCGCCTGCGCGGACGCAGCGCTCCCGACGCGTCGCCAGCATGGCGAGGCCGAGCGCGCCGGCGCAGGCGAGCATCGCGATTGATTTCTTGATCATCGTTTTCCTCCGTCATCAGCCAGCTTAACCCGCAACTGGGCGGGCGGCTCGGCGTTAATGGTCAGCGTTCGAGATGAAATTCGGCCGCGCGCGCTTCGCTCATCAGCGTGCCCCAGACCTGCTCGCGCAGTTCGGCAAAACGCGGCAGGCGCGAGCGTCGCGCGTGTCCGCGGATGCGGCAGGTCGATGGTGATGGTCTCGGTGATGCGGCTCGGCCGGCCCTTGAGCACGAATACGCGGTCGCCCATCAGCACCGCTTCCTCGATCGAATGGGTGACGAACACCATGGAGGTCGGTTTCTGTTCCCAGATGCGCAGCAGCTCGAACTGCAGGATTTCGCGCGTCTGCGCGTCGACCGCGGCGAACGGCTCGTCCATCAGCAGCACGTTCGGCTCGATCGCCAGCGCCCGCGCGAGTCCGCAACGCTGCTGCATGCCGCCTGACATCTGATACGGATAGGCCTTCTCGAAACCGGCGAGCCCGACCATGCGGATGAAATGCGGCACGCGGCGCGCGATCTCGTCACGCGAAGCGCCTGCCATGCGCAGCCCATAGGCGACATTGTCGTACACCGTCTTCCACGGAAACAACCCGAAATGCTGGAACACCATGGCGACGCCGGCAATCGGCTCGGCGATGCGCTGCGCATCGACCCGGATCTCGCCTTCGTCGACCGGCAGCAAGCCCGTCAATACAGCGCAACAGCGTGGTCTTGCCGCATCCCGACGGCCCGACGATCGCGACGACCTCGCGCGCTCCGACGTCGAATGCGACGTCGCGAAACACCTCGAACTCGCCATAGCGTTTGGCAAGGCCGCGGACGCGGATACGCACAGCGGCGGAGGCCAATTCGGTGCCGGGTCTTGTGCCGCGCGAAAGTGGGAGAATATCAGCCATGTGGCGAATGCGTTACTCGCCTGCTCGACGCGTCGCCGTGGTGTAGCGGTGCGCCCCATTTGGCATCGCATTATTAACCTTCACCGCAACCACGCAGCCGAGACTCGGCTTCCTCATAGGAAGGTTCCTCCAGATATCGCGTGGCCACCACCACTTGTCCTTAACACTGTACTACCGCTTTTCTCGAAATGCAGCACGCGCGAATTGCCGCGCTGTTGGTTGCTCGACATATCCGGAAACGCCCGTCACGGCGCGTTGAATGGAGCATCGTGGCGCAGGCACAATCGTGGCGCTCAATTTCTGTAAACGTTATCTCTTCAATTCAAACTAACCAATACACACGCTGTAAAGAATACGGCTTCAAGCAATCTTCAGCATAGGCTTAGAACACCAGGTAATTTCACCAATTCCACACCACCCGCGTCTCAATACTCGCTTCGAACGACGAAGAAATTCGACGGCGTCATCAGGGGACGGACGTGCGAAGAAGTACCATTGTGATGATCTGCTTTGCGGTCCTGTTCGGGTTGCTCGCGGTATTTCTCGCACAAACTTGGCTCAACAATCAGGCCGCCGCACAACGGCGGAGTCTCGAGGCGAACCGAAAAGTCGCGCCGCCGGCACGCACTATCGTGGTCGCCAGCCGCCCGTTGCGGTTCGGCGACCAGCTTGGGCCGCTCGCGCTACGCGAGATGCCGTGGCCGCAAGACGCGCTGCCGGCGGGAGCGTTCGGCAAGATCGCCGATGTCACGTCCGGCAAGCGCACCGTACTCACGCCGATCGATGTGAACGAGGCGATCCTCGCCTCGAAGATCACCGGCCCGGGCCAGCGCGCGACGCTGTCCGCCGTTCTTGGCGAAGGCATGAAGGCGGTCACGATCCGCGTCAACGATGTCGAGGGCGTCGCCGGCTTCGTGTTGCCCGGCGATCACGTCGACGTGGTGCTGACGCGGCAGGGCGACAAGAACAACGCGGTGAACGATGTCGTGATCCAGGACGCGCCGGTGCTGGCGATCGACCAGGTTGCCGATGAGCGCACCGAGAAGCCTTCTGTCGTCAAGGCGGTCACGCTCGAAGTCGACGTTACGGATGGACAAAAGCTCGCGCTGGCGTCGGCGGTCGGCACGCTGTCGCTGCTGCTGCGCAAGGCAGGGGAAGTGACGGCGGCGTCCACCCGTCGGGTCACGCTCACCGATCTCGGAAGCGGCAACGCGCCGACAGGGGACGCGCGTTTCGTTTCCGTCGAAGTGAGGCGCGGAACCAAACAAGAAGATTACAGCGTCCCGGTCGAAAACCGCGACGCGCACTCTGCTGCTCTCTCGGGGCGAGAGCAGGCACGCAACTGACGAAACACGGGACCAGACGCGACGGCGGTGACGTGGGGAAGTTTTCGGGGACAACAAGCAGCGGCGGGGAGGCCGACGTGAATAGCCAGTACAAAAAAGCGAAAGATAATGCTGGTTCGGGCCAGCGAAATTCGGACAGGACCACCGGATGGGGCGCGCATCGTTTGCGATGCCCTCGCGGTCTGCTGATATCTGCGGCGATGGCCATGGCGGCATTCGTACTGCTGCCGGCCGCGTCGCAGGCGCAGCAGCGGATCGCCTTCGCGAGCGCGCGCACGTCGATGGTCACGGTGACGGTCGGCAAGTCGCAAGACGTCCGGACCGACCAGAGCTTCGTCGACATCACCGTCGGCGATCCCGACGTGGCCGACGTCAATCCCGCTGACCGATCATGCGCTGTCGATTCTCGGCAAGAAGATCGGCACGACACGCGTCACGGTCTACGGCCAGGACAAGAAGCCGGTCGGCATATTCGACGTCGAGGTGTCTTACGACATCTCGCGGCTGTCGAGCGAGATCGCGCGTTTCACCGGCGGCGGCATCAAGGTGTCTTCGGTCAACGGCCGCATCATGCTGAGCGGCACGTCGCCGGACGCCGCGACGCTCGATCAGGGCGGTCATGATCGCCCGTCAGTTCGCGCCGGATCCCATCAATACCGTTCAGGTCATGCAGCCGCAGCAGGTCATGCTGGAGGTGCGCTTCATCGAAGCCAACCGTCAGGCGAGCCGCGAACTCGGCGTGCAGTGGAACATGTTCGGCAATTCGGCTCTTGCCAATGTCGGCAGCCAGCAAGCGGCCGGCATCGTTGCCGATCACGCAGCCGGGCGGCGCGTTCCAGCAGCCGACCTACGCCGCATCCGGCGTTGGCGGCGCCAACGTCAATCCTGGCAGCTCGATTCTGTCGCCGGTCGTCGCCGCCGGCGTGCTGTCGGGCTCGGCGCCGTTCGGGTTTCTGGTCGGCCAGTTGTCGAACCGCCTTCAGGTCGCCGTCAATGCGCTGGAGCAGAAGGGCGCTCGCCCGCAGCCTGGCGGAGCCAAATCTGGTCGCCCTTTCGGGCGACACCGCGAGCTTTCTGGCCGGCGGCGAATTTCCCGTCCCGGTGCCCGGCGCACTCGGCCAGGTTACGATCGATTACAAGAAATACGGCGTCGGCCTCGCCTTCACGCCGACCGTGCTTAACGGCGGGCTGATCAACTTGAAAATCAAGCCCGAGGTGAGCCAGCTCGATACCAGCCACCCGGTGCAGGTTGCCGGCATCTCGATCCCGCCGCTGATCGTGCGCCGCGCCTCGACCACGCTCGAATTGCGCGACGGCCAGAGCTTCATGCTCGGCGGCCTGCTGCAGAACACCAGCAACAACGACCAGGACCAGTTGCCCTGGCTCGGCGACGTTCCGGTGCTCGGCGCGCTGTTCCGCAGCACCCAGTATCAGAAGAACGAGACCGATCTCGTCATCCTGGTGACGCCGCATATCGTTCGTCCGCTGGCGCCGAACAACCCGCTCCACACGCCGCTCGACAACACGCTGCCGGCCAACGACGTCGACTTCTTCCTGATGGGCAAGACCGAGGTCAGCCCGGCGCTCGCGCGGCTCGCGGTCGGCGCGCTGAACCGGCCGTATGTCGGCCACATCCTCGATCTGCCGAAAAATGGAGGCGTCTATGTCTCGGCCAAAGACTAGCCGCGCGCCGCGCCTGCTCGCGGCCTCGATCGCCGGCCTGGCGCTGGGTGTCTCGGTCGGCGGCTGCTCGGACATCTACTATGCTCGGCGCGACACCATCGCGCTGAGCGCCGGCGATGCCGTCGCCGCCAACGAAGCCGAGCAGACGGTCGATCCGTGGCCGCGCCACAGCGGCAACAGGAACATCGCCTTCAACGGCCAGAAGATGCAATCGCGCCGTCGAGCGTTACCGCACCAACCGGGTCATTCCGCCGGTCAACGCCACCACCTCGTCGGTCCAGAGCGCACAGCCGCAGCAAGCGGCGGCTTCGAACGATGCCGGCGGCGCGGCGCCATCGAGCGCGCAGTCCGGCCCCGTCGACGCAATAACAACGCGAGCTTGAGATGCGCATTGGCAGAAACGCAGCTCCGAGGACCACGCCAACGTGGTCGTCTTGACCGCCGACGACGCATTCGAGGACTCCGTTCGCGCGACTTTCGGCGCCAGCGCGCAAATCGGCCTCGATGTCGTCAAGGGACGCCTTTCCAGCCACGCCAACTCGATCGCGTTCGGAAACGCCACGGTGGTGGTCGCCGATCTCGATGCCGGCGACGACGCCGAGATGCTGGCGCTCGAACGCATGATGACGCGCATCGGCAGTTGGCCGCCGGTCGTCGCCATCACGCAGGCTTCGAAGAGCCGGTGGCGCGCCGGCTGATGCAGATGCGCGTGGCGGATTTTCTGGTCAAGCCGGTGCCGCCGGTCGAACTGGTGCGCACCTGCGCGCGGGTCGCCAAGGCGCCGGCCAGTGCGGAGACCACGGAAGCGCAGATCTTCACGTTTCTGCCGGCGGTCGGCGGCGCCGGCGTGACCACGCTCGCGGTGCAGACCGCCATGCTGCTGCTCAACAGCGGCCCGCGCGGCAAAACCTCGACCTGCCTGGTCGATCTCGATTTCCAGCACGGCGCCTGCGCCGATTATCTCGACATCGAGCCGCGGCTCAATCTCGGCGAAATCGAGCCGCGCCCGGAGCGGCTCGACCGGCAATTGCTCGAAGTCATGCTGTCGCAGCATTCGTCCGGCCTCTCGGTGATCGCGGCGCCGAACCGGCCGGCGGAAATGCGCTCGTTCGATCCCGACGTGGTGACGCGGCTGCTCGATCTGGTGTCGTCGAATTTCGACTACGTGGTGTTCGACATGCCGCGCACCTGGTTCTCCTGGACCGACAGCGTGCTGCTCGGCTCCAACAAGCTGTTCATCGTCAGCGAGACCACGGTGCCGGGCTTGCGCCATGCCAAGCAGCTCGTCGACGCGATCCGCGAGCGGCTCGGCGACGGCCCCAAGCCGCAGGTCATCATCAACCGCTTCGAGCAGAGGATGTTTTCTGCCGGCTTGCGCCGCAGCGACATCGAGCAGGCGATCGGCGAGGCGTTCGTCGCCAGCATCCCCAACCATTACGCGCTGGTGCGCGAGGCCATCGACCGCGGCGTGCCGCTCGAAGAGGTCAAGCCGGGCAACAAGATCACGCTCCAGCTCAAGAAGCTGATCTTTCCGCAAGCAGACGGCAAAGCGGCCAAACAGGCCGCCGGCGCCGACAAGAAGTTCAAGCTCTCGTGGGCGCGGTCGTAGATCGATGTCTGAATGGGACATTCGCCGCTGATTCCGCGTAAGCGGAATCAGTTGGTCGCTCGGACGAGCGAATCGGCAGTCAGGCGTTCGCGCCTTAGGACATCGGTATGGCTGGTCGTTTCTCAGCGCGCCGCGTCGCCGCCCCGGAACTCGTTCCGGTGAGCGAAGAGACGTGCTCGAAGGCGTGTCGTGGACCGTATTTCCGGAGGCTGCAAGCCGAGCCCGGCCGCGACGGCCGCCGCCAATCCGCTGCTGACCGACAAGCTGCTCGACGCCAAGGTGCGCCTGCACCGCCGGCTGATCGAGGAGATCAATCTGTCGGCGCTGGAAAAGCTGCCCGAAGACGAGATCCGCAACCACATCCAGCAACTCGTCTCGCAATATGTGCTGGTCGAGCGGCTCGCGCTCAACACCCAGGAGCTCAACGACTTCGTCTCGGAAATTCTCGATGAGATGACGGGTCTCGGCCCGCTCGAGCCGCTGCTCAAGGACCCGACCGTCAACGACATTCTGATCAACGGCCACGAATGCGTCTATGTCGAGCGCAGCGGGCATGCTCGAGCCGACCGGCGTGCGCTTCAAGGACGAAGCGCATCTGCTGCGCATCATCAACAAGATCGTCTCGGCGGTCGGCCGCCGGGTCGATGAATCGCATCCGATGTGCGACGCGCGCCTGCTCGACGGCTCGCGCGTCAACGTCGCGGTGCGGCCGGTCGCGATCGACGGCCCGCTGATGTCGATCCGCAAATTCTCCAAGAAGCCGTTCAATCTCAACAAGCTGGTCGAAGTCGGCGCGCTGCGGCCGCCGATGGCCGAACTGCTCGCCGCCGCCGTGAAGGCGCGCGTCACGCTGATCATTTCCGGCGGCACCGGCTCGGGCAAGACCACGATGCTCAACGCGCTGTCGGCCTTCATCTCCGAGAAGGAGCGCCTGCTCACCATCGAGGACGCCGCCGAACTGCAATTGCAGCAGCCGCATGTCGGCCGCATGGAGACGCGGCCGCCGAACATCGAAGGCAAGGGCGAAATCCGCCAGCGCGATCTGGTCAAGAACGCGCTGCGCATGCGGCCCGACCGCGTGATCCTCGGCGAGTGCCGCGGCGAGGAAGCCTTCGACATGCTGCAGGCCATGAACACCGGCCACGAAGGCTCGATGGCGACGATCCACGCCAACACGCCGCGCGACGCCATCTCGCGCCTCGAACAGATGATCGGCATGGCCGGCCTGCCGATGACGGTCGCCTCGATCCGCGGCCAGATCGCCGCCGCGATCCGCGTCATCGTGCAGCTGTCGCGGCTGTCCGACGGCAAGCGGCGCGTGATGAGCATCGCCGAGATCACCGGGCTCGAAGGCGACATCATCCAGATGCAGGAGATCTTCAAATTCGTGCGCACCGGCACGGCGCCCGACGGCACCGTGCAGGGCCATTTCCAGGCCACCGGCGTGCGGCCGCGCTTCCTCGCCGATCTCGTCGCCATGGGCATCAAGATCCCGGGCTCCTATTTCGATCCCTCGCAGCCGCTGTGACCGATCATGTCGCTTGAATTCATGTCGTTCGATTTCGATCCGATCTATCTGATCTGGCTGTTCGTCGCGATCTCGGCGGGGCTGACGGTCGAGGCCGTCTATCTGTTGTGCTTCTCCACGGCCTCGTATCGCAGCCGGATCAATCGGCGGCTGATGATGCGAAGGACCGCACCGACCGGGAAAGCGTGCTGGTCGAGCTGCGGCGCGAGCGCGGCCTGACCGGCGGCGGCAATTACCGGCTCGGCTTGGTCGCGCTCAACCGGCTGATCCTGCAATCCGGCCTCACCATCGGCTTCGCGCCGCATCATCGTCATCATCGCCGTCACCACCGTGCTGGCGTTCGCCGCCGTCATGGTGTTCCGCGGCAGCGTCGTCGGAGGCGGGCTGGCGGCGCTGTTGAGCGCGACGGCGCTGCCGTATTCTGGTGCTGACGCATGCTGCGCGTCGCGGCGGCAGAAGAAATTCGGCGCGCCAGTTTCCCGACGCGCTCGACATCATCGTGCGCAGCCTGCGCGCCGGCCATCCGGTGCCGATCGCCATCACCATGGTGGGGCGCGAAATGCCCGACCCGATCGGCAGCGAATTCGGCATCGTCGTCCGACGAGATCACCTACGGCGCCGACCTCGAAACCGCGATGCGCAATCTTTACTGCCGCATCGGCTCCGACGACCTGCCGCTGTTCGTCACCGCGGTCGCCATCCAGGGCTCGACCGGCGGCAATCTCGGCGAAATCCTGCAAAATCTCTCCGGCGTCATCCGCCAGCGCTTCAAGATGCGGCGCAAAATCCGCGCGCTGGCCGCCGAAGGCCGCGCCTCGGCGATGATCCTCTCGGCGCTGCCGATCGGCATGTTCATCGTCATCCAGTTCATCGCGCCGGAATTCTACGGCGCGGTCTGGCACGAGCATCTGACCAAGGTGCTGCTCGGCGGCGCCGGCTGCTGGATGGTGGTCGGCAACCTCATCATGTTCAAGATGGTCAACTTCAAGATCTGAACGATGGACCCAGGCAACACGCTCGACGCTGTTCGGCGGCGCGGCCGACGATGCTGAGCGTGCTGGTCTTCCTGGCCACCGGCACGCTCGCCTTCGCGGTGATGATCGGCATGCGCGCCCGCGAGGCGGTGCGCCGCCGCGCGGTGCGCGTCAGCATCGACGACGATGCGGCGGACGGCCGGCGCTCGCTGCGCTATTCCGGGGCTGCGCGCCGCGCAGAAGCTGGTCGATTACACGACCAAGCATTATTCGCCGGCCGACAACAAAGACGTGAAGGTGCTGCGCCGCCGCCTGATGCAGGCCGGCATCTACGATCCGCATGGCGCGGCTTATTTCTTCATCGCCCGCGGCGTCTGCGCCGTGGCGCTCGCGGCCGCCGCATTCTTCGTCCTGCCGATGGTCGGCTTTGCCGGCAAGGCCTCGTTCTGGCTGCTGGTCATGGGCGGCGGCCTGCTCGGCTATCTGGCGCCGAGCTTCTATCTCGACCGCCGGATCAAGGCGCGGCGTGCGGAGCATCAGGCCGGCTTTCCCGATTTCATGGACCTGCTGGTGGTGTGCGCCGATGCCGGGCTGAGCATGGAGGCGGCGCTCGACCGCGTCGGCCGCGAGCTCGGCGATTCCTATCCGTCGCTCGCCGCCAACATCCACATGGCCAATCTCGAAATCCGCGCCGGCCGCACCATGACCGATGCGCTCGAACATCTCGGCGACCGGCTCGGCCTCGACGAGGCGCGCTCGTTCGCCACGCTGATCCAGCAATCGGACGAGCTCGGCTCCAGCATCAGCGACGCGCTGCGCGTCTACAGCGACGACATGCGCCACAAGCGGCTGTCGCGCGCCGAGGAGAAGGCCTACAGCCTGCCGGCCAAGCTCTCGGTGCCGATGATGGTGTGCATCTTCCCGGTGCTGTTCGTCGTCATCCTGCTGCCGGTCATCGTGCGGATGGCGACCGGCAATTGGTGACCCTTTTTCATCCGCCCCCGCACGCAGTGCGGGGGAGGGGGGACCGCCCCGCAGGGCGGTGGAGGGGGCTTCTGAATCTCCGCCGCGTTTTCTTTGCAAGCGATCAAAAGCGCAGACGCTGCTCAACGGCCGGCGAGAGATCGCAGCGATTATGCAGCGTCGCGGCCGAGGCCCCTTCCACCACCCTGCTGCGCAGGGTGGTCCCCCTTCCCCGCTGCGCGGGGCAGGATGAAGGGCCGCGAGGGATTCCTTAACCATCGTCGCCTAGCTTTCGGTGTCCGGCTCCGTTCCGCCTCGCGCAGCACGGTTCGATTCCCGCGTCGGCGCGAGTTAGCCGGGCGCGTGTGGTCCGGAGCGCGTTGATGAGTATCCGAGTTGCGCGGGTCCTGATCGTCGTGGCGGCGTGCCTGACGTGGCTCGGCGGCTGCTCGACTTCGACCAAGCTTGCCGATCTCGGCAAGCCGGACGAATCGAGCACGGCCGCCGCCGGCCGGCGACACCACCGGCTCCATCGTCGTGCAGCCGGCCGAGCCGGGGCCGAGCGGCGAGCCGGTCGCACCGCTGTCGAAGCCGGGGCTGCTCGGCGACGATCCCAACGACGACGTCCAGCTCGGCAAGAAATATTTCCGCAGCAACAATTTCGGCCTCGCCGAGAAGAGCTTCCGCAGCGCCGCCGAAAAGCATCCGCACGACGCCGAAGCCTGGGTCGGGCTGGCGGCCTCCTACGACCGGCTGCGCCGCTTCGATCTCGCCGACCGCGCCTATGCGCAGGCCATCCGCATCGTCGGCCCGACCGCCGAAATCCTCAACGACCAGGGCTTCTCCTACATGCTGCGCGGCGACTACGCGCGCGCCCACAAGAAGCTCGAAGAAGCGCAGGCCAAGGACCCGGCCAACCCCTACGTCCAGGCCAATCTGCGGCTGCTGGAAGACAGCTACCGCCAGGGCAAGGCGGTGCAGTAACGTCCGGGCACGACGCGTGCCCGCGCCGCGCGCGAAACGTCCCAGCCAACCCGGCGATGAGTATTTCACCTCTCCCCGCGCGCGGGGAGAGGTCGAGCGAAGCGAGGGTGAGGGGGCCTCTCCGCGAGTCTGAGCGCCGCAATCTCGGCTCAGCGGAGAGGCCCCCTCACCCCACCCTCTCCCCGCACGCGGGGAGAGGGATGCGGGGCGGGCCGGTCGAGAAGAATGCTCGATGCTTGCGCTGGCCTCGCAGCCGCAGACCGCCTTCCTGTCCGCCCCCTCAGTCACAAGCTGGGAGGATGACAGCCGGTGGCGCTTCGGCGGCGGCTCGACTAGCATGCGAAACCGGCCGGCAGCCGGAGCAAGAAATACACGGGGGGATCACCACATGGCCGTCACCGGCAGCGCTCCATCTGTTCCCATCGGGCCCGTCAATGCCGGCCCGCGGCTCGACCGGCTGCCGATCTCGTCGTTTCACAACCGCATCTTCTGTCTGATCGGCGCCGGCATGTTCTTCGACGGCTACGATCTCTATGTCGGCACCAACGTGCTCGGCTCCGCGGTGCAGATCGAAATTCTCCACGCTGAGCAGATGCCGCAGTTCATGTCGCTGACGTTCCTCGGCATGACGATCGGCTCGCTCATCACCGGCTTCGTCGGCGACCAATACGGCCGGCGCTTCACCTATCAGTTCAACCTGATGATCTTCGGGCTGGCCTCGCTCGCCGCCGCCTTCGCGCCCGACATGCGGACGCTCAACATCCTGCGGTTCGTCATGGGGCTCGGGCTCGGCGCCGAGATCGTGGTCGGCTATTCGACGCATGACCGAGTTCGTGCCGCCGGCGACGCGCGGCCGCTGGCTCGCCTTCATGTCGTTCATCGTCGTGTGCGGGCTGCCGGTGACGGCGCTGCTCGGCTATTGATCATTCCGCACTGCGGCTGGCGGCCGATGTTCGTCATCTGCGGCATCGGCTCGCTGATCGTGTGGTATCTGCGCAAGATCGCTGCCGGAATCGCCGCGCTGGCTGGAAACGCAAGGCCGCAACGCCGAAGCCGAAGCGCTGATGCAAGCGATCGAGAAGGAGGCCGCGGCCGCCGGGCCGCTGCCGGCGCCGCAGACCGCCGCGCCGGTGCCGCAGCTTCGACCGCGCCTCGCTCTTCAGCCGCCGCTGCTGCACGGCATGGTGGTCGGCTTCGGTGGTGCTGATCGTCGATCAACACGCTGATCTTCGGCTTCGTGCAATGGCTGCCGACAGTTCTTCGTGCAGCAGGGCCTGAGCATCACCAAGTCGTTCGGCTATACGCTGGTGATCGTCGCTCGGCTCGCCGATCGGCTGCGCCATCGGCGCCTTCAGCTGCGATATTCGGCCGCAAGCCGTCGCATCATCGCGGCCGCGATCGCGACCATCGTGTTCGGCGCGGTCTATCCGTTCATGCAGTCCGAGCCGGCCCTGTTGCTCACGGTCGGCTTCCTGCTGATCGTCGCGATCTACGTCCAGGTCGCGATCCTGTTCGGCGTCTATACGCCCGAGCTGTTTCCGACCGAGGTCCGGCTGCGCGCCAACGGCATCTGCAACACCATCGGCCGCGCCGCCACCATCGTGTCGCCGTTCATCGTCGCTGGCGCTGATTTCGCAACTACGGCGTGCGCGGCGTGCTGGCGCTGATGATCGGCTTGCTCATCATCAACATCCTGGTCATCGCCATCTGGGGCATCGAGCCCGCCAACCGGCGGCTGGAAGATTTGGAGACCGCGCACGGGTAGGGCGTTCGCTCCCCCACTGTCATGCTCCGCGCAGGCGGAGCATCCAGTATCCACGGACATTCCAGTCAATAATTTCAAGCGTCGGCGATGACTGGATCGTCCGCCTGCGCGGACGATGACAAGCTTCGCTCCCCCACTGTCATGCTCCGCTCCCCCACTGTCATGCTCCGCGCAGGCGGAGCATCCAGTATCCACGGACATTCCAGTCAATAACCTCAGGCGCTGGCGATGACTGGATCGCCCGCCTGCGCGGACGATGACACAACGTGTAGGGTGGGCAAAGCGAAGCGTGCCCACCGCATGCAAACACGCGGGCACTGCCGCGGCGCGCGCCTTTGCTCACCCTACGGAGCTATGTTCAAACCGATCGTTCGTCATGGCCGGACTTGTTCCGGCCATCCACGACTTTATCCGGCTCGCCCTTAAAACGTGGATGCCCGCGACAGGCGCGGGCATGACGGCTCAATCAAATCTCATCCACTTTAGCCTAACCCGGCAGCCAGCGCCGCGGCGTTTCGCGCTCATCCTCGTAGGCCGCCTCGAACACGGGCTCGGCGAGCGTCGACTGGATGCGCAGTACGGTCTTGCCGGTGTTGGAGAAGCCGTGCTTGCGGCCGGCCGGCACGACGACGAGCTGGCCCGTGGTGAGCGTGACACGCGCCTCGCCGATCCACACCTCGGCCTCTCCTTCGAACACGCGCAAAATTTCCTCGACCGCATGCAGATGCGTCGGCGCGCCGTGGCCCGGCTCGCACCACTGCTCGAACACGCAAAGCTGGGTCGCGCCATTTTGGGCCGAGACCGACATCTGCGTCGTCACGCCCGGCCGCCATTCTTCCTTCGGCTGGCGATTGAGATCGACGATCTGCATGATTTCCCCAGTCTTTGTTGCAACTAAGATATGAGCAAGTAGCCAATAGCCCGGATGAAGCGAAGCGAAATCCGGGTCGCATGCCGTCCACGAGACCCCGGATTACGCTGCGCTCCATCCGAGCTACGCTTGCTTCATCAATTCGATGGTGCGCCTAGTTTTGCTTTCGAGAACCCGCGCCGACAAAGACACTAAGCATCTATAACAACATAATTTATCTAGCGTTTTCAATACTATGCGGCTGCATGTCAGGTTTATATACAGTATCTGTTGACAATGTCAGACGGCGGTGACATTTCTCAGCGCGTCAGGAGGCGCCATGAGCGATGGACCTTACCGCACGTTGAACTTGCGCCAGCAATGGAAACGGCTTCTGAAGCGGGCATATCAGCGGGCATTCAATAGGCAGGACGTGATCGAAGCGATCTGCCCTGCCTTGGAGCGCGACTGCGCTTGGGAACTCACTACGGCTTTCATCCTCGCCCTGCGCGATTACTGCGCCGACAGGAATGCAGACCTCTTCGATGATTCAAACGCCAGGCTGGGACAATTGAAGCGTCTTGCTGCTGGACGCGGGACGCTTGGAGCGGTGATTGCCGACTGCGCTCAAGAAGCCAAGCTTCAGCATAAGACAGGCCAAGAAGCCATCAACCAAGCGCTACATCAGGCCCTGACGGACCGCCTAGCTCGTAACTGCCTCCAGATGGAAGAACATGTATTGCGCGAAACTGGCCCGCGCAAAGCTAGCGATGTCCGAAGTGTTTTAGCGGCCGCTTTGGCTCACGCATCCATCGCAACTCTCGTGCAAAAGCTAGCAACTGGCGCCGCTTCTTCTACTGCAGCACCTCCGAAGCATACCAGTCTTGATGATGGAGTGGGAATACAATGACGACGGATACGCCCAAGGCTTTACCGGTTGTGCGCGTAGCGGTCCTTGAAAAGGGTCAGCGGGCGCGTGCAAATTGGCGGCCATGTATCATCGGGACCAATCTCGATTTTTCAACGGCGCGATTGGAGTCGTACTGCCTCGCATCTTGGAAGCCAGTGATTTTTGACGCGCTAGTCGTAGCGGCAGCCGTTGAGTTCTGTGACCGCATACAAAACGTCCGGCCCTGAGTTGGGGGCGCGACATTTCACTGACCATTCCTGTACATGATGTCGCGCGTTGGAACGGCGAGCCGGTGCGGCAAGCTCTCATCGATGCATTGGAGTTTCTAACCGGCGATAAGTGGCAAATCGAATTTACGCCGCGTCGTAAGCCTCAAGAGAATTACCGGCAGGCGCACCTTCCCATTCCTGCCGGCATCACCACTATCATTCCTTTCAGCGACGGCATTGATTCGCGCGCGGTATCTGCCCTCAAGGAAAGGGAACTGGGCAGCCGCTTATGCCGTGTGCGCCTTGGCCCGACGACCGGTGATAAGCATGTCCCCGGTCAAGAAAGACGACCATTCACGACGGTTCCGTACAAAGTAAAGACGGGCAAGCGTTCCAGTGAGCCAAGCGCACGCTCACGCGGTTTCAAATTCGCGACGGTGAGTGGCATCGCCGCTTATCTAGTGGGTGCCACCGAGGTCGTCATACCTGAAAGCGGCCAAGGTGCTTTGGGCCCAGCGTTGGTTCCCACCGGACAAGGCTATGAGGATTTTCGCAATCACCCTCTCTTCACCGATCGGATGGAAAGATATTTCAAGACCCTGTTCGGCATGGACATTCATTTCATCTTTCCTCGTCTTTGGTTTACGAAGGGAGAGACGCTTGCGGCCTATGCTGAGCTACAGGGCGCCCAGGCGTATGTAGACGCACGCTCTTGTTGGCAGCAAAGCCGGCAAATTTCCGTCGATAACCACCGGAGACAATGCGGCATTTGCGCGGCTTGTATGCTGCGCCGGCTGAGTGTCCACGCTGCGGGTTTGAAAGAGACCCGCGAAACTTACCTCTGGGAGAACCTTGACGCTGCGACTTTTGAAGAAGGCGCAGCAAAGGCTTTCGACAAGATAACGACAGCGCTTCGTGAATACGCGGTGGCCGGAACGCTCCATTTGGATCACTTGGCTGGGCTGCGTAAGTCGGCACTGCATGCAGGCGCACTCAAACGACAAGCCCATCAACTTGCGAGATCAAGGGGCATTACCCTCAAAGAAGCAGAAGCCAATCTGGATCGACTTCTTTCCAAGCATGAAGTCGGAGTGGGACAATTTTGTCCGCTCACTTGGAAGTAAGTCGTTCATTCGGAACTGGGTGGCGTCGGCAGCGGCATGAATAGCCTTGAAAATCACATCACGCAGGATGAGCTAGGCGAGCGCCTTCGCATCGCACGAGAGGCCGCGCGCGCAACCCAGGCGGACGCTGCGGAGGCAATCAACGTTGCCCGAACTACGCTGGTAGCCATGGAACAAGGGCAACGTCGGGTTCGAATCGACGAATTACAGAAATTAGCGCTTCTCTACGGTGTCTCCGTCAACGAGATCTTGAGACAAGAGGCAGTTCACGTCGATCTTGTGCCCAGATTTCGAAAGCTCATTTCCGATGAAGACGATGCTTCACGTGCGGCTTCACAACTGCTTACCGACCTTGCAGCCGCTGAAATTGAATTGGAGAACCTCCTCGGAATCCGCTGGCCGCGCAATTATCCGCCGGAGCGGCCGTTGGTATCACCGGACGTGCGCCGGCAGGCTGAACATGACGCGTTTGAATTTCGTCAAAGGCAAGGTCTTGGGCTTGCGCCGATCTCGGGACTCACAACGCTGCTCGAACTCGAACTCGGTGTAAGGGTGTTCGTGCGTCGGTTCCACACTCGAATTTCGGGCCTTTTTGCCTACGACGATAAGCTGGGCGCCTGCATATTGTTGAATGCAAATCATCCTCGTGAACGCCGCGCTGTAACTGCTGCCCATGAACTTGGGCATCTTTTATGCAGCCGGCAGAAACCCGATGTTCTGAATGAAGGTGCATCGGAGCGCGCGCCCGAAGAGCGTTATTGCAACGCCTTCGCTCGTAGCTTGCTTACTCCGATGCGCGCGATATCTCAAAAATTCAACGAACTCACCGCAGGGTCATCGCGGCTCACGCGACGACATATCATAATTCTTGCCCACTATTTTGGGGTATCACGCGAGGCTGTTGTGAGGCGTCTCGAAGAGCTTGGGCTGGTAAAGCGCGGCTCTTGGGATTGGTTTGAGGAAAACGGAGGCATTACCGACGAACAAGCAAGGCAAGTTCTCGGCGATCTGATTGCTCCGGACGTGTCCAAATCTGAAGCAGATCGCCCTACGACGCTCCGGCTCAGCATGTTGGCAGCCGAGGCGCATCGACGATCACTTCTTAGCGAGGGCCAACTCACGCGGCTGCTTCATTTGTCGCGCTTCGAGCTTCGAGAATTGCTTGACGGCGTCGAAGTGGAGGGGAGCGCGGCTGATGAGGCCCCTGTCTTGTCTCGATGATGCCTCAACGCTTCTGGTCGTTGATGCGAGCGCGGTGATCAACTTAAATGCCAGCCGCAGCGCGGCGGAGATTCTGCATGTGCTGCCGTACAAGATCGTCATCGTTGATGTCATTCGACAGGAACTTGAGACGGGACGGGAGCGCGGACGACGCGACGCCGACCTTACGAACTCCTTGGTCGGTACAAAAGACCTTGAGGTCGTATCCCTGGCGGACAGCGAATGGACGCACTTTGAAGGCTTGGTTACCGGCACCGCGGCGGAGACTCTCGACGATGGAGAGGCCGCCACTATCGCCTGCGCTATTGAACGTAGCGGTGTCGCCGTCATCGACGAAGACAAGGCTACAAGGATATGTGTGCTTCGCCATCCATCGCTGCTAATCGCGTCAAGCCTTGATCTGTTCGGGCATCCGATGGTGTGCGAGGCGCTCGGTCCTGAGCGTTTGGCAGAGGCGGTGTTCTTGGCCTTGCGCGACGCACGAATGAGAATGCCTCCGAAACACTACGAATGGGTTCTTGACCTCATCGGCGTACAACGCGCTGCCTTGTGTCCTAGTTTGCCGCGCTCCCTGCGTGACCGGGGAAGATAAAGCTTTGCCCCGAATTGTCTCCAATACAGATGCCCATCTTGACATTCATCCCCACTTCAGCTACATTTATCCTCAATCTCGCTCACGTACAAGGACACGGCCTGGAGGCATTCGGGTTGTGGGGCGAGTGCGGTGCCCGCGGGCGGACTTGCAATCCGCTCCCGGGCGGCTTCAGGCATCAGCCCCCCGACACTATGACCGGGGCGCGAGGTGCTCGCTGCAACCGGGGACGGCGCCGGCGGGGGGAACCCCGCCGCTTATCGGCGCCGCGTCCCGGGAAGCTTGGCCTGAAGTTGACCTTGGGGATGAATAGTCCCCTTGGCGAGAGCCGCGGTGGAACGCCGACAGGCGAGCTGCCCCCTCCCATGCCCTCCCGTTGGGGAAGGTTTGGGTGGGGGCAGCGGCCGTGCCAGCCGTGGCACGGCCCATACGGTTGCGTCTGTCGGCGTTCCGTATCCTTTTCCTTTCTTGGCTTGCGCATGATGGCGATGGAGTTGGGCACCACCCCCGACGCCATCCGCAGCACATCAGGCCGCTAGCTCTTTCGTACCAGACCCGTTTCGTTGTGGCGTTCGTTCGTTGCCAAGTTCGTTCGTGCGACGACCGGACGGCGCATGGCACCGCGCCATTCGCCGTTCGCCCAGCAAAGCTCGGGCGCCAAGGCGCGCCGCGAGAATACGGGAGCATGTCATGAAGCAAGCCATGAAAAATGCCGAATTCCGCGTGCTCGCCGCCATGGTGCAGGCGAAGCCCAAGCGCAAACGCAAGCAGAGCGCGGTGGCCTACGCGCAGCGTTTCGCGCGCGAAACGGAGCGTCAGCAGGAGCGCTTTTGCCGGGCGCTGGGGCTGTGGCAGACCTGCCGGCACAAGGCCTGCCGCCGCCATCGCACCTGTCGCGACGACCCCAAAGCCTGCCTCGGGCGCGCGCTCGACCGCGTCCCGCACCGGCTGCAGTGGCAGGCCCGCGACACCATCCTCAAGGCGACGCCGCACAATATCGGCGCGCCCGAGCGCGCCGCGCGCGAGCGCATGCCGCGCGAGTTGTACGAGGGCGGCGACGCCGGACGTGCGACACCGGCGGCGTCATCATTGCCGCGGCGATTGGCGAAAGGCCGCTCACCGCAGCCTTGACCGGCGCACTTGCGGTCGCGATATGAACCTGAGATTGAGGTCCCGCGGAGCGGGATGGGAAAGACTTCATGTTTAAATCGATCAAGAGTTTCATCACCGAATTCGTCGACGGCGAAAAACATCCGAGCCGGTTTGCGGACGACGATTACCGGCTCGCGGCGGCGGCGCTCCTGGTGCACGCCGCCGCGATCGATGGCGAGATGTCGCCGAGCGAGCGCGACAAGCTCCACGCCGTGATCAAGCAGCGCTTCGAGCTCGACGATGCCGCGACCGACGAGCTGGTCGACAAGGCGACGGCGGCCGAGCACGAATCGGTCGACCTTTATCATTTCACCAGCCTGCTCAACCGCGCGGTCGATGAGCCGGGGCGTGCCCGCATCATCGAGATGATGTGGGAGATCGTCTATGCGGACGGCAAGCGCGACGAGCTCGAGGACAATCTGCTGTGGCGCGCCGCCGACTTGCTGGGCGTGTCGCAGCGCGAGCGGATCGAACTGCGCCAACGCATCGGCGGCAAGGTCGCCGATGCCGGCGACGACGCATGAGGCCGGTTGCGCTGATCACCGGCGCGTCGGCCGGCATCGGCGCCGAATTGGCCCGCGTGTTCGCCGTGAACGGGCATGAGCTGGTGCTGGCGGCGCGGCGCGGCGACCGCCTCGAAGCGCTGGCCGACGAGATCGCGGCGTCCGGCCGGCCGCGGCCGACGGTGTTGACGGTCGACCTCGAGCAGCGCGACGCGGTCGCCCGAATGGCCGCGGAGCTTGCAGCGCGCGGCCTTGAGCCGGCGATCGTCGTCAACAATGCGGGCTTTGGTCTTTCCGGCGCGGCGGCTGCGCTCGACCGCGCCGAACAGCTCGCCATGATCGATCTCAACGTGCGCGCTCTGACCGAGCTGTCGCTGACGTTCGTCGACAGCCTCGCCCGCCACCGCGGCGGCATTCTCAATGTGGCGTCGATCGCGGCCTTTCTGCCGGGCCCCGGCATGGCGGTCTATTACGCCAGCAAGGCTTATGTGCTGTCGTTCACCGAGGCCTTGCATCAGGAGCTCACGAGCCGCGGCATTCGGGTTACCGCGCTCTGTCCGGGCCCGGTCCCGACCGAATTCCAGGCGCGGTCCGGGATGCGCACCGGCGGGCGCCGAAGCAAATTTTGTCGCTGTCGGCGGCGCGCGTCGCGCAGATCGGCTACCGCGGCTTCATGCGCGGCAAGCGCGTGGTTGTCGCCGGCTTGGGCAACAAGGTTACGGTCCCGCTGCTGCGTTTGCTCCCGAACGCCTTCCTGCTGGGGCCGTCGATCGCCGCACGCGCGATACCAGCGCATAGAAGCTTTGATTCCGCTCCTGAACACGTTACGAATTCGGGCACGCGTGTTTGAATTCGCCAAGGTGTTTGATTGGCCAAGTTGTTTGATTGCGAAGTCATGCAACAGCAGATTCTGATCATTCTGCACCAGGAGCACTCGACGCCCGGCCGCGTCGGCTACGCGCTGCAACAGCTTGGCTACCGGCTCGACGTGCGCCGGCCGCGCTTCGACGATCCGCTGCCGGCGACGATGCAGGACCACGCCGCCGGGATCATCTTCGGCGGCCCGATGAGCGCCAACGACGAGGATGACTTCATCCGGCGCGAGATCGACTGGATCGGCGTTCCGCTCAAAGCCAACAAGCCGTTTCTCGGCATCTGCCTCGGCGCCCAGATGTGCGCGCGCCAGCTCGGCGGCCGGGTTTTCCGCCATCCCGAAGGTCATGCCGAGATCGGCTATTACCCGATCCGCCCCACCGCTGCCGGGCTCGCGGTCGTCGGCGAGTGGCCGGAGCAGGTTTATCAATGGCACCGCGAGGGATTCGATTTGCCGCCGTTGCGCGGAGCTTCTGGCGGAAGGCGACACGTTCGAGCGTGCAGGCGATCCGCTACGGGCGCGCCTACGCGCTGCAATTCCATCCCGACGTCACCCACGCGATGATGCACAAATGGACCACCCGCGGCCACGAGCGCCTCGGCCTGCCGGGCGCGCGGCCGCGCGACACGCATTTCGCCGATCGCGCGGTGTACGACTACACCGCGCGCGCCTGGCTCAGCGTCTTTCTAGAACAGTGGATCGGATGACGCAGCTCGCCGCACTAGCTTCCGCCGGCGAGCCGCTGCGCGAAATAGGCGACCGTCTTGGTGTAAACCTGCGATGCGTTCCACTGCAGCAGCACCTGGAAATTGGCGGTGCCTTCGCCCCACGGCTGGCCGCGCTGCCAGCCGTAGCCCTTCAGATAGTTGGCGGTCGAGGCGAGCACGTCGGGCACACTGTGAATGAGGTCGCGCCGGCCGTTGCCGTCGAAATCGACGGCGTATTTGAGATAGGACGACGGCAGGAACTGGGTCTGGCCGATTTCGCCCGCCCAGGCGCCGTGCATCTCGCCGGGCGACATGTCGCCGCGTTCGACGATCTTCATCGCGGCGATCAGCTCGCCGCGAAACTTATCCGGGCGCCGGCAATCATAGGCCAGCGTGGCGAGCGCGCGGATGGTGGGAAATTTGCCGGAGTTGGCCCCGAAGTCGGTTTCGAGCCCCCAGATGGCGACGATCACCGGGCCGGGCACGCCGAATTGCTGTTCGATCCGGCTGAACACCGGGCCGTACTGCTTCAGCAGCCGTTCGGCGCGCGCCATCCGCGGCGGGACCATACGGCCGGAGAACTGCTCAAAACTCTGCCGGAAAACCCCCTGGCTGCGATCGCGCGCCAACACGGCCGGATCGGGGGTGACGCCGGCGAGCGAGGCGGCGATTGCGCGCTGGGAAACGCCCTGCGCGGCGGCCTCCTGCTTGACGCCGTCGAGCCAGGTGTTGAAATCGCCGCCGCAGGGCGCCTGCGCAAAGGCCGGCGCCATCATCAGGCCGAGCCAGAACGCCAGGCCCAGCAATCGAGGTGTGAGCGGTCTCATCGTATTGTCCTTCGTCGCCGCCCCCAATCAATCAGCCTATTGGGTCGCGAATATGATGCCGCAGCACCGGCCGCCGTTCCAGATACAAAGCTCGCCTTCACTGTTGGAGCCCCAGCAGGCGATCTTCGCGGAATTGAACTGGCCTGCCAACCGAAGCGGCATTGGCCGCGAAGGTTGGTGGAGCCGAGGGGATTTGAACCCCTGACCTCCGCAGTGCGATTGCGGCGCTCTCCCAACTGAGCTACGGCCCCGCCGCAGGCTGGAGCCGGGCTGCTGAGATACCGGCTTTTGGCGAGTGCGGGCCATTTAGGGCCGCCGTCCCATGCTGTCAAGGACGGCTGCCCGTGCTAACAGACTCTTGCAGCTTCGGCTTGTTTGCACCGCCGCAAATCGTTAGGTTCCAGCCTCCTCACACCCGAATTTGGTCCATGCGCGCACTTTTCCTGGTCATCGATCTTGCTCTGCAACTCTACGTCTGGATCGTGATCGCCGCGGCGATTTTTTCCTGGCTTGTGGCCTTCAATGTTGTGAACACACGAAATCAGTTTGTCGGCTCGATCGGCGAATTTCTCTATCGCATCACCGAGCCGGCGCTGCGCCCGATCCGCAACATGTTGCCAAATCTTGGCGGCATCGACATTTCGCCGGTCATTCTTTTCCTGATCATTGCCTTCATTCGCTATGTGATTGCGCTCTACATCCTGCCCAACGTCTACTGAGTGCCGTGACCGCCCGGATCATCGACGGTAAGGTGATTGCGGCCGAGATGCGCGCCGCCGTCGCGGCGGAAACCCATCGCCTAAAAACCCAACACGGCCTAACGCCGGCCCTCGCCGTTGTCCTGGTCGGGGAAGACCCGGCGAGCAAGGCCTATGTGGGCGGCAAGTCGCGGGCGCTGGCCGAGGTCGGCATGCAGGCGTTCGACTTTCATCTTCCCGCCGCTACCAGCGAGAGCGAACTGATCGCGCTGGTGCAGCGGCTCAATGCCGATCCCGCCGTGCATGGCATCTTGGTGCAGGTGCCGTTGCCGCAGCAGATCGCGCCGTCGCGCGTGATCGCCGCTCTTGATCCCGACAAGGATGTCGACGGCTTTCATCCGCTCAACGTCGGACGGTTGGCATCAGGTCTGCCGGCGCTGGTGCCTTGTACGCCGGCTGGTTGCGTCAAGCTCGCTCAGTCCGTGACTGCGCAACTCGCCGGACTTGATGCGGTGGTGATCGGTCGCTCGCATATCGTCGGGCGGCCGCTGGCGCTGCTTTTGCTCAGCGAGAACGCGACCGTCACCATCGCGCATTCGCACACCCGCAATCTGCGCGATTTATGCCGCAGCGCCGATCTGCTGTTTCCCGCCATCGGCCGTCCCGAGATCGTCCGTGGCGACTGGATTAAGCCGGGTGCGATCGTCATCGATATCGGCATCAGCCGCATTGCGGATGGCGGTAAATCCCGCATTGTCGGCGATGTGTGTTTTGCGGAAGCCGTCGAGATTGCCGGTGCGATCTCACCGGTGCCGGGCGGCGTCGGCCCGATGACGATTGCGGGTCTGCTCGTCAATACGCTGCGGGCGGCCTGCACCCAGGCCGGATTGCCCGCGCCCGCGGTGTGACGGCCTCAGCTCTGCCAGCCGAAGGCGACTTTATCGAGCACTCGCGTGCCGAATTTTTCCGACGAGCGGGCAACCGCTTTGCCGCCGAGCGCGCGATAGAATTCGACGGCGTTGTCGTTCTCCGACAGCGCCCACACGATCAGAGATTTAAGCGCGCTCTGCGCCAGATCGCGGCGCGCGGCGGTGAAAAGCCGGCGGCCGAAGCCCAGCCCCTGAAACTCCGGCCGCAGGTAGAGTTCGTAGATCTCGCCGTCGTAATACAGGCTACGCGCCCGATTGCGCCCGTAATTCGCATAGCCGGCGATCTTGTCGCCGAACTGCAGCAGCGCGATGCGGCTGCCTTTGCGGATGGCGCTGTCCCACCACGCCGGGCCGCGCCGGGTGATGAGCTTGTCGAGTTCGGTCCCTGGAATGATGCCCTGATAGGCGGTCCGCCACGCGTCATCGTGGCAGTCTGCGACTGCGCCGGCGTCGGACGCCTTGGCGCGGCGGATCTCTATGAGGATGGTGCTCATGAGGCAATCAAAGCAAGCTGTTCCGCGGGCTTCAAGTACAGAGATTTACGTTCAGTTAACGATGACTATTATTAGCGGAATCGCGCTCGCCGTACCATCACCGCGAGCACAAAAAGATGAGGCCTGCTCGCAATCTGGCCGGGCTGTTGCCGCGGCGACACGGTGCCGGACAAATTAAGGTGGCGTTGTGCGGATTATCGAAAGTTGAGGCGAAACGGGTCCCGCCGCGCAGGGGGCGAAGCGGGAACGCCAGAATCACTTGCGCTCAAGCGCGCGCGGCTTCCTTGCGTCGATCGTCACGTTTGCGATCGTTCGGATCGAGCAGCATTTTGCGCAGCCGGATCGATTTCGGGGTGACTTCGACCAGTTCGTCATCCTCGATATAGGCGAGCGCCTTCTCCAGCGTCATGCGGATCGGCGGCGTCAGGCGGATGGCCTCATCCTTCGAGTGGGTGCGGATGTTGGTGAGTTTCTTGCCCTTGAGCACGTTGACCTCGAGGTCGTTGCCGCGGGTGTGCTCGCCGATGATCATGCCGCGATAGACCTTCCAGCCCGGCTCAATCATCATCGGGCCGCGGTCTTCCAGATTCCACATGGCGTAGGCCACGGCGTCACCCTGATCGGTCGAGATCAGCACGCCATTGCGGCGTCCGGTGACATCGCCGCGATGCGGACCGTAGGCGTGAAACAAACGGTTCATGACCGCAGTGCCGCGCGTGTCGGTCAGGAGTTCGCTATTATAGCCGATGAGACCGCGCGTCGGCGCGTAGAAGATCATCCGCACCCGGCCGCCGCCGGAGGGACGCATCTCCACCATCTCGCCCTTGCGCTCGGCAAGCTTCTGCACCACCACGCCGGTGTGCTCCTCGTCGACGTCGATCACGACTTCCTCGATGGGTTCGAGCACATCGCCTGCGGCGCTATGCTGGAACAGAACCTTCGGCCGCGACACGGCAAGCTCGAAACCCTCGCGCCGCATGGTTTCGATCAGAATCCCGAGCTGCAATTCACCGCGCCCGGCGACCTCCATGGAGTCTTTCTGCGTCGATTCCGAGATCCGCAATGCGACGTTGCCCTCCGCCTCGCGCAACAAACGGTCACGGATCACCCGGCTCTGCACCTTGTCGCCCTCGGTGCCGGCCAGCGGCGAATCGTTGATGCGGAAGGTCATCGTCAGGGTCGGCGGATCGATCGGCTGCGCCGGCAGCGGCTCGGACACTTCGGGCGCGCAGAGCGTATGTGAGACAAAGGCTTCCGGCAGACCGGAGATCGCAACGATGTCGCCGGCGAAGCCTTCTTCGATCGGCGCTCGCTCGAGGCCGCGGAAGGCGAGAACCTTGGTGACGCGGCCTTCTTCAACGACGCTGCCGTGGGGATCCAAAACCTTGATGGTCTGGTTGGGCTTTACGCTGCCCGAGGTAATGCGCCCAGTGACAATGCGACCGAGATAGGAATTGGCCTCGAGGATCGTTCCCAGCATACGGAACGGTCCTTCCTCGACGTGCGGCGGCGCGACGTGACGGATGACAAGCTCGAACAGAGGCGCCATCCCCTGATCTTTGGGTCCGGCGGCGTCGTTCGCCATCCAGCCCTGCTTGGCCGAACCGTACAGGATGGGAAAATCGAGTTGCTCTTCGGTCGCGTCCAGCGCGGCAAACAAATCGAAGATTTCGTTGGCCACTTCCACGGGCCGGGCGTCCGACCGATCGACCTTGTTGATGACGACGATCGGCCTCAGCCCCATCTTGAGCGCCTTGGTCACGACGAATTTCGTCTGCGGCAGCGGCCCCTCGGCGGCATCGACCAGCACCAGCGCGCCATCGACCATGTTGAGGATGCGCTCGACCTCGCCGCCGAAATCGGCGTGGCCCGGCGTATCGACGATGTTGATACGGGTGTCCTTCCAAACCAGCGAGGTCGCTTTTGCCAGGATGGTGATGCCGCGCTCACGCTCGAGGTCGTTGGAATCGAGTGCGCGCTCGACAACGCGCTGATTCTCGCGGAACGAGCCCGACTGCTGCAGCAAGCGATCGACCAAGGTGGTCTTGCCATGGTCGACGTGGGCAATGATGGCGATGTTGCGAAGGTTCATGCGGTCCGCGTTAAAGGTTACGGGCCCCAAAGGGCCCGCGTTTGCGGCCGGTATATAGTCGTTTTCTGACAGGAAGCAATGCAGCAATGGGGCTCGGATCGAGCGCAGTGACGGTCCGCATGACGCGGCGCGGTCCCGCGGTTCAAAGGCGCCCTAAGCTGCCGCGGCCTTGGTGCCGGCGGTGCCGTGTTCGATGAGCACGGCACGACGGGCCGCCAGCGCAAAACGAACCTGTTCGAGCGCCATCGAATAGGACATTTGCACCGCGGGGTCGGGTTCCTCGTGCTCGCTCTGATGGATGATGGCGACGAGGGCGTTGTCGGTTTCGATCTGGAGTTGGTCGATCGCCTCCAGCGATTGGGCGGCGTGTGCCTTGCGGACGATATCGAGCAATCGCTGGAGGAGCCGCAGCCGGCGGGTGCGGCCGTCGCTGCGCAGATAGCCCGCTACAGCGGCTATTGCCGAGCCGAAGATCGGAAAGATCAGCAAGCCGTAGAAAATGTCGTCGCCGTATTTGTCGAAGAACGATTTTTGATCGTCGGTCAGATAGGCGAGCGCTCCCGGATGAACGCTGACGTTGGCATCCTTGTCGGTGGACGGTGCCTCGATCTTGACTTCGCCCGGCATGGCGGCGGCGAGCGCCAATCGCGACGCGTAGATAATTCGCGCCAGCGTCGCGATGCTGTTATGGCTGAACGACTTTCGCGCGACCAGGTATTCGGCAAAGCTGAGACTCTTGATGCTGTCGTCCGGACTCGGCGGATTGCCGCCGAAAGTGCCGGCATCGATGTCGATCGAATCGAAAGCGGGATTGCGCTTCGCAATGCCATCGGCCTGATCAATCTCGATGAACGTCGGGGCGACGCCGTTCTGCGCCGCCGCTGCGACCGCATCGCTAATGGCCTTTCCGGTTGCCGCGCCGGCGACAAACAGCGCGTCGACCTGATTGGCGTGGATCGCATCGGCGAGATTTTTCGGGTCGATCAGCGAAATCTGGACCTGTCCGAGCGCGACGCCATAATGATTGAGCACGACATCCAGCAAATCGGTTGTCGCCTCGTTGCCGGTGACAATGCCGACGCGGTGGCCGGTGAGCTGCGATACTTTTGCAAGCTTGCCGCTGGTGCTGTCGTCGTCGCTATCGTCGCCCTTGTCGCTTTTGGCGGATTTGGCGCTGTCGTCGTGCTTGGCATCTTTAGAACTCTTGCCGCTCTTTGCGCCTTTGGCGCTCTTCGTGTTTTTGGCGGCCTTGGTGTCCTTGCTGGTTTTTGTCTTGGTCTCAGGCGTCTTGGTCTCAGGCGCCGCCTTGGTCTCGGGAGCGCCTGCGGCGGGAGCGGGAACGATAAGCGTCATCACATTCTGTCGCAGAATGGCAACAACGGGCCAATCCGGCGAATTGCCGATCGTGCTTGGCAGGACGGCAAGGTCGGCGCGGCCGTCGGTCATCGCTTGCGCGCTATCCTTCGGCCCGGACGTGGCGACGAATTGCACCTCGAGCCGGTCGCGATCCGTCACCAGTTTTTGCGCCAACGTCTGGACAAACTTCACGCTGGCGCTATCGGCAGGGCCGGCGGCAATCCTCATGACGGTCGCTCTCGTCGAGACGTAGAATCCCGCCCAGAGGAGCCCGCCGACCGCAACAGTTCCGAGGAATGTGACGAGCCAGGTATGGCGGAGAAACATCCTGACCCGGCTTCGCACCATATGATCAAGCGATCCCATGCTCATGGCTATGCCCGATGCGTGGCCTTGCGTGGCCGTGGATGAGTGCGTTCCGTCCGGCCGACCAAAGCGCTTGGAAAGCCAAAGCTTCATCGCCAGAGGCGGCCGATGCGGTAGTCCCGAAGGCATGGTTAATCCTATCATGGGTTCGGTGTTTTGACGCCAGGGCAGCGCGGCCGGTTCGATGGCCAAATGTTTCCGTTGGTTAATCCCGGCGGAGGCTCCCGAACCCAATGTGGGACAGTTTCTGGCCGAATTTGCCCAGAATTTCAGCAGCTTCAACGAGGGGAGGTGGTCGACCCCGGCCGCCGTGCGATGCCGCTGCGAGCCCTATGCGCGGCGACGCTTCCGCCGTTCGCCGACAGGCGCATCGCGGCAGGGAACTGGAGGCCTCGACGCGTCGTTTGCCCGGGTAGTGATTGCGCCCGGTCTCTGCGAGACTGCCGGCCAAGACACTTTGATAAGGAGGTCACATGAGTGAGAAGCTCTCCGGCGACGCGCGCAAGACTGCGCTCGCTCATCTCAAAGGCTGGAGCGAGATCAAGGGGCGTGACGCCATCACCAAGAAATTCGTGTTCAAAGATTTCAATCAGGCCTTCGGGTTCATGGCCCGCGCGGCGCTGGTCGCGGAAAAAATGGATCATCATCCGGAATGGTTTAACGTCTACAAGACCGTCGAGGTGACGTTGTCGACGCATGATGCGGGCGGCGTGACCAAATCTGATATCGCGCTCGCCGAAGCCATGGATAAAATCGCGGCCCAGTAGTGCTCGTGCACGATCCTGCCGGTAAGCTGCGCGGCCATGCCATGGTTCAACGCCTGCCGATGGATCTGATCCCAGACCATAGCCCGGTGATCGGCCATACCGAAGATGCCGCGGTGCTCGCAGCCGCGATGAAGCTCGTTGCCTCGCATGTCATGCCGGATCATCGCGAAGCCGCCGGGCGAGTACTCGCGGGCACGCGCTAACGGTGGTAATTCATCATCAAGAGTTCAATACTCACAGACATGCTTTATCTGATCCGGCATGGCGAGACCATTTGGAACGCTGCAGGGCGTTACCAAGGTCGTAAGGACTCTCCGTTGACAAACCTGGGCCGCGAGCAAGCGATGCTATTTGGCAGCCTGCTGGCAAATCAGGTTCAAGATCATACCCCTCTTCGCGCCTATGTGAGTCCGCTCGGGCGCACACGGGAGACCGCGGCGATCATTGGTCAGTCTGTCAACCTTGAAATTATTGACGAACCTCGTCTCCTGGAGGTTACAACCGGCTCATGGGACGGGCTGTCAACTTATGAGATCGATGCTGAATTCCCCGGCGCGCTCACGGGCGCTACAGCGTTCGATTGGTTCTTCCGCTCGCCCGATGGCGAGACATTTGACTCGGCGGTCCAACGTGTGTCCCGCTGGCTCGATGATGTTGTCACGCCAGCCGTAGCAATCTCACATGGCCTAACGGGCCGTCTGGTAAGGGGAGTATATTTGAGCTTGTCCAAACAGGAGATGCTTGAGGTGCCGGTCCCACAAGACGGAATCTTTAGGCTAACGGGAGGGAAAATAGATTTCATACGATGTGCGATTTGATGATCCCGCGGTTTCCAATCGAGACGCTGAACCTTGAGGCATCCAGCAACAATTTAAATATTGTCAGTTGGCAATAGTCTTACGTTCTGACGATTGCCGATGTCGCGTCGTTCTGTCCGCTACGAGCTCATGGCGCCACGCACGAGCGCAGCGTAAAATCGCTCCGACAGGTTTCGCGGCCTCGCTAATCCCAATCGATCAAGACAATCTGTGTTTGTGTTGGCCGAGACAAGGCCACGCATCCAGAATTCGGCGAGTTGCAGAGGTGACGCGGATTGCAGCGCTCCGAGCGCGGGCATCAGACGCTGTTCGACGTCGGTGAAATCGCTGCCGAATGGAAATGGCGCCAGCAGGCCGGCATCCGCCGCCGGCTTGAGCGCGCGGGCGATGGCATCGGGCGTGTTGTCGCGGGCCGCCGCCGGCAAAACAAAGGACGGCTCGATCTTGCCGGCATCCTTGGCCTGCCGCAGCAACTCGTCCTGGAAACGAGAGTCCGTGATCGCCAGCATCGCGGCGATGACGTCGCGGTCGGTTTTGCCGCGGATGTCGGCGATGCCGTATTCGGTCACGATGATGTCGCGCAGATGGCGCGGGATCGTGGTGTGGCCATAGCGCCAGCGGATATTCGATTGCGCCTTGCCTTTTGACGTGCGCGTGGCGTGCAGCACGATCGCCGAGCGCGCGCCTTCGAGCGCAAAGCTTTGGGCGATGAAATTGTACTGGCCGCCGACGCCGCTGACGATGCGGCCGTCTTCGAGGCCGTCGGAAACGACATCGCCGAGCAGCGGTCGCCATCATCGCGTCGTTGAGAAAGCGCGCCTTGACGCGGGCGCGGCGCTTGGCGTCCTCGTCGTGGTAGAGCTCGTTGACGTAGGAGATCGATGTCATGCAGAACTTCGCCGCGGTCTCCGCGCGGCATGTCGCGCAGCGCACGATAGAAGGCGCGCGAGCCGACGAAAGAAGCCGCCGTGCAGCACCGCGCCGTCGACCTCGCGCTTGAGGATGCCGGCGCGGAACAGGTCGAGCATGCCTTCGACGAACATTTCGGTGCAGCCGTAGAGGCCGGCTGTCGAACGGCGCCAAATGTGCGATCCGACGGCCGTGGGCCGCTCGCGGCCGCAGCCGTCGACAGAGATTGCGAAAATCCGCATTGTTGCGGTGGCGCAGGATCAGGCATGCGCGACCGCGTCGCCGAGCGAGCCGATGCCGATCTGCAACGTGCCGCCGTCGGGCACGATGCTCGCCGCGTGCAGGCCGGCCGCATAGTCGGCGAGCGCGATCGGCTCGCGCGGCGGCGCGAACAGCGGAAAGTCGGTCGCCGGACTGTCGAGCAGCAGATCGAACTCGTCCGCCGCGATGGCCGCATCGCCCGGCATGAACGGCAGTTCGGAATTGATCTGGCCGGCGAACAGAAAGTCGGCACCGCCGTCGCGGCGCAGCTTCAGCAGATCGAGCGTCAGGTCGGGATTGCAGCTCAGGCTGTACGGATGCGGCGCCATCCGTCGGCGCGGTGCGCAACCAGTTGCGCCACCACATTGACGCCGCGATCGAGCACGTAGCGCAGCGCATGGGTGTAGTTCGCCGAAATATAGTGCTGCTGCGCGTAGGGCGAGCCGAGCCATTGCCCGGCCTCGAAGAAGAACTCATTGATCTGTGATGTTGGGCGGCACGTGTGCCGGCGTGGATCGCCGCCGCGTAGTCGAGCGCCGGATAGCCGGCGAACAGCGCGCTGCGCGATCGGATCGAGGAAGCGGTGCTCCAGCTCGCTCTTGCGGCTGCGGCGGCTCCAGCGTCAGCGCGGTGAAGATCGTCAGCCGGATCGAGCGGATCGGCCGCGGCCTTGGCGTACAGCGCATTGGCGATGTGGTTGGCCTTGCCGAGGCCGAGCGGCAAGCGCCAGCACGATGGTCTTGCCGACCTTCTCGACGATCGCATCGGCAAGCCGCGCCGCATCGTCGAACTGACCGGGCCGGCGCCCGAGTGGATCATTGCAGGCTGTCCCAGCCCGGATCGGGCTGGAAGCGCGGGCCGTATTTCGCGGCGAGGCGCTTGAGCGTGTCGCGCACGTCGGCGACGCCGCGCGTGCTGCGCATAATGCATCGGGCCGCCGCGGAACGGCGCGAAGCCGGTGGCGAAGATCATCGCGCCGTCGACGATGTCTTCGTCGGCCACGATGCCCTCGCGCAGGCACGTCACGCAGACGTCGAGCATCGGCAGGATCAGGCGGTCGATCGTGTCCGGCGGCGGGTTGCCGGTCTCGTCCTGCGCCTTGACCGCGTGGCCGTCCTTCCAGTCGTAGAGGCCCTTGCCGGTCTTCTTGCCGAGCTCGCCCTTGGCGACCTTGTCCTTGAGCCATTGCGGCGGGTCGGGCATCTCGCGGTTGAGGCTGCCGCGCAGCATCTCGGCGACATGCAGGCAGATGTCGAGCCCGACCTCGTCGGCCAGCTCGATCGGCCCCATCGGCATGCCGAAGTCCTCCGCGGCCTTGTCGATGGTTTCCTTCTTCATGCCGTCGTCGAGCATGACCAGGGCTTCGAGCAGATAAGGCGTCAGCGCGCGGTTGACCAGGAAGCCCGGCGCGCTCTTGACCGGCGCCGGCAGCCGATCGATGCGGCCGAGGAAGGCGCGGGCATCGGCGAGCACATCGTCGGCGACCTGGTCGTGGCTGACGACCTCGACAAGCTGCATGCGCGACACCGGATTGAAGAAATGGATGCCGACCAGCCGCTCCGGCCGCGGCAGGCCGTCGCGCAACTGCTCGAGCGGGATGCTCGACGTGTTGGTGGCGAGGATCGCGTCGGGCTTCATCTTCGGCTCGATGCCGGCGAAGATCTTCCGCTTGAGGTCGAGAACTTCCGGCACCGCCTCGATGATCAGATCGGCGGTGGCGACGCCTTCGCCCTTGAGATCGGGGATCAGGCGATCGAGCGAGTCGCGGACCCTGACGGCGGTTGTCGCGGCCGATCTTGCCGTAAAGGTCGGCGGCGCGTTTGATCGCGCCGGCGATCGGCTCCGGCTTGGTGTCGGCGAGGCTGACGATAAAGCCATGCCACGCGCACCACGCCGCGATGTCGCCGCCCATGGCGCCGGCGCCGATCACGTGGACGCGGCGGCCGTCCCATTTGCCGTCGGCGAGGCTCTTCAGATTCTCGCGCAGGAAGAACACGCGCACCAGATTTTGCGCGGTGTCGGTGACCAGCAGCTTGGCGAAGGACTGAGATCTCCGCCCTTCTGCATCGCGTCGCGGTCGCCGCCGTGCGTCGACCCACAGATCGATCAGCGCGTAAGGCGCCGGATAATGCGTCGTGCGGCGCTTTCTTCGTCGGCCTCGCTGCGCATGCGCGAGGCCAGGAGGCTGCGCGCCGGGCCGATGTTCAGCAGCCAGCCGAGCAGGCTCTGCTTGTGCCGGCTTCAGATCGCCGCTGACGGCCGCCTTCACGGCGGCGCGCACATGGCGCTCCTGCGTCACCGCATCGACCAGGCCGAGCGACTTGCGCCCGCCGGGCGCGCTCGGTCTTGCCGGTCAGCATCATGGTCATCGCCTGCGACCGGATTGATCAGGCGCGGCAGCCGCACCGTGCCGCCGAGGCCGGGATGCAGGCCGAGCAGCACCTCGGGGAAGCCGAAGCTCGCGTCGTCGATGGCGATGCGGTAGTCGCAGGCGAGCGCCACCTCGAGGCCGCCGCCGAGGCAATAGCCGTGGATCACCGCGACGGTCGGCAGCGGCAGGCGGTCGAGCCGGTCGAGCACCGCGTGGCCGCGCGTCAGCAACGCTTCGATCGGCGCCGTGTCGGTGACGCCGCGAAATTGCGCGATGTCGGCGCCGGCGATGAAGCCGCTGCGCTTGGCCGAGCGGATGACGAGGCCGCGCGGGCGATCGCGCTCGAGCTTGTCGAGCACCGCGTCGAGCTCGGTGAGGACCTCCGCCGACAGCGTGTTGGCGCTGGCGTCCTTCTTGTCGAACAGCAGCCAGGCGATGCCGTCTTCGTCGGTTCGCATGCCGCCAGTTCGCCCACGGGCCTGCCTCCTGACGCGCTTCGTCGGCGGCGAACGGGCCAAGTTCGAGGTCGCGCTTGCCGAGGATGGCCAGAGCGGGCTTGGCGGCGTGTGCTGGTTTGCTCATGCGCGGCCCCTCAGATCGCTTCGATCAGCATGGCGCCGCCCTGGCCGCCGCCGATGCATTCGGTGGCGATGCCGCGCTTATAGCCGAGCCGCTTCATGGCGTTGACGAGATGCAGCACGATGCGGTTGCCGCTGGCGCCGACCGGATGGCCGACGCCGATGGCGCCGCCGTCGACATTGAGCCGGTCGCGCGGGATCCGTCCGGCCGGCGCCGTCGAGGCCGAGCGCGTCGCGGCAGAATTCGGCATCCTCCCAGGCCGCGAGGCAGCCCAGCACCTGCGCGGCGAACGCCTCGTTGAGCTCCCACAGCTCGATGTCGCCCAGGCTCAAGCTCGTGGCGCTTCAGGAGCGCGGTCGAGCAATAGACCGGGCCGAGGCCCATGACGGAAGGATCGAGCGCCGACCATTCGCTGTCGACGATGACGGCCTTCGGCGTGAGGTTGTGCTCCTTCACCGCGTCTTCCGAGGCGAGGATGACCCACGACGCGCCGTCGGTGATCTGCGAGCTGTTGCCCGGCGTCACCTTGCCCCACGGCCGCTCGAACGCGGGCTTGAGCTTGGCGAGGCTGTCGGCGGTGCTGTCGGGCCGCACGCCATCGTCGTGATCGAACAGCGTGCCGTCGCGCGCGAAGGCGGGCTCGACCTCGCCCGCGAAGCTAGCCGTCCTTCTGCGCCGCGCGCGAGCCGCTGCTGGCTCTCGGCGGCGTATTCGTCGGCCTGCCGCCGCGTGATGTGGAACAGATGCGACGACCAGCTCGGCGGTCTGGCCCATGTTGAGGTCGGTGATCGGATCGGTGAGGCCGCGCTCGAGTCCGATCACCGGCGTGAACAACGACGGCCGGAAGCCGAGCAACGCCGCGAGCTTGGCGCCGATGCCGCGGGCGGCGAACAGCCGCGCATACCAGTCGACCGCCTGCGGTTGAACACCAGCGGCGCGTGGCTGAGCGATTCCGCGCCGCCCGCCAGGATCAGATCCGACGATGCCGTCCTGGATGTAGCGATAGGCGGTGTCGATCGACTGCATGCCGGAGCCGCAATTGATCTGCACCGTGAACGCGGTCATCGCCTCGCCCATGCCGAGGCGCAGCGCCGCGACGCGCGCCGGATTCATCTCGTCGGCGATGACGTTGACGCAGCCGAGGATCACCTGGTCGAACGCGTCCGGCGCGAACGGCTGGCGCAGCAGCAGCGGCCGGCCGCATTGCACGGCGAGATCGACCGGCGTGAACGGGCCGGGCTTGCCGCGCGCCTTGATGAACGGCGTGCGGCTGCCGTCGACGATGTAGACCGGACGGCGCTCTACTCCGCCGCCGTCGCGGCGGCGGGAGCTTGCTGTAGCGGAGTCGGCTGATCTCGGCTGTGATGTCGCTTGCGATGACACGTCTCCCTTGTTGGACGCGCCGCGGGAGGTCAGCTCCTCCGGCGCGAAATCGTCGACCGCGATGGCGGCCGCGACCGCTTCGGCCGCGGCCTTGAGCTGCGCGGCCTCGTCGGCGGTGATGGTGCGCTGCTTCACCGCCTGATCGATGTCGCGGACGCGCGCGGCATGCATGCGGTCGCGGATCGGCTGCACCGCGACCGTCATGGCGAAGGCGCGCTCGAGCAGGGCGACGCCATTGGCGTGTTCGCCGTCGGTCTCGGTCGGATGAAACAGGTCGACGGTGAGCCGATCGCGCGCCGGGCCGGGATTGGTGATGATCTCGGCGCAGGCGTCGGTGACGCGGTCGGACGGGCCGCGGCGGCGCGGCCCGAACGGCTGGATGAAGAAGCGCAGCAGCCAGGCCACCGGCCGGACCGGGAAATTGGCGATGATCTCGTCGAAGCGCGTCTCGATGGTGGCGAAGCTCGCCTCCATGCACTATTCCAGCAGCGGCAGGTCGTCCTGCTGGCGGCCTTCGTCGTTCCAGCGCTTGAGCGCGGCGCTGCGACAGATAAAGCTCGGAGAGGATGTCGCCGAACCGCGCCGAGATCATTTCCTTGCGCTTGAGCCGCCGCCGAGCGTGAGCAGCGCGAGGTCGACCGCGAGCGCGAACGCCGCGGCATGGCGGCTGAGCTGCCGGTAGAACGGCGTCGGCCGCGCCGGCATCCGGCGCCGGCGCGAACAGGCCGCCGGTCCAGGCGCGGCCCCAGGCGCGGAACGTATTGGCGATGCTGTGCCCGACGTGGCCCCAGAACGCCTGGTCGAAGGCGTCGAGGCCGCGCGCGCGGTCGGTGTCCTCGCAGCGCCATCATTTCCTTCGAGCAGATAGGGATGGCAGCGGATCGCGCCCTGGCCGAACTGGATCAGCGCGCGGGTGACGATATTGGCGCCTTCGACCGTGATGGCGATCGGCACGCCGCGATAGAGGCTGCCGAGATAATTCAGCGGCCCTTCGATGATGGCCTTGCCGCCGTGCACGTCCATGGCGTCGTTGACGGAGACGCGCATGCGGTCGGTCGCCTGCGACTTCATGATGGCGGTGACGACGGCCGGATGGTGGCCGTCGTCGAGCGCCGCGCAGGTCATGCGGCGCGCGGCGTCGAGCAGATAGGCGGTGGCGGCGATGCGGCCGAGCCGCTCCTGGATCGCCTCGAATTTGGCGATCGGCACATGGAACTGCTCGCGGATGCGCGCATAGGCGCCGGTGACATTGGCGCAGAAGGCCGCGCCGGCCGCCGACAGCGACGGCAGCGAGATGCCGCGCCCGGCGGCGAGCGCGCTCATCAGCATCTTCCAGCCCTTGCCGACCTGATCGACGCCGCCGATGACATTGATCCATCGGGATGAAAACGTCGTGGCCCCAGTTCGGGCCGTTCTGGAACACGTGCATCGCCGGCAGGTGGCGGCGGCCGATGCTGACGCCGGGCAGGTGGGTCGGCACCAGCGCGAGCGTGATGCCGATGTCGTCGCGGTCGCCGATCAGGTGGTCGGGATCGCGCAGCTTGAAGGCGAGGCCCAGCACGGTCGCGATCGGCCCGAGCGTGATGTAGCGCTTGTGCCAGTTGAGCCGGATGCCGAGCGTCTCCGGCCCTCGATAGGTGCCGCGGCAGACCACGCCGGTATCGATCATCGAGGCGGCGTCCGATCCGGCTTCCGGGCTGGTCAGGCCGAAGCAGGGAATCTCCTCGCCGCGGGCGAGCCGCGGCAGCCAGTAATCCTGCTGCGCCTTGGTGCCGAATTGCATCAGCAGCTCGCCCGGGCCGAGCGAGTTCGGCACCATCGCGGTGCACGGCCGCCGCAGATCGAGCGCGACGACAGCTTGCGGATCACTTCCGAATGCGCATAGGCGGAGAAGCCGAGCCCGCCATATGCCTTCGGAATGATCATCGCGAAGAATTTGCTGCGCCTTCAGAAAATCCCAGACCTCGGGCGGCAGGTCGTGCAATTCCCAATTGATCTTCCAGTCGTCGAGCATGCGGCACAGCTCTTCGACCGGGCCGGCGAGGAATTGCTGCTCTTCCTCCGACAGCCGCGCCGGCGCGAAGGCCAGGAGCTTGTTCCAGTCCGGATTGCCGGTGAACAGGTCGGCGTCCCACCAGACGTCGCCGGCCTCGATCGCCTCGCGCTCGGTGTCGGAGAGCCGCGGCAGCGCATGCTGCGCCAGCCGAAAGATCGGCTTGGTGATCCAGTCCCGCCGGAACGAAGAATGGGCATCGGCTTTCCCCGGGCTTGCTGATGGCTGCGATCGCGCCGTCGCAGGCTGGGAGTGATTCTGCGCGAGACTATAGGTTCTACGGGCGTCAAATGTTACAATTTAAGGTGACTGGCCGGGCCTACGTCTGAGATAGTGACCGCAGTCGGGGCAGGTCGAGCGGATCATCCGTCGCATGCAGGCGAAATTCTGGCTCATGTTCGACAGGCTCGAAGCATATCATCAGCGCGCAGAATCCTGCGATTTCTGTCGCAGCCGACGGTCCGCTATGCGCCGTTCTTTGCGCCCGACCCGGAGGTGGTCCGCAAGGCGCTGCAGCCCGGCGACATCATTCTGGTCGAGGGCAACACCCGGCTGAGCGCGATCATCAAGTTCCTGACGCAGATCACCTGGTCGCATGCCGCGCTCTATGTCGGCGAGCGGCCGGGCGATACCGCGCCAAGCGGCGAGCCGAACGTGCTGCTGGAGGCCGAGGCCGATACCGGCGTGATCACCGTGCCGCTGTCGAAATACGTCGGCTTACAACATGCGCATCTGCCGCGCCGGTCGGGCTCGACGCCGAAAGCACCCAGAAGGTCATCGACTATGCGCTGGCGCGCATCGGCAAGCAGTACGATTCCAAGCAGATCGTCGACCTGGCGCGCTACCTGTTTCCCTATCCGCCGGTGCCGGTCTGGTTTCGCCGCCGCATGCTGGCGATCGGCAGCCGGCGATCCGACCAAGGCGATCTGCTCGACGCTGATCGCGGAGGCGTTCGCCGTCGATCCATTACCCGATCCTGCCGGAAAGCGTCTCGATCAACGGCAAGACCTATGGGGTCGCGCCCTACGTCAAAGCGAGATCGATCACATCCGCAAGCACGGGCTTTATACGCCGCGCGATTTCGACGTGTCGCCGTATTTTCGCGATCGTCAAGCCCACAATTGCCGCCGGCTTCGACTATCACACGGTGCAGTGGGGACCGCCGGGGCTCGGATCGCTCAGTAGCCCGGATGGAGCGCCAGCGAAATCCGGGAGCGCCGCTTAACCCGGATTGCGCGGAGCTGTCATCGGGCGCGCTTCGCGCCGACCCGCGGCTCCATCCGGGTTACTGCTTGCGCTGCGATCGGTTGCGGATGTCCGTCGGCGTCGACGCGGACATAGGTGAACAGGCCTTCCGTGACCTTGATCTGACGTGTCGCCGGTGCCGCGCCGCACCCAGCTCTCGATCTTCACCGTGATCGACGTGTTGCCGATCTTTTCGATGCTGCTGAAGCAGGTGACCTCGTCGCCGACCATGACCGGGCGATGAAATGTCATCGCGGTGATGGCGACGGTGACGACGCGGCCGCCGGCGCGCCGGGTGGCGACAGTCGATGCCGGCGAGGTCCATCTGACAGAGCAGCCAGCCGCCGAAAATGTCGCCGTGCGGATTGGTGTCGGCCGGCATGGCGATGGTGCGGATCGCGGGATCGGATGTCGGCGGGGTCTCCGGGGTTTCCGACGGCTTCGCGGATGGATCGGGCATGGAATTTTTCTCGCTGGCTCAAATTCCCATTACGGTCGTAGCACGATCTTTCCCATGACTTTGCGGTCGGCGATCGCCTTGAGCGCCGTCGCGATCTCGGCCAGCGGATAAACGGCATGGACGTGCGCGCTGAGCTTGCCTCTCGGCGCACCAGCGCACGATGTCGGTCATCAGCGCGCGCTGCGCCTGGCGGGCTCGCGCTTGGTCCAGGCGCCCCAAAATACGCCCCGGATATCGCAGCCCTTGAGCAGCACCAGATTGAGCGGCAGCGTCGGGGATTTCGCCGGCCGCAAACCCTACCACCAGATAGCGGCCGAGCCACGCCAGCGAGCGTACGGCGGGCTCGGCATAAGGGCCGCCCACCGGGTCGTAGACCACGTCGACGCCGTGATCGCCGCCGCGCTTTTTCAGGGCGACGCGCAGGTCTTCGGTCGCGTAGTTCACCGTTTCATCGGCGCCATGGGCGCGCGCGAAGGTGAGTTTTTCATCGGACGAGGCGCACGCAATGACGCGCGCGCCCATGATCTTGCCGAGCTCGATCGCGGCAAGCCCAGTGCCGCCGGAGGCGCCCAACGCGACCAGCGTCTCGCCCGGCTTGAGCGCGGCCCGCTCGCGCAGCGCGTAAAGCGTCGTGGCGTAAGTCACGGTCAGCCCGGCGGCGCGTTCAAAATCGAGGCCGTCGGGTATCTTCACGAGCTGTTGCGCCGGGATCGCGATACTCTCGCGCGCCGCGCCCCAGCCGATATTGCTCATCACGCGGTCGCCCGGAGCAACGTCCGTGACGCCGGCGCCAACGCTCTCCACGATGCCGGCGAATTCTGCGGCCGGCGAGAACGGAAACGGCGGCTTGTATTGATATTTGCCGGCGATGATCAGCGTGTCGAAGAAGTTGAGCGCTGCGGCCTTGACCTGGACCACCGCCTCGCCGGCACCGGCGGCCGGTTGCGCGATGTCGCCAAGCTCGAGGTCATCGGGCGTGCTGAAACGGGTGCAGAGAATGGCTTTCATCGCAGTTTGTCCGTCATTCCGGGGCGCGGGCTTTAGCCCGCGAGCCTGGAATCCATAATCACGAAACATGCGCCTGTTGGAAGTAGGTGATTGTCCAGCGCGGCCCGGACTGACGGTTCCTCTTGCCTTCGCCAACTGCTCTCAAGCCGCGGTGACGCCGGCATTGAGCAGGAAGTGGCGCAAGCGTGCGAACGCCAGCCGCAGCCGCGACTTCACCGTTCCGAGCGGCAGCTTGGTTTGCTCCGCGATGGCGGTGTGCGAGAGGCCTTCGAAGAAAGCGAGCCGGACCAGTGCGAACTGCTCTCGCGGCAGGGCGCCGAGCGCCTCGCGCACATGCTGCTCGCGCCAGGTGGCGTCGATGCAATCGTCGCTGCTATCGGCTGGATCGGGAATGGCGAATAGCGCTTCAACCGGGACGGCGGACTCCCGGCTGCGCCGCCCGACATCGATGCGGCGGTTGCGGGCGATGTGGAAAACCCAGGTTGCGGCGGCGGACTTATGCGGGTCGAACAGATGCGCCTTGCGCCAGATCGTTTCCATCACGTCCTGGGTGATGTCGGCCGCAGCGAACGGCGCGAGTCCTTGCCGGAGCATCTGGGCATGAACGCGCGGTCCAAAATGATCGAACAGAACCGCAAATGCCTCGCCGTCGCGGCGGGCGCCCACTGCGGTGAGGAGATCGTCCAGTTCGTTCACCCTGCCGCCCTTGTACGGACGGCCTTGGGCGGGTTCTTCGATGCGAAACCAGGAATTCATGCCCACAGCACTTTGTCATGGTGACACCGCGCACTGGCATGGCTTGCCGGGACGACTTTACAATTCCCCGCAAGCGGCGCGTCCATAACGGTGCTAAGTATTCGGCCCTTCCGACGACATGGCTGTGTCCGTCATCACATTTTGCCGGATCGGTGGCTGCCGCCTGCTGTGGTCGGCGGCTCTTTGCGTGCTGCATTTTCGGTACGCTGTCGCTGCGGGCGTCCGTATGATATTCGGCCGCATTGGATTAATCAGGAAAGGTTTGGTATTAATGTGGAAATCGCGTCTGAGGGGTCCGATGCGAAACGATCGACAATGGCCGATTATTCTGGCGCTGGTGATTGCCGCAGGGGTCACCGTGCCGGCTCGCGCGCAGCAGCCCGCTGAGCCGCCGGCGCCAATCAAGCCCAAGCCGGTGCACAAGCCATTGCCCAAACCAGTGCCCAAACCTGCCCCAAAGCCGGCTGCTCAGCCGCCGGCAGTGGTCGCAGTTGGCGGCGCGCAACCAAAGCTACTCGGCCAGTTCGGGGACTGGGGTGCCTACACGGCTTCGCCCGGCAGCAAAAAGGTCTGTTTTGCTCTCGCCAAGCCGGCCTCGTCGGAAACCACCCCGCCCAACCGTCCGCGCAATCCCTCCTACATGTTTATTTCCACGCGTCCGGCGGACAAGGTGTCAAACGAGGTCTCAATCATCATCGGGTATCCTTTCAAACCAGGCTCTGAGGCGACCGCGGAGGTCGGCGGGACAACTTTTGCGCTCTACACCCAGCAAGACGGCGCCTGGATCAAAAATGCCGGCCGAGGAAGCCCATATGGTCGATGCCATGCGGCAAGGCCAAACCGTGGTGGTGAAGGGCGCGTCCACCAAAGGCACGCAGTCGACCGATACGTTCTCCCTCAAGGGGCTCTCCCAGGCGCTCGATCGAACCGGCCAGGAATGCAAGTAATCGGGGCGTGTGGTTGAGACAGCAACGGATGCCCGTTGTCCCCGTCCATCACTCATGCGGGTTGAGTTTTTGCGGCACTATCGGCGGCCCTGCATCCGACCCATCTATGGGGGAAAGACGCCATCGTTTTTTGGATTGGTCATGACCGCTTCGCCTGCTGCGACCGCAACGGACAGCGCTGCCGCAGCCTCGTTCATCGAAAAGAGTCCGCTGGAGCATTATGCGGCGCCGGCCAAGCCGTCGCTCGTCGGCCTGTCGCGCGTCGCGCTGGCCGAGGCTCTCGGCGCTGTCGATGTGCCGGAGCGCCAGCGCGCGATGCGCGTGCAGCAGGTTTGGCACTGGCTCTATGTGCGCGGTGTGCAAGACTTCAACGCCATGACGACGTTGTCGAAGGATCTGCGCGTCGCGCTGGCCGAGCGCTATACGCTGGCGCGGCTGGAAATCGCCGCCGAGCAGATTTCAATCGACGGCACGCGCAAGTGGCTGCTGCGGCTGCCCGGCGAGACCGACAGCCAGCCGCACGAGGTCGAATGCGTTTACATTCCGGAAGCTGACCGCGGCACGCTTTGCATTTCGAGTCAGGTCGGCTGCACGCTCACCTGCACGTTCTGCCACACCGGCACGCAGCGGCTGGTCCGCAATCTCACCCCCGGCGAGATCGTCGGGCAGGTCGTGCTGGCGCGCGACCGGCTCGACGATTGGACCCGCGCCGCCGGCAGCGGGGGAGGCGAGGGTGAAAAGCGCCTCGTATCGAATATCGTCATGATGGGAATGGGCGAGCCGCTCTACAATTTCGAGGCCGTGCGCGATGGTCTCAATGTGGTCGCGGACGGCGACGGCTTGAGCATCTCCAAGCGCCGGATCACGCTGTCGACGTCCGGTGTTGTGCCCAATATCGCCCGCGCCGGTCACGAGATCGGCGCCATGCTCGCCGTTTCGCTCCATGCCGTGACCGATGAGATTCGTAACAAGCTCGTTCCGCTCAACCGCAAATATCCGCTGCGCGAACTCCTCGACGCTTGCCGTAATTATCCGGGGCTTTCCAACGCGCGTCGCGTCACCTTCGAATATGTCATGCTCAAGGGCGTCAACGATTCGCTCGCCGACGCGAAAGCGCTGGTCCGTCTGGTCAAGGGAATTCCCGCCAAGATCAACTTGATCCCCTTCAATCCCTGGCCCGGCACGAATTACGAGTGTTCGGACTGGGAGCAAATCGAGAAATTCTCCGAGATCGTCTTCAACGCCGGTTACGCTTCTCCGGTGCGTACTCCGCGCGGACGCGATATCCTCGCCGCCTGCGGCCAGCTCAAGAGCGCGACGGAAAAACTCTCCGCCCGTGAGCGTTTGGCGCTGCGCGCAATGGCGATGACGGATTGACACCGGCCCAGATCGGCAACGCCCCAGATCGATAACGCCCCAGATCGGTAACGCCCGATGACTGTCATCGCCCGCGTCTTGATGGTGATCGTCGGCTATACGCTGGCCTGTGTTGCTGCCTCGATCGTGCTCACGATCGGCACACTGACGCCGGAATGGGATCAACTGACGGCGCTCGGTTTCCAATCCGTGGCATTCTGGTCGCTCGTCGCCGTCGGCACGGTCTTGATCGCAACGGTCGCCATGCTGCCGGCGCTGCTCGTTATTGTGCTGGCGGAAGGATTTGCGTGGCGCTCCATCCTCGTCTATGCCGCGCTCGGGGGCGTGCTGGGACTGGCCCTGCGTTATGGTCTCGATTTCGCCGGCTATGTCGGCGAGCCTGGCAGCATCATTGCACGGGAGCGAGAAGTGATTGCCGCCGCCGGCATTGCCGGCGGGCTGGTCTATTGGCTGTTCGCCGGACGCGGGGCGGGTTTGTGGAAGTGGTGAAGCGCGCGGCAAAGCCGCCGGGCTGGCTCGTATGAATCGTACCGGACTCCTCGTCGCGCTCGCCGTCGCCGTCGTGGTGGGTGTGGTGTTTGCCGTCGATTCAAGGCTCGACCTCGCCATCTCGGCGTTTTTCTACGATCCGACGACGCATCTGTTCGTCATCGGCCTCAAATGGTGGGTGCTGCGGTCGCGTGACGTGGCACGCTGGCTTGTCGCACTGATCGCGGCCCCTGCCTTCCTCGCCATTGTCGGCAAATTGATCATGCCACGCCGGCGCATGCTGATCGAAGGCCGCGCCGCGTACCTCATTGTACTCACGCTCGGGCTCGGACCGGGCCTCATCGCCAATACGATCTTGAAGGATCATTGGGGTCGCTCGCGGCCGATGAGTATTACCGAATTCGGCGGCACCGACCGCTTCACGCCCTGGTGGGACCCGCGCGGTCCGTGTCCCAACAATTGCTCGTTCATCGCCGGCGAGCCGTCGGGCGCGTTCTGGACGGTTGCGCCCGCCGTGTTTGCGCCGCCGCAATGGCGCTTACTCGCCTACGGCAGCGCGCTCGCCTTCGGTATCGCGGACGGTGCGCTGCGCATTATTGGCGGCGGGCATTTTTTCACCGACGTCGTCTTCGCCGGCGTCGTCATGTTCCTTGTGGTGTGGTTGATGCACGGCCTGATATTTCGCTGGCGCGCGACCCGCGCCGAGGAGGGCGCAATCGAGCAGATACTCACGCGCATCGGCATGACGATGCACGATGCATGCGCGGGCTTGGTGCGGCGTATCCTCGGACGTGCCGGCAAGGGCTCGTGATCGCAAAGTCGCTTCGAATTGTCGAATTGCCGGATTGAGTGTTTCGCCGGTCGGCCAATGTGCGGCTTGCGCCGCCCCCGCGCGCGCCTATAGTCCGCGCGAATTTTGGGCGATCCTGTTCGCCCTACACGGGAATTTCCAATGCCCAAGGACGACGCGAAGAACAGTGACGTCAAGAAAGTCGTGCTGGCCTACTCGGGCGGCCTCGATACCTCGATTATTCTCAAATGGCTGCAGACGACCTATGGCTGCGAGGTCGTCACGTTCACGGCCGATCTGGGGCAAGGCGAGGAGCTCGAGCCGGCACGGGCCAAGGCGCTCACGCTTGGCATCAAGCCGCAGAACATCTTCATCGAGGATTTGCGCGAAGAATTCGTGCGCGACTATGTGTTCCCGATGTTCCGCGCCAATGCGCTCTACGAAGGCCAATATCTGCTCGGGACCTCGATCGCGCGGCCGCTGATCGCCAAGAAGCAGATCGAGATCGCCGAAAAGGTCGGCGCCGACGCGGTCGCCCATGGGGCGACCGGCAAGGGCAACGACCAGGTGCGCTTCGAGCTCGCCTACTATGCGCTCAAGCCGGACGTGAAGGTCATCGCACCGTGGCGCGAATGGGATTTCCGTTCGCGCGAAGCACTGCTCGCGTTCGCCGAGCAGAACCAGATTCCGATTGCCAAGGACAAGCGCGGCGAAGCGCCGTTCTCGGTCGACGCCAATCTTCTGCACGCGTCTTCGGAGGGCAAGGTGCTGGAAGACCCCGCCAGCGAGGTGCCGGACTACGTCTATTCGCGCACCGACGATCCCGAGAAGGCGCCCGATAAGGCGGAATATATGACGGTCGATTTCGAGCGTGGCGATCCGGTCGCCATCGGCGGCAAGGCGATGAAGCCTGCCGAAATCCTGACGCACCTCAATACGCTCGGCCGTCGGCACGGCATCGGCCGACTCGATCTGGTGGAAAACCGCTTTGTCGGCATGAAGTCGCGCGGCATGTACGAGACGCCGGGCGGTACGATCTTGCTCGCCGCGCATCGCGCCATCGAGTCGATCACGCTCGACCGCGGCGCGGCCCATCTCAAGGACGAGCTGATGCCGAAATACGCCGAGCTGATCTATTACGGCTTCTGGTTCTCGCCGGAGCGCGAGATGCTGCAGGCGGCGATCGACAAGAGTCAGCAATTCGTCTCGGGCCGGGTGCGGCTCAAGCTCTACAAAGGCAATGTTGCCGCCGTCGGGCGCGAGAGCAAATATTCGCTCTACGATCAGGATTTGGTGACATTCGAGGACGGCAAGGTCGCGTACGACCAGCGCGACGCCGAGGGCTTCATCCGCCTCAACGCGCTGCGGCTGCGCACGCTGGGGCAACGCCAGCGCAAGCTGAAACTGTAAGGCGCGTCATCCGCCGCGCATCGTTATTTCAAAATTTCGGCAAACCGCCGCCCGGCTTGCCCGGAAAGTAATCGGGCTCGGAGCCGGGCCCGCGCGGATCGACGGGCTCGTCGACCGGATAAGGCGTGCGCGGCCCTTGGGGCTCCGGCTTCGGCGGTTCGGCGGGGATTTTCGGCGTCGTTGCACTCATCTCATGGCCCCTCTCGGCTATTGCGGGCTCGTAAGAAGTATTTGCCGGAATAACGTATTCGGTCGGCATGTCGTTCCGTCTGGCGGCCCACCGAGCGCTGGCGTCACATCGGGATGGTGACCTTGCGGTTCTCGCCGAGATTGGGTTTAGCGCCCGTGAGCATCGCCTTGGCGAACTGGAACGCGGCCACGGCTTTGCTCGCAGGTCCATCCCATAATTCCGCGGTCAGCGGCTGCACGCGCAGCACGCAGACGTTGGGGTCGTCCGGGCCGTCCCACCACATGGTGTCGGTGCTCTTCCAGATTTCCGCCGCCTTGGCGTGATCGCGCCGCACCGCGGCGCGCGCGGTGATCGAAAGGTAGGCGTTGGCCTTGGTGTCGATGAACACGAGCCCGACGTGGTGCTCGGCCTCGATCTCGTGCTCCTTGCCGCTGCGCAGGTCGGTCACGAACCAGATGATGCCGGCGTCGCGATCAGGCCGCGCCTCGAGTGGCCGCGCCCGCAGGACGGATTCCGAGGACGTGGTGAGCATGCCGATGCCCACCCGCTCGATGATGTCCCACACGCGATTGAGATGGTCTTGTTCCGCCATGCCCAGCTAACGGCATGCGGCGTCGGGAAGTTCCCTAAACCTGCCGTTCGACCAGTGCGCGCTTGACCTCGGCGATGGCTTTTGCCGGGTTGAGGTGCTTGGGGCAGGCCTTGGCGCAGTTCATGATGGTGTGGCAGCGGTAAAGGCGGAACGGGTCCTCCAGATTGTCGAGCCGCTCGCCGGTCGCCTCGTCGCGTGAATCGGCGATCCAGCGGTAGGCCTGCAAGAGCGCGGCCGGGCCGAGGAAGCGGTCGGAATTCCACCAATAGCTCGGGCACGCCGTCGAGCAGCACGCACACAGGATGCACTCGTAGAGACCGTCGAGCTTCTGGCGGTCGTCGTGGCTCTGCCGCCACTCTTTGCGGGGGGTTGGCGAAACGGTTTGCAGCCACGGTTCGATCGAAGCGTGCTGGGCGTAGAAATTGGTCAGATCGGGCACCAGATCCTTGACCACCGGCATGTGCGGCAAAGGATAGATGCGCACCGCGCCGTTGGTGTCGCTCATCGCCTTGGTGCAGGCGAGCGTGTTAGTGCCGTCGATGTTCATTGCGCACGAGCCGCAGATGCCCTCGCGGCAGGACCGGCGGAATGTCAGCGTCGCGTCGACGTTGTTCTTGATCCAGTTGAGACCATCAAGAACCATCGGCCCGCAATCGCCGGTGTCGACATAGTAAGTGTCGATGCGCGGGTTGAGCCCATCCTCCGGGCTCCAGCGATAGATGCGGTATTCGCGCTCGGCGCGCGCTTTTGCCGGATGCGGCCAAGTCTTGCCTTCCGTCATCTTGGAATTTTTCGGCAGTGCGAACTGCGACATGCAAATTGCCTTATCTCTTCAATACACCCAAGTCTTCGGCTCGATGTAGGACACGTCGTTGGTCAGCGTGTAGGTGTGCACCGGCCGATAGTCGATGGTGACTTTGCCGGTGGCGTGATCGAGCCACGACAGCGTGTGCTTCATCCAGTTCTTGTCGTCGCGATCGGGAAAATCTTCGCGGGCGTGGGCGCCGCGGCTCTCGGTGCGATTGACCGCGGAGTCCATGGTGACGACCGCCTGCTCGATCAGGTTGGCGAATTCCAGCGTCTCGATCAGGTCGGAGTTCCAGATCAGCGAGCGGTCCGAGACGCGAACGTCGCCGGCGCCGTCATAGACTTCGTGGATCAGCTTGGAGCCTTCCTGCAGCACCTCGCCGGTGCGGAACACGGCGCAATTGGTTTGCATCACCTGCTGCATCTTGGTGCGCAAATGCGCGGTCGGCGTCCCGCCCGACGCGTGGCGGTATTTGTCGAGCCGCGACAGCGCTCGCTCGGCGGAGTCCTTCGGCAGTTCGGGCTGCTTGTCGTTCGGCGTCAGGATTTCAGCGCAGCGTAGCGCCGCGGCGCGGCCGAACACGACCAGATCGATCAGCGAGTTCGATCCGAGCCGGTTGGCGCCGTGGACGGAGACGCAGGCCGCCTCGCCGAGCGCCATCATGCCGGGGACCACGTGGTCGGGATTGCCGTCTTTCTTGATCAGCACTTCGCCGTGATAGTTCGTGGCGATGCCGCCCATGTTGTAGTGCACGGTCGGGACGATCGGCACCGGCTCGCGCGTCAAGTCGACGCCGGCGAAGATGCGCGCCAACTCGGTAATCCCCGGCAGGCGCTCCGCCAATATCTTGGGATCCAAATGGTCGAGGTGGAGGAAGATATGGTCTTTCTTGTCGCCGACGCCGCGCCCTTCGCGGATTTCGATCGTCATGGCGCGTGAGACGACGTCGCGCGAGGCCAGATCCTTGGCGGACGGCGCATAGCGCTCCATGAAGCGCTCGCCCTGGGCATTGACCAGATAGGCGCCTTCGCCGCGCGCGCCTTCGGTGATGAGCACGCCGGCGCCGTAAATCCCGGTCGGATGGAATTGCACGAATTCCATGTCCTCGAGCGGCAGGCCGGCGCGGAGCACCATGGCGTTGCCATCGCCGGTTTGGGTGTGGGCGCCGGTGCAGGACGCATAGGCGCGGCCGTAACCGCCGGTGGCCAGCACCGTCATCTGCGCGCTGAAGCGGTAAATCGAGCCGTCGTCGAGGTTGATCGCGATGACGCCGCGGCAGCGGCCATCGTCCATGATGAGATCGATTGCGAAATATTCGATGAAAAACTCGGTCTGGTGCCGCAGCGCCTGGCCGTACATCGTGTGCAGCATGGCATGGCCGGTACGATCGGCGGCGGCGCAAGTGCGCTGCGCGGTGCCCTTGCCGTAATGGGTCGTCATGCCGCCGAACGGCCGCTGATAAATCTTGCCGTCTTCTTCGCGGCGCGAAAACGGCAGACCCCAATGCTCGAGTTCGTAAACCGCCTCAGGCGCGTTGCGGCACAAGTATTCGATGGCGTCCTGGTCGCCGAGCCAGTCGGAGCCCTTGACCGTGTCGTACATGTGCCAGCGCCAGTCGTCCTGACCCATGTTGCCGAGCGCGGCGGCGATGCCGCCTTGCGCCGCCACCGTATGCGAGCGGGTCGGAAACACCTTGGTGATACAGGCGGTCCGCAGCCCGGCTTCACTGCACCCGACGACGGAGCGCAGTCCAGCGCCGCCCGCGCCGATGACGACGACGTCGTAAACATGGTCCTCGATCGGATAAGCGCGGCCGTTGACCCCTGGAGCCGCGCCTTGCCCGTTCGCTCCGCTCTCCGCCATGCTTAGACTCCGAAAGACAGCTTGAGGATGCCATAGGCCGAGGCGAGCCCGACGGCGACGGTGAAGAACGTATTGGCCATCAGCAAAGTGAGCTTAGTGGATTCATCGTGCACGTAATCTTCGACGATCACCGCCATGCCAATTCGCATATGGATCGTGATCGATGCGATGAACAACAGCATGATGATGGCGATCGCGGGCGAGCCGAGAATCTGCGCCGCGGCGGCTTGGTTGCGGCCGAGCAGGATGATCAAGATGATGACCACGGCGATGGTCAGCGGAATATTTGCCACCGCGGTGACACGCTGATGCCAGAAATGGCCGGTGCCCGATTTGGCGGCGCCGCGGCCGCGAACGCGTGCCAGCGGTGTGCGGATGTGTCTGGGTTCGCTCACCGCGGACCTCCCATGGCGAGCAGGCCGATAATCCACAACACCAGCGTAATCGCGATCGAACCGATCAGATTGGCGGCGACGAGCCACTCGCGCTCGTTGGGACCGAAGCCGCGGCCGGTGTCCCAGATCAAATGGCGGACGCCGCCCAGCATGTGATGGATCAGGGCCCAGGTGTAGCCGAACAGAATAAAGCGGCCGATCCACGAGCCGGCAAACCATTCGAAATTGGCGTAAGGCGCCGGCCCGGAGGCGGCGGCGATCACCAACCAGGCCAGCAGCAGGGTGCCGAAATAGAGGCCAATGCCGGTGATTCGATGGACGATGGACATCATCATCGTCAGCATCGGCCGGTAAATTTGCAGGTGCGGGGACAGGGGCCGCGCGGCTGGGGCCTTGGTTTCGGCCATCATGATCATCCGAATTCGCTGGACGCAGGCGCGCCGTGCTTGGGATCGTGTCCTATCCAATCCGCGCGCATGCCGCAATGCGGTTCGGGAATAACCCACACGACGGTTTGGAGTAGCACTTCGCGATAGGCGAAAGATTAGCGTTGAAGTGGCTCAGCGCAATGGGCATTTTACTAAGGCTGGCTTCGCAAAACACGAAGGAGAACGTCGCCCGTGCGGTTCGATCTTGCCGACCTCAGCTTGTTCCGCCACGTCGTCGAGGCCGGCAGTATCACGCGCGGTGCCGAGCGTGCGCACCTCGCGCTCGCGGCGGCTTCGACCCGCGTCCGCAACATGGAGGACGCCCTCGGCGTTCCGTTGCTGACGCGCGGCCGTCAGGGGGTCACGCCGACCCCGGCCGGCCGCACGCTGCTCCAGCATGCGCGCGCGATTTTGCGTCAGGCCGAGCGCCTCCATGAGGATTTGGGCGCTTACGGCGGCGGTCTTGCCGGTCAAATCCGGGTGCTGTCGAATACCAATGCGCTGACGGAATTTCTGCCGGAGGCGTTGAGCTCATTTTTAGCGTCGCATCCAAACGTCAGTGTCGATCTGGAAGAGCGGTTGAGCGACGAGATCGTCGGCTTGATCGCCGAAGGTGTTGCCGATCTCGGCATTGTCGCCGGCACCGTCGACTCGGGTGCCCTCGAAACTTATCCGTTCCGCCGCGACCGGTTCGTTCTCGTTGTCGCGTGTGATCATGCGTTGGCACGCCGCGCGAAGATCGGCTTCGAAGACGTACTCGACCATGATTTTGTCGGGCTTGATCGCGCCAGTGCCTTGCAGCGCTTCCTCGCCGGTAAAGCGGTGCGCATCGGCAGGCCGCTGCGTCTGCGCGTTCAGTTGCGCAGCTTCGATGCCGTTTGCCGGCTGGTCGAATGCAAGGTTGGCATCGGGATCGTGCCGGAGACCACCGCGCGCCGCGTCGAAAAAACCATGGCGATCGCAGCCGTGCCGCTCACCGACCCCTGGGCGGTGCGCGACCTCACGATCTGCGTGCGTAACCGCGACGAACTGCCGGCCTACGCGCGCCAGCTTGTCGAGCATCTCAGGAATCAGGAATCAGGAATCGGGAACCAGGAATTCTGACTGATCCTGATTCCTGATACCTGAATTCCTGGTACCTGCTACCTGCTACACCGGCATCAGCACCCAGTAGTCGAGGTCGAGCAGCACGGCGGCATCGTAGTCCTCGCCGGATTTGAGCGGGAAATCCTCGCAGCGCCGGTCGCGCGTCGCGACGGTGCGCAACCGCAGTGCGGCGACGTCCTGCCGTCCGGGCAACGCGGCCTTGTCGAGCACCTCCGACCACGCAAAGACAGTGCCGCCCGCGAACAGCGGAGCGGCGTGGCGGCCGCCGTTGATGGCGGCGACGTGAAAAGCGTTGGCGAGGCCGTTGAAGGATAGCGACCGGGCCAGCGAAATCACGTGTCCGCCATAGACCAGCCGTCGTCCGAAACGGCCTTTGCTTTCGAGATGGTTGTTGAAGTGGATGCGGGCCGTATTCTGATAAAGCCGGGTCGCGATCTGATGCTCCGCCTCCTCGACCGTCACGCCGTCGACGTGATTGATCCGCTCTCCGACATCGTAGTCGCCGAAGCGATAGGGGCTGCCGGCGAGCGCGAAATCGTAAGCGGCGACGTCGAGCGGCGGGCAAGCTTCGCCGAGCACCTTCGGATCGAGCACGGTCGGCAGACGTGGCACGTGATCGCCCGGCGCGGGCGCGGCTTCGTCGCGCTTGCTCACCATCACCCAGCGCACATATTCGAGGACGGCCGTGCCATCCTGATTGAAACCGGTCGTTCGCACATAAACGATACCCGTCTTGCGGCTCGAATTTTCCTTGAGACCGATGACCTCGGACAGCGCGCTCAGCGTATCGCCGGGATAGACCGGAGCGCGGAAATAACAACCCGCATAGCCGAGGTTGGCGACGGCGTTGCGCGACACGTCCGGCACCGTCTTCCCGAACACGATGTGGAACACCAAAAGATCGTCAACGGGAGAACGCGGATAGCCGATCGCCGCGGCGAACGCGTCAGAAGACTGAACCGCGAACCGTCCGCCGAACACGCCGGTATAGAGTGCGACGTCGCCAGTGGTGACCGTGCGCGGCGTCGCGTGACGAATCACCTGACCGATGCGGAAATCCTCGAAAAAGTTGCCGGGACTTGTTTTTGACATGCGCGAGGACCTTACAATCGAAGCCGGCATTTTGTGCGCGCGCTTCATACTCCACTGTCCTACTCCGGGAAAGTCATTGGACCTTCCAATGTTCACGGCGCCGTGTTGTGGCTTCGTGGAACGTGACAAGAATGTGAGGCCCGACGCGTCGGCAATTTGCTATAAGCCCGCGAGCTCGGAGGGCTGCCGTGACGATCGAAGCCGCGACCAATCCCCCCATGGTGCCCGATACCGTGACGGGGCCCATGATTCACCCGCGCTGGGTGCGCGCCACCCATTGGGTCAACGCAATGGCCATGCTGGTGATGATCGGCTCCGGCTGGCAGGTTTACGACGCCTCGCCGCTGTTCGACTTTCTGGAATTTCCGACCCACATCGCGCTTGGCGAATGGCTCGCCGGCGCACTGCTGTGGCATTTCGCGGCCATGTGGCTGTTGGTCGTCAATGGGATCGTCTATGTCACGCTCGGCATTGCGACGGGCCGCTTTCGCCGCAAGCTGTTTCCGATCCGACCGCGCGAGGTGGTGAGCGACATCGCGGCTGCGTTGCGCGGCAAACTCGCGCACGACGATCTCGCGATGTACAACGCGGTCCAGAAATTGCTTTATCTCGGTGTGGTGCTGGCCGCCGTGGTGATTGTCCTGTCGGGCGTCTCGATTTGGAAGCCAATTCAGTTCAAGTGGCTCACCGCCTTCTTTGGCGGCTATGACACCGCCCGCTACGTGCATTTTTTCGCGATGGCGACGATCGTCGGTTTCTTGACCGTACACGTGGCGCTCGCCCTGATCGTGCCGAAAAGCCTGCGCGCGATGGTCTTCGGCCGTTGAACTCGAGGAGATTAAGATGCCCCGTCAGCGCAAAACGGTGCCCGGCGTCGATCCCAAACTCCTGATCAAGGATGCCACGAAGCTGTTGCCGCAGCGGTCGCGGAGGCTGTTCCTGCGTGGCGCCGCCAGCCTCGGCGCTCTCGCCATGCTGACCGGCTGCGACATCATCGATGGCGACACATCCGAGAACGCATTGCGCGTCATCTCCCGGTTCAACGACCGTATTCAGGCGCTGCTGTTCAGCGAAACGACGCTCGCGCCGACCTATCCGGAAAGCGCGATGACGCGGCCGTTCCCTTTCAACGCCTATTACAGCGAGGACGAAGCGCCGGACGTCGATGGCGACAGCTATAAACTCGAGATCGGCGGTCTCGTCGACAACAAGAAGCCATGGACCCTTGCCGAGCTCAATAAACTACCCGAGGTGTCGCAGATTACGCGCCACGTTTGTGTCGAGGGTTGGAGCGCCATCGGCTCCTGGCAGGGCGTGAAGCTGTCCGACTTCCTGACACGGATCGGTGCCGACACAACAGCGAAATATGTTTGGTTCCAATGTGCCGAGGGTTATTCGAACACTATCGATATGCCGACTGCGCTGCACCCCCAAACGCAGCTCACGCTCAAGTTCGACAACAAGACTCTGCCGCGTGCTTACGGCTTCCCGATCAAGATTCGGATGCCGACCAAGCTCGGCTACAAGAATCCCAAATATGTCACCGCCATGTGGGTGCAGAACAACGACGCCGGCGGCTATTGGGAGAACCAGGGTTACAACTGGTTCGGCGGCCTTTAGACCCTGACGCGGCGTCTTATTTCAGGTAGCCGTGCTCGCGCAGGATCCGGTTGAAGCCTTCGCTGGTCTGGCGCTGCACATCCTGCAAGTGCGGCACCATCAGGCTGGCGAATTCGCCCATGACCTGCGGCAGTTCGTGCAACGCCTTGGCGCCGGTCGGTGTGCGGTAGAACGCCGTCAAATCGTGCAGCTCGGCGACCGTGAAATGCCGCGCGTAGATCGGCGGCGCCTCCTTCATGGCTTCGGTGACGAACGCGACCTGGACGCGTTCGAACTCCTTGCGCAGTTCGCCGATGGTCGCATCATCGATCTTGTCGGCGCGCGCCTTTTGCTCGACGGCGGGCCAAAATGCGGTGGTCATCTGCCCGGTGAGCTGCTGCATCATGTCGGGCGACAGGATCGTGAACAGCTCGTTGGCGGCCGCCAAAGCCTCGGGCGACACGGCGTCGTCCGCATGCGAGCGTCCGCACGTTCCGGCGAGCAGCAACACGACGGCAAGAGCTCGCAGAATTTGCATTGGCTGTCCCTTCCTACGTTGCCGTCGCGCCAAGTGCGCGAACGACGACAAGGTACCATCACCGTAGCGCGCAGGTTTGAAAATGGTAACGCCAAAACGCTTAAAGTCTTGGATATTTCGGGCGGCGGCCACTGACCGGCCGCGCCCTGCCGCCGCCGCAATATTCAAGAGCTGAACCGAGCGCGGTAATCTTGCGGCGTAACCGCCAGCAGGCGGAGGAAACTGCGGCGCATCGTTTCCTCCGAACCGAAGCCGCAACGCTGCGAAATCCGCTTGGCCGGCAGGCGTGAATCCGACAGGAGTCGCCGCGCCGCTTCCACCCTCAGCCGCTCAATAGCCCGGCCCGGCGTCAGCCCGGTTGCCTCCGCATAGTGCCGGCTGAAACTACGTTCGCTCATCCCGGCCTGCTTGGCCAGGACCGGAAGCGAAATATCGTCGGCCAAGTGCCTGTTGATCCAGTCATGGAGGGCTCCAAATCTGTCCTCTGCCGCTTGCAAGGATAAAGCGGTGCTGAATTGCGCCTGGCCGCCCGGGCGCTTGAGGAAGACGACCAGGTAGCGCGCCACGGCCAGCGCGACAGTTCGCCCTAAGTCCTGTTCCGCAAGCGCGAGCGCCAAATCGATGCCGGCCGTTACTCCTGCCGATGTCCAAACCGGGCCGTCGCGGACGAAGATCGGATCGGGCTCGACACGCACGGCAGGGAAGCGTCGGGCAAGCTCGGCGCAGAGTGACCAATGGGTAGCCGCACGTCGTCCATCCAGAACGCCCGAAGCAGCCAACAGAAACGCGCCGGTGCAGACGGAAGCGATGCGCCGTGCCTGCTTTGCGCGCTCCCGCACCCAATCGACCAGCACCGGGTCCGCGGCCGCTGCTTCCACGCCCAAGCCACCGGCCACCAGCAGTGTATCCAATGCTGTTCCGACGGGCGGCAGCGGAACCGATGTCAGCCCCAGCCCGGCCGACGCAATAACGCCCTGGCCGCCTTGCGCCACGACATGAATTGCGTAGGGCGACATTGCTCCCGTTGCGGCGACGAGATCGTTGGCGGATGCGAACACCTGAAGCGGCCCCGCTACATCGAGCAACTGCACCGACGGAAAGGCGAGCACTTCGATCCGGCGAACCCGGTCTGGCGCAGAGCGAGGGGACTTTTGCATGTCCGGCAGAGCGTGCCGGGGCTGGCTCGGCTTGTCCATCCTTGGCAGCCGCGGCGCGCGGCTGCCAGGCTCGGCGCGTCCCGGCAGCCAGCGGAAAATGGGCCTCAATCACGTGAGGTCGATTGGCGGAAAATGACTGATAATTGGCATTTCCGCCGAAGCCCGCAATCCCACATGGACGGTTGAGGCGATGGCAGTCGCCGTCGCTGCCGCTGTTGGCGCCCGTCACTCCAAACAAATATCGGAGATTGGCTATGACGAACACTATGACCACATTGACCTTCACAAAAACCGCGCCGCCTCAATGGCTGTTGGATATGTGGAAAGACATTGACGACAAGACCTTCGGCAAGGGTTTCGACTGTTTTGCGGACGATGCTGTGTGCAACCTCGGCGTTGCCGACTGGCATGGACGCGAGGCAATCCGTGAGAATTTGCGCGCGTTCATAGACAAGGGGTTTACCGCGCATCACGAGGTGATCGAGTACTGGGACAGCCCGTCCCTAAAGGTTTTTCATGGCGCCGTTGGAATGAAATTCGATGATCCCAGCATAAAGCCCGTGAAGCCTTCGATGAGCCATTTCTTCTATATGGACAAAGCCGATCCATCCAAGGTCAGCCGTTGGGTTGGAGCGGTTGGCCCCACGGGGTTCTGACGATCCGGCTATTTGGTGAGTTGAAATGATGCCTCGTCGGGCAGCGCCGAAAGCAGATAGGCGAGGCGCTGCTCGTATTCGCCATCTGCTGACGCGCTGGCATCGGCGTACTGCGAAGCCGCGTCGACAATTGCCATATCCATGCAATGGAGCTTTGAATGGAAGGTGAGCGTCGTCGATCTCGGTGCGATGGGAAAGGCTCAACTCCGTCGCGTGAAAGGATTAACAACGGTGACGTCAAACCCCTTGAAATCTCGAACGCTTCGCGTGACGACTTGCAGGCCGTGAACGCGTGCTGTGGCGGCGATCATCGCGTCTTCGATCAGAGTATCGGAACGTCGATGCATGAGCTTTGCCCACATACGGAAAATCTGAACATCCATTGATAGTACATTCCAGAGTTCAGAAACTTGATCGGCCCATTGTTCGAGTTCCGCTGCCTTGGTCTTGTCCTGTTCTCGTGTGATTTCGATACCTGCTTGGATTTCTCCGAGCGTTACTGCCGAAATGTAAATGTCGCGGTCATTGCGCGAGCGCAGCCATGCCACGACGGCGCCGTGCGGCCGAAGTTTTCTCAATTCGGACACCACGTTTGTGTCGAGCAGATACATCGCTGGTCACGTCGTGGAACTGCGGGCGCGCCGACGTTGTTTGCCGCGCGATGAGATATGCAATTCCGCACGCGCCGTATCAATGAGCAGCAGGTCTTTGAGCGTTAGCCTCCTGGCGTGATCGAGACCCTGCCACTGGGCGGCCGGGACGAGGACTGCAGCCTCTTCGCCACGCCGCGTGACAAGTTGCGGACCTTCCCGTAGGCAAGTCTCGAGCAACTCGCTGAAGCGAGCCTTGGCATCCTGAACCGGCCAAGTCTTCATTCGCCTTGCTCCTGTCCCATTCGCAAACGTAATAACTAGTCATATAACTAGTTTGATGCAAGGCGTGTGCGACGAGTATGCAGCGTTCTGGCTGTTGCCACGCAACGCGCAGCCCATTAGCACTGCCTCCAGATTTAGCGAATGCGAGGTGTCGATCCATGCCCACCCACAAGCTCCTTCTTCTCGCCGGCGACGGCATCGGTCCGGAAGTCATGGCCGAGGTCAAGCGGCTGCTCGGCTTCTACGCCAAGCAGGGCATTGCCGACTTTCAGATCGAGGAGGGGCTGGTCGGCGGCAGTTGCTACGACGCTCACCAGGTCTCGATCACCGACGAAACCATGGCGAAGGCACATGCCGCCGATGCGATCATCTTCGGCGCCGTCGGCGGCCCGAAATGGGACAAGGTGCCCTACGAGGCGCGCCCGGAGGCCGGCCTGCTGCGTCTGCGCAAGGACCTCGCGCTGTTCGCCAACATCCGGCCGGCGATCGTTTATCCGGCACTTGCGGATTCATCGAGCCTCAAGCGCGACGCGGTAGAGGGGCTCGACATCGTCATCCTGCGCGAGCTCACCGGCGGCGTTTATTTCGGCGAGCCCAAGACCATCACCGATCTCGGCAACGGCCAGAAGCGCGCCGTCGACACCCAGGTCTACGACACCTACGAGATCGAACGCATCGCGCGCGTTGGCTTCGAACTGGCGCGCAAGCGCCGCAACAGGGTCACGTCGATGGAAAAGCGCAACGTGATGAAGAGCGGCGTGCTGTGGAACGAGGTCGTCACTCAAGTGCACGCGCGGGAGTACAAGGATGTTCAGCTCGAGCACATGCTGGCGGACGCCGGCGGCATGCAGCTCGTGCGCTGGCCGAAGCAGTTCGACGTCATCGTCACCGACAATCTGTTCGGCGACATGCTGTCCGATGTCGCCGCCATGTTGACCGGCTCGCTCGGCATGCTGCCTTCGGCGTCGCTCGGCGAAGTCGATCCGAAGACCAAGCGGCGCAAGGCGATGTACGAGCCGGTGCACGGTTCGGCGCCCGACATCGCCGGCAAAGGCATGGCGAACCCGATCGCCATGCTGGCCTCGTTCGGCATGGCGATGCGCTATTCGTTCAACATGGACAAAGAGGCCGATCGCCTCGATGCGGCGATCGCCGCCGCATTGGCCAAGGGCCTGCGCACCGCCGACATCAAGTCCGACGGCACGACAGTCGTCAGCACTGCGGCAATGGGTGAGGCGATTGTCGGCGAGCTGGAGCGGCTGCGCAGGCTAACGCCGGTTATCCGCGTATCAGAATGGCGTGTTGGGGTTGAATCCCGTCCCGTCGCCGAAGCCGGGCAACGGGTAATGCCCTTTGCCCTGCACGTCCGGTCCTATGAACCAGTTCGGACGGCCGGGATCGCCTGTCGGCGGAAACTCATAGTCTTGAAAGCCGCGGTCACCCACCGAAACTTCCGTCCCGGTATCGAGATAAGAGCGGCGCGGAACGACGATGACGGTCGTGCTGCCATTGGGATTATGGATGATCGTTTTGGTCGGCTGGATAACGGTGCCAGCGGCAGACCTGACCACGACCGGCTGCCGCGTCCGCTGTAGCGTATCGGCGTGGCTTGCCGACACCTGAAAAACCGCAATGGCGGCAACCAATAACGGCGAGACTACGCATGGCCCCTCGCTTCCCTGATCCCAGTCTAGCGTGCTTCTTCGGTCTGCAACAGCGCAATGCCAACTATTGGCGTCGGGCTCGGTTCCATCCCACGGCTGTTAGCTCTGGCAGCCATGATGCGGCGCAGAACAAAATCCTCCCAAAAAAGATCTTTTATGTCACATTATTCTCTGACAATGCATCCAACGCCGACTTGAACGAAAAGCAGACAGGGAGGACATCGCCATGTTGAACACGACGACGACATGTTGGAGGCAGGCGTTGCGCTGGCGGGAGCCGGGTGGCTGACCGGCGTCCGGGATGCCAGCGCCGCCGGGCTCGATCTGCCTGCGGCATTGCCGGCCGGGACCCGGGCAGAAGCGACACTCGAGGCGCTGCCGGGCAAAAAGCCGCTCATCAGGCTGGCGTATCGGCCCCCGAATTACGAAACACCGGTCGACTATTTTCGCACGCCGATCACGCCCAACGACGCGTTTTTCGTGCGCTACCACCTGTCCGATATTCCCGACGTCGATGCCAAGACCTGGAAACTCGCGGTCGGCGGCGAGGGCGCCAACGGCCACGTCGAACTCACTCTCGATGACCTCAAGGCGATGCCGGCCCAGGAGATGACCGCCATATGCCAATGCTCCGGCAACCGTCGCGGCCTGTTCGATCCGCACGTTGCCGGCGTTGAATGGGGCTACGGCGCCATGGGCTGCGCCAAGTGGAAGGGCGTGCGGCTCAAGGATATTCTCGACAAGGCCGGTCTTAAGAAAGAAGCGGTCGAGATCGTGATGAACGGCGCCGACGGGCCGGCCATCGACAAGACTCCCGATTTCGTCAAGAGCATCCCGATAGCGGTCGCGACCGCCGACACGGCGCTGGTCGCTTACGAGATGAACGGCGAGCCGCTGCCGCACTACAACGGCTTCCCGGCGCGGGTGATCATTCCCGGCTGGACCGGGACCTACTGGGTCAAGCATATCGTCACGCTCGACGCGATCACCAAGCCGTTCGACGGTTTCTGGATGAAAGCCGCCTATCGCATCCCGAACGGCATGTTTCCGATCGTGGCGCACTTTCCAACCCAGGAGACCGCGGCCAATACGCCGATCACCGAAATGGTGGTGAACTCGCTCATCACCAGCCACCAGGACGGTGCCAAGGTGAAAGCCGGACCAGTCGCGGTCAGCGGCGTCGCCTGGGATGCCGGGTACGGCATCACCGATGTCGAAGTCTCGCCCGATGGCGGCAAGTCGTGGTCGCCCGCAACGCTCGGGCCGGATCTCGGCCGCTTCGCGTTCCGGTCCTGGAGCTACACGCTCGCGGCCAAAAGCGGCGCCAACACCGTCGTGGCGCGCGCCACGAACGCGATCGGGCAGACCCAGACCGCGAAGTTGATCTGGAACCCGGCAGGCTACCATCACAACGTGATGCAGAACCTGACGCTGAACGCAGCCTGAGGGAGGACGACAATGCGCATCTTTGCCATGGCGATGTTCGCCGTTCTTTTGGCCGCTCCGGCGGCGGCCGACGAGCCCACGATCGACCTCAAGGCGGGGCCGGGACTCGACAAGGTGGAAGGCAACTGCGGCGCCTGCCACAGCCTCGTCTATATCCAGATGAACTCCCCGTTTCTCAATGCGGCCGGCTGGAACGCCGAGGTCACGAAAATGATCAGGGCGTTCGGCGCCCCGATCAGCGATGCCGACGCCAAGACGATCATGGATTATTTGGCCAAGAATTACGGGACCTGAAGGAAAAAGCCGGCGGCCATGATGGCAAGGGCCGCCAGCGCGCCCATATAGCCGGAACGCGCGAAGTGGCGCGAATGGCCTCCGTAACCACATACGCAGTCGGCTGCGGCGCCGTCTCCTGTCGGCGTTGTGTTCCGGATGGTTCTCGCCTAGAAGCGCTCCGCTCCGGTTCCTGAGCCGCCTGGAACGGGAGCGCATTTCGATGGAGAGTGAGCGATGGGTTTCAGTGTCGCCGTCGTCGGCGCGACCGGCAACGTGGGCCGCGAGATGCTCGGTATTCTGGCCGAGCGGCAGTTCCCGGCCGATGAGGTCGTCGCGCTCGCCTCGCGCCGCAGCATGGGCGTCGAGGTCTCGTATGGCGACCGGACGCTGAAGGTCAAAGCACTCGAACATTTCGATTTTTCGACCGTCGATATCTGCCTGATGTCGGCGGGTTCCGCGGTGTCCAAGGAATGGTCGCCGAAGATCGCCGCGGCCGGTGCGGTGGTGATCGATAATTCGTCGTGCTGGCGTTACGATTCCGACGTTCCCCTCATCGTGCCTGAGGTCAATGCCGACGCCGTCGCGGGTTTCCGCAAGCGCGGCATCATCGCCAATCCGAACTGCTCGACAGCGCAGCTCGTGGTCGCGCTCAAGCCGCTGCACGACAAGGCCAAGATCAAGCGCGTCGTGGTCGCCACCTATCAGTCGGTCTCGGGTGCCGGCAAGGACGCGATGGACGAGCTGTTCTCGCAGACCAAGGCCGTCTTCCAGATCGACGAGGTCGTGCCGAAGCAGTTTGCCAAGCGCATCGCTTTCAATGTCATCCCGCAGATCGATACGTTCATGGAGGATGGCTACACCCGAGAAGAGTGGAAGATGGTGGTCGAGACCAAGAAAATCCTCGACCCCAAGATCAAGCTCACTGCGACCTGCGTCCGGGTGCCGGTCTTCGTCAGTCATTCAGAGGCCGTCAATATCGAATTCGAGGATCCGATCACGCCCGATGAGGCGCGCGGCATTCTGCGCAATGCGCCGGGGTGTCTCGTCATCGATTCGCAGGAGCCGGGCGGCTACGTGACGCCCTACGAAGCCGCCGGCGAGGACGCCACTTACATCAGCCGCATTCGCGAAGACGCGACGGTCGAGAACGGGCTCTCGATGTGGATCGTCTCCGACAATCTGCGCAAGGGTGCAGCGCTCAACGCTATCCAGATTGCCGAGTGCCTGATCAACCGCAAGCTGATCACCGCCAAACAGAAGGCGGCGTAAGCTTTTCGGACGGGATTGGCATAAAGCCTGCGAAACCGCTAGCTTGAGCCTGCGAACGGAAACGGGGGCTAAGCGATGAGGATCCGCCCGCGGCGCAGTGTTCTTTATATGCCGGGCTCCAACGCACGCGCGCTGGAAAAAGCGCAGGAGCTGCCTGCCGACTGTCTCATCCTCGATCTCGAGGATGCGGTGGCGCCGGAGGCCAAAGCGCAAGCGCGCGGCCAGATCGTCAAATCGCTGCAGAACGGCGGGTTCGGCGAGCGCGAAGTGCTGGTGCGGATCAATGGGCTCGACACTCACTGGTGGGTCGAGGACCTCAACGCCGTCATCGCCGCCAAGCCTGATGCGGTGCTGTTGCCGAAGGTATCGGAAGCCCGACAATTGCAGGATGTCGCCGAGCGGCTGGTCGATCTCGGCGCCGACCATCGCATCCGCGTCTGGGCGATGATGGAGACGCCGCTGGCGATGCTGAACGTCGGCGCGATCGCGGCGGCGGCGCTCGATACCGAGACTCGGCTTAGCGGCTTTGTCATGGGCACCAACGATCTCGCCAAGGACACCCGGGCGCGCATCGTGCCCGGGCGCGCGCCGATGGTGCCGTGGTTGATGACCTGCATCGCGGCCGCGCGCGCCCATGGCCTCGACATCCTCGACGGCGTTTATAACGAGTTGGGCGATGGCGACGGCTTTGCGGCGGAGTGCCGCCAGGCGCGCGATCTCGGCTTCGACGGCAAGACGCTGATCCATCCCAAGCAGATCGAGCCCTGCAACGCCGCTTTCTCGCCGGCGGCCGACGAGGTCGAGGCGGCGCGCAAGATGATCGCGGCTTTCGATCTGCCGGAGAATAAAAACAAAGGCGTCATTCAAATCGACGGCCGCATGGTGGAGCGCCTGCACGCCGATATGGCGCGGCGCACGGTCGCGATCGCCGATGCGATTGCAAAGCGACAGGCAGCTTGATCGCATTGCCCTAGTTCTTCAGCCGGTATCCGGTTTTGAAGAACCACCAAATGATCGTCATGCAGATCGCCAGGAACAGGACGATCATCGCCACACTCAGCCCGACATTGACATCGGCGATGCCGAAAAAGCTCCAGCGGAATCCGCTGATCAGATAAACCAGCGGGTTGAACAGCGTGATCGTGCGCCACAGCGGCGGCAGGACGCTGGTCGAATAGAACGTGCCGCCGAGGAACGTCAGAGGCGTGATGATCAGAAGCGGCACGACCTGCAATTTCTCAAAGCCGTCGGCCCACAGCCCGAGGATGAAGCCCAACAGGCTGAAGGTGACGGAGGTCAGCACCAGGAAGCCGATCATCCACACCGGGTGCACGATATGCAGCGGCACGAACAGGCCGGAGGTCGCCAGGATGATTAAGCCGAGCACGATCGATTTGCTCGCCGCGGCGCCCACATAACCGAGCACGATCTCGAACGACGAGACCGGCGCCGAGAGCAGCTCGTAGATCGTGCCGACGAAGCGCGGAAAATAGATGCCGAACGATGCGTTCATGACGCTTTGCGTCAGCAACATCAGCATGATCAGCCCCGGCACGATGAACGCCCCGTAGCTGACGCCCTCGATCTGGGTAATGCGCGAGCCGATCGCGGCGCCGAACACCACAAAATAGAGCGACGTCGAAATCACCGGCGAGACGATGCTTTGCAGCAAGGTGCGCCCGGTCCGAGCCATTTCGTACATGTAGATGGCGCGCACGGCGTAAAGGTTCATTGGCCCTGTCTCACCAGTCCGACGAAGATGTCCTCGAGCGATGTTTGGGTCGTGCGCAGATCCCTGAACCGGATGCCCGCGAGCTTGCAGTCTTCGAGCAATGTCGTGATGCCGGTGCGCTCGCCTTTGGTGTCGTAGGAATAGATCAACTCCTTGCCGCTGCCCGCCAGGGTCAACTGGTGTTTGGCCAGCGCCGGCGGGATCGCGTCGATCCCGTTTTGCAGCTCGAGCGTCAATTGCTTCTTGCCGAGCTTGCGCATCAGTTCGGCCTTGTCTTCGACCAGGATGATCTCGCCCTTGTTGATGACGCCGACCCGGTCGGCCATATCCTCTGCCTCTTCGATGTAATGGGTGGTGAGGATGATGGTGACGCCGGACGCGCGCAACGAGCGCACGAGCTGCCACATGTCCTTGCGCAATTCGACGTCGACGCCCGCGGTCGGCTCATCGAGAAAAAGAATCTGCGGCTCGTGCGCCAGCGCCTTGGCGATCAGCACCCGGCGCTTCATGCCGCCCGACAGCGTCATGATCTTGGAATCGCGCTTGTCCCACAGCGACAGTTCCTTGAGCACTCTCTCGATGTGGCCGGGGTCGGGCCGCTTGCCGAACAGCCCACGGCTGAACCGCATGGTGGCCGGCGGTGTCTCGAAGGCGTCGGTCGTCAGTTCCTGCGGTACCAGGCCGATCGACGCGCGCGCGGCGCGGTAATCCGCGATGATATCGTGACCGCTGACCGTGACGGTCCCGGTGGACGGCTTCACGATCCCGCAAACGATATTGATCAGCGTCGTCTTGCCGGCGCCGTTGGGGCCCAGCAGAGCGAAAATCTCGCCCTGGCGGATGTCGAGATTGACCGCCCTCAGGGCCTTGAAGCCCGACGCATAGGTCTTCGACAGATCGACGATGGAGATGACCGAATTCATGGGCTGGGCAATAGGTTGTGGGATTGATGGGGTGTGGGATTGAGGGGGTTATGAGCTTCCTGGCGGACGGCGTTCTTAGCGCGACCGGCCGGGCCGCGGTGAGCAAATCGCGCGGCTCGGCCATGCGCTATGTGGGTATCCGCGCGGGGCGGCGGAAGCCGCGCGGTTGTCGTTTCGCCGCGCTCCCCGTCGCCATTGGGCTAAACATAAAGGCCGGCAATGAGGAGCCGAGGCATTCCGGCGATGCGCGTTCTTCATCTTGCCGCTCCATTGTTCATCGCCCCGTTTTCGTCACCACCAACCCATTTTCTCGTCACCACCGGGCTTGACCCGGTGGTCCATGCTGACGCGCAGCAAACAAAAGGGCGGCACGTCCGCGCACGCCAGTTCGCCCCATGGATTGCCGGGCCTTTGCCCGCCGAAGGGCATGGTGTGCGTGAGCGTAGTCATTCAGCGGCTACGGCCCGCAGGCGGGTCAAGCCCGGCAAAGACGAGCAGAAACAGTCTCGCGATGCATTTGCATCCGAGGTTTGCAACGGCACGGACGAAACTGTCCCTCACAGCGAGGGAAGCGGAGCGCCGACAGGCGCGCCTTCGTTGCCCGCATCAGCGGATGCGGGCGCGCGCCCTGCGGGGCGCGCTCGCCTCTCGGCGCTCCACCGCGGCTCTCGCCAAGGCTTTTACCCCTTGGCTCAGCCCAGACCGCGCTTCCTGTGCGCCGGATCGGTGCCTTGTTGGGCTCCCCGGGCCTCAGTGCAGCGAGCTCCTCGCGGACCGGTCATCATGCCGGACGGGCGGAGTTCTGGGCCGCCCGGGAGCAGGGTTACGAGCCCCGCGCGCGAGCGCCGCACTTGCTCCGATCAACGGCCGTCACCGGTTGACGTCCCTCACTGAGCAAGATTTGCTGAATATAATCCTATGCGCCGATAAATGTCAATAGAAAAGAGACACTATGTGACGACCGCCGGCGCGGTCGGTTCACCTTCCCCTGGAGGGGGAAGGTCGTCGCGCGGAGCGCGGCGGGATGGGTGACAGCACTGCGGGGCGCTCGACACAAGCGGTATCGCCGCGCACCCCACCCCGCCCGCCTGCCGCGGTCGACCCTCCCTCTGCAGGGGAGGGTGAAGGGATTACGCCCAGGGGCGCGATGCCTGTGCTTTTTGCTCGAAGCTCTCGATCTTGGTGTTCTTCACCATGGTGAGGCCGATGTCGTCGAGGCCGTTGAGCAGGCAGCGCTTGCGGTGCTCGTCGATCTGGAATTTGACGACGCCGCCGTCGGGGCCGCGGATTTCCTGCTTCTCGAGATCGATCGAGAGCGTGGCGTTGGCGCCGCGCTCGGCGTCGTCGAACAGCTTTTCTAAATCCTCGGGCGAGACCTTGATGGGCAGCACGCCGTTCTTGAAACAGTTGTTGTAGAAAATGTCGCCGAACGACGTCGAGATCACGCAGGTGATGCCGAAATCCATCAGCGCCCACGGCGCGTGCTCGCGCGAGGAGCCGCAGCCGAAATTGTCGCCCGCGACCAAAATCTTGGATTTGCGATAGGCCGGCTTGTTGAGCACGAAATCCGGGTTCTCGCTGCCGTCGTCGCGGAAGCGCTTTTCCGAGAACAGTCCGGCGCCGAGCCCAGTGCGCTTGATGGTTTTCAAATATTGTTTCGGGATGATCATGTCGGTGTCGACATTGATCATGCGCAACGGCGCCGCGACGCCTTCCAGTACGGTGAACTTTTGCATTGTCGGATTCCTGCGAATGGCTGGCTGATTTAATGGCCTTCCGCTGGCGGCGGGTCAACCCGGTGCGCGGCGGCTGCGACCGCGGGAGCCACGACGTCGGCAGCTTCAAATTTTGTTTCGCGGTCCAGCGTACAAACCTGAATGTGGTACGCGGTGTAATATTTTTCCCGCGCCAGCCGTTGCGCGGCGCGATGCTCGGGGTTCGTCCGCCACGCCCGCATGCCTTCTTCGGATTCGAACTCGACGATGGTCACCCGCTCGCCGTCGTCGGCGAAAAAACCTTTGTGCGAGAGATAGCCCGGCATTGTTTCGGCGATCCTGGCCATTTGCTCGACCATGGCGACGTATTCGTCCCGCACGCCCGGTCGCAGCCGGGAGCGGAACACCGTGACAATCATGGCAGTTTCTCCTCGTCTGATGCGTTCTTAGCGCATGAACCGGGACAGGAGTCATTACAAACCATCGGTGTCGTCGTCATGGCCGGGCTCGTCCCGGCCATCCACGTCTTTGGTTGGTTTCGGCTTCCTAAGACGTGGATACCCGCGACAAGCGCGGGCATGACGCGTTGCGAGGGCTCACGCGTGTTTTTCGTTCCGCGGCACGTCGCCAAGGTGTGTCACCCAAGACCGCGCCGAGCGAAACCAGTTCTGCCGCCGCGGGCCGAGTTCGCCGCGCTGCCGCAGGATGCCGACCCGCACCATATAGGACGCCTGCTGGCCGTCGCCGGGCGTCGTCGAATAGATCGGCGAGCCGCATTTGCCGCAAAAAGCCTGCACGCGCGGTTTGCCGCTGTCCGCCGTGGTCTTCGTATAGTTGGCCGGCCGGCCTGTCATCTTGAAGGTGTCGCCGGAGACCGGGATCGAAATGCGGAAGGCGGAGCCGGTGCCGCTCTGGCAATCGGTGCAGTGGCAAACCTGGGTCTTTTCCGGGTCGGCCTCGCCTTCGATCGTGATCGCGCCGCAGTGGCACGCGCCGTCGATTTTCATGCCATCACTCCTCTGCTTGGTGAATCCTATAGGCGGGGGCGACGGTCCGGCAAGCAACCCGAGGCTGGCACTGGCGTTGACCGGAGGGACCCGATGCGGGACGCTGTGGGCCAGTCAGAAGCGAGTGCACATATGTTCGGGAAATCGCTGATCATCATCACCGCCTTGGCGGCGGGGCCGGTTCTTGGCGTGGCGACGCCCGCGGCGGCGCAGCTATCGCCGACAAACGGGCCCTCCGTGTCGCTGCCGGAGCCGTCGCCGACCCGCGCGCGGACCCGCATCGAAGTCAATCCGCAGCGCCTGCTCTATCGAAGCTGCGTCGACTGGTACGAACTGCAACACCGGCCGAGCGGAACGGTGCTGTTTCCCGAAAAACGCTGCCACTGGGTCCGCGGCTAAATGGGTTCTACGCACGTCATCGCCGGGCTTGTCCCGGCGATCCCCGATGAAGAATGCACGACCCTGCAACATGGATCGGGATGGCCGGGACAAGCCCGGCCATGACGTCGTGGCTTACTGCCACTCCCGCACGTCGACGAAGTGTCCGGCGATCGCGGCGGCGGCGGCCATGGCGGGCGACACCAGGTGGGTGCGGCCTTTATAGCCCTGCCGGCCCTCGAAGTTGCGGTTCGAGGTCGAGGCGCAGCGCTCGCCGGGCTCGAGCTTGTCGGGGTTCATGGCGAGGCACATGGAGCAGCCCGGCTCGCGCCAGTCGAAGCCGGCCTTGACGAAAATCTTATCGAGCCCTTCGGATTCGGCCTGCTCTTTGACCAGGCCCGAGCCCGGCACGATCATGGCGTTGACATTGGGGTTGACGGTCTTGCCATCGACCACCTTGGCGACGGCGCGCAAATCCTCGATGCGCCCGTTGGTGCAAGACCCGATGAACACGCGGTTGAGCGCGATGTCGGAGACCTTTTCGCCGCCTTGCAATCCCATGTAGGCGAGCGCGCGCTCGGTCGCCTCACGCTTATGGGCGTCCGTCATATCCTCGAGGCGCGGCACGCGGCCGGTCACCGCGATCACCTGTTCGGGGCTGGTGCCCCAGGTGACGAGCGGCGGCAGCTTGGCGGCATCGAGCCTGATCTCGCGATCGAAATGCGCGCCGTCGTCGGAATGCAGCGTGCGCCAATAGCGCATCGCCTCGTCCCAGGCTTTGCCTTTCGGCGACTTTGGACGATCTTTCAGATAGTCGTACGCCTTGTCATCGGGCGCGATGAAGCCGGCTTTGGCGCCGGCCTCGACCGACATGTTGCACACCGTCATGCGGCCTTCCATCGACAGCGCGCGGATCGCCTCGCCCGCATATTCGACCGCGTAGCCGGTGCCGCCGGCGGTGCCGATCTCGCCGATGATGGCGAGGATAATGTCCTTGGCGGTGACGCCGGCCGGCAGCTTGCCGTCGACCACGGCGCGCATGTTCTTCGATTTCGATTGGATCAAAGTCTGCGTCGCCAGCACGTGCTCGACTTCCGAGGTGCCGATGCCGTAGGCGAGCGCGCCGAACGCCCCATGGGTCGCGGTGTGGCTGTCACCGCAAACCAGCGTCACACCCGGCAAGGTGAAGCCTTGCTCCGGGCCGATGATGTGGACAATGCCCTGGCGCTTGTCGAACTCGTCGTAATATTCGAGGTCGAAGAACTTTGCGTTCTCGGCGAGGTACGCGATCTGCGCTTCGCTCTCCGGGTCCGGGTTTTTCTGCCGCCGGTCGGTGGTCGGTACGTTGTGATCGACCACGAGCAGCGTTTTGTCCGGCGCGCGCACCTTGCGGCCGGCAAGCCGCAAGCCCTCGAACGCTTGCGGGCTTGTCACCTCGTGCACGAGATGGCGGTCGATGTAGATGAGGCAGGTGCCGTCCGGCTGCTCGTCGACCAGATGGTCGTTCCAGATTTTGTCGTAAAGCGTGCTGGGCTTGGCCATGGCCGAATTCCTGTCTCGATGCGTTGGCGAGGGTCTATTTAGTCGGTCGGGACAGCAAGGAAAAGTGGTACAAATTCTGCTCGGCTAGAAAGCGTTTGGCGAAAACTAAATCGCGGCGTGTAATCCGTCATCCAGAGGTGCGAGCGAAGCGAGCCTCGAAGGATGAACGGCCCGGGCCGTCGCCCTTCGAGGGCCGCTTCGCGGCCACCTCAGGATGACGGAGAACGGAACGTGCAAGCGGAGATGGGGCTGGCGGCGGCAACTCTCACGCGCGCAGCGCGATGCCAGCCGGCATCACTTCGCCGCCTTGCCCTCGCGGGTCTCGGCCGGAGCGTGCTCGACCTTCTCGGCGATGCGCGCCGATTTTCCGCGCAACCCGCGCAGATAGTAGAGCTTGGCGCGGCGCACCTTGCCGCGGCGCACCACCTTGATCGAGTTCGATCATCGGTGCGTAAAGCGGAAAAACGCGCTCGACGCCCTCGCCGTACGAAATCTTGCGGACGGTGAAATTCTGGTTCAATCCGGCGCCGGCGCGGCCGATGCACACGCCCTCGTAGGCCTGGACGCGGCTGCGCTCGCCTTCGACGATCTTGACGTTGACCACGACCGTATCGCCGGGCTGAAAATCAGGGATTTCCTTGCCGGCGGTGAGCTTCGCCACCTGTTCTTGTTCGATTTCTTTGAGCAGGTTCATGGTCAATTCTCCATCGGCTGCGCTTGCGGTACGCGGCTCCGACCGGGGTCTAAGCGGGTTTGGCGAGCTTCTACGCCACCGCGCGGGTTTTGTCACCCTTTCGTCATTCCGATTGCGAGCCGCCGCGAAAGCAGCTGAGGAAGGCGGCCCAAAGGTCGGGACGGCGCTCCTGGGTGAGGCGTTCGGCTTCGGCGCGACGCCAGGCGGCGATCTTTGCGTGGTCGCCGGACAGCAGAATTTCGGGGATAGGGCGGCCCTCCCAGAGCTGCGGGCGGGTGTATTGCGGGTATTCCAATAAGCCCTCGGAAAAGCTCTCCTCGGCGCCCGATGCCGGCGCGCCCATGACGCCGGGGATCAGCCGGACGCAGGCGTCGATCAGCGCCATGGCGGCGATCTCGCCGCCCGACAGCACATAGTCGCCGAGCGAAATCTCTTCGAGCCCGCGCCCCGCAATGACGCGCTCGTCGACGCCTTCGAAGCGGCCGCAGACCAGGACGACGCCGGGACCGCTGCCGAGCGCTTCGACCCGGGCCTGCGTCAGCGGCGCGCCGCGCGGCGAAAGCAGGAGGCGCGGGCGCGCATCGTCCGCTACGCCGTCGATGGCCCGGCCGAGGACGTCGGCCTTCATCACCATGCCGGGGCCGCCGCCGGCCGGCGTGTCGTCGACGGTGCGATGCCGGTCCGCCGCGAAGGCGCGGATATCGACGACGTCGAGCGCCCAGGTGCCGGACGCCAAAGCCTTGCCGGCGAGGCTTAAGCCGAGCGGGCCCGGAAACATCTCCGGAAAGAGGGTGAGAACGCCCGCGCGCCACATGGTGAGTGTCCGCCGTTGTGACTCAACTGGCCTTGAATAGTCCCGGCGGCGGATCGACCACAATCGTCGCCGCTGCGAGATCGACCGCCGGCACGTGGGCCTCGTCGAACGGCACGAATTCGGTTTTGTCGCCGGCGTCGGGGCGCACCTCGATCAAATCGCCGGCGCCGAAATTCTGGATCGCCACCACGGTGCCAAGCCGCTCGCCCGCGCGGTTGACGACCGCGAGGCCGATCAGGTCGGCGTGATAGAATTCGTCGGCCTGTTCGGGTGCCGGCAGCCGTTCGCGCGGCACGTAGAGCTTGAGGTTCGCCAGCCGCTCCGCGGTGTTGCGGTCGCCGATGCCGGCCAGCCGCGCGACGAAATGATTTTTCGCCGGCCGCAGCGATTCGATCTCGAAGACGCGGCCGTCCTCTGATTCCAGCGGCCCGTAACTCGTAATGGCCGCCGGATCGGCCGTGAACGAGTGCAAGCGCACCTCGCCGCGCACGCCGTGCGCGGCGCCGATCTGTCCGAGGCAGATCCGGCGTTCCCTCTCCTCTGGAGTTTTTGGGTTCATGAATTCGAACGAAGAAGGTTTGTTGCCTGTAGCCGTAAGATATTGATTTTGCTTGTATGCGTGTGGATTAAGCAGCACATTGCCGCGGTCTTTCCAATATCGCTCCGTCGCTGTCACGTCCAGACGTCGCTGCACGGTCGCTGGTGTGGGTTACTCGCAGAATGCCTCTCTCAAGCCACTCTCTGGAAACACCCGTTTTGATCGTTGGCGCCGGCCCAGTCGGGTTGTGTCTGGCGCTTGATCTGGCCTACCGAAACGTCAACTCGATTGTGATTGAGCGGACCGATGGGACCATACGTCATCCGAAGGCCGGATCGCTTTCGAGCCGTACGCTTGAGTTCTGCCGCCGCTGGAATGTCGCCGACGAAATCCGAAACTGCGGTTTTCCTCGAGACTATGGTCTGAGCATGGTGTTTTGCACCGCCATGACCGGCCACGCTCTCGGTACCCATCACTATCCGAGCATGGACGAGGATAAACCGCCGCCGCAATCACCAGAGAAGAAGCAGCGAGCGCCGCAGTTGTTTTTTGATCCAATTCTTGCCAGGGCGGCACGCTCGACCGGCAAAGTGACATTCCATTACGAAACGGAGCTCGAATTCGTTGACGAACAATGATTCTTTCGTCCAGGTCAGTGCCACGCAAAGGAAGTCCGGCAAAACCCTGGAGATCAAGGCTGAATATGTTGTCGGTTGCGATGGTGCGGCAAGCTCGGTCAGAGAAAGCCTTGGAATTTCACTAACAGGAAATAAGGCACTCGACTATTCAGTTGCGATTTTCCTGCGCATTCCCGGGCTTCATCGCTTTCATACCAAAGGCGACGCGGAGCGTTACATATTCATCGGGCCGGAAGGAACCTGGGGCAATTTGACTGCGGTTGATGGTAAGGACTTGTGGCGTCTGACGGTGCTCGGTGCAAAGGCGCATATCGACATGACGCGCTTCGATGCGGACCTCTGGGTCAAACGATCGCTTTCGAATTGCGCCATCGACTATGAGATCATCGACATCATGCCTTGGCGGCGGGCGAGCCTGGTCGCCAAATCGTACGGCGAAGGACGTGTCTTCATCGCTGGGGATTCCGCTCATACGATGTCGCCGACTGGCGGGTTCGGCTTTAACACCGGCGCCGGAGACGCAGTCGACATTTCCTGGAAGCTGGCAGCCGCAATCCATGGCTGGGCAGGATATCATTTGCTTGAAAGCTATAGCACTGAACGACAGCCGATTGGCGCACGTAATGCCGGCTTCGCAACAAGCAACTACTTCCATCTCGTTTCTGTTTCCGGCTGTGAAAACATTCTTGATGATTCAATCGAAGGTAAACAGGTTCGCGAGCGTGTCGGCGCCCAAATCAAGTCGGCGACCATGACCGAGTGGGAGACCCTCGGCGTTACCCACGGCTATCGATATGAAGATTCGCCGATTTGCATCTCCGATGGAACGCCGGCCCCTCCTGATAGTCCGTCCGAGTACATTCAGACATCACGACCAGGTCATCGGGCGCCGCACGCGTGGCTCGCGAACGGAAAATCCATTATCGATCTGTTTGGGCACGGATTTGTCCTGCTCCGATTTCCCGGCAGTGAGGAACCGGTCGATCTGTTGGAAGCGGCACGACAGCGTGGCGTGCCGCTGCAAGCAGTCGTGATCGACGATGAAGAAATCGCGGAGCTCTATGAAAAAAATTATGTTTTGGTGCGTCCCGACGGTCATAGTGTCTGGCGCTCTGACACGCTGCCGATCGATGCACGAGGCATTATCGATCGCGTTCGGGGTGAAGTACGATCAGCAGGATTGTGAAGCGGTAACAAATAGAAGCACGCCGTCGTCAAATCGATGATGGAGTGCTCACGCGATCTCGAAACGAGGGAGATGATCCCGGGGATGATGATCCCGGGGATCGTGGCGCGCAGATGTCGAAGTATTTGACGATCGCACTGGCTGTGATTGCGGCGGCAGTCGTGTGGATGCACACGGGACTGGCGGCAGATTATCCTGACAGGCCGATCAAGCTCATCGTTCCGTTCCCGCCCGGCGGCACGACCGACGTTCTCGGCCGGATCTTCGCGCAGAGTCTCTCGGAGAAGCTCGGCAGCCCGATCGTGGTGGAAAACAAGGCGGGCGCCAGCTCGGCGATCGGGATCGACGCTGTCGCTAAGGCAGTTCCAGACGGCTACACGTTGCTTTGGGGACCATCGGACGGACTGGCCGTGCTACCGGCCGTCAGGAGCGATCTTCCCTATCAGCCCGAAATGGACTTTACCGCTCTTGGGCTTGTCGCTTACGCCCCATTCGTTTTTGCCGTCAGTTCGAAATTGCCCGTCCAAAATCTCAAGGGGCTGATCGCCTACGCCAACGATAAGCCAGACGCATTGAATTATGGCACGCCCGGCGTTGGGTCAGCCGGGCATTTGGCGACTGCGCTGCTCGAAATCCGAACCGGCATAAAGTTGACGCACGTGCCTTACAAAGGCGGTTTACAAGCGATCAATGATCTGCTCGCCGGACAGATTCAAATGACCACCGCCTCACCGACGGCTTTGCTGCCCTTCGTCCAAACCGGCGCGATTCGCCTTTTGGCGCAAACCGGCAAGACAAGAATCTCTCTCATCGCGGATGTGCCGACGATGGCCGAGGCTGGCGTGCCGGACTTCGTGGTCGAGAGCTGGTTCGGCGTACTTGGCCCGAAGGGGCTGCCGGCAAGCGTAACCGCAAAGCTTGCCGCGGCAATCGTTGTTGCGCAAAGCAGTCAGGAAGTGCGGAAACAATTCGCAGCAGTCGGTGTTCGATTGGCCAATTCGAAATCGTTGGATTTCAAGTCTTTCATCTCGGACAACGTGAAGCTGTGGAGCGATGTAGCCGCGCGGTCAAATATTCATGTCAATAATTGACCGCGCGGCAGCATGATCCGGAAAAGCCTTCCTCGGATTTGATCCGAGGTGGCATCCGGTCTTCCGAAAAGATCATAATTCTAGAGCGCAGATTGCTTCAATCTGAAGCAATTTAGCTCTAGGCGGCCGGCGCCGCGGCTGGTTTCGGGGCTGGCTTCGGAGCAGCGGCTGCTGCGGCCTTGGCGGCTTCCTCTTGGGCCTTGCGCTCTTTGCGCGGCACGGCTTTTTCCGGATTATTGCGCTTTGTCCGTTTCGCGACGCCGGCGGCGTCGAGAAAGCGCATGACTCGGTCCGAAGGCTGCGCGCCTTTGACCATCCAGGCCTTGACCTTTTCCAGATCGAGCTTCAGCCGCTCGGTCTTGTCCTTCGGCAGCAGCGGATTGAAATAGCCGAGGCGTTCGATGAAGCGTCCATCGCGCGGCGAGCGGCTATCGGCCACCACGATGTGATAAAACGGCCGCTTCTTGGTGCCGGCGCGGGCCATGCGGATCGTCAGCATTCAGTGTCCTTTCGTTCAGAGTTTGATTGAAAACGTGATCCGTCACCCTGAGGTGCGAGCGCGAGCGAGCCTCGAAGGGCGACGGCCGATGCGCTGCGGCCGTGCATCCTTCGAGGGCCGCTGCGCGGCCACCTCAGGATGACGGGTCGGGGTTGTTCTGCGGGGAGGCTCACTTCTTCTTCCCCAATCCCGGCAAACCGGGAAATCCGCCGGGAAGCTTTGGCAGCCCACCTGGCGCTCCGGGAAAATTCGGCGGCAGGCCCGGCGCACCGGGCATTCCGGGCGGCAGGCCGCCTGGCATGCGCTCGGCGAGCTTGGCCATCTGCTCAGGGCTCGGCATGCCGCCACCGCCGCCGAGACCGAGCATGTTGGCGAGGCCGGCCATCGGCCCGCGCTTGGCGCCGCCGCCCATGGCCTTCATGACGTCCGCCATGGTGCGGTGCATTTTGAGCAGCCGGTTGATGTCCTCGGGTTTGGTGCCCGAGCCGGCGGCGATGCGCCGCTTGCGGCTGGCTTTCAGAACATCCGGATTGCGCCGTTCGCCCGGCGTCATCGAATCGATGATCGCCATCTGTCGCTTGAGCACCTTCTCGTCGAGATTGCGTTCGGCGAGCTGATTTTTCATCTTGGCAATGCCGGGCAGCATCGACATCAGGCCGGTCATGCCGCCCATGTGCTGCATCAGCGTGAGCTGCTCGCGCAGATCGGAGAGATCAAAGGCGCCCTTGCGCATCTTCTCGGCGACGCGCGCCGCCTTCTCGGCGTCGATGGTCGTGGCCGCCTTTTCGACCAGTGAAACAATATCGCCCATGCCGAGAATGCGGTCGGCGATACGGGCCGGATAAAAATCCTCGATGGCGTCGAGTTTTTCGCCGGTGCCGATGAGCTTGATCGGTTTGCCGGTGACGGCGCGCATCGAGAGCGCGGCGCCGCCGCGGCCGTCGCCATCGATGCGGGTGAGGACGATGCCGGTGAGGTCGAGGCGCTCGTTGAACGCGCGCGCGAGATTGACGGCGTCCTGACCGGTCAGCGCGTCGGCCACGAGCAGGACCTCGTGCGGGCTGGTGGCGCGGCGCACCTCGGCGGCCTCGTTCATCAGCGCCTCGTCGAGGGTGAGGCGCCCGGCGGTGTCGAGCAGCACCACGTCGTAGCCGCCGAGCCGGGCCGCCTGCTGGGCGCGCGCGCCGATCTGCACGGGGGTTTGCCCGGCAACGATCGGCAGCGTATCGACGCTGACCTGCTGGCCGAGCACCGCAAGCTGCTCCATGGCGGCCGGCCGGCGCGTGTCGAGCGAAGCCATCAGCACCTTGCGCTTCATGGTCTCGGTGAGGCGTTTGGCGATTTTGGCGGTGGTGGTGGTTTTGCCGGAGCCTTGCAGGCCGACCATCATGATGACGACGGGCGCCGGGGCGTTGAGGTCGATCGGCTGGGCGCTCGAACCGAGCGTCTCGATCAACTGATCGTGCACGATCTTCACGACCATCTGGCCGGGCGTCACCGACTTGATCACCGCGACGCCGACGGCGCGCTGCTTGACCTCTTCGGTAAAGCCGCGGGCGACGTCGAGCGCGACGTCGGCTTCAAGGAGGGCGCGCCGCACCTCGCCTAGCGCCGCATCGACATCGGCCTCCGACAGTGCGCCGCGCCGGGTCAGGCGGTCGAGGATCGCATTCAGGCGTTCGGATAGATTGTCGAACATCGGCGTCCTTCTTCATCCGGCATATCCGGGACGACCCGGCAATGACGAAAGCCGCCCGAGGGCGCATCGCGCTGTCGGGCGGGTACCTCCAGCCTCTCGGGCCGGTCGGCGTTGGCAATATCGTTCTCTTGCGAGAGCAGCCGGAAAATAGAGGCGGTGCCCAGGTTCGTCAACCGGCGCTGTCCTGCCGCCCCGCGATGACCCATCCTCGATCCGCCGCGAAGTCTCTGCGCAGCGGTAACCGTTCATTAACCATAATACGTCCAGGCTGGGCCAGAGAGGCAAATATACACGCGCCCTATGGCTGCCACTGACCAGAAGGCCCCGCGGAACGGCTGGCAACATCAGGCCGAGCATCTTGCCGTGAAACACACGGCAACGATGGCGCGGGCAGCAACCGCTGTCGCCGATCACGTCCGCCACCGGCCAACATTGCCGCCGGCGCCGCGGCTCCTTCCGATTCCGATTGCCGACGCGGAACCCCAGCTTATCGCGGAACCCCGCAAACCGGCGCCGGTCCGTGAGGTCGAACCGTCCCCGACCCATGGTGAACGCGACAAAGAAAGGGCGCAAAAAGCCGTCCCGCCGCGCATCATGAATGTGCGTCGGGAGACGCTGGCGGCACGCGCCGTCCTTGCCGATGGCGCAATCAAGCGGCTTGCCGAATTGGAAGTGCAACTCGACGCCTCGCAAGAGCATGTCATGCGAAGGGACAACGAGAATCATTCCCTGCAAGCGTCGCTCAATTTGCTCGTCAGCGACAACTTGCACCTCTCGAGACGCCTCGCGGAGAGCAGCGCCCTTGTCGAAGACCTGCGGTTCCAATTCGAAAAAACGAAACGCGCACTGGTCGTGGCGGAGGTCGAACGCGACAAGCTCGCATCAACAGCCGCCAAAGGGACTGAAACGCAAAGCAGGCAGCGTGCCCATCTCGACTTTACATCGGCCAGTCTCGTCGCCCTGGAAAAGCGGCTCATCGGCGCGCAGCAGGATCTGCTCGCGTGCAACGCCGAGAACGGTTCGCTCGCCCATCGACTTGCCGAGGCAAGCAATGCCCGAAAGGCTGCCGAGCTAAAGCTCGAGCGGTTCAGGAATGCGCTTGAAGCGAAGGAGCGCCAGCTTCAGGAGCTCGAGCGCTTCAGGAACGCACTGGCAGCGAAGGACCGCCAGGTCCAGGAACTCGCGCGGTCCCGCGCGCAACTGATCGAGGACATGAACCTTCGTGATCTGGCGCTGTCTCAAGCACAAGAGAAGATCAAATCGCTGGCCGAACTGGTCGCGCAAATCGAGCTCAATGCGAAATGTGGCGCAAACACCGAAGCAAAAATCGGTGAACGCAACCCGCGTCGCCAAGACGAGCGACCAGCGCACCCCAGCGCCGAAGCTGCGCGCAGCAAAGTGCGCATGAACACGATCCTGCAACGTGAATTAGACAACGACCAATGGTTGCTGGTCGGACGCGGCAGCGGGCGTCTGTCCTGACCACGGTCGTGGCGACGTTCATCCGGCTCCGGTCAATGGGGCCGGGATGCCTTGTTGGTCTGGCGTGTCCTGTAGAATTCGACGATCTGCTGCGCCGTGCCGAAATTCAATCGCTTAAAGCTTGCCAGACTCTCCTCGATCTCTTGCGATGAGGAGTGTCGTTGCCGAGGCCGCAGCGACAGCAATGTTTTTATCGTAGCGATCGACAGCTTGGCCACTTTGGCAATAATGAGCAGCGTCTCCGGCTGATCTTGCATGATCGCGCGCTCGACAATACGGAGCGGCATATTACAGATGCGGGCGAGAGCGGCGGCGACTTGCTGAAACTGTTTGCGCTCGACGAACGATCGTATCTCTTCGTCGTTAAGCTGATCCAAGGCGCCCGGCGACTCGGCCGATGCGGCTGTGCCGGCGTTGTTTTTGGAAATTGCCTCGGCTTCCTTGCGGACGTCGGCCGCGACCTTGGTGACCACCCGATAAATATCGTGTTCGCTATGCAGATTCTCGGCAATGAGCTTCGACCGGACCAAATCCGAAGCGGTCGCCAACAGTGCCAGAAAGAGAGCATGCGGGATATCCGGTCGTGAGCCGACATAGGCGGCCAGATTATCGTCGCCTTCGGAACGCCTGACGAGGCGGGAGTAGCCCGCCTCGGAAAATCTGGCGCCCGGGTTTTTGGCGACGTTCAGGACAACTTCGCCGTTGCCGCGCGCCACCAGGACGTCGGTAATGACCGCACTCACTGACTTGCGGCCGGAAATCGCCAAAAGATGCTCTTGCGTTTTCGACCGGGCAATTTGCGCCAGGGTGGCGTCGTCGAGACGTTCGGATTGAGTCAGTATGGGCTGTGCGACTCTGATCTCGTCGTCGCTTGCAAGTGTCCGGGTGATGTTGAGGGGCGCATTGCGAATTGGGGCCAGGCGTTGCGCGAGCAGCGCGCGCGCCGAGACTTCGATCCTGACGACGAGCCGGGAGATAACGTCGTCAAACAGGGCAATCGTTTCGTCGGTGAGCCCGGCCGATCCTTGGACAAAAAGGTCCGTAACCGCCGTTGCCATTTCGGCGCACTGTCGTCCTGATCCGCGCGCTATCGCAATTTCGAGTTCGGGTATGAGGGGAAGGTGCGCCGTCATATCGATGTGAGCTTGGATGGCTTCGGCGCGGCCGGGCCAGAAAGCGCCCTTCCGGTGCTATGAATTCACAATGGACGGGTCGTACGGATTGTTTCTATTTGACCAAAACTAGCAGGCATTTGCTTAGCATTTGCTAACGCGACCGCCGCTGCGGCTTGTACGCCGCGCATGGCCGCCCCGCGGATCGGAGCATTCGTTCTCGCTCGCGACCAAAATGGCGCCCGGCCGGGCCGCCGCCGCTGCGACCGGGATCTTGAATCAACACATCTTTAAGTGGTGCTTCGGTAGTGTGGAACAATACGAGCCTTGGACCGATGGTTACACTGAACCCCATCATCACCGAGCTTGAGAACGCTCTAAAAAGCGGCTCGAGCGAAAAGCGCATCGAAACCCTCAGGCGGGTTACGGATTTATTTTTGACCGATGCGGATCGCCTCAATGACGCGCAAATAACGGTGTTCGACGACGTTCTTGGGCATCTGATCCAGCGGATCGAAGCCAAAGCCCTCATCGAACTCAGCGCACGGCTGGCACCGGCCGCCAATGCGCCTGTCGAGGTTGTGCGAAAGCTGGCGCGCGACGACGAGATTGCGATCGCGGGTCCGGTTCTGGCGCAGTCGCAACGCCTGACATCGGAAGATCTCGTTGAAATCGCGCAAACCAAGGGCCAGGGGCACTTGCTGTCGATCTCGGCACGGTCGAACCTCAGCGAGGCCGTCACCGATGTCTTGTTGGATCGCGGCGATCGGCAAGTTTCGCACGCGCTGGCCGCGAACGCCAGCGCACGCTTTTCCCCGAGCGGCTTTGCAACTCTGGTGCACAATGCGGAGAGCGATGAAAGTCTCACGGAAAAGCTGGGACTGCGACTTGATCTTCCCATACGGCTCCTCCGAGAATTATTGCTGCGCGCGACCGAAGCCGTGCGTTCCCGGTTGCTGTCTTGTGCTTCCCCCGACATCAAGACCGAAATTCAGCGGGTGCTCGCCGACGTTACGAACGACGTGACCAGAGAGACGATTGCGCCGCGCGATTTTATGGCTGCCCAAGCGCGCATTCTCGACATGCAGAGCAAGGGCCGCTTGAATGAGGCCGTCGTCGCGGAATTCGCTAGTTCCGGTCAATACGAGGAAATTACTGCGGCGCTGGCGGCGTTAGCCTCTTCGCCGATCGATATCTTCATCGCCCTGATGAAGAGTCCGCGCAACGAAGGCGTTGTCATCGCCGGCAAGGCCGTTGGGCTGAAATGGTCCACAGTGTGCGCGATTTTGAAGGGCCGCTTCGCACATCATTCGACAACCGAACAGGAACTCGCGGACGCCAAGGCGACATTTTTGGGCCTGTCCCGCGAAAGCGCGGAGCGAACCGTCAGGTTCTGGAAGGTTCGCACAGCGGGCGTGAAAGCCGCGAGCTAAAGCGTGTTCGCCGAAAACTAAATCGCGGCGTGTAACCCGTCATCCAGCGGTGCGCGCCAACGGGCCCGGCCTTCGGCCGGCCCAACAAAGTCTCTTACAAATTTGTTGCCTGCCTGACACCCGTCAGCGGCGTCGTCAGCCCGGCGGCGTTGGGGGCTTGACGAGGACGTAGACGTTGACGACCAGCTTGTCCTGGTTGGCCGGCACCGGGTCGGTCACATATTCCTCGATGAACATGTCCTTGGCCTCCAGACGCTTCTCGTCGAGATAATTCGTGATCGCCTCGTAGGTGTTGTCCAATCCGTCGTAAGAGCCGCGATGGACGAATTTGAGTGCGGCCCCTTCCGGCGACTGGCCCAGCGCAATGTCGCCGTGCGGGGGGCTTTTGGGCGGTGCGGCGATCGGGATTTCGGCCTGGTATTGGAAGCCGGTATCGTCGGTCGAGGTAAAAATCGTCATTGGCCGGCCGTCGGCCTTGAGGCCTTCCTTGTCCATATAGGCATCGAGCTTCTTGAATGCGGCGGTGATGATCCCGTAGGCGTTGTCCCAGGTCCCGCTGCCTTTCACGGACACCACCGGCTTCGCGGTCAGTGTGGTGTTCTCGCCGAACGCGTCGGTCGGTTGCGTGGTAACGCCGCTTGGCGACGAGTCGGTCGGCTCGGTCGTCACCGCCGGCGGCGGATTTTGCTCCGGTTCGGTCGGTTGGGTGGTCGGCGCCGGCGGCGGATTTTGCGCCCATGCCGGTTGCGAACCTGCGAGCGTTATCGTGATGACCACGGCTGCGGCTGCTGCAGCGAACGGGAGCGCAAAGCGGGGAGGCATCAGGGACTCCTTCGAGCGATCGGGCGCGCCCGGCGCCATCGCTTCTTGATGACTTCGGTTCAGCATATCCATAGCATGGGGGATTACGGCGGGGCTGCTCGAATAGCCGTCAGACGACTGGCGCACACGGATCGAAGCCTCATATAAGTCCCGCACATTCGGGCTTAATCATGAGCACACTGGCGAATCGCGACTTCGTCAAGATGAACGGCCTCGGCAACGAGATCGTGATCGTCGATCTGCGCCTGGCGCCGAGCCCGATTACTGCGGCCGAGGCGCGCGCAGCGGCGCGCGAGGAGCCCTACGATCAGCTTATGGCGCTATACCCCGCGCGCGGCAGCGCCGATGCCACGATCCGCATCTACAACAACGATGGCTCGGAGGCGGGTGCCTGCGGCAACGGCATGCGTTGCGTGGCCGCCCTGGTCAGCGCGGAGACCGGCCGCACGACGCTGAATTTCGAAACTCCGGCCGGGTTGGTTTCCTGCTGGCGGGCGGCTGACGAGACTTTCACCGTCGATATGGGAACGCCGCGGCTACGCTGGGACGAAATTCCGCTGGCGCGGCAGATGCCCGACACGCGCGCGATTGATCTTGCGTTCGGTCCCCCTGACGCCCCGATCCTGCGTTCGCCGTCCGTGGTGAACATGGGCAACCCGCACGCGATTTTCTGGGTGAAGGAGCCTGCGGCCTACGATCTGCGCACCATCGGCCCGCAGCTTGAACACCACCCGCTGTTTCCAGAACGCGCCAACATCACGCTCGCCGCCCTGGCTTCGCGTGAGCATGTGGTGATCCGCACCTGGGAACGCGGCGCCGGCCTCACCAAGGCCTGTGGCTCGGCGGCCTGCGCGGTCGCGGTCGCCGCCGCGCGGCTGGGACGTACCGGCCGCACCGTGACGGTGAGCCTGCCCGGCGGCGATCTCGCGATCGAATGGCGCGACGCCGACGACCATGTGCTCATGACCGGCCCGGTTGCCTATGAGCACAAAGGCCGGTTCGACGCATCCTTGTTCGTCGGCGCCGGAGCGGCCCGATGAGCGTCGATGTCGTCACCTTCGGCTGCCGGCTCAACGCCGCCGAGTCGGAAGTGATCCGCCGCGAAGCGGCCGGCGCGGGTTTCACCGATACCGTCGTGGTCAACACCTGCGCGGTGACCGCGGAGGCGGTGCGTCAGGCGCGCCAGACGATCCGGGCGCTGCGCCGCGAGCGGCCGCAGGCCCGCATCGTCGTGACCGGCTGCGCGGCACAGACCGAGCCGCAGACTTTTGTCGCCATGGAGGAGGCCGACCTGGTTCTCGGTAATGCCGAAAAGCTCAGCGCAGCGGCGTGGCTGCACGCGCGTTCGGTCTTCGATCCGGCGGCCCATACGCCGAAGGCGATTGTCAACGACATCATGGCGGTCACCGAAACCGCCGCGCATCTTGTCGATGCCTTTGCGGGCCGCACGCGCGCCTTCGTCCAGGTCCAGAACGGCTGCGATCACCGCTGCACCTTCTGCATCATCCCCTACGGCCGCGGCAATTCCCGCTCGGTGCCGATGGGCGCGGTGGTGGACGATGTCCGCCGGTTGGTCGACAACAATTATTCCGAGGTGGTGCTCACCGGCGTCGATATCACCAGCTACGGCGCCGATCTGCCGGGCGCGCCGCGACTCGGCACGCTCGTCAGGCAAATCCTCAAGCACGTGCCCGAGCTCAAGCGGCTGCGGCTGTCGTCGATCAATTCGGTCGAGGCCGACCGCGCTCTGCTTGACGCCTTTGCCGAGGACGGGCGGTTGATGCCGCATCTGCATCTGTCGTTGCAGTCCGGCGACGATCTCATCCTCAAGCGCATGAAGCGGCGGCATCGGCGCGAAGATGCGATCCGTTCTGCGACACGGTGCGCCGGTTGCGTCCCGACGTGGTGTTCGGCGCCGACCTGATCGCCGGCTTTCCGACCGAGACGGAGACGATGTTCAAAAACTCGCTCGACCTCGTCGCGGAATGTGGGCTGACGCACCTGCATGTTTTCCCGTTCTCGCCGCGGCCTGGGACCCCGGCGGCGCGCATGCCGCAGCTATCCCGCGAGGTGGTGAAGGAGCGCGCGGGGCGGTTGCGTGATCGCGGGTTGCGCGCGTTATGCCGGCATCTCGACGCCGAGGTCGGCGCGGTGCGGCGCGTGCTGACCGAGTCGTGTGACAGCGGCCGCACCGAGCAGTTTACGGCGGTCAAGCTGGCGACGCCGGCCGAGCCCGGAAAAATCCTTGACCTGACAATGGCCGCGCATGACGGCAGACAATTGCTGGTGGCTTGATTAAGCTCGCGCCAGATCGGAGACTTCACGATGGACGGTGACGGGCAAAATCACACCATAACCACAACCGAAGCGCTCGAAAGTCTGTACGCCGATGCGCCTTATGGTCCTGCGGTTTTCAAGGAAGCTGACCGCATCACGCCGCAATACCGTAAGCTGATCGAAGCCGCGCCGTTCGTCGTGGTGGCGACCAGCGGGCCCGAAGGCCTCGACTGCTCGCCGCGCGGCGATCCGCCCGGCTTCGTGCGAGTTATCGACCAGAATACGCTGGTCATCCCCGACCGCCGCGGCAACAATCGCATCGACAGCCTGCGCAATCTGGTGCGCGACCCGCGCATCTCGCTGTTGTTCCTCATTCCCGGTGTCGGCGAAACAATGCGCATCAACGGCCGCGCCACAATATCCACCGATCCGGCGTTGACCGAAACCTTCATCATGAACGGCAAGGTGCCGAAATGCGTGCTGGTCGTGACGGTCGAGCGGGCCTATTTCCAGTGCACCAAAGCGATCATCCGCTCGAAACTGTGGGATCCCGCGCAGCGCGTCGATCGCAAGACCTTGCCGACGCCCGGTTCGATCATCGCCGAATTGACGGACGGCAAGCTGGGCGGACCCGAGCACGATCGCCTCGCGCCCGAGCGCATCAAGGCGACGATTTATTGATCGTCATTGCTGCGTCATTTTCCTCGTCGCGCCAACCGCACTGCGCAAGCTGCTCGCGCATGTGCGCCGGTACCGGCGCGGTGGCACGGATTGCCGCGCGGTTCTTGTAGAGCGGCACCACGATCTCGCGGGAATACAAATGCAGCACCGGGCCGCCGCTGCGCGGTGCGTTGCCGTAGATCGCGTCGCCCACTATCGGCCAGCCCATTTCGGCGCAATGGACGCGAAGCTGATGCGTGCGGCCGGTGACGGGTTCGAGCGCGAGCCAAGTCACTATTTTACCCTCCCCTGGAGGGGGAGGGTCGACGGCGAAGCCGTCGGGGTGGGGTGATGCTTCGTCGCTTACCCCCACCCGACCTGCCTGCGGCAGGTCGACCTCCCCCCTGCAGGGGGAGGTGAGTGAGGAGCTCCCCATCACCTTCCACCGCGTCACGGCCGGCTGGCCCTCGGGATCGTGCTTCATCCACCAGCCGCGCGTCACGTCGAGGCGGCCGAGCGGGAGTTCGATGACACCTTGGTCCGCATCGGGCTTGCCCTCGACGACGGCCCAGTAGGTTTTGTCGATCGCTCCGGTCTTGAACAGCTTGCCGAGTTGCGCGAGCGCCTTGCGATGGCGGCCGAGAACCAGGCATCCCGAGGTGTCGCGGTCGAGCCGGTGCGCCAGCGCGGGTGCGCGCGGCAGCCCGAAGCGCAAGGCGTCGAAATGATCTTCCAGGCTTTCGCCGCCCTTGGGGCCGCGATGCACAGCCCATCCCGCCGGCTTGTCGATCACCAGCATCAGCCCGTCGCGGTAGATCAGCCGCGACACCATCTCTTCCGGCGTCATGACGAAACCGCTATCACGGGCGCCGCAGCGGCGACAGCGTTACTCACAACAGCGACAGCATCATTGAAATGAACGACAACGCGACAGGAACTTGGTGGCAGCGCCTGACCGGCGGGCTCAAGCGCAGCTCGTCGGCGCTGGGCAGCGCGATCGCGGATCTCGTCACCAAGCGCAAGCTCGATGCCGGGACCATCGCCGACATCGAGGACGTGCTGATCCGCGCCGATCTCGGCGTCGATACGGCTAACCGGATCGCCGCCGCACTCGGCCAAAGCCGCCATGACAGCGCAATCTCGCCGGATGAAGTCAAAGGCGTTGTGGCGGCAGAGATCGAGAAAGCGCTCACGCCGGTCGCGCGGCCGCTGGTCATCGACGCGGCGACCAAGCCGTTCGTCATTCTGGTTGTCGGCGTCAACGGCTCGGGCAAGACGACGACGATCGGCAAGCTCGCGGCAAAATTCCACGCCGAGGGCCGCAAAGTCATGCTGGCGGCGGGCGATACTTTCCGCGCCGCCGCGATCGGCCAGCTTAAGATCTGGGCGGAACGTGCGGCCGCCGATTTCATCGCCAGGGAGCCGGGCGCCGACGCCGCCGGCCTCGTTTTCGATGCGGTGGCCGCGGCGAAAGCGCGCGGCGCCGACGTGCTGCTCGTCGATACCGCCGGCCGTCTGCAAAATCGCGCCGAGCTCATGGAGGAGCTGCACAAGATCATGCGGGTGATCAAGAAGGTCGATCCATCCGCACCCCATGCTGTGCTGTTGGTGCTCGACGCCACGGTCGGGCAGAACGCGCTGTCCCAGGTCGAAATTTTCAAGAAGACCGTCGCCGTCACCGGCCTCGCCATGACCAAGCTCGACGGCACTGCGCGCGGCGGCATCCTGGTCGCCATCGCGGCGAAGTTCGCGGTTCCGGTGCACTTCATCGGCGTCGGCGAGAGCGTCGAGGATCTTGCGCCATTCTCGGCGCGCGATTTTGCCCGCGCCATCGCCGGGCTTGATGCCTGAAGCGTCACGACCGGCACGGACGCGTCATGACCGGCACCGACGCGTCATGACCGGGCTTGTCCCGGTCATCTCGATTGATTGGGCAAAAGCCATGCCGATGTGATCGGGATCGCCGGGTCAAGCCCGGCGATGACGGCTAAAGCAGCGGCGATGACGGCTGCCGCGGCGGCCATGACGGATTGAGTGAAAGCCGTGCTCACGCTAAAGACGGCGCAACATGACCGAAATAAAAAAGCCGCAACTCAATCCGTTCCTCAAGCTCGCGCTCGATCTCGGGCCGCTTGTGCTGTTTTTCATCGCCAATTCCCGCTACGGGATTTTCGCCGCGACCGCGACATTCATGGTCGCGGTGGTGGTGGCGCTGATTGTTTCCTATGTGCTGACGCGCCATTTGCCGATCATGCCGGTGGTTACGGCGATCATCGTCCTGGTATTCGGCGGGCTGACGCTCTTCCTGCACAACGACACGTTCATCAAGGTCAAGCCGACCATCATCTACGTAATGTTCGGCAGCGTGCTGTTGGGCGGCCTCTATTTCAACAAGCCGCTGCTGGGCGTCGTGTTCGACTCGATGTTCCATCTGACGGATGAAGGCTGGCGCAAGCTGACATTGCGCTGGGGGATCTTCTTCTTCCTGCTTGCGGTGCTCAACGAGATCGTCTGGCGCAACACCTCGACCAATGTCTGGGTCGATTTCAAGGTGTTCGGCGTGATGCCGCTGACGTTTTTATTTGGCGCGTTGCAAGTTCCGCTGCTGAAGAAATACGCGGCGGACGAGCCGGCGCCGGAATGACGGTTACGAACCCGCGGCCAGCGCCTTCTCGATCTCCGGCTTGAGCAGCGCGTCGAGATTATCGCTGGTGATCGGCCCCACCAGTTTATAAGCGATGCGGGCGTCGCGGCCGACCACGAAGGTTTCCGGCACGCCGTAAACGCCCCATTCGATCGCAGCGCGGCCGTTCTGGTCGGCGCCCGCCGCAGCGAACGGATCGCCGTAGCGGCCGAGAAAGCGCCGGGCGTTGTCCGGATCGTCTTTGTAGTTGATGCCGACCAGACGTAGGCGGCTGTCCTGCGATAGCTGCAAGAGCAGCGGCGCCTCGTCGTGGCATGGCACGCACCACGATGCCCAGACGTTCACGACCGTCACGGCACCTTTGAAGCTTGCCGGATCGAGGCCCGGAACGGGCTTGCCGTCGCGATCGAGGCCGGCAATCGGCGGCAATTTTGTTTGCGGCGCCGGATGCCCGATCAGCGCCGAGGGGATCAGCGAAGGATCGCCGGCGAAAAGGCGGAACAGGAACAAAGCGGCGAGGCCAAGAAAAACGACCAGCGGCATCAGCACGATGAGGCGCCGTCGCAGGATCTGGGTTCCCTCGCTTGTCACACTGGTCACGCTTGTTCCTTTGCCTGTTCCATCGGCGGTTTGGCGCGCGGGGCCGCAGAGCGGCGCGTCAGGCCGCGCATTTCGAGCTCGGCGAGCTTGCGCCGTTGCGCGCGGTAATCGAGCATCACCCACGCGATCAAGCCGCCGACGACGATCACGGCGGCCGCGTAGGACGCGACGATAAAGACCATGTGGCTCGCGGTGTCCATCGTCAGCTCGTGGCGTTGGCCTGCATCAGCAGCAGAGTCCGCACGCGGCGGCGCAGAATTTCGTTGCGCATCGTGGCGATCAAGAGCGTCGCGAACAGCAGCGTGAACGCCAGCGCCATGATGAGCAGCGGAATGAGGATCGTCGAGGTAGATCGTCGGGCCGCCGATGCGAAACACCGACGCCACTGGTGCAGCGTGTTCCACCAATCGACCGAGAACTTGATGATCGGCAGTCGATCGCGCCGACCAGCGTGAGGATCGCCGCGGCGCGCGCCGCGCGCGAGGGGTCCTCCACGGTGCGCCACAGCGCGATGACGCCGAGATAGAGCAGGAACAGCACCAGCTCCGAGGTGAGCCGCGCATCCCACACCCAGTAGGTGCCCCACATCGGGCGGCCCCACAGCGAGCCGGTGATGAGGCACAGCAGCGTAAAAGCGGCACCGATCGGCGCCGCCGCCTTGGCCGCGACGTCGGCCAGCGGGTGCCGCCACACCAGCGTGCCCAAGCGCCGCGACCGTCATCACGCCCCAGCCCAGCATGCCGAGCCAGGCAGACGGCACATGCAGGAACATGATCTTGACGGTGGCGCCTTGCTGATAGTCGTCCGGCGCGATCATCGCCTGATCGAGGCCGAAGGCGAAAACCAGCACCGTCAGGCCGCTCAGCCATGGCAGCGTGCGATCGGCGAAGCTCAGGAAACGCGACGGGTTGGCGAAATCCATCAAGGGCCATGGTCAGAGTCCTAGTCCACATGACCGCGCCAGCACAATGCCGCCGGCCGAACGTGATTTCAAATCTCCATGAGCAGCGATAGGCCATTGCAGGATTGTCCATACGCAGATTGCTATTCCATTTCCTGACGCAGGGCGGCCGCCGCGGCGAAAGGTCCGACCACCAGGCTCGCCAGCGTCAAGGCGCAGAGGATCGTGAACGGCGTGCCGAACGGCGTCGGCCCGGTGACGGCCGCATTGGCGGCGGCGACGCCGAAGATCAGCACCGGGACCGTCAGCGGCAGCACAATCACGGCGAGCAAAAGGCCGCCGCGCCGCAACGTCACCGCGATGGCGGCGCCGATCAGGCCGATGAAGGTCAGCGCCGGCGTGCCGGCCAGAAGCGTCAGCACCAGGGCGGCCTCGGCCGGCGCGTCGAGATTGAGCAAAAGCCCGATCAGCGGCGCGGCGATGATCAGCGGCAAGCCGGTGGTGAGCCAATGGGCGATGCCTTTTGCCGACGACGACGAGCTCGAGCGGCGCACGGCCCATCAGGATGCAGATCGAGCGAGCCGTCCTCGTGATCGGCCGCGAACAGCCGGTCGAGCGCCAACAGGCTCGCCAGCAGCGCCGCGAGCCACAGGATCGCCGGGCCGATGCGCTTGAGCAGCGCCAGATCCGGTCCGAGCGCGAACGGAATCAGCGTGACGACGACCAGGAAGAACAAAACCCCCATCAGCGCGCCGCCGCCGACCCGCACGGCGATGCGCATGTCGCGGATCAGGATAGCGGCGAGGGGGGTCATGATTCGCGTCCCCCTGCAGGGGGTAGGCCGGTCCGCGCAGCGGACCAGGTTGGGGTTGGTGCGCCGCGCCGCCGAGATCACCCCATCCCGGCGCGCTGTGCGCGCCGACCCTCCCCCTCCAGGGGAGGGTGTTGAGGCTGCGACCAGCGTCATGTCGTCTCCCCCAAGCGCAGCTCCCGCGCGCCGTCGAGCCCGATCGGCGCCGTGGGTCGCGGCCATGATCAGGCCGCCCCCGGCGAGATGCGTCCGCATGAAGCCGGCGAGGCGCTCCTGGGCCGTGGCATCGAGCGTGCTGGTCGGTTCGTCGAGCAGCCAGATCGGCCGTTTGACGGCGAGAAGGCGCGCGATCGAGAGCCGCCGGCGTTGGCCCGCCGACAGATAGGCGGCCGGCAGGTCGGCCAGCGCTCCAAGCCCGACTGCCTCGAGCGGCGGCCCGATGTCCACCGCCCGCGCGCCGAAGAAGCCAGCCCAGAAGCGCAGATTCTCGCCGCACCGACAGCGACGGCTTCAGCGCGTCCTGATGGCCCAGATAGTGGGCCTGCTCGGCGATGGTCAGTTCCGGATCGCCGCCTTCCAGGTCGAGCCGCCCCTGGGCGATGCGGACCAGCCCGGCGATGAGCCGCAGCAAGCGAGGATTTCCCGGCCCCGTTGCGGCCGGTGATGGTCAAAAGCCTCGCCGGCAGCGAGCGCAAAGCTCAAGCCGCCGAAAACGTCGCGGCCGCCGCGGTGGCAGGCCAGATCGACAGCCGCGAAGCCGCATCAGAAACGCCTGTCCGACAGCGCAAAAGCGCCCGGCCGCCGCAGGTTTTCGCCACGATTCATGAATTAGCTCGGCAAGTGTGCCATGCGTTGCATATTAGCGGACAATTCGTTGCCGATCTGGCACAAAACTGGAAAAGACCTTATAAGCCGCATGGTTGATCGCGGCGTGCCGCTGCGCCTGCCGCGTCCGCCCCCTCCATCCCTCCTCGCGTGCCGGGAAGGGATGGGAGGGGGCCCGTTTGGACCAGTTTCCGGCAATCAATTACCGCAAATTTGCCCCGGCGCCCGGCCGGGAGGATGGGAAAAAAATCATGGATTCGCTCGACAGCTTCAAGTGCTTGCGGCCGCTCAAGGTCGGCTCCAAGACCTACGCCTATTACAGCCTTGCCGGTGGCGGAGAAGAACGGCCTGAAGGGCATTTCGCGGCTGCCGTTCTCGCTCAAGGTCCTGCTCGAGAACCTGCTGCGCAACGAGGACGGCCGCACCGTCACCAAGGAGGACATCCAGGCCGTCGCGCAATGGCTCAAGACACAAGACCTCCGATCGCGAGATCGCGTTCCGGCCGGCGCGGGTGCTGATGCAGGATTTCACCGGCGTGCCGGCGGTGGTCGATCTCGCCGCCATGCGCGACGCGATGGAGCATCTCGGCGGCGATCCGAAGAAGATCAATCCGCTGGTGCCGGTGGATCTGGTCATCGACCATTCGGTTGCGGTGAATTTCTTCGGCCACAAGGACTCGTTCAAGAGAAACGTCGAAGAAGAATACAAGCAGAACCAGGAGCGCTACCGCTTCCTGAAATGGGCGCAGCGTTCGTTCGAGGATTTCCGCGTGGTGCCGCCCGGCACCGGCATCTGCCATCAGGTCAATCTCGAATATCTGTCGCAGACCGTGTGGACGGCGAAGGCCAAGATCACCTTTCCGGACAAGTCGGTTGCGACCGAACTCGCCTATCCGGACACGCTGGTCGGCACCGATTCGCACACCACCATGGTCAACGGCCTCTCGGTGCTTGGCTGGGGCGTCGGCGGCATCGAGGCCGAGGCCGCGATGCTCGGCCAGCCCTATTCGATGGTGCTGCCGGAAGTGATCGGCGTGCGGCTTAACGGCAAGCTCAAGGAAGGCGTCACCGCGACCGATCTGGTGCTCACCGTCACGCAGATGCTGCGCAAGCGCGGCGTGGTCGGCAAATTCGTCGAATATTTCGGTCCGGGCATTGCCAATCTGACGATCGCGGACCGCGCCACGCTCGGCAACATGTCGCCCGAATACGGCGCGACTTGCGGCTTCTTCCCGATCGACGACGATACGATCCGTTATCTGCGCGACACCGGCCGCCCGGCCGAACGGATCGCGCTGGTCCTCGCCTATGCCAAGGCGCAGGGCATGTACCGCACCAAGACCACGCCGGATCCGATCTTCACCGACGTGCTCAAGCTCGAACTGTCCTCGATCGAGCCGTCGCTTGCCGGGCCGAAGCGGCCGCAGGACCGCATTGCGCTCAAAGAGGTCAAAAGCGGCTTTGCGCAAGCCATGGACAAGGAATTCGACAAGGCCGACGAGATGGACAAGCGCGTTCCGGTCGAGGGCCGCAACTACACGCTCGGCAACGGCGACGTGGTGATCGCCGCGATCACATCGTGCACCAACACGTCGAACCCGAGCGTGATGATGGCGGCCGGCTTGCTGGCCAAGAAGGCGGTGGAGAAGGGCCTCACGGTCAAGCCGTGGGTCAAGACTTCGCTGGCGCCCGGCTCGCAGGTGGTCGCGGAGTACTATGAGAAGTCCGGGCTGCAGAAGTCGCTCGATGCGCTCGGCTTCAATCTGGTCGGCTTCGGCTGCACCACCTGCATCGGCAATTCCGGCCCGCTGCCCGAGGAGATTTCCGAAGCGATCAACAAGAACGATCTCGTGGCGGCCGCGGTGCTGTCCGGCAATCGCAACTTCGAAGGCCGCGTCAACGCCGACGTGCGCGCCAACTATCTGGCTTCGCCGCCGCTGGTGGTCGCCTATGCGATCGCCGGCTCGATGCAGGTCGACGTCGCCAAGGCGCCGCTCGGCACCGACCAGAAAGGCCGCAAGGTCTATCTGCGCGACATCTGGCCGACGAGCCGCGAGATCGCCGATGTCATGCGCAAGAACATCAACAAGCAGATGTTCATGCGCAAATACGGCGACGTGTTCAAGGGCGACGCCAACTGGCGCAAGATCGCCGTCAAGGGCGGACTCACATTCAAGTGGGACGATCGTTCCACTTACGTGCAGAACCCGCCCTACTTCGAGGGCATGCAGAAGCGCAGCCAGCCGATCGAGGACATCGTCGACGCCCGCGTCCTCGGCCTGTTTCTCGATTCGATCACGACCGACCACATCTCGCCCGCCGGATCGATCAAGGAGGAAAGCCCGGCCGGCGAATATCTGCGCGACCATCAGGTGCGGCCGAAGGACTTCAACCAGTACGGCACGCGGCGCGGCAATCATCAGGTGATGATGCGCGGCACCTTCGCCAATATCCGCATCAAGAACCAGATGGTGCCCGGCGTCGAGGGCGGCTTCACGATCCACTATCCGTCGAAGCAGCGCATGACGATGTACGACGCGGCGATGCGCTACAAGGCCGAGAACGTGCCGCTCGTGGTGTTCGCCGGCAAGGAATACGGCACCGGCTCGTCGCGCGACTGGGCCGCGAAGGGCACGATACTGCTCGGCGTGCGCGCGGTGATCGCGCAGTCGTTCGAGCGCATCCATCGCTCCAACCTGGTCGGCATGGGCGTCGTTCCGCTGGTTTTCGAAGAAGGCACCTCGTGGCAGACGCTCGGCCTCAAGGGCGACGAGCAGGTCACCATCCGCGGCCTGCACGGCGACCTCAAGCCGCATCAGCGCATGCTCGCCGAGATCGTCGCATCCGACGGCGGCCTCAAGCGCGTGCCGCTGATCTGCCGCATCGATACGCTGGAAGAGCTCGACTACTTCAGGAACGGCGGCATCCTGCAGTACGTTCTGCGCCATCTCGCGGCGTAAACGGTGTCGTTATGCGGATGACAGTTATGCGGATGACATGAGGCTGACCGCCCAGGCGGCCAGCCTCACCTCGAATTGAGTGGCGGGTGACAGCCGGCGGCGCTAACACTGTTGCCGTCACGAAATTGTCACCACGGGGCCGGCGGGGTGGAGATCGCAATGCTACGTCGCCGCTTGGCTTCCGCATCCCTCGTTGCCGGACTGCTGATCGCGACTTGTGCACTGGCCAGCGCCGAACCGCGGGCGCTGCTCGAACTGTTCACCAGTCAGGGCTGTTCGTCCTGTCCGCCCGCCGACAAGCTGCTCGGAGACTTTGCGAACGATCCGTCTCTGGTCGCGCTGAGCGTGCCGATCGATTATTGGGATTATCTCGGCTGGAAAGATACGCTCGCCAGTCCGGCGGATACGGCGCGGCAACGCGCCTACGCGCACATGCGCGGCGATCGCCAGGTTTACACGCCGCAAATCGTCGTCAACGGCGGCGTTCACGTGCTCGGCAGCGACCGCGCTGCCGTGGAGCGCGTTATTACGCAGACCGAGCGAAATACCGCCATCATGTCGCTTGCCGGTCGCTCTCTCCATGGACGGCGATAATTTGATCGTGAAGGTTGGATCGGCCGAGACCGAGCACGCCGGCGGCGAAGTCTGGCTATGTTCGGTCACAAAAGCCGTGCCGATTGCGATCGGCCGCGGCGAAAATCGCGGCCGTACGATCACCTATCATAACGTCGTGCGGCGGTGGCTAAAGCTTGGCGATTGGACCGGCAAAGATGCGACCTGGAATGTCCCGATCACCGAGATCAAGACCGACGGCATCGATGCTGCCGCCGTCCTGGTGCAGGAAGGCACCCGCGACAAGCCTGGCATCATTCTCGGCGCGGCCTACGCGCCGCTGCACTAGCAAAAACCAGCTTACGCTTATCCTGCACGGGCGCGCTGCCAGGCGAATGCTTGATCGATCCACCCGACGCCAGACGACGTGACGCCAAGCTCGCCACTCCTGTGAATCGATGACGGCTATGGCGACGCATTCAGCGTCGTGGATCAGCCTTCGAAAAACAAAAAAAGGCCGGCGAATGCCGGCCTGGAAGATGGGGATTGAACCGTACGCGAAACTCTGGCCCGGTCCGTCCGCGCCCCGGGGGGCTGGGGGGCTGAGGAATCCGGAACACGATCCGGACCGGGCCCTGAGGCAACGATCGATGTTTCGCAGGTCAGCTTGGCGTGTGCTTGGCCGAAATGGGGCCGCATTATGATTCGCTTAACGAATCCGTGATTTTAGCGTCGAAAATGCCGCACCCGAGGGCGGTCTTTGCGTCTTTGCTCTGTTCAAGACTGCTTCATTCGACGCGCGAGAGCCCCGCCGCACAAGAAACCCTTGCCGCCGCGCGCATCCGGCGCGATCATAATTGCCCAACAAGACACAGGAGGCGCCGTATGGATTTCGGCGAGATCGAACCCAGCGCGTTTCGCGGGGGCGAGCAGCAACGTGCGCCCGCCCCCGCAAGCGAGGTCACCTTCAGCCGACGTGAGCTTGACCGCATTCTCGGGCTCTATGGCCGCAAGGTCGCCGCCGGCGAGTGGCGGGATTACGCAATCGATTTCCTCAAGGACCGCGCGGTGTTTTCGGTTTTTCGCCGTGCCTCGGAAGTGCCCATCTACCGGATCGAAAAGAATCCAAAGCTCGGACGCCGGCAAGGCGCCTACAGCGTGATTTCGGCGACCGGGCACATCCTGCGGCGCGGGCAAGAACTCGACCGTGTGATCGGCGTGCTGGACCGTTTGCGCGTTGTTGCGAGCTGATCGTTGCGCGTCATCCTGGGCTCGCGCCTCGAGGTGACGGACGCCAGGGCGGCTTGGCATCTCCGCTGCCGAGTTGGCGCTGCATCAACACGGTGTCGAGCCAGCGGCCGTGCTTGAAGCCAACGGATTGCAGCGTGCCGATGTGCCGGAAGCCGGCCGCGGCATGGACCGCGATCGACGCGGCTTGTAAGGAGTCGCCGATCACGGCGATCAACTGACGAAATCCGTTTGTCTCGGCTGCCACGATGAGGCGCGCGAGCAACAGCCGGCCAATACCCCGGCGATGGAATTCCGGCGCGATGTAGATTGAAATCTTCGACGCTCCAGCGGTACGCCGGCCGCGCGCGGTAGGGCCCCGCGTAGGCGTAACCCGCAACCAGCCCGGCCCGCTCCGCAACCAGATAGGGATAGCCATTCGCCAAGAGCTCTTGCTGGCGCCGCGCCATTTCGGCGTCGTCCGGCGGTTCAAGTTCGAATGTGGCCGTGCCATGGTCGACGGCGTGGGCGTAGATGCGGGTTATGGCTGCGACGTCGTGCGGGACCGCCGCCCGAATGGTGATATCGCTCATCCGCTTTGATCCATCGCTGGGACTGTCCAATTCACGTCCTTGCGGTTAGCGCGGCTAATTCTGCCGCGAAAGTCTTGATCGCGTTGACGGCCTCGCGCAGGCCGTGCTGCAGCGGCTTATCTCGCCGCAGCACGATCGCAAGCTTGCTACCGCGCGGTATCGAATTGTGCAAAGTTGCCGCCGCGGCGCTGCGCGGTTTCTGCCGCCGCAGATCGAGATGGTGTGCGGTTTGGCGCCAGCGGACAACAACGCATCGTTCGTTTCCCCGTCGCGCGTCGTCGTCACGGCGCTCGGCCTCTCGCAGACGCTCGCGTGGGCATCGAGCTACTATTTGCCGGCGATCCTTGCCGACCCGATCGGCGCCGCCCTCGGCGTTCCGCGCTCATGGGTATTTGGCGCTTTCTCCGCCGCCTTGCTGATCGCGGCGTTCGCCGGTCCGACCGTCGGCCGCATCATCGATCGCTACGGCGGGCGCGGCGTGCTGGTGCTTTCGAACATTGTGTTGGCTGCCGGACTGTTCGTGCTTGCCGCCGCGAACGGGGTCGTCATGTTGTTTGCGGCGTGGGCGATCCTCGGCATCGGCATGGCACTCGGGCTCTACGACGCCGGATTTGCGGCGCTCGCTGCGCTCTACGGCGAAAAGGCGCGCGGCCCCATCACCGGCATCACGCTGTTTGCGGGATTTGCCTCGACGGTGAGCTGGCCGTTATCGACGCTCCTCAACGACACGTTGGGCTGGCGCGAAACCGTTCTGGTGTGGGCGGCGCTTAATCTGGTGATCGGTCTGCCGCTCAATCGTTTGCTGTTGCCGGTGCCCGCGCAGCCGGTGCGAGTCGTCCGCGCGGACGAGCCGTCGGTCGGCTGGAAGCCGCGCCGCGAGATGGTGCTGTTGGCATTCGTCTTCGCGGCGGTCTGGTTCGTCACCGGCGCGATGGCGGCGCAACTGCCGACGCTCCTTGAACGCGCCGGCGCCACGCCGGTCGAGGCTATTGCGGCGGCCTCGCTGGTCGGCCCCGCGCAGGTGGCGGCACGGCTCGGCGAATTTCTGGCCCTGCGGCGGATTCATCCACTGGTCTCGGCGCGGATCGCGGCTTTGCTGCATCCGATCGGCGCTGTCGTCTTCGCCCTCGTGGGGCCGGCGGCGGCCGCCGCGTTTGCTATTTTTTATGGTGCCGGCAATGGCCTTCTGACGATCGCCCGGGGCACCGTGCCGCTCGCGGTGTTCGGACCGCGCGGTTACGGCGAACGTACCGGTCTGCTCGGCGCGCCGGCCCGCGCCTCGCAGGCATTCGCGCCATTGCTGTTCGGGCTGTTGATCGACGCGATGGGGACCTCGGCCATTTTCGTCTCAGCCGCGCTTTGCCTGGCGGCTTTCGCGGCGTTGTTCGGATTGCAGGCGTCGGAGACGAAAAGGGCTGCGACGCGCTGAGGGCTATTCGACGAATACCATGATGGCGACAGCAAAACGCCCCGGCGCGAGCCGGGGCGTTTGAACTTTCGTCCTGCGCGTCAGCTCAGCGTCGATCGCCGAATATCCGCAGCAGCATCATGAACAGGTTGATGAAGTCGAGATAGAGCGACAGCGCGCCCATCACTGCCTTACGGCCGGCGACGGTGCCGTCGTCATTCACGCTATACATCTCCTTGATCCGCTGCGTATCCCAGGCGGTGAGGCCGGCGAATACCAGCACGCCGATGATCGAGATCGCCCAGTCGAGCCCGCTCGACTTCAGGAAGATATTGACCAGCATGGCGATGACGATGCCGATCAGACCCATGGTCATGAACGAGCCGACGGCCTGGAGGCTGCGCTGGGTGGTGTAGCCATAGAGGCTGAGCGCACCGAACGATGCCGCCGAGATGAAGAACACGCGCGTGATCGACGTGCCGGTGTAAGAAAGAAATATCGAGGACAGCATCAGTCCCAGCAGCCCCGCGTAGATGAAGAACAGCGAAAGCGCGGTTCCCACCGAGAGCCGGTTGATGCGGTAGCTCATGAAGAACACCAAGCCGAGTGTGCCGAGCGCCAGTATGATCGTCAGCGGGCCGCCGAAGATGGCTTGCCCAAAGGCGGTCAGTCCTCCGATCCGCCCACCGGCGACTTGGATCGCGTCGCCGCCGGCCGCTTGATAAGTCAGCCAAGCCACGATGCCGGTCAGCGCCACGCCGGCAGCCATGTAGTTGTAGACGCGGATCATGTACGCGCGCAGACCCGCGTCGATCGTCACCTGGTCGGTGCGATAGCCGGTCCGGGCGGTCGCGATATTCCGATCGAAGTCGGACATGGAGAATACCCCTGCTTTGTCCCGGCCCTGGCCGGGTCCTGGTGTTCGGCGACGAACGCCGTTCACCCCTGGCGCGAATCTAGTGCGAAAGCATCCCCTGCGCCAGATGGGTGCGACGCCATAATTGCCACGGTTACAAATCGTTCATCATGTCGCCATTGCGGCGGGCAATTTAGAGATTCCTGAGCACCTCCGCGGGCTTGCGGCCAAGCGCCGAAAACGTGCCGGCAAGTCCCAGCAAAATCGTGACGATGAGCGCGCCGAAGGCCACGCCGACCGCCGATCCGGCCACCCAGACGAAGGGAAAGTCCATAACCCGGCTGACAATGAGGCCGGCGGCGAGCGAGCCGACCGCAACACCAAACAGCACGGTTGCAACACCGATGAAGAGATATTCCAGCGTATAGGCGGCAAGAAGCCGGCCGCGTGTCGCGCCGAAGGTTTTGAGGATCACCGCGTCGTAGATGCGAAACCGCTGGCTCGCGGCCAGCGCGCCGCCAAGCACCAGGGCGGCCGCGATCAGCGTGACCGCGCTGGCGCCGCGTAGCGCCAGCACCAGGTTGGAGACGATAGTGTCGATGGTATCGAGCGCTTCCTTCACGCGCACGACGGTGACCGAGGGGAACGTGTCGGCAAGCGCCTTGATGAGCGCGGTTTCTTCTGCGTCGAGCCGCCGTCCGCAAACGTCAGCGTCGCAATTTGGGTATGGGGCGCGCCGCGAAACGTCGAGGGCGAAAACACCAGGACGAAATTGATGCCGAGGTTTTGCCAATCGACGGCGCGCAGATTGGCGATCCGCGCCGTCACGCTGCGGCCGAGCACATTGACGGTGATGGTATCGCCGATCTTGAGGTCGAGATCGTGCGCGGTCTTGTTTTCGAGCGAGACCAGCGGCGGTCCGGAATAATCGGCGCCCCACCATTGGCCGGCGACGACGCGCGAGCCGGCCGGAATGGCGGAGGCGTAGGTGATGCCGCGGTCGCCGCGCAGGACCCATCGCGAACCCGCGGCGGGTTTGAGATCTGCCGCCTTGATGCCGTTGGCGGCGATGATGCGGCCGCGCAACATCGGCACACGCTCAAGTGTCGCATGCGGCGCCTGTGCGTGCACGAAGGCGTCGAAGCGGTCGGCATCGGTCGACCGGAATGTCGAGGAAGAAGAACGACGGCGCCTTTGCGGGCAACGCCGCCGCGAACTCGCGGTGCAGGTTGCCGTCGATCTCGGTCACGGTCACAAGCAGGGCAAGGCCGAGCCCGAGCGAGAGCACGACGGTCGGCGTCAATGCGCCGGCGCGGTGGATGTTGGCGATCGCGAGCCGCACCACGGTCGAACGCTGGCGCGGCACCGTGCGGGCGATCCACATGACGAGCGTCGCAACGAGCCGCAGCATCACGAAAATGCCGGCCGCGACGCGATGAAAATCGCGCCGAGGCGGCGGTCATAGGTCGAAAAAATGGCCAGCGCGGCAAGAGCAGCGACGATCAGCACCGTCGCCACGATGTAGCGCCGTCGCGGCCAGCGCCGCTCCGCTGCGACCTGGTCGCGGAACAGCATCGACACGGCACGTCGTGCGCGCGGCCGAGCGGCCACAGCGCGAAAGCGAGCGCCGTGAGCAAGCCATAGGCGATCGCCACCGCCAGCACGCCCGGATGCAGCGAAGGCGCGACGGGCAGCGGAATGATGCTGCCGAAACCCCACGCCAGCGCGAACGGCAGCAGCGCGCCGAGCGCGGCGCCGATCAGCGCGGCGAACAGCGCGATGAGCAACACTTCGACGCAATAGATCGCAAAGACGCCGACCGCCGGTGGCGCCGAGCGCCTTCATGGTTCCGATCACGTCGCGCTTGCGGGCGAGGTGGCTCGCGACCGCGTTGGCGACGCCGACGCCGCCGACGAGCAGCGTCGTCAAGGCCACCAGCGTGAGGAATTCGCTGAAGCGTTCGACATTGCGTTCGAGCTGCGGCGAGGCCTTGTTGCGCGTGCGGATTTCCCAGCCGGCATCCGGGAACGCGGTCTTGGCTTGCTTTTCGAGCGCCGCCACCGCGCTGTCGCTCGCGTCGTTGTCGGGCAGCCGCAGCCGATATTGCCAGCGCACCAGGCTGCCGGGCTGCAGCAGCCCGCTGGCGCGCAGCGCCGCTTCGCTCAAGAGCACGCGCGGCCCAAGGCCGATCCCGCCGCCGGCAAGCTTGTCCGGCTCGTTGGTCAGCGCGGCGCGCACTTCGACAGCCAAATCGCCGATGGTGATGCGGTCGCCGGTTTTCAGATCGAGCCGCGTCAGCAGCGCCGGATCGACCGCGGCGCCGTAAGCGTCGCCGTGTTGTGCAAACACATCGGCAAGCGGCATGGCCGGATGGGTTGCAGCCGCGCCGAACAGCGGATAGCTGCCGTCGACCGCCTTGACCTCGACCAGCGTTGTGCGCGCCGCTCGCTGGTGCGCGCCATCGCCCGCAAGGTTGCGGCGACGGAAACGGTGCCGTGGCTGTCGAGAAACGCGCGCTCGCCGGCGCTGGCTTCACGCTGGATCAGCGAGAACGCGAGATCGCCGCCGAGGATCTCGCGGCCGGTGCGGGAGATGCCGTCGGCAAGACTGGCCGCGACCGAATTGACGCCGGCGATCGCCATGACGCCGAGCGCGATGCACGCGATAAACACGCCGAAGCCGCGCAAGCCGCCGCGCAGATCGCGCCAGGCGAAGCGCAGCGCGAGCAGCGTGGTCCGGCCGGCCGGCGGGGCAGGGTGGAGCGCGGCGTTCGCGTCCGCGACGGCCGTCATCTTTTTTGCTCCGCAGGGGCATTTTGCTCCGCAGGGGCATTTTGCTCCGCAAGGGCTTTTTGTTCCGCCAGCGCTTTGTCCGCCACTTGCCGGGCTGGTTCGACGAGCCGTCCCGAGCGCATGTGCAGCACGCGATCGCAGCGCGCCGCGAGCGCCGTGTCGTGGGTGACAAGCACCAGCGTCATGCCGCGCTCGCGATGGCCGCGGAACAACAACTCGATGATCTCGCGTCCGGTCGCTTCGTCGAGATTGCCGGTCGGTTCGTCGGCGACCAGGATCGCAGGATTCGGCGCCAGCGCGCGCGCGAGCGCGACGCGCTGCTGTTCGCCGCCGGACAACTCGGCCGGATAGTGATTGATGCGCGCCGCAAGACCGACCGCGGCGAGCTCGCGCTCGGCGCGCGCGAATGCGTCGCGCGCGCCGGCGAATTCAAGCGGCACCGCGACGTTTTCCAGCGCCGTCATGGTCGGAATGAGATGGAAGGCCTGGAAGACGATGCCGATATTGCTGCCGCGAAACCGCGCCAGTCCGTCCTCATCGAGCGCCCGCAAGTCGCGCCCGGCGACGACGACGGGCCCGTGTCCGGCCGCTCCAACCCGGTCATCACCATGAGCAGCGTCGACTTGCCGGAGCCGGACGGCCCGAGCAGGCCAATGGCCTCGCCACGGCCTATATGAAGATCGACCTCTTTGAGGATATGGACCCGCGCGGCGCCGCGGCCGAGCGACAGATTGACGCCGCTCAGCGCAATGGCGTCGCCAGCGGAAGGATGCCCCGAAATGTCGTTCATGTTCGGTTCGACCTGCGCCCGTCGCAGCGTAAGCGGCTGGGCGTCATATGGGTGGCGGCGCGCCGTGGTCCAAATCGCTGCGTGCGGCGGTTTGCAGCGTGGCGCTTGTGGTCCCGATAGCCGCGAACGCCGGGACGACCGCTCAAAATCGTCGCGCTGGGCGATTCCTTGACCGCAGGCTACGGCCTGCCCGACACCGAGGCTTCGTGCCGCGCCTGCAGGCGGCGCTCGCCGCCAAGGGGATTGCGGCCGAGATCGAAAATGCCGGCGTCTCCGGCGACACCGCCTCGGACGGGCTGGCGCGGCTCGATTGGTCGGTGCCGGAGGGCACCGACGCCGTCATCCTCGAGCTTGGCGCCAACGACATGCTGCGCGGGATCAAGCCGGAGGTGACGCACGATGCGCTGGACAAAATCCTGAGCCGTCTGGCGAAGCGGCACATTGCGGTGCTGTTGTGCGGCATGCGCGCGGCGCCGAATCTTGGGGCGGCCTACGGGCAGGCCTTCGAACGCCATCTATCCGGCGCTTGCCGCGAAATATGGCGTGCCGCTTTATCCGTTTTTCCTCGAGGGCGGCGCCGGCGATCTCGGCCTGACCCAGCCCGACGGCATGCATCCCAACGCCGCGGGCGTCGACGTGATCGTCGGGCGCATTCTGCCGAAAATCGAAGACCTGATCGCACAGCGTCCGCAGCCAGCATCCCTCGTGAGGGTTGCACGCCGGCATGCGTTCCCCGCATGCTGCGGCTGCTGCGAATCGCCAGAGCACGAGCCGCAGGTGTCATGCCCCGTCTGTTCACCGCCCTCGAAATACCGCCGTCCGTCGCCCAATCGCTCGCCATGATGCGCGGCGGATTGCCGGGCGCGCGCTGGATCGATCCGGAAAATTATCACCTGACGCTGCGCTTCATCGGCGACATCGACGATGCGCTGGCGCGCGACATCGCGGGGCTGCTCGGGCGCGCGCACAGCGCGCGCCGTTCGAGCTGCGCCTCGACGGCCTGTCCTCGTTCGGCGGCCGCAAGCCGCGCGCGCTGGTCGCCGCGGTTCCGCCGGTGGCGCCGCTGATGGAGTTGCAGGCCGAGCACGAGCGGCTGCTGCAACGGCTCGGGCTCGAGCCCGAAGGGCGCAAATACACGCCGCACGTCACGCTGGCGCGGCTGCGCGATTCGTCGAGCCGGCAGGTTGCCGACTATCTTGCGGACGCGCGGCCATTTCCGCTCGGCAGCGTTCCAGGTCTCGCGCTTCGTGCTGTTCTCATCGCGCGCCTCGGTCGGCGGCGGCCCCTACGTCGTCGAGGCGGACTATCCGTTCGGCGGCGCGCGCAGCGGCGATGCGGCTTAGACCACCGCATTAATTTACGCCCGCAGCATGCGGGTCTGAAGATCGAGCATCGCGGTGGCGAAGCCGTGGCCGTCGGCCATCATCTCGCGCATCAGTGACAGCGGCGTCGGGCGCGACAATTCGACCTCGCCGATGACGTTGCCGAAATCGAACGACAACTCGGCAGTCGAATTTGCGCGCGAGCTGCTGCATGCGCCGGTTCTCGGCGAGGCACGCCATATGCAGCAGCCGGTATGCCGCGATTGCGGGCGGCGAGCAAGGATGCGTGCGCAGCAGCGCCGAGCCGACGCCGTGACTCTGCCATGGCTTTTCGACGCTGATCGCGGCTTCGGCTTGGCGCGGGAAATCTCAGCGCCGAGCGGCCGCAACTCGCGGCGCCGCGCATCACGCCGTCGACGAAAAAGCCATGCACGACGGCGTCGAGCGAAGTGAGCCAGATCGACATAATTGCGGATGAACTCGTCGGAAACGCCGCCGCCGAACCGGCTGTGCCGGCTCTGCGGCGTCGAGACGCAGAACATGCTCGCGATATTTGGCTGCTTCACCGATCCACAATTTGCGGATCACGCCGCCTTCGGGAAGAACGTCCTGCATTCCAAAGGTCTCCTGACCTTGTCGCCGCCCGGATTTGCCGTCGACGAGACATCGTCAATAAGACCCTCTTCGCCGCTTCCTCCCCAGAAGCTCGCAGGCACGACAGACGCCGTCCGTGCGCCGAATCAAATCAATCATGTCGGTGCTGGCGCCAAAGTTTGGCAAGACGAAGCATTGAGCAACATGCCTACATTCCGTATACGCATGGCTTAACGGACTTTGACGACTGTTTGACGACATCAAAATCTGCGATTGTGCAAAGTCTGCGATTGTGCAAATCTCGATCGTGCAGATTCGATCGTGCCTGCGCCGTCAAGCGTTGCGATTTGCGCCACGTTCACCCGCAACGTTAATCCCGCATCCGTAAATCCGATCATGGCGAGCTCCGTCACAGCGCAATATGCCGCCGGCGTCGCCGCGGGACAGATCGAGCGCGATGCCGCGCAGCTCGCCGTCGTCGACATGCTGGCGCGGCTCGAAGCGCGGATCGCGCAGAATCGCGCCTGGCGCGGAAAGTCGTCGTCGCTCGGCTGGCTGTTCGGCAGCCGGGAGAGCAAGGCAGCAGCCGATCAAGGGACTTTACATCTACGGCGAGGTCGGCCGCGGCAAGACCATGCTGATGGATTTTTTCTTCGAGGCGAGCCCGGTCGTGCGCAAGCGCCGCGCGCATTTTCACGAATTCATGCTCGACGTGCACGAACGCATCTACGCGTTTCCGGCAGAAGATGAAAGACGGCGAGCACGCCGGCGAGGATCCGATCCGGCTCGTCGCCGACGAGCTGGCTGCGGAGACGCTGGCTGCTTTGCTTCGACGAATTCCACGTCACCGATATCGCCGACGCCATGATCCTCGGCCGGCTGTTCGCGCAGCTGTTCGAGCGCGGCGTCGTGGTGGTCGCGACCTCGAACGTGCGCGCCCGACGAGCTTTACAAGGACGGCTTGAACCGCGCGTTGTTCGTGCCGTTCATCCACATGCTCGAAGCAGCACATGGACGTCGTGCGGCTCGACGCGCGCACCGATTTCCGCCTGGAGAAGCTCGGCCGGCCTGCCGGTCTGGTACGTGCCGGCCGACGCCGCGGCGGACGCCGCGCTCGACGATGCCTGGCGGCGGCTCACCGGCGGCAAGCCGGCGCGCGCGCAGGACCTGGCGCTCAAGGGCCGCAGCGTGCACGTGCCGCGCGCCGTCATGGGCGTGGCGCGTTTTACGTTCCACGATCTGTGCGAGCAGCCGCTCGCCGCCGCCGATTATCTGCGCATCGCGCGCGAATATCACACCATCATTCTCGACCACATTCCGGTCATGAACTTCGACACGCGCAACGCCGCCAAGCGCTTCATCATTCTGATCGACACGCTTTACGACATGAACGTGAAGCTGATCGCCTCGGCCGCGGCCGAGCCCGACGCGCTCTATCATGCCGACGAGGGTTTCGAGGCGCAGGAATTCAAGCGCACCGCCTCGCGCCTGATCGAGATGCGCTCGCAGGCCTATCTGGCGCGGCCGCACGGCGCCGCGCACTCGCAGGCCTCCGGCTCGTCCGCCGGCATCGTCGAGACTTAGGCAGGCGGTCGCTTGAATGCGCCGCCGTCTATTACGACAGCTAAACGCCGGGCATGACTGCGGACCGAGAGCATTCGTGGCAGTCCGGCGAAGTCTATCATGCCGTTCGGCAAGAAGCCTCGCCGACGACGCACCATGATCTTCGATCGGCGACGCGTCATCATCACAGCAGCCGATCAGAAGCCGGCACGAAGGCGATGCGCGCTGATGATACCGCCGGCTCCCGATATCCACTCCGGATCATGATCGAGCGATGAGCGGCACCGGCAGACGACACCGTCGCCGGCGGCGCGTCGATGTAACAAGCTCCGAGTCGGCGAATCCGCCCGTGACAGCCCGAGCCCGGCACCGTTCCAGCGCCGGAAGGGACCCGATAGGCGCCGCATCCGGCAGCACCGGCGCCGCGACAGACAGTCTGCCGATAAATGCAACTGGCGAAGATCTGGCACTGGGGAAGAGGTCGATGGAATCCGGCAAGCGGCCGAAACGTCGGCGGCTCCAGCGACGGCGCAGCAGCAGCTAGCCGGACAGTCCAGTGCAGCGTCAGCTGGAGAACGTGATGAAATCCGAGGTCGTGCAATGGACATCGGGACCGATGGTTTCGGCGTCGATGAGAATACGTCGAAAAATATCGGAAGAGATCTGGCCGCGCAGTGGAAGCGAGACGCCGGATCCCGCTACGGACTTTGTTGGCGGAGCATTATGATTCGGTCTTCGGCCTTAAAGCCCTTCGGTTACTACTGTCTGGTGCGCAGACCTTGCACGCCAGGAGGCACAGCGAAGTGACTGCTCGCCTTTCAGACGCCGAACAATATGGTTTTGCCTGCGAGATCTACGGCCGCCAGCGGGCTGCTCGATGCTGCTGACCAACGACGATCTTACGCGTATAGCAACGGCTTATTCGGAGACGCATCCAGACCTCCGCGGCGCGAATATCGCGATCGATTTTGTGCAGCACAGCTCACACGGAGGAGACCAAGGCTTCAAATGAATCCGAGGACGATGACGGCGCGCGGACGCGCGTATCGCGCACTGCTATCGTAGTCTCGGCGGCTTGCTGCAATGGAAATGGCAGATCAGCAAGGAGGAAGGCGATCTCGCGGTAGCGATCGACGCGCTCGGCAATGCTCTGGTACACATGGCCAAGGCCCGGTCCCTGGGCAAATTCGACAACGCGGGTCTGATCGCCCAAGCGCGCTTGAAGCTGCTGTTGGCGCTTCGGGTTCGCGATCAAAACCCGTGCCGTCAGGATCGTGAAGGCCATCGCGACGCCATAACTGAAAATCTAGGTGATGCCGGACGATACCGGTCAGCAGGTCATACCTCCATTGGTTTCAAGCCATCGTCGTGGCGGACCTCGGGGCGGAGGACGATGCAAACCAGGGCGCTCGATCAGATGGCGGACGATCGCAAGATGATGTCGCAGCCCGGTTGTTTGGAAATCGGACGGCGGCAATATGTCCTGCTGCGCCGTTTCCTGGAAAGTTACAGCGGAGGTTCTGCGCAACGCGAGAATCATGGGCCGCATCGGCCGGCATCTCTGGTCGGTTTGCGGAAATCATGCTGATTCACGGCTGTCACGCAGCCGCTTTGGCGCGGTCGATCCGGCTTGACGCGACTTGAACGGGTCTGCCGAAAGGGCTAATGACCGCGGCAGCCGCTGCGCCTTCCATCGTCCAATCAAGGACATTTATCCGATGGCGCGAAACAAGATTGCATTGATCGGCTCCGGCCAGATCGGCGGCACGCTGGCGCATCTGATCGGGCTCAAGGAGCTCGGCGACGTCGTCATGTTCGACATCGCCGAAGGCGTGCCGCAGGGCAAGGCGCTCGATCTCGTCCAGTCGTCGCCGGTCGAGGGCTTCGACGCCCGCTTTGCCGGCACCAACGCCTACGAGGCGATCGAGGGCGCCGACGGTCGTGCATCGTCACCGCCGGCGTGCCGCGCAAGCCCGGCATGAGCCGCGACGATCTGCTCGGCATCAATCTCAAGGTCATGGAGCAGGTCGGCGCCGGCATCAAGAAATACGCGCCGAACGCCTTCGTCATCTGCATCACCAATCCGCTCGACGCCATGGTCTGGGCGCTGCAGAAGTGCTGCGGCCTGCCGAAGCAGATGGTGGTCGGCATGGCCGGCGTGCTCGACTCGGCGCGCTTCCGCTATTTCCTCGCCGACGAGTTCAACGTCTCGGTCGAGGACGTCACCGCCTTCGTGCTCGGCGGCCACGGCGACACCATGGTGCCGCTGGTGCGCTATTCGACGGTCGCCGGCATTCCGCTGCCCGACCTGGTCAAGATGGGCTGGACCACGCAGGCGCGCATCGACGAGATCGTCGAGCGCACCCGCAACGGCGGCGGCGAGATCGTCAGCCTGCTCAAGACCGGCTCGGCGTTCTATGCGCCGGCGGCGTCGGCGATCGCCATGGCGGAAAGCTATCTGCGCGACAAGAAGCGCGTGCTGCCGTGCGCCGCCTGGCTCAACGGCGAATATGGCATCAAGGACCTCTATGTCGGCGTGCCGGTGGTGATCGGCGCAAAGGGCGTCGAGCGCATCGTCGAGATCGAGCTCAACGGCGCCGAGCGCGGCATGTTCGAGAAGTCGGCGCAGTCGGTGCAGACGCTGGTCGAGGCCTGCAAGAAGATCGCGCCCGATCTCGGGAAGTGAGTCGTCATCCGCGGCGCCGCGAAGCGGCACTCAGAATCACGGCGCATGCAGCCTCGGCTGATCCTGAGGCTCGGCGTTCCGGCTCGCGCCGTCGCATGACGGCAGACGGTAGGCATCGCCATGAACATCCACGAATACCAGGCCAAGGCGGTGCTGCGCGAATTCGGCGTGCCGGTGCCGCGCGGCATTCCGGCGTTCAGCGTCGACGAGGCCGTGAAGGCCGCCGACGAACTCGGCGGCCCGGTCTGGGTGGTCAAGGCGCAGATCCACGCCGGCGGCCGCGGCAAGGCCGGCGGCGTCAAGGTGGTCAAGTCGGTCGACGACGTGAAGCGCGAGGCCGACGCGGCTGCTCGGCTCGACGCTGGTCACGCATCAGACCGGGCCGCACGGCAAGGAGGTGCGCCGCCTCTACATCGAGGAAGGCTCCGCGATCGAGCGCGAATATCTATCTGTCGGCGCTGGTCGATCGCGCGACCTCGCGCGTCGCCTTCGTGGCCTCGACCGAAGGCGGCATGGACATCGAGGAGGTCGCGCACACGCGACGCCGGAGAAGATCATGAGCTTCTCGATCGATCCGGCGACCGGCTTCATGCCGCATCACGCGCGCCACGTCGCGCGGGCGCTCGGGCTTCAGCCGCGAGTCTGGCCAAGCAGGCCGAGACCGTGCTGCCGAAGCTCTACCAGGCCTTCGTCGCCAAGGACATGAGCCTGCTCGAGATCAATCCGCTGGTCGTCACCAAGTCCGGCCAGCTGATCTGCCTCGACGCCAAGATCGGCTTCGACGACAACGCGCTCTACCGCCATCCCGACATCGCGGCGCTGCGCGACACACCGAGGAGGACGCGAAGGAGATCGAGGCCTCGCAAGTACGATCTCAACTACGTCGCGCTCGACGGCACCATCGGCTGCATGGTCAACGGCGCCGGCCTCGCCATGGCGACCATGGACATCATCAAGCTCTACGGCGAGGCGCCGGCGAACTTCCTCGACGTCGGCGGCGGCGCCACCAAGGAAAAGGTCGACGGCGGCGTTCAAGATCATCACCTCCGATCCACAACGTGAAGGGCATCCTGGTCAACATCTTCGGCGGCATCATGCGATGCGACATCATCGCCGAAGGCGTGATCGCGGCGGTGAAGGAGGTCGGCCTGCGGGTGCCGCTGGTGGTGCGGCTCGAAGGCACCAATGTCGAGCTCGGCAAGGAGATCATCGCCAAGTCGCGGCCTCAACGTCATCTCCGCCGACGACCTCGACGACGCCGCGCAGAAGATCGTGGCCGCGGTGAAGCGCCGCGGCATGAAGCTTCCTCGAGGCGCAGCGAACGCTTCCGAAAGATACGCGCATGTCCATCCTCGATCGACAAGAACACCAAGGTCATCTGCCAGGGCTTCACCGGCAAGAACGGCACCTTCCATTCCGAGCAGGCGATCGCCTACGGCACCAAGATGGTCGGCGGCACCTCGCCCGGCAAAGGCGGCTCGACCCATCTCGGCCTGCCGGTGTTCGACACCGTGGCCGAGGCGCGCGAGAAGACCGGCTGCGACGCCAGCGTCATCTACGTGCCGCCGCCGGGCGCCGCCGACGCGATCTGCGAGGCGATCGACGCCGAGATCCCGCTGATCGTCTGCATCACCGAGGGCATCCCGGTCGTCGACATGGTGAAGGTCAAGCGCGCGCTGTCCGGCTCGCAATCGCGGCTGATCGGGCCGAACTGCCCGGGCGTGATGACGGCCGGCGAATGCAAGATCGGCATCATGCCGGGCAACATCTTCAAGCCCGGCAAGGTCGGCATCGTCTCGCGCTCCGGCACGCTGACCTACGAGGCGGTGTTCCAGACCACCCAGGAGGGGCTCGGCCAGACCACCGCGGTCGGCATCGGCGGCGATCCGGTCAAGGGCACCGACTTCATCGACGTGCTGGAAATGTTCCTCGCCGACCCGGCGACCGAGGCGATCGTCATGATCGGCGAGATCGGCGGCTCGTCCGAGGAGGACGCGGCGCAGTTCCTCAAGGACGAAGCCAAGCGCGGCCGCAAGAAGCCGATGGTCGGCTTCATCGCCGGCCGCACCGCGCCGCCCGGCCGCCGCATGGGCCATGCCGGCGCCATCATCTCCGGCGGCAAGGGCGGCGCCGAGTCCAAGATCGCCGCCATGGAGGCGGCCGGCATCAAGGTCTCGCCCTCGCCGGCGCGGCTCGGCAAGACGCTGGTGGAAGTATTGAAGTGCGTAATTCATTCGTTGTGTCTTTCGATGCCGCATCGCATCGACTAAATAGGGTACAAGAGAACGATCCTGCGCCGGGCCGGGCTGATTCGCCGCTCGCCATATCGTTTGGCAGTTCTTCGAGCGGCTCGCCGCTGAGTTCGGACCTGACGCCAGGAATCGTCTCATGTCCCGCCAGGACGCGAACGCCGCTTTCGCGCGCACCTCGTTTCTGTACGGCGGCAACGCCGGCTACATCGAAGACCTCTACGCGCGCTACGAAGCCGATCCGAAGTCGGTCGATGCCGAGTGGCAGCGTTCTTCCAAAGCCTGAAGGACGACGCCGGCGACGTCGCCAAGAACGCGCGCGGCGCCGTCCTGGGGCCGGCCCGGACTGGCCGCCGCTCGAGCGCGGCGATCTCGTCGCGGCGCTCGACGGCGACTGGGCGGAGGCCGGCAAGACGCGTCGGCGCCAAGGTCAAGGCGCAGGCGCAAGCCGCGCGGCGTCGACATCTCCGCCGCCGAGGTCGAGCGGGCGACCCGCGATTCGGTCCGCGCGCTGATGCTGATCCGCGCCTATCGCGTGCGCGGCCATTTCCACGCCAATCTCGATCCGCTCGGCCTCGAGCCGCCGAAGAACGAGCGAGGAGCTCGATCCGCGCACCTACGGCTTCGGCGAAGCCGATCTCGACCGCCCGATCTTCCTCGACAACGTGCTCGGGCTCGAATTCGGCACCATCCGCGAGATCGTCGCCATCCTGCGCCGCACCTATTGCCGGACGCTCGGCGTCGAGTTCATGCACATCTCCAACGGCGGCGCAGAAGGCCTGGATCCAGGAGCGCATCGAGGGGCCGGACAAGGAGATCACCTTCACCCGCGAGGGCAAGCGCGCCATCCTCAACAAGCTGGTCGAGGCCGAAGGCTTCGAGAAATTCTGCGACCTGAAATTCACCGGCACCAAGCGCTTCGGCCTCGACGGCGGCGAAGTCGATGATCCCGGCGCTGGAGCAGATCATCAAGCGCGGCGGCGCGCTCGGCGTGCGCGAGATCGTCCTCGGCATGCCGCATCGCGGCCGGCTCAACGTGCTGGCGCAGGTGATGGGCAAGCCGCACCGCGCCATCTTCCACGAGTTCAAGGGCGGCTCGTCGACGCCCAACGAGGTCGAGGGCTCGGGCGACGTCAAATATCACCTCGGCGCCTCGTCGGACCGCGAGTTCGACAGCAACAACGTCCATCTGTCGCTCACCGCCAATCCGTCGCATCTCGAGATCGTCGATCCGGTGGTGCTCGGCAAGGTGCGCGCCAAGCAGGACCAGCTCGGCGCCACGCCGGAAGACCGCACCATGGTGATGCCGCTGCTGATCCACGGCGACGCGTCGTTCGCCGGCCAGGGCGTGGTCGCGGAGTGCTTCGGCCTGTCCGGGCTGCGCGGCCACCGCACCGGCGGCTCGGTGCATTTCATCGTCAACAACCAGATCGGCTTCACCACCAATCCGCGCTATTCGCGCTCGTCGCCCTATCCGTCCGACGTCGCCAAGATGATCGAGGCGCCGATCTTCCACGTCAACGGCGACGATCCGGAGGCGGTGGTGTTCGCCGCCAAGGTCGCCACCGAGTTCCGGCAGAAATTCCAGAAGCCGGTCGTCATCGACATGTTCTGCTATCGCCGCTTCGGCCACAACGAAGGCGACGAGCCGTCGTTCACCCAGCCGCTGATGTACAAGGCGATCGCCGCGCATCCGACCGACGCTCGAAATCTACGGCAAGAAGCTGGTCGGCGAGGGCGTCGTCACCGCCGGCCGAGGTCGACAAGATGAAGGCGGACTGGCGCAGCCGCCTCGACGCCGAGCTCGAGGCCGCGCAGAGCTACCGCGCCAACAAGGCCGACTGGCTCGACGGCCGCTGGTCCGGCTTCAAGCGCGGCGGCGACGCCGACGATCCGCGCCGCGGCAAGACCGGCGTCGAGATCGCGACGCTCAAGGAGATCGGCCAGAAGATCACCACGCTGCCGCCGGGCTTCCATCTGCACCGCACGCTGCAGCGCTTTCTCGACAACCGGCGCAAGGCGATCGAGACCGGCGACGGCATCGACTGGGCGACCGGCCGAGGCGCTCGCGTTCTGCTCGCTGCTGCTCGAAGGCCACCCGGTGCGGCTGTCCGGCCAGGACAGCGAGCGCGGCACCTTCTCGCAGCGCCATTCGGTGCTGATCGACCAGGAGACCGAGGACCGCTACACGCCGTTCAACAACCTCGCCGACGGCCAGGCCCGCTTCGAGGTCATCAACTCGATGCTGTCGGAAGAGGCGGTGCTCGGCTTCGAATACGGCTACTCGCTCGCCGAGCCGAACGCGCTGACGCTGTGGGAGGCGCAGTTCGGCGATTTCGCCAACGGCGCGCAGGTGCGTGTTCGACCAGTTCATCTCGTCGGGCGAGCGCAAATGGCTGCGCATGTCGGGCCTCGTCTGCCTGCTGCCGCACGGCTACGAAGGGCAGGGGCCGGAGCATTCCTCGGCGCGGCTCGAGCGCTTTCTGCAGATGTGCGCCGAGGACAACATGCAGGTCGCCAACTGCACGACGCCGGCCAACTACTTCCACATCCTGCGCCGCCAGCTCAAGCGCGACTTCCGCAAGCCGCTGATCCTGATGACGCCGAAGTCGCTGCTGCGCCACAAGCGCGCGGTGTCGCGGCTCGACGAGATGGGGCCGGGCACCTCGTTCCATCGCCTGCTGTGGGACGACGCGCAGACTGCTGCCGGACGAGAAGATCAAGCTCGTCGCCGACGACAAGATCCGCCGCGTCGTGCTGTGCTCCGGCAAGGTCTATTACGATCTCTACGAGGAGCGCGAGAAGCGCGGCATCGACGACATCTATCTGCTGCGCATCGAGCAGCTCTATCCGTTCCCGACCAAGGCGCTGATGACGGAACTGTCGCGCTTCAAGCAGGCCGAGATCGTCTGGTGCCAGGAGGAGCCGCGCAACATGGGCGCGCTGGGTCTTCGTCGACATCTTCCTGGAATGGGTGCTCAACCAGATCGGCGCCAAGATCGCCGCGCCCGCTATGCCGGCCGGCCGGCCTCGGCCTCGACCGCGGTCGGGCAGATGTCGCATGCATCTGGCGCAGCTCAAGCAGTTTCTGGAAGACGCGTTGGCGACTAGAACGCCGTCATGCCCGGCTTGGCCGGGCATCCACGTCTTGACGGCGCCGAGCGCAGGCGTGGATGGCCGGACAAGCCCGGCCATGACGCGAAGAGGAATGCCATGGCTGAAATCCGCGTGCCGACGCTCGGCGAATCGGTCACCGAGGCGACGATCGGCAAATGGTTCAAGAAGCCGGCGACGCGGTCGCGCGTCGACGAGCCGCTGGTCGAGCTCGAGACCGACAAGGTGACGATCGAAGTGCCGGCGCCGGCGGCCGGCGTGCTCGGCGAGATCGCCGCCAAGGACGGCGAGACCGTCGCGGTCGGCGCGCTGCTCGGCCAGATCAAGGAAGGCGCCGGCGCGGCGCCGGCCGGCCGCGCCCGACCAGAAGACCGAGCCGCGCCGAAGCCGATCGACGCCGGTCCGAGCAGCCCGCGCCGCGCAGCCGCAGCCAGGCCGCCCGGCGCCGAGCCGCGCCGCCGAAGCGGCGGCGCCGCGCCGATGCGCCGCTCGCGCCGTCGGTGCGCAAGCTCGCGGCCGAAAGCGGCATCGACCCGTCGACCGTCGCCGGCACCGGCAAGGACGGCCGCGTCACCAAGGGCGACATGCTGGCGGCCATCGAGCGCGCCGCCGCGCAGCCGACGCCGGTCGCCGCAGCCGGCCGCCGCCGTGCAGGCCCGCGCGCCGTCGCCGGCCGACGACGCCGCGCGCGAGGAGCGCGTGCGCATGACGCGGCTGCGCCAGACCATCGCGCGCCGGCTCAAGGACGCGCAGAACACCGCCGCCATGCTGACGACCTTCAACGAGGTCGACATGAGCCGCGGTCATGGCGCTGCGCGCGCAATACCGCGACCTGTTCGAGAAGAAGCACGGCGTCAAGCTCGGCTTCATGGGCTTCTTCGTGCGCGCCTGCGTGCAGGCGCTCAAGGAAATCCCCGCCGTCAATGCCGAGATCGACGGCGCCGACCTCATCTACAAGAACTACTATCACATCGGCATCGCGGTCGGCACCGAACGCGGCCTCGTGGTGCCGGTGGTGCGCGACTGCCGACCAGAAGTCGCTCGCCGAGATCGAGAAGGCGATCGCCGATTTCGGCCGCCGCGCCCGCGACGGCGCGCTCAAGATCGAGGAGATGCAGGGCGGCACCTTCACCATCACCAACGGCGGCATCTACGGCTCGCTGATGTCGACGCCGATCCTCAACGCGCCGCAGTCCGGCATTCTCGGCATGCACAAGATCCAGGAGCGGCCGATGGCGGTCGGCGGCAAGGTCGAGATCCGGCCGATGATGTATCTGGCGCTGTCCTACGACCACCGCGTCGTCGACGGCCGCGAGGCGGTGACGTTCCTGGTGCGGGTCAAGGAGTGCCTGGAGGAGCCGGCGCGGCTGGTGCTGGATTTGTGAGCGAGACTATGTACCATCGGCAATTCGCGTGCCGTTGGATTGACGAATGCCTACAATCGCTATTGTCGTCGGCGTTCGTATCGTCATATATCCGAAGGACCATCTGCCGCCGCACTTGCATGCGATACTTGCCGAATGCGAGGCAATGATTTCGATCGTGACCGGCGACGTTCTGGAGGGCTCGCTGCCGCGCGCAAAGCTGAAGGCGGTTCAGAAATGGTTGGCAGAGCACCGCGCGCCAAGTGGCTTACGTTTGGCGAGAAATTCGTGATCGGCGCTATCAAGGAGGCATGATCGAGGAATGAATTATCGAATCAAAAGTGTCGAGGTCGTGCGCTATCCGGTTCTGCGCGTCACGTTCGATGACGGTCTTTCCGGCGAATACGATCTGACCGACCTGATCGCAAGCGGGCCGAGTCTTTGCGCGGCTGAAGGATAAGGCTATTTCAACACGGTCGCGGTCGGCGAGCATGGTCACACATTCGGATGGAATCTCGACGATCTCGGCCATGAGATCGACTTCTGCCCCAATCGCAACGCGCATACTGATCGAAACGCGAAAGGTCGAGCAATTGCCGAGCGACGGCATTGTCGTCGAATGCGAGGGCGCTGGAGCGGACGGACCATCGAGGTGCCGTATTCCTCAATCCTGCGGAGCTGGGCCATACGAGCTGACTAGTGGGAGGATCCAGATCCGATTACCTCGTCGACCATTTTGATGACGACGCGGAGCAGCCACTATTGGGTTTTGAGGCGCTAGATGCCCTACGATCTCATCGTCATCGGCTCCGGTCCCGGCGGCTATGTCTGCGCCATTCGCGCGGCGCAGCTCGGCATGAAGACCGCGGTGGTCGAGAAGAGCGCGACCTTCGGCGGCACCTGTCTCAACATCGGCTGCATCCCCTCGAAGGCGATGCTGCAATGCCTCCGAGCTTTTCGAGGAGGCCGGCGCACAGGTTCGCGCGACATGGGCATCAAGGTCGGCAAGCCGAGCGTCGATCTCGCGGCGCATGATGAAGTACAAGGACGAGACCGTCGACGGCAACGTCAAAGGCGTCGCATTATCTGTTCAAGAAGAACAAGATCGAGACGTTTCAGCGGCGCCGGCCGCATCGCCGCGCCCGGCAAGGTCGAGGTGAAGGCCGCCGACGGCAAGACGCAGACGCTGGAGACCAAGGCCATCGTCATCGCCACCGGCTCGGACGTGGCGCGGCTGCACGGCATCGAGATCGACGAGAAGCGCGTCGTGTCGTCGACCGGCGCGCTCGACCTCGCCAAGGTGCCGCAGAAGCTGCTCGTCGTCGGCGCCGGCATCATCGGGCTCGAACTCGGCTCGGTGTGGCGGCGGCTCGGCGCCGAGGTGACGGTCGTCGAATTCCTCGATCACATCCTGCCCGGCATCGACGGCGAGGTCGCCAAGCAATTCCAGCGCATGCTGCAGAAGCAGGGCCTCGAGCTTCAAGCTTGTCGTCGAAGGTCACCGCGGTCGATGCGTCCGGCAAGGTGCTCAAGGTCAAGGTCGAGCCGGCCGCCGGCGGCGGCGCGGCCGAGACGCTCGAAGCCGACGTCGTGCTGGTGGCGATCGGCCGCGTGCCCTACACCGACGGTCTCGGCCTCGAGGCGCGTCGGCGTCAAGCAGGACAATCGCGGCCGCGTCATCGTCGATCCGCACTTCCAGCACCAACGTCGCCGGCATCTACGCCATCGGCGACGTCATCGCCGGGCCGATGCTGGCGCACAAGGCCGAGGAGGAAGGCGTCGCGGTGGCCGAAATCCTCGCCGGCCAGGCCGGCCACGTGAACTACGACGTGATCCCGAACGTCGTCTACACCTATCCGGAGATCGCCTCGGTCGGCAAAACCGAGGAGGAGCTGAAAGCGGCCGGCATCGCCTACAACGTCGGCAAATTTCCGTTCACCGCCAACGCCCGCGCCAGGGTGAACCTGACGACCGAAGGCTTCGTCAAAATCCTCGCCGACGCCAAGACCGACCGCGTGCTCGGCGTGCACATCCTCGGCCCCGATGCCGGCAACATGATCGCGCGAGGCCGCGGTCGCGATGGAGTTCGGCGCCTCGTCCGAAGACATCGCCCGCACCTGCCACGCCCATCCGACGCTGACCGAAGCCGTCAAGGAAGCGGCGCTGGCGGTCGCCAAGCGCGCGATCAATTTCTGATAGCGTGAAAGCCGGCTCGTCCCCGCATACGCGGGAATGAGCGGTAAATTATCTACAGCGCCGCGATCAGCGGGACCGCATGCGGCGCGAAAAGTCCGAGCGCCAATAATAGAGCCCCGACCACGCCGAGCCCACCGCCAAACCAGGCCAGCGCCACCATGCCGGTGATCACCGCCGCCGAGGCCAGCACGATGCCGATCTGGAACGCCGCCGACGCCAGTTCGTAGTGGTGATATTTCGCCATCGACAAGTCGCGCTCTTCCTCCGACTCCTTGGCGCGTTCGAGCGAGTTCCTTGCGGCCCTCGTTGGTCGACGGCTCGGAATCGTAGCGGGCGGCGGTCTTCTGCCAGGCCGCGATCTGTTTGGTCATCGCGTCCTTCGCCGCCGGGTCGCTTGCGCTCGCCGCCGCAACGGTCATTGCCTCGGCCGCCGTGTTGCAGCTGGGTCATGCGAATGGTTTGGCCTGGAAAAATGCCCACAGGTCCGAAGCTTCGATATTCTTGTTGGTCGCTTCGTTCTGCGCGCTCTTTGCCGAGCGTCTCCGAGAACGACAGAAACAACGCCAGAATAGCGATCACCAGAGCGATTTTTCGATTAAAGCCCTCGCCGTGCTCGCCTTCATGGGCTTTTTCGATAGCTTCGTGGATTTCCGACATAACGTCCGCCCCTCAATGGTCACATCATTCAAGTTTCCGCCATCTGGCGGACAATGACGGTTACGCCGATAGCACGGATTTGGATTACGCGCGCGGGTGGGCGCTGCGATAGGCCTCGATGAGGCGCTCGGCAGTCGACCGCGGTATAAATCTGTGTCGTCGACAGCGAGGCGTGGCCGAGCAATTCCTGGATCGAGCGCAGATCGCCGCCGCGGGCCAGCAAATGCGTGGCGAAGGAGTGCCGCAACGCATGCGGCGTGGCGGTTTCGGGCAGTCCGAGCGCGCCGCGCAGCCGCGCCATCGCGAGCTGAATGATGCGGGGCGACAGCGGCCCGCCCTTGGCGCCGACGAACAGCGGGCCCTGATCGGTAAGATCGTAGGGGCAGAGCGCGACGTAGTCGGCAACGAGTTTTGCGACTTGCGGCAGCACCGGCACCATGCGCTGCTTGCGGCCCTTGCCGGTCACGGTGATGGCGTCGCGCGTGCCGATATCGGCCGCGCTTGAGGCCGAGCGCTTCGGAAATGCGCAGCCCGCTGCCGTACAGCAACGCGAGCACCGCGGCGTCGCGCGCGTGAATCCAAGGTTCGCGCTCATCGCCCGCATCGCTGTCGGGATCGGCTACGCGCTTGGCTGACGCGGGCGGCAGCGGCCGCGGCAAGGTCTTGGCGATCTTCGGCGCGCGGACCGCGGATAGCGCGCCGACTTTGCCTTTGCCGTTGCGTTCGAGAAAACGCCCGAAGGCGCGCATGCCGGCGAGCGAGCGCATCAGCGAGCGGCTGCCGATGCCGGCGGCCCGCCGCGCCGCCAGGAAGGCGCGCACGTCTTGCGGCGCCAGCGCGGCGAGCGCTTTCAGCGACGGCGCACCGCCAAGATGGCCGGCGAGGAAAGCGAGAAACTGCAGAACATCGCGCTGGTAGGCCTCGACCGTCTTCGGCGACATACGGCGCTCGGCGCCGAGATGGCCGAGCCAGCTTTCGATCTCGGCCGCGACCTGCGGCGCCACGAAATCTGGCACCCTCCGCCCCCGCGAAAGCGGGGAGGGGGACCGCCCGAAGCTCGCGGAGCGAGCGAAGGGCGGTGGCGGGGCGACGACCGTGAGATTGATCTCCGTGCTGCACGCAAGCCTCTTTGCCGCAGGCCCCTTCCCCGCTGCGCTTCGCTATGCGGGGGCGGATGGAAGGCACGCCGAAGCTTAGAACTTAGCGCCCTGGGTCTTGCCCCTTCCTTAAATCCCTGGAATCGGACAACTTATCGTATGGCCAAACGCGTCGTCGATGTTCTGGTCCCGGTCGCGCTCGACCGGGCCTATTCGTACCGGGTGCCTGACGCGCTCGAGCTCGCGCCCGGCGACATCGTCTGCGTGCCGCTCGGCGCGCGCGACGCGACCGCCGTGGTTTGGGCGGAGAACCCCACGCCCAATCCGCGCCTCGACAATCGCCTTAAGGACGTCGAGGAAAAGCTCGAACTGCCGCCGCTGCGTCCGGAATTGCGCAGCTTCGTCGACTGGGTGGCGAACTACACGGTCAGTTCGCGCGGCATGGTGCTGCGCATGTGCCTGCGCATGGGCGAGCACTTGGGAAGCGAACGCGACCGTATCGGCGTGCGTCTCCACGGCGCGCCGCCGCAGCGCATGACGCGCGCGCGCCAGCGCGTGCTCGATCTTCTTGCCGACGGGATGCTGCGCGCCAAAGGCGAAGCCGCGCGCGAATCGGGCGTCAGCGCCGGCGTGATCGATGGTCTGATCGACGAGGGCACGCTCGAAACCGTGGTGCTGCCGCCCGAGCCGGTCGCGGAAAAACCCGATCCGGACTTTGCCCAGCCGGAATTCACGCCGGACCAAAGCGCCGCCGCGGCGACCTTGAAAGCAACGCTCGCGGCCGGCGGCTATGCGGTGACACTGATCGACGGCGTCACCGGCTCCGGCAAAACCGAAGTCTATTTCGAAGCGGTCGCCGACATGATCCGGTGCGGCCAGCAGAGCCTGGTCTTGATGCCGGAGATTGCGCTCACCGCGCAATTCCTCGATCGCTTTGCCGCGCGCTTCGGCGTGCGGCCCGCGGAATGGCATTCGGAATTGTCGCCGCGCCGGCGCGCGCGCACCTGGCGCGCGGTGGCCGAGGGCGAGGTCTCCGTCGTGGTCGGCGCGCGCTCGGCGCTGTTCCTGCCCTACGCCGATCTCGGTCTTATCGTGGTCGATGAGGAGCACGACCCGGCCTATAAGCAGGAAGACGGCGTGCACTATCACGCCCGCGACATGGCGGTGGTGCGCGGCCATATCGCGCGCATTCCGGTGGTGTTGTCGTCGGCGACGCCGTCGCTCGAGACCGAGGTCAACACGCGGCGCGGCCGCTATCATCGCCTGGCGTTGCCGGAGCGGTTCGGCGGTCAACGGCTGCCGGCGGTCGAGGCGATCGATCTGCGCCTGGAACGCCCGGCGCCCGGCCGCTTCATTGCGCCGACGCTTGCCGGCGCGGTGAAAACCGCGATCGAGCGCGGCGAGCAGGCGCTGCTGTTTCTCAATCGCCGCGGTTACGCGCCGCTAACGCTGTGCCGCGCCTGCGGCTTTCGCTTCTCATGTCCGAATTGCGATGCCTGGCTGGTCGATCACCGTTTCAGGAAACAGCTCGTTTGCCACCATTGCGGTTTCGCCATGCCGCATCCGGCGGCGTGCCCGCAATGCGAGGCGGTGAATTCGTTCGTGGCGTGCGGCCCCGGTGTCGAGCGTCTCGACGAGGAAACGCGCGACCTCTTTCCCGACGCCCGCGTGCTGGTGCTCTCGAGCGATCTCGTCGCCTCGGTCGAGCGCATGCGCGAGGAATTCGCCGCCATCGCCGCCGGGCGTTTCGATATCATCATCGGCACCCAGCTCGTCGCCAAGGGTCACCACTTTCCGATGCTCAATTTGGTCGGCGTCGTCGATGCTGATCTGGGCCTGAGCAATGGCGATCCGCGTGCCGCGGAGCGCACATTTCAGCTCCTCCATCAGGTGATGGGACGCGCCGGCCGCGAAGCCGGCGCCGGCCTTGGCTTTCTGCAAACCCATCAGCCCGAGCACCCGGTGATGCGCGCGCTGATCGCACAGGATCGCGAGGCGTTCTATAGCGCCGAAATCGAGGTGCGCGAGCGCGACCACTACCCGCCGTTCGGCCGCCTCGCCAGCATCGTCATCTCCGGCCCCGACAAGCACGACACTCAGGCGCATGCGCGACAATTGGCCCGCGCCGCGCCCGTGAACGACGAAATCCGCGTGCTCGGGCCGGCCGAAGCGCCGCTCGCGCTGGTGCGCGGCCGCTACCGCTGGCGCCTGTTGATCAAGGCGCCGCGCAACTTCGACCTCCCGGCCTACTTGCGCGAATGGCTGGCGGCGGCGCCGAAGGCGAAGAGCAACATTAAACGCGACGTCGACGTCGATCCGCAGAGTTTTTTGTGAGCGTGTGAGGTGATTTTACGATTTACCATCGAATTGCTTGCGATCGGACTCCTCTGTTATAGCATTTACGTTCGGATGAGGCGCGGTGCTCTTCCGGTAAAATTCAAATCTTTCGACGAGCTCAATTCTGTCGCTGATGTGGCTCGTTGGGCACAAGGTCAATTCGCACCTGATGACCCAAGAAAACAAACCTATAGGCTGCTCCTCATCCAGCTAGCAGGTGATGTCGGCACCGGTCCGTATTTGCCCGTCTTTGTTCGAATATCCGTGCAGGATCTTGCAAGGCTCGCTCCTTACATCGATCAATCTATCGATGGCAAATGGCCGCGACAAAACTTGCCGGACGATTATGAGGACTGGCGGCCTGCGGCGTTGAGAGGCTTCAAAGAGCGAATGAAGGTTGAAGGATTGTGGCCAGCCGCAAAGGCAGATTAGCGCCTAGCTTCGACCGATCGGCAGCGAAACCGGGGCCAGCTTCTCGGCCCAATCCCGGGATTTCATTTCACCAAATCCGCGCTCCTCGCTATCGACCGCCTGCCGCCCTTCTTGATCCCGGCTTTCGCTTGGCCCGCGCGCGTGGCGCGAGGTTTTTGCGTTCCGCGATGGCCAGCGCGCGCGCGGCCCACACTGCGAGTTCATCAGGATCGTCGTAGAGACGCTCCGGCAACCGCCAATAGGACAGCGAGTGGCGGCCGACGCGGCCGGGGCTTTTGGCGCGGCTATAGACGAACGGTTTGCTGCCTTCGCGTTCGAAATCCGGGATGCTGGTGTCGTCCACTTTGAGATAGATCGCGCCATCAAAAACCAACCCGAATATGCGACCGTCCGCGTAAAGGCCAGCGCCCCCGAACAGCCGCTTCATCGTCACCGGACGGAATGATGCAAACAATTCGCGGATGAACTCAGGGTGCAAAACGGCCGCCCTTCATGACGAGCAAACAGCCAGCGTCAGGCATAAGTCCGCGGCAGCACGACGACCTTCGTGCCGATCGGCACGCGCTCGTAAAGGTCGACCACGTCGTTGTTTCTCAAGCGAATGCAGCCGGCCGATACGTCGTGGCCGATCGTATCGGGTTCGTTCGTGCCGTGAATCCGATAAAGCGTATCCACCTTGCCTTGCCACAGATAAAGCGCCCGGGCGCCGAGTGGATTGTCGGGGCCGCCATGCATGCCGATACCGCTTTGCAGTTGGACCATGGCCTGCATGATTTCAGGCTTGCGCGCCAGGATGTCTTTGGTCGGATACCAGTCCGGCCATTCCTGCTTGCTGTGAACGGCCGCCACGCCGGACCAGCCAAAACCTTCCTTGCCGACGCCGACTTCGTACTGCAGGGCTTGTCCGTCTTTTTGCACCAAATAAAGGTAGTGGTTCGCCGGATCGACCACGACAGTGCCGGGCCGTTCGCGGGTTTGAAAGCTGACGGTTTTGTAGGCTGGACCGGCGTACTGCGGCGGGCTCGGCGCAGTGACACAACCCGCAAGCGTCAGGGCGGCGCCTGGAACAGTACCAATAAATCCGCGGCGACTCAGGACCTTTCCTGAGTTTCTTGCTGATCGAACTCATGGCACGATTCATGGATCGATGCGCGGCCGCAGCCGTGTCCCCCGCCGACCACCTTCTGCGGTAGCAATATAGCAAATCTTTGGCTTTTATGCGGCTGCGTCTCCCGAATGCGGGCGACAACAAAAATCAGAACACTTTCAGCTATTTGCGCTCAGGCCGGGCGGCTTTTGCGTGCTGATGTCAGGCGAACCGCGCGCTGGCTCTAGCGCGCGCCTTCAAGGCTTCGGCCTCGCGGGTCTTTGCAGGACTCGCCGTCTCCAGCGAAGCCAGGAGACGGCGGGCGACATCCGACACCTCATCGACGGCGTGGTTGAACGCCGCTTCGTTGGCGTGCGACGGATGGGTAAATCCGCTCAGCTTGCGCACGAACTGAAGCGCGGAGGCGCGGATTTCCGCATCGGTCGCGGGTGGCTCGAAGTTGAAGAGCGTGCGGATGTTGCGACACATTTGTTCCTCCGCCGGACAGGCGCTGCTTCCCGGCGCCGCGGTCATAAAATACCGCTCTGTCGCCGGCGCAGCACCGTATAGTATCTGACATCCCAAAAACCAAGCGACCCGCAATGCGCACCCGCACCATCATTCTTGGCGCTCTCGTTCTCGTCGGTTCCTTCGGCGGCGCGTTGCTCATCATGAACATGCTGTGGCCGGTGTCGCCACAACAGGGGCGGCCGGCGCTGGTGGCCGTGCCGCCGTTGCAGCCCCTTTCAGGCACCTCGACGGTGCTCGCGCCCGCGGCCATTGCGATGGCGACGATTCGCGATGCGCTCGAAGCGCAGGCGCCCAAAAACCTCGCCGGCAAGCGGCAAAATCCAATTTCGAAATTACTGCCGGACGCCGACATCAACTGGACCGTCGCGCGCGGGCCACTAACTATATCGGGCCAGTCCGACGCGCTGGTCGTCACCACGCCGCTCTCCGGCACGTTCCAGGCGACCGGTCAGATCGGTAGTCAGATTGCCGGCGGCGCCGGCGCGCTCGGCGGCGCCATCGGCAACATCCTCGGCGGCAGCATCGGCCAACAGGTGAAGAACTTGGCCGGCAAAGCGTTCGATCAGCGCGCCGACATCCATGGCACCGCGACGGTAACGTCGCATCCCGCCATTGCGCCGAACTGGCGGCTGGCGCCCAATCTCACGGCGCAGATCGATGTCGCCGACGTCGCCGTGCCGATCGCCGGCATCGCCAAGCTCAGCGTCGCCAAAGAAGTGAAGCCGTTCCTCGACAACGCGGTGCGCGAGCAGACATCCGCTCTTGAAGCGCGCGTGCGTAACGACCCATTCATCGAAAACGCGGCGCGCAGCGAATGGGCCAAGCTCTGCCGCGCCATTCCGCTCGGCGCGATCGGGCAGGGCACCGCGCAGGACGTCGGTCAGACCATGCCAAATCTCTGGCTCGAAGTGCGGCCGACCCGCGCCATTGCGGCGCAGCCGCAAATCGGCGCCAACGCCGTCACGCTGCTGGTCGGCGTCCAGGCGCAAACGCGCATCGTGCCGCGCGAGACCAAGCCAAATTGCCCGTTCCCACAGCAACTGGATATCGTCCAACAGGCGGACCAGGGCGGGCTCGACATCGCGGTTCCGATCGACATGCCGTTCACCGAAGTCAGCCGGCTCATCGCAGCGCAGATCAAGGGCAAGACATTTCCCGAGGACGGCAGCGGCTCTTACGCGACGACCATCAGGCAGGCTGCGGTCGCGGCGTCGGGCGATCGTTTGTTGATTTCGCTTCTGGTCGACGTCAAAAGGCGCGGCTTCTTCAGCATCGGTGGCGACGCAACGGTGCACATCTGGGGCCGTCCGGTGCTTGATCAGGAGCGTCAAGTCATCCACTTCACCGATGTCACCCTCGACGTCCAATCGGCGGCGGCGTTCGGGTTGCTTGGCGCCGCCGCGCAGGCGGCGGTGCCGTCGCTACAGAAGACGATCGCCGAGCAGGCGGTCATCGACCTGAAACCCCTTGCTGCCGATGCGAAGACGCGTATCGCCGCGGCCGTCGGCGCCTTCACCGCGCAAGGCAGCGGTGTCAGCGGCACTGTCACCATCAACGATCTTCGCCTCGTCGGCATCGCCTACGACGACAAGGTGCTGCGCGTCATTGCCGACGCCAAAGGCGTGGTGAATGTGGCGATATCGTCGCTGCCGCTACAGCAACCGGGCGCTCGGCAATAGCAAGAATCATCATTCCCCTCGTCAACGCTCACCGGCGCCTCCGTGCGGGGACACGTCGCGAAGCGGGGTATTCAGGCATCAACGATCGTCTTGCCGATCGGCCAGAGCGAAATGCCGGCGAGCTTTAGATGCACCCACGCGAACGGGATGCCCACAATGGTCAACGCAAGCACGACGGCGGTGATGAGATGCCCCAGCGCCAGCCACCAGCCGGCGAGCACCAGCCATATGACATTGCCGATCACACCAAGAGGTCCGGTGCCGATGTCGCCGCTGCCGCGCGAGACCGCCGTTCGGCCAAACGGCAGCATGGTGTAGGACGCGATATTGAACGCCGCGCGCGCCCAGGGCAGGCCGATAATGGTAATCGCCATGACGGCGGCAGCGATCAGCCAGCCGACCGCCATCCATAGCCCGCCGAAGATAATCCACAGCACGTTGAGCAAGAGAGAGAATGGCCCCATAAGATTCTTCCGGTTTCAGAAAAACTGCCCGAAGTCACGATGCAATGCGGCCGTCATGTAACCATGGCGGCGCCCATCCGCCAGTCCGCCGAGCAGTCCCGCAACAGGCCGCACCGAGAGCGAATGCCGGGCATAGGGACTGATACTGGGGACGTTGATTACCCGCGTCGACCAACTATGGTGTGACCGTGGCGGCGACGATCCAAACGATATTGCTGTTGTTCGCCGTGCTGGTCGTCGCGGCCGTTGTCGCGCGGCGGCTCAACACGGCGCCTTCCATTGTTCTGGTCATCGCCGGCATTGGGCTCGCGCTCGTTCCCGGCCTGCCGCAGATTGAGCTCGCGCCCGAACTGGTGTTGCTCGGTGTCTTGCCGCCGTTGATCTATTCAGCGGGCGTCGCCATGAGCTGGCGCGAATTCCGCTTCAATCTGCGCGCGATCACGCTGTTGGCATTCGGCTGCGTGGTCTTCACCAGTTGTGCGGTCGCGGCGGTCGCCCATTGGGTGCTGGGCATGCCCTTGGCGGTCGGCTTTGTGCTCGGCGCCATCGTGGCGCCGCCCGACGTGGTCGCCCCGCTCGCGATCGTGCGCACATTGGGACTGCCGCGCCGGCTCGTCGTCGTGCTCGAGGGCGAAGGTCTCGCCAATGACGCGACGGCATTGATCCTTTATCGCTTTGCCGTTGCGGCGGTGGGTACCGGCCTGTTCTCGTTCGGGCATGCTGCCGGAACTTTTGCCCTTATTGTGGTCGGCGAAATCGCCTACGGCATTGCGGTCGGCTGGGTCAGCCTGCGCTTGCGCCGCTGGGCGCGCGATCCGCGGGTCGAGATCACGCTGTCGCTGATGACGCCTTATGTGGCGTTTTTGGTGCCCCAGCATTTGGGCGGATCGGGCGTGCTGGCGGCTGTGGCGGCGGGACTATTCGTGAGCTGGAACGGACCGCTGCTCATTCCGGCGGCGACGCGGCTCCAAGGCATCTTCTTCTGGGACCTGATCGTCTACTTCCTCGAAGGATTTATCTTTCTGGTCACGGGCATGCAGACGCGAACGCTGCTCGATCGGACGGGCGCGGTCTTGCTGCACGATCTGCCGTTGGCGGTGCTGCTCACCGTCGCGGTGGTCGTCGTCGCGCGATTTATCTGGGTCTATCCGGCGATCTATCTGCCACGCTGGCTGAGCCCGTCGCTGGCACGCCGGGATCCGGTTCCGCCGTGGCAGTGGACCTTCATCTTAGCGTTCGTCGGTGTGCGCGGCGTCGTCTCGCTCGCGGCGGCGCTGGCGATTCCGCTGACCACGGTCGCCGGCGTGCCGTTTCCCTACCGCGATCTCATTCTCTTCATCACCTTCGGTGTCATCGTCGTCACGCTGATCGGTCAGGGGCTGGTGTTGCCGAGCGTGGTGCGCTGGCTCGACGTGGCGCACGACGCTGCGGATGAGCGGCGGCGCGAGCATAAAGCCGAGCTTGCGGCGCGGTCGGAAGCCCTGAATGCTGCGCACAGCCGGCTGGAACGGCTCGCCGCCGACGGCGTGTTATCCCCTGACGTTCTGGCTCTGCTGCGCGCTCGCCACGACTATCGGAGCGGGCGGCTGCCGACCAATATGGCGAACGGGCTGACGACGGCCGCCGCGGAAGCGGAATACCGGGCGCAGCTCATCGCCGCCGAGCGGGAATACATCTACGGCCTGTTGCAGGCCGGCCAGATCACCGACGAGGCGCGCCGGCGCATCGAACGCGAGCTCGATCTGGAAGAGGCGAGCATCGCCTCCAAGATAGAAGACGCAATCGAGCCGCCGCTATAGAGGCGTTCAAAAAAACGCCTGGATCCCCGTCTGCGCGCGGCCAAGCACCAACGCGTGGATATCGTGCGTTCCCTCGTAGGTGTTGACGGTTTCGAGATTACACAGCACGCGCATGACATGGTATTCCTCGGAGATGCCGTTGCCGCCGTGCATGTCGCGCGCGAGCCGGGCGATCTCCAGCGCCTTGCCGCAGTTGTTGCGCTTGAGCAGCGAGATGGCGGGCGGCGACGCCTTGCCGTCGTCGATCATCCGCGACAGCCGCAACGCCGCGTGCAGGCCGAGCGTGATCTCAGTCTGCATGTCGGCGAGTTTTTTCTGGACGAGCTGATTGGCGGCGAGCGGCCGGCCGAATTGCTTGCGGGTGAGGACGTATTCACGGGCGCGGTGCCAGCAAAATTCGGCGGCGCCCATGGCGCCCCAGGAAATGCCAGTGCGCGCGACGTTGAGACAGCCAAACGGGCCGGCGAGGCCGGAAACGTTCGGCAGAATGTTCTCTTCCGGGACAACGGCGCCCTCGAGTACCACCTCGCCGGTGATCGACGCCCGCAGGCTCAGCTTGCCTTCGATCTTCGGCGTCGAGAATCCCTTGGTGCCGCGCTCGACGATGAAGCCGCGGATTTTGCCGTCAAGCTTAGCCCAGATCACGGCGATATCGGCGACCGGAGCGTTGGTGATCCAGGTTTTGGCGCCCGTGAGGCTGTAGCCGCCGGACACTTTCTCCGCGCGCGTGACCATGGAGCCGGGATCGGAGCCGTGGTCGGGCTCGGTCAGGCCGAAGCAGCCGACCAGCTCGCCGGTCGCGAGCTTCGGCAAATATTTGCGGCGCTGCGCTTCGCTGCCATACGCGTAGATCGGCTGCATGACGAGCGACGATTGCACCGACATCGCCGATCGGTAGCCGGAATCGACCCGTTCGACCTCGCGGGCAATCAGCCCATAGCAGACATAGTTCAGGCCGGCGCCGCCGTACTCCTCCGGGATCGTCGCGCCCAGGAGGCCGAGCGCGCCCATCTCGCGCACGATCGTCGGATCGTAACTGCCGTCGCGGTTGGCGGCGAGCACGCGGGGAAAAAGCTTCTCTTGAGCATAGTCGCGCGCGGTATCGCGCACCATGCGTTCTTCCTCGGTGAGCTCCCCCTCGAAGTCGAGCGGATCGTCCCATTTGAACGCCCCGTCCTTGATCAGGGCGCTCTTGGGCTGGCGTTTCTCCGCAAGTTGGCTCATGCGTTTCTCCTCGGGTCGGGCTGCCGCTGAGCTTAGAGCATTTTCATGCGCACCGGTATCCCGGACGCGGCGCAGCGCGAACCGCAGATCCGGGATTGTCGCAGATGCCGCGTACGCGGAAAATGCTTCGGCGGCCAGGCGTTGCCGCGGTGCCGGCATTCCGCTATCTAACACTCACGCGCCCGTAGCTCAGCTGGATAGAGCGCTGCCCTCCGAAGGCAGAGGTCAGAGGTTCGAAATCCTCTCGGGCGCGCCATTTCAGCATCTCGAGTATTCGAACTCGCCAGGTGGCGACGCTTGTCGGTTAATCCCCTACATAGCGGTGCTAAGGACCTCACGCGCTAGGTTGCTTTTCATGCCTGCCTCCCCTCGCCCCTAATGAGTTCGTCGAAGTGACCGTTCCCCTTCGACGGATGCGCGAGGCGGACAAACCGGACGCCATCCGAAGCATACGTCCGCGCGGCCCGTCATCGATGTCTCAGTCCGCTCACGATCGCTGCACGGGGAAAGTCGGTCGTGATCCCCCAAGAGCAATCGCGAGGTCAAACGCGACTTCGACAAGGACACACATAAGGCGCTTCGAGAATTTCTTCTGCAAGCTCAAGCAATATCGCGCGATCGCCACGCGCTACGACAAAACCGCCAGAAATTTCCTCGCCGCAATTCACCTCGCGGTGTTGCGACTTTGTCGCTAGCGCTGCGCCGCGCGCTGATCAACCAACAGCAATGACGACAACGCCCTCCGCGGCTTCATCAGATCGGCGAGCGTGTACGCATCCAATACCGCAAGGAACGCCTCAGTCGCATCGCCGACCACGCCGCGCAGCACGCAGACACGCTGATCGGACAGTAGCCGCGCTGCTCCAGGCAGCCGATAACATTGAGTTCCTCGGTGTCGCGCACCACTTGGCCGATATTGATATCGCGCGGCCGGCGACACAACCGGATGCCGCCCCCACGACCGCGCACGGTATCGAGATATCCCTTTCGGCTGAGATCGTTCACGACCTTCATCAAATGCTGCTTTGAGATGTTGAAGCATTGCGCAATGTCGTTGATCGTTATCAGCTTGCCGTCCGCGATCCCGACTCGAACCAAGGCGCGCAGGGCGTAATCGGTATGAAGCGTCAGCCGCATTTCTTCACCATGTGTCCCAGTCTGGGACCTACAAACCTGGGGTCGCTAGAAGATGTGGTCGCTCAGACCGGCAAGTGGCTATATTGCGCGTGCGCGCAGGGACCAATGCGATGTGCCGCCACTCCATCGATGTCTGGTTCCGCGAGCTCAGGGACCTCGCCATCTCCTACATGTCTCATAAGAGTGACATATTTGGTTTACAGTCAAGTGTAAATTGATATGGACATTCTGTATCGTCAGAGGCACGGTGTTGGGTGGACTGGCTAATCCGGCGAGAGCGATAGATGCTTGAACGCTGCTCAGTTTCATCACCGCAATTAGACGGACCGCTTGCGGCCAAGCCGCTTCTTCGCGTCCTGTCCGGCGATCACGAACCGGTGCCGCCGGTTTGGATGATGCGGCAAGCCGGCCGCTATTTGCCCGAATACCGCGCGCTACGTGCGAGGGCAGGTAGCTTTCTTGAGCTCTGCTTTAATCCGGAGCTTGCAGCGGAGGTGACGCTGCAGCCCATCCGGCGCTTTGGCTTCGACGCGGCAATCTTGTTCTCTGATATCTTGGTTATCCCTCATGCACTCGGCCAGACGGTTTGGTTTGTCGAGGGTGAAGGGCCGCGGCTCAGTCCGCTTGCGGACGTGGCGGCGCTGAACGGCGTGTCTCGAGAGGCCGATCAGTCGATTCTCGCGCCAGTGTATGAGGCGGTTCGGCGCGTCAAAGCGCGGCTGCCGGCTGGTGTCGCGCTGATTGGGTTCTGTGGCGCCCCGTGGACAGTGGCCACCTATATGGTGGCCGGACGCGGTACGCCCGACCAGCTGCCCGCCAAACAACTCGCGGCGCACGAGCCCGCGGCATTCGGGCGGCTGATCGACAAGATCGTCGACGCGTCGGCAGAATACCTGGTCCACCAGCTCGATGCGGGCGCCGAGTGCGTGCAGATTTTTGATACCTGGGCGGGCGGACTTTCCCTGCACGATTTCGAACGCTGGTGCGTTCATCCCACCAGGCGGCTGGTCGAGAGGGTTCGTCAATCGCACCCGGTCGCGAAGATCATCGGGTTTCCGCGCGGCGCGGGCGAGAAGATCCCGCGATACGTCGACGAGACCGGTGTCGATGCGGTCAGCCTGGAGACTGCAATCGATCGGCAATTTGCCCGCGTGAGCATCCAATCGCGCGTGCCGGTGCAAGGCAATCTCGATCCGCGTGTCCTATTCGCCGGCGGCGAAGCGCTAGACCGCGCCGTCGATGATGTGATGGCGGCCTTCGCCGACGCTCCCTTCATCTTCAACCTGGGTCATGGCATCCTTCCGCAAACGCCGGTTACTCATGTCGAGCAGATGATCGCCCGCGTGCGTGGACATCGAACCGTATGAGCTTTGTCCGCAAGAGCGCAAAGCTGCTTACCGGAAGGCAAAATCTGTCGTCTGCGCAGACCGCGGCTGACGACAGGGAGTTGAAGAAGCGGGCGGCTGCCCGCTCAGTGCCTCAAGCGATGTGAACGAGCATGCGCCCGGTCTATCCATTCTCCGCAATCGTTGGCCAGGACGAGATGAAGCTCGCGCTGCTCATAGCCGCGGTCGATTCCACCATCGGCGGTGTGCTGGTGTTCGGCGACCGCGGCACCGGTAAGTCGACGGCCGTACGCGCTTTGGCAGCGCTGCTGCCAGAAATGAAAACGGTGATCGGGTGCCGCTATCATTGCGATCCGGCCGCGAATGGCGCGATGTGTTCCGAATGCCATGAGCGTGCAGATCATGGACGCTTGAAGACACAACTCGTTCCAGTTCCGGTGGTAGATCTGCCTCTGGGCGCTACCGAAGATCGCGTCGTCGGCGCGCTCGACCTGGAGCGGGCGCTATCGCAAGGCATCAAGGCGTTCGAGCCCGGATTGCTCGCCCGTGCCAATCGCGGCTTCCTCTACATCGATGAAGTCAACCTTCTCGAGGATCATTTGGTTGATCTGCTGCTCGACGTTGCCGCCTCCGGCGAGAATGTGGTCGAACGCGAGGGCTTGAGTATCCGGCATCCGGCGCGCTTTGTGCTGATCGGCACCGGCAATCCGGAAGAAGGCGAGTTGCGGCCTCAGCTTCTCGATCGCTTCGGCATGTCGGTCGAGGTGAAGACCCCGGCCGCTCTCGAGTTGCGCGTCGAGGTGGTGCGGCGCCGGGATCATTTCGACCGCGATCCCCCAGGTTTTCTGAAAAAATGGAAGTCTGACGACGACCAGCTGCGGCACAAGGTGATGACCGCAAAAGGTCGGTTGAATGCAGTGGATGTCCCGGATGCAGCGCGCGAGCAGGCTGCGAGGCTGTGCATGAGTCTGGGCACCGATGGCTTGCGCGGCGAACTCACCCTCATCCGCGCCGCGCGGGCACTGGCGGCGCTCGATCGAAAAGGGAAGGTCGACGATACGCATCTTCGCCGTGTCGCATCGCCCGCGCTTCGCCACCGACTGCGGCGCGATCCTCTCGACGAGGCCGGCTCAACTAGCCGCGTCGAGCGCGCAACTGCCGACCTGTTTGGGCCATGAACGCTCATCCGGCAACCGCTGGGCCGGACTATGATGCGGCGCTTGCGGCGTGTCTGCTGGCGGTCGATCCATCCGGCCTCGGCGGTGCATCTGTTCGATCCGCCTTTGGTCCCGCGGTCGAGCGTTTTGTGAAACGATTGCACAGCTTGCTGCCTGCCGGCAGTCCGTTTCGTCGCATGCCCCTACAGGTAAGCGATGGCAGACTGCTTGGCGGTCTCGATCTTGCAGCAACCTTGCAGGCTGGACGTCCTGTGTTCGAACGCGGTCTCTTGGCCGATGCAGACGGCGGCTGCATCGTGCTGCCGATGGCGGAGCGTTTGCCGTTGGCGATGGCTGCACGGCTGAGTTCCGTGCTCGACGGCAAGGAAGTGATCGTCGAACGCGACGGCTTCGCCTGTCGGAACCTGTCGCGGATTGCCGTCGTCGCGCTCGATGAAGGGGCCTCCGACGACGAAGCGCCACCCGCGGGGCTGCTGGATCGACTGGCTCTCCATCTCAATCTCGAAGCAGCGCATCATGGCGACGCTCTCGACACTCCGTTTGACGGCGAGCAAGTCGACGCCGCGCGCGCGATCCTGTCCGAGGTTGTCATCGACGATTCGATATTAAAAGCCTTCTGTCACGTTGCAGCCGTAGTCGGTATTGCCTCCGTCCGCGCTCCCATGTTTGCGATGAGAGTTGCGCGTGTTCACGCCGCACTTGCTCAGCGTAAACAAGTGACCGATGACGATGCGACGGTCGCCAGCCGGCTGGTGCTGGCGCCGCGTGCGACGGTGCTGCCGGCGCCGGAGCAAGATGCGCTCGCGGAGCAGAATCCCGACCCTCCTGCTTCTGATGCCGCCGACGAAGAATCGACCGCGGCTGACAGCGGCGAGATGGAAGACATCGTGCTCGAAGCAACGCGTGCCGCTATTCCTGCTCACCTTCTGGCAAAGCTGCAAATGCCCGCCGCCACGCGCAAATCCTCGACGGCGTCAGGCCGCGCCGGCGCGCAGCACCAATCGGCTTTGCGAGGCCGTCCCGCCGGCACTCGCCGCGGCGAGTTAAAAGCGGGGGCGCGGTTGAATATCGTCGAGACACTGCGTGCCGCCGCGCCGTGGCAGAAACTCCGGCGACTTCAGGCCGACAATGGGCGTGTCCATGTGCGCCGCGACGATTTTCGTCTCACGCGATTCAAGCACCGCAGCGAGTCCGCGACTGTATTCGTGGTGGATGCGTCCGGCTCTTCGGCGCTACATCGATTGTCCGAAGCGAAGGGCGCGGTCGAACTGCTGCTGGCGGATTGCTATGTCCGCCGTGATCAGGTGGCGCTCATCGCGTTTCGCGGAAAAAGCGCCGATCTCATTCTACCGCCGACCCGTTCGCTCGCTCGCGCAAAGCGTTCGCTCTCCGCTCTGCCCGGTGGCGGCGGCACGCCGGTCGCGGCCGCGCTCGATGCCGCCGGCGCTCTAGCCATCGGACTGCACCGGAAAGGGCTTGCGGCCACGATCGTTCTCTTAACCGACGGTCGCGCTAACGTCGCGCGCGACGGCAAGCCCGGCCGCGAGCAGGCGGAGTTGGATGCGCTTGAATCGGCACGCGTGCTGCGCGCGGCCAGAGTCGCGACGCTTGTCATAGACACCTCACCGCATCGTCACGCATCCGCCGAGCGGCTGGCGGCGGAAATGGCCGCGCGCTATCTGCCGTTGCCCTCGGCGGATGCGAGGACATTGTCGCGAGCGGTGCAGGCGGCTTCGTCTGGAGATGTTGCGCGGTGATGGCCGGTAGGCGGTTCGGTATTCGCGTGAACTATAATCGTCGGCTGACATTATAATAAGGACAAGGAACGCAGCATTGCTTTTTTCCCATCGATTGAATTTGCCGCCGGCGCTGCCGGGAGAACGCCGCGATTTCGACAGCAACGCCGGCCAGCTCAGTTACTATACGGCGGGTTCGGACCAATCCGCCGAACCGCTGCTTCTGATCCATAGTATCAACGCGGCCGCCTCCGCATACGAGGTGCGGCCGCTGTATGAGCATTACGGCCGCGGCCGGACCGTCTATGCGCTCGATCTTCCCGGCTATGGTTTTTCCGAACGCAGCAATCGCGCCTATACGCCGCGGCTGATGACTGATGCCATCCACGCCATAATTTCGGAAATTCGGAGTGTCCACGGCGGTGGGCCTCTCGATGTGCTGGCGCTTTCGCTCTCTGCCGAATTCCTGGTGCGCGCCGCAACGGAAAACCCGCATGCTGTCCGCAGCATCGCGCTTATCAGTCCGACCGGCTTCAACCTCACCACCCCGGAATTTGCGCCTGCCGGCAGCACACGCGCCATGCCGACCTTCCGAAAGGTTTTGTCGCTTACCGGACGCACCGCCTTCGATTTGCTGACCAGCAAACCTAGCATTCGTTATTTTCTCCAGAAGACCTGGGGATCGAAGCAAATCGACGAGGGCCTGTTGGAGTACGACTATCTCACTACACATCAACCGGGCGCCCAGTACGCGCCATACGCATTCGTCTCGGGGTTTCTGTTCAGCAAGGATATCCAGTCGTTCTATCGCTCGCTCCTATTACCGGTGTGGATGGCGCACGGCGTACGCGGCGATTTTCAGGATTATTCGAAAGTCCCATTACTGGCGTCGAAGCCGAACTGGACCATAGAAACGTTTGCGACCGGGGCACTGCCGCATTTCGAGCTGCCCGACGCAGTAACGCGTTCCTACGATGACTTCCTCGCCGGCGTATCTCAACGCATGGCGGGTTCGATCAGCGGCGCTCCTTCGGAAACCAAGTAATTTTTGAAAGCCAACGCCGTCGGCGACAGCCGTTTGCGTCGGGGCGTGAGCATTCACGACCGAGCATCCAAGCCCGACTCCGTTGCAGACGGGCGCTCCTTCGTGACAATGGTCGGACGGGCGGCGTGCTATCGCGTGCCCCATACAAGGCGGTCGCAGCGGATGTCGAAAACAGGGGAACTTTCGTGGGATCGCGAGAGTCGAAGCTGGCCTAACCGGGAGGCCAGCCGGTTCGTGTCCACCGCGGGCTTGCGCTGGCACGTGCAACAGATGGGAAACGGCCCGGTTCTCCTTCTCCTGCATGGGACCGGCGCATCCACACATTCTTGGCGAACGCTCGCGCCAATGTTGGCGCAGAGCTTCACCGTTGTTGCGCCGGACCTACCGGGTCATGGGTTTACCTCGACGCCGCCGCGCGAAGGCCATTCGCTGCGTGGCATGGCGCGCGAAGTCGGCGAATTGTTGCGTGCCCTTGCGCTCGAACCGGCCGTCGTAGTTGGCCATTCGGCTGGCGCCGCGATTATGATCCGCATGACGCTAGACGGCACCATTACTCCAAGGGCGTTGGTCAGCATCAACGGCGCGTTGCTGCCGTTCCGCGGCATGGCTACGCAGTTTTTCTCGCCGCTGGCGAAGTTTCTTGTGCTCAATCCGTTGGTGCCGCGCTTGTTTGCGTGGCGCGCCTCGGATCGTGCCGCCGTCGAGCGCCTCATCCGCAATACCGGCTCGACAATCGACCCAACGGGAATCGATTTCTACCATCGCCTGGTTTCCAGCCCGCGGCACGTTGCGGCTGCGCTGGCGATGATGGCGAATTGGGATCTCGCTCCGCTGGTCCGCGATCTGCCCAAGCTTAAATCCCCGTTGCTGCTTATGGCCGGAGGCGAGGATCGCGCTATTTCCTCGGACGAAGCGTTTCGTGTGCGCGAGCGCTTGCCTTCGGCAAAGATTGAGTATCTGCGGGGTCTTGGACACTTGGCGCACGAAGAGCGACCGCAGCAAATCGCACAGCTCATCATCAAATGGGCGTCGGCCGCGCACGTTCTGCCCGTTGCTGAGTCTGCCGGCTGAGCCGTAATTCCAGGCCTTGTGCGATATTTCTAGAAAACTCTGGTCTATTGTCAATTTTTTATTACACTCGGTGTATGGTTAGATTGACGTCCGATTTGGCCGATTGGGGCGGTCGCTCGCGACCGGGGCGAAGCCATCCCCATGCCGTGGTGATCGGAAGTGGTTTCGGCGGACTCGCCGCTGCGGTTCGCCTCGGCGCGCGTGGCTATCGCGTCACCGTCTGGAAAAGCTCGATGCGCCCGGCGGCCGCGCCTACGTCCATCGGCAGGATGGCTTCACCTTCGATGCGGGTCCGACCATCGTTACCGCGCCGTTTCTGTTCGAGGAACTGTGGCGGCTGTGCGGTCGCAGCCTCTCTGACGACGTGAGCTGTGACCGGTCTCGCCATTCTATCGCATTCGCTTCGATGACGGTCGCAGTTTCGACTACGGCGGCGATGCTGATGCCATGCGGGCTGAGATAGCGCGGTTTTCGCCCGACGGATGTCGGCGGCTACGACGAGCTACATGCAGGCCAGCGAGGCGATTTTCAAGATCGGCTTCGAACAACTCGGCGACGTGCCCTTCTCGGCCATGGACCGATATGGCGAGGATCGCGCCGGAAATGATCGGCCTTGTCGAGCTATCGCAGCGTCTACAGCCTGGTTTCGAAATTCTTCCGCGATCCGCGGTTGCGCGTCGTCTTTAGCTTTTCATCCGCTGCTGATCGGCGGCAACCCGTTTACCGCCAGCTCGATCTATTGCCTGATCGCGTTTCTGGAACGCAAATGGGGCGTCCATTTTGCCATGGGCGGCACCGGGCGGCTGGTCGCAGGGACTGGTTAAGCTTATCGAAGGGCAGGGCGGCACGGTGCGCTGCGGTGAGGAGGTGGCGCGAAATCGTTGTGAAGGATGGAGCCGCGACGCGGCGTTCGGCTGGCTTCCGGCGAGACGATCGCCGCCGACATCGTCGTGTCCAATGCCGATTCCGCCTGGACCTATCGGCATCTGCTGCCGTCGTCACGCGCGCCGTCGCTGGAGCAACCGGCGCATCGAGCGCGCGCGCTACTCGATGAGCCTGTTCGTCTGGTATTTCGGCACGCGGCGGAAATACCAGGACGTGCCCATCACACCATTTTGCTCGGCCCGCGGTACAGCGAATTGCTGACGGACATTTTCGACCGCAAGATTTTGGCGTCGGACTTCAGCCTTTATCTGCACCGCCCGACCGCGACCGATCCCTCGCTGGCGCCCGACGGCTGCGACGCGTTTTACGTGCTCTCTCCCGTTCCGCATCTGCAAGCGGTATCGATTGGCACGTAACAGCTGAACCATATCGTCGTGCGCTGGCACGCCAGCTCGGCGCAACGGTGTTGCCCGATCTCGAGGAGAATATCGTGACGTCGCGGATAGCCACGCCGCAGGATTTTCAGGATCGCTTGTTGTCATTCCGTGGCGCGGCGTTCGGGCTCGAGCCGGTGCTGACACAGAGCGCCTGGTTCCGGCCGCACAATCGCAGCGAAGAGGTCGCGAATCTCTATCTCGTCGGTGCCGGCACTCATCCGGGTGCCGGCTTGCCGGGCGTGCTTCTGTCCGCCCGCGTCCTCGACAAGGTTGTTCCTCATGCGCGCGCATTTGCCTGAAGCTGACCATGACCACGCCGACCTGGCGGCCTGCCGCGCCATGCTGCGCGGCGGTTCGCGCACCTTCTTTGCCGCCTCCAACGTCCTGCCGCGACGAGTCAGCGAGCCCGCGATCGCACTGTACGCATTCTGCCGGGCGGCCGACGATGCGGTCGATTTGCAGAGCGGCAAGATCGCGGCGCTGGCGCGGCTGCGCGAACGCCTCGACCATGCGTATCGAGGGGAGGCCGTTATCCTGCTGCGGCGGACCGTGCCTTTGCCGACATTGTCGTTCGTTTCGCCATTCCTCGCGCGCTTCCCGAGGCGTTGCTGGAGGGGCTGGCTTGGGACGCCGAAGGCCGCCGTTATGAGGATTTCTCGGCCCTGACGGCCTACGCGGTTCGCGTCGCCGGCGCGGTCGGCGCCATGATGTCGATCCTGATGGGCGCCCGCACGCCGCGAATTTTGGCGCGCGCCTGCGACCTCGGCGTTGCAATGCAACTCACCAACATCGCACGCGATGTCGGCGAGGACGCCCGCGCCGGCCGGCTCTATCTGCCGCTGCAGTGGTTGCGCTCAGCCGGAATTGATCCGGAGGCGTGGCTTGCGCGGCCCGTGTTCAGCGCAGCGCTCGGCGCCGTCGTGCAACGGCTTCTGGACGCAGCCGATGGTCTCTACGCGCGGTCGACGCCGGTATCGCTGGATTACCGCTCTCGTGTCGTCCCGGGATCCATGCGGCACGGCTGCTCTACGCCGAAATCGGTCGCGAAATCGAGCGCTGCGGCGGTGATTCAATTTCGCGCCGCGCCGTGGTGCCCTGGCGGCGCAAGGCGGTGCTGCTCACGCGGTCCGTCGCAGCGCTCGGCGCGGCGGAGCAGCGCGATGGCGCGGCAGCGCTTGCGGAAGCGCAATATCTGGTTGACGCGGTGGTTGCGGCGCCGGTGCCGCGGCCGTTGCGCAGTGATCGCCCAAGCAGCGAACTCAACGGGATTGCTGGCCGCGTGGTCTGGCTCATCGATCTTTTCGAGCAGCTTGAGCGTCGCGAACAACTTGGCCGCACCAGTCCCTAATCGAGGCGGCGCGCGATAATGCGTCGTGAGGATGTGGAGACCTCGATATGCATTCGCCATTCATCGGCTTTATCGAAATGGGTGTAGTCCTGATGTTCGGTCTTGGCTGGGCGGTTCTGGAATTGGTTGGCCTTCGCCTCGATCGCAGGCGCAAAGAAGCGAACAAGCAAAACGAGGACTCCGACAATCGCCCGGTTTGAACCGGCGCAATTTGCCTTCAAACTGTCATCGCAGCGCGCGCGGCATACGGAACGGCAGCATGGCCTGCACCCAGCCGGAGCGGAAACGGTCGAGTGACAAACTCTCGTGCATCGCAAGGGCGGGATGTCCGAACAAACGTGTGGCGATGAGCGAGCGCGCATAGAACGGCGCGCTTTCGAGGGTTTTCACGATGCGGACAGAGCGCGCGTCGTCGGCGCGCGTTTCACGCCCGACCTTCCAACGCGTCGTCGGCAAGGCGACCTGCGGAGGCGGTTCGAAGGTGTCGATTTCCCCGTTGGGATTGAACAGGAGCGACAACGAGCTTGCCGCGCCGTCGCGGTGGGTGACATCGTAGAGTACTGCCGTGCCGCGACGCAGGTCGGCACGCGACCAATTCCACGATTGGAACGCATTCTCGAGAGGCTCGTCGCCGCTGTTGCCGTCGACATAGCCTGAGCCGTGCCAGCGCAGTCGCGGCTGTGACATGAGCACTTCAACATGCGCGCAAGGCGCCAGGGGTTGCCAACGATGCTGACCGGCGCCATCGAGACAGAACGCTTGATCCGGGAGCGCTTTCGGGTAGACGCGCACTACGCCGCGGACTGACGACGGAAACGGTGCCGCGATCTCTTCGATCCGGATTGTTAGAGCATCACCATTCCACTCCATCATGCTCGGCCCGATCCCGAGCGAAGTTGCAGTACGGCGTAATTGGCCGCGCCCGCGTTCTGTCATGGCCCAGCGCTTGCTGCCTTTACTGTACAGGGCGACGTTCAACGCGCAGTGATTGAGCGGGTCGGCCGGTCCGCGCCTGCGCGCGAAGGCGTAATAGGGTGAGAACACGCTGCCCATGAAAGCGATAATGGTGAGGCCGTGCTGGCCGTCCGCGCTCAGCGCATCGACATACCACCAGACATATCCGCTGGGCGTAACTGGCGCGTCGAAGCGAAATCCGCCACCATCGCGTCTGCTGCCAAGCGGCCTGAAATTGCCGCCATCGGCACGCCCGGCCCCGGATGTGTACTCCCCCCCGCCAGATAGAGACCTCGCACGCGCGTGCGGGAGCCGGACCTCCGGAACGACGCCATCCACCCGTGCGACGCCGGCCCGTAGAGCGCCCCGCCCGTCGCCGGATAGAGCCGATCGAAGTCCTGTGGTGTTGTCATCACCGTGTTGTCGCTCCGCCGTTCGATGTGCAGGCCACAACGCTCCAGCAGCGCGAAAGTCCGCGTCTCGCATTGGTTGATCTCCGCTGGTTGGAATGATTTTGCGTCGCCGCACGGCGGTGCATTGACAAGGCAGAGCAACGCCTCGGGTGATTTGAGTGTGGCATCTTCGGTGTCGTCGCGGCTTTGCGCGCACACGTAAACCGTCGGCTCCGCAGGCAGGCTGCCATTGCGAATGCGCTCGAATTCATCGGCATAATCATTGGAGAAAAACACGTTGTGCCGCACGAGCGGAAAGCCGCTGGTCGGCGCCACCATCGCCCAGGTGATCGCGGAGAGTGACCGCGCTGCGGGCGGGATCGCTGGCGATGCCCCGGTAATGGCTTGCCCGAGCCGGCCGCCGCTGACCGCGGCCGAATCGGCATTGATCAGCACCGCGTCGGCGTCGATGCGCTCGCCGCTTGCGAGTTCGACGCCCGCAATACATCCCGCCTTGACGATGACTTCGCGGGCTTCCGACTGATATCGCAGCGTTGCGCCGGCGCGCGCGGTCACCGCGGCAAGCGCTTGCGCGAGCCGATGCATGCCGCCCTCGATCAGCCAGACGCCCTCTTGCTCCACGTGTGCGACAAGCATGAGAGTCGCCGGCGCCAAAAACGGTGAAGATCCACAATACGTCGCGTAGCGGCCGAACAACTGGCGCAAGCGCGGGTCGCGAAAGTATTCGCCGAGCGTATTCCACAGACTGACGAACGGGCTGATCTGCCAAAGGTCGCCGAGGCGCCGCAAACCGAACGATGCGACCAGCCCATTGAGGCTCGGGCGCGGCGCGTGAATAAAAGTCCGGTCGAGCGAATTCGTAGATACGTTGCGCGCGTAAGCAGAAGTCGCGATAGCCCTGCGCCTCGCAGGGGCCGGCGAAAACGCCAATGGCGTCCGCCGACCGATCGATATTGGCAAAAAGATCGAGCCGTTCGTTCGCGCTCCATGCATGACGCGCCAGGATTTCCGCCGGGCGCAGCGCGACGTAATCCGAGAGGGTGGCCCCCGCCGCTGCGAAAATTTCCTCAAACACCGACCGCATCGTGAACACCGTCGGGCCGGCGTCGATACGCGTTCCGGCAATCTCGATTTGCCGCATCTTGCCGCCCGGTTCGGCGCTTCGTTCGACCACAGTGACCGCAACGCCGCGGGCCGAAAGCAGCAGCGCGGCGACCAAGCCGCCGATCCCGGCCCCGACGACGACCACCCGTTCCGTCGGCATTCGTCTGCCTCATGCAGAAAATGATTGAGCTTTCGGTCCATGTGTCTATAATACATGACACTATGGTGTGACAAATATATATGACAACTGGAGGGGCCGCCATGGACGCCGTGAACCGGATTGAACAGGCGCTGCAGGGGGCGATCGCCCGCGCTGAGGTCCCAGGCTGCCCGCCGCGACTGGGGGCTGCCATGCGTCACGCGGTGTTTCCGCGCGGAGCACGGGTCCGGCCGCGATTGTGCCTTGCCGTTGCGGCGGCTTGCGGCGACGACGAGCCGATGCTGAGCGACGCTGCGGCCACCTCGATCGAGCTTCTCCATTGCGCTTCGCTTGTGCATGATGATCTTCCGTGTTTCGACGCTGCGGCGACGCGACGCGGTCGGCCCTCGGTCCATGCCGCTTTCGGCGAACCACTCGCCGTGCTCACCGGCGACGCACTGATCGTGCTGGCGTTCCAGACACTCGGGCGCTTCTCTCATCAACCGCAGCGGCTCGCGCTGCTGCTCATGACGGTGTCGCGCTCGGTCGGCGTGCCTTTCGGCATCGTCGCCGGTCAAGCGTGGGAATGTGAGTCGCAAGTCGACGTTTCACACTATCACCGCTCCAAGACCGGCGCGCTGTTCGCGGCGGCTTCGATTGCCGGCGCGGCAGCGGCCGGCGCCGATTGTGAACCGTGGAGAGGTCCTTGGGGAAAAGCTAGGCGAAGCGTATCAGGCGGCGGATGATATCCGCGACGCGGCCGGAGACTCTGAAGAGATCGGTAAGCCGACAGGACGCGATGCCGCGCTCGGCCGGCCGAACGTGGTGCTCGAGGTCGGCCTTGCCGGCGCCGTGCGGCGGCTCGAGCAGCTTGTCGGCGAAGCCATCGCCGCGATTCCCGACTGCCCCGGGGCCGCGGATCTCGAATCTTTGATGTTGCTTGAAGCCAAGCGGCTGCTGCCGAAAAAGCTCGCGCAATACGCCGCATAATGCCGGCGAGCGGCAAGCACGTTCCGTTTGCGCTGAAGATGGCGCACGACAACCTGCATTTATCCTGGCGTGACCGCTGGTTCGCTTGGCGCAATCGTGTGCTCGCGGATCAACGCTTCCAGCGCTGGGCCGCCGGCTTTCCGCTAACCCGAAGAATCGCGAAAAAACGCGCACAAACGCTGTTCGATCTGTGCGCTGGCTTTGTCTATTCGCAGGTCCTGCTGGCCTGCGTGGAGCTGTGTCTATTCGACATCCTCGCGGAGCGGGCGCAAACCGTCGCGGAATTGGCCCGTAGGCTGTCGCTGACGCCAAAGGCGACCGCGCGACTGCTCAACGCAGCCGCAGCTCTGCGTCTCGCCGAGCATCGCGGGCGCGGGCGGTTCGGTCTGGGCGTGCTCGGTGCGGCGCTGCGCGGCAATCCGGCGATCGCCGCGATGGTTGAGCATCATGCTATGCTTTACAACGACTTGCGCGATCCGGTGGCGCTATTGCGCGGACAAGAGCAGGGCACGGCACTATCGAAATATTGGCCATACGCGCTCGCCGAGCGACCGGAGGCGCTGACTACAGATCAAGTCGCCGAATACTCGACGCTCATGTCGGCGTCACAAATGCTGATCGCGGATGATGTGCTCGATGCGTGGCCGTTCGCTCGACATCAGTGCTTGCTCGATGTCGGTGGCGGCGAAGGCACGTTTCTGATCGCGGCGGCGAAGCGTGCGCCAAACCTGCAACTCATGCTTTACGACTTGCCCGCGGTCGCAGATCTCGCAAGGACGCGACTCGCGGCCGCCGGCATCGCTCACCGCACAACTGTGTCTTGCGGTGATTTTTTCACGCAGTCGCTGCCGCGCGGCGCCGACATCGTCACGCTCGTGCGCGTTCTGCACGACCACGACGACGCCGACGTCGTTGCTCTCCTGCGCAATGTCCGCAGCGTGATTCCGGCTGGCGGGGCATTGTTGATCGCGGAACCCATGTCCGGCGCGGCCGAAACCAACGTGATCGGGAATGCCTATTTTGGGTTTTACCTCATGGCCATGGGCAGCGGCCGGGCGCGAACTGCGGATGAGCTCGCACTGCTGTTGCGAGAGACGGGCTTCGATAGCGGCCGTGTGCTCGCCACACGTCGGCCTATGCTGACGAGCGCGTTGGTGGCTCGTCCAGTGCACTAACCCGAAATCGGCGTGAAGCCTTATTGACATTCCATTTAGTCAATATATTCTGACACTCTTGGGTGTCAGCTAAGCTTGACGCTGCTGGAGGGAGGCCCATGAAGGCCACAGCCGTCATCTTCAACGAACCGGAACAGCTCACGCTCCGCGCTCTGAATTTGACCCCGCCCTCGGATTCCGACGCCATCGTCGATATTACTTGGAGCGGAGTCAGCACCGGTACGGAGCGGCTGTTGTGGTCGGGGCGCATGCCGCCCTTTCCGGGCATGGGATATCCCCTGGTCCCTGGCTACGAATCCGTCGGGCGGGTGGCGCAAGCGCCGGACAATTCTGCCGTCAAGGTCGGGCAAACCGTGTTTGTGCCCGGGGCGCGATGTTTCGGCGAAGTCCGCGGCCTGTTCGGCGCCACCGCTTCGCGCGTCGTCGTGGCAGCGCAGCGGCTTGTCGCGATCGATGAGCAACTGGGCGAGCAAGGGATTTTGCTGGCGCTCGCCGCGACCGCTTATCACGCGCTTGCAGCACCTGGCGCCGCCAAGCCGGAACGCATCGTCGGCCATGGTGTGCTCGGACGCCTGCTGGCGCGTCTCACGATCGCAAACGGCGGCGACGCGCCGGTCGTCTGGGAGAGCAACCGCAAACGCACAGACGGTGCCCTGGGTTACACGGTGCTCGATCCGGCCGACGACCCGATCCGCAATTGCCGCGTCATCTACGACGTCAGTGGCGATTCCCAACTGCTCGATGCTCTCATTGCACGGCTTGCGCCCGGCGGCGAGATTGTCCTGGCGGGCTTTTACAGCGAGCCGCTGTCATTCTCGTTTCCGCCCGCGTTCATGCGCGAGGCGCGCATCCGCGTTGCCGCGGAGTGGCAGCAGTCAGACCTCGTCGCGGTGCGCGAGCTCGTGGCAACCGGCCGCCTCTCGCTCGATGGCCTCATCACTCATCGCGAACAGGCCCGCCACGCCGCCGCGGCCTACGGGGTCGCGTTTGACGATCCGGCTTGTCTCAAAATGGTCCTCGACTGGAGTGCCTACTCATGAACGCCCTAGCAAAAATCAGCGTGGCTGATCGGCTCCGAGCCGAGGCGGCAATCGAGCCCGATCCGGTCCACACCGGCGAGGTGACGAAGGAAACCCAGATCATCGCGATCTACGGCAAGGGCGGCATCGGCAAGAGCTTCACGCTCGCCAATCTCTCCTACATGATGGCGCAGCAAGGCAAGAAGGTTCTGCTGATCGGCTGCGATCCTAAGAGCGATACGACGTCGCTGCTGTTCGGCGGCCGCGCCTGCCCAACCATCATCGAAACGTCGGCCAAGAAAAAATTCGCCGGCGAGGAAGTCAAGATCGGCGACGTCTGCTTCAAGCGCGACGGCGTGTTCGCGATGGAGCTCGGCGGCCCGGAAGTCGGGCAGGGGCTGCGGCGGTCGCGGCATCATCCATGGCTTCGAGCTTCTGGAAAAGCTCGGCTTCCATGACTGGGGCTTCGACTTCGTTCTGCTCGATTTCCTTGGCGACGTCGTCTGCGGCGGCTTCGGTCTGCCGATCGCGCGCGACATGTGCCAGAAAGTCATCGTCGTCGGATCGAACGACCTGCAATCGCTCTACGTCGCCAACAACGTTTGTTCGGCGGTGGAATATTTCCGCAAGCTCGGCGGCAATGTCGGCGTTGCCGGCATGGTCATCAACAAGGATGACGGCACCGGCGAAGCCGCCGCTTTCGCCGAGGCAGTCGGCATTCCGGTGCTCGCGGCGATTCCGGCCGACGACGACATCCGCCGCAAGAGCGCGAACTACGAGATCATCGGCCGCCCTGGCGGTCAGTGGGGGCCGCTGTTCGAACAACTGGCGGAAAATGTCGGGCTTGCGCCTCCGGTGCGTCCGAAACCGCTGACGCAGGACGGCCTGCTTGGCCTTTTCAAGGGCGAAGTCGTCGGGCGCGGCGTCGTGCTCGAGCCGGCGACGCATGGAGGACATGTGCGGCAAGGCCGTCATCGAAAAGCCGTCACTCGAAGTCATCTACGACGCCGTCGTGAGCAAACCCCGCATGAGTCTGGACAGCCATGAACGCCGGCCCAAATCGTACGACCACCGAGGTCGTCTACGACGCGGTCGATTCAGCGCCAATGGTGAATGATGCGCAGGTGTCGTCGGTTGAAGGCGCTGCGCCAATCAATGCCGCCGCGACGCAGCAGCGACGGCCTCGGCTGTCACGCCGGCAAGGACGAACTACGCAAGGCCGCGGCGGCGGCCGGGCAAGAGCGAGACGCTTGAGCGTTATGCCGCCGACTATCCGGCGGGTCCGCACGATCAGCCGCAAAGCATGTGCCCGGCGTTCGGCTCGCTGCGCGTCGGCTTGCGCATGCGCCGCACCGCGACGATCCTTTCCGGCTCGGCCTGCTGCGTCTACGGCCTGACCTTCACGTCGCATTTTTACGGCGCGCGGCGCACCGTCGGCTACGTGCCGTTCAATTCGGAGACGCTGGTCACCGGCAAGCTGTTCGAGGACATCCGCGAGGCGGTCTTCAAGCTCGCCGATCCCGGCGCTTTACGACGCCATCATCATCACCAATCTCTGCGTGCCGACCGCCTCGGGCGTGCCGCTTGCAGCTGCTGCCGAAGGAGATCAACGGCGTTCGGATCATCGGCATCGATGTGCCGGGCTTCGGCGTGCCGACCCACGCCGAGGCCAAGGACGTGCTGGCCGGCGGCATGCTCGAATACGCCCGCAAGGAGGCGGAGCAGGGTCCGGTGCAGGCGCCGCGCGGCGGCAAGAGCGAGCGGCCGACCGTCACGCTGCTGGGCGAGATGTTTCCGGCCGATCCCGTCGGCATCGGCATGATGCTCGAGCCGCTCGGCCTCGCCGCCGGGCCGGTGGTGCCGACGCGCGAGTGGCGAGAGCTCTATGCGGCGCTCGACTGTCGCCGTCGTTGCGGCGATCCATCCGTTCTACACCGCGTGCGTCCGCGAGTTCGACTGCTGCGGGCCGCGACGATCGTCGGCTCGGCGCCGGTCGGGCACGACGGCACCGCGGCCTGGCTCGAATCGATCGGCATGGCGTGCAACGTCGGCGCGCGACAAGATCGATGCGGCCAAGAACCGTTCCTTGCCGACGATCCGGCGGCGCTTGGCGGCGAACGCCGATCGATGGGCGCGATCACGCTGTCGGGCTACGAAGGGTCGGAACTGCTGGTCGCGCGGCTGCTGATCGAGAGCGGCGCGCGACGTGCCCTATGTCGGCACCGCCTGTCCGCGCACGCCTTGGTCCGATGCCGATCGGCGAATGGCTGGAAGCCAAGGGCGCCCGGGTGCAGTATCGCGCGTCGCTCGAGCAGGACCTCGCCGCGGTCGACGAGTTCAAGCCCGACCTCGCCATCGGCACGACGCCGGTGGTGCAGAAAGGCCAAGACGAAGGCGATCCCGGCGCTCTATTTCACCAATCTGATTTCGGCGCGTCCGCTGTTCGGCGTCGCCGGCGCGGGCTCGCTGGCCCAGGTCGATCAACGCTGCGCTCGGCAATCAAGCCGCGCTTCGACGAGATGAAGGAGTTTTTCGGCGGCGTCGGCGAGGGCCATGCCGCCGGCGTCTGGGAAGAACGCCGAAGGACGATGTCGCATTCCGGGAGAAATACAAACGAGCAGATCGAAGCCGCAGGCGAAAGAGCGCAAAGCCGAGGAGGAGTGATCTGATGCTCGTCCTCGACCACGATCGCGCCGGCGGCTACTGGGGCGCGGTCTACGCCTTCACCGCGATCAAGGGCATGCAGGTCATCATCGACGGTCCGGTCGGCTGCGAGAACCTGCCGGTCACCTCGGTGCTGCACTACACCGACGCGCTGCCGCCGCATGAGCTGCCGATCGTGGTCACCGGGCTTGGCGAGGAAGAGCTCGGGCAGACCGGCACCGAAGGCGCGATGAAGCGCGCGCACCGCGACGCTCGATCCCGACCTGCCGGCGGTCGTGGTCACCGGCTCGATCGCCGAGATGATCGGTGGCGGCGTGACGCCCGAAGGCACCAACATCAAGCGCTTCCTGCCGCGCACCATCGACGAGGATCAATGGCAGAGCGCCGACCGCGCGCATCGTACTGGCTGTGGAACGAATACGGCGTCGAAGAAGATTCCCGGAACGCAAGCCGCGAGCGGACGGCGTCAAGCCGCGCGTCAACATCATCGGCCCGATCTACGGCACCTTCAACATGCCCTCCGACCTCGCCGAGATCCGCCGGCTGGTCGAGGGCATCGGCGCCGAGGTCAACATGGTGTTTCCCGCTCGGCAGCCATCTCGCCGACATGCCGAAACTGGTCAACGCCGACGTCAACGTCTGCATGTACCGCGAATTCGGCCGCATGCTGTGCGAGGCGCTGGAGCGGCCGTATCTGCAGGCGCCGATCGGCCTGCACTCGACCACAAAATTCCTGCGCAAGCTCGGCGAACTGCTCGGTCTCGATCCCGAGCCGTTCATCGAGCGCGAGAAGCACACCACGATCAAGCCGCTGTGGGACCTGTGGCGCTCGGTGACGCAGGACTTCTTCGGCACCGCGAGCTTCGCCATCGTCGCCAACGAGACCTATGCGCGCGGCGTGCGCAATTTCCTCGAGACGGAGATGGGCCTGCCGTGCACCTTCTCGTTCGCGCGCAAGGCCGGCGTGAAGCCGGACAATGATGCGGTGCGCCAGGCGGTACGCGAGAAGCCGCCGCTCGATCATGTTCGGCAGCTACAACGAGCGGATGTATCTGGCCGAGGCCGGCGCGCCGCGCGATCTACATCCCGGCGTCGTTCCCGGGCGCGGTCATCCGGCGCCATACCGGCACGCCCTTCATGGGCTACGCCGGCGCGACCTACTGGTGCAGGAAGTCTGCAACGCGCTGTTCGATGCGCTGTTCAACATCCTGCCGCTCGCTGCCGACCTCGACCGGGTCGAGCCGACGCCGGCGCGGCTGCACGAGGAGATGCTCTGGGGCGACGAGGCCAAGGCGCTGCTCGACGAAGTGCTCGAGGCGCAGCCGGTGCTGGTGCGCATCTCCGCCGCCAAGCGGCTGCGCGATGCCGCCGAGAGCGGCGCGCGCCGCGCCGGCGACGGGCGCGTCACCACCGCATTGTGTCGCAAGCGCGCGCGCGGCTCTGACGCATGGGCAGCGCGGCATGAGAATGATCGAAGCGATCTTGTTCCGGTGATTCCGCAATTCCATGCGGAACACCCCAATCGGGAGGAGAATCGATGTCCGACTATGCCGAACCGGCCGTCGATCGAAGGTCCGTCGCGAACAGAACATCGAGTTGCGACTTGATGTTCGGCGCTTGCTACCTGTTGTTTCTGCTGCGCGCGGCAGCTGACGCGGGTGATGCCTTGGCGCGGCACGGCAAGCCTCGCTGACTCGGGCCGTCGCGAGGTGATCTTCGGCGGAGCGCAGACGGCGCGGCGCGCGTTCATGGTGGCTTCGTCGTTCATGGGTATGTAATCGGAGATTTCGTCCGGCGGTGCCGGGCGGAAACTGCCGTTCTCAGGAGATTCGGCATTCGCTGTCGCCCACGCTCGGGCGGCGAACGGCCGCAAGGCCATCACTAGGAGGACATACCGAAAATGAAGGACGGTTCCATCTCGGGGCTATCCGAAGCTGAAGCCAAGGAGTTCCACGCGATATTCATGACGAGCTTCTTTCATCTTCGTGGCTGATCGCGGTGGTGGCTCACATCCTCGCCTGGATGTGGCGTCCGTGGCTGCCGGGCCCCGGCGGTTACAAAGCGGCGATGGACGGCATCCAGCACTTCGCCAGCGCTTTCTCATCTCGTTATCTGACATAAGGAGAGAGAAACATGTGGCGAATTTGGCTTCTGTTCGATCCGCGGCGTGCGTTGGTCATGCTCTTCACGTTCCTGTTCGGACTGGCGATCGTGATCCACTTCATCCTGCTCAGTACCGACCGGTTCAACTGGCTGGACGGTCCACGCAAGGCGGGCGACCAAGACGGCAGAGATTCATCTGCCGTATACACCCCCCGCATGCCGTCCTGATGGCATGACGTACTGCGTACCGGAACGGACGAGACCGGATCGAGCGGCCGGCCTCGTCCGCTTCCGGTAGCTACCTGCTCGACGACGACAATAGCGACGGTGATTTCGCACGCGGAGGAACGATCGATGGCGATGCTCAGCTTTGAAAGAAAATATCGCGTTCGCGGCGGAACGCTGATCGGAGGCGACCTGTTCGACTTCTGGGTCGGTCCGTTCTATGTCGGGTTCTTCGGGATGACGACGGCGTTCTTTTCGCTGGTCGGGATCGCGATGATCCTGTGGGGCGCGGCGCTCGGCCCGACCTGGAATCTCTGGCAGATCAGCGTCGCCCGCCCGACCTCAAATACGGGCTGGCGCTTCGCGCCGCTGCAGGAAGGCGGCATCTGGCAGATCGTCACCATCTGCGCTCTCGGCGCGTTCGTCTCCTGGGCGCTGCGCGAGGTCGAAATCTGCCGCAAGCTCGGCATCGGCTATCATGTGCCGTTCGCGTTCAGCTTCGCGATCCTCGCCTACTTCACGCTGGTGGTGATCCGGCCGGTCTTGATGGGCTCATGGAGCTACGGCTTCCCCTACGGCATCATCTCAGCCATCTCGATTGGGTGTCGAACACCGGCTACACCTACTGCAATTTCCACTACAATCCCGCGCACATGATCGCCATCACGTTCTTCTTCACGACGTGCCTGGCGCTGGCGCTGCATGGCGGCCTGATCCTGTCGTCGACCAATCCCGACAAGGGCGAGCCGGTCAAGATCGCCCGAGCACGAGAACACCATCTTCCGCGATCTCATCGGCTATTCGATCGGCACCATCGGCATCCATCGGCTCGGATTGTTCCTGGCGCTGTCGGCCGTGCTTCTCAGCGCCGTCTGCATCGTGATCAGCGGTCCGTTGTGGTCGGAAGGCAACGCCTGGTCCGAATGGTGGAACTGGTGGCGCAATCTTCCGATCTGGTCGTCCAACTAAGTCCGGTCATCAGAAAGAGATCTCGTCATGGCCCAGTATCAGAACTTCTTCACGCAGGTGCAGGTGCGCAGCCCTGTCTATCCGGGTATTCCGCTGCAGCCCGGGACCTGGGTCCGCAGCGGGCGAAGGCCGGTTCAACTATTGGCTCGGGAAACTCGGCGACGCCCAGGTCGGCCCGATCTATCTCGGCTATCACCGGCCTTGCTTCGATCATGTGTCGGCGTCGTCGCGATCGAGATCATCGGTCTCAACATGTTGGCGTCGGTGAACTGGAGACCCGATCGAGTTCGTCCGGCAATTGCCGTGGCTCTCGCTCGACCCGCCGAAGCCGGCCACGAATACGGCATCAGCTTTCCGCCGCTGAAGGAAGGCGGATGGTGGCTGATGGCCGGCTTCTTCCTCACCACCTCGATCCTGCTGTGGTGGACCCGCACCTATCGGCGCGCGCGCGCGCTCGGCATGGGTACGCACGTCTCCTGGGCGTTCGCCTCGGCGATCTGGCTCTATCTCGTGCTCGGGCTTCATCCGTCCGCTGCTGATGGGGCATTTGCAGCGAAGCCGTGCCGTTCGGGATCTTCCCGCATCTCGACTGGACCAACAACTTTTCCATCACCCACGGCAACCTGTTCTACAATCCGTTCCACATGCTCTCGATCGCGTTCCTGTATGGTTCGGCGCTGCTGTTCGCGATGCATGGCGCGACCATCCTCGCGGTGAGCCGCTACGGCGGCGAGCGCGAAATCGAGCAGATCGTCGATCGCGGAACGGCGCTCGAGCGCGCGGCGCTGTTCTGGCGCTGGACCATGGGCTTCAACGCGACGGCGGAGTCGATCCATCGCTGGGCCTGGTGGTTCGCGGTGCTGTGCCCGCTATGCGGCGGCATCGGCATTCTGCTGACCGGAACCGTGGTCGACAACTGGTTCCTCTGGGGCGTCAAGCACGGCATTGCGCCGGCTTATCCCGACATATTCCCACCTGTTACTGATCCGTCCCTGCTGACGGGAGGCCACCCATGAGCTTCGGAACCTTCGGTTCGCGGATCGTGCTGGCGATACTGGGCATCATTGCGCTGTTCATCGTAGTCGGCACGTTCCAGCACCCGCCTGTCGACATGATCCAGCGCGGCTATCGCGGCACCGGAATGGTTGAGGTCTACAATCCTGCGAACCTCGCTGCCGAACAAACTTCAAACCAGATGCCGCAGTTCACCGAAAAGCCGGAGGCGTCGGGACAAAAAGCCGGACAGGCCTTCGAGAACGTTCAAGTTCTTAAGGATGTCGAACTTCACGGAGCTCATCCGTCTCATGACGGATATCACAGCGTGGGTCGCGCCCGTTCAAGGCTGTGCTTATTGCCATGCCGATGGCGAACCGCTTTCGTCCGATAAGCTTTATACGAAGGTCGTCGCCCGCCGCATGTTGCAAATGACGATGCACATTAACGGGAACTGGCATAATCACGTCGCCGATGTCGGCGTTACATGTTTCACCTGCCATCGCGGACAGCCGGTGCCCGCTAACATCTGGTTCAAGAACGATGGGCCACCGACGGCACCTGGTTCTGACGGCGACCGTACCGATCAGAACTGGCCGATCGCTGCGAACGGCCACACGTCGCTGCCATTCGATCCATTCACGCCGTTCTTTGATCAGGCCGACGACGTGCGCGTCGTTTCAACGTCGGCGCTCCCCGAGGGCGATCGCCATTCGATCAAGCAGACCGAGTGGACGTATGCGCTCATGATCAACATCTCGGAGTCGCTGGGCGTCAACTGCACGTTCTGCCACAGCAGCCGATCTTTCACGGACTGGGAGCAGAGCACGCCAGATCGCGTCACGGCATACTACGGTATTCGCATGGTGCGTGATCTCAACACCAACTTCCTCGATGGCTTGGCCAGCACGTTCCCGCACGACCGTCTTGGCCCGCTCGGTGATGGTCCGAAGGTCAACTGCGCGACCTGCCACCAAGGCGTCTACAAACCGCTGTTTGGGGCCAGCCTGCTGAAGGATTATCCCGAACTGGCTTCAGCCACAGCAGCGCCGGCCGCGGCACAGCCGTCACCGGGCTCAACGGCGCCACCAGCAGCCCCGCCGGCCCAGATGGCGCCAAATCCGCCGGAGCCAAGTCCGTCAATGCCGAGTCCGTCAACGCCAAGTCCGGCCGCGCCGAGCCCGACAGCGCCGAGTCAACCCCAATAGATGCGGCTCTCGCGTGGCCGCGTCCATTGCGACGTGATAAAGACTGCCGGATGACGGACGAGTCATCCGACAATTCAGGAAACCCGCCGGCAGCACTCTCGCTAACCGGCATCATGCGCGAGCGCACGCACGCGCTTCACACCCGGGCCGAGCGCTCGGGGATCGTCAACGACGTGCTGCGCGGCAAGGCAAGTCGTTACGGCTATGGACTGTTGCTGCGCAATCTGTTGCCGGCGTATCGCTGCCTCGAGAGCGGGCTCGAAGCGCACCGGCGCTCGCCCGCCGTGAGCGCTGCGGCGCGTCGCGAACTCTATCGCGCCCCAGCGCTGGCATCCGATCTGAAGGCGTTGGTTGGACCCGAATGGGAAACCGCGTTGCCGCTTCTGGCGGCCGGGGAAGAATACGCCCAGCGTGTCGCCATCGCCGCCGAGGACGACGGCACTGGCCTGATCGCGCATGCTTACGCTCGCTATCTCGGCGATCTGAGCGGCGGCCAAGTGCTCAAGCGACTGCTCGCTCGTTCGCCGGGGCTGCGGCCTCAGGAACTCTCGTTCTTCGAATTTCCGCAAATAGACGACACCGAAGCATTCAAGCGGGACTATCGCGAGGCCCTTAACCGTAGTGCCACGATGATCGCGGACGTCGATGCCGTCGTTGCCGAGGCGATGATAGCGTTCGAACTTAATATTGCGGTCTCCGAAGCGGTGCAACAGGCGAGCAAGACCGCTGCGTAAGGCTCGGACAATTGTGGGATTGCTCATAGCTTCAGCGATCGGCGGCGGCATCTGGCTGTGGACGCCGGATAAAAGCCGCGCTGATTTAGAGGCTAAATACCTCGATACGCCCGGCGATATTGTCGAAGTTCTCGGCACGCGCCTGCATGTGCGCGATAGCGGACCAAAAGATGCATCCGCCGTCATCATGCTGCATGGCTTCGGCTCCAGCCTGCAAACCTGGGAGCCTTGGGCAGAGGCACTTCAAAGCGAGCACCGCGTCATTCGTTTCGACCTGCCGGGCTCGGGCTTGTCAGAGCCGGATACCACGGGCGACTACAGCGATGCCCGAACGATGGCATTGCTCGCCGCCTTGATGGATCAACGCGGTGTGGCGCAAGCGAGCTTGATCGGCAATTCGATCGGCGGCCGCATTGCTTGGGAATTTGCCGCTCGTTATCCACGGCGAGTCACGAAGCTGGTGCTGATTTCGCCGGACGGCTTTGCAAGCGCGGGCTTCGCTTACGGCCAAAAGCCCTCCATCCCGGCGACGATCAAGCTGATGCGCTATGTTTTGCCCAAAGCGCTCGTCCGCATGAATCTCGTATCCGCTTATGGCAACGCGGCGGCTCTGACGGACGCGACGGTGAATCGCTACTACGATCTTATGCTGGCGCCGGGCGTTCGCGGTGCGATGATCGAGCGGATGCAGCAGACTGTGCTGGAGGATCCGGAACCGCAGCTGCGAAGCATAAGGGCGCCGACCTTGCTGATCTGGGGCGAGAAGGACGCGTTGATTCCGTTCAGCAACGCCGCCGATTATATCCGCGACCTGCCCAATGCCAGGCTCGTATCGTTTCCAGGTTTGGGACACGTGCCGCAAGAGGAAGCGCCCGCCCTGTCCTTGCCACCGGTCAAGTCATTCCTTGCCCCGTGACGGAGAGCGGCTCTCCGCGTGTCGATTCCGCACCGCGATACTCTTTGGTCAGGACTTCTTGTCCGGCCCATTGGCTGTGCGGCTTGCGTGCCATATCAAATGTTGCAGCAATTCGGAGCTGCGTGTCACGGATGTCCGTACGCTGTCGAGCATTTCTTTCATTTGAACGGTGTCGGCTCCGTATGTAATTTCCAGTGCCGCGAGCTGGGCATTCTCGACGATCGACGACAGCAAATTCTGGTAAATCAGATGATCGTTGGAATCCAGCCCGACGCCGGCGACGAGGGGCCGCTCGATGAAACCTTCCTGGAACCCGCGCCGCGCGGTCTCGATGGTCTTGCGCTCGGTCACATCCGTGAACAGGAGCACAAAGCCGAGTACCCACTCGGGAGTCGAGAGTACGGGATCGGCCCGCACCATGAGGACCTGCGTCGCCCCGGCATCGGTTTTGAGGCTTACCTCGCCACGCCAAGCACGGCGCTCTTTCAGAACGCGCCACAGGTTGGTCCGGAAATCGACAGGCTCTGCGAAGAACTGTGGAAGGTCATCGAGACGAGTTAGATGTGGATGGCCCGGGCGCATCAGGCGTTCGAATGCCTCGTTGGTCAGCAGAATGCGCCCGTTAGTGTCCGCGACAACGACCGGCTGATCCGACCGGCGAACCTGCTGGCTGACGTTTTCGAGCTGATCCTGCGCGATCAGCATTCCCACCGAACGAAACTGGAGCGCGACATCGGCGACCGAATCGCCAATGAGGCGCGCTGCTGTAAGGTCCGACGGCGTCCAGGGGTCGGACGTGCCCTCGACCATTTGATGCCACTGCGCGAAAGAGCGACGGGGCGAGAGCTCGGACGGATCATTGCCGATGATGACGGGCTTAAATGGGTCGCCGCCCCATGTCACGGTGCGAATTCGTTCTGGGCGAAACCAGAGCAGATAGTCGCCTTGGGCGCTCGACAGCGGCGTTGCAACAAGGCCGCTCGCGACACCGATGATCGAAGCAAACTCCTCATCTTCAAGGCCAAGCGAGGCCGTCGAGATTACCGGTGCGGACGGCTTCTTATCGAGCCAGGCCGCAATCGCGCGTATCTCTTGAGTGCCCGGAACCTCGCCGGCGCTGAACACTTGACCATCGTAGAACAGGGCGGCGCCGGTCGCTCCGAGTGGCTGCAGCAGCGACTGCGCGCCGTCGAACAGGGCGCTTCGCCAATCACCGTCGCGCGCAATGGCCTCGATCATGCGCTGCTCGATGCGGCGGACGATCAGCTCGGACTGCGCCTGCATGAAACTCTCGAGGGCGGCGATGCGCGTGCCGACTGCTTCGGCCAGCAACTCACAGACCGCGCGGATCTCGAAATGCACGAAGCGCGGCACATAATGATGGCAGGCAATCAAGCCCCACAGACGGCCGCTGACTATGAGCGACACAACGAGTGTGGCGCACACGCCCATGTTCTTGAGATACTGCATGTGGATGGGAGACATGCTGCGTAGGAAGCAGAGCGACATGTCGAGGTCGCGCCCGCTCAGCGGAGACAGCCGCGGCGTGAGAGGTGCGGGTGCATATTCAACGTCGACCAGGAGACGGACGCGGTTTCTTTCATACAGTCGCCGGGCAATTTGGGGAATATCGGAAGCAGGGTAACGGTTGCCGAGATAGGCTTCGAGCTCCGGTTTGCGCTGTTCTGAAAAAACCTCGCCGTGTCCCTCATCGTCGAAGCGGTAAACCATGACGCGATCGTAGCCCGTCAAATCCTCGAAGATTCGAGCGGTCTCATCGCACAAGACGCGCAGCGACGCAGCGCCGAGGATTGTCTGAACGGCGCTCTCGACATGTCGCGACAGATCGACCGGCGGTCCCGCGGGTTCAAGCTCAACGATCAAGCCACCTTCGGGCGGGCGGTGCAGAAGTCCATCATAGTCTCGCCCGGGAGCGCCGATCCGGCAGCGCACCGCGATGGGGATCGTGAGCTGTGGCCCGCTGAGATGCGGTCTTATGCGCTCGCATAAGTTGCCAGGAATCTGCTCCAGCTTCCGTCCAATAACATCGCCATCGAGACGGAGAAAGGCAGACGCGTTCGTGCTGGCTTGAATGACGGAATAGTCGGATTCACGCACGACCAAGAGGGCGCCGTGTGGTTGAATCGAACCGGGGAGCTGAATCGTTCCCGCTCGCAGTTCGAAAGATCAGCCTGCCCGAAGGGGGGCATCGGCAAAGGACGTGAGGCCAAGTGCGATCCTCCCGGAATCAATCACTTTTGATCGCTAGTCCTCGTCTCCTTCCAATCCGTAGCGATTGAGCTTCGCGTAAAGGCTTTGACGGCTCAGCCCGAGGATTTCCGCGGCGGCGGTCCTGTTGTTATTCGCCAATTCGAGGGCCGCCTTCACATAATGCTGTTCTACGACGCCCACAGTGTTGCGGACGAGCTTTCGTAGCGGCGTCTTTCCGACCTGCTCGCTGATGGAACTCAATGCCGCGCCGAGCGTGTTATTGCCGCCTGAGGGCTGCAGCCTACGGCTCACATCGCGCAGCACGCCTGCGATCGTCTGGGAATCCGTCTCGCGGTCGCCCGCCGCAGAAATCTCGACCTCGGTCTCCACTCCAAGTTCGCTATGGATGATGGTCGAGAACATGCGCACGACCCTGTTGCGATTGATGTGCGACACCAGAACTGCAAGGTCCGCACCGGGCCGCCACAGCCAGCGCGACAGCCGCTCACCGATAACCAGGCTTTTCGACGTGACTTGGATGAGATCGAGAAATGCCTGATTGGCCTTCCGAATGACGCCGTCTTGACTGAATACAACGAAGCCATCCGGGGCCTGCTCGACAAGATCATCGACAGAGGGAAAATCATTGCGTCCTGCACCGGGTTGCACCACGCCGACCGGCGCCAACTGGATCAGGAATACCGGCCACGGCTCCGATGACGCCGCAAGAGCGATACGAC